>CAVVFL010000017.1:0-206437 GCA_963747375.1 Ilumatobacteraceae bacterium
TCGTCCGCACCATCCTGGGCCAGGAGCATCCCGCCCGTCCGCCTATCTTCGAGTATATCGCTGACAGCGAACACATCATTCGCCCGGTGATCACGGCGATGCTGGGGCGGCCGTGGGTGATCCCTGGCGATGACCGCGCATCGCAGGCGGCCACCCTGGACAACTTCATGGCGTTTTTGGTACCACTTGGGCTACGACGTGATCAAGTTCGAGCGCGGCCTGCCGTGGGCGCTGACGAGTGTGATTGCGCCCGACACGGCGACCGGCGGCGCCAGCGAGCGCGGTTGGGCCGACGAGCACGGCGGCTCCATCCGCTCCTGGGCCGACTTCGAGCGCTATCCGTGGCCGACCGTTGAACAAATCGATTTTTTCTCGTTCGAGTACATCAGCCAACATCTTCCTGAAGGGATGGGGCTGTTCCTATCGCATTCGGGCGGACCGCTGGAGGTGTTGACCCGGCTGATGTCCTACGAAGGGCTGTCGCTGGCCCTGTTTGATGACCCGGCGCTGGTCAAAGCTGTGGCTGAACGCGTGGGATCGCTGATGGAGCAAATGTATGTCCATCTGCTGCAGTTGCCCAACGTGCTCGGCCTCTTCCCCGGCGACGACATGGGCTTTCGCACCGCGACCCTCATCGGGCCCAAATCGCTGCGCGCATATACGCTGCCGTGGCACAAACGCTTTGCGGAGATGGCCCATGCGCAAGGGCTAGTCTACTGCCTGCACTCCTGCGGCAATCTGGCGACGATCATGGAAGACCTGATCGAAGATGTGAAGATCGATGCCAAACATTCGTATGAGGACGTCATCATCCCCGTCGAGGAGTTCCAGGCGCGCTATGGCAGCCGCATCGGCGTCATCGGCGGGCTGGATGTGGATCGGCTGGCGGCCGGCACTCCCGAGCAGGTGCGCAGCCGGGCGCGTCAACTGAAAGAGATTTGCGGCGGCCGCGGTCGCTATGTCCTCGGCTCCGGCAACTCGATCCCTAACTACATCCCCGTGGAAAACTACCTGGCGATGGTGGACGAGGCGTGGAGCTGAGCCATGATGGATTCACGCGAACGCCTGCTCACTGCTATCGCCAACGAGAAGCCCGATCACCTGCCGGCCCAGGTGCACAACTGGATGCAGTACTACCTGGACACCTACCTGGGCGGCTGCGACGCGTTTGCCGCCTACGAGCGGTTCGGCCTCGATTACGTGCTCTACGTCGGCCCGCGGCAAATCTATGCCGAGAAGGATCTGGCGAACTGGCGGCGTGACCGCCGCGATTTGGGCGCCGACGCCGACGGGAATCGCCTGTGGGCCGAGACCATCACCACGCCGGACGGCGAGCTGCATCACGCCGGAGCGCACAATGTTTTTACCGGTTGGGAAACCGAATTCCTGATCAAGTCGCCGCGCGATTTCGAGCTGTTTGAGAAATACGCACCGATGCCGGTCGCGCTCGATCCCGCGCCGGTGATCGCCGCGCAGCAGCGCCTAGGCCGCCGCGGCATCGTGCGCAGCCACGCCCACGGCTTCGGGCAGGGCTCGCCGTGGCAGGATTTCTGTTGCCTGGTCGATACGCAGAACGCCATCTTCTGGGGCATGGACGAGCCAGATTCCCTCCATCACGCCCTCGACGTGATCCTGCAGAAGCGCCTCCGCTATGTGGAAATGCTTGAAGGGATTCCCATCGACCTGATCGAGGTGGGCGGCGGGGCCGGCTCGAATACCGTGATCAGCCCGAAGTTCTTCCGTGAGTTCTGCCTGCCCTACGACCAGACGCAGAACGCCGCGCTCCACGCCGCGGGGATGAAGGTCGTGTATCACCTCTGCGGTGGGCTGATGAAGATGCTGGAGTTGGTGGTCGAGACCGGCACCGACGGTCTGGAGACGATGACGCCGCCGGATATGGGCGGCGACTGTGATCTGGCCGAGGCGAAGCGTCAGGTGGGCGATCGCATCTTCTTCATCGGCGGGCTGGATCAGAACGCGTGCTTCGAGAACGGCACGCCCGCCGTCTGCCGCGAATACGTCTTCCGCCTCCATGCCGCCAGCCCGAACGGCGGCTATATCTGCTGCCCCTCGGATCACTTCTTTTTCGGCGACCCGGTCAATCTCCAGGCGTTCGCCGACGCAGCGAAAGAGTGCCTGTACCATTGAACAATGACATCATGAACAGCCGCGAACGAATTCGCACGATCATCTCGGGCAAGGCCGCCGACCGCGTCGGCTTCTGGCTGGGCAACCCGCACGGCGACACCTGGCCCATCTACTACGAATACTTCGGGACGACCGACCAGCGCGAAATCCGGCGCCGGCTGGGGGACGACTACCTCTGGATCTGCCCGGAGCTGATCCCAGGCAGCTATCGGCATCCCGCGGGCAAGCCGATGTTTGGCACTGGCGTGAAGAACGCGTCACGGCGCGCCCGGCCCCTTCGCCGACTGCGAAGACCCCAAGGAAGTGGACGCCTACGAGTGGCCCAAGGCCGACTACCTCGACTTCGGCCCCTGCCTGGAGGTGCTGCGCAACGCGGGCGATCTCTACCGGGCCAGCGGGATGTGGACGCCGTTCTACCACAACGTCATGGATCTGTTCGGGATGGAGAACTACCTGACGAAGATGTACACCCATCCTGAGGTGGTGCTGGCGGTGACCGACAAGGTCTGCGAGTTCTACTATGAGGCGAACGAGCGCTATTACGCCCTGGCCGGCGATCTGATCGACGGCTATTTCTTCGGCAACGACTTCGGCACGCAGCTCGATCTGATCGTCGGGCCGAAGCTGTTCGACAAATTCATCCTGCCGTGGTTCCGCAGATTCACCGACCAGGCGCACGGCCACGGCTACCAGGTCATCTTGCACTCCTGCGGCTCGATCTACCGCGTGATCGACCGGCTGATCGACGCGGGTGTGGAGTGCCTGCATCCCCTCCAGGCGCTCGCCCGCAACATGGACGCCGCCTACCTGGCGGAGCATTACAAGGGCCGCATCGCCTTCCTCGGCGGCATCGACACGCAAGACTTGCTCGTCCACGGCACGCCCGAGCAGATCAAGGCTGATGTGCGCCGCGTCAAGGAGCTGCTCGCCCCGAATCTGATCGTCAGCCCCAGTCACGAGGCGCTGCTGCCGAATGTGCCACCCGAGAACGTAGTGGCGATGGCCGAGGCCGCGCGCGAATAGCTTCATTGAAACTTTGGCTCCCCAAAAGAATGAGCTCTCGAATCGGTCATTCCCGCCGAAGGCGGGAATGACGTCAGCGGGAAGCTGTATGATTGCGAACCCCTTGGCTCCGTGTAAGTATGACTTCCCGCGTCATGACCGCGTCGTGCTACTATTTGTACCTACCTGTGTTATACTTGCTGAAGCGTGAGACACATCTTTTGACTGTCCAGGATGGGTACACCTATGAGCGAGATCGAAGCACCACAGGATCAATCCGCAGGATCCACCTCTTTTTTTGAAGAGCCCCGAGTTAAGGTCGAGGAGATTCCCGTCGGACCCGGAGTCCCGTTTGGCATTGAGCGGGTCTCAAATCCCCAGGTAGGGATCGCGGGGGTCTATGGCGCGTGGGGTGCCAGCTATGATAATGCGCACTTGCCTGCGCTCGTCGAGGATCGCTTGGGCTTCGCTCTTGGCGCCGGGAATACGCTGAACTTGTCCGAGCTGGGTTTCCTCAGCCGCCACCATGTGCCGAGGATGACGGATGAGGAGCATATCAAGCTGGAGGTCAGCGTGGGCGCCCGGCTGCTGGCCGAGGCCGCCGAGGTCAATGGCTGGGATCCGTCAGAGGTCGAAGCCGTGCTGGTGGGTGTCAGCATTCCCCTCTCCGACGACTTTGTCGAGCGCATCGCGGCAAAAGCCGGTATCCCCGACAGCACGCCTAAGGTGACCGTTCACAAGGCTTGCGACGGCTCCGTGGGCGCGTTGAATCTGGCGCTGAATCCGGAACTGGCTGTCAACAAGCAGTTGTCTCGCAACCTTGCCGAGCGATTGTACGGCAAGAAGATCTTGGTTGGCGGGATTGAGGGCTTGAGTCGCGTCCTCAGGCTGGCGCACGATGCGCAAGCGGCCCAGCTCTTCGGAAACGGTGCGGGCATCTTTGGCCTCATCCCAGGCCGGACGATGAAGTTTCTCGTCGGCACGACGCGCGAAGCGTACGACGAAGAGGGCGCCTTGCAGGTGCATATGGCATACCCGCACTCCCGCCAAAGGATCGCGGGGCAATCGCTCATCGAGGTCGCCGAGACAGGCGAAAACAGCATTCGTGTCGCCGGTCTGATGCACGAACCGGAAGATACCGACGTCACCGGTGGTGATGGCCGGGCCGATGGGCATGGTCAAACTCTTCGTCCGCAACGGCGTCGAGGCTGTGCGCACCGCGTACCAATCCTATCGGGCGCAGATGATTCAGCTCGGATTGCCGGACAAAGACATCGCCGTGGCGATCGTGCACCATGCGAACTTCAAGATCAATCAGCTCAAGGAAAAGCAGTTGCGCAGCCAGGGCATCTGCATCCCGATGCCCTGGCTGCTCAGCGAGTTCGGCAACGTCAGCGCGGCGTCGAATATGATCGCGTTCTTGCGGGAGTTGACGAGCCTGAAGCCCGGCGATCACGTGCTGTTCGATGGCTTCGGGGCCGGCAGCTATTACGATGTGCTGGCGGTGGAGTTAGGCGGGTAGATGAAAATTGAACCACGGAGATAGAGGGAAGAGATAGAGACGACTCAGTGCTCTCCGTCCCACAGGGAGGCTTGCGCGCTGTCTCCGTGTGATTTTCAGCGCAGGGTCTCAACAAACCGCTCGATCGCATCTACGACTATCGGCCGCGAACTCGGTTCCAGCATCGCCATATGCCCGGCGCCCGACAAGATGATCAGTCGGGCGTCGGGCATTTCTGCGGCCAGGAATTGGCTGTGTTTGACCGGGGTCATGCGGTCCGCATCGCCGCAGAGGATCAGGGCGGGCGTGGTGATGGCGGCGACATCGGCGCGACGGTCGAACGCGTCACAGGCCATGAAGTCGGCTGGCCAGCACCTGGGGATCGACCTCTCGCAGCCGTCGCAAGTAGATGCGTTGTAGGTTCGGATCGACGTGCGCGCCGTGCGCCCAGTCGGCCAACAGCGCGGTCGTGCCCGCGAAGTCCGCCTCGATGCCCCGCAGAATTTCCGGTGCGACCCGCAGCCGGGCACCCGTCCCCACCAGGATCAGCCCGGCCAGCCGGCCACCGTGGCGCAGCGCGAACTCCAGCGCGATCGCCCCGCCCATCGAATGCCCGCCGAGCACGAACGCCGGAAGCTTGAGCGCATCGGCGAACTCCCGCACGACTTCGGCATACGCGCCGATCTCCGTCCGGCCTGGCCCGCCGGAGCGACCGTGTCCCGGCAGATCGAGCGCGTAGACCTCGTGATCGGGCAGCCGGCGCAACTCGCCGGGCCAATGCATCAGATTGCCGCCCGCGCCGTGGACGAGGATGAGCGGCGGCGCTTTCACGTCAGCGCGCCGCGATGGTGCTGATAATGGAGCTTCTCGCCGTTCAGGATGACAAAAGGCATGGAGCTCAGATCAGCGGATTGGCTGAAGTGCGAGTTGGATCAGGGGGTCGCGCAGGGTTTCGGCCAGTCCCGCCACATATTTCCGTTGATTCCCCTGGGCAGGAAACGGCAGAGCGAAAAACGGAATCCGACCATTTCGGCCTGTTTTGCGGCCTGCTCAACGTGCGACTAATCGCTTTTCATGACCACCACGACGGCTTTCGGCGACGTTGCACGGAGCCGAGCCGAAGAGAGGCGATGCACAGCCGTTCTTTGGAGTTCTCGCTCTCCCTTACCAAGATGGTTCACAGCACTGGGCCAGTCCCGCCACATATTTCCGTTGATTCCCCAGTGCAGGGAACGGCAGAGCGAAAAACGGAATCCGACCCAGTTCGGCCTGTTTTGCGGCCTGCTCCACATGCGACTCAATTCTTTTCATGACCACCACGATCGCTTTCGGCGATGCTGCTCGGAGCCGAGCCGACAGAGAGGCGATACCAGCCGTTCTTTGGAGTTCTCGCTCTCCCTTGTCAAGATGGTTCACGGGCACTGCACAGAGGTCATCCAGATAGCAGCCGAGTTCTGCGAAGAATTCCCGGAATTTCTCACCCGGCCCGAACTGTCTGCCGAAAGCAGCGGCGAATGCTTCCTCGGTGTAACGGTACAGGTTTGAATTCTCACAATAGAAGAACGTGCCGCCTGCCGGTGGAGATTCGCCAACGAACAGAACCCGAATCGGCTGAGGTTTGAACCTGGCCCGAACAGCCTCGATGGAATTCCCAGGATCCGTCATGCCATTACTCGTTACTTGTCACTCGTCAGAACGCCCTCGACCGCCGCCTTCAACTCATCATATGTCTCGCTCAAATTCTGCGGGATCAGCCGGATATCGCCCAGCACCGGCATGAAGTTGGCGTCGCCCTCCCAGCGCGGCACGATGTGCGTATGGATGTGATCGAGCACGCCGGCGCCGGCCACCTTGCCGATGTTCACACCGACGTTGAAGCCATGCGGGTTAGCGCTGCGTCGCAGCGCGCGGATGCCGAGGTTGACCATCGCCATCATGCCTATCCCCTCTTCAGGGGTGAGGGCTTCCAGCGTGTCCACATGGCGATAGGGCACGGCCATCAGGTGGCCGTTGTTGTAGGGATACTTGTTCAGCACCAGGAAGGCCAGCTCGCCCCGATGCAGGATCAGATTGGCGCGGTCGTCGGCCGCATCCAGCATGTCGCAGAAGATGCAGCCGGGACGCTTCTCGCGCCGGATGTATGCCATCCGCCAGGGGGTCCACATCTGTTGCATCGCGCGCTCCTTTGTGCGTAGTGCGTGACGTAGGGCGAATCCCATCTTGCGTATTTCGTATTGCGTACTGCGTAGCCCTGAGTAGCACGAACACCCTTCAGAACGAGGGCACGGAATACGCAATACGCAACACGTGTCCCGTTATCTTCCCAAGACCGCCAGCGCCTGCTGCGCCACATGCTCCGGCGTGATCCCCAGATGCGCCATCACCGCCGGCCCCTTGCCAGACTCGCCGAAGCGGTTGATGCCGATGGTCGCGCCAGCGAAGCCGACGTAGCGGTCCCAGCCCATGGTGATGCCGGCCTCGACCGAAACGTGTGCCGCGATCGCTTTCGGCAGCACGCTTTCGCGGTAGGCGGCGTCCTGTTCCTCGAAAAGCTCCCAACTCGGCATGGAGACCACACGAGCGGCCACGCCTTGCCCGGCCAAGATGTCGCGTGCGGCCATCGCCACCGCAACCTCGGACCCGGCCCCGATCAGGATTACGTCGGGTGCAGCGTTCGGCGCATCGGCCATGACGTACGCGCCGCGGCCGAGCGTATCCAGGCCGCCCTCTTTGGTGCCAGGCAGCACCGGCACGTTCTGGCGGGTGAGCAGCAGCGCGACCGGCCGATCGTGACGCGGTCAGCGCGTAGCGCCAGGCCGCGGCCGTCTCATTGGCGTCGGCCGGACGGATGACGACCAAGTCGGGGATGGCGCGCAGCGCGGCCATGTGCTCCACCGGCTGGTGCGTCGGCCCATCCTCGCCCACGCCGACGCTGTCGTGCGTCCAGACGTAGATCACCGGCGCTTTCATGATCGCCGACACGCGCACTGCGCCGCGCATGTAGTCGGAGAAGACCAGGAAGGTGCCGCCGTAGGGGATCACGCCGCCGTGCACGGCCATGCCGATCAGCATCGCGCCCATCGCGTGCTCGCGGATGCCGAAGCGGATATAGCGACCGGCGAAGTCGCCCGGCTTGACATCCACAGCATCCTTCGGCCGCGTGTTGTTCGATGGCGTCAGATCGGCCGAGCCGCCGATGAGGGTGGGGAGCCGTGGCGCCAGGGCATCGAGCACTTTGCCCGAGGCCACGCGGGTGGAGACCTTCGCGCCGGCGTCCCAGGTCGGCATGGTCGTATCCCAACCGGCGGGCAGTGCGCCGGCGATCGCCTGGCGGAAAGTCGCCGCGAGCTCAGGGGCCGCAGCCGCGTAGCGCGTCACCAGATCGTTCCAGGCAGCCTGCGCGGCCCCACCGACCGTCCGCGCATGGCTGTAGCGCTCGCGCACGGCATCGGGCACCCAGAAATGCTCGTCGGGCGGCAGGCCCAACGCCTGCTTCGTCAGCCGGATTTCATCTTCGCCCAATGGCGATCCGTGCGCCTCGGCGGTGTCCACCTTGTTGGGGCTGCCGTAGGCGATATGCGAGCGGCAAATGATCAGCGATGGCTTGTCGGCCACGCCCTGCGCCGTCACGATCGCCGCGGCGATGCCGGGCATGTCGTAGGCATCGACCTTCTGTACGTGCCAGCCATACGCCTCGAAGCGCAGCGGCACGTTGTCACTGTACGAAAGCTCGGTCGGGCCGTCGATGCTGATGTGGTTGTCGTCGTAGAAATAGATCAGCTTGCCCAGGCGGAGGTGCCCTGCCAGCGAGGCTGCCTCGTGGCTGATGCCCTCTTCCAGGTCGCCGTCGCCGAGGAAGACGTAAGTATGGTGATCCACGACGGGGGTGTCGGGCCGGTTGAACGTCGCCGCCAGGAATGCCTCGGTCAGCGCCATGCCGACGCCCGCGGCGAAGCCCTGACCCAGCGGACCGGTAGTCGTCTCGACGCCCGGCGTGACACCGTATTCTGGATGTCCCGGCGTGAGGCTGCCGAGCTGGCGGAACTGCTTGAGCTGCTCCATCGGCACGTCATAGCCGGCCAGATGCAGCAGGCTGTAGATGAGCATCGAGCCGTGCCCGCCGGAGAGCACGAAGCGATCGCGATTGAACCACTTCGGGTCGGCCGGGTTGTGGCGCAGGAAACGCGTCCACACGACGTGGGCGACCGAAGCCATGCCCATCGGCATGCCGGGATGGCCGGAATCGGCCCGCTGCACGCCGTCCATGGCCAGGCCACGGATCACGTTGGCGCTGAGAATGTCTACATCATCGAAACTGAGCGGGGATAGTGCTTGCACGAAAACCTCCGGAGAATGCGGGCATGACCGCCCGTGTGATGCTATCAATCAGGTGCCAAAAGGGCCGGAAGTCCGACCGCAAACAGTATAGCCGAAAGCGCACCTACAGCAAATGACGCGGAACAGGTTAGCGCACGGATCACAAACTTGGCGATGGCGTTCGTGGACGGTATACTGCCGTCACCATGATGCGAGCTGTCCACGATCTTCCGGCGCACCCTCACGTGCTCATCCTGTCGGCCGTCGGCACGGGTGTCAATCCGTACATCGGCCTGCTGCGAGACGGGCTGACCGCAGCCGGCGCCCAGGTGCGTCTGGTCGAACGGCTAGATCCTGCCGATCTGACTTCCGACACGCGGCCCGACGTCATCCATCTGCATTGGCTCGATCATTATGACGTTCCGCGCGCTATTCTCTTTCTGGGCCTTCATGGCGCTACCGACCTGCCCAGGCGCGCTGCACGCCGGATCCTCGAAACGGTCTGCAACCTGGCTCTCGTCTATCAAGCGCGGCGCTGGCAGCGTCTGCGCCGGCTGTTGACGCAACTGCGCCGCTTCCAGGCGCACGGCGGCCGCGTGGCCTACACCGTCCACAACGTCGAGGCGCACGAAGGAGAGGGCGCGGCCGATCGTTGGGGCACGGCGCAACTCATCGCGCTCGCCGATGTGGTGCATGTACATGACGCCAGTACGGCCGAAGCCGTGGCGGCGCGTTTTGGCCGACGCGAGCGGGTCGCTGCGATTCCTCACGGCCATTACATCGATTGCTATCCCAACGAGATTAGCCGCGAAGCGGCGCGTGACCGCCTGGGGCTGCCCGCCGACGCCTTCGTGTATCTCGCGCTGGGGCTGATGCGGCCCTACAAGGGACTCGAAGAGCTGGCGCCGGCGTTTCGGTCTTTGCCTGACCCTGGCGCCGTGCTCCTCCTGGCGGGGAGACCCAGCCCGGCGAGTTACGCCGAGACGCTGGCGAAGCTGACCGCTGGCGATCCGCGCATCCGACTGATACCGCAGTTTGTTCCCCCACAGGACGTGCAGCTTTATCTCAACGCCGCCGACATCTGCGTGCTGCCCTATCGCCAGATCACCACGTCGGGCGCGGCGCTGCTGGCATTCTCGTTCGGCGCGCCGGTGCTCGCGCCGCGCATCGGCGCGTTCCCGCATCTACTGGCCGAAGGCCGCGGCATCCTCTACGACCCGGCTGATCCCGCCGGGCTGTCGCACGCGCTGATCGATGCCGCATCAACGGATTGGCAGCCCATCCGATCAGAGATCCTGTCCTGGGTGCAACAGTTCGATTGGCCCGGCATCGGCCGCCGGCTGGTCGCGGCGTATGACGTTGGAACGTTGGAACGTTAGAACGTGTCAACGTTCCAACGTATCAACGTAATCACGCCAAAAACGCCAACGCCCGCCCTTCTTCGCCGCTCATCACCAGCTCGAGTGTCCGCCCGCCGGTCGTCGCCGACACGTCGATCACCTTCACGGCTTCGGCGTAGCGCGCGTCGTCGGGCAGGAGCGCGGGCAGCGCGTTGAGCGCCTCATCGAAGAACGCCTGGTGGAATGGATTGCCCTGCTCGCCCGGAAAGATCGCCAGCGGATAGATGTGCGCCTCCACCAGGTCTTGGAAGAAGTGCGTGCCGTAGGAAAGGGTAGGCCGACTGGGCCCTTGTCCCCAGCCGATCTCGATCAACGCGCGCGAGTTGTAGATGTCCGCGTAGCCGACCTTTACGCCGAGGTCCGCATTGTTGCTGCCCCAGCGCCCCGGCCCCATCAGGATGAATGCTTTGCCTTCCAACCGTTGGTTGATGCGCCCGATCAGCCGCCCCACCTCGAGCTTATGGAAGGGGTCGCTACTCAGCATGTACTTCTCAGGATCCACGTAGACGATGTAGTCGATGTTGCGCACACGTCCCGTCGGCACGAGCTTAACCGTCCCAAAGATGGTGTCGCTCTCCGGCCAGCTTTTCGGGGAAGCGCACCTCCTCCGCCAGATAGTGGACGCTCTGCGCGCGGCATTGGAGCAGATGCAGCTCGATGCTCGGCCGCGGATATTCGCGCCCCAGCGCGAGCGTGAACTCGATATCCACCGGCCGGCCATAGCCGAATTCCAGCGCTTTGAGCGCCCATTTGAGGTGATCGACGTAGGCGGTTTGGCTGATCAGCCCGTCGAACGTCATCACCAGCTTGTTCGGGTCGAGTCCTTCGTCGTTGAAGACCATCTGCGTGATGTAGTCGCCCTGATCGACCGAGGCAAGGAGGCGGAGGTTGGGATAATCGGCGCCGAGGATCTCGCCGATGCGCCGCGTGTCGAACTGGTTGCGCTGCATATCGATGACATCCATGTAGTACTGGGAATAGTGGCGAATCTGATGCGAGCCGCTTTCCGGGCGCAACTGCGGATGGCTGAGCGCTACCATGCGCGGATAGTCCTCGCCCACACGCTCGACGGCGCGCGTGCCCATACCTGCCACCATGCGGACAAAGCCATCCTCGCGGCGCAGCTTGGCGTTCCAGATGAACGGGTTGCGGCTGTAGGCCATGCCTCCGATCATCGGGAAGAAGAAATCGCGATAGCGCTCGCCCTGCACCGGCTGGATCATCACGGCCATGCGCTCGTCGTAGTCCAGCAGCCCCTTCTGCTTGCGGTAGAACAGCGCGTTGGGGTTCGCAAAGCTGGCATAGACGCGCGCGATCGCCTGCGTGAGCGCCCGTCAGATTCTCTTCGGGTGTGCCCTGGTTAGGGCAGAACACGCTTTCGTAGATGCCGGCAAAGGAGACGTCGAAGTTGTCTTCCAGCAAGCTGGAGGAGCGCACGATCAACGGCTTGCCGCCCACGACGTCCAGCAGCTCGCGCAATTGCCCTATGACATATTCCGGGAAGTCGCCGCGCAGATACGCGTCCAGAAGCGTCGGGTATTCGTCACGGATCTGGTCGAGCGGCTTGTACTTCTGGTTCATGAACTCCGACAGGCCGTTGAGCGATTGATGCTCGTAGAAAACATCGGCGCCGAGGAAGTAGCTGTCGGGCAACACCAGACGCAACGTTTCGCGGCCGGCGCCCTGGCTGGCAAGTGTTTTTTGGAGGATCTTCCACGCCAGCATCAGGCCCGCCGCCTTGCCGCCGATCTTGCCGGTGCCGATCCGATGCGAACGGATCGATCGCAGATCCTCGATGTCGAGGTATTCTTTGGCGATGCGGACGAACTGCAACTGCTCGCTGATCATCGCGCGGATCAGCACGACCTTGATCTCCTGCAGGTGATGCTGGACGTGGACCCGCTCCTCCGGCGGCAGCGCCTCGTATTCCTCGGCTTGCTGGAAGAGCCATTCCCACGGCGCCAGCTCCGGGTTGAGCGAGAGGATTTCCTCGCGCGATTTGCGCAGCTTGAGCACCTCGCGCGCGATATCATCGAAGCGGTTCAGAGGCAGATTGTAGGCGAAGTAGTAGTCCGTCCGCTGATCCCTGACGATGCTCAGCCGGCGCTCCCAGATGTCGGAGGGCTCGTCGGTGTAGGGATTCATGAGCCCTTCGCGCTGCTGCGATTCGATCGCTTCCTCTTTGACCTCTTCCTCGAAGCGTTTCGGATCGACGACGCCGCGCATGAACAGCTCGTGGCGCATCCGCTCACGGATCGTGGTGGCGAGGATCGGGAAGCGGCTGATGCGCAGATAGATGCGCCAGACCTTCCCCATATCGTGCGTTTCGTGCATTTCGTGCGTCATCGACGGATCTCCGCAGGCGGGTTGATGGCGCGAGTATACTCGGAGGGGCGGAAAGTGACAAGCGGACGGACACCGGCTGCCACTACCGACGAAAGCCCACGCCAGCCGAATGTGCTATAATCCGGTTGAGCAACCCATCATATCGTAGAAAGGCCACTCATGAAACCTCGACTCTACATCACCGCTCCGTCCTACGCGATGAAAAATCCCTCGGAGAAAGCCAAAACCCTGAAAACCGCCCAGACCTGGGCCGATGCGCTGGGTTGGGAGGTCGTGCCGTCGCCGCTGCTCGGCCGCTACTTCGAGGCGGGCATCTGGCTGCCGATCGAGGCGCGCGCCGAGGACATGGCACGCGCGCTCCAGCACGAGATCGTCTGGGCGTTTCGGGGCGGCTACGGCGCGGTGCATCTGGTGCCGGCGCTGTTGGGGGCGCACGCCGCGGGCCAGCCGCTGCTGATCGGCTACAGCGACATCACGGTGCTGCACGCGTGCTGGCGCGTGCGCGGCTGGGGACCGGCGATCTACGGGACGTTGAGCGAGGGCACGGCCGATGCGCGGCAGGCGGCGAGCATGATGGCATTCCTGAAGGGCGAGGCGTACGACTGCTCATCGGAGACTGAGGCCGCGGCGCGCGTGCTGCGACCGGGGATGGCGGCCGCGCCCCTCTTCGCGGCGTGTCTGGTCGTGCTGGCGAACCTATGCGGCACCGCGGCCTTCCCCGATCTGCGTGGCAACATCCTGGCGATCGAGGACGTCGATGAGCGGCCCTACGCCATCGACTTCGCGCTGCACCAAATGTGGCTGGCGGGCAAGCTGGACGGGATCGCGGGCTTGCTGTGCGGCTCGTTCCACCACCAGGTCGCCGCGGATTACGGCGGCCCCACCGTGGACGAGATCCTCGCGGCGTGGGCCGGGCGTCTCGGCGTGCCGGCGATCTGCCGGCTGCCCTTCGGCCACATGGACGACCCGATGGTGCTTCCCGCCGGGCTGCCGGTCGAGATGTCGGCGCGCGGCGATGGGAGCTGGCATCTGCACTGGCCCGGCGGGCGGCCGCTGGTGGGTTGAACCCTGATGATCTGGCCGGTCTCCTGATAGCATGCCCTGTGTTTGGGCACCGAGCCAGATCCCGGCCACTTTCGACCTTTCACCTGTAACCTGCAACCTTCGACCCGTTGCCGAGGGATCGCATGACCCTGGTCTACCTCGCCATTGCGTGGATCGGCGGCATCTGGCTGGCGCACCAGTTGTGGAGCCTGGGCGTGATCGGCTGCGGCACGCCCGGCTGGCTGTTCTGGGCGGGGGCTGCGGCCGCGACCGTGGCCGGTGTGCTACTGCGGCGACGACCGCAGGCCAGGCTGGCAACCGCGATGGCCGTCCTCTGCATCTTGGGCGCGGCGCGCTATCAGGCGCAACCGCTCGCCCCCTGTTTCACGCCGGCCGATCTCGCGTTCTACAACGGCACGGCCGAGGATCCAGTGCGCGCGACGGTGGAGGGCGTGATCGTCGGCTACCCCGATCCGCAGGAGGCACGCGTCGCGTATCGTCTGCGCGCCGAGCGGCTGACCATCGGCGCGCAGGCGCGGCCGGTGCAGGGCGATGTGCTGGTGCAGACCGCGCGCTACCCGGAATACGTCTACGGCGACCGGATACGCGCGGCCGGCCAACTCGAGACGCCCCCGACCTATGACGACTTCGATTACGCCGCCTATCTCAGCGTACGCGGCGTTGATAGCCTGCTGCGCCGCGGCCGCATCGAGCTGATCGCGCACGACCAGGGCAGCCCGTTCTGGGCGGCGCTCTACGGTCTCCGGTCGCGCTGCTCGGCCCTGCTCAACCGCGTCCTGCCCGAGCCGGCGGCCTCACTCGCCAACGGGATGCTGCTCGGCATCGAGGGCGGCATCCCGCCGGACGTGGACGAGGCGTTCAAGGCGACCGGCACGACGCACGTCATCGTCATCTCCGGCAGCAACATCGCGTTGCTGACCGGCGTGCTGATGGCGCTGCTGGGTCTGCTGATCGGGAAAACCCGCGCCGCCTGGCCCACGGCGATCGCAATTGTGCTGTACGTGCTGCTCGTCGGCGCCGATCCATCCGCGCTGCGCGCCGGCGTCATGGGCGTGCTCTTTGTCTTCGCCATCGTGCTGGGACGGGCGAGCACCGCCTATGTCTCGCTCTGCTTTGCCGCACTGATCATGACGCTGATCAACCCGTTGACGCTGTGGGACGTCGGCTTCCAGCTCAGTTTCGCAGCGACGCTGGGCCTGATCCTGTTCACGCCGACTGTCCAAGCCGGTTTCGAGCGGTTCTTTTCGTCGCGTCTGCGCAGGAGCATGCCCACTGGATCCTCGGCTTCCTGGCACCGGGCTGATCGTGACGCTGGCGGCGCAGATTCTGCACCTTGCCGCTGATCGTCTTCTACTTCGGCCGGTTGTCGGTGGTCGGGTTGCTGGCAAACCTCCTGATCCTGCCAGCGCAGCCGCCGATCATGGTCGGCGGCATGATCACGCTGATCGTCGGCCTGATCTGGGAACTGTTGGGCCAGATCGCCGCGGTCGTCCCCTGGTTTTTCCTCACCTACACGACTGCGGTCGTCGAGACGCTGGCCGCGGTGCCGTTCGCGTCGGTGGATACGGGCGCGCTCGGCCGCGTGGCAGCCGTGCTCTATTTCGTCGTCCTGCTGATCGCGCTGATCGTTCGCGGCCGGCCGCGGATACGGCGGATGCTGCCCGCGCCACGCCGGACCGCCACGTGGCTCACCGTGGTCGTGGTGCCCGCCCTGCTGATGGTGACCGCGATCGACTTGCGGCCCGACGGGCAGTTGCACGTGACGTTCATCCCCGGCGCGGATGGCGAAGCGGCCCTGGTGACCACGCCGGGCGGCCGGCAGGTCTGGATTTGGGATGGGCAGGGCGATGGCGAGGCGCTGGCCGCGGCAACACGCCCCGCACTGCGCGGATGGTCGCCAGAAGTCGATGTGGCGATCGGGCCGGATGCCGGGAAGCTCTGGCCCGGTGCGCGCATGCTCGATCCGGGCCGGACGCCCACGGGCACGGTGGTGCGCCTCGGCGATGGGGTCGAGCTGGTGCGCTTGCCGGCGAGCCGACGGCTGGCTGCTGCGCTACGGCGAGTTCACGACGCTCCTGCCGCCGACGCTCCGACCTGAGGCACAGGCCGCGCTGCTGCAAAGCACGCTGGAGAGCCTCCCCGTCACGCTGCTGAAAACGCCCGGCGCGGGCGCCGCGTCCTGGCCCACGGTCGCGTTCCTGGATGCGATCCGGCCGCAGATCATCCTCTGGCCACGCGACACGACCTACCCGCCCGATGTGGCCGATTGGCTGACCGCACACGCCGCGTCGCGCGTGGCCGAGGACGCGCTGGTGGAGGTGACCGTGGCTGGCGGGAAGGTGTGGGTGCAGCAGCGGAGCATCGGAGGAAGGCGGTAGACCGCGAACGCCAGCGCCACCTCCAGCGGAGATTAGCCCGCGCCACCCCACCTCGAGGGATGCGGTGCGCGACTTCTGCCGCTGGTCTACTTGCGAGCAACAATCACGAGATCACCGGAACGATCAGAATCGAATGGCTCCAGGCGCGAGGCCATTTTGCCGTAGCTCTGGATCTCGGCAAAACCTGCCTCGGCCAGCGCGGCCAGCAGGTCAACCTGGAAGAGCGGCCGCTGAGGCGTCGTGTGCACATCGACCTTCCAGTCGCGTTCGCCCTGACGGAACAGCGCGATGTGGAAGTCGATGCGTCCGGCGGGCACATCGTAATCGGCGAAGCGCCAGACGAGCACCGGTTGCCCGTCCAACTCGCCCCCCTCCGCGGCGAACCAGCGCGGCTGCTTCTGCCAGCGCAAGTCATAGTTAAGATTCTGCAGGATCAGCAGGCCGCCGGGCTGCGGCACGCCTGGCTGGCCGTTCTGGGCGGGGGCTGCGGCCGCGACCGTGGCCGGTGTGCTACTGCGGCGACGACCGCAGGCCAGGCTGGCAACCGCGATGGCCGTCCTCTGTATCTTGGGCGCGGCACGCTATCAGGCGCAACCGCTCGCCTGCTGTGCCACCTGACCGATGTCCATCATCGGGACGGTCTCCCGGTTGCGCGAGAACGTCGCGAACAGGAAGATGCCGAGACCTATCAGCAGGACGATATAGATGAGGTTATTACGCACCGGACCCATATTCATATTGTTCATTGAACCGAACCGCCTCCGCACAGCGAGCAGGCTATCGAGCCGCTCTTACATTACATAGTGTATCACAGAGAACATTAGGCGTCAAAGCATGAGCGCTTCTGCCTGGCGCGCAGCGCCTTATTATCGCGCCAGGCGTCCGGGTGCTCTGTAGCGGCTCTTCCGGTACTGGGCGGGTGTTTTGGAGAAGCGAGAAGCGAGTGTTATAATTATTTTTTGTGACACGCACTCCGCGATGGTTCACCTCGCTGACGCATGTCACCACGACTATGCGAGCGGAGCGAGAGACCGATCATGGAGTTCGACCTGGTCAAACTGATCGAGACAGTTGGTTACTTGGGGCTGTTTCTCATTATTTTCGCTGAGTCGGGGCTATTCTTCGGTTTTTTCTTCCCAGGCGACAGTCTCCTGTTGACCGCGGGGCTCCTGGCCTCTCGCGGCATCATGGAGATCCGCATCCTCATCCCACTGCTTTTCGTCGCTGCGGTGTTGGGTGACAATATCGGCTACTGGTTCGGCGCCAAAACCGGTCCTCGGCTATTCACGCGACCCGACTCGCTGCTTTTCAAACGCGACAATCTGCTGAAGGCCCATGCTTTCTATGAGAAGCATGGCGGGAAGACGATCACGCTGGCGCGTTGGGTACCCGTCGTGCGCACCTTTGCGCCCCTCGTGGCAGGTGCAGCCTCGATGGAGTATCGCCGCTTCCTGACATTCAATCTTCTCGGCGCGTTCCTGTGGGCGGTGGGGATGCCGTTGCTGGGGTATGGCCTCGGCCTCTGGTTCGGTTCCGTCGAGGGGATAGACAAGTACTTCACGATACTCGTGTTGCTCTTCTTCTTCATCCCGGGCATCCCGACCCTGATCCACATTTGGCGCGACAACCGGGAGAAGCTCTTCGACCTCTTCAGGACGCGCGTGCTGAGACAGAAGCCGGCGGCATCCGCCCCTGTGCCGGTCGCGGAGAACGACTAGAACAACACGTTCATCGCCGTGAGTACTGGGGAGTGGGAAAAGATGAATCGGCGAGACGCAGGCCAAAGCGACTCCTCGCAGGATGCGCTTGCACTTTTCCCACGCCTGTTCACCCTCAAACGTCCCTCCAACAATCTGCCACTTCGGCTCAGCAGCTTCGTCGGGCGCGAGCACGAGATCGCCCAAATCGAGCCGATGGTGCTGACGAGCCGCCTGCTCACGCTGACCGGCTCTGGTGGCGCCGGCAAGACGCAACTCGCGCTTGAAGTCGCCAGTCATCTCGTCAACGAGTTCGCAGACGGCGTGTGGCTGGTGGAACTCGCGCCGCTCTCGGACCCGACGCTGGTGCCGCAAGCGATCGCACAGGCGTTGGGTGTGGTGGAACAGTCCAGTCGCCCGTTAGTCGATCGGCTTATAGAATACCTCGAATCGCGCGAGCTCCTGTTGATTCTGGACAATTGCGAGCACCTCGTCGCGGCGTGCGCAGAGCTGCTCGAATTATTATTGAGCCGCTGCTGTCTCGATCTACGCATCCTGGCGACGAGCCGTGAGCCGATTGGCATCCCCGGCGAGATCGCCTGGCGCGTGCCATCGCTCTCGCTTCCCCCGCCGCAATCTCCCTCCGCTGAGGTCCAATCACTAGGCCAGTACGAGTCCGTGCGCTTGTTCGTCGAGCGAGCGCAAGCCGCTGCGCCGGGTTTCGTGTTGATGGAGCACAACGCAGCAGCAATCACACAGATCTGTCGTCGCCTGGACGGGATGCCGCTCGCCATCGAGTTGGCTGCCGCCAGCGTCCGCGTCTTGACGGTGGACCAGATCGCCGAACGACTGGACGACCGCTTCAATCTGCTCAATACGAACATCCGCACAGCCCCCGCCCGACAGCAAACACTGCGCGCGACGATTGACTGGAGCTATGCGCTGCTTTCGGAGGCCGAACGAGCCGTGCTGCGCCGGCTCTCGGTGTTCGCTGGCGGATGCGCTCTGGAAGCGGCTGAAGCCGTCTGCGCAGATGCACGGATCAACTCCGGCAGCATCCTTGATCTCTTGTCGCGATTGGTGGACAAATCACTCGTCGTGGCGCAGGCGCAAGCAGATGGAACGCGTTATCATCTGCTCGATACGATCCGGCAGTATGCGGGGGAGCGATTGCGCGAGGCCGATGAAGAAGAAAGGTTCAGCGATCAGCACTTTGCATACTACCTCCGGTTGGCCGAACAAGCCGAGCCGGAACTGCGCCGAGCGAACCAGATCGCTTGGCTGGTGCGACTCGAAACAGAACACGACAACCTCCGGGGGGCGTTGGGCTGGCAGCTCGGTTCCGCAGATCCCGACGCAGAAGCTTCGTTACAAGCCTTGCGCCTGGCCGGCGCCCTGGGTCCATTCTGGCGCATCCGCAGCCACTTGAGCGAGGGACGCATATGGTTGGAGAGAGCACTCACTCTCTACCCTGGCCGCGGACATACTTCCGCACGCGCGCAAGCACTCTTCTGCGCCGGCAGACTGGCCTGGATTCAGGACGACTCAGCCACGGCGCGGCGCTATCTCGAGCAGAGCCAGGATATTTGGCATGCGCTTGCCTCCGAAGGCAAACCAGGACTTGCACATGCCATATGGTTCATGGGGATGCTGTCATATTCGGCCAGTGATGCTGCCGCGGCCCGCTCGTACTATGAGCGGAGCTTGGCGTTGTCTCGCGAGCTGGACGCCCCCTTGAGCATCGCCGATGCGCTCTTGGGCCTGGGAATGCTGGCCGTTAGCCTGGGCGACGTGGCAGCGAGGGATCTGGGCGAGCAAAGCCTGGCTATCTTCCGCAAGTTTGGCGATGCATGGAGTATGGCCAGAGCAGAGCAGGTATTGGCACGCGTCTCTGTTCTTCAGGGGGACTATTCCACCGCGCGCCTCTCATACGAGGAGAGTTTGGCGGTCGATCGCGAACTGGGCTTCAAGCCGGGCGTGGCGGACACACTGGTCGAGTTGGGATACGTATCCTACCGCTTGGGCAACCTTGAGCGAGCGACAGCGTGCTACATCGAAGCTGTGTCACTGAGCCAAGATGTCGGCCGGCTAAATGCAGGTGCAAACGCGCGGTTTGGCTTGGCGCAAGTGGCATTGAGCGAGGGTGATCCACAGGCTGCGAGGACCCTGTTTCAAGAAAGCCTGTTCGCGTACCGCAGAATTGATGATGCAGCCGCCGTTGCCGTTTGCCTGGCAGGATTGGCGCAAGTGCAGACCTCAACAGGCCAACCAAAGCGCGCAGCACGCGTCCTGGGAGCTGCCGACGCGTTGCTAGAGACATCCGGCGCCCGCCTGAATTGGCATGATAGGCTGTACTATGACAGCAGCATTATGACCGTCCGAGACCAACTGGATCAAATAACATTCGCCGCGGCGTGGGCTGAAGGGCGCGTGATGCAGACCGAGCAAGCTATTGCGCACGCTTTGGCCGAGCCGGTGTCGAAGCCGGGCGCGCAGCATCCTCTGCCATCGCTGACGCCGCTCCGGGCCGCAAAAGAGCAATTCGGCGGGCTGACGGCGCGCGAGCGCGAGGTCGCCGCGCTCGTTGCGCAGGGCAGCTCGAACCGCGAGATCGCCAAGTTCCTCGTCGTCAGCGAACGGACCGTCGGAGCGCACATCAGCAACATCCTCTCCAAACTGGAGTTTGCCTCGCGCACACAGATTGCTACTTGGGCAATCGCCAAAGGATTGAGCAAGTCCCCAGCAAACTAGCCCAACCGACCAAACCTGTCGCCAAAGGCCCGTACGCAACGCGTACGGGCTCTTTTGTGCTGCCCCAACACTGTCCTACACTCCCTGACGGCGAAGTCCGTATGTCGTTGCCCAAAACCTAGGTATTTCTCACGATGACAGCACCGTGCATCCCTGCTAAGCTATCACCAGAGTCAGGGAGGCAATATCTGGGGGAAGCGAGAGGAGATAGAAGATGGATTTGAGTCGTCGTCGGATCAACAAGAAGATCAAGAATCACAACGAGGGAGGTGTTCCAATGAATCAGCAGGTTAGTCTCAGGACGCGCGTTGCGCGCGTCCTGACCGTTTTTGTGATCGCCGCACTGGCGAGTGCCTGCAGCCCGGCTGTGTCCGCGCCTATGCCCGCCCCAACCGCCACATCTGTCCCGGCAAGCCTTACATCCGTCCCGCCGAGCCCCACCCAAGCCGCCACCAAACCCGCGGCGCCTGCGACTGGGCTGGCTGACGTGCCCAAAGCCTACATGGCTGCGGCCAACTCAGGGAACTTCGATGCCGCTCTGGCGTTCTACGCGGACAACGCAGTTGTTCGCAATCCGTTAGGACTGTTCAACGGCAAGCAGCAGATCGGTGATTGGCTGAAGGTGGACGTGCAAACCACGCGCTCCAACCCTGCCGGTTATCAGGTTAACGGGAACACGGTAGTCGTCACCGGCACCGTGTCGCTGGATCGGTTCATGAAGATGGGCGTGGATCCGGTCGCGTTCCGCTCCGACTTTATCATCGAGGACGGCAAGATCAAGTTCTTTTCGCCGACGGTCCTCCTGACACCGGAGCAACAGGAAAAGGTCATGAAGGCAGCCCCACCACCAGCGGCTCCTGTGGCTGGGCTGGCCGATGTGCCCAAAGCCTACATTGCCGCCGCCAATTCGGGTAACTTCGATGCGGCTCTGGCGTTCTACGCGGACAACGCAGCGGTCAGGAATCCGTTAGGACTGTTCGTCGGCAAGCAACAGATCGGTGATTGGCTGAAGGCAGATGTGCAAACCACACGCGCCAACCCAGCCGGCTATCAGGTCAACGGCAACACCGTAGTTGTCACCGGTACCGTGTCATTGGATCGGTTCATGAAGATGGGCGTAGATCCAGTAGTGTTCCGCTCAGACTACATCATCGAAAACGGCAAGATCAAGTTCTTCTCGCCGACTGTTCTGTTGACACCAGAGCAACAAGCCAAGGTCGCCGCAGCCTCGGCGCCGGCCAAAACACAGTAACCGATCTGTCAGCATAGAGTCCACCCAACAGCCAAGTCGAGCGAGCCCGCGGCGGCCAGCATGATCTGGCCCGACAGGCTCGCTCGATGTTTGTCGTCTTCAAGGACTTTGCTGTCAGTCGGTTATCTGCTTCCGAGTGACGAGCACAAGATCGCCCGAGCCGTCCACGCCAAAGCGTTCGAGCGGCAAGACCATCCTGGCGTAGGACTGAACATCGGCGAACCCCACTTCGGCCAGTGCGGCCAGCAGGTCAACCTGGAACAGCGGCCGCTGAGGCGTCGTGTGCACATCGACCTTCCAGTCGCGTTCGCCCTGACGGAACAGCGCGATGTGGAAGTCGATGCGTCCGGCGGGCACATCGTAATCGGCGAAGCGCCAGACGAGCACCGGTTGCCCGTCCAACTCGCCCCCCTGCGCGGCGAACCAGCGCGGCTGCTTCTGCCAGCGCAGGTCGTAGTTGAGATTCTGCAGGATCAGCAGGCCGCCAGGCCGCAGCACGCCTGCCATGCTCCGAAGCGCCGCCACCAGATCGGCCTGCGTCAGCAGATGGGGCAGTGAGTTGCCGAGGCAGAGGACGGCATCGAACGGCAGAGTGGGTGCCGAGGAGAATGGGAGAGAGGGAGAGAGATTGTCCAGACCTGTCACGATGAACGGCACGTCGAGAGCCTGGGCGGCGGCCTTCTGTCGTGCCAGGTCGATCATCACCGAGCTGACGTCTGCGCCCGCGACCTCGTAACCCTGCCGCGCCAGCCACAGCGCGTGGCCGCCGCTGCCACACGCCGCATCCAGCACTCGGCGCGCGCCCACGGCATCGAGTTGCGCGCGCAGGAACGGCCCCTCTGCTGCCAGCCGGGCGTCCCAGTCGGTCATCACGTCGAACATCGGCGCAAGCGCGTCGTAGAAAGCGATCGTTGTATTCACAGCCCCTCGCAATTGAACGAGAAACGAGAAAAGCACATTACTCGTTTCTCGTTTCTCGTTGGCCGTTACGCCGCCGCTTCCCGTTCCAGCGCGTCGGCCAACGCCAGATACTTCTCGTGCACGCCCTCGCCCGTCTCCTCATGCTCGACGTGCTCGAAGCCCTCGATCACTTGCGCATGGGCGGCGCGCGGGATGACCTGATCGGCCATCGGGAAGAGGATGTTGTCTTCCTTGTGGATGTGTTGGCGCAGCAGCGCCGTGTAGCCGAGCGCATTGGCCGTCACCTCAGCCGCCGCAGAGGCATCACCGGCTTCCAACCGCTGCGCGGCAGCGCGCAGGCCGCGAGTGTAGACGCGGCCCTGCTCGTGCTCCGCGAGCATCACCGCAATGGGACCGCTCTCGAGCGGCAGCCCGTTGTCGACCATCGCAGTGAAGAGCACGCCCTCTTCCTTGCGATGATGACACCCATCGGCAAATCCCTTCACGAAGTCGGTTGCCTCGATGAAAAAGCCCGGTCGCATCGGTTGACCCGCATCAATGCGCGCCGCGCCCGCCTCAAGGCTCGCCAACATGCGCTCGATCACACGGTGTTCTGCCATCAAGATTTCGGTCGCTTCCATTGGTTTCTCCTATCCCTTCGAAACAGCCAATCGGCTCGCCGAAGACCACGAGGAACGGTAACTGGATCGCACCGACGGGACAGGCCGGCTCGCAGCCGCCTTCGTATTCGCACAAGTCGGGTGCAGCGATCACGGCCTTGCCGTCCACCAATGCTAACGCATGGGGCTCGCAGACCGGGATACAGTCGCCGCAACCGGTGCATAGTCGATGATCAATCTCTGGCAAGATCGGCGCGCTCACAGCAGTCTCCTTCAGGGCTCGATTTTATAGCATCAGTATAGCACCGACGCGGCGCGATGTCAGGGACTTTTGTCGCAAGAGATGATTGCTTTCCCGACAGCCGTGTGCTACACTGGCGTCAAATCAGCAAGATCGGCTTTCGGGGCGCCGCGTATGCAAGATTCACCAACACATCGAGTCGTCATCATCGGCGGCGGATTTGGCGGCATCGAGGCCGCCAGGGCGCTCAAGCATGCGCCGGTGGCAATCGCGCTGATAGATCGGCGCAACTTCCACCTGTTTCAGCCGCTCCTCTATCAAGTCGCAACCGCGGGCCTTTCGCCGGGCGAGATCGCCGCGCCGTTGCGTGGCATCTTCAGGCGCCAGAAGAACGTTGAAGTATACCTGGCGGAAGTGATCGATGTGGATGCCGCGGGCCGCCGCGTGCTTTTCTCCGATGGCGCTGAGCTTGCCTATGACACCTTGATCGTGGCGGCTGGCGCGCGCGATTCCTATTTCGGCCACGACGATTGGAAGGCCACCGCACCCGGCCTCAAGACGGTGGAAGACGCGCTGGAGATTCGCCGGCGGGTGCTGCTCGCGTTCGAGGCCGCCGAGCGGGAGATCGATCCGGCGGCGCGGCAGGCGTGGCTCACCTTCGTAGTCGTCGGCGGCGGACCCACTGGCGTGGAATTGGCGGGCGCTTTGGGCGAGATCGCGAACCACACGCTGCGTGGCGACTTCCGTCATATCGATCCGGCCGATGCGACGATTCTGCTGATCGAGGGTGCGGAGCGCGTGCTCCCGCCCTTTCCACCCGATCTCTCCGAGCAAGCGGCTGTCGCGCTCCGGCATCTGGGCGTGACGGTGCGGACCGGGACGAAAGTAACGGATATCCGCGAAGACGGGGTGGCGGTTGCAGACAGCAAGGGAACCGAGCAGATTCCGGCGCGCACGGTGCTGTGGGCTGCCGGCGTACAGGCCTCGCCGCTCGGGCGAGTGTTGGAAGCCAGAGCAGGCGCATCGCTGGATCGTGCCGGTCGGGTTATCGTGGAGCCTGATTTAAGCCTGCCCGGCCATCCCGAGATCCTCGTGATCGGCGATTTGGCGCATCTCAGCGGCCCGGACGGCAAACTGGTGCCGGGTGTGGCGCCAGCCGCCATGCAACAAGGGCGCTACGCCGCCGAGCTAATCCGCCGCAGGCTGGCAGGTGAGAGCTTGCCGGCATTCCGCTATCAGGATAAGGGGAGCCTGGCGACGATCGGCCGGGCCGCTGCCGTGGCCAATATCGGACCTCTGCGCCTGCACGGGTTTCTCGCCTGGGTGATGTGGCTCTTCATCCACCTGCTCTTCATCGTGGAGTTCGAGAGCCGACTGCTGATTCTGATCCAATGGGCGTGGAACTACTTCACGCGCAACCGCGGCGCTCGCCTGATCACGGGCAAGGACATTCTGCCGCCGGTTGCCGGGGAGACATCGGGATCATCCTCTCAGCTCAACAGCTAACCGGAATCGGACACGGCCTGCAGCCCGGCGCGATCGGTAATGACGATCCGGTGCCGGTCGAACTCGATCAGCCCTTCGTCCGCCAGATCGCGCAGCGCGCGGCCGATCATCTCGCGCACGGTGCCCAGCCGCGCGGCCATCTCGGCCTGCGTCATCATCTGGCCCCGATCAATGGCGCCTGCGCCGCTGACCCGCTCCGCCTCGGCCAGCAACAGCCGCGCCAGCCGCGCCTTGACCGACCGCAGCGACAGATCCTCGACCACGCTCACCAGGTGACGCGCGCCGCCGCGCAATGCTCTCGATCAGCGCCCAGGCGAGCTGCGGATAGGCGTACGCCAGGCGACGAATGTCCTCGCGCCCGATAATGCACAGCGTGGCGTCGGTGGTGGCGGCGGCGCTGGCGGGGTTGAGCCCGCCATCCAGCACGGCGACGTCGTTGAACGTGCCTCCCGGCCCCAGTTGGTGGATGATCTGCTCGCGACCCTGGGGAGAGAGCTTGAAGATTTTGACCTCGCCGGCCGCCACGATATACAGCCCGGCGCACGGGTCGCCTTCGAGGAAGATGATCTGGCCGCGGGCGTAGCGCCGCGATCCGGCAACCGCGACCAGCGCGGCAAGCACCTCGTCGGTCAGACCGGCGAAGTAGGGCACACGATGCAACAGGTCAAAATGTTGGGGCAGCGATTCAGCCATCGGGCGAGCCTCGGTCAAGCATCGGGCTGGTTCACGCCGCTATTCTCGCGCCGATGAGACGGTAGGACAATTCCAGGCCAGTGGGAACACTGGGTTAAAATACGTCGAGGGATGCCCCCACCCAGAAGCACCCCTCGAACGTTTTGAAACTCCGGCTCCGGTTGCCCCAAACCGAAACCGTTGCTCCCTAGTTGGGCCGGCTCCCGTTAGTTGGCCGGACGGGTCGCGAGTTCAGCGGTTACTTTGACTTCCTTGCCGTCTCGCAACACAGTCAGGTTCAGTTTCTCGCCGGACTTCATGCCCTGCACAATCTTCACCAGGTCCTGCATCGTCTCTACGTTCTTGCCGTTCGCACTCACGACAACATCGCCGCCGACCTTCACGGTCTCACCGTTCAGATCAAGATCCTCGGTGCCAACCTTCAGGCCCGCCTTGGCAGCCGGGCTGTTGGGCACGACCTGCTGGACCAACGCGCCGGTCTGATCCGCGTCCAGTTCCATCGCCTCGGCCAGATCCGCCGTCATATCGATGCCGGCCACGCCCAGCCACGCGCCCTGAGCGGTCTGCGGTGCAGCCGGGGCAGTGCCTCGCGGCTGCGGCGTCGCTTGTGGTTGCGCCTGCTGGGGCTGCCCCTGGGGTGCAGTGCCCCGGTTGCCGCGCGGCTGCGGCGTCGCCTGCGGTTGCCCCTGCTGGGGTTGGCCTTGCGGCGCCGGCTGCTGTGCCGCCGGTCGGGTTGCCAGGGTCACAGTGACCTTGGTTTCTTCACCGTCACGAAGCACGGTCAGGTTCAACTTGTCGCCGGACTTCATGCCCTGAACAATCTTAACCAGATCCTGCATCGTCTCTACGTTCTTGCCGTTCGCGCTCACCACAACATCGCCGCCGATCATGACGGTCTCGCCGTTCAGATCGAAGTCCTCGGTGCCGGCTTGCAACTTCGCTTTGGCGGCCGGGCTGTTCGGCACGACTTGTTGGATCAAAGCGCCCGTCTGGTCCTCGTCCAGTTCCATCGCCTCGGCCAGATCCGCCGTCATATCGACGCCGGCCACGCCCAGCCACGCGCCCTGAACGGTCTGCGGTGCAGACCCCTGCGGCGCACTGCCCTGCGGAGGAGTGCCCTGGTTACCCCTCGGCTGAGGCGTCGCTTGCGGTTGTCCCTGATTACCCCGACTCCGCGGAGTCGCCTGCGGTTGCCCCTGCTGGGGTTGCGTGCTATCCTGATTCGCCTTAGCGCCAGGACGAGCCGCGAGCGTCAGCGATATCGGCATTTCAGTGCCGTTGCGCAGGATGGTCAGTTTGACGGTCTGGCCCACCTTACCGTTGCGGGCGAGGAAGGTGACGAGATCCTCGAACCGCTTCACCGGCTGGCCGTCGATCGCCGTGATCACATCGCCGCCGACCTTGATCTCCTGGCCGTCGATCGTCGCCGGCTTGGTGCTGCCGACCAGACCGGCCTTCTCCGCGGGGCCGCCAGCTGTCACCGCGGCGACCAGCGCGCCGCGCTGCGTCTCGGGCAGACCCATTTCCTTCGCCACGACGGGCGACAACGTGCCGCCGCTAATACCGATCCACGGGTGGACGAACTTGCCATTCTTGATCAGCTCGGGCACAACCTGCTTCACGATGGCCGACGGTACGGCGAAGCCAACACCCGCTGAGCCGCGCACGGGCGATTCGATCGCCGTGGGCACACCCACGAGGTTGCCATCCAGGTCAAGCAGCACGCCGCCGGAGTTGCCGGGGTTCACGGGCGCATCGGTCTGGATGATATCAGGAATCGTGTAGCTGGGACCTTGGCTCGGCAGCGCGTTTTCGCCGTTCACCGGCAGGCTACGGCCCAGGGCGCTCACAATGCCGAAGCTCATCGAGCCTTCCAGGCTGAATGGGTTGCCGATGGCCACCACAAACTGCCCTACTTTAGCATTGTTCGAATCACCAACGTTGATCGGCTGCAACTTGACTGCTTTGGTGTCGACCTTGATCACCGCTAGGTCGCTCTCAGGATCGACGCCGACAACCGTGGCCGGGACAGTCGTGCCATCCGCAAAGGTTACGGTGACCTTCTGCGCGCTGTCGACAACATGGTTATTGGTGACGATGTGGCCCTTGCTGTCCCACACGAAGCCGGAGCCTTCGCCCGTTGCCATCGGCGAATTGCTGTCCTCGTCGTCCTGTTCGGGCATACCGAAGAAATTGGGCATCCCAGGGATCTGCGGCAGGCTGCCCATCGCTGCGCTGGGCGAAACCGCCACCCGGATGTTTACCACCGACGGGTTGACCGAACTGTAGATCTCCTCAAGGCGTTCCTGGAGATCGCCAGCAGCCAACGCTTTGGCTGCCGGTCGCGCCGCGGGGAGTTGAGGCGCGGGCGCGGCCGCCACGACTGCGGCTGCGACGGGCGCTGCCGTGCGTCGATTCACGACGAAATTGTCGACCAGCGAGAACGCGCTGGGGATCGCCGCCGAACAGGCTGACAAACCCAGCACGCTCACCAACAGCACGACCAGAGTCACATACCGTAGGTTCTTCATAGACAGCTACCTCCACATGAGCGGGTGTTACCGGGTCAGGCAGCAATGTGTTGCCAAAGGTCGAACCCGGCGGATGTACACATACTCATGGGATTATAGCGGTTCGCAAGCCGGTTGTCTTTAAGGGGTGGTAAGTGGAAGTTAAGAGTTGGATTAAGGCATTTGCGGAGGTATACTCAGCGCAGACATGGAATGCACTATCCCCGGACGCGTGAGCACCGGGGCTGCCCTTACCCCGGTGCTCAAAAAGGAGGAGAAGGAGAGAACCCTGTTTGCGTCTCTCGATGGGCATTATAGAATAATTAAGCATCCTTTGCTTGACGCTCCCTGCATCATCCGACTACAGAAAAGATACTCTTACCCTACGGTTACTATACTTCCATGTTTTTGGAGGCTCACAGTCATGTCCTCGATCCCGCTCATCCTGTGTGACCTGCACGCAGCAGACTACGACGACGTTCTCGCGTTGTGGCAACGTTCTGGTCTGCCCGTGCGCGCCGAAGGCCGCGACGCGCCGGCGGCATTCGCCCGACAGATGGCGACCGGCCTGCAACGCGTCATCGGGCTGTGCGCCGATGGCGAGCTGGTCGCCGTCGCAGTGCTGACGCACGATGGCCGCAAGGGCTGGATCAACCGCCTCGCGGTCGAGCCGGCATACCGACGCCAGGGGCTGGCGCGCCGGTTGGTGGTCGAAGCCGAGCGCTGGTTCGCGCAAGATCTCGGGCTGGAGGTGTGGGCCGCGCTGATCGAGCGGCACAACGACGCCTCGCTGTCGCTGTTCGAGGAGCTGGGCTACGGTCAGCCCGATGTGGCGTATGTCAGCAAGCGGCTGCGCCATGATGCGTGAACCGTCCGAGCTGGTCATCCGCGCCTTCACCCCATCCGACCAGGCAGCCGCCCGACGCCTGATCCTGGCGGGGCTGGGCGAGCACTTCGGCGCGGTGGATGAAACGTGCAACCCCGATATCGACGACATCGCGGCGAACTACATCGACCGGGGACATCTCTTCCTGGTTGCCGAGGATGCGCTGGGTCTGGTCGGGACGGCCGCGCTCGTTTTCGAGGACGACACGACCGCGCAGATGGTGCGCGTCTCGGTGGCGTCGCGCTGGCGGCGGCGAGGGCTGGCGCAGGCGCTGGTGATGCGCCTGATCGAGGCCGGCAGCGCGCGCAGGCTGATGCGGCTGTGGATGGAGACCAACGATGATTGGGAGCCGGCCATCCGCCTGTATCGCGCCTGTGGATTTGTAGAGTACGACCATCGTGACGGGAACATTTATATGGAACTCGCGCTCTCTCGCAACCCGCGCTCGCCTGCTGCGTAGAACAGGGCTGAGAGCTTTACGTGCAAACGGAGGGTATCATCATGGATCGTTCCACGAGATCGGGCGTGGGTATTGGGATTCTGCTGATCGTCCTGGGGCTGGTGTTCCTGCCGGGACAGCTCTTCCCAGGCATCTTCGAGCGGATTGGGGGGTTCACGTGGCCGGTGATCGTCATCGGCGTCGGAGTCTTCCTGTTCGTGCTCGGCCTGGTCACAGGCAACCCCGGCATGGCTGTGCCGGCGTGCATTGTCGGCGGCATCGGTCTGCTGCTCACCTGGCAGAACGCCACCGGCAACTTCGCCAGTTGGGCGTATGCCTGGACCCTCATCCTCGGCTTCGTGGGCGTAGGAGTGATCCTGGAAGGGCTGCTGGCAGGCCATTTTGGCCGCGGCTTGGTGAGCGGCGGCTGGCTGATCCTCATCAGCCTGGTCATGTTCGCCATCTTCGCGTCGTTCTTGGGCGGGCCGCAATTCCTGGGCGTGTATTGGCCGGTGCTGCTGATCGGATTGGGAATCGTCGCCCTGATCCAGTACTTTGTTCAGCCGCGCCGATAGCCGTGCATCAGCATTGATTCGAAGGCAGGCCAGGTTCGCGATGAACCGGCCTGCTTTTCGTTTAAGCGCTGCTCTCTATGATAGAATAACCCGTGTGACGGATCCACAGCACAGGCTGCCGATCTGCGCCGGGTCCTCCAGCATAGCTGCCTTTTCAGCCAGGCTGCGGTAGGCGGGCTCCCGGCCAATCGGTGGGCGAGCGTCCATAGAAGGACATAGCCGGCGCTGTTCCCGTTGCAGGCATGTAGAGGTCCGGCTGGTCCAGTTGCCAACGCCAGCGAACACCGCGCACCGGCTGACCACAGCCAACTGCGTAGTCGTTCCTCGTATGGGCCGGCAGCGCCACGCTGGTGGCCTCGCACCACCGCAGCGTCGCATAGAGCATCCCACCCCAGCCGTGTGCGATGCCCAGGTTGGTCAACTCATGCGCCTCCCGAATGGACGGATAGCTGTCGAGGTTCGAGCCAGATATCCCCGCCATCGTCGCATTGCCAAGGGCGAGTAGACCGGTTCGCTCCGCTGCGGCCTGATCGGACAAGGCCTCGCAGAGCAGCGCACCGGCAACCAGCAAGCCGGCTTTCCCAGCGTGACGTCCAGTCCGTCGCAAGATTGGTCGGCCGCCGCGATAAAGCGGTGCACTGCGACCTCCTGTGCCATGCGGTCGCCCCGTGCCTGGGCGATCAGGGCTTGCGTGACAAAAATACCTGTCGGCGTATGATAGGGCGAGATGCGTCCCACCGTCTCCGGTCTGAGCTCGACTTCCGGGTTGTAGAAACCGGCATCATCGCCAACGCTGCATGCGGCACGCGCTGCCCAGACGTCGGCCAGCGCCAACAGCGCAGCGTCGCTCCGGGTGCAGGCGATCCGGTAGAGCACGTAGGCGATGCCGGCCGCGCCCATGTTGATCGAGGCGATCGGCGGCTTGGGCAGACCGTTCACGAAGATGGGGCCGTCCAACGCAACGCGCGCCAGGACATCGGCCAGAAACGCCTGCGCGGTTGAATCCACCTGCGGCGGTGCATCAGCCGCCGATGTATCTACTTCGAGCGAGCCCGCGACCGCCCTGATCGCGTCCGCTAAGGCCGCTACGTCCTCGTAGCGATCCTTTGGGTCCTTGCTCGGGCCGGGCCAGCACCCCCTCCATCGCCGGCCACGCGTCCAGACCCTGGCGAACGAACGGCAGCGGAGGGTCTTCCGCGATCTGCCGCAGCATCTCATCCTGCTCCAGGGAGAAGTCGAGGTAGTGCAGGCCGGTCAGCAGGTGATACAGCAGCACAGCCAAGCCGTATTGCTCTCCCGCTTCCGACGCAGGCGGAGGGGGTTTCCCAGCCCGGGCCGCCGCGGCATACTCCGGCTCGTAGAAGAAGGCGACGCCGCCCCGATACGGTTCCTTGAGGCCGAGCGCCGGATCAGACACCCGTGCCAGGCCAAAATCGATCAATCGCACCGCGCCGGCGCCGTCAACGAGGATGTTGTTGGGATGGATGTCGCCGTGGATGATCCCCTGGCTGTGCAGACCGGCATAGGCGCGCAGGATAATTTCACACAGGCGCAGTTGCGCAAGGCGTGAACTGGCTGCGCCATCCCGCGCCGGTGGCCTTTGTCACGCATTCCAGGATGACCGGTTGCGCCAGTCGTCTTGGCGGAGTTGGCATGTTTCGCAGCAACGCCAACTGTCCGGCACGCAACTGACTGAGCCGTTCAGCTTGTAGCGCATCCAAGGTGCGGCTCATCGTCGGCTGCTCGGCAAAGGCCGACGACCAGACGCAGCGGCAACAGGGGATCGGGCGCACACGCGCGTTGACTCGGGCGAGACTGCGACAACCCGCCAAGACGTCCACGGGATGATCTGCAACTAGGCCGCGGCCGTATGGCGTAGAGCTTGAGGGGACGTGAAAGGTGCCGACAGCGGTTTGAGGACCTCACGGCGAGTCGGGCAATGCCAGCCGCCGGCAAGGTCGGCGCCCGCGTCCATGGATGAGGTGATGGGCGGGCAAACTCGCCCCCGGGCTCCAGCGCCACTTCTAACACCCCATCCAGGACGAGCTCGGCAATGGCCTGATTGCAGCGCTCGCCGAAGCTGGCGCGCACGTAGGCCGGAATCTGGCCGGGCTGCTGCAATGTGAAGAATAGCAGGGCTGTCTCCCGATCCACCGCCTTCAAGGCCAGGCCGGGCGCCTGCGGCCACAACACCCCATAGAAATCCGGGTCCGCTTGCAGCGAGGCGAACTGCGTCCGATAAGCCTCCGGCAGGCGCTCAAATAGAACAAGCTCAAAACCGGGACTGGCCCGGAAATGAGCTTGCAGAATATCTTTGAGGACGATAGTTTGCGACAAGATGGCGTCTCGACTTTCCCCCGATTCGAGGCTCAGCGCCGGCGCTTAGGGCCTGAACAGTCTTTCATCGGGTCAGCCATGCCGACCGCAGCCACTGCTATTTCAGGCCGCCCTTCAGCCTCTTGACCTCTTCCAGCGCGACCGTCAGCTCCTTCTCGAGCACTTCGGCCTGCGCCAGGGTCTGCGGCGCCATTGCCCGGTTGATCTCGACGCCATGCTCTGCCACAACCTTCAATACCTGGTCAAGCTCGGCCTGCACCTCCTTGATCACCTCCGGATTGATCGCCAGCTTGTCCAAGTCGATCACCAACATCTTCGAGTCACCGCACACGATCAGAACGTCGGGCGTGACGTTAGTGGGCATGTGGCATGTGGCGTCGATACACGGCTTCGAGGCGTATTTCGAGCAGGCCCACAAACACCCGGCCGACGGTACGGTGCAACTACCCATTATGCACGCGCTTGGGAGGTCACAGGAGATGTACTTGAAGCACTTGCTAATCAAGCAGAGCTTGGTTGGATACAGGCAGAGCTTGTCAAGGTCGGGGAAATGTACGCCCGACACAACGTCAACCATCAGGTTCTTGATCTTGAACTCGGCCATAGGAAAGCCTCCTTTCTCCCGCTTTCCGAGAATTCCGACAACATACCGGCTGCACAGCCCCAAGCGCCAACATGTCAAAGTATAGCAGAAAAGCTAGGCAAATACAATAGCACAAATATTCGATTTCGAGTGGCAGACGGTCGATATGTGATTGGATTTCGACGCATTCACCCATTCATGATAGAATAGCCACCATGACAACAGCGGCGTAACACGTTTCACGCCCGGAGGCGTTCATGTCCGAAAAGATCCTGGTTTTCACCGCCTGGCCCTATTGCAACGGCGATCTGCACATCGGCCACATCGCCGGCGCGTATCTGCCACCGGACATCTTCGCGCGCTACCACCGCATGCGCGGCAATGAGGTGCTGATGCTCTCCGGCTCGGATACGCATGGCACGCCGATCACCGTCCGCGCCGAAGAAGAGGGCGTCACGTCGCGTGAAATCGTCGACCGCTATCATCCGCGCATCGTCGCCATGTATCAGCGCCTGGGTATCAGCTATGACCTTTTCACCGAGACGGATACCGAGAATCATTGGGCGGTGACGCAGGATTTGTTCAAAACTCATCTGGCGAACGGCTATATCTATCTCGACACCATGCAGCAGCTCTATTGCCTGGACTGCGCCAAGTGGCTGGCCGACCGTTACGTCGAGGGGATCTGCTCCTTCTGTGAGTACGACGGCGCGCGCGGCGATCAATGCGACAATTGCGGCCGCACCTACGACGCCACGACCCTCATCCGGCCGCGCTGCAAATACTGCGGCGGCTCGCACCTCGAAATCCGCAGCACGCAGCACTTCTTCCTGGACCTGGGCAAGTTGAACGATCCGCTGCTGGCGTGGGTCAGCGATGGCAAGAAGGAGCATTGGCGCTCCAATGTGATGAACCAGACGCGCGCCCGGCTGGAAAGCCGTGAGCTGCGCGGCCGGCCGATCACGCGCGACATCCAGTGGGGCGTGACTATCCCGGTGCCCGGCTTCGAGGAAAAGCGCATCTACGTCTGGTACGACGCGGTGATCGGCTATCTCTCGGCGGCCAAAGAGTGGGCGCAGGTGACAGGCAAGCCCGATGCCTGGCGCGCCTGGTGGCAGGATCCCGCCTGCCGTTCCTACTACTTCGTGGGCAAGGACAACATCGAGTTCCACTCGATCATCTGGCCCGCCATGCTGATCGGGTATGGCGGCGGGCTGAACCTGCCGTATGACGTGCCGGCCAACGAGTATCTGAACGTCGAGGGCCGCAAGCTGAGCAAGAGCCGCCGCTGGATGATCGGCATGGCCGACGCGCTCGACCGCTACGATCCGGACCCGTGGCGCTACGCTATCGCGGCGAACTTCCCGGAAAGCCAGGATGTCAATTTCACGTGGGACGACTTCGTGCGGCGCAACAACGAGGAGCTGGTCGCCACGTGGGGCAACCTCGCCAACCGCGTGCTCGGCTTCGCCTACAAACGCTTCGACGGGCAGAGTGCCGCAGCCGGACGCGTTCGACGACGCGGATCGCGCGTTGCTCGACCAGATCGAACCGACCTTCGAGCGGGTCACGGCCTCGATGGAGGCGGTCAAGCTGAAGCAGGCGCTGACCGAGATCCTGGCGTTGGCGCATGAGGCCAACCGCTATCTCAATCTCAAAGAGCCGTGGAAGCAGATCAAGACCGATCCGGCGGCCGCGGGCACGTCGGTCTACGTGGCGCTGCGCGTCATCGACAGCTTGAAGACGATGCTGGCGCCTTTTCTGCCCTTCACCTGCCAGAAGTTGCACAGCTACCTGGGCTACGACGGCGAGTTGTTCGGGCAGCAATACACCGAGGAGATCCAGGAGCGGGAACGCCGGCACCTGGCGTTGCGCTACGACCCAACCGGCGCGACCGGACGCTGGGCGGTCAGCGCGTTGGCTCCGGGCCAGGCGTTGCGCGAGCCCGCGGCACTCTTCCTCAAGCTGGAGCCGTCGGTCATCGATGCCGAGATCGAGCGCATGACTGTCGGCGGGTGATCTGGATGGCCTGATGGCCCACACACAAGATGGCGACGGACGCATTAAAACGTCGGTCGTCACTTTTAGGGTCATTCAATTCTCGTCGGGATACCGATGAGCGCAAGCGCAGCCCAGGGTTGGGCGGCGCAACGGCGACAGGCGGCTGCGATATTGGTTTCGCCTGCCAGACGCAGCCGGCTGATGGCGAGATTGCGCAGGGCGGCCATGGTCTGCGGGATGCTGCCCGATCTGCCCCGTGTGTCTGCGCAGACGGCTTCAACCGCTTCCAGCGCGTATCCGCCAGCGAACACCGAGAGCCGGCGCAACACGGTTCGCTCCGCCTCCGAAAGCAGCGCATAGCTCCAGTCAATGGTTGCAGGAGCCGTCGGCTTTTGTCGCAGCACGCGCGTCCTGAAAGTGCCAAACAGCTTCTCGCGGTTGTCGCGCCAGATGTGGATCATGCGGGATTACCTGGCAGGAAGAAGCCGATGCGCAGTCCCGACTCCGCGAGAATGATGAGAAATAGCCCCCAGTAACCTACTGTTTGAATCAGGTTGACCAGGTCGAATCCCATGATCGGCCTCTCGCTGTGCTTGTACGCCACTGCGTTTTCATCTGCCGACGGCGAGCCGATAGTCGATCGCCAACTCCCTTCTCCAAAACACTCACCCAGTACCGGAAGAGCCGCTACAGAGCACTCGGATGCTTAGCGCGATAATAAGATCTCTGTGCGTCAGGCATATTCGCTCATGCTTTGACGCATACTGATCCCTGTGCTAGACTGTGCTCGAATGGCTCGATAGCCTGCTCGCTGAGCGGAGGCGGTTCGGTTCAATGAACAATATGAATATGGGTTCGGTGCGTAACAACCTCATCTATATCGTCCTGCTGATCGGCATGGGCATCTTCCTGTTCGCGACCTTTTCGCGCAACCGTGAGACCGTCCCCATGATGGACATCGGCCAGGTGGCGCAGCAGGCGCGCGATGGCAAGGTCAAGCGGATTGCTGTCGATGGTGAAGAGCTCACCGTGACGATGACTGACGACAAGAAGGTGCGATCACGCAAAGAAGAAACCGGCAGCTTGGTCGAGACGCTGCGGAATCTCGGCGTGGCCGAGAGCGCGTTCGGCACCGGCACGAATCAAATCCAGATTGTCGTCGTGGCACCGAGCTTCTGGAACAACATCTTGCCGCTGGCAGCCTCAATATTGCCCGTGTTGTTCCTAGCAGGCTTTTTCATCTTCCTGATGCGCCAGGCGCAGGGAGCCGGCAATCAGGCGTTCTCCTTCGGCAAGAGCCGAGCGCGGGTGTTCACCGGCGACAAACCCACCGTCACCTTCGCCGACGTCGCCGGCGCGGACGAATCCAAGCAGGAGCTCGAGGAAGTCGTCGAGTTTCTCAAGGAGCCGCAGAAGTTCGCCTCGCTCGGCGCACGTATCCCCAAGGGCGTGCTGCTGGTCGGCCCGCCCGGCACCGGCAAGACGCTGATGGCCAAGGCCATTTCCGGCGAGGCCGGCGTGCCGTTCTTCTCGGTTTCCGGCTCGGAGTTCGTGGAGATGTTCGTGGGCGTCGGCGCCAGCCGGGTGCGCGATCTGTTCGAGCAGGCCAAGAAGAACTCGCCGTGCATCATCTTCGTGGATGAGATCGATGCGGTGGGTCGGCAGCGCGGGGCGGGGCTGGGCGGCAGCCACGACGAGCGCGAGCAGACGCTGAACCAGATTCTGGTGGAGATGGACGGCTTCGACACCGACACCAACATCATCATCATTGCCGCGACGAACCGGCCGGACATCCTGGATCCGGCGCTGCTGCGGCCGGGGCGCTTCGACCGGCAGGTGGTGATGGATCGGCCGGACATGCGGGGCCGCGAGGCGATCCTGAAGGTGCACATCAAGGGTAAGCCGCTGGAGCCGGACATCAACCTGGAGACGATTGCGAAGGGCACGCCGGGCTTCGTGGGCGCGGACATCGAGAATCTGGTGAATGAGGCGGCGATCCTGGCGGCGCGGCGCAACAAGCGCAGCATCGGCATGTCCGAGTTCCAGGAGGCGGTGGAGCGGGTGATCGCCGGGCCGGAACGCCGCAGCCGCTTGATCACCGACGAGGAAAAGCGCATCGTGGCCTACCACGAGGCGGGACATGCGGTGGTGATGAAGCTACTGCCCAACTCCGACCCGGTACACAAGATTACGATCGTCAGCCGGGGCATGGCGCTGGGCTACACTATGCCGCTGCCTGCAGAAGATCACCTGCTGTACAGCAAGAACAAATTCAAGGATGAGTTGGCGGGGCTGTTGGGCGGTCGCGTGGCGGAAGAAGAGGTTTTCGGCGACATCACCACCGGCGCGAGTAACGATCTGGAGCGCGTCACCAAGCTGGCACGGTCGATGGTCACGCAGTATGGCATGAGCGATGAGTTGGGCCCGCAGACCTTCGGCGAGAAGGAAGAGATGATGTTCCTGGGCCGCGAGATCGGCGAGCAGCGCAACTACAGCGAAGAGGTCGCCGAATCGATCGACCGCGAAGTGCGCTCTCTAGTTGATGAAGCTTACGGCCGAGCCAGGGAGATCCTGCGCAGCCACCGCGCAAAGCTGGACGAAGTCGCTCACTATCTGCTCGACAACGAAACGATGGACGAGCCGGCGTTTCGGGCGGTGTTTGCATAACCCGTATTGCGTAGTGCGTAGTGCGTTTCGTGAGCCTCTGCGGAGCAGCCACGGAACACGCACTACGCACTACGCATCACGTTTGACGGAAACCCTCCGCTTGACCTCAACCACATCATCCGCTTCCACCCGCCGTGTCACCAGCACCGATCTCATCATCTTGTCTGTGGTGATCATCTGGGGCCTCAACTTCACCATCGTCAAGTTCGCCCTCCAGAGCCTGTCGCCGCTGACTTTCAACACGTTGCGTTTCAGCATGGCTACGGTGCTGCTGCTGCTCATCACGCGGCTGCGCGGCGAATCGTTTGAGTTCAGGCGGCAGGATATCCTCCCCATCATCCTACTCGGGTTCTGCGGCCACACGCTGTACCAGGCGTCTCTTCATCAACGGCCTGGCACGGACGACGCCGGCGGTCGCCTCGCTGCTGATGGCAACATCGCCGCTGTTTGTGGCAATCTACGGCTACGCGCTGGGGATCGAGCGGGCCCGGCCGCTGGTGGTGGCTGGCATCCTTGTATCGTTTTTCGGCGTGGTGCTGTTGATCGTCGGTGGGCAAGGCGACCTCAGCCTGCGCAGCGACACGCTGTTGGGCAACCTGCTCGTCCTGTTCGCAGCGATGATGTGGGCGGTCTACACGCTCGGCGGCAAACCGTTGCTCGCACGCTATTCGCCGCTGAAGCTCAACGCGTTGACCATGGTGCCGGGCACGCTCATGCTGGCGTTGATCAGTATACCGCAGATCTCGAATCAGGACTGGGCCGCGGTGACGCCCGGCGCCTGGGCCGCGCTGGCCTATTCGACCATTTTCGCGGTTGTCGTCGGCTATATCTTGTGGTATACCGGGGTGCAGCGGATCGGCGGCGCGCGCACGGCGATCTACTCCAATCTGACGCCGTTCGTCGCGGCTGTTTCGGCCGCGGTGCTCCTGGGCGACAGATTGCAGCCGCTGCAACTCGTCGGCGCGGCGGTGGTTATCGCGGGCATCTGGCTGACGCGGCGCGGGCGGAGCGAGTAGGTGAGGTCGCTGTCAATCGGCCTGGCGTCGGTCACGTCAAACGTGAAACGTCAAACGTGAAGCGTGAAGCTGGTTGGCCGTCCTCACGTTTGACGCTCGACGTTTGACGCATCGGCTGAAATCCGGATTTGGTCAGCCCGTCCCGTTCATCAGGACACCGTCTCATGCTCGCCACACTCCTCAAGATCGCCTATCAACTGCGTCATCACTGCCTGGGAGAGTGGCCGCTCGACCGCTGGGCGGTGTCGCTGGCGCTGATCGCGGCCGCAATCATCCCGCTGCGCTGGCTGCTGCTCGATCGGCCGCAGACGCCGCTGGCGTGGGCGATCTTGGTGCTGCTCGTCGGGGTTGCAATCGGAGTGTCCATCCTGCGTCATTGGGCGATGCGGCGCGGGTATGTGGCTTTCGAGCTGCAAAGCGATCTGCCGCCGCCCGCGGCTCGGCGGCTCGATCCCGCCGACAAAATCGCCATCTATCCCACTGGGCAGTTCGAGGTCGAGGGCAAATCGGCCGTTTTCGCTGATCTGCTGGCCTATTGGCGGAGCTTCGCCAGCCGCGAGCACACGATCATGGCGATTGTCCGTCCCTCGCGGTTCTTGCTTCTGGGTAAGACCGCGGCGCACGATATCGGCATGTGGTACGTTTTCTTCACGCCCGGCATGATCACCGCGATCACCCCCGGCACGATCGCTTTCGGCCGGACACGCCGTCTAGCTCTGCGCGTGACTTATCGCTTCACGCCGCCACCCTCGGGCCGCAAACCGCCACAGCCCATCTCTCATGTGCTCCACGTCGGATTCCCGGACGAGATCGCCCGGCAGTCGGTGTGGGCAGACCTGCTGGCGGATTGACGATGGACCGAGAACGAAAGACAACGACGAAAGCCCACACGTTACCCCGGTCTTTCGTCCTTCGTCATTCGTCTTCGTCCCCACATACACCACCCACTCCTGCGCGTCTTTCATCGCCAAGCCACCCCAAGCGGGATACGTCTGAACCTGGCTGAATCCGGCGGACTGCAGCATCTCGGTCATCTGCGCCACGGAATATGCCTGATCGGACAGCCCGTAGCTCTGCATCTCACCCGTCTCCAGGTTGACGATGTAGAATCGCTCGATCACGGCGCGCTGGGCTTCGTCCCACGTGCGTTCGCCCAGGTGCAGGTACGGGAAATCGCCCCACAGCCCGCCGCGGTCCGTGTACCACCATGTGCTGTTCTTCTTGTCGAACAGATCGTCGTTCAAGATCTCCAGCGCGACGCGGCCGCCCGGTTTGAGCGCGGCGCGGATGCGTCCGAGCACATCCGCCGATTCGGCCGGCTTGAGGACGGTGGATTGGCCGTAGAGATAGATCGCCGCGTCGAAAGCTCGACCCGCGAAGTCCATCTGCCGCACGTCGCCGAAGACGAACTCGCACGGCAGATCGGCGCACAGCTTGGTCGCGTATTCGAGCGACGCCGGGCCGAAGTCGATGCCGGTGACGTGCACGCCCTGGCGCGCAAACTCCGCGGCGTAGAGCCCCGGCCCGCAGGTGACATCCAGCAGGTGCATCCCCGGCGCGAGCCCCAGCCATTCGGTCAGCCGCTGCACCTGCGCCCGGATTTCGGGCAGGCGGCGGCTGGCCGCGCCGTGGCTCTGATCGAGATGCTGCGCCAGCATGCGTTGGCTGAAGGCCGGATCATCCCACGGCAGGTTGGCGCCATCGCGCCAGGGCACGGCCGGCTGAGGTCGATCGTAGATGCGGCGCAAGGCAGCCATCACGCTTTCTATCTGGGCATCAGTGCCGGTCATGATTTCGCTCCGTCGTAGAGGCGCGCCATCGCGATCAGCGGGTTGTGCCCCAGATAATCGCGGCACGGCGCATTGAAAGGTGTGTGCGGTTTTCGTTGCAGCACTTCGGCGTGCCCGCCCATGCGGATCGTAGAACTCCCAGATCGTCCCCGTGCGCTCGAACTGCGCGGCGGACGCATCCAACGCCCGCTCCAGCAGGCGACTGGCCGCATCGCGGCGGCCATAGCGCAGACAACCGCGCGCCGCCCAGTAGGTCATGCTGTTCCACGTGGGCCCGCGCCACATGCGGCGCTCGAACAACGGCTCGTCCAGCGCCACGGTGCAGATGGGGTGCGGCGCGCAGAAGCGATCGGGGTTCAACAGATTCTCGTCGATCACGCGGGCGGCCTGCTCCGGCGTCGCCGCGCCGACGACCACCGGCCACATCCCCTCGAAGGCCAGCCGGCGTTTGCGCGGATCCCGCATCGCCCAGATGTCGTGGAAGAAGCCGGTCTCCGCGGCGAATAGCTCGGTCCGGATGAACTCGCGCAGGAGGCTCGCTTTCCTGCGGAGCTCAACTGACGGCGCGCCGATCCGCTCGCCCCACGCCGCGGCGGTGTCATAGAGCAGATAGACGTGCGCGGTGGCATCAACGCACGCGAACGGTCCGGGCTGCACCTCGTGGAACCGGATCCCCTCGTCGATCCCGCTCTCCCAGCTTCGCGTGAGGATATCGGTGTAGAAGAAGCCGCCATCGGCCGCCTGACGGTGGGTCTCAAACCAGCCGATCTGGCGCACGAGCGGATCGAAACAACGGGCGATCAGCGCGTCGGAGCCGGTCTGATCGGCGTAGTCTTGCACGGCGACAGGCCACAGCGGCGGATGCCCGACCTCCTTGCTCCACCGCGGCGTCGGTTCGCGCATCCAGATCACGCCGGGAACCAGTCCGTCCGCCTCCTGAGCCGCCAGATTGTTGAGGATTTGGTCGGCGGCGTGCTGCGGCTCGGACGCCATCACATCGAGGATCGCGTGGACGATGTCCCAATGGCCGAACGCCGGCCCATAACAGTAGCCCGGCCCGATCTCCTCCCAGGGATGAGGAAAGGGCGTCGCGCGGCGGATGCGTGCTGCGTTCGTGCAACTCAGCGACATAGCGCAGCATCGGCCGCCACGTGGGCTTGCCGGTTGCCCTGGCATCGGCCTTCAGGTTTTCCATATCCCGCTCCTGATCCACCTCAGTGTGCCCGCCTCACAGATCGAGGTCGTTGCGGCGCAGCAATTCGTTGATCACCACCACCTGGCCCGTCTTGACCGATTCCTCGGCGGCAGCCCCCACGACGATCGACCAGAAGCCCTCTTCCGCGGTGGCGGCGTTCGTCGGCTTGCCCTCGATCTTGTCCACGAAGTTGACATGCTCGTAGAAGGTCGCGCCGTTGTGACCGGTGCTCTCGATGAAGGCCGGATACGCCGGAACGCTGGAACGCGAGGGCCGGCCGCCGTCGGTCGTCAGCTCCAGCCCGGCCTTCAGGCGCGGTTCCGGCAGGAAATCCTCGTTCTCCCACACCTTCAGCCGGCCCAGGTCGCCGCACAGCACCATCTCCTCGTAGGTCATCGGGCTGAACATGCACAGGTTGAAGCTGGCGCGCACGCCGTTCTCGTATTCCACGATGACGAACGCGTTGTCGAGGATATCCGACTTCTCGCCGCCGTACTCGAAATCGAGGAAGTTGACCGCCTGGCTGCCGGAAGCATAGACGCTGGCTGGCCGGGAGCGGGAGAAAAGGTTCATCAGGTCGAAATAGTGGCAGCACTTCTCCACCAGCGTGCCGCCGGAATATTTCGAGAACTTGTTCCATTGCTTGACCTTGTCGAGGAACGGGACGCGATGTTCCAGGATGGAGATCGTCTTGATCTCGCCCACCGAGCCGCGCACCAGCGCCTCGTGGATCGCCTCGACGTAGGTCGGTTTGTAGCGGTATTGCAGCCCGACCTGGAAGATGGCGGGATAGGCAGCCGCGACCTGCGCGATCTCGTGGGCATCTCGGATGGTCGTCGCCATCGGCTTTTCGAGCAGGATATGCTTGCCCGACTTCGCAGCAACCCGGATGATGTCGATGTGCGTGTAATTCGGCGTCGCGATGACCAAGCCGTCGACTTCCGGCGCGTTGCAGGCCGCCTCCAGCGAATCGTAGACGACCAAATTGCCGCCCGGCACGAACTGCGCATAGACGCGCTTGGCAGCCTCGACGCTGTACGGGCTGGGATCGTAAATGCCGTGAATCGCGGCCCGGCCTTCGAGCAGCGTCACACAGATGTGCTCCTGGCCGTTCACCCCCACGCCGATGACGTTGAACTTGTGCCGCGGCGTCTCCGGCGCGAACAGATATTTGTCGCCCGGCGCCAGATAGCTGAATTTGGGGGTGAAGGCGAGCATGCGAGCAAGATACGGTTTTGCGGCAGACATCGTCAGACTCCTTGCGGATGAGAGATAATAGATAAAGGTAGTGAATCGATGCGCGTCAGGCGGCGGCTGTCTCTTCCTGAAGCAGAGCTGCCAGGGCCTCTTCCAGCGATGGCGTTGCGGCCGCGTCCTTGAATCCCGCCAGGCGGCGATAGAGAGTGGCGGCCGCCGCGTGAAACTCGCCCGGCAGGCCGGCCGAGCGGAAGGTCGCCGCGATCTCGTCCATCTCGCCGGCGAAGCGCCACGCCTTGGCCGTGACCCGGCGCACGCGGCCGGCGTTCTGATCGGGAGACCGCGGATCGTCGTGCGCCCACTGGCGGTTCAGATCTTCGCGCACGCCGAGTTGCTCGGCGGCGGCGACCACAGCGCAGAGCAGCGCGGTGCTGCCCTTGGAGTACGCCGCGTAACACATCTTGAGCGCCGACGCCTTGCCGATCTCGTCGCCGATCACAACTGTCTCGAGCGGGCCGGCTGCGAAGAGCGCCGCGGCTTCGGCCGCGCGCGGGCCGGACAGATAGAGCCAGGTGCTATCGGGCTGCCAGGCCGGCCCGCCGACGATGCCACCGTCCACGAAGCTTGCGCCTGCCGCGGCCATCCGCTCGCCGATCCGCGCCGCGCGTTGGGGCGAGATCGCGTTCGCGTCCAGGTAGAGGCCGGCATAGCCCTGCGCCAGCACCTGCTCGGCCACCTCCTCGGCCGCGTGGGGCGGGCACACGCTGACGATGACCTGGCACATGCGACATAGAGCAGCCAACGTGCCCGCGTCCTGCAAGCCGACGTGCTCGGCGCGCTCACGGGTCTTGGAGCCACGCCCCTTGGACGCCCAGTAGACGCTGTGGCCGCCGTTCTTGGCGGATGCGGCGATAGAGACGCCCATCTCGCCAGGGTGTAGGATGCCGATTTGTTGAAAGCTCATGTCTTCCTCTTCATTTGCGATATGGGCTGTTCGTGTGGAAAAGCGGCAAAACGCTGGATACGACGCATGCACCTCCATCGTAATGCGGCAGAGCGGCTCTGTCAAACTTGGTTGCCGGTTTGACAGCGGGAGCCTCTGCCGTTATAACCCGGTGGTAGCGATGACGCGATCCCGAGTGGAAGATCAAGAGATGGACGAAATCGATCGATTGCCGGTTGTAGTCGTCGGCGCGGGCGCGGCGGGTCTGATGGCCGCGATCCATGCCGCGGCCGGCACGCGCCCCGTGCTGCTGCTGGAGGGCAGCGCATCGTCCCGGCCAGAAGATTCTGATCAGCGGTGGCGGACGCTGCAATGTGCTCCCCAGGGAGGCGTCGCACACCGATTTCATCAGCGATAGCTCACCCAATCTAGTGCGGAAGGTGCTGGCGGCCTGGCCGCTTGCCGAGGTGCGTCGCTTTTTCGAGGCCGATCTGGGCGTGCCGCTCAAGCTAGAGGCCGAAACGGGCAAGCTCTTCCCCGTCAGCGACCGGGCGCGCACGGTGCTGGATGCGCTGATGACCGCGTATGTCCAGCGTGGAGGCCGCGTGTGCACTGCCACGCGTGTGACCGATCTGCGGCGCGAGAACGATTGCTGGGCGGTGCAGCTTTCGTCGGGTGAGATGATCCGCGTCTGAACGGGTCATCCTGGCGACCGGCGGCCTCTCGGTGCCTGCCACGGGCAGCGACGGCGGGGGCCTGCGCATCGCGCGCGAGCTCGGCCACGCCATCGTCCCGACCTATCCCGCGCTCGTGCCGCTGACGGGCAGCAATCCCGCGCATCGGGCGCTGGCGGGGGTGTCCGTGCAGGTGAGGGTGTGGGCAGCGGACGAAGGACCAAGGACAAAAGACCCAGAGAGGCATTCCACGGTCGTCGGTCGTCGGTCGTCGGTCGTCTCGTCCCACGGCGGTTTCCTCTTCACTCACCGCGGCTACAGCGGACCAGCGGTGTTGAACGTCTCGCACGTCGTCACGCGCGCGATGGCCGATGGCGGCGCACAGCCGACGCTCCGCGTGCGGTGGTGCCGATCTGGATGCGGCCGCCTGGGACGCGCTTCTGCGTGGCGGGTCCGGCCCGGCATTGCCGCTGCTGCGCCGCCATCTGCCGGAGCGGCTGGCCACGCAGCTCTTGACCGAAACAGGCCTGGGCGACGCTGATCTCTCGCAGCTTCGTCGCGAAGACCGCGCGCGGCTGGTGGACGCGCTGACGCGCTACCCGTTGCCCTGGGCGGGCTCGGAAGGCTACAAGACCGCGGAAGTCACCGGCGGCGGGGTATCGCTGGCCGAAGTCAATCCGGCGACCTTGGAGAGTCGCCACGCGTCCGGCCTCTATCTCTGCGGCGAGCTGCTCGACGCGTTCGGCCCGATCGGCGGCTACAATTTTTTGTGGGCGTGGGTCACGGGGCGGATCGCCGGGCGGGCGGCGGGCGGACGTGATACGTGACGAGTGATGCGTGACGAGTAACGAGTGATGTGTGGATGAACGTGAGGTTCTCACGCATCACATTTGACGCTCCGCATCCCACAAAACAACGTCATCAGGAGGCTTCTCACATGGCAACCATCACCATCCTCGGTTCCGGCCTCATGGGCACGGCCGTCGCCTGGCCGCTCAGCGACAACGGCCATCAGATTCGCCTTGTCGGAACCCACCTCGACGCCGAGATCATCCGCTCGTGCCTCGACACGGGCTATCATCCGAAGCTGCGCCGGCAATTGCCGCCCAATGTCCGACCCTACTTCGTGGAACAGCTCCCTGAGGCATTGGATGGCGCGGATGCGATCGTCAGCGGCGTCAATTCGCTCGGCGTCCACTGGATTGGCCGCACGTTGGGGCCGCTGCTGTGGCCGGGCGCGACGGTCATTGCCATCACCAAGGGATTGGAGGCGCGACCCGACGGCAACCCAGCCATCCTGCCCGACGTGCTGGCGAGCGAGCTGCCCGCCAGCCTGCGCGACCGGGTCTCACTGAATGCCATCGCCGGACCGTGTATCGCGGGCGAGCTGGCCGGTCGGCGGCAGACGTGCGTCGTCTTCGCCGGCCGTGATGAGACCGCGCCGCGCCGGCTGCGCGAGCTCTTCGGCACCGACACCTATCACATCTGGCTTTCGACCGACATCGTCGGCGTGGAGGTATGCGCGGCGCTGAAGAACGTGTACACGCTGGCCGTGGGGCTGGCCGGCGGCCTGCTGGAGCGCGCCGGCGGCGTGGATGAGGCCGGCGCGGGCATGCACAACCTGGCCGCGGCGCTCTTCGGCGTCAGCGTGCGAGAGATGGCGCGCATCGTCACGCTGATGGGGGGCGGGCCAGACAAGGTGGTTGGGCTGCCCGGCGTGGGCGATCAGTACGTCACCTGCGTTGGCGGCCGCACGATCCGGCTGGGCCGCCTGTTGGGCAAAGGGCTGACCTATCCAGAAGCGGTGTCTGAGATGGCCGGGGAGACACTGGAAGGCGCCTACATCGTCCAGCAGTTGGCGAAGGCGCTGCCGGTGTGGGAGGCGAAGGGGCTGATCGGCCGCGATGAACTGCCGCTGATGCGCATGTTGATCCGCGTGATCACGGAGTCCGCTCCGTTGCGGATCCCGTTCGACGACTTCTTCGACAGTGGGCAGGTCATGTTGTGAGGGGGTTCGCCCGATTTCGCCGCGATTCGGCCAACGTGGGCTTGTCCACCAGCGCGTCCAAGATCACCACCAACGCGGCGCAGCCGGGATCGACCTGTCCCTCGGTGCGCTCGCCGACCCCAACTGGCAGCAGGCCGATCTGGCTGCGGCGGGGGGTGACGGCATCCCGCCCGGCCTCGGCCACGACGAGTGCCTCCGCGCCGGCCGCCTAGACCGGCTCGCAGGCGGCGATCGCTGCGGCGAACGCCTCATTCGCCGGGCGCAGGCACGTACAGGATCGTTTTGTCGCCGAGCTGCGCCTTCCCACGCTCCTGGATGCCCTGCTCGGCGGCCTGGAGCATGGCGACGAGATCGCCGGGTGCCAGCTCCGCTTTGCCCATTGCGACCTTGCCGGGCGCCGGCGTCGCCGCGGTCGCCAGCAGCGTGCCCATCGTGGACGGGCCGACCTTGTTCGCCAGCATCCCGGCGCCGCCGAGGAACTTGCCGAGATCGGCCGTTGAGGCCGTCCTGGCGAACGCCTGCGCCCAGTCGTCGCCGAGCGCCGACGTGATGTCCTCACTGACCGAAAGACCCGAATGGCACCCGACCGAGTAGACGAGCGAACCAGCGAAGTTGGTCGCACCGGTGTCGAGCGTGTCGATCGCATCGTTCTGATTGTTCGTTGCGGATCCGTTGGCTGACTGCGCACCCTGGTGGCTGAAGTGGCCGTTGATGGCCGCGACGCCGGGCGCCGCGCCGATCGGGAGGAATGCATCGTCGAGCTGCTGCGCGCTCCAGGTGTCGTTCAGCAGTTCGACCACCGGTGTCTGAATCGGGCCGGCGCCGAGATCGTCAGCGATCTGCCGGGAGGAGTCCAGTAGGAAGTCGTACCCGCTCACCAACGCCGAGTCGGTGCGGATGAGGCCGTCACGGGCGACGAAGCCGTCCAGTTGGCCAACGATCGAGGCGGGATCCTCGACGAGTCTGCCGATCGCGAATTCGGGGACGTACAAGGCGCGTCCGTCGACCAGGCTCGGTGTCGGGTCGGCGTAGGGGTCGTCGGAGAAGAAGGTGCCTGCCTGCTTGGCGGCGTACATCGGCGTCGAACGGTCGTCGGCGAACGTCAGGGCATAGTTCTGTTCGTTGCCGATGAACGTCCGGTCGACGAGCCGCGCAAAGGGCACCATCTTGTCGCTGCCCACGATGACCACGTTCTCGATGTTCGAGCTCGCGTAGATGCCGTTGAGCACCGAGATCGTGGCGTCGACGACATCGTTGGCCGCTCTGAGCGAGCACGGCGTCGCATCCCACGCGGCGTACTTGGCCGCCACCGGGGTCGCCGCAAGGTCGACCACTCCGACGTTCAAGCCGAGGCCACCGACGGCCCCGCCGGCGGTGGCGAGGCGCTGGATCGCAGCGAGTACGTCAGCAGCAGCCGCCGCTCCGTACTGATCACCGAAGCGCTTGTTGTCGAGCACGAACAGGGTGTTGGTCGACGCGTCGACCGCCAGGCCCCGTGCAGCGAGGTCGGCGAGCCCACCCTGGGGGGCATTCGGGAAGGTTGTCGTGACGGCCTGACAGTCCGGCGCGGGAAGCAGCGAACGGTCCGCGTTGAGCTGCAAGGCGAACGGCCGGGGGCTGGATGCTCCGTCGTACCCGCTGACGACGAGATAGTAGTCGCCGGTGGTCAGCACGGGAATGGGATCGATCGTCTCCGGTGAGGTACCACGCCCGGTGGACCGGGCGATCACCGAGAAACCGTCGGGTGGCTGGTACTGGCCCGCGTCGGCGAGCGCCGAGGTTCCACCCGGCGTGAGACCGGTCTGGCTGTCGCCGACCGATTCGAGGACCCGCCCTGACGGCTCGCCCAGCGGGTCGTCGGTGGGACCGATGATCGTGAGATCGAAGTCGGCGGGAAGGTTCGACAGGACGGCGCCGATGCGCGTGCCCGGTTGCGAGACGTTGAACCGGAACAGGTCGACGTCGGTCGAATCGGCGATCTGCGACAGCGCGATCTGGCTCGAGTTGATGTCTCGCGAGCGAGGGACCGAAACGAAATCGGTCGGGGCGTCGTTGGGTTCGAAGGCCTCGACGAACTCGATCGTCGTCGACGAACTCGCGATCACGTCGGCGCCGAGGAGCCGCGCCTGCGCCGAGGCCGTGACCGGACCGATCACCGCGGGCGAACGCACGCCGAACGAGATCGTGTACTGCGCTGCCGACTTGACGCTGGCAATCTGCCAGACGAGCGAGTCGCCGAAGAGCGTCGGCGCGCCGACGTCGGGAACAGGGGTGCACGGTTCGTCGACGAGGCACTCTTGGAGCCCCGCCGAACCCTCGACGTAGCGGCTTCCCGGCGGGAGCGACACGGCGATGCGGACGGACTCGGTCCGGCGCAGGTTGTCGGCGGTGAACTCGACGTCGAAGGTGACGCCGGTGTCGTTGCTGTAGTCGGCGAGGTCGATGGCGCTGAAGTCGAACAGCTCGATGTCCTGATCGGAGATCGGCTGGGCGGCCCGGAGGAACTCGCCGAGGGTGATGCCGGCGAACGTGTCGACGATGTCGGCGACGACGACGTTGCGCACCTTCGGGAGGGGCGCCTGTTCGCCGCCGCCGATGATGTCACCCCACAGGAGACCTTCGAGCCGCTGCAGGACGTCGAGGCTCGGCGTCGTCGGCGGCGTGGTACGCCCCAGGATCGTCCCGAGCGTTCGGTCGGTGGCCCCAGGGGTGGTCAGGTTGACCGGTACACCGGCATCCGTGCCATTGTCGAGGCGCAGGTGTTCCAGGCGCAACGGAGCGAGGAGCGGCCATACGTCGTCGACGAGGAGTGGGAGCGAATTTCTTACAACGGCATCGGCGATGGTGCCGAGCGAGAGGGTGTCGGCCCAGAGTTCATCCGGAGCAAGGCCGTTGGTGTCGGCCACCGGCAGCTTGCGCGTCAGGTCGCCGATCGTGAGTTCCTGACCTGTCGTTGTCTGGTCGGCCCCCCATGCCGCGATGGCGGCGTCGAGATCGGAGGTCTCCAATCCGGCGGCCAGGCCGCCGATGTCGACGAGTCGCCAGCCCGAGAAGAGCAGGCGGGCCTCGCTCAATGTGGTGGTGTCATAGGCATCGAGGAGTTGAACGGGCACGCCGTCGACGCCCAGACCGGCGGCTTCGGCGCCCGCCAGCGTGAGCGTGATCGCACCGACGAAGGTGCGTAGTGCCGATTCGGTGAAGTCCGGGTGCGTCCCGACGAGGTCGGCGACGGCGAGGCCCGAGAGCCCCGGCTGCAGGTCGCCGAGTGTGGCCGAACCGAGCATCGCTCCTGCAGCGACGGCGTCACCGATGGTGAAGCCGAATGGCTGGCGACAGTCGATCAGATTGCAGTCGAGCAGCGTGGTGCCGATGAAGGGCGAGATCGGCAGGTCGAAGAGCAGGCTGGTGTCGGCCAACTCGTCGAGCCGATAGCTGGACAGCGCGCGAGTGCGAACGGAGCCCGACAGCGGGATCGCAGTGATCGGCGCAGCCAAGCCGAGTTCTGACAGCGGCGAGGCACCGAACGGGCTCGCTCCGAACGGCGACGCACCAAACGGACTGGCACCAAACGGACTCGCACCAAACGGCGACGCACCAAACGGGCTCGCTCCGAACGGCGACGCACCAAACGGCGACGCACCAAACGGGCTGGCACCAAACGGCGACGCACCAAACGGACTGGCACCAAACGGCGACGCACCAAACGGACTGGCACCAAACGGCGACGCACCAAACGGACTGGCACCAAACGGCGACGCACCAAACGGGGACGCTCCAAACGGGCTGGCACCAAACGGCGACGCACCAAACGGACTGGCACCAAACGGCGACGCACCAAACGGGGACGCACCGAACGGGCTGGCACCAAACGGCGAGGCTCCGAACGGGCTGGCTCCGAAGGGCGCTGTGGCGGCCGAGCCGAACAGCTCGCCGAGCGTGAAGTCGCCGACCGCGCGCCCGGAACTCGGGATCACGAGGTCGTCGAGGGGCAGCGACAGGATCGGCGCAGAGCTGCCGAGCGCCCAGAGTGGGACGTCGGCGAGACGTGTTGGGAGCGTCGCGTCCTCGTTCGACAGCAACAGGCTCGCGCCGGCGGCCGGCGGCGCCCAGACGTAGTCCTGCAGCGGTGAGTCCGGCCGGGAGTCGAGTTTGAGGGTCGACAGCGGCGCGCCGGCCAGACCGACGTCGGCCGGCGTGAGTGCTGCGAGCGGTGCAGCTCCGCCGAGGTCACCCAGCGTCACGCTGTCGAACTCCGACGGCACGTCCGAGGTCGTCGGCAGGTACGACGGCAGCGACTTCGACGGGACGAGTGGCTGCGATGCGAGTGGCACGGTGCCCAGATCGAGTTCACCCAGGGGCAGTCGGCCGATCGGCGTGCCGACGAGGTCGATCACGTCCGCACCGTCGACGAGCAGTTGGCCGAGCAGGTCGCCGGTCTCCACGTCGACGCCGGCGAAGCTCAAGATGGGCAGCGTCAGATTGTTGGCACCGGCGCCGGTCGTCGGATCGACGCCGAAGTCGCGGGCACAGCCGAGGCCGACGTCGGCGACCCGTTGGCACCAGTACGCAACAGCGGCGCCGGAAGGATCCGGGTTGGGATTGGGAAGGTCGTTGATCGACAGTCCGGCGAGCAGCGCGGCGTACGTCGAGATCGAACCGAGGTTGCTGGCGTCGAGGCCGAGCTCACCCAGCTTGATGTTCTGCGCAATCGTCGAATAGGCCGGGTTCTCGTACAGGTCGAGGAACGTGATCGACGTCTCGACGAGGAGCGAACCACTGCCCAACTTCGCTGACCACCCGCCGGCGATGGGGACCTCGGCGAGGAGAATGCTGTCGAGCAGATCGTCGGTGATCGGGGTGCCGGCAAGATCGAGGTCGCCGAGCGTGACGTCGGCGAGTGGCGTGAGCGCCGAGTTCGGGTCGGACAGATCGGCACGAAGGTCCAGCGTCTCGAGACTCGATCCCGCGTAGTCGCTGGTGGTACCGCCGTACCCCTGCGAGGCGGTTGCGGGAAGATCGGCGATGTCGATGCTCGAGACACCAACGACCGGCGCCGGGTTGCTCGTGCTGATGGTGACGCCGAGGGTCGGATCCGCCAGCGGCTCGGGTGTCGGAACAGCAAACGAGTAGACGGATCCGGCGTCACTCGGCGGGCCATCGCCGGGCGCGCCGGCGATGGCGGTCGAACCGTCGAGTTCGAGTGAGAAACCGATCCGGTCGCCGATCACTCGTTCGGTCGGAATGAACTCGTGCGCCGGGCCGGTCCCGAATCCGTCACCGGAATCCTGGAAGAGGTACACGACGCCGCCCTCGGCAGGTCGGCCGAGGGCCAGCGTGGCGCCCTCGAGGTCGACATAGTCGTTCGGGAGGCGGTTCACCCCGACCGTCAGGGTCTCCCGGAAGCTCCACGTGGACGTGGCGGTCGAAACGTCGATCGTGCGGACCGTCAACGGAGCCCCCGGGCCCGAACCGGCGAGACCGGCAGCAGCGATCTTCGTGCCGTCGATTGCCACGGCGGTGCCGACACGGTCGCCCTCGCGCCAGTCGGCGCCGGTGACGACCTTCTCGGCAGTGACGGAACCCCCGGTCAGGTTCCAGATGTGAACGGCGCCGTTGTCGGAACGTGCGCCATCGTCGTCACCGGGCGCGCCGGCCACGATGAAGGAGCCGGATTCGGACGAACTGGCGTCGACGGAATAGCCGAGCCGGTCGCCGAGGCCCAGCTCGGGGTTGGTTCCGGAAGTGGCAACGAGCAGCGAGGGTGCGCTCCACACGCCCGCAGTCAACTCGGTCGAGTACACGCCGCCGCGGCCGCGGGAGATCGGGGGCACCGATGACCAGCGTCGCGCCGAGCCAGGCGAGCGACGCACCGAAGGAGTCGGGAGCGACGTCCGCCGAAATCGGGGCGCCCTGGGGGAACCAGTCGAGCCCATCTGCTCCGAACACCCAGACGCGGCCGGGTTCAGCGTGGTCGCCGAGACGGTCGGATTCGCCGATCGCGACCAGATCGCCGCTCAGCGCCAGCGAGTCACCGAACCCACCGCCGGCTTCGGGAGCAGGCGAGACGATTTCGGCGGTCTGGGCCCAGAGGCCATCCACGTCGCGGTTGTACACGTAGACCTTGCCGGCGCCAGCGACGCCGCCGACGTCGGCGAACGGCGCCGATGCGACCATACGGTCACCGTCGATGTCGACCGCCCAGCCCAACTCGTCGTCGGCGAGGTTCGTGCCCACCGAGATCCGCCCGCACTGCAGACCGATCGCGTCGAGGTCGTCACCGGCCTTCGGCCCTGCAGCCCGTTCGCGAACGATGTCGCACACGACACGGGAGCGGCTCCGCTGCCCCCGGATCCGCCCGAACGGCCCCACCGGAGCACCCGCGGCGCCGACGGTGCCATCGGGATTCACGACATTGCACGACAACACGACGTTGTCGACCAGCGACCCTGCGTTGCCGGACAATCCAGTGACCGCCGAGCCCGGTTCGCAGTTTCCGGACACTGGCGTGTCCAGCGGCAAGGCGAGCGGCGACGGGCCTACTCGGACGCCGAACTCTGGTCCGGTCACGACGTCACCGGTGAGGCCAACGACTCCCCCGACCAGTTCCACCTGTCGACACTGGGGGATCGCGGAGCGCAACCAATTGCCGTCGCGCGAGGTCTGGTACGCAATCAGTCCGGTCAGCACGGTTCCTGCAGGACATGCCGACACCTTCTCCCCGCCGCCTCCGGTCCCGATACGTCCGCTGTCGGCGACCTGATCGATGGCGAGGCTGGCCGGACCGGCCTCGGCGCGGATCAGCTGGTAGGTGCTGATGATCGGATCGATGGTGATCGGGTACTCGGCTCCCGCGGTGTCGATGCGCAGTTCGATGCCGCCGTCGACGACCGCCATCGAAGCGGGTAGGTCGACGCCTGCGGCGTCGAACGCGAACAGCCCCCGGTACCAGATGGTGTCTGCGCCCTCCCGGGCGATGGCGACCGTCTGGTCGTCGACGAGCCTCGGCGAGCCCTGCCCGACAGCGACGGTGACGGTCAGGTCGTCAGTCGACGACACCGGCGACGCGACGGTGTACCCATGCTCGATGCCGTCCGAAGCTCGGCGGTACCACTCGGTGACCTCACCCCAGTCGTAGGACACCTGATCGTCGGCCTGCGCGATCACGACGCCGTCAGCAGCCCCGCGCAGGTCCAGATCGCCGATGCTCGCCGTCGCCAACTCGATCGCCGGCGCATCCGTTCCGGTCATGATCGACGCCGTTCCCCCGAGCAGGGTGACCGCCATCGGGCCGCTGGGGAGGGCAGCCGACAACAGCGGCTCGTCGACTGTCGGTGCCACGTCTGTGGCGGGGCTGTCGGCAGCGGTGTCAACCGTGGTTGTGAGATTCTGTTCGACGCGTTCGGCGACACTGACCGCCGACACGGCGAGCATCGCCGCGATCAGGACGGCGACGAGAGACGAGCGATGCACTGGCCGAGTCGGGGCTACGGACCGACGACTCCGACCCACCGAGGGCCGCAGGTCACCGAGAGGTCGCAACGTCACATTGCGGTCGATCAGTCTCGTCATCACAACATCCCCATTCAGCAGCCGACACGTTGTGTCGAGCCTTCCCGTCGCACCAATCGCCCTTGGCTACCACCGTTGAGCACCCAGCGCCAGCGGAACTGCAGGTGAAGTGTCACTTGTCTCACCGGGTGCGACGCACGGCGTCGGTGACATCACGGAGCGTGGGTCATCTTGACGAAAGCAAGAATTCGAGGGCAACTCAGGTCTTGTGGAGGACCTTCTCGCGGAACACTCGCGGGCTGTAGGCAGTGAGGACCACGTCGGTGTGAGCCCGCACCGAGGCCGAGCGGGGGAAACCGAGGAACGGGCCGAGCTCACCGAAGTACTGATCCGGGCCGAGCTTCGTGAGCAGCTCCTCGCCACCATCGGCGAGCACGCGAATCACGTCGACCTCGCCCGATTTCACCACGTACACCAACTCCGACGGGTCCTCCTGCTCGAACACCGACTCGCCGGCGGCGTAGGTGACGTCGTGGGTCGGCACCTCGTCGTGGCCGCCGACCGGCACCATCTGCACGATCCGGTCGGCGATCGGGACGAGGCGGGAGTCGTGCGTCGACACGACGATCATCCGGCCGTCGTCGCGCAGGCTCTGCAGCACCCGGATGATCGCCTCGGCCTGGATGTGATCGAGGTTCGCCGTCGGTTCGTCGGCGAGGAGCAGCGGCGGATTGTGGCCGAGCCCGCGGGCCACGGCCACGCGCTGCATCTGGCCGCCGGACAACTTGCTCGGCAGGTGACCTCCACGATCGGCGAGGCCGACCTGTTCGAGCAGCTCGTCGGCACGTGCGAACGACTCCTTGCGACCGTGGCCGGTGAGCGTCAACGGCACCGCGATGTTCTCCCGCGCCGTCAACGAGGGAATGAGGTTGAACGCCTGGAACACGAAGCCGATCTCGTCTCGGCGGTATGCGTCGAGGCGCTTGCCCTTCATGGCCGTGACGTCGGTGTCACCCATGAGAATCGAGCCCGACGTCGGCGTGAGGATCCCGCCGAGACACGACAGCAGGGTGGTCTTGCCGCAACCGGAAGGACCGAGCAGCACGACGAGTTCGCCGGACTGCGCCTCGAACGACAGTCCGTCGAGCGGGCGGATGGCGTAGCCGTCGTGAACGAACTCGACGACGAGATCGCTGACGATGAGTGGTCCAACGGTCATGCTGCCCCCGCGAATGCTTGCGACGGATCGGATCTGAGCACCTTGCGCATGCCGATCGCCCCAGCGGCGAGCGCCATCACCACCGCCAACAGCGGCAACTGCCAGAACGCCTTGGTCGGCACGCGTGACCGGGAGCGGGAACTGCGGGGCGAGGAACACCTGGATGATCGCCGCCAGTGCCACGGCGCCGAGTGCGATCAGCACCGCCTGCAGGGCGAGGCTGCCGAGCAGCGAGCCGTTCGACGCTCCGACCGCCTTCAGCACGGCGAAGTCGCGTTGCCGATCGAGCGCCGACAGGTAGACGACGGCACCGACGATGATCGCCGCGACGATCCAGAGCAGTGCCCGCACCAGGTCGATCGACGCGATCGCCCCTTCGAGGGGCTGCAGCGTCTGAGCGACGACGGCGTCGGATGACAACGACACGAGCCCGTCGGGCAGCGATCCGAGGTCGCCGGCGACGAGCACCGAGCTGATCACGTCGGTCGACGTGAACGCCAGTACCTGTGCCTCGGGCAGCACGAGATAGGCGAACGGGATACCGGCGAGCACCGTGGTCTTGTCGGTCAGCCCGACCACGGTGAACGGCTCGCCCGACACGGTGATGTCGGCGCCCACGTCGATGTCGAGCGAGCGATCGAGCGCCACCTCACCCTCGGCATCGGGGGCTCGTCCCTCGACCACCTGCGGCGCGCCGAGCCCGTCCGGCTCGAAACCGACCAGCACCACTTCCTCTGGCGACCCACCGTCGGACACGCTCGACCGGGTGATCACGACAGGCGACTTCGTCGCCGCGTCGACGGCGTCGAACGCCGCGACCGGCATCACCGACACCGACGTGAATGGTGCCGACACGCCGTCGGGCAACACCCACTGCGTCGGCGCCGAACTGCTCGACCGTGTCGGCCGGTTCGAGATTGAACTGGTTCACGAGCCCGGTCATCACGAACAGCAGCGCGAACACGACCGCGCCGAGGAGCGTGACCACGATGAACCGCACCTTGCGATACGCGAGGTCACGGAAGGTCAACAGCAGCATCAATGGGCTCCCAACTCGGGTCGGGCAGCAGCCCACTGGATCACGTTCGGCTTCGATGCCTCGTAGCCCGCGTGGGCGACCTCGCGGGAACGATCGAACTCGAGCAGGCCCACCCCCGGCAGGTGCAGGGTGAGCAACAGGTCGACCGAACCGTCCTGCATCGACGCCTTCTGGTTGCGAACGGCGCCGGTGAGCATGCTGCGCAACAGCACCGATGTGACGCTCGGGTAGTCGGACTTCGAACGCCGCAACGACGCGCCGAGCGCCTGGAAGCCGGACACCGACGTGCCGTAGTCGGCCCGCGCCCGCGGGCCCTGGTCGGGCGCCACGTCGACGGCGATGATCGTTTCGATCGTGCTGTTGTCGCGCATCATCTCGAACGGCAGGTTGTTGAGCACACCGCCGTCGACGAGGAGATCGCCGTCGTGTGGCACCGGCGGCAACACACCGGGGATGGCCACGCTCGCTCGGATCGCCAGTGCCGTGCTCCCACGGCGATGCACCTCGAGCCGCGACTTCGTCAGATTGGTCGACACGCAGTAGAAGGGCAACCAGAGATCTTCGATGTCCCACGACCCGAACGTCTCGTCGATGTTGCGGCTGATGCGAGCACCCTTCACGAGCGACACGATCGGCAGCGTGTAGTCGAGCAGCCGGTGGAACTGCTGCTCTGCACGAGTCATCAGCTCGTCGCCCTCGAGTCCGAGCGCGATCGCCGCTGCCACCACGGTGCCCATCGAGCAGCCGGCCACTTCGTCGACCGGAATCCCCTGCTCGCGCAGCGCCCGGAGCACGCCGAGGTGGGCGAAGCCACGCGCACCGCCGCCGCTCAGGACCAACCCGTAGCCGTGGCCGCTCGCGAGACGCGCAGCGCGGGCGAGATCGTCGGCCGAACCGCTGCGCAGGTGGACGACGTCGTCGACGTTCCACTGGCTGACGAGCGAAGCAGTTCCTCGGGGACGGTCCGCCGATGCGGGGTGCAGTACGGCCAGCATTCTCGCCACGTGATTCGCGTCGTCGATCGTGCCGAACAGCTCGGAGATCAGTGCCCGCTCGGCGGCGTCGGGGTTCGGCGAACACACCACGAGCACCCGGTCGGCCTGGCGCAACGCTCGCCGCGTCCACGCCGACATCTCCCGATCGGTCTGCAACACGACGTGGTCGTTGCCGACATCGGCTTCGTGCATGAACTCGGCCAGGCGGGGCACGCCCACGTTGTCGGCCGAGGCCTGCGAGATCGACGTGCGGTTGAGCACCCGATCGACACGGTCGCTCGACAGGTGCTTCGCCGTGCCGAACCGTGCGATCTCCTCGACCATCGCGGCCACCAACGCATCGGCGTCGCCGGGCGCGGTGACCGCGATCGTGAGCGACGCGGCGCGGTCGAAGCGGCGCTGCGTCGGCTTGCGCAGACGGGTGAGGATGCCGCGGGTGACGTTGAGCATCATCGCCGGCGACGTGGCGACGAGTTCCTCGAACGTGGTGGTCGAGAACGACGCGAGCGTCGTGTCGCGAACCGCGCGCACCGTCGCCGACCGCGGCGCCCGGTCGAGCAGACCGAGTTCACCGACGACCTCCCCGCGGCCGAGTTCGGCGATGAGTTGGTCGTTCCCGTCGGCGTCGGCAGCGAGCACCATGACCCGGCCGCCGACCACGAAGTACGCGGCATCGGCCGTGTCACCCTCGCGGAACAGCACCTCGCCCGCTTCGAGCCGCCGCCACTCGACACGGTCGACGACCTGTTGCACGAGCGCCTGGTCGCTGCTGCCCATGAGTTCCGCGACCATGGTGGCGACGTTCGTTCGGTCGACACGTTCGCGCGCCTCGTCGGACACGCTGTCGGCCATGTCGGGGTTGCTGTTGAGGAACGCCTCGAAGTCGGACCGATCGATCTCCAGGACGTGGACGGGACCAACGGCGCGCAGCGTCGCCGTGCGACGACCGCCGGCGACCACCGTGACCTCACCGATCACCTGACCGGCCTCGACGGTGCCGACCACGACCTCGCCCTGAGGCGTGGTCTTCGACGCGGCGACGGTGCCCGACTCGATGAAGTACACCGTGTCGGCCGCGTCACCCTGCTCGACGAGCACCTCACCGTCGACCAGCGACAGCGACCGGGCAGACGACGCAAGACTCTCGATCAGATTCGTCGCAAGTGTCACCCGTCCCCCTTCGTCGCTCGACTTCGTCCCCGCACACGTCCCCGTGCGTGCACGGGCCGACAGTAGCCATCCCACCACCGAACTCGTGAACCCGCGTCGCCCGCCCGCTGATCGCCGCAACACCTCCTTCGAACGGCCAACTCGTGAACAACTTGCCACCTGAGAGGTGAAGTTGTTCACGAGAACGGCGGCGGAGGGCGCGCGGGTAGGTTCGGCGCCGATGACTGACCCCTCGCGTGAACCGAGATGCAGCGGCCCGGATCGATCCTCGGCACTCGGGTGCTCCGCACGGAGGATCCCGGCCTGCTCACCGGCAGCCGGAAGTACCTCGCCGATCTCGACCTGCCGAACAAACTGCACGCCGTGTTCGTGCGCTCCGACGTTGCTCACGGCACCATCAACGCCATCCACATCGAGGACGCGATCGGGATGCCCGGCGTGGTGGAGGTGCTCACCGCGGCCGAGCTCGGCGTGGCACCGCACCACGGCTTCGCCACCGTCCACCCCGACTTCGCCCGACCGCCGCTCGCCGACGGCAAGGTCCGCTTCGTCGGCGAGCCGATCGCCGTCGTGCTCGCGGAGACGTTCGAGCAGGGCGAGGACGCTGCAGAAATGGTCTGGGCCGACATCGATCCGTTGCCCGCCTACGTCGACGCCGAGGATGCGCTCGCACCCGGCAGCGAGATGATCTTCACGGACCACGGCTCGAACGAGGCCGCAGTGATCGTCGACAAGCCGCGCACCGACCTGTCGGTGGCCGACGTCGTCGTGCGTGGCCGATACGTCAACCAGCGCATGGCGGTGGTGCCGATGGAGCCCGACTGCTGCGCCGCCGAGACGGGCGACGACGGGCGCCTGACGTTCTGGGCGTCGACGCAGATGCCGCACGGACTCCATGGCCAACTCGCCGGCGCGCTCGGGATGGAGCCGGCCGAGATCCGCGTGATCACGCCGCAGGTCGGTGGCGGCTTCGGCGGCAAGGCCGGCATCCACGCCGAGTACACCGTCGTCGCAGCCGCGGCGCGGCGGACCGGTCGGCCGGTCGTGTGGGTGCCGCCGCGCAGCGACGACATGAAGGCACTCCCCCACAGCCGTGGGCAGATCCAGTACGCCGAACTCGGCTGCACCAACGACGGCGACTTCACCGGCCTCAAGGTGCGCCTCGTCGGTGACGCGGGCGCCTACCCGACGGTCGGTGCGTTCCTGCCCGGCGGCACGCGGCGCATGGCGCAGGGCACGTACGCGTTCCCGACGATCGAGTTCGACGTGGCGGTGGCCGTCACGAACACCACCCCGATGGGCGCGTACCGCGGTGCGGGACGCCCGGAGGCAACCGCACTCCTCGAACGTCTCGTCGACCAGGCGGCACTGGAGCTGGGGATCGACCCGATCGAGATCCGCCGGCGGAACTTCCTCGGCGACGACGTGTTCCCGTTCCGCACGCTCACCGGCAACACCTACGACTCCGGTCGCTACCTGCTCCCACTCGAACGCGCCGCCGAGGCCGCCGGCTACGACACGCTCCGCGCCGAGCAGGCCGAACGACGAGCGAACGGCGACCACCGACTGCTGGGCATCGGCGTGGCCGCCTATGTCGAGATCACCGCCGGCGGAGGCGCCGACGAGTTCGGCGCGATCGAGGTGCACGACGACGGCTCGGCCACGATCTACGCCGGCACGCAGTCGCACGGCCAGGGCCACCAGACCGCGTACGCCATGCTCGTCGCCGACCAGACCGGCATCCCGGTCGATCGCATCACGCTCGTCGACGGCGACACCGACCGGGTGCGCACGGGCGGCGGCACGGGCGGGTCACGGTCGTTGCAGCTCGGCGGGTCGGCCGTGCGCGGCGCCACCGAGGCGATGGTCACCAAGGCCAAGCAGCTCGCCGCCCGGCTCCTCGAAGCCGACGTCGCCGACATCGTCGTCGACACGGCGACCGGCACGATCGGCGTGGCCGGCGTTCCGGCCCAGGCCATCGGCTGGGGCGAACTCGCCGCCCGTGGCGCCGAGATCGGTGAGCCAGCTCGACGGCGAGTTCGACTTCCACCAGGACGGCGCCACCTTCCCCTTCGGCGCCCACATCGCCGTCGTCGAGGTCGACGCCGAGACCGGCAAGGTCCGCCTGCTGCGCCACGTCGCCGTCGACGACTGCGGCACGGTGCTGGCCCCGCTCCTCGTGGAGGGCCAGCAGCACGGCGGCATCGCCGCGGGCGTCGGCCAGGCCCTGTTCGAGGAGGTGCAGCTTCGACGCCGACGGCAACCCCGTGACGTCGAACCTCGCCGACTACGGCATCCCGACCGCCGCCGAGCTGCCGTCGTTCGAGACGCATTCGACCCAGACGCCGACACCCCTCAACCCGCTCGGCGCCAAGGGAATCGGAGAGGCGGCGACGATCGGCGCGACGCCCGCCGTGCAGAACGCCGTGATCGACGCCGTGGCGCACCTCGGCGTGCGACACATCGACCTGCCGTGCACTCCCGAACGAGTGTGGGCGACGATCCGCGATGCGCGCGCCGGCACACTCGCCGATCCCTGGAGCGAACCGCCCGAGATCTTCGCCCGCCTCCGCGCCGCCGCCGACGCTCCGGAGGAAGACGCCGCCGGAGCAGCCGCCGCCGACGGCATCTGAACCGTCACACCGAGGCCGTTACGCGTGGGGTCAGACCCCGTGTGTAACACTCGGTCCTCATGGACGAGCTCTGGCTGATCGGTCGCATTTTGTACTGCAGCTTGTTCATCGGCGCCGGAATGGGCCAGCTGATCGACCTCGAGGGTTCCACCCGCTACGCGGAGTCTCGTGGCGTCGGATCATCGGCTCGTGCCGGCGTGATCGCATCGGGCGTCGCATTCATCGTCGGCGGCATCTCGATCATCTTCGGCATCTGGGGCGACCTCGGTGCACTGCTGCTGATCATCACGCTGATCCCGCTGACGTTCGTGATGCACAAGTTCTGGGCCGAGCGCGATCCACTCGCACGTCAGAACCAGATGTCGATGTTCATGAAGAACATCGCGCTGATCGGCGGCGCCGTGCTCATCTTCTCGTGGTTCGCCCGCGACACGTTCGGGTTCGGCCTGCCGTACACGATCACCGACGGCGCGTTCAGCTTCCGCTGAACCACCGCTCGTCACCGGGGGCGGTAGTGCGAGTCCAGTCGCGCCAGCGCGCTGCCGTCGACGGCGACCGTGCCGTCGTCGACGAGCTTGACGAGGTGGGCGAGCACGCTGCGGCGGGCGGGCTTGTGCAGCTCCTTGCGCACGGCGGCGTAGAGCTCCTCGACCATCACCGGGATCGTGTCGAGCCCGCGGCGCACAGCGTCGAGGACCTGTGCTTCGCGCTGGAGGCGATGCTCGATCAGCCCGTCGACGAAGACCGACGGGTTCGGAATCGGCGGCCCGTGCGTCGGGATGGCGACATCGTCGCGCCGACCGGCGACGACCTGCAGGGATTCGAGATACATCGCCATGTCGCCGTCGGGCGGCGCCACGACGGTGGTGCTCCAGCCCATCACGTGATCGCCGGTGAAGAGCGTGCGAGTGGAACCGTCGTCGAGCGCGAAGCAGGTGTGGTTCGACGTGTGGCCGGGCGTGTGCAGCGCAGTCATCACCCACCCGTCGGCCGCGGCAACGACGTCGCCCGTCGCCGCCGTCACATCGGGCACGAAGTCGCGGTCGGTCGATTCCTCGATGACCGGTTCGTCGGCCTCCGATTCGCCCACCGGCGGCTCGTCGACCACCGGGTCCTCACCGATGTCCCAGGTGTCGGCACCATGAGGTCCGAACGCAATCGTCGGCGCACCCGACTCGGCTGCCAACCACGCCGCGAGCGGTGAGTGATCTGCGTGGCAGTGCGTCACGAGGATCGCCCTGACGGTGCATCCGTCGAGCGCCGCCGCGAGCGCATCACGATGGCTGTCGAGACGTGGACCAGGATCGATCACGACGACGTCACCACGCCCGTTCACGTCTCCACCGACGATGTACGTCCCGGTTCCGAAGTAGGTGAACTTCGAGGGGTTCTCGGCGATCACCCGCCGGACGAGCGGAACCACGGGTTGCGAGGCGCCGTACACGAACGACTCGCGGTCGAGCGTCAGGAACTCCACGGCATCCACTCCAACGGCTCGACCCGGCCGACTTCGCGACCGTGGCCGAGCACCGGCACCACGGCGCGATCACGCGCACTCGCTGCCGCCGCGTCGACGTCGACACCGAGCAGGCGCAACGCCTCGGGGATGACCGCCTGACGCGCGAGAGCCGACCCATCGGCGATCTTGAACGCGGCTGCGCGGCCGTCGGCCCCGGCCATCACCATCATGCCGGCGGCCCCCTCCTTGGCCATCAGTCCGGGGACTGCCTGCATCCACAGCGTGTCGTCGAACTCTGCTCCGCCGACCATGAGGGGATTCGCTCGCATCGACCGCGCAACGGGTGCATCGACCGACGCCAGCCAGGCGAAGGCTCCCGCCAATTCGTCCAGTGCGAGCGCATGCGTGGGCGCACCGCAGCCATCGACCCCGATGTGGTGCACGACGCTGCCGAGGTCACCGAACGCCGACACGATCGCCGCCTGAAGTGGGTGCTCGATCTCGAGATACGACTCGGTCGGCCACCCGTTGACCACGCAGGTCGCCAGCATCGCGGCGTGCTTGCCCGAACAGTTCTGTTGCAGCGACGACGGCGGGTTCTCGTGGCGGTGGTCGCACAGCGCGTGCGACGGTGTGTTCTGCAATGCGGTCTCGTCGAGGTCGTAGTGAGCGAGGATCGAACGCACGGCGTCGAGGTGCATCGGCGTCCCCGCGTGGCTGGCGCAGGCCACCGCGAGCAACTCGTCGGGCAGTTCGAGGCCGAGCCCGACCATCGCATGGGCCTGCAGCGGCTTGAGGCACGACCGCGGGTACACGACCAGATGGGGGTCACCGACGTGCGCGACGATCGATCCATCGGCAGCGAGCACCGCACCGGCTCCGTGGTGCAGTGACTCGTCGAGGCCACTGCGAGTGGCGACGGCGATCGGGGCGAAGGCGTCGTCGAAGCGCGTCACATCGGTTCCGGGACCGACGGCGGATCCGACGTGCGCTGGCTCCTCGGAGGAGGAATCGACGTGAGGTGGCTGTCGACCACGTCGTACCGATTGCCCCATTCACCGAGGAACGCCTGCGCCATGGCGGCAGCCGGGAGCGCCAACAGTGCCCCGACGAACCCGAGGAGCGACGCGCCGGCCAGCGCCGCACCGAAGGCCACGGCCGGATGGAGTTCCATCGTGCGCGCGGTGATACGCGGCGCGAAGAAGTAGTTCTCGATCTGCTGGTACACCACGATGAACGCGATGATGATCGCCGCGTTCAGGGGCGAGTCGACCAGCGTCAGCAGCACGGGCAGGATGCCGGCGAGATACGTGCCGACGACCGGCAGGAACTGACTGACGAGACCGACCCACAGTGCGAGCGCGATCGGCGCGGGCGTCCCGATCGATTGGAACACGATCCAGTGGAAGAACGTCGACAGCAGTGCCAGCAGCGCCCGCGAGTAGAGGTATCCGCCCGTCTTGGTGATCGCCAGTTCCCACGCTTGGAGTACTCGCGCCTGGCGCGCCGGTGTGAGCCGCGAACAGATGTCGCGGCGCAGACGCGGTCCGTCGGCGACCAGGTAGTAGGTGAACAGCAGTACCGACAGGCCCTGGAAGACAACCGCCAGCACCGTGAGCGACAGCCGCACCGCCTCGTCGCTCTGCGACCGGATGAACTCCTGCACCCGTCCGTTGGGATCGTTGAACTCGCGGACCACGTCCTGCGGGTCGATGTTCGTGTTGAAGTTGTCGTTGAGGAAGCCGACGGTGTCGGTGATGTACCGGTCGGAGTCCTTCAGGAGATCGGCGACCTGGGTGCCCACGAGCGTGCCGACGGCGCCGGCGAAGATCAGGAAGGCCGCCAGCACGCCGAGCAGGATCATGATCGTCGATCGACCGCGACGCCACCCTCGCGCCGCCAGACGGTTCACGCCGGGCTCGATGGCCAATGACAGGAAGACCGACACGAGGATCAGGATCAACAGGCTCGACAGGCGATGGAACACGTGGCGGGCGGTGAACGTGAGGAGATACCCCACCCAGAACACCACGACGGCCGGAACGACCCAACGCGGAAGCGTGCGGTCGGTGGCCCGCCGGTTGAATCGACGACCGGTGGCGTCGGTGGGACCGTTCCCCGACACGCCCACGGCGCCGGAGTCGGCAGTCTCGTCGGCAGATTCCTCGGGCACGTCCGGATGGTACTCACGGGGCCGTGGCACGATGAGACAATGGACATGCGATCGTGGCTCGGCGACCAGATCCGCGATCGCGTGGTCGGCTCGGGCGGGCCGCAACGGCGTGCCGAACTGTTCGACACGGACGAGCCCGGATGGTTCTCCGACGACGCGCCGATCCGCCGCGTGCACGCCGACGCCTCGATGTTCGTCGGCGGGCTCCGAGCACTGCTGATGCAGTCGTTGCATCCGCTCGCCATGGCCGGCGTGGCCCAGCACTCCGACTACCGCAGCGATCCGTGGGGTCGCCTCCAGCGCACGGCCGACTACCTGGCGGCGACCACGTTCGGTCCGGCGTCGCAGGCGCAGCGGGCCGTCGACACCGTCCACCGGGTGCACGAACGAGTCACCGGGCGTCGCGTCGGACGGTCGGCCCTACGCAGCGAACGATCCGCACCTGCTCGAGTGGGTGCACCTCGCGGAACTCGACAGCTTCCTCGCCGCGCACGATCGCTACGGCGAGCAGCGGCTCGTCGGCCAGGACCGCGATCGATACGTCGCCGACGTTGCCGTGGTGGCGCGAGCCCTCGGCGTGATCGATCCGCCCGAGTCGGAGGCGGAGCTACGGGAACGGATGAGGTGCTACCGCAGCGAATTGCGTGGCACCAGCGAAGCCCGCGAGGCGGCGCGCTACCTCCTGATCCAACCGCCGCTGCCGTTCGCGGCGCGGCCCGCCTACGGGTTGATCGCCGGGGCCGCAGTTGCCCTGATGCCGGCGTGGACCCGGATGCCGCTTCGGCTGCCGTGGCTGCCGGTGTCGGAGACCGTCGCCCTGCGCCCCGCCGGCGAGTTGATCACACGCACCATCCGTTGGGCCGTCCCCGCGCACGCTTGAGCCGGCTCGTGTCGCCCGGCCGGGTCGGGACGAACGGCCCTGATCGGCCCCGGCGACGGTCGATACCGTTGGAAACATCATGAACAGCACGACGTTCACCTCCCCGCGCCGTCTTCGCCTCGCCGGCGCGCTCGCGATCGCGGTGCTCGCACTCGCCGCATGCGGCAGCGACACCGCCACCGTCGAGGCGCCCGGGGGCACGACCGGCGAGGCCTACACCCAGGCGATCATCGAGTCGGAGTCACACGACGAGATCATCTTCCCCTCCGGTGGCGACATGGTGGTCGCCGTCGATTGCGATCCCGCCGCAGGAGGCACGATCGTCACCGTCGTGGCCGACCAGCTCGCCCCGGGCGAGTACGTCGGCGTGTTCGACCCGGCCACCGGCGTCGACATCACACTCGCGGTGAGCGACGTCGTCCAGTCGACCGCCACCGCCGAGATGACCCTCGATCAGCCCGAGTACACCGTCACGTTCGCCGACATCGACGGCGGCGTGTTCAGCGTCAAGGGCTGCTGACCGCGACGGCCAACGCACCGGCAAGGTCGCCGCGCGGCACCGACCTCGACACCGCGGTCGAGCCCGAGCCACCCGGCCATCGACGCCAACTCGTCCGCGAGTTCAGCGGCGACGTAGGTCTCGTTGATGCCGGGTTCACCGAATGCGCTCTGCACCAGGAGCCGGCCGGTGGCCCGATCCGCCTTCAGGTCGACGCGCGCGACCAGCTCGTCGCCGAGCAGGAACGGCAGCACGTAGTAGCCGTACTGCCGCTTGGCCGACGGCACGTAGATCTCGATGCGGTACCGGAACCCGAACAGTCGCTCGGTGCGATCGCGATTCCACACGAGGGGATCGAAGGGACTCAACAAGGCTCGTGCGGTCACCCGACGTGGCATCACGGCATCGGGGTGCAGATAGGCGGGCTTCGCCCACCCCTCGACCGACGTCTCGATCAACCGGCCCTCGTCGACGAGTTCCCCGATGAGCGGGCGGCACGGCGGGTTGCGCTGACGGTGATAGTCGGTGAGATCCTCGAACGTTCCGATGCCGTGGTGCCGCGCCGCCTGCACCAGCAGCTCCTTGCGGGCGTCGACCTCCGACGGCGTCGGCAACGAGAGGACGTCGGCCGGAATCACCCGGTGAGCGAGGTCGTAGGTGCGGGCGAAGTCGTTGGGCCGTCGAAGCGCGGCGACCTCACCGGCGTGGAAGAGATGCTCGAGGGCGATCTTGCCGTCGTCCCAGTCCCACCACGTGCCCTTCGGGCCGACGCGCTGGTTCGAGGTCGCCGGCCACGAGCGGGCCGTCGTCGCGGATCCGCTTCCTGACTTCGTCGATGAACTCGGGCCGCCGGGCCTGCAGCCTGACGACCGCCTTCCAGCGGTGCTCGGTGCTCATCTTCCACCGCAGGTACGGGTGCAGAGCGACCGGCACGTGGCTGGCCTCGTGCACCCAGTACTCGAACAACTCGCCGTCGCGGCTGGCGTCGGCGATCAACGTGCGCTGGTGCGGACCGAGCCGCGCGAACAACGCCAGCTCCTGGCTGCGCACGAGCACGTTGACCGAGTCGATCTGGATGAGACCCATCCGATCGACCACCCGACGCAGGTGGCGTCGATCGACGCGTCCGGTCGGGCGCGGGTCGCTGAACCCCTGGGCGGCGAGCGCGAGCGCGACGCGCCTGTGCGTTGGAGAACTCGGCCGACTTCGCCACCCGAGTCGCTCTGGTCGATCTGTCGGACGTCAGTCGTCGCGACACGGTGATGGTGACGGAGTTGATCACCAGGTCGGTCTTCGGCTTGTCGCCGCCGCCGGTCGGGACCCGCTGCATCTCGTCGACGATGTCGAGGCCCTTCACGACCTGACCGAACAGGCTGTACGAGGGCGGCAGGCCGACGCCCGAGGGACCGGACACGATGAAGAACTGGCTGCCGTTGGTGTGCGGGCCGGCGTTGGCCATGGCGACCGAGCCGATCTGGTACTCACGCGGCTTCGGGGAGTTCGTCCTCGAAACGGTAGCCGGGGCCGCCACGACCGGTGCCGGTCGGGTCGCCGCCCTGGCACATGAAGCCGTTGATGATCCGGTGGAAGATCACGCCGTCGTAGTAGTGGTGCAGCGGCGAGGAACACGAAGTTGTTGACGGTCTTCGGCGCCTTGATGGCGTCGAGGGCGATGACGAGATCACCCATCGAGGTCGCCAGCGTTGCGGTGTAGCGCTTCGACGGGTCGATCCCCATCTCGGGAGCCTCGGAGAAGTCCTGGGTCTTGGGCGCGGAACCATCGAAGGGGGGAAATGCAGTAGCCATGATCGCGACCTTATCCGCACCACCCGAATGAGACGCGGGGTCTGACGCGTCTCATTCAGTTGCGGTCGTTGTAGCTCGTGATGAGCAGGTTGCTGGCGTCGGCGGCCTCGGTCAGCGCGGTCAGCGGGTCGGCGCCGCCGAAGATCGCGGCCATCGCCCGCGACGTCTCGGCGCGGACCTCCCGCTGCGGGCCGAGCACCGGAGCGTTGGCCGTGTCGTCGTTGACGCCCGACAGCAACTGCTCGTACGGCGACCGCGAAGCGCGGATCGGTCGCGTAGGTCGTGGCGAGCGGCTCGAGATCGAGGGCGTCGGTCCGCACCGGCACATAGCCCGTCGCGGCAGCCCACTGCGACTGCGACTCCGGGCGCAGCATGTAGGTGATGTAGTCCCACGCCGCCGCGGTCACCTCGGGCGACTTGTCGGCCACGATCCACAGCGAGGCACCGCCCACCTGGACCTGTGGTGTGTCGCCGGGACCGGGCATCGGACCGACACCGATGTCCGCCGGCCCGAGGTCGGGGACCAACCCACCGCCGAGCGCGGCGATCACGCTGCCGAGTGCGGCCGATGTCGCCATCGTCATCGCTCCGGGCACGTTCGGGTCGGCCATCTTGAAGAAGGCGTCCTGGCCACCCGGGTTGTCGCCGACGGTCATGGCGAGGCCATCGTCGATCATCGACTGCAGGAACGTGGTGAGCTCGACTCCGAGATCGTTGTCGAACAACACCTCGGTCGCCGGCGCGATCCGGCCGTTGCCGTTGTCCGCGAAGGGCTCACCCGCCGCGTCCGAACCATTGCTCGAGGAACCAGCCGCCGCCGGAGTCGGGCCCCGAGTCGAGCACCAGCGCCACCGGAGCCGCTCCCGACGACACGATCTGCTCCGACGCGGCACGCAGTTCGTCGAGGCTCACCGGCGGAGCGTCGGGGTCGAGGCCGGCCGCCTCGAACATCTTGCGGTTGTAGTACAGCACCGGGTTCGACACGTTGAACGGCATGCCTCGCTGGATGCCCTCGTACTGGTAGGCCGTCAGTGTCCGCGGAACGAACGCCGACGTGTCGTAGCCGCTCGACTCCAGGCACGCTTCGGCCGGCACCGTGGTTCCCGAGTCGGAGATCGACCGCAGGGCGTACTCGGGGAGCTGCACCAACGTCGGCCGACTGCCCTGGCTGGCGTTGATGTACTTGTCGAGCAGCGACTCGTAGCCGGTCTGGTTCTGCAGCACGACGCGCACCTTGTCCTGGCTCGCGTTGTACGCATCCGTGAGCGCGATCAGCGGCGTTTCGAGATCGTTCGCCATCGCGTGCCAGAACACGACCTCGATCGGACCCTCGGCGCTGTCGAGCGCGTCGGTCGGGCACGCGGCGAGATCGGCCAGCGGCGCGACCGTCGTCGTCGGCATCGCCGTGGGGGCAGAAGTGGCGTCGGCACCGGTGCCGGCATCGGGTGTCGTCGCAGCGGGCGTCGGAGTGGTCTCGTCGCCGCCGACGTTGAGCGCCGACTCGCCCGACGAACAGGCCGCGAGGCCCACCCCGGCGACCACGAGCAGCGGGAGGAATCGTCGAGACGGGAACATGTTGATCACCCTTTCACGGCGCCGGCGGTCAGGCCGCGCACCAGTTGACGTTGGAAGACGAGCAGGACGATGACGACCGGGACGGCCGCAACAACGGTGCCGGCCATCACGAGGTTCGGTTGGTCGAGGTTCGACTTGGAGAGCACACGCAGACCCGACTGCACCGTGTTCATCTCGGTCTCGTTGATGATGAGGTTCGGCCACAGGTACTGGTTCCAGGCGCCGAGAAACCCGAAGAGCGCGAGGGCGCCGATCGTCGGCCGCACGAGTGGCACGGCGACGTACCACAGGAACCCGAGGTGGCCGACTCCGTCGATGGCCGCGGCGTCGCGCAGATCGCGCGGCAACGTCAGGAACACCTGGCGCATGAGGAACACGCCGAACGCCGTCGCGAGGAACGGCACCGCGAGGCCGATGTAGGAGTTCGACCACCCGAGCCCGTCGACGGTGTCGAAGTTGACCACGAGCGTCGCTTCGAGCGGCACGAGCAGCGTGGCGATGAACAGCACGAAGAACAGGTTGCGGCCCGGGAAGTCCAAGAACGCGAAGGCGTAGGCGGCAAGCACGGCCGACACCACCTGGAACAGGGTGACGATGACAGCGACCACCAACGAGTTGAAGAGGTACCGGCCGAGGTGACCCGCTGTCCACGCATCGACGATCACGTCGAACGTGAAGGGCCCGGGCAGGAGCGGATGATCGAAGAAGGCGTCAGACGGCTTGAAGGCCGCGATGACCGTCGTGTAGATCGGGAACAGCACGACGAACGAGACCACTGTCAGCAGGACGTACCGGCCGGCGCGCCGCCAGCCGGAGGGCGCGTCGAAGTCCTGTCCACGTCGGCGCGAGCGTTCGGCGGTGTCCGGCAGCACCTCGATCGAAGCGATGACCGTGCCGACGGCATCGTCGACGGAGGGAGGCAGATCAGCTGCCATAGTGCACCCGCCGGCCGATGCCGCGCAGTTGGATCGCCGACAGCACGAGCAGCACGAGGAAGAGCAGGACCGCTGCACCGGCCTGCAGGCCGGCGTCGTTGCGGATCGGTGAGTTCTGGCCGTACACGAAGTAGGTGATGGTGGTCGTCGAGTCCTGCGGTTGCGGCCCGCCGTCGGTCAGCAGGTCGACTTCGCCGTACATCTGGAACGCCCGGGTGGTCAGCACGATCATCACGAACAGCAACGTGGGCCCGAGCATCGGCACCGTGATCGACCAGAATCGTCGGATTCCGCCGGCGCCGTCGACTGCGGCTGCCTCGTAGAAGTCGCGTGGGATCCCCTGCAGGCCGGCGGTGACGAGGATGAACGTGAAGCCGAGGCCGGCCCACACACTCGACAGCGCCACTGCGGTCAGCGCGGTACCCGGATCCTGCAGCCAGCCCGGATCCTTCACCGAGGGGAACAGCGAGTTGAACCAGCCGACATTGGCGAGTGCGCCGATCGACGGTTGCAGCAGGAACAGCCACATCAGGCTGGCGACGGCGACCGACGTTGCGACGGTCGAGGAGAAGATCGCGCGGAACGCCGCCATCCCGCGCAGGTACTTGTCGGCGAGCACCGCCAGACCCACCCCGAGAACCAGGCCGAGCGGCACCGTGATGAGCGCGAACTTGGTCGTCACGACGAGCGCGTTCTGGAATTCGGTCGAGCGGAAGATGTCGACGTACTGCCCGAATCCCTGCGAGCGACAGTTGTTGCCGAAGTTGTCGCAGCGCTGCTGGCCCAGCCACACCGCCCGGCCGAGCGGGTAGAGCACGAACACGCCGAGGATGAACGCCGACGGCGCGAGCATCGCCATCGCGAGCGGGAATTCCGACCACCGCGATCGCTGGGTGCGCTCGGCGCGTTCCACAATCCGACCCTATTGCGGTCGCGACCTCGGACGCGAACACGTCGGACCCCGCTCGCCCTGAGTTCACCGGGCCGTCGCCGCCGTCGCCGACTACGGTGCTCCACGTGACCGACGCGCAGCTCGACTCGACCGCTGACGAATCTCCGGGTGTGCCGGACACCTCGCAACAGCCGGCCGTCCAGGTGGTCGACCTCGACGCGATCGAACGCGACCTGCACGACGTCGAGATGGCGCTGAACCGTCTCGCCGACGGCACCTACTGGACCGACGAGATCACGGGCGAGCCCATCCCCGAGGACGTCCTCGTCGGCGACCCGACCGCACGACGCACCTGACCGCGGCGTTCAGAGGCGCACCGGGGGCTGAGCGGCTTCGTCCTCGGGTCGACCGTCGCGACCGGTCGGGGTCGCGGTTCCCCGGCTCGCCACCGCTGCGGTAGGTTGCTCTCGCTATGCAGAAGAAGGCGATCGCTTCCATCGCATCGGTGCTCGCACTCGCCGCAGGCCTCGCGGCCGCAGCACAGAAGGCGAAGGAATCGCCGCTCACCAGCCGGTTCAACCGGTCGGCCCGAGTCTGGAAGCTGTCGGCACGCAACTCCGCTCGCTTCGCCGTCTCACACGTTCGAGGCATCGGGTCGGCCGAGGAACGACGGGCGCAGCTCGACGAGCAGTTCGCCATCCGCACCGCCGAAGACGTCGCCAAGGAACTCGGCGAGATGAAGGGCGTGCTGATGAAAGCGGGCCAGCTGATCAGCTTCATCTTCGAGGCACTGCCCGACGAGGCGCAGGAGGCGCTCGCCACGCTGCAGGCCGACGCCGCTCCGATGGCCCCGACGCTGGCCGCCAACGTCGTCAAGGGCGACTTCGGCAAGCCGCCGGAGAAACTGTTCCTCGACTGGGCGGACATGCCCGTGGCCGCCGCATCGATCGGCCAGGTCCATCGGGCGATCACCCACGACGGCCGCGACGTTGCGGTGAAGGTGCAGTACCCCGGCGTGCACGAGGCGATCGAGAGCGACCTCGACGCCGCCGAGGTGATGTATGCGATGTTCTCGTCGATGATGCTCAAGGGTCTCGACGCCAAGGGTCTGGTCGACGAACTGCGCGACCGGATGCGCGAAGAACTCGACTACTCGATCGAGGCCGGCAACCTCGCCGAGTTCGAAGCGCGATTCCAGGGCCATCCCTGGGTACGGATTCCCAAGTTGGTACCCGAGCTGTGCAGTGGTCGAGTGCTCACCACCGAGTGGATCGACGGGATGACCTTCGACCAGTTCCGCAAGACCGAGTCGTACGCGACCAAGCAACGCGCGGCCGAGGTCATCTGGCGGTTCGCGCAGGGCGCCATCATGCGCCACGGCATCTTCAACGGCGACCCCCACCCCGGCAACTACAAGTTCCACCACGACGGCAGCGTCTCGTTCCTCGACTATGGCCTCGTGAAGCGCTGGTCGCCGGGCGAATGGGAGTCGCTCCGACCGACCGTCGACGCGATCATCGTCGACCGCGACCCCGACCAGCTCGTGGCGGCGATGGTCGAAGCCGACTTCCTGCCCGCCACGCATGGCCTCGACCCGGCCCTCGTGTACGACTACGTGTCGAGCCCGTACATCCCGTATCTCACCGACGAGTTCACGTTCACCCGCGACTGGATGCGTGACACGATCGGCAAGATCTTCGACGTGCAGGGCCCGCACGCACGCGTCATCGAGCAGCTCAACATGCCACCGAGCTTCGTGATCCTCGACCGGGTGGTGTGGGGTGTGAGCGCCATCCTCGGCAAGCTCGACGCGACCGGTCCGTGGCGCGGGATGCTGCTCGAATACATCGCCGGCGGCGAGCCCGCCACCGAGCTCGGCGCCTCCGAAGCCGCCTGGGCCGCCCGCCGCCCCATCCCCTGACCCCACCACAGCGATGAGCGAGCGGCCCGTAGCACGGCCCGTCGCTCATCGCTCGGTCCAGACCACCACAATGATGAGCGAGCGGCCCGTCGCGCGGCCCGTCGCTCATCGCTCGGTCCGGTCGGAGCGGGCGGTCGCCAGTTCACTAGCGTCGCCGGGATGACGAATGCGTTGGAAGCCGAGTCGACCGCGCGGGCACCGTTCGCCCCCTGGGATCGGCGTGACATTCCGGGATCGTTCAGTGTGGAGGAGACGGCCCGGCGTGTCGGCAACTACAAGTGGACCGAGATGAAGCTGTTCGAGGCGCTCGGCGGCTGGGTCGCCACCGTGCCCGAACTCGACGTCAAGATGCGCCTCGGCACGCACTGCTACCACCACGCCTGGCACGCCGACCTGTGGCACAAGCGACTCCCCGAACTCCGCGAGATGAAGCCCGAACGGCTCACCGTCCCGGCCAACGAGGCCATGGAACGATTCATCGAGGCGATGACCGAACCCGAAGCACCGGAACTCACGATCGAGAAGCTGGTCGGCGTCTACCGGGTCCTCATCCCTCGGTTCATCGCGGCGTACACGTACCACCGCAACAACACGAGCGAGATCACCGACGCTCCGACGATCCGATCGATCAACTTCATCCTTCAGGACGAGTTCGACGACTGGCGCGACGGCGAGATGTTGCTGCAGTCGCTGATCACCACGCCGAAGCACGTCGAGCGAGCCGCAGTCCACCAGGCCCGACTCGAAGCACTGATGGTCGAGGCCGGCGGCATCACAGGGCTCGACAGCATCGGCATGATGAGTACGATGTCGAACAGCACCAGCACAGAGGGGGGCGCCTGATGCGTCAGTTCTTTCCGGTAGAGGATCTTGCTCGCGACGAGCGGTTCGTACAGACGAACATGGCCGAACGCATGAAGGACGGGCGCACCGCGCTCGAGCTGAAGGAATCGTCGGCCAAGAGCCGCGGCGCCACCAAGCGTCTCACGCCCGATCGCCACGACGCTTCCGATGCGGCCCGCGGCCTGATGCACGGGATCATGGTCGGTGAGATCCAGGCCCTCGAAGGCGCCGGCCGCACCGCTCACGACTTCGCCACCGGCGACGGCACGAACGACACCGTCCCGTTCGAGTTGAAGCTCGACATGGCCCGCCAGGCGTGGGACGAAGCTCGCCACGTGGAGATCAGCGCCAAGCTGTCCGACTGGATGGGTACCGAACTCGGTGAGTTCGCCGAGAACACCGTGCTGTTCGAGGCCGCGTGCTCGAACGATCCGATCCTGCGTCTCGCCGGCGTGAACCGGGCTCTGGAAGGTCTCGCCATCGACGTCTTCACACAGATGAAGGAGTTCGGCGACATCGCCGGCGACCCGTACCTCGAGTTCTGCGAGGACTGGATGCTCGCCGACGAAGTCACCCACGTGAAGATGGGCTCCGACTGGCTCCGCAAGGTCACCGCCAACGATCCCGATCGCCGCTCCAAGGCGCTCGAGTTCCAGCAGGTCGTCGACAAGCTCTTCAGCTTCGGCGGCGCACGCGGCGAGAGCGAGGAGAGCTCGTTCAGCCTCGCCAAGCGCTTCCGCGAGCTCGCCGGGTTCACCGACGACGAGGTCAAGACGATCTCCGAGATGGACGCCGAAGCCCTCGCCGAACGCCGGGCGCAGGTGCTCGCCTACCGCGAGAAGGTCGGCGCCGACGCGCCGGCCTGACGGCACCGATGAGCGACATCACGACCGAGACTGCGAACGTCACGGTCTCGCCGGCGAAGTTCTCCTTCGTCAAGTTCGACGCCGACGAAATCGCGGCACTCGTGTCCGACTTGGCAGCGACGTTCGGGATCACGAATCCGATTCGCGTCATCGTCGACGAGACCACGCCACTGGCGAAGTTGTCAGAAGAGCTCGACGGTACGGGGCCTGCGGCCACCATCACGCTGCACGCCGAGAGCGGCGCGCTCGAAGACCGCCAGCACCCGATGTCCTTCAGCGCCACGAATGCCAGCGAGTCGTTCGGGCGAATCCTGCTGCGGGCGCACGACCGGCTGCGGCCGGATTTCACGGACGCTCCGGGCGACCTCGACCTCACCCTCGAGGAGAACGCCGCGTGGGACACCTACTGCGTTGGTCGGCTCGCCCGGCTCGGCATCCGGGTCAACCAGCAACGGTGGCGGTACAACCATCGCAATCGGTTCGGGTTCCACGACGGCGTCGATGCGGCCTTCGATGCCCTCTGGAACAGCGACGACCTCGGTTGGTCCGACGTCGTCGCCACCGCCCACGGCTGACGTCGCCCAGAGCGGGACATGCACTCGACACGTCGCATCGCCACCAACGGAGTCGAACTCGATGTGGTCGATGCGGGCCGGCCCGGCGATCCCGTGGTGATGCTCGTTCATGGCTTTCCGGAGAGTTCGCACTCGTGGCGGCATCAGATCGAACCGCTCGTCGCCGCCGGATACCGGGTTCTGGTTCCCGACCAGCGCGGGTACGGCGAGTCGAGCGCCCCGCGCACCGTCGAGGCCTATCGCTCCGACCACCTGTGCGCAGACCTCGTGGGCCTGCTCGACGCCGTCCGCGCCGCCAGCGCACTGTTCGTCGGTCACGACTGGGGATCGATGGTGGTGTGGGACCTCGCCCGCCTGCATCCCGACCGGGTGCGGGGAGTCGTCAACGTCAGCGTGCCGTACACCCCGTGGCCCGCCCCTCCGACCGACTTGTTCCGCGCCGTGTCGGGCGATCGCTTCTTCTACATCCTCTACTTCCAGGCGGTCGGACCCGCCGAGGCAGAGTTGGAGGCCGACATCGCCGACACGATGCGACTCATCCTCTGGGGCGGATCGGGCGAGATGTTCGGGCCGCCGCCGGATCCACTGCCGCCCATGGAGGGGACGGGCTTCCTCGATGCGATCACCCGCGGCGCCGAGGTTCCCGCCGGCCTCCCGGCATGGATCGACGCCGATGAGTTCAGCGTCTACGTCGAGCAATTCACCCGCAGCGGATTCTTCGGGCCGCTCAGCTGGTACCGAAACCTCGATGCCGACTTCGAGATCACCAAGGACCTGCCGGCGCCGACGATGCCGACGGCATTCATCGGTGGCACCAGGGATGGAGTGATCGCCGGCCGACCCGAGTTCGTCGAGGCGATGGCCACCGTGCTTGCCGACTTCCGGGGCACCATCATGATCGACGGGGCCGGCCACTGGACCCAGCAGGAGAAGCCCGCCGAGTTCAACGCTGCGCTCCTCGACCTCCTCGCCCGCGTGGGCTGACCAGCGTCCGCTCGCCCTCGCCCTCGCCGTCACCCTTCCCCGTCCCGTTTGCGTTGCACTTCGGTTGGGGCGTACCAACCAGAGTGCAACGCAAACAGGCGAGCGGGTACTGCGGAGCGTTCGAACGGGCGCGTTCAGCGGGCTTGGCGAGGCCGCACGATGGGCTTGCGCCAGCCGAGACCCTGCACCTTGCCCGACGGCGGCCAGTGGTCGTCGCGGCTGTAGGCCCACCACTCGAACGGGTTGAGGTAGTAGGCGCACGACTCGACCACCTTCGCGATCCGCTCGGAACGGCGGCGCACCGCCCACACGACGATGCCGACAGCACCGCCGACGAGCATCCACACGCCGTACAGGAGCGGATACAGCGGGCCGAACCAGCGCGCCTGCCACACGTGCACGTCCTCGTGATCGGTGACGAGGCGACGCCGACGGGGTTGCGACGTGTCGCCGGCGCCGCTGATGACGTTGCCGACGGTGATGGCGAAACCAGAACGGGGCACGAACCCCCGCTCGAACACCTGGCGATTCGAGCGGCGGCTGAGCGACTCGATGTAGCCGGGCCGTCCACGTACCACACCGATGGCCTGCGAGGCGAGACCCGCCGACGTCATCGGAAGCGACCACGTCGAGTCGAGCGTGAACGCAACCAGCCCGGTCGAGCAGCTCCAGTCGTAGATCCTCCGCCAGCCGCAGATCGCACCGTTCGCCGCCGCAAGTGTGCCGAGCGGTACCGCCAGTCCGAACGGTGCACCGACCGCCGCGCCGAACGCTCCTCCGACAACGCCGACGGCGGCCGCCTCGATGAGGTTGCCGCCGCCGGAGGATTCGGTTCGATTCACGTCAGCACGCTGACCGGGATGATCAGCGACTCCTGCCGTCAGTTGCGCAGGTACGAGAGCAGACGCAGGATCTCGAGGTACAGCCACACGAGGGTGACCACGAGCCCGAGGCCGGCGACCCACTCGTAGCTCTGCGGGAGCCCGGACTTGATGCCTCGCTCGATGAAGTCGAAGTCGAGGGCCAGGTTCGCCGCCGCCAGACCGCAGACGAACAGCGAGAAGCCGATGCTCATCAGCATGTTGCTGCCGTCGAGGAACGGCAGCGTGGTGCCGAACAGGCTGATCACGAACGAGAACAGGTACAGCACCATCACACCGATGGTGGCGATGATGACGGTGCGACGGAACTTGTCGGTGACCTTGATGATGCGGGTGCGGTAGAGCACGAGCATCACGGCGAACACCGACGCAGTGGCGAGCACGGCCTGCACGACGATGCCGTCGTAGAAGGTCTCGTACCCCTTGGAGATGGCACCGACGGCGAAGCCGTAGGCGATGGCGTAGACCGGCCCGAGGATCTTGGCCAGATTCGGCTTACGCATGGCGACGATCGCCGCGATGAAGCCGACGATGATGCCCATGAACGCGAGCGGCGGGAACGAGTAGGTCTCGACACCGTTGTCGAGGGTGGGACCGTTGGCGGCGTTCCATCCGAACGCACCGGCGATGAGCAGGATGACCAACAGGACGGCCGAGGCGGTGATGGTCCCGTTGAGGGTCATCGCCTTCTGCCAACTGCTGACCGGTCCGTCGGTGACCGGCTTGGTCTGGGTGTGGGTGCCGGCCTCGGGAGCCGCCCAACCCGCTTGGGTCGCGCGGAAGTCCTGCGAGGCCTTGTCGAAGGCTTCTTCTTTGAACACTGGATTCGGCATGGTCACGAGATTGTACCCAAGCAGAGGCGGAGGGCGCCCGCTTCCCCGTCGCGCATTCACAGAGTTCTTACCGAAGGTCGTGGGCGCTCGTGGCGTCCCAGAGATCGATGTCGGGCGCGCCGGCGAGGATGCCGTCACACGAACGCGCCATGTCGACCATCGTCTCGGAATCGAAGTGGCGACGCTGATGCTCGGGTGTCTCCCACTTCTGCACCACGAGATGACGGCCGGGCACGGTCACGCTCGAACAGAGATCGACGTTGCGACAGCCGTCCTGCATCCGCGTCAACACGATGTACTTCGACAACACCGCCAGGAGGGCGTCGTCGTCGATCGCATCGAAGCGCAGCGTCACGATCGTGAGCTCGACCTCGGCCAGATCCTGCGCTTCGGGCACTTCATCACTCATGGCGATTCTCTGGTCTCATGCATCTCCAACTGCGATATCTGGTCCGGCGTCGCGCCGAAAGGGTTGGCGGACACGACGACGTCGGTATCGTGACGTTCGTCTCATGTCGGCGGTCGTGCTCCTCTTCTGCAGACTCCGTCATACGACACACTCGCACGCCGAATCCTCCACGGGCGTTTCGACAACCGTCGGACCGTCCGTTGAAACGACACAGTAGGAGCACCAGGTGGCCAAAGATCGCGTCGACCGTGACGACGAAGACCTCGTTCGTCTCTACCTCACCGACATCGGGCAGTACACACTGCTGACGAAAGACGACGAGGTACGTCTCGCGAAAGCCATCGAAGCCGGCAACGAGGCGATCTCCCTGCTGGATGCCGGCGAGGAACTCACCGCCGCGAAGAAGCGCGAGCTGCGCCGTACCGCCCGCCAGGGAGAAGAGGCCGAGCGTCAGTTCGTCCAGTCGAACCTCCGGCTCGTGGTGTCGATCGCCAAGAAGTATCAGGCCTCCGGCCTGCCACTGCTCGACCTCATCCAGGAGGGCAACCTCGGCCTGATGCACGCCGTCGAGAAGTTCGACTGGCGCAAGGGCTTCAAGTTCTCCACGTACGCAACGTGGTGGATCCGTCAGGCCATCACCCGCGGCATCGCCAACACGGGCCGCACCATTCGCCTGCCGGTTCACGCCGGCGACACGCTCGCTCGCTTGCAGAAGGCGCGCTCGCGCCTCGAGCTCAAGTACGGCCGTCCGGCAACACTCTCGGAGCTGGCGAAGGAAGTCGAGATGCCCGAGGACAAGGTGACCGAAGCGCTGCGCTTCGCCGCCGAGCCCCTCTCGCTGTCGGAGCCGCTGCGTGAGGACGGCGACGCCGAACTCGGCGACGTCGTCGAGGACCGCTCGGCCGAATCGCCGTTCGAGATGGCCGCGACAGCGCTGCTCCCCGACGAGATCTCGCGGTTGCTCGCCCCGCTCGACGAGCGCGAGCGTGAGATTCTCAAGCTCCGCTTCGGCCTCGATCGCGGCGAGCCGCGCACACTCGAAGAGGTCGGCGAGCACTTCAACCTCACCCGTGAGCGCATCCGTCAGATCGAGGCCCGCGCGATGAGCAAGCTGCGCCACCCGTCGAGCGACACCGGCGCCCGCGACCTCCTCGCCGTCTGAGTCTCGCGACGACCCAGCCGAGCGATGAGCGAAGGGCCGGGATACGGGCCGCCCGCTCATCGCTTGGGGAAATCGGGTGCGGTTCGGGTCTGCGCGTGTGAGAACGTGCGGGGATGAGTGACTACGACATCCGGCCCGTCGCGGTCGACGAGCGACGCCTCGCGGTCGACGCGTTCCGGACTGCGCTGCTGAGTGGTGCCGTCAACGACGAGACGTTCGCCGCCGGCCAACTCTCGTGGGACGACAGCGATTCAGTCGCCGCGTGGGACGGCGACACGTGCGTCGGGGTCGTCGCTGCGTTCCGCTTCGACTCGACCGTGCCTGGGGGCACCCTTGTCCCGACCGCAGGGGTGACCCGCGTCGGCGTGCTCCCGACACACACCCGACGCGGGGTGCTGACGCAGCTGATGCACCGGCTCCTTCGCGAGTCGGGCGAGCGCGGCAACGTGCTCGCAACGCTCCACGCGAGCGAGACGACGATCTACCGTCGGTTCGGATTCGCCATCGCAACCGATGCCGTCGCCGCGGTCGTCACGACTCGGCACACCAAGCCCTGGCGCTCGGCGCCGCTGCCCGGTTCGATGCGACTGCTCGCGTACACCGACGTACTCGACGTCGTCGCCCCGCTCTACGAGCGCGTCGCCCGGTGGCGCGTGGGGTCGATCAGCCGACCGACGTGGATGTGGCCGCGCATCTTGAAGGACGCATCACGACCAACCGCGGAGCCCTACGGAAAGGGGTCGTTCGTGGCGGTCCACACCGACAGGTCAGGTACTGACGACGGGTACGTGGTCTACGACGTCGACTGGGACGAGACGTTCGCCAAGAACCCCGCGGGCGCCGGCAAGGTACGCGACCTGTGGGGTGCGTCGCTCGAGGTCGAACTGGAATTGTGGCGGTACCTGCTCGACATCGACCTGATCACGACGTGGAAATCGGAGCCACGACCGGTCGACGAACCCGTCCGGCGGGCCATGCACGACTCGAGGGCGTACGAGGCAGTCCAGCGATTCGACGACCAGTGGATTCGCATCCTCGACGTCGAGGCCGCGCTCGACGGCACGAACCTACGGCGCCGCGAACGACAGCGTCACGATCGGCGTGCACGATCCGATGTTCCCGGCCAACACCGGAACCTGGACGATCTCCGCGGCCGGTGCCGAGCGCAGCGACCGGCCGGCGGACGTCGAGGTCGACATCAGCACACTCTCGGCTGCCTACCTCGGCGCGGTGTCGTGGCACGACCTCGCATCGATCGGGGCGCTCGACTCACGCGAGGGATTGCTGCCTCATCTCGACACGCTCTTCGCCGTTCGCCCGAACCCGTTCTGCGGCACCGGCTACTGACCCCGCCGATCCCCACACCCTGCGAGCGATGAGCGAGCGGCCCAGATCCCGGCCCTTCGCTCATCGCTTTGGGGGGTGGAGGGCAGGCGTCAGGGGCCGGAGAAGATGCCGTCTTTGATGTCGTCCTGGCGCGACATGTACTCGGCCTTCGGGTCGTAGGTGTTGCCACCCTCCTGCTCGCCCTTGGCCAACTCGGCGCGCCCGACGACGAACCAGTGCACTTCGTCGGGGCCGTCGGCGAGGCGCAACGTGCGCTGGCCGGCGTACATGTCGGCGAGTGGCGTCCATTGCGACACGCCGGTGGCGCCGTGCATCTGGATCGCGTTGTCGATGATCTCGCAGGTGCGGATCGGGACCATCGCCTTCACGGCGCTGACCCACACCCGGGCCTCGGCGTTGCCGAGCACGTCCATTGCCTTGGCCGCGGTGAGCACCATGCGGCGCATCGACTCGATCTCGATGCGGGACTGGGCGATCATCTGGACGTTGCCACCGAGGTTGCCGAGCCGCTTGCCGAACGCCTCACGGGTGAGCCCACGCTTGACCATCAGGTCGAGCGCACGCTCGGCCTGGCCGACCGAACGCATGCAGTGATGGATACGGCCCGGGCCGAGACGGACCTGGGAGATCTCGAAGCCGCGGCCCTCGCCGAGCAGCACGTTCTCGTACGGCACGCGGACGTCGTTGAAGCGCAGGTGCATGTGACCGTGCGGAGCGTCGTCCTTGCCGAACACGTGCATCGGACCGACGATCTCGACGCCCGGGGTGTCCATCGGCACGAGGATCTGCGACTGACGCTGGTGCGGCGCCGCATCGGGGTTGGTCTGCACCATCGTGATCATGATCTTGCAGCGCGGATCGCCGGCGCCGGAGATGTAGTACTTCTCGCCGGTGATCACCCATTCGTCGCCGTCACGCACGGCCTTGCACGCGACGTTCTTCGCGTCGGACGACGCCACGTCGGGCTCGGTCATCGCGTAGGCCGAACGGATCTCGCCGTTGAGGAGCGGCGTGAGCCACTTCGCCTTCTGCTCGGGTGTGCCGACACGCTCGAGCACTTCCATGTTGCCGGTGTCCGGCGCCGCGCAGTTCATCGACTCCGACGCCAACGGGTTCTTGCCGAGCTCGATGGCGATGTAGGCGTAGTCGAGGTTCGACAGGCCCTCACCGGTCTCGGCGTCGGGCAGGAAGAAGTTCCACAGACCCTGCGCCTTGGCCTTGTCCTTGACCGACTCGAGCAGCTCGAGCTGGCCCGGTGCGTACGACCAGCGATCGGCTCGGCCCTCGCCGAGACGGAAGAACTCCGCGGTGATCGGATCGACTTCGGTGTAGATGAACTTCTTCACCGCGTCGTACAGCGGACGAACGCCATCGGACATCCGAAGGTCGTACATGTCAGGCGTGGATTCCAGAGCGGTCATTGCGCTTCTCCCAGGTTCGGCGGACGTGAGCCAACCTAGTGATGGCCGTCGCCGGCCGACGTATCGACCGGGTACGCGAAATGAGACGCGGGGCCGAGCTGACCCCACGTCTCAGGCGAAGCACCCGATCAGGAGTTCGGCGTGAACGTGCCTTCGAGGTGCCACACACCGACGAAGTCGTTGAACGACCCACCGACGATCTGGCTCGTCCAGTCGAGCACGTACGCACCCGTCTCCGGATCGATGGTGCCCATGGGGGCGTCGCCGGTTCCGTCCGGCTTCGGCGCACCCTGGTTGAAGCTCCCGCCGCCGTAGTAGGCGGTGAAGGCCGAGAGGTCACCGGTCAGGGTGCCATCGGTGGCCGCCAGCATCGGCATCGCCTCGGCGGAATCCGTCGCCCCGGCGAATGCCACGGCGAAGAACGTCACCGGAGCGAAGATCGCATCAGCGAGCCCGTTACCGGTGGCGTCGAACGCGGGATCGGGCGCGGACTGGTACACCCCGGTCACGAGTCCTCCGTCGGTTCCGGCGGTGAGCCCGGAGTACGTGGTGTCCGTACACGCCGAGTCGGCGTTCGGGATGTACGTCGTGCCATCCGGCTGGAGCATGCGGAAGTACGAGCCCGTGACGTCAGCCGAGTCGCACACGGCATCGTCGATCGAGAAGGTGCCCACGAGGTCACCATCGAACATTGCGGCGGGCGCGGTCGTGGGTGCCTCGGTGGCAGGGGCCGCAGTCTCCTCGGGCATCGCCTCGCTCGTCTCGGTCACGTTCGTCGTCTCGGTGCCGGCACTCGTCGATGCGGTGTCGCTGGAGGCATCGTCGCTTCCGCACGAGGCGGCGACGAATGCGACCACCGCGAGTGATGCGAGCAGTCGCCGATGGGATCGGTGTGTGGTCATGATGACTCCTTGCCGGACATGGCCGGCTGTTGGGGGGATGAAGGGGATTCCTCGGGCGCCGACGGTCGAGATCGCAACGCGAGCGCTGCCAGCCCGGCCACGAGGACACCCGGAATCACGAAGAACCACGGGAAGAGGTCGAAGGAGGGCAGCGCGTCGACGGCTTCGTAGTTGTCGACGTTGTCGCTCATCGTCGCGACCATCGGGTTGAAGTCGGTGAGGATGCTCGGCCAGTCAGCAGACCATTGGGCGATCGCCGGGTAGTCGGACGGATCGCCGCCGGCCTCGATGAGCATCGGCAGCGCGTTGGCCCGCAGCTGGCCCTCGGCCGCTCCCAGCGTGACGAAGTAGCCCTGCACCGCCTGGACCCGTTCTCGGGTCATCATCGGCCGGAAGTCGTCGATCATGTCTGCACCCTTCGGCGCGCGATCGAACATCTGGAACGCCACAGGGGCCGCGGCGACTGCGATCCCCAGCCCGAACAGCACCCACAGCGCCGGCCGGGCCCGACGCTGCGGCGTGCGGCGTTGGTACAACGCCACTCCGGCCGCGGTCACGATCAACGCCCCGGGAATCACGAAGAACCACGGGAACATCGGGAACGGCGGAAGCGCGGCGACGGCGGCGTAGTTGTCGAGATTGGCCTCCATGCGGTCGATGAGGTCGGTCATGTCGGTGTCGACCGTCGACCACTGTTCGTTGAGATTCACGACCGACGCGAGCACGGTGTCGTACTGCGAGGCCTCGACCGCCCCGGACGTCACGAGTGCGTCACGAAGCGAGTCGATCGACTCGGTGTTCGCAGCGTCGATCTCGACGAGATAGCCACGGAAGCGCTCGACCTGTTCGACCGTCATGTACGGCTCGAAGTCCGTCGATCATGTCGCCACCGAGCGGTGCGCGCCCGAACATCTGGAACACGAACGGCGCCACGATCATCCCGATCCCGACGATCAACGCTGCGATGATCGGCAGGTTCCGACTTCGCGACTTCATGAGACTCCCGTCCGTGGCCAACGTGGCCCGCCTCTCCATTGTCGGGGGACAATTCCTGCGCTCCCAGGGGCAAAGGTCACGCTGACCGCAGGTCGAGCGGAAGGCTCAGATGCCGAGGGGGGTGATCAGCCGGGCGACCAGGGCGTAGAGACGGTCGGTTCGACTCGTCACCACGACAACGAGCCGTCGCCGAGCGGCGTCGTCGGACGGCTCCAGCCGACGTCGAGGCCGTCGACGCTGACACACGGCCCGAGGTGCTCGACGATGCCGAACCCCGACTCCGAGCTCAGCATCTTCGGCGCGAATCCCGATGGCGTCCCGATCTCGTCGCGCCGGCCGACGCGCAGGATCCACGCTGCGGTCTGGCACAGCGACGCGTCGACCCGTCTCGCAGCACCGTCGGCGAGCGCGCCATCGAGGGCATCCATCACGCCCGCCGCCAACGCGAAGCCGGTCGTGTAGTCGGTCGCGGCACATGGCAGCAGGTGCGGCTTGTCGTCGCCGAGCGGGTCGAGGCACAGACCGCTCGCCGACTGCGCCAACTGCTCCCACCCGGCACGGTCCGACCAGGGCCCGTCGTGCCCGAACGCCGACACCGAGCCGAACACGCCCTCGAAGCCGTCGGCCCGCAGCGACTCCTCGTCGAGGCCGTACCGCGCCACGACGCCCGGTCGGTAGCCCTGCACCACGACGTCGGCGCGGATCGCCACCTGTCGAAGTGCCGCGAGCTGATCGTGTTCGGTGAAGTCACAGAAGGCCTGGCGCTTGCCGTGTCCGGTGTCGACCACGAAGGCCGGCACGACCGGGACCTCGGGACCGCGCACGTGCAGCACGTCGGCACCGAACGCCGCCAACGTCCGACCGCAGGTCGGGCCGGCGAGCACCCGAGTGAGATCGACAACGCGCAGGCCGTCGAGCGCACGAGTCGGCGACGGTACCCACCTCGTTCCGGCCGAGACGCCGGCCTCACGGGGCTCGACGGTCGACCATGTGGCGACGAGTTCTCCCTGTGGGTGCGCTCGCCATTCGTCCTCGGTGCGAATGATCGTTGCGCACCCACGCCGCTCGGCGACGGCGTCCTCCAGCGGGGCCGACTCCCATCTCGCGACCGCCGCTGCGATCGATGCCTCGTCGGCGCCGTTCGGCAGACCCAGCAGCGAAGCCAGGCGGTCAACGAGCGAGGGGAACCCACCGTGCAGATGGATCCAGCGGCCGTCGGCGCATCGATACCGGCCGACCCACGGGTTCTCGGCGTTCGTTCGGGCCATCGACTCGCCGTCGACCCGCATGATGGCGAAGCCGATCGTGGCTGCTGCCGCATCAGCGACGTCGGCGTGCACCGTTCCCGGATCTCCGCCTGCACGCCGTGCGAGCCGGGCGGCGGCCGAACCCGCCTGGGTGAGCGCCACGGCTGCGACCTCACCGACCGGCCACGGCGTGGCGAGCACCGGATCGGACCCGGTGATCACCGCGTCGAGCTCGCGGCTCCAACCTCCCAGGGCGGAGATCTCCGCGATGCGGTCATCGTCCATGAGCCCATCATGACCGACCCGGCCGAGTCAGGGTCCGCCCGGCGTGGTGCAGGCTGATCGAGGCGAACGAGCATTCCACCCTCGAAGGTGAGGAAGAAGCCGCCGCCGCGAACCGACAACACCCACACCGCTCCCGCAGCGGTGATGGCGATCAGCTCACACGCCGACCAGTTCGGGTTCGGCGACGGCATCCGGGTCGTCCCCGCTCAGCTCCATCTCGGGGGTGGGCAGATTCGTCTCGCCGTCGATGTCCACGGTCGGCATCCGACGATCGAGCCAACCGGGCAGCCACCAGTTGGCGTCGCCCATCAGCTTCATGGTGGCGGGCACCAGCACGATCCGCACGATGGTCGCGTCGACGAGGATCGCCGTCGCGAGACCGAGTCCCATCATCTTGATGACCGGGTCGTCGCCGAGCACGAAACCGGCGAACACCGAGATCATGATCAACGCCGCCGACGTGATGACGCGCGCCGTGCTGGCAATGCCATTGATGACCGCGGCATCGTTGTCGCCGGTGGCCACGTACTCCTCACGAACCCGTGACAGCAGGAACACCTCGTAGTCCATCGACAGTCCGAAGAGCACGGCGAACATGAACATCGGGATGAACGACACGATGGGCACCGGCCCCTCCAGGCCGATCAGGTCCTTGCCCCAGCCCCACTGGAACACCATCACCAGCACGCCGTAGGCGGCGCCGATCGACAGCAGGTTGAGGACCGCCGCCTTGAGTGGCACCAGGATCGAGCGGAACACGACCATCAACAGCAGGAACGACAGCAGGACCACCGCGGCGATGAACCACGGCAGGCGCTCGGTCACACGATTGGCGACATCGCCGAAGCTCGCCGTCTGGCCCCCGATGTGGGCGGTGGCCGAACTGTCCGCAAGCACCTCGGGGAAGACGTCGCTGCGGAGACGCTGCACCGTGGCGAACGTCGCCGGGTCCTGGGGCGACGAGTCGGGAACGACGACGATCGTGGCGACCCCTGCCCCCGCGTCGATCTCGGCCGGGGCCACCGCGGCGACGCCGTCGTCGGCGGAGATCGCGGTGACGAGCGGTTCGACGACGGTGGCATCGTCGGAGATGTCGACCGCGACGACGAGCGGGCCGTTCACCCCGGGGCCGAATCCGTCGGCGGTCAGGTCGTACGCCTGTCGCTCTGTTCGAGTCGTCGGCAGCGTTCCTTCGTCGGGGAACCCGAGTTGCAGATCGAGGACGGGAGCCGTGAGCCCGAGCAGGAGCACCGTGGTGCCGATCGCGTACAACGGCGCGTGCGCCGAGACGTGCCGACCCCAACGCGCCCAGCCGCGACCCGCCCCCGCATGCGACGCGCCGTGGCGACGGTGGATCCCGAAGCGGTTGATCGCATGCCCACTCAGACCGAGCAGTGCGGGCAACAACGTCACCGACGCCACGACCATGATCAGCACGATCACCGAGGTGGCGACACCGGCTGCGGTCATGAACGGCACGCCGGCGACCGCGAGGCCGAGAATGGCGATGACGACCGTCCCCCCGGCGAAGATGACCGCTTGGCCCGCCGTCGCGACCGCCCGCCCCGCCGATTCCTCGACGGTCATGCCCCGGGCGAGGAACTCACGGTGGCGCGTGACGATGAAGAGGGCGTAGTCGATGCCGACGCCGAGCCCGATCATGCTGGCCATCTGCGGCGCCCAGCTGGGAATGTCGATCAGGTAGGTGATCAGCGACATCGAGGCGACACCCAGCGCGAGGCCGAACACGGCCAGACCGATCGGCAGACCCATCGCGATCAGCGAGCCGAACGCCACCAGGAGGATGACCATCGCCACCATCAGACCCAACAGCTCGGCGGTGTTGTTCTGGGGCTCCTCGAAGTTGACGAAGAGATCGCCACCCATCTCGATGCGCAGCGGACCGTCGGAGCGGACATCGGCGACCGTCTCCTTCAGGTTGTCGAGGTCGCCGACCCCGAGCTCCTCCATGACGGGATACTGCACGACGACGAGCGCGACCCGGCCGTCGGCCGACACCTCGCCACTCGCCACCGCGCCGGCAGCGTCGGAGGCGAGCGCCGCCGCCGGGTCGGACGTCGCGATGACGTTCGGGAGCCGCCCGAGTGCGGCACGAAGCCCTGCCAGCGCCTCACGGGCGTCGCTGGAGTCGAAGAAGGTGTCGGCCGGATCCGCCGGCGTCGCGACCACGCGGGCGGTCAGGCCTGCCCGATCGGAGCCGGCAGCGGAGAGCAGTTCGACGGCGTCCTGGGAGTCGAGGCCCGGGACTGCGAAGGAATCCTCGAGGTCACGTCCGACCGTCGACGCGGCAACGATCACGGCGAGCGCCACGACGAACCAGACGCCGATCACACGCCATGGGCGGCGGGCGGCGAAGCGGCCGAGGCGATACAGGACAGTGGACATGGTGTGGCTCCTTCGGGGCGGTGGACGGAGCCATGGTGACGGCGCGACCAGTACTGCGACATCGGCGCTTCGGCCGGTTCTGAGCAGCCGATCAGCCGAGACAGGCTCGTTCTTTCGGCCGATCCGGACCGCAGGTTGCGTTCCCTACGCTGTCGGTCGTGGTCACCTCCGCCCTTCGCAGCGTGCTCGCCGAGCCGAGCGTGCCCAACGCGCCCACGCGGGTCTGGCGCGACTGGGTGGTGGCCGCAGCCCTCGTCGTCGGATCGACGATCGAGATGCTGACGCGCAACGACGTCCCGTGGCCCATCCCCACGCTCATCGCCTCCGTGGCGGTGGCCGCCACCGTGTTCCCGAGGCGCCAGCACCCGCTGGCGATGACGATCGTCGCCCTCGCGATCGTCAACGGCTTGGGTGTCGCCGTGTGGATCGCCCAGGACCAGGTCTCCGGGTACGGCTCGATGGTGTTCCTGCTCGTCGTGCCCTACAGCCTGTTCCGGTGGGGATCGGGGCGCGACGCCTCCATCGGTGTGGGTGTGCTGCTGATCGCCTGGCTCGTCGCGATCACCACCGATCCGGGCACGCTCGGCGACGCGCTCGGCGGGTTCATGGTGCTCGCATTCACCGCTGCCCTCGGCATCGTCATCCGCACGCGCGCCTCGCTTCGACAGCGCGAACTGGCGGAGGTCACGTTGCGTGAGAGAGAACAGCTGGCCCGCGAGCTGCACGACACCGTTGCGCACCACGTGTCGGCGATCGCGGTGCAGGCCCAGGCGGGGCAGGCGGTGGCCGCGCAGCGGCCCGAGGTGGCGGTCGAGATCCTCGCGGTGATCGAGGAGACAGCGAAGCGCACCCTCGCCGAGATGCGCGCAATGGTCGGCGCACTGCGCAACAGCGATGACCCGGCGCTCGTGCCGGCGGAGGGCATCGGCGACCTGCGACGGCTCGCGGCGAGGGCGGCCGGCCCGCTGACGATCGACGTCGAACTGTCCGGCGACCTCGACGACGTCGGCCCGCTCATCGATGCGGCGGTCTATCGCATCGCGCAGGAGTCGATCACCAACGCCGTGCGCCATGCCCGCAACGCGTCGCGGGTCACCGTCAGCGTGGTCGGCGACGACGATCACGTCGAGCTGATGGTGGCCGATGACGGAGACGCCGCGCCCTTCGACACCGATGTCGCAACCGGGTTCGGTCTGCTCGGCATGACTGAACGGGCCAAGTTGCTCGGCGGAACACTCACCTCGGGGCCGTGCGCCGGCGGAGGTTGGACGACGACGGCGCGGCTCCCGAGAACCGGAGGGCCCGCGTGACGATTCGCGTGTTGGTCGCCGACGACCAGGACCTGGTGCGGACCGGCCTGACCATGATCCTCGATGCCCAGCCCGGCATCGAGGTCGTCGGACAGGCGTCGACCGGTCGCGAGGCCGTCGAACGCGCCCGCCAGCTCCGACCCGACGTGTGCCTCTTCGACATCCGCATGCCCGAGCTGGACGGCATCGAGGCCACCCGGCTCCTTGCGGGGCCGGATGTCGCCGATCCGCTCGCCGTCGTCGTCATCACCACGTTCGATCTCGACGAATACGTCCACGGTGCGCTCAAGGCCGGCGCTCGCGGCTTTCTCCTGAAGGACGCCGGGCCCGAACTCCTGGTCCAAGCGATTCATGCAGCAGCGAATGGCGACGCGCTGATCGCACCGAGCGTGACCGTTCGGCTCCTGGAAACGTTCTCGGCGTCACGGTCGGGATCGCGACCGGCCGAGCCGGTCGATCGGCTGACCGATCGCGAAGAGGAGGTGCTCGTGACCTTGGCGCGCGGTCGAACCAACGCGGAGATCGCCGGCGACCTCCACATCAGCCTGAGCACGGTCAAGACCCACGTGGCGAACCTGATGGCGAAGCTGGGCGCGAGGAACCGCGTCGAAGTGGCGATCTGGGCCCATGAGACCGGCCGGATGACGAACTGAACGCTAAACCTGCGACCGAGTGGCCACGGTGACGCCGGCTCCCCATCCCGGAGCTCGGCCGTTGTGCGGCGGTTGCCCGGCGCGCTGCTCGAGCCCGGCGACGGTGAGGATCCACGCGACGACCGAGTTGGAGTTCCACATCTCTCCGGCGCGCAGCTCGTCACGTCCCCACACCGGTGTCGGCACGTCGGGCACGGCGGCGAGCACCGCAGCGATCTCGTCCTCGATCTCGGTGATCCGCACCGGACTGGCGACCGCGTCGGGGAGATCGGGGATCGTGCCATTGCGCCATCGACGGATCTCGTAGCGGAAGATGCGCAGCCGTCGAGCCCAGACTGTTCCAACCGCACCCTCGGCCACCACCCCGCGGTCGCGTGGAGCGTGCGACGCGGCGGGCACGGGCGTCATCTCGATGAAGTACTCGTCTGCGCCAACCGACGCCACCAGTGCGGTGTGGTACAGCCCGGACGGTGCTCGACGGCTGCGCTTGGCGGCGAGCGCTTCGAAGGTGCGGCCGCTGAACTGGACCACCGGGTTGCCCGATCCCAGGGGAATCCAGTACAGGTCCAGCGCGGAGGGTGCATCGTGGTCGGTGATCTCGATGGCGTGGGCGGTCATGGTCGTCCCTCCTCCGGGCGTGCCGCCATTCACTCTGCGGGGGATCTCGCGTCGCTCACCAGGGCACAAGGTCGGTGTCGCGTAGGGTGTCGCCTCGATGAGAGGGGTGCCCGCGTGTCGAAGCGAAACATGACCTGGCTGGCCGTCGTTCTGGTCATCGGCGCGCTGGGCTGGCTGGCCTTCGGCATCGTCGCCGGGCTGGTCGCAGCGGCCGCCACGCTCGTCGTCAGCGAGGTCGTCGAGCGCCGAGCGCGAACGAAGAGGCGGTCACCGCGCGAACGGGCCTGAGGCCCTGCGACCGCTGTCGGCGAATCGCCGCGGTCGACCGAGAGCGGCGTCAGTATCCGGGAACCCGACGGTCCATCGTGAGGGGTCATGACAAGTAGCGAGTCCCGTCACCTGGAGCATTGGCGGAGGTGGACGGGAGTCCGCATCGCGTCGCATTTCCCAGCGTGTGCAGTCGAACGACGTCCAGAAGAGTCGTTGGAGAGCAACCATGAGAGTAACGGCATGAGCTCGGACGCTGGAGCGCCGACGGTGTCCACGGGCATGACCCAGCGTGAACGACTGCTTGCCTGGCGTTCAGGATATGCGTACAGTTAGGCGTATGCCCCGCGTCCAGGTGTACCTCCCCGACGACCTCCACGACGAGCTGAAGAAGCGCGGCCTGCCGGCGTCGGAACTCCTCCAGATCGCCCTGCGCGCCGAACTCGAACGCCAGGACGCGCTCGACGAGACCGCCAGGTATCTCGAGGAACTCGTGGCCGACGTCGGAGAACCGAGCACACGACAGCAGTCGCAAGCCGACGCCATCGCACGACGCATCCGGGACCGATCACTCGACCGAGTCAGCTGAACGTGCTCGTTCTCGACAGCGGAGGACTCTCGCGCCTCGCCGCACGCACGAAGACGTCGGTCTCCCTGATCCGAGCACTGACGGCGCACGAGTTGTGGCCACCACTCGTTCCGACGATGGTGCTCGTCGAGTCGCTGCACGGCGATGCCGGTCGCGATGCCAACACCAACCGCTTCCTGAAGACGTGCATCATCGAATCGACCGTCAGCGTGGACGTCGCCCGCCGGGCCGCCGAGCTCCGCAGACTCGCCCGCACCGGCTCCGCCGTCGATGCCCTCGTCGTCGCGATCGCCGAACCAGGCGGCACGGTCCTCACCGGAGACCGAGCCGACATCGAGGCGCTTGCCGCTCACGCCAATCGCGTCAGCGTCGAAGTCATCTGACACAGCGCCGCGCCTGCTCGGACCGAAGCACCCGTTCGCCTGTCTGCGTCGCTCCTCGCCAGCGGACGCGCCAGCCCGACGAACGTCATGCGGCAGGTCAGTGAAGCCCGAACCTCAAACACTTCGATGCGCTCTTTGCGAGCTGTTTCGATCGGTGATCGCCGAGTGGCATCTCGGCTCAGGTTCAGAAGGTGACCCGTTCGCGAAGCCAGTTCGCGAGCCAGGTCTCGTCGACTTCCCGGGCCGCCACGGCGAGCAACGGATGATTCCACGCGATCCGGCACGCAAGCACGGCAGCCTTGTCGTACAGGTCCGGGTAGAAGTCGGTGTCGCCGAAGCCGGCCTGCGGTGCGCGCAGTGCCGAATCGGCGAGCTCGACGCGACTGGCTCTGATGAGCGTTGCGGCGTCGATGCCGGTGACGGCTCGGCGAGGAACCAGAACTCAGCGAGGCTGAGAGAGCGGGTCACTTGGCGAGGCGGTCAAGGATCTCCCGGTCACGCTCGAGCAGCTTCTTGGCGCGTGCGGTGAAGTCCTCGTCGGAGCGGACTCGTTCGATCTCGGCGGCGAGTGCGTCGATGATGAGCTGGTTGACGCTGTCGCCGCGGACTCGGGCCACTGCCTCCGCGTCGTCGGCGAGATCGTCGGGCAGCCGAACGGTGGTTTGCTTTGCCATGACATCATGATATCATGATGCACTTGGGCGAACTGTTGCAGTTGAGGGGCGCATATCGCTGCCGGCACTGCAGCGCGACGGGCGGTGAACGACACCGGCATTGGCCCACACGCCAGCGCCATCTCCGATGACGCTGGGGCAGTTACTGCAAAGGCGAATCACGACGATCTGGTGAGGGTGCATGGTTCCACAGACCTTCAACGAGGCGGTTGAGGCCTCGAGACAGAATCTCGCTGCGATGGTGAATGGTGATGCCGCTCCGACGACGGCGTTGTGGTCACGACGCGACGACGTCGTGTTGGCCAATCCTCTCGGTCGTCCGATCCTCGGGTTCGCGCCCGTCGCAGAGGAATCAGCGCGGGTCGCTGCGATGTTCGTCGGTGGTGAGGTCCCAGAATTCGAAGAGGTCGCCCGGTGGTCGAGCGACGATCTCGGCTACGTCGTGGCCATCGAACACGCGCAGGTCCAACGTGCCGGCAGTGAGGGACTCGTGTCGATGGACCTCAGGGTCACCACGATCTTCCGTCGCGAGCCCGACGGCTGGCGCCTGTGTGTACGCCACGCGGATCGTGTCACCACACCGGGATGACGACCAGATCACCGTCAACCGGAAGTGTCCGGTCGGGGACCGTCAGATGAAACATCCGACGAAGAGTTCCGACCGGTGTCGAACGCGACAAGTCACATCTTGTAGTCGTCCCCATATCGGACGCCCCCTCAGAGACCAGGGTCCGGGCTCACGACCTGTCCCCCAACGGCACTTTGTGGACAGGGGTAGATGGCGTTATCGGGTCGCGCTGCGACTCGGTATCGCCGGTGATCGAGCAGGCCTGACTGGTTGCCAGTCAGGGTGTCTTCGGCGTGTGTCGGTCCGGGCCGTTGGTCGACTCGACTCGACTCGCCAAGGCACGAATTGACCGTAGACGAGGAGGCTGACGTCGTGTTAGGTATCCCACAGAGGCGAGCCGGCTGTTCCTCTGGCGGGCTCACGCCAAGGCGGCTCCGTGCCTCGCGACCGCCTCGTGTTGATAGTTGCGGCAGAGCCGCTCCTGGGGTGTCGCCGAAGGAGCGCACATGGCCTGGAACAGCCGCTTCCTCGTCGTCTCGTTGTTGATGATTGCATCCTGCTCGTCAGAGTCTTCGCCGGATGCGGACGACCTGATCGGTACGTGGGACTACCCGCTGGACCAGACGCAGTCTCAACTCGTGGTGGAGGGTTTCGCCGCGGAGGGTTTCATCGAGTCTGCGGAGGAGGTCGTGATCCGCCTCGGCTTCGACGGTTCGGAGTTCTGGCAAGGCTTCCTCTTCGACGACGAGCTGTTCCTGCTCGACGGCGTACCCGAAGGAGACGGCGGCCCCTACGAGATTGACGGCGACCAGATCATCATGACCGGAGCGCACGGCACCGGCCGCGGCACCTTCATATGGAACATCGACGGCGACGAACTCACCCTGACGTGGGTCGAAGGTTGCTCACTGTCGCCACCGCCCGAGGTTTGCACTACCGACAGGTCTCAAGTCGAAACCGAAGACCCCGGCATGCTCATGGTCATGGAACACACATTCACGAAGAGTGGCGACGAGCCCAGCTACTGACTTCTCCCTTTGTGGTGTCGTTGTGTGGCCGCTCCACCCTCGAAATCTGTGAGACCGCGACCGGCATCCTGTGGTGCCGCGTGAGGTTGAGTTGTTCTCGGCGGAAGTATCGACCGCCGCCCATGATGTTGCCAACTGGGCCGCTCGATACCGGCCCTCATCTTGTGCCCCAGAATGCCGGCTCGAGAGTATGCGTTATCCCAGTCCTGCGGACTCGCGACCGCACGTTGAAAGGCCGTCGTCAAGCCTGTGGCGCAGGTTCGATGCCGTCCAGCCATTGATCTGCAGCCTTGCGGCTCGTCAGTCGCACGAAGTCGAGATGAGCGAGCTCGGGCGCTTCCATCGCCGAGCCGTAGCGCTCCCGGTACTTTGCATGCTGCGTCCAGGACCATCGGATGATCGACTTGTTCGGGTCCCACGACCACAGACTTCGCCACGATTCCCGATTTCCGTTCCACAGCTGCTTGCGCCCGACGATTCGCTTCAGTGTTCGGCGGACGACCTGGAACATGACGGTGCGACGCGGAAGGTCCAACCACACGACGGTGTCGGCTCGCTTCCACACCGGTCCGTCCACCACCACGGCCCGGTAGTTCCCGTCGATGACCCACGAATCCGTCGATGAAATCTCCTCGATCCGGGCCACGAACGCGTCCGGATCGATTGGTGTCCAGTTCGCCAGATGGTGGATGGCGTCGAGCTCGACATACGGGGCGTCGAGAACCAGCGCCACGCGTTCGGCAAGGTGGGACTTGCCCGAGCCGGAATTTCCCACCACCGACACCCGATTCACGGATCTATTGTTGCCGACGATCGAGTGTCCCAGAACGCCGGTTGAGTCGGGCGGCGTTGCTGGGCTCGTCGGGCAGCCCCCAATTCGGTTTCGGCGGGGAGCGCCGAGCCCATACGGTGCAGCGATGGCTGCACCGCGGGAAGAACGACTGGCCGGGCTCGACTGCGTGAATGCGGTGACCACATTGTTGCAGCGGGTCCGTAACGCCCACCCGACGAAGGGAGCGTTCCAAGCTGCCGAGGTGCAGTACTGGTGGAACACCGCACACCCGACCGACACACTCGGCCAGCTGTTCTGGTTCGACGACCTCGGGCGTCCCGAGGCCGCCGTCGTCGCCACCGAGTTCGGCGAGGGAGTGACGCTCGTCTACGACAAGATCACCGTCCTCATCGTCACCATGCCCGACGCGTCAGACGACTGGGTACGGCACGTCATCGGGCGTGGCCTCGACCACCTCGCAGAGGTCGGGATCGAGGCCATCGACCTCGAGATCGACCGGGCGGACGACGTGAGCCGCTCCTTCCTCTTCGATCGAGAGTTCACGGTGAAGGGTGACGCGGTGGTCCAGTGCTGGCTCGATGCCGATGCCCGGCCGCCGATCAGCCCGCTCCCCGACGGTTACCGGTTGGCCGCCCGCCGGGACCTGATGGACCGCCCCCACCACATGACCGCCCCCCATCGACCCGGCTTCGAGGAACGACTCAACCAGCTCTCGTTGTACCGCAGCGACCTCGACCTGGTCATCCTCGACCGTGACGACAACCCAGCCGCCTACGCACTGTTCTGGAACGACCCGGTCACCAGCACCGGGGTCGTCGAGCCCGTCCGCACCTTCGACGAGCATCAGGGCCGTGGCCTGAGCCGCCATCTGCTGACGACGGGCATCAGCCTCCTCGCCGACGCGGGCGCCCGCCGCATCTCCATCTGCTACGAACCCGACAACGAGATCTCCGGCCACCTCTACCGCAGCATCGGCTTCGTCCCCCACTGCCGAACCGACCTCCTCACCGGCACCGACCCGCCCGCCGACGGAGTACGAGTGACCCGCCCTGGGATCCCTGGAGGCTCTCGTGCGCCTCGGGTTCCGTGTGATCAGGTTGGGTTCGGTTGCTCAGGTGTGGTGCACCTGCCGAGTGGAAGGATCGCCCCGCACGATGATGTAGAGGTCGTCGTCGACGAACTCGCCGCGAATCTGGATTCGAGACGAGAGTTCGTAATGAAAGCCGGCCTTCTTCAACACTCGGACCGACGCCACGTTCTCGGGGTCGAGCGATGACGTGATCCGCTCGACGCCTTCGGCGAAGAGGCGCTCTACCACCGCAGCGACGGCTTCGGTGGCGAAGCCATCGCCCTGGTGCTCGAGGAGCAGGGTGTAGCCGATCTCGGCCTCGGTGCCGTCGTCGTCCCACCCGACTCCGAAGTCTCCGATCAGCGCTCCGTCGTATTCGATCGCGACGTTCAGCCCCGCGCCGGGACACGGCCACGGTCGCTGCTCGTACGCGGCGATCTTGACAGCGATCTCCTCGACCGGATACGGCAGATCCCAGTCCTGATACCGAGCCACTTCCGGATCGTTCTTGTACTCGGCGACCGCGTCCGCCTCGTCGACGCGCGAGCGCCGCATCAGCCGCTCCGTCGTCAGGATCACCTCTGCGTCACCCGTCATCGACGCAGTCTGACCGAGCACGGCCCGAACGCTCGGCCCAGTTTTCGGGCTGCCGCCAACGGGCCACCGAAGACAACCGAGGCGAGCACAGGCACGCACTGCCCCCTACCGCCGGCTGGGCGCCTCGGCCCAGGGTGACGGTGCTTGTCCGCGTACTCTGCTGCCGTGACAGATGAAGGCCACGATCTGGCGCAACGCCGGACCCTGGACGCGGCACTCGACCTCGTTCGCCGCGCTCTCCCACTTTCGGAGTTGCTCGCTCCGAGCGTTGACGTCGAACGCGTGATCACCCTCCTCGGACCGGCCGCACGAGCCGACGCGATCATCGAATGGATCGCTGTCAATGGCGAGCGAGTAGATGCAGTGGTCACAGCCGGGGAGTCGCAATGGCGAATCGTCTTCGGCTGCTCGCCCGAAACGGTGATCAATTGGCTCGATGTGTTCGAACGACCGAACCTCTCCGATGGCGCCAGCGGCGGCCGAGCCATTCTGATCAACGGTCCCTCCGGCGCCGGAAAGTCGACACTCATGCGCGCCTTGCAACAGATCGCTACCGAGCCGTTGGTCATCTTCGACGAGCCCGAACACATCGGCGCCGTCCAGCCCGAGTATCTGATCTGGCGAGATCGGGCACCGGCACTGCACCGCGGCTACCTCGACGCGATCGCGGCGCTCGCGCGCGCCGGCAACACCGTCGCGCTCCCAGCCGCTGGCCACCGCCAGGCCGAGTTCGTCGACGCCTTCGGCGAAGTACCGATACGAACCATCGGGCTCACGTGCCAACTCGAGGTGCTCGTCGAACGCGAACGTCGTTCCGGTCGATGGGGAGGCATCGCCGCCGAATCGCTCGGCGTGCACGAGGGCTGGACCTACGACATCGAGTTCGACACCACTCACGCACCAGCACCATTGGAACTGGCTCGACAGATCCTCGACGGCCTCGGATCCTGAGTCCCCGGACGCAGGTGTGGAGACCGGGTTCAGAAGTGTCACGTAACGCCGGCTCGGCGCCGGTGGCCCAGCGGCACTTCGGGGGTCTCGATCGGCAAACATGGACTTCCACAACCAGGAGGAGTGCGGTCGATGAGCCGACATGTTCAAGTTACGTTCGATGCCCACGACCCACGAGCGCTGTCGTCGTTCTGGCGCGACGTGCTGGGCTATGTCCACCCCGGCCCGCCGGGAGTCGACGTACCGGAGGACGGTGATCCGCTCGCGGCGTGGGACGATTTCCTGGCGAGTGTCGGTGTGCCCGAGAGCGAGCGCAACACGAGATCGGCCATCGAGGACCCGGACGGGCACGGACCTCGGCTCTTCTTCCAGCAGGTGCCCGAAGGCAAGGTGGCCAAAATCGCGTCCACCTCGATGTTCGTGCAGCTCCCGGCCTGAGCGGAGATCAGCGAATGTCAGCGCTCGAGACCGAATGTCTCCGCCTCGTCGCGATCGGAGCGACGCGGCTGCGTCGGGAGGAGCCCGCCCCGCCGATGAGCGCCGGATTCATCGTGATGGCTGATCCTGAAGGGAATGAGTTCTGTCTCGACTGACCATTCACGAGTGTGAGGGCCGCCGACAGAAGAACTTGCTCCTCGTCGCACAAACCGTGTCCCCGACCGCCGGGTGGACGGCACTGGCAAGTTAGTTCGAGAGAGCGGCTGTCATGCTGAGGATTGGTCAGCGCCTTCCGACCGGCTTGGGGTCGGGTGGGCCGCCCTGGAAGGCGGTGATCGTGGCTCGCACGACGTCCTCGATGCCACGTGGGAAGCCGATGCCATGGCGCTCTTCGTCCGCCATGTAGACCAACGCGTGGTGTGGCTCATCGGGAATCCACACCTCGTACTTTGCGACCCAGAGAAGAAGATGTTTGTGAAGCTGCCGAAGCTTGTCCGTCAGCTCGGGCGGCTGTTGTTTGGCCCGTCCGGCGCGAAACACGTCATCGGTATCGAGCCAGGCGAGCGTGTCAATGTTCAACGGCCGGATTGCGTGCTCGGTGTACCCGCGAATCACACGATGGAGCGCCCGTTCGTCGTCATCGAAGAACTCGAAATGGCGCTGAAGATTCCACTCCGCGCCCCGGGTGTCATCGTATGTCTCAGGGTGTTTCGCTCGAAGGAGATCAAGCAATCGGTTCCGGAGATCTCGTTGCGTCAGGTGTGCTGCCCGCGACGCATCGAGCACCGCTTCGAGCTGAATCAGCTTCGTCAACAGCTCCGCTCTGCGGCGCCGGACTGCGTCGATCGCGCCGACAACGAGCTTGGCGAGGTAGCTGGAGGCGGCAACCGCTGCGGCAACTGCGGGCGCCGTGAGCCAATCGGGCCATTCGGTAGCCAGCACCCAAGTAACTTAGCCGCCAATGCAATCGCCTCCAGACGATCGCCCCAGCCTACTCGCATCTGATTGACGTCGTATCGAATCAGCCAGCGGGACTACCTGCTCGACGACGAGCCGATCTGGCAGCGCCTGGCTCATCGGTGCTCCTCTCGCCTATCACGGGCGCGACCAGGGTGTCCCCTAACGCCGGCTCAGCGACCATGCGTTGGGTCAAGTGAGGCGAGTTCCGATTCGGACGATCTCGTCCAGGTCGCCGGGCGCCGGATCCCACGGCAGACGTATGGATCGGTCCCTGGCGGGCTGGTTCTTGAACCGAGGGATGACGTGAACGTGGAAGTGGAATTCGGTCTGCCACGCGTCGGCGCCGCTGCAGTTGAGCAAGTTGACACCGTCCGCGCCCAGTCGGTCCACGGTCCGCCGGGCGATCTCCTGGGACAGCAGTGCGCACGCGGTGAGGTCGTCGTGGGCGACGTCGAGCAGATCTGACGCGTGTTCACGAGGCACCACGAGCGTGTGTCCCTCGGTCACCGGGTTGATGTCCATGAACGCGATCGCACGGTCGGTCTCGGCAATCGTGGTCGACGGGATCTCACCGGCGACGATGCCGCAGAAAGTGCAACCAGGCTTCACCTGCATGGGACGGACTGTATTCGTACTCGATGGGGCCGCCGCTGACGTTGTCCGAGCGCCGACCCGAGTGTCCCAACCGCCGGGTCGCTGTCGATTCGTCGATGGGCAATCCCGCACGCGCGCACCGTGTACCGTTGGGACGATGCCGCACTACGTGCCCCGAGTCTCGGCTGAACGCGTCGAACGGTTGCGGCGCTGGCATGAGGAAGTGTCCTCAGAACTCCACGCACGCCCCACTGCCGACATCGAGTATCTGGGCCTACAGCTACGCGTCCCACAGGGGGTGTTCGCTCCGACGCCCACATCCGACCTCCTCGGCAACCTCGTGCCCGATCATGCGGCGCCTGGCCTGCGGGTGCTCGACATGGGCTGCGGGGCTGGGGCCAACGCCGTCCTCGCTGCCAGGACCGGCGCCACGGTGCTCGGGGTCGACGTGAACCCCGCCGCCGTGGAAGCTTCGCGGGCAAACGCCGCTCGCAACGGCGTCGCTGATCTCACCCATTTCGCCGTCAGTGATCTGTTCGATGCTGTCGAGGGCGACTTCGACCTCGTGGTGATCGACCCGCCGTTTCGTTGGTTTTCACCGCGCACGATGCTCGAACGTGCCTTCACGGACGAGAACTATGCGACCCTCACCGCGTTTCTTCATGACGTGCCGGACCGGCTGCGACCGGGCGGAGCGGTGCTTCTATTCTTCGGCACGAGCGGTGACGTCGAGTATCTCGATGAGCGCATCAGCGCCAACGGACTACGCAACGCCACGGTCGCCGAGCGGACCATCACCGTGAGAGGCGAGTTGACGACGTACTTCGTCCGACGTCTGACGATCAGCTGAGCAGAGTTCGCGTCGAGCCTGCGGGCGTCAGGACAGTCGGGCCGACCCGAGTGTCCCCAACCGCCGGATCATGGGCACCCGAAGTGTCCGGCAGAGGACCGTCAGATGAGACGTGCACGGACGACCGCTCGTTGTCCGACGCAAGCACTCTGAACCGTCCGCACGCCATTCCCTATCGGACACGTTCACGCCTGGCGAAGCGGTGGCGGGTTCGCAACACTTCGACGATCAGCCCGCCTCGACGAGCGCGCCGTAGCGCTGTTGTGCCGCTTGTGCTGATGTGCCGAGCAGGCTGCCGATCTTCTGCCACGAGGCACCCGCAACACGAGCGGCGATGACTGCGTCGGCGACCTGGCGTTCACTGCGAGCCCGCACGAGCGCAGCTCGTTCGAGCAGGTACTCCTCGACCGGGCGTTCATCGTTGGCCTCGGGTTCGTAGTCTTCGAATCGTTTGGCGAGTTCGTCGGCTTGGTCGAGGATCTCTTGGATTGAACGGGGCATGGGAGTCACCTCAGGAACTTGTTGCGGGCGGTCATGGCGTGCACGATGAAGTCGATTCCGTCGCCTTCGACGACGCCAATCTCGAGCAGGTGGCCATCGGCTGCTGCGGCGATGAGCATCGTCAGGCCGTCGAGATCGAAGACGCGTGTCGGATTGCGGTAGGCGTGGAGGATGTCGTCGTCGTGGGCCCCGTGCTTGCGTGCACTCTCCAAGATCACCGGATCCACAACCATCAACTTACCTTGATAGTGACCCGCTCGGTAACACCAGGGGCGCTCACGAGCACGCAACGTCGCAGCGCCGGCGAAGTCAATCACCTTCTCGATGCCACGTCACCCGCATACTCACCTCTGTCGATCGGACGTGTCCGGTTGAGGACCCGCATCTGAGACGGCTCACTTGGATCACCGCCACGGCGTGGCCCGAGAGCACCCGACAACGCGCACGCCGCAATCCCCCAGCGGGCGCGCGACGACCACAACACTTCGGCCCAAGCCGCAAACTGCATAATCCCGCTTCACGGCTCATGCCGAGTGCTCACCGTGGTCGCGTTACGAGCTGCCTGATGGACGGGTTGGCCCGCTGAATCGCGCCGGCGGTGCGGCGCTCGCCATGTCGGATCCGCTGAGGGAATGGTGCGGCCCGGATCACACGTGTATTCGGCGTTCGGTGACACTTCGTCCCGATGGGCGCGGCTCCTCCGGTATCGAACGCTGGACAACCCCATCAAGATCGGTCAGGCTCGCTCCTGTCGGCAAGTGCCAGACGCGAAGGGAACCATGTCCGTTGACGTCGTCATCAACTTCGAAGCCTTGCCGGGCCGCGCCATCGAGTTGCGCACCCTTCTGTTACAGGGACGCGACCTCAGTCGGGCTGCGGTCGGGTGCGAGTCCTTCGAGCTGTACCAACGTGACGACGACGAACACAAGTTCATGTTTCTGGAGCGGTGGACCTCGATCGAATCGCACCACGAGAACATGGCGACCAACATCGTCGCGAGCGGCCACCTTGCGCGGATCATTCCGCTCATCGTCGGTCCCCCCGACAATGGAGTCATTCGACTGGTTGATTGACCCAGAAAGCGATCATGACGCGCCACCAGGCGCGGCTGGTGACCGGCACTCATCGCGACGCTTCTCAGCCCAGACCGAAGACATCCTCGACAACAACCCCGCACCCAACGTGCGCCGCCCGAAGGTCCACGACGAATCACGCACCCTCGGCCTGGACCGCAACGAACTCGGTGCCCTCCTCGTCCAAGCCGGCCTCGGTGATCTCCGCGACGGAGCGTTGATCACTCTGCTCGCGTTGAACGTGCTACGGATCTCCGAAGCGTTGAACGCCGACATCGACGACTTGTCCACCGAACGCGGGCATCCCACGTTGGCGATTGTGCGCCGCGGTCGGCTCGCCCCGCTACCGGCTCCGCCTGGCTGCTCCACGCGTGAAAGTGCGGTGAATGTGGGCCTGCAAGACTCACTTTCATGTGGTTCGGGGTGCTCGGGGCGATCGAGGCGTGTGGGCAGACACCGCTCCAGCTCAGCTCGCGGCGTCAGCGTGCCCTGCTCGGGATGCTGATCTGCCATCGCGGCCATGTGGTGTCCGTCGACCGGCTCGTCGAGGCAATCTGGGAGGACGACAGCGAACCGCAGCGGGGTAAAGCCGCGGTGCAGACGATCGTGTCGCGGCTGCGAACTGCGATCAGGTCGGTGGGTGGCGATCCGACGGGTGATCGCCAGTGACGAAGTCGGCTACCGGCTCGTTGCCGACGCAACGCAGATCGATGCGTCGGTGTTCGAGGCGCTGATCGGTGAAGGTGCGGCGTGTCTTTCCGGCGGTGCGTCGGATCTCGCCGCCGATGCTCTCGAACGTGCCGTGGGTCTGTTTCGCGGCGCGCCGTATGAGGAGTTTGCGCACTGTTCGTGGGCGCGTGCCGAGGCGACCCGTTTGAGCGAGCGTTACGCAGACGCCATCGAACTCCTCGCCAATGCGCTCCTCGATCGCGGCGCCCACCGTGAGGCCATCCCACGACTCGAGTCGGCGATCGAGGCGTACCCGTACCGCGAGGGGCTGCAATCAGCGCTGATGACAGCGCTCTACCGGTGCGGTCGTCACACCGACGCGCTTCGTTCGTACCGCACGTTCCGCAACGTGTTGGTGGAGGATCTCGGACTCGAGCCGTCGCGCGAGCTTCGCGAGCACGAAGGACGCATCCTTCGTCACGACCCGGCACTCGATGCGCCGATGAGCGGACGTCCGCTTCGCGGATACCGGCTGCACGAGCAGACCGGGTCGAACCACCTGGGTGCCGTGTGGCGGGCGACCCAACCCGGTGTTGGGCGCGAGGTCTCCGTCACGGTCGTCGATCCGCACCTGGAATTGTCTGCTTCGTTGCTGACCGACTTCGACTCGATAGCGCATGCCCTCGGACAGCTCGACCATCCCAACATCACCGGCGTGCTTGGACGTGTGGAACGACGCGACCGGGACGTACGTCGTGTCGCGGCTCGCACGCGGGACGACACTCCAGGAACTCCGAGCGTCCGGCTCGCTGACGGTCGCCGCATCCGAAGCTGTGATGCGACAGGTCCGCGCCGCGCTCGATCATGGGCACGGCTGCGGCGTGGGCCACGGGGGCCTGAACGAGTCGGAGATCCTGATCGACGCAGACGGCAACGCTCACGTGGCCGGGTGGGGCGTCATGGCGACCGCCGAGGTTCTCGCCGCCGACGACGAGGCGGTGTCGTTGCTCGCCGCCGGACTCGGCGTCGATCAGCCACTCCCCACCGGATCGCGCCGGAATCCGTATCGGGGCCTCGCGGCGTTCCACGAATCGGAGGCGCAGTGGTTCTTCGGCCGCGAACGCGCCGTGGATGAACTCAGCACGGCCATTGCCGATCAAGCGTTCATCACGATCATCGGCGCATCCGGCAGCGGAAAGTCGAGCCTCATGGGAGCAGGACTCGCCGCCGCGCTTCGGGCAGGCAACGTGGTGCAGTTCGAGGGCTGGGAGATCGTGTCGCTCTCGCCGACGGTCCATCCGCGTGAGACGCTCTCCTCCGCGATCGAACGCTGTGTGACCGGTAGATCGTCGCACCGACCGGGGCCTCATCATCCTCTTCGACCAACTCGAGGAGTTGTTCACGATGGCAGATCCGTGGGAGCGTGAGGCGTTGATCACGGACCTCGTGGCGTTGGCCGGAGACGGCGCGGTGCCGGCACGGATCGTCGCCACGCTGCGGGCCGACCACCTGGAAGCGCCGCTCTCGCATGTCGCTCTCGGCCCACTCATCGCGCCATCACTCTTTCCGATCGGGCCGATGACGACGAGCGAGCTGCAACGCGCCATCGCCCTGCCGGCCGCGGCAGTCGGAGCGACCGTCGACGACGAGCTGGTCGGTGAACTCGTTGCCGAGATCGGAACTCGGCCGAATGCGCTTCCGCTGATGCAGTTCACCCTCACGGAGCTGTTCGACCTGAACGGCGGCGATGACCTGACGCTCGGCTCAGTTCCGAGCGCTGGGTGGGTTGGAGGGTGCGATCGCACGACGCGCGGAGACGGTGTACGGGGCCCTCAACGAACACGCGCGAGCGCACGCGCGAACCGTGTTCGCCAACCTGGCATCGATCGGCGAGGACGGATCATGGGTCCGTCGTCGGGTGCCCGTACGCGACGTGCTCGATCGGAACGCTGCCGCCGCCGAGGTGCTCGATTCGTTCGTGGCAGCCCGCCTGCTCGCCGTCGAGGTCGACTCGATCTCGCGGGAACCGTTCGTGTCGATGACCCACGAGGCGCTGGCTCGTGAGTGGCCCCGGCTGGCGGGTTGGATGGAGGCCGACCGTGAGGCACTTGCCGACTTGCGCGACCTCCGAGGTTCGATCGGGCCGTGGCTCGCGTCCGGACGCGACCCGGATCGGCTCCTGCGGGGCGCGTCGCTCGCCCGTGCGACCACGGCGGCGACAGCGCGGCCCGACTTGCTGTCGACCGATGAAGGAGCGTTCCTCGCTGCCAGTACGCAACTCGCCACGGCCGCGAGCCGCCGGGCGCGTCGGGTCACCGCCGCAGTCGCGATCCTCGCGACCGTCGCACTCGTCGGCGCCGGGCTGGCAGTCTTCCAGCGGCAAGACGCGAGGGCGAGCGCACAGTCGGAACGTCAGGCTCGGTCGCAGGCTGACCTCGGGCGACTTGGACTGCAGGCGCAGGTGCTCGCGAACGGGCCGACCGACCTCGCACTGTTGCTGGCGGTGGAATCGTGGCGACGGGAGCCGGGACCGTCGAGCGAAGCAGCGCTGCTGACCGCGCTGACCGCACGTCCACTGGTCGAACGGTACATCGCTGCCGACAGCCCGGATCAGCGCACCGGTCGAATCGTTGGACCTGACGCCGACAGGCCAGCTCATCGTTCGCCGGGGTTCGCTCGTCGAGATCCGAGACGCCACCACGCTCGAGGCGGTCGGCGTGTCCTTCGACATCGGAACGACCGACACGCTGGCTGTCCGACGACGAGGGAAGCGAGATCGCGACGGCGAACGAGAGCGGGCGAATCCAGCGATGGGACGTCGCAACCGGGCTCCCCATCCCCGGTGAACTCGCCGTTGCCGCGGACTCGGGTCCACCCGTCATCGACTATTCGAGCGATGGTCGGATCGTGGCGGCCGATCCTGACGACGGACTGGTCGTGATCGACCCGATCGATGGCACGTCGCGTCACGTACCGGTCGGCGAACCGATCTCCGTGATCGTCGCCGACCCGCTCAGCACGAACGTCATCGCCGCATCGGCGCTCACCACCTATCTCGTTCCGACCGACGGTGGCGCAGTCGAGGTCCTCACCTCATTGACCGGAGCCCGCCAATTGTCGTTCTCGCTCGATGGCGAACGACTCTTCGTCGTCACCAGCCAGGGCCAGGCGGGGTCGCTGTACGAGATCGACGCCACCACGCTGCGAGGAGTCGAGACACCGCCGTACGGCTTCGAGACGTTGCGTGACGCGTATGTCCCGTTGCGTTACCCATCAGGCGTTCTGGAGCTGTCGAGGCTCGCGAGTCATGGTCACCGGAGCACTCGGTCGGGCCGTTGTGCTCGATCCGACCTGGCGGTCGTCGACGGTTGTCGATCTCGGTACCGGGACCGTCGTCGCCCGGGTTGACGGGAGCCTGATCGGTGCCGGCGATCGCTCGTTGACGCTGGTCGATCTCGACGGGCGCAGCGTGCTCGGCCGATCCCTCGGCGGTGGTCTCATCGGTGCGGCGTCGAGCAGCGCTGACGGCGTACGGATCGCGGCGCAAACGCCCGATGGAGTCGAGGTGGTCGATCTGGGTTCGGAGACGACGTTCGCGGTCAACGGCTCGACGTCCGCCCGCACCACCCCGTTGCTGTCGCCCGACGGTGCCACGGTCGCACTGCGATCCCTGCTCGAGGTCGAGTTCGTCGACGTCGCCACGAACCGCGTGCTCGGAGATCCGATCACCACGATCGGCGCAACGCCGTCGTTCTCTCCAGACGGGTCACTGGTCGCGGTGCCCAGCTTGGTCGGAGTCGTCGTGCTGCAGATGCCGACGCTCGACGTCGTCGCCGCCGTGCCACCACGCGAGCCGGGCGATCTCGTGACCGACCTCGCCTGGAGCCCCGACGGGGAACGGCTCGCGCTGACCAGCCCGCGCAGAGAGAGCCGGATCGTCGAGGCGAACACCGGCACCGACGTCACGAAGGAGATCACGCTCGAGGTGGGAAGCCAGCTGCGATGGTCGTCCGACGGTTCACGAATCGCGGTCATCGTGCCCGGCGGCAGCTCACGGATCGTCGATGCCCGAACCGGCGACACGATCCGCGAACTGCCATCGATCAGAGGACCGATCGAACTCGCCGGATGGACCCGCGCTGATCAGCGACTCGTGGTCGTCCGGGCCGCCGAGCCCGATGACGCCGTCGTCGAGTTCATCGACACGGCGACGGGACAACGCGTCGGTCCACCGATCCGAATCGCCGAACTCAGCTCGTTCGCGCAAGGACGCGGACGCATCACCGACGACGAACTGCTGGTCTTCCCGGCGGGAGCCCCGGCGGTCTCCATCACCACGGATCCGTCTGAGTGGGCCCGCATCGCGTGCGAGGTCGCAGGCCGCAACCTGACCGAGTCGGAATGGGCGACCTATCTCCAGGAGCTCGGCTCCTGGCGGTCGACATGTCCGGCGGACACATGACTCGGTGGTCACTCCCGACGTCGGCAAGCGTCGAGCGCGCACATTCACCGCGCTGTCACCGGCAGATCGACACCGGCGAACGCCGTGAATGCGCCGATCTGCATGATGCACAGCCAGGCAGAAGTTCTGCCGGCAACGACAAGGAGAAGTTCATGTATCGACCACACACGAACCAGCGGCGCCGAGCGGCGACAGCCGCAACGATGACCGCATTGCTCGCGCTCGCCGTCGGTGCCTGCGGGAGCGACAGCACCGATGGAAGCGACAGTTCGTCACCTCTCGCAGGCGCAGACCGACACTGCGGCACCGGCCGAGACCGCTGCGCCGACAACTTCGGTGACACCACCGCCGCCGGCCGAGACCACTCCGGCAACCGAGCCCACCGACACCAACGCACCGGAGTCGGCCCCGGATGAGGCAGCGATCGCCCAAGCGGCGTTGCTGCAACCGGAGGATCTGGGAGATGGTTGGCAGGACCTGGGCCCGGGCAGCGCGTTCCCCATGACGGCTGAACTCGCCGCATCGGTACCGAGCTGCGCCCCGTTCGTCGACGTGGTCTTCGAAGGCAATTCCGGCGTGTGGGCGCATACCACCCTCAGCCGACCGGAAGTTGTATTCACCTCCGTCACGGTGTTCCCGACCGAGGCCGAAGCGGCCGCAATGGTCGCCGCCACCGCCACACCGGAGTTCGACCAGTGCTGGGCCGACTTCAACGAGGTCGCCATCGTCGAAATGCCACTCGGCATCGACTCGGCCAGCTACGAATCCGTCGAGCCACCCGACATCGAACTGGGCGGCGACTCATCGTCGCTGCTCGCCCTCGATGGAACCATCACACTCGGAGCCACCAGCATTCCCGACTCATGCGTGTGCGCCTTCGTCCAGCAGGGGCGCGCCGTTGTCGCCTTTCACTCGACGGCACCCGTCTTCAGCGCTGCGGCACGACGTGATGCGATCGCCACCGCGGTGGCCCGAGTCGACGAGACGGTCGTGTAGCCGACGGCGACCTCCAGGTTGGGCGGCTACCGCTCGCGGATCCTCCCGTCTCTCAGGAATGCCGTCACGAGCACCGACGAGAACCGTGAGATCCGCTCGGGTGTCCGCGCGGACCTCGACCGGACCGCTGTGGAGATCTGGTTCGGGTCGGAACTCTCACGAGGCGCCACGTTGTAGAGCTGCCCGATAACCGGCACTCGACAACCCGCCACCCGATCGATGACGACCACTCGGGTCAGAGAGATTTCTACAGTTCGCGGTGGACGCCCGTGGACCCGTTGGCGGAGGTGGACGGGAATCGAACCCGCCGGACGGGGATCGCCCGTCCCAACCGCTTTGAAGGCGGCGGAGCCCACCAGGTGCTCGGACACCTCCGCCGAGGACGTTACCCAGGAACCGGGGCGGTTGGGGAACGCTCGACGGATCGATATTCTCGCCTCACCGACTTCCCCCATGAACCCACCCGAGGCCTCCGGCCGATTGGGGGAACGTCATGGTCACACTCTGTTGGGCCGCCAAGGGCGGCAGCGGAACCACGGTCGTCGCTGCAACGCTCGCGTTGACTTCGGCCCATCCTTCGCTTCTCGTCGATCTCGACGGCGAGATGCCGGCCGTCCTCGGCCTCCCCGAGCCCGACCGCCCCGGAGTCGCCGAATGGCTCACCTCCGACACTCCGGGCGAGCAGCTCGCTGACCTGCTGATCGACGTCGCCCCGCATCGATGGCTCCTGCCGTGGCGGTGCGGTGCAACCTGGGCCAACCCGCCGACACGACCGATCGACCCGCTCGACGCCCGATGGGTGGAGCTGGCCGACTGGCTGCACGAGTGGACCCGGCGATGGGGCTGCGACGTGACGGTCGATGCCGGCACCGGCCAACCACCACCGGCGCTGGCCGAACGCGTCGACCGGTCGTTGCTCGTCACGCGCCCGTGCTACCTCTCGCTACGGCGCGTCGTCCGCGGCGAGACACGACCGACCGGCGTCGTGCTCGTCACCGAACCCGGCCGAGCGCTGTCGCAACGCGACATCGAGCACTCCCTCGGCGTGCCCGTGGAAGCAACGGTCAGCTTCGATCCGGCCGTGGCGCGAGCCGTCGATGCCGGGCTGCTCGCGACCCGCCCGCCGCGCATCATCTCGAGAGAACTCCGCCGGGTCGCCGCATGACCGTCACCACGCATTCGGCCGTGACCCCGCCGGACATCGGCAACGACGCGGCGACCCTGATCGAGATCTGCCGACGAGTCGCCGATCGGCCTGGTGACACGAGAGCGTTGGTGATCGAAGAGGTGCATCGATTGGCGCCATTGTGCAACGAGCGCGAACAGGAGCTGCTCACCGACTCCGCACTCGCCCGGCTCAGTGGACTCGGTGAACTCGATGTGTACCTCCGCGATCCCGACGTCGACGAAGTGATGGTCAACGCCGGCCGCTCGATCTGGATCGAGCGCCACGGCGCGCTCCACCACGTGGGCACACTCGAGTTCGACACCGTCGACCATCTGATCGAGCGGGTCCTCGCTCCGCTCGGTCGTCGTGTCGATCGGTCGTCGCCGATCGTCGACGCTCGGCTACCGGGCGGAGCGCGAGTCTGCGCCGTGCTCCCACCCGTCGCCGTCGACGGTGCGAGCCTGTCGATCCGTCGCTTCGCGCCCGGCGTCCGACCACTCGACTCCTTCATCGATGCCGACGGGGTGGCACTGCTCCGCGCGGTGATCGATCAGCGGTGCAACATCGTCGTCTCGGGAGCGACATCGTCGGGCAAGACGTCACTCGTCGCCGCACTCCTCGCCAACGTGACCGACACCGAGCGGCTCGTCGTCGTCGAGGACACCGCAGAGCTGCCGATCGATCATGGTCACATCGTCCGTCTCGAGGCGCGGCCCGCACTCGTCGACGGTCCGGCACCGATCACCGTGGCCGACCTGGTGCGAACATCGCTGCGTCTGCGACCCGATCGCATCGTCGTCGGCGAGGTGCGCGGCGACGAGGTCCTGGCACTCGTCCAGGCGATGAACACCGGCCACGACGGGTCGGTGTCGACGTGTCACGCCAACGGGCCGCTCGACGCGCTGCTCCGGCTCGAGACACTGGTGTTGCAGGCGTCGCCCACGTGGCCGCTGGCAGCGATTCGCCATCAACTCGGACGTTCCATCGACGTCGTCATCCACGTCGACCGACACCCGGGCCGACCCGGACGCCAGGTGATCGAAGTGTGTGAGGTCGTCGCACCCGGCGTCGACTCGACGACACCACCGACACTCCGGCTCCTGGGCGAACGACGAGCCGACGGATCGTTCACGGTGCTCGGCCGGCCCCGCCGAGGGCGATCGTGAACGATCTGGCCGTTCCAACCCTCGTCGTGGCCCTGGTGATGCTCATCGCATCCGGTCGGCGACCTCGGACACGGCGCGCCGGCGCGCTGTGGGATCACCCCGACCCGAGCGGAACTCATCACGAACCGCGCCGCTCGTTGCGTGCCCGCCGGGCCGAACGCCAGCCGCCGTCGGCCCGGGCGGTCGCCGAGTGGTGCGACGACGTCGCCCGCCAGCTCCGCTCGGGCATCACCCTGAGCAGTGCCCTGACGACCAGCGTGCCCCACGACGCGGCGACGCGACGCGCCACCGAGGATCTACGTCGACGACTCGACCGGGGCCGGTCGGTCATCGCGGCAATCGATCCGGTGACCGTCGGCGACGAGAGCCCGAGTCTTCGGCTCGCGCTCAGCGTCGTCGCCACCGCCGCACGAGTCGGTGGCTCACCCGCGCCCGCAATCGACCGCACGGCCGGCACGCTGCGACAACGAGCGGCCGATGCCGACGAGCGTCGGGTGCACGCCGCCCAGGCCCGACTTTCGGCCCTCGTCCTCACCGCCGTGCCGATCGCCATGCTCGTGCTGCTCGTCGTCACCGACGGTGACGTTCGAGCCACGGCGACGTCAGCACTGGGCGCCACCTGCATCGCGCTGGGCCTCACGCTGAACACGATCGGCTCGATCTGGATGCGGCGGATCATCGGAACCGGATCATGATCGCCATCGCCGTGGGTGCCGTCGTGCTCCTCACATGGTGCGTCGGTGTCGCGCTCAGAAGCGTCGTCGTCGGCCCACGACGCACCGTGCGCTGGCCGGCACCGCCACCTGGCGGGCCGACGCGCCGACGCAGTCGCATCGCCACGCTGATCGGGGCCCTCGCGGTCGTCATCGCATTCGCGGTCGTCGCACCGATACCGGCGGCCATCGCCGTCGGGTCGATCGTGATCGTGTGTCGAACCCGACCGATTCGTGCGGCGCGTCGGCAGCGCAGCGACATCGAGCGGGCGCTGCCGGACGCACTCGACCTGCTGGTCCTCGGCATACGCGCCGGCCTCACCCCGCAACAGGCCATCGCCGAGCTGGCGGTCCACGCCCCCGAATCGGTGCGCGGTGCATTCGCGTCGACCGTGCACCGCACCGAGCGCGGCCAGTCGTTCGCCGACGCACTGACGGCGCTCCCCGAAACACTGGGACCCGGAGTAATCGGCCTCGCCGATGTGATCGCCACGAGCGACCGCTACGGTCTGCCACTCGGCCCCGTCCTCGATCAGCTCACGACCGAGGCACGCGACGCCCGACGACGCCTCGACCAGGCCGATGCCCGCAAGCTTCCGGTTCGGCTGTCGTTCCCACTGGTCGTGTGCACCCTGCCGTCCTTCGTCCTCCTCGCGATCGCTCCGGCAGTGATCGCCGCGCTCTCGTCGCTCGGCGGTGCCGCCTGGTGACCCACATGCCACACGTCGAACGGAGCACCTCATGCCCATCAACCTCACCCTCGCGTTGATCGTCCACCTGCAGACCGCCGCCGTCGGCCTCACGTCGACCGCGCGGCGACGCCTGGGCGACGACCGCGGACAGGCGACAACGGAGTACGCACTGGTTCTGCTCGCGGCGGCACTCGTCGGCCTGATGGTCGTCGCCTGGGCCACAGCGGGAGGCGGCGCCGCACGGATCACCAGGTTGTTCAACAGCGTGATCGACTCGGTCATCGACAAGGTGTGAGCGCCCGGCCGGCGCGGCGGGCGGCGAAGCGCTGGACCTCGGCCGATGGTCAGGCTGCCGTGGAGTTCGCACTGGTCCTGCCGATCGTGGTCGTGATGGCGTTCGGCCTGGTCGTGGTCGCCGGCGCGGTGCGCAACGAGCTCGCCGTCGAGCTCGCCGCTCGTGAAGGTGCCCGCGCCGCTGCGGTGTCGGCGAGCCCGGCCGCCGCCGCGGCCGCGGCCGCCACCCGGGTGGTCGACCTGCCCATCGACGTCGCGACGACGAGCGACGCCACAACGGTCACCGTCACGGTCACCTACGTCGATCCCGTCGATGTGGCGATCATCGGCTCGTTGATCGGTCCGGTCACACACGGCGCATCGGTCACCATGGCCATCGAGCCGCCGTGACCCGTACAGTTCATGACCGTGACGATGCGCACCACGGTGACCACAGTGGGAGGTGCCATCGTCGTCGCGCTCGACGGCAGCGTCGATCTCGCCGCGGTCGGGACCCTCCACGGCGAACTCACCCGGGTCATCCGGCGTCATCCCGGCGACTCGCTGATCGTCGACCTCGACGGCGTCGAGACCCTCGACGATGCGGGCCTCGGGGTGCTCCTCGGCGCCGCGGCCGCGGCGCGCGAATCGGGCGGCGACCTCGAGGTGGTCTGCAATCGTGCGTCGCTTCGCGAACGCCTCGAACGCACCCGCTTCGACCGGGCCGTCGCGGTTCGTGCCACGATCACATGATCGACGACGACCCGATCTTCCATCTGGCGATGCCTGACGACTGGGCGGCAGCGTTCGTCACCGGCGAGTACCGGATGTCCACACGGGGGATGACACTCGACGAGGTCGGCTTCATCCACTGCTCGACACGCGAGCAACTCGTGGGCACCGCGAACCGCTTCTACGGCGACGTCGAACAACTGGTCGTGCTCACGATCGACCCGGTGCTCGTTCCGTCACCGATCGTGCACGAGCCGCCGGAAGCGGGCCTCGACGTGCTCTTCCCGCACATCTACGGCCCACTTCCGGTGCCCGCCGTGAACCACGCCGCCGTTTGGCTCCGCTCCAGCGACACGACGTGGTCCATGGAATCGCCCGAATGAATCGCAGGTTCCGTGATCAGTCGTTCGAGTAGGCGGGAACGCCCATCTCGACCAGGTCGAGGCCGGCGATCTCATCCTCGGCCGTCGGGCGAATCCCGCCCTTGGTCAGCTTGTTCTGCAACTTGAAGAAGCCGAGAGCGAGACCGAAGATGACCGTGCAGATCACCAACGCACCGATGGCCTGCGAGGCGAATTGCCCCCAACCGAGGCTGCCGAAGTCGTACAGGAACCCCGTCACACCCTTGCCGGCGGTGTCGGCGGTGTCGGTCGCGTTCCAGCCGGCGCCGTAGCTGCCGTCGGCGAAGATGCCGACTGCCAGCACACCGAAGATCCCGCAGACTCCGTGGACCGCGATCGCTCCCACGGGGTCGTCGAGCTTCATGCGTCGCTCGACGAACCACACGACTTCGATCACGATCACGCCGGCGAGGGTGCCGATCACCGCCGCAGCCCAAGGCTGCACGAATGCACACGGCGCCGTGATCGCCACGAGCCCGGCAAGCATGCCGTTCACCATCATCGACGGGTCCGGCTTGCCGGTGCGCTTCGTCACCCAGAACAATGCGACGACCGAACCGAACGCCGCAGCGATCGCGGTGTTGGCGGCCACGGTGGCGAACTGGATGTCGGTGGCGGCGAAGGTCGACGCGGCGTTGAATCCGAACCAGCCGAACAGGAGGATGAACGTCCCGAACATCGCCATCGGGATGTTGTGGCCGAGCAGTGCCCGCGGTGTCCCGTCCTTGTCGAACTTGCCGATGCGGGGCCCGAGCACGATCGCTCCCGCCAGAGCGGCGGCGCCACCAACGGCGTGAACCACACCGGAGCCGGCGAAGTCGACGTAGCCGAAGCCGAGGCTCACGTTGTTGCCGAGCTGGCTGAGCCAACCACCGCCCCAGGTCCACGCGCCGAAGATCGGGTAGTAGATCCCGCCACAGAACAGACCCCACATGACGAACGACGACCACTTCCACCGCTCCGCCATGGCGCCCGTCGGGATCGTCGCCGTCGTGTCCATGAAGGCGACCATGTAGAGGAAGAAGGCCATGATCGACGCTGTCGACGCCGAGTCGCCCAGGCCGCCGAGACCGAAGCCTCCCTTCCAGAGGAACACCCAGTCGCCGACCTGGATCAGCGAGCCACCGATCGGCGCATCCATGCCGAAGACGCCGGGATACGAGAAGCCGCCGAACATGAAGGCGAAGCCGACGAAGAAGAAGGCGACGAACCCCAGACCGAAGATCATGAAGTTCGTGGACACCACGTGGGCGGCGTGTTTCGATCGGCAGAACCCGGTCTCCACCATGGCAAAACCTGCCTGCATGAAGATGACGAGCGCGGCGCCGATGACGATCCAGAGAAGGTTGAGCGACAACGCCACCGTGGGGGCATCGACGTCGGGACCTGCCGCGAGGAAGGCTGACATGAATTGGTTCTCCTGCTTTTGGGCACCTTGCGGTGCGCCCCGTCCCTGACGGTTGTCAGGCACGCCCGTGCGGTTCCAGCCCCGCTACATCGAGTGGACGCATCGTTGCGTCGTCGCGTTTCTCATCGATGGCCGTTGTGTGACGGCAGCATGAACAGGCGCGCGGCGATACGTTGCACAGCGTGAGTACAGACTCGGGCCTGCAGGAGCGTCTCGCCGGATCGGTCGCCGAACTCGACGCGCTCCGTCTGCAGCGCCGGTTCCATGGCGTCGAGATGAGCTCGATCGGCGAGGTCGCCGAGCGGTGCCCGGTGAGGTTCGGTGGCGAGGTTCGCAGCCAGCACCGATCGTCGCCGGGCAGCCAACCGATGCTGCGCGTCACGGTGACCGACGGCACCGGATCGGCCGTCGCCGTGTTCACCGGCCGCTCGCGGATCATCGGCCTCGACGCCGGACGCGCGGTCGTCTTCGAAGGTGTCGCCCATCGCGAACGCGGTCGACTCGTGGTGGTCAACCCCGCCTACACCCTGCTCCCATAGCGAGACATCCGGGGTCTGACCCCGGAGGTCACGATCAGCGGACGAGGCGGGCAGTGACCTCGGCCTCGGCTTCGTCGGTCACGAGCACGATCACCTCGTCGCCGACGTGGAACGACGTGTCGCCACGAGGCACCACCACGTTGCCCGAACGAACGATCGCCACGACGCTCGACCCGCGAGGGAAACCGGCATCGACGAGTTCCTGGCCGAGGACCGGGCTGTCGTCCGACAACGTCACCTCGATCAGTCGAGCCTTGCCGCCGGCCACCTGCAACAACCGCACGATCGAGCCGACCGACACCGCCTCTTCGACCAACGCCGACAGCAGGTGCGGCGCCGACACCGCGATGTCGACACCCCACATCTCGGTGAACATCCACTCGTTGGCCGGGTGATTCACGCGAGCGATCACTCGCGGCACGCCGAACTCCTGCTTGGCGAGCAGCGATGCCACGAGGTTGTCCTCGTCGTCGCCCGTGACAGCGAGCAGCACGTCGGCGCGCTCCGGTTCTGCCCGCGCCAGTTCACTGATCTCACAGGCGTCCGCGACGATCCAACTGATCGAACCGAGCCCCGGTGCGACCCGGCGCCGTTCCACCTGGTGGTGGTCACGTTCGACGACCACCACCTCGTGGCCGTTCCCCACGAGGTCCTCGGCGATGAACGTGCCGACCTTGCCGGCACCGACGATCACGATCCTCACGACTTCACCTTCCCGTCGCCGACGTCGGCCCACTGGGCTTGGAGTTCGGCGACCCGGTCGTTGGGCACCATCAGATACAGCAGGTCGCCCTCCTGGACGACCAGGTCAGCAGCGGGCACCACACTGACGCCGAGACGACGCAACGCGGCCAGGCGAACCGTGCCGTCGGCTTCGAGTTGGCGGACGCTGGTGCCGATCAACGCCCGCGATGCCGGCCGCTCGACGAGACACACCTGGGCACCGGGGTCGACCCATCGAACGGCATCATCGAGCGGCATCAACTGGCGCATCGACATGTCGATCGTCAGCCGCGCCGACGCGACCGTGGGAATGCCGAGGCGTTCGTAGACCGCGGCCCGCCGCATGTCGTAGATGCGAGCGAAGACCCGGCGGACGCCGAACGCCTCACGGCCGGTGCGAGCGATGACGATGTTGCTGTTGTCGCCGTTCGTGACCGCCGCCAGCGCCACGGCCCGTTCGATGCCGGCACCGCGGAGCGTGTCGCGGTCGTAGCCGACGCCCTCGACGTGCTCGACGTCCAGACCGCCGAGACGCTTGAACGCAGCCCGATTGGTGTCGATCACCGCCACGGTGTGATCGTGACCCAGCATCCGTTCGGCGAGGCCGGCGCCGACACGCCCGCACCCGACGATCACGACATGGCCGACGGTGGACCGCTGCTCGTTCTGCACGTTGGGCTGGCTCACAACACCTCTTTCTCAGTGGGCTCGAGGATCTCCGCAGTGCCGGACCGGCGACGCGGTGATTCGTCGAGGTCGCCGACCTGGACCGGCACCGACAGGATCGCCGTATTGGGACGCTGGCGCAGCTTCGACTTGATCATCAGGGCGCTCTGGTTGTGCAGCGCCTGGTCCCACCAGTGCTCCACGACGAACTCGGGGATGACCACGGTGACCACGTCGTCAGGGCTCTCGGCGTCGAGTTCGTCGATGAGTTTCATGACGGGACCGGTCAGGTCGCGGAACGGTGAGAAGATCGTCCGCAATTCGACGGGAAGCTCGAAGTTCTCCCAGGCATCGACGAGCGCGGTCTCCTCCTCGGCCGAGTTGACCACGCTGATCGCGACGAGTCGATCGGGACGCATCGAGCGCCCATAGGCCACCGCCTTGAGCACGCCGAGGTTGACACTGCCCACGAGGATCACCACCGTGTGCGAGTGGCGAGGAATGTGGTCGCCGGGCTCGACCGTGAGCGCCGCTCGCACCCCGTCGTAGTGGCGCTTGATCCGCCTGAACATGTACACGATGATCGGGATCAGCACAGCCGGGATCCACGCTCCGATCGTGAACTTCGACACGAGCACGACGATCAAGACGATGAACGTCGCGATCGCACCGATCGTGTTGACGATCGCACCGCGCTTCCAGCTCGGTTCGCGGACCTTCTGGTGATGACGCACCATGCCGATCTGCGACAGCGTGAACCCGCAGAACACGCCGACGGCGTACAGAGGGATGAGCTTGCTCGTATCGCCCGAGAACACCACGATCAAGACCGCCGCCACGGCCGCCAGTGCCAGGATGCCGTTGGAGAACACGAGCCGATCGCCACGATTCTTCAGCTGGGCAGGCAGATAGCCGTCCTGGGAGAGGATCGAGGAGACGCGTGGGAAGTCGGCGAACGCCGTGTTCGCCGCGAGGATCAAGATCGCGAACGTGGAGAACTGGAGGACGTAGTACGGCAGGCTCTCGCCGTTGAACACCTCGCGGCCCATGATCGACAACAGCGTCTCACCCTCATTCGGCGTCGGTCGCAGCCGACTGGCGAGGAGCGAGATCCCGAAGAAGAACGTCGCAAGGATCGTCCCCATCATCAGCAGGGTGGTGGCTGCATGCTTCGACTCGGGCTTCTTGAACGCCGGAACACCGTTCGAGATGGCCTCGATACCGGTGAGGGCCACCGCACCGGAGGAGAAGGCCCGCAGGAACAACAGGATGGTCAAACCGGTCAGCTCGTTGCCGCCGGTCAGCTCGTTCACGGCCTCCGTATCGGGCACCAGCGGCTCGAGCGTGCCGGTCGCGAGCCGGATCAACCCCACCACGATCAACGCCCCGAGGGCGACGATGTAGACGTAGGTCGGCCCCGCGAACAATCGGCCCGACTCCTTCAACCCGCGGAGATTCGCGACGGTCATGATCGCGATGAACCCGAGACAGATCTCGACGCGTTCGGGACGCAGGGCCGGGAATGCCGACGTGATCGCCGCAACACCGGCCGAGACCGACACCGCGACGGTCAAGATGTAGTCCACGAGCAGCGATGCGCCGGCGACCAACGACGGCGTTTCGCCGAGGTTCTCCCTGGAGACGACGTACGAGCCGCCACCACCCGGATAGGCGAAGATCGTCTGGCGATAACTCGTGATGACCAGTACGAGCAGCACCATCACGATGATCGAGATGGGGATCAGCTGATTGAGTGCGATCGAGAGCCCCGCGGCGGGGATCAGGACGATGAGGATCTCCTGGCTGGCGTACGCCGTCGACGAGATCGCGTCCGACGCGAACACGGCGAGCGCCGTCGGGATGCCGAGGCGCTGATGCTGTTCGTCCTCGCTCGCCAACGGCGAGCCGACGAGCGTGCGCTTCCACCGACTGATCACGCGTGAACCACGATCCGGGCCTGCGCGGCCGTCGTGAGCCCGACTGATGACACCAATGTGTTCTCCTGCTCTTGGGTGCGGCGGGTGCCGCATGTACCCGATGGATCACTCCATCGCCCACGCGGAACCAGCCCCGCTTCGTGAGCTGTACGAACACTATCGACGCCCCACCGAATGCAACTGATCCTCGACACATCGACCGGCGACAGTCACACAGGGTCAGAATCGGTCGGAACTACCAGTGCGCGGTTCCCGGTGCGCCCTTGAACGGGCCGGTCACGTTGGCCGTGACCCACCCGCCGTAGAAGCTTCCCTCGTTGGCGGCGACCGCTCGTCGTCGATCCGGCACTCGTCGACCTTCTGTGCGTAGAACGCCCAATGGTTGGCGAGCGGCGCGAATGCTCGCGACGGCGACGGGTACGTCCACGCCGCCTCGGCAACCGCGACGTCGCGGATCAGAACGTCGGCGTACTCGGCGACTCCCTTCCATTCACACAGCGACCGGCGCGGCGACGGGTGGAGACGGTCGAGGTCGACCCACTCGGCCGCGACGTAGTACGCCGGCGCCTGGCTCGTCTCGAGTACCCGCAGCGCCTGCGGCGCATCGACGATCGTGACCCCTCCGTGGATCACCCTCACCCGCCAGTCGACCCGTTCCAGGCGTGGCGGCCGCGGGAAGTCCCACACCGACTCGACCGGCTTGCCGTTCATTGCGATCTCCATCCGTTCACGATGTGCCAGACACAGCGTGAACGTCGAGTCGTGGTCAGTCGAACTCGGATTGTTCGGGCGGGCGGGTCCGACCGCCGGCGCGCTTGTCGGCGACCTTGTCGTGGGCGCGTTGCTCCTCCTCCAACGCCGCCTCCTCCTCGATGAGCCGTTCGAGGCTGCGCAACCTGACCGCGTCGAGCGTGCCGGCCGCGATCGCCGCCTGGACGGCGCAGCCGGGTTCCTGATCGTGCTTGCAGTCACGGAACCGGCAGCTGTCCATCAGGTCGAACACATCGGCGAACGCCCGCTCGATGCCATTTCCGGACAGCCACAAGCTGAGCGCGCGCACGCCTGGTGTGTCGATCAACCATCCCTCGCCGGGCAACGGCACGAGTTCGGCGGCCACCGTGGTGTGGCGACCGCGCTGATCGCCTTCCCTGACCGCCGACGTCGCCTGGCGTTGATTGCCGACGAGCGCGTTGACGAGCGTCGACTTCCCCACGCCGCTCGCCCCGAGGAACGTGAGTGTCCGGTTGCCGACCGCGTACCGCCTGATCGCGTCGATGCCGTCACCGCTGATCCCGCTGGCGAGCAGCACTGGGACCCCCAGCGACACATCGGCGAGCGCGACGTGCCCGGGCTCCGCGTCGTCGACGAGATCGGTCTTCGTCAGCACCACGACCGGTTCGGCACCGGAATCGAACGCCAGGACGAGTTCGCGTTCGAGCCGCCGCGGGCTCGGGGGCGAACCGAGGGCATGGACGAGGAACACCACGTCGATGTTGGCGGCCAGCGTGTGCGACACGGCGCGCATCCCATCGAACGACGCACGACGTGTGAAGGCCGACCGCCGCTCGATGACGTGCTCGACGCGCTCGTTGTCGTCGGAGGGCACCACCCAGTCGCCGACAGCGACGTCGGCGCCGATGTTGCGCACCCGCAACGGCTCGGTCGCTCCCGCGCCTCGTCCATCGAGCGGATCAGCGTGCTCCATCCTCGGTCGAGTCGCGACACCCGCCCGGGCGTGCCCGGAGCGCCGAGTGCTCGCCACGACTCGTCGAAATCCTCGGCCCAGCCCAGTGCAGGATCGGGGGCCTCGATCGCGTCCGACATCGTGACCAAACCGTACCCGCGATGCAGTTCGGCCGATCCTCCGGCACACTTCGCCCTGACAACAGCGCATCCGATGCGCTTGACAACCCATCCCCCGATCACCTAGCGAAAGACACCGATGCCCAAACCTCTCGTTGTCGTGGAGTCGCCGGCCAAGGCCAAGACGCTGTCGAAGTTCCTCGGCAGCGACTACGACGTGCGCGCCTCGGTCGGCCACGTCAGCGACCTTCCGTCGAAGGGGCTGAACATCGACGTCGACAATGGCTTCAAGCCCACCTACGAGCTGACCGAGCGGGGCAAGACCGTCATCAAGGACTTGAAGGCCGCACTCAAGGACGCTTCGGAGCTCTATCTCGCAACCGACGAAGACCGCGAGGGCGAAGCCATCTCATGGCATCTCCTCGAGTACCTCAAGCCGAAGGTGCCGGTGAAGCGGATGGTGTTCCACGAGATCACCAAGTCGGCCATCGACCACGCCGTCAACAACCCGCGTGGTCTCGACTACGGACTCGTCGACGCCGCCGAGACCCGCCGCATCCTCGACCGCCTCTACGGCTACGAGGTGTCGCCGGTGCTGTGGCGCCGCGTGAACCGTGGCCTGTCCGCCGGCCGCGTCCAGAGCCCGTCCGTTCGCCTGATCGTCGAACGCGAACGCGAACGCATCGCCTACATCACCGCCGACTACTGGGACATCGACCTCGGGACCGCCACGACTCCGGCGTTCGACGCGAAGCTCGTCGCCGTCGGTGGCACACGGATCGCGACCGGCAAGGACTTCAGCGACCGCGGACAGGTGTCCGACAAGGTCATGGCGCTCGACGAGGCCAGAGCCGTCGCACTCGCCGACGGCCTCGCCGACGCCCGCGTTCACGGTGCGTTCGGTCGAGGAGAAGCCGTACCGCTCGTCGCCCAAGGCGCCGTTCATGACGTCGACGCTCCAGCAGGAGGGTGGACGCAAGCTGCGCCTGTCGTCGTCGCAGGTGATGCGCGTCGCCCAGGGGCTGTACGAGCGCGGCTACATCACCTACATGCGCACCGACAACGTCGTGTTGTCCGACGAGGCGATGCAGGCCGCTCGAGCCGCGGTCACGAGCGAGTACGGCGCCAACTACCTCAATGCCGCGCCCAGGCAGTACTCGTCGAAGGTGAAGAACGCGCAGGAGGCCCACGAAGCCATCCGGCCGACCACGCCGTTCCGGTCGCCCAAGCAGGTGAGCGCCGAACTCAACAGCCAGGAGCTCGCCCTGTACCGCCTCGTGTGGCAGCGCACGCTCGCCTCGCAGATGGCCGACGCGACCGGCGTGACCGTCAGCGTGCGACTCGCCGCCAACGCCACCGACCGCACGACCGGCGAACTGACCGATTGCGAGTTCGCCGCCTCCGGCACCACGATCACGTTCCCGGGCTACCGGGCCGTGTACGTCGCGTCGAAGGAAGAGACCGGCGACGACGCCGGCCGACAACGAAGCGCTGCTGCCGCCGCTCGCCGAGGGCGACGACGTTCCGGTCGCCTCGATCGTGCCGAACGGCCACACCACGTCTCCACCGGCGCGCTACACCGAGGCGTCGCTGGTCAAGCGGCTGGAGGAGCTCGGCATCGGCCGACCCTCCACCTGGGCGTCGATCATCCAGACGATCCAGGACCGCGGGTACGTGTGGAAGAAGGGTCAGGCCCTGGTGCCGACCTGGACGGCCTTCGCCGTGATCCGGTTGCTGGAGGAACACTTCAACGCACTCGTCGACTACGACTTCACCGCCTCGATCGACGCCGACCTCGACGAGATCGCCCACGGCACGCGGGCCAAGGACAAGTGGCTGAAGCGCTTCTACTTCGGTGACACCGGCGACGGCGACACCCAGCCGATCTCCGCCGAGGCCGGCTTCGGCGAGGACGCGCTGCTGGGCCTCAAGCGATTGGTCGAGGAGAACCTCGACGAGATCGATGCCGCCGAGATCAACACGTTCCCGCTCGGCGCCGACGCCGACGGCAACGTCATCGTGGTCAAGCCGGGCAAGTACGGGCCGTACGTGAAGCGAGGCGAGGACACCGCCAGCGTCCCCGACGACCTCACGCCCGACGAGCTGACCGTCGAGAAGGCGATCGAGCTGCTCGCCGCGCCGAAGACCGACGAACCGATCGGCGAACTCGACGGCTACCCCGTGTACGCCAAGAACGGCCGCTACGGGCCCTACGTACAGTGGGGCGACCACGACGACCCGCCTCCGGGCCTCGAGAAGCCGAAGATGGCCAGCCTGTTCAAGACGATGGTCCTCGAACGGATGACGATGGACGAGGCCGAAGCGCTCCTGCAGTTGCCGCGTCTGTTGGGCGAGGATCCCACCGACGGCGTGGCCATCTATGCGAACAACGGTCGGTACGGGCCGTACGTGCAGAAGGAGAAGGACTACCGCAACATCGACTCCGAGGACCAACTGCTGCAGATCACGCTGGCGGAGGCGCTGGCGATCTTCAGCCAGCCCAAGGTGTACAAGCGCGGCGGCGGCAACATGGCCGCCAAGGGCCCGCTGCGGGAATTCGGCAGCGATCCGGTGAGTGAACGTCCCGTCGTCGCCAAGGACGGCAAGTTCGGCGTCTACGTCACCGACGGCGAGACCAACGCGTCGCTCGGCAAGGGCGACCGCCTCGATGCGATGGCGCCCGAGCGGGCGTACGAGCTGTTGGCGATCCGTCGTGAGGCGATCATCGCCAAGGGTGGGCCCACGGCGAAGAAGCGCGCCACCAAGAAGAAGGCGCCGGCCAAGAAAACCGCCGCCAAGAAGAAGTCAGCGGCAAAGAAGGCGCCGGCCAAGAAAACCGCCGCCAAGTCGGCGCCGGCGAAGCCGGTCATCACCGACCTCGCCGCCGACGATTGAACCTCAGGTGAAGATGATCTGGCCGCCGGCGGCCATCTCGTAGAACTCGCCGACGGTGATGATGCCGTCGAGGTCGTCGATCAGATCGTCACGGTCCATGCCGAACAGGTCGACTGAGGCGAGGCAGGCGTAGAGACCCGCGCCGGTGTCGTGGATCATCTCCACGAACTCGTGGATGTCGGGGAAGTCCTGCTTCTCGATCTGCTTCTCCATGTACTTCGTGATCAGCGCGGAGGCACCCGGGATCACACCGGCGATGGTGGGCATGTGCAGGCCGGGGTTGCCGACCGCGGCCACCTTGATGTGGTCCTGGCGCCCCTTGTGGATGGCGTCCATCCCGAAGAAGGTGAAGAAGAGGTTGGCGTCGATGCCCTCGTTGCGGGCGCCGTTGGCCATGATCAGCGCCGGGTAGATGCCCTCCAGCGAGCCCTTCGACACGATGATCGAGACCTTCTCGATCGGGGCGGCGATGGGTGCGGGGGGGATGGGGTGTGTGTCGGTCATGTTCGATCTCCAGTTCAGATGCAGCCCTTGGGCTTGGGGATGCCGGCCACCATGGCGGCGAGCTTGGCGGGACCCTTCGGGAACAGCACGAAGAGCTCCTTGGTCGAGACGTCGGACAACTTGCTGATCTTGCGAACGGTCGGCCCGGTGCCCTTGTCGAAGTACTCCGAGCGCATGAGGTCGATGACGACCCAGGCGCGATCGGTCAGTGGGGTCGGCACACCGAACTCGTCGGCGATCTCGGGGGCCATCTCCTTGGTCCATTGGGTGGGGTCCTCGAAGAACCCCTCGTCGTTCACGTCGACGGTCGTGCCGGCGAATGTCTTGGTGGGCATGTACGTGTCTCTCTTTCTCAGATCGGGTGGGCCGAAGTCCTCAGCTCGAAACGGGGTGCTTCTTGCCGAACGTGGGCATGTCGGGGCCGATGCCGGGGATGTCACGCCCGGGCAGGAGGCCATGCCAGTAGAACGATTGGAACATCAACTTGCCGAGGTGGTTGACCCTCGACTCCTTGAGCAACGGCAGGCCGACCGGGCCGGGATAGTGGCCGGTGACCGGCTCGTTCTCGTAGTTGAAGTCGATGAGCAGCGCCTTGGAGAATCCCGTCTCGATGAAACAGTTGGCATGGCCGTCGAAGCTGTGCTCGATCGCCTTGCCGTCGAGGAACGCCTCGATGTTCTCGACGAGCACCTCTCCTTCGAAGTGCGTCACCGAACCGGCTTTCGATGCCGGCAGGTCGGCGGCGTCGCCGACGACGAAGATGTTCGGCTTGACCTTCGACTGCAGCGTGGCGTTGTCGGTCGGGATGAACCCCAACTCGTCACCGAGGCCGGGCGAGTTCGCCACATAGGCGGCGCCGCCGTGCAGCGGGACCACGACGGCGATGTCGAAGTCGATCTCACGGCCGTCGAAACCGATCAACTTGCGGGCCTCACCGTCGACCTCACCGGTGTTGAACTCGGTGACCAACTCGATGCCCTTCTCGTCGAGCAGGGAACTCAGGGTCGCCGAGGCGGTGGGCTTGGTGAAGGCTCCGTCGAGCGGCGTGACATAGGTGATCGTCACGTCGTCGCGGACACCCTTCTCGGTGAAGAACCAGTCGGCGAGGAACGCGAACTCGAGCGGAGCGACCGGGCACTTGATCGGCATGTCGATGACATTGATCACGAGGTGGCCGGATTCGAACTCGTCGAGCTTGGCGGCCAGCGCCGTCGAGCCCTCCATGTCGTAGAACGTGAACACCGACTCCATCCAGCCCGGGCCGGTCATCCCCTCGGTCTCCTCGGGCTGGAGCACCGCTCCGGTCGCCACGAGCAGCACGTCGTACTCGAGCGTGGTGCCGTTCTCGAGCGATACCGAGTTCGCGTCGATGTCGACGGAGTCGATCGGGCACTGGTGGTAGTGGATGCCCTTCTTGAGCTGCCGATCGCGCTTGCGGACGATCTCGTCGGGCTCGGTCAGGCCGAACGGGATGAACAACAGCCCCGGTTGGTAGACGTGGCGATTGTCCTGATCGACGATGTCGATGCGGAGGTCGTCGTCCTTGTACTTCTTGCGGAGCCGGTTCGCCGCCAGTGTTCCGCCGGTCCCTGCGCCGAGGATCACGAGCCTCTTCTGGTCACTCACGATGTCTCCAATCCTGCGCCTCGCAACCGTTGCGACGGCGTCTCACTCCGACGCTACGGCCTGGGCCCTGCTGCCACTACGGCCTTTCGTCCCAATCCCCTCGGGGGTATCCACCGAGCCGGCCCAGTGTGACGGTTGGTCGGGCGAGGTGGGCGCGTCGGTACCATCGGTCGCCGTGACCGATCGACCCGCCTACATCGCGTTCGAGGGCGCCGAGGGTTCGGGCAAGTCGACCCAGGCACAGCGGCTCGCATCTGCAGTTGGCGCGGTGCTCACGCGGGAGACCGGCGGCACTCCGATCGGCGCGCGCATCCGCGAGATCCTCCACGACACGAGCGTGCACAACCTGACCGCTCGAGCCGAGGCACTCCTCACCGCCGCCGACCGCGCCCAGCATCTCGCCGAGATCGTCGTGCCGGCACTCGACGCCGGCACACCCGTCGTCACCGATCGGTCGGTGTACTCCTCGCTCGCGTACCAGGGCTACGGACGCGAACTCGACATCGACGAGATCCGGCACCTCAACGAGTGGGGTACCGGCGGGGTCTGGCCATCGACCGTCGTGTTCCTCGACACGCCGGACGACGCCATCGCCGAGCGGATGAGCCGGCGTGAGCTCGACCGATTCGAAGCCGCCGGAGCCGCGTTCCATGCGCGCGTGCTCGCCGGATTCCGAACGATGGCCGACGCCGATCCCGACCGATGGATCACCGTGCAGGCGGTCGGCTCGGTCGACCGCGTCGCCGACGAGATCCACGCTGCTCTGGTGGCGCGGGGCGTGCTGTGAGCGCGCCGGGCGCGGTGTGGGACGACGTCGTCGGCCAGCCCGAGGCGATCGGCCGACTTCGGGCGGCCGTCGAGAGCGGGCCCGTCCATGCCTACCTCTTCGTGGGACCGGCAGGCTCGACGAAACTCCAGGCCGCGCGCGCCTTTGCGTCGGTGTTGATCGGCGGGACCGAGGACGTCGAGCAACGCGATGCGCAACTGATCCTGCGCGGTGAGCATCCCGACGTGCACGAGGTGAGACGCGTCGGGGCCGCGATCTTGAAGGAGCAGGCCGACGAGATCGTGCACACGGCGTCACTGTCGCCGTCGGAGGGGTCGTCGAAGGTGATGATCCTCGAGGAGTTCCACCTGCTCGCGGCGCCGGGCGCGGCGCGGCTGTTGAAGACGATCGAGGAACCACCCGACTCCACGACGTTCATCATCCTCGCCGACTTCGTCCCGACCGACCTGATCACCATCTCGTCGCGGTGCGCCCGTATCGACTTCCACGCCATCGGACCCGACGTCGTCGCCGCCCGACTCCTGACCGAGGGAGTCGGGCCTGCCGATGCGATGGCGGCCGCGCGAGCCGCCCATGGCGACCTCGATCGCGCTCGAGTGCTCGCCACCGATCCGGCGCTGTCCGAGCGGCGCGCCGCATTCGCCGGAACGCCGCACCGACTCGACGGCAGCGGTGCCGTCGCGATGCGCATCGCCGGCGAACTGCTCGCATCGATCGACGCCGCTGCCGAACCTCTGGCCGTCCGGCACGCGGCCGAGGTCGCTGTCCTCGACGAGCGGATCAAGGCCCACGGCGAACGCGGGAGCGGCAAGAAGCAACTCGACGAGCGGCACAAGCGCGAGCTTCGTCGCCATCGCACCGACGAACTCCGCAGCGGGCTCGCCGCGATGGCCGGCACGTACCGCGACACCGCGATCAACGGCGGCACCACCGATGTCGATGGTTGCGCCGACGCGGTCCACCGCATCCACCGCGCGATCGAGACACTCGACCGCAACCCGAACGAGAAGCTCCTGCTCGAATCGCTCCTGTGGTCGCTCCCCGACGCACAGGGCACCCGCACCTGATGCGAGGTCGGGTCTATTCCCGAAGATCTTGATCTTTTTGTCACGTTGGCCCTCCCGTCGTCGCCGAGGCGTGCCGATAGGGTTGACACACGGAATCCCACTTCGTGGAAAGGGCACTCCATGTTCGAACGTTTCACAGACCGGGCGCGCCGAGTCGTCGTGCTCGCGCAAGAGGAGGCTCGCCTCCTCAACCACAGCTACATCGGCACCGAGCACATCCTGCTCGGGCTGATTCACGAGGGCGAAGGCGTCGCCGCGAAGGCTCTCGAAAGCCTCGGCATCTCCCTCGAAGCGGTGCGCAGCCAGGTCGAGGAGATCATCGGCCAGGGCGGTTCGTCGCCGTCGGGCCACATCCCCTTCACGCCCCGCGCGAAGAAGGTGCTCGAACTCTCCCTGCGTGAAGCGCTCCAGCTCGGCCACAACTACATCGGCACCGAGCACATCCTGCTCGGGCTCATCCGCGAGGGTGAGGGCGTTGCCGCACAGGTGCTCGTCAAGCTCGGCGCCGACCTGTCCCGGGTCCGCCAGCAGGTCATCCAGCTGTTGTCCGGCTACCAGGGACCGGCGGGCTCCACCGGTGGCGGTCGCAGCGAGCAGAGCCCGACGAGTGCCGGCGTGGGCGCCAGCAAGGGGGGCGACGACGAGAAGGGTGGCAACAGCCAGATCCTCGATCAGTTCGGACGCAACCTCACCCAGGCCGCGCGCGAGGGACAACTGGATCCCGTGATCGGTCGCACCAACGAACTCGAACGCGTGATGCAGATCCTCTCGCGGCGCACCAAGAACAACCCGGTGCTGATCGGCGAACCCGGCGTCGGCAAGACCGCGATCGTCGAGGGCCTCGCCCAGAAGATCGTCAACAACGACGTCCCCGACACCCTCACCGACAAGCAGCTGTACACCCTCGACCTCGGCGCACTCGTCGCCGGATCGCGCTACCGCGGCGACTTCGAGGAGCGTCTCAAGAAGGTGCTCAAGGAGATCAAGACCCGCGGCGACATCCTGCTCTTCATCGACGAGATCCACACCCTCGTGGGTGCCGGCGCCGCCGAGGGAGCGATCGACGCCGCGTCGATCCTCAAGCCGATGCTGGCCCGTGGTGAGCTGCAGACCATCGGCGCCACGACCACCGACGAGTACCGCAAGCACGTCGAGAAGGACGCCGCCCTCGAGCGCCGCTTCCAGCCGGTGAAGGTCGAAGAGCCGACGCTCGCCCACACCATCGAGATCCTCAAGGGCATCCGCGACCAGTACGAGGCACACCACCGGGTCACGATCACCGACCAGGCCCTCGTCGCGGCGGCCAATCTGGCCGACCGGTACATCGCCGACCGCTATCTGCCCGACAAGGCCATCGACCTCATCGACGAAGCCGGGTCGCGTCTGCGCATCAAGCGCATGGCGACCCCGCCCGACCTGCGCGAGATCGAAACCAAGCTCAGCGACGTGCAGGAAGCCAAGAAGCGCGCCGTCGAAGAGCAGCAGTTCGAGGAGGCCGGCCGCCTTCGCGATCAGGAGAAGACCCTGCTCGAGGAGAAGGCCCAGAAGGAGACCGAGGTCCGCGCCGAAGGCGTCGACCTGTTCGACGAGGTCGACGAAGAGGCCGTTGCCGAGGTGCTGTCGTTGTGGACCGGCATCCCGGTCTACAAGCTCACCGAGGAGGAGACCGAGCGTCTGCTGAAGATGGAGGAGAACCTCCACAAGCGCATCATCGGCCAGGAGAGCGCCGTTGCTGCGGTGTCGCAGTCGATCCGTCGTACCCGCGCCGGGTTGAAGGACCCGAAGCGACCCTCGGGTTCGTTCATCTTCCTGGGCCCCACCGGCGTCGGCAAGACCGAGCTCGCCAAGACGCTCACCGAGTTCCTGTTCGGTGACGACTCCGCGCTGATCACGCTCGACATGTCGGAGTACATGGAGAAGCACACGGTGAGCCGCCTCGTCGGTTCGCCTCCCGGCTACGTCGGCTACGAAGAGGGCGGCCAGCTCACCGAGGCCGTTCGCCGCAAGCCGTTCTCGGTGGTGTTGTTCGACGAGATCGAAAAGGCCCACCCGGATGTGTTCAACACGTTGCTGCAGATCCTGGAGGAAGGTCGCCTGACCGACAGCCAGGGCCGATCGGTCGACTTCCGCAACACCGTGCTGATCATGACCTCGAACCTGGGCACGCAGGATCTCCGCAAGGCCAACGTCGGCTTCACCAGCGACGACTCCGCCATGAGCTACGAGCGCATGAAGGAGAAGGTCAACGAGTCGCTGAAGAACCACTTCCGGCCCGAGTTCCTCAACCGCATCGACGAAGTCATCGTGTTCCACGAGCTGACGCGCGACGAGGTGCTCCAGACCGTCGACCTGCTCACGAAGCGACTCGTCGGCCAGCTCGAGGGCCAGGGTCTCGGCATCGAGATCAAGGCCTCGGCCAAGGAACTGCTCGCCGACCTGGGCTACGACCCGCAGCTCGGTGCTCGCCCCATGCGGCGTGCGATCCAGCGCCACATCGAAGATGCGCTGTCGGAGAAGATCCTCTACAAGGAGTACGCCGCCGGCGAAATCATCGTCGTCGACACCGAGGACGATCCCGACAACGAGGGCAAGAAGCGCTTCACGTTCACCGCCGTCGAGGGCTTCGTGCCCCCGTCGTCGGTGGAACTGGCGACCACGGCGACCGAGCATCCCATCCCGCCGACCACCGGCGAGGGTGAGCTGCCACCGCCCGAACTCACCTGATCCCGATCCGAAATTCGGAGCGATCCTTGCGCTCAGCGCAAGGATCGCTCCGAATTTTCGCGTGTGGGGCGAGGGGCTGGCGCGTGTCGTCGGGGGACGCCCGTCATAATGGCCCGCGTGGTTCGTCGGGTCCTTGCAGCATGTGTGTGTGTCATCGCGCTCGCCGGATGCCGGCTCGACGTCGCCGTCGACATGACCGTCGAGCCGGATGGCACGGGCACGATCTCGATCCTGGCGACCGCCGACCCCGAATTGGTCGCCGCGGTGCCGACGATCGCCGACGACCTCGCCACCGACGACGTGGTCGCGGCCGGCTGGGTGGTCGACGGACCCTCGCCGACCCCGGACGGCGGGCTCACCATCACGTTCACGCACGGCTTCTTCTCCGACGAGGAGGCGACGAATCTGCTCAACAGCCTGGGGCCGCCCTTCAACGAGATGTCGATGGTGCGCAACAGCAGCGGCGAGAACACCACCACTCGGTTCACCGGTCTGCTGGGGTTGCCCGACGGGTTCGCGTCGTTTGCCGATGACGATCTGGTCGCCGCGGTCGGCTCGGTGCCGTTCGCCGATCAGATCGCGGCGTCCGGAGCGACCCCGGCGTCGTCGATGGGAGTCACGATGCGCGCCGCACTCCCCGGCAACCTCGACCAGTCCCAGACCAACGGCACCCTGATCGACGAACGGCCGACTCGAGTGGGTCGTGCCACTCGACGGCAGTGTGCTCGACGCACGAGCCGTCTCCGTTCAGTCACCGGGCGACGACCGGTGGTGGGCACGTCCACTGTCCGTGCTCGCACTGGTGGCGTTGGTCGCCTGGGTCATCTTCATGACGCTCTTCATCGGCTACGTCGCCTGGGCACGCTGGCAACGCACGCATCGCCGCCCGCCGGCTCGGCCCTGAGCCGCAACCCGAGACGAGGGTGTGCCATCGTTGCGCATGCCTGACGATGCGTTGACCGTGACCCGGGTCGACTTCCACTTCGACGTGATGTGCCCCTTCGCCTACCAGACGGCGAAGTGGATCCGCGAGGTCCGCCGTCAGACCGATCTGACGATCGACTGGAAGTTCTTCAGCCTGGAGGAGATCAACCGGGTCGACGGCAAGAAGCACCCGTGGGAGCGCGAATGGTCGTACGGCTGGTCGATGATGCGCATCGGGGCGCTGCTGCGACGATCGAGCATGGACGACCTCGACCGCTGGTACGAGCGTGCCGGCCGGGCGCTGCACGAGGACGGGCACCGCCCACACGATCCGGAGGTCGCCCGGCACCTGCTCGAGGAGATCGGGCTCGACCCGGCCGTGGTCGACGAGGCCATCGCCGATCCGACCACCCACGACGAGGTCCGCGCCGAACACGACCGAGTCGTGGCCGCGGGCGGCTACGGCGTGCCGACGTTGTTCTTCCCCGACTTCCTCAACCACGTGGGCGTGCCCGAATGCCTCTTCGGCCCGGTCGTTCTCGACCCGCCGACGGGTGCGGCGGCGATCCGTCTGTGGGAGGCCACGACCGCATGGCTCGAGTTCCCGTACCTGTTCGAGTTGCAGCGCCCGAAGAACGTCGCGTACGGCGAGGTGATCGCCGATCGGCTCCGGCCGTACCTCGACGCCCGCGACTGGGTGTCGATCAACCGCGGCAAGGTCATCTCGTTCGACTGACTGTTACGCCCGGGGTTCGGACCCCCGACATCACGCAACTCTGTGAGAGCCCCTCGTCATGATGGCAGCCATGAGCAGAGCGAAGGTCGTCCACGTGTGCAGCGAATGCGGCACCACACACGCGAAGTGGGCCGGACGGTGCGCCGGGTGCGGCGATTGGAACACCCTGGTCGAAGACGTCGAGGTCGACAACACGACCGCACCCGTCGCCGCATCGAGCCGTCCCGGCCCCACTCGAATCGGCGACGTCGGCACCGAACACGGGCATCCGGTCACGACGTCGATCCCCGAACTCGATCGGGTCCTCGGCGGCGGGCTGGTCGCCGGGTCGGTCACGCTCCTCGGCGGCGAACCGGGCATCGGCAAGAGCACGCTGCTGCTGCAACTGCTCGCCACGTGGAACGGGCCCACGTTGTACGTCACCGCCGAGGAGAGCGCCCAGCAGGTGAAACGACGCGCGGAACGCCTCGGAGCAACCCGCGACGACCTGTGGCTGCACGCGGAGACGTCGTTGTCGCACATCCTCGACGCGATCGACGACATCCGACCCGAGCTCGTCGTGATCGACTCGATCCAGACCGTCTCCGACCCGGCGCTCGGCTCGCTGCCCGGAAGTGTCGGACAGGTGCGCGGCTGTGCGCAGCGCCTCGTCAACGAAGCCAAGGAGCGCAACGTGTCGATCGTGCTGGTCGGCCACGTCACCAAGGAGGGTGGATTGGCGGGCCCACGCGTGTTGGAGCACGTCGTCGACACGGTGCTCCAGTTCGAGGGCGATCGTCACCACGCACTGCGGCTGCTCCGGGCCTCGAAGCACCGGTTCGGACCGACGAACGAGCTCGGCCTGTTCGAGATGGCGACCAGCGGCCTCGCCGGGGTGCCCGACCCGTCGTCATTGTTCCTCGCCGACCGCCGCACCGGCATCCCCGGCTCCGCGGTCGTGCCGACCATGGAGGGGCAACGGCCCATCGTGGTCGAGGTCCAGGCACTGGCCAACCCGAGCGTGCCCGGAGTACCCCCACGACGCAGCGCGCTGGGCCTCGACGGTGCCCGGTTGTCGATGCTCATGGCGGTGTTGGGGCGCCGCAGCCGGGTGATGGTCGGCGACCAGGACGTCTACGCATCGACCGCCGGTGGGGTGAAGCTCAGCGAGCCGGGGCTCGACCTCGGCGTGTGCCTCGCCGTTGTCAGCGCAGTTCGCGATCACCCGCTTCCCGCCGACCTGGCCGTCTTCGGCGAGGTCGGCCTCGGCGGCGAACTCCGTCAGGTCGGCCACGCCGCGCGTCGGCTGACCGAGGCGGCGCGGCTCGGCTTCTCCCGCGTGATCGTCCCCGCCAATTCGCCCGACTGCGACGCCGACATCAACGTGCTCCGCGCGGCGACCCTGAGCGAAGCGATCGCCGTTGCCGGCCTCGGTTCGGGCACGCTGCGGGCCGCGGTGTGAGATCGCCGCAGCTCGCCGGATCATCGTCACCTAGGATCACTCCATGGGTTCCCGATACAGCGGCGTGAACGAGGCGATGCGTGATGCCCTCGCGCGCGTGTCGCCGGGGACTCCACTGCGCGACGGCATCGATCGTGTGGTTCGGTCGAAGGCGGGCGCGCTCCTCGTCCTCAGCGACGAGGCCGACGTGCTGTCGATCTGCTCGGGCGGATTCCTCGTCGATGCGCCGTACAGCCCGCAGCGCCTGTCCGAACTCGCCAAGATGGACGGCGCCATCATCATCTCGGCCGACGGTGGACGCATCGCTCGCGCCAACGTGCACCTCGTGCCCGATCCCACCGTGGCCACCAGCGAAACCGGGACGCGCCACCGCACGGCAGAGCGTGTCGCACGTTCGCTCGACGTGCACGTCGTGTCGGCGAGCGAGGAGATGGGCGTGATCAACGTGTACGCCGGCGGCGACAAGCGCCAGCTGCAGGAAGTCGGCCACCTGCTCGACCGGGCGAACCAGGCGTTGCAGACCCTCGAGCGCTACAAGGTTCGCCTCGACGACGCGATCACGAACCTCACCGCCGTCGAGATCGAGGATGTCGTCAGCCTCCGTGACGTGGTCGCCGTGGTGCAACGCGGTGAGATGGTCCACCGGATCGCCGACGAGATCGAAACGATGATCATCGAACTCGGCGTCGACGCGCGACTGCTGCGCTTGCAGCTCGACGAGCTCTACGGCGAGATCGACGACGAACTCGACCTCGTGGTCGCCGACTACCTCCCGCCCGGGCGGTCGGTGGCCGAGACACTCGCAGGGATGACGCAGCTCTCCGACGACGAAGTCCTCAATCTGCGTCTCGCTGCCGATGCGCTGTCGCCCGGGGCGGATTCGACCGACCTCGGCCAGGAAGCGACACCGAAGGGGTTGCGTCTGCTCCACCGGGTCAGTCGATTGCCGTCCGAGACGGCGATCAACGTCGCCAACCACTTCGGCGGGCTCGCGAAGCTGCAACGGGCGACGGTCGACGACCTCATGTCGGTCGACGGCGTCGACGAACCGACCGCACGTGCCATCCGCGAGACGCTGAGCCGAGTCACCGAGTCGACCATCCTCGACCAGTACAGCTGACACGCCCGCCCGCCACAGCGGGTCACGTCAGTTGGCGATGGTGGTCGGTGCCTTCGGGTCGGCGACGGTCGGCAGGATGGCGTCCCACACGGCCGCGTCGTCGAAGCCCAGCGCCCAGAGGGCGACACCGTCGAGGCGGTACTCCCGTGCGAGATCCATCCTGAGCCGGATGCCGTCACCGTCGACGTAGTGCACCTGGCGGGTCTGGACACACGTGGTCGTCCCGTCGGTCACCTCGAGGTCGTACTCGAACATCCACTCGCCGGTCTGGTCGACTCGGATCGGTTGGCCCTGGCGACGGGCGATCAGCTCGTCGACCGAACGGGCCGACACGGTCGTGCGACCCTGTACGTCGGTCGCCGGACACTCCCCGGCGACGAACACGGGCCAGTTGCGGCCGTAGGCCGGCAGCCCGAGCACGAGCTTGTCGGGTGAGCCGGTTGCCTCGATCGCTCCGGTGATCGCCGACTCGACCCAGTCGATGGGGGCAATCGGGCCGGGCTCGGTGACCGAGTAGTCGTAGGTCATCATCCGGATCCGGTCGACGTGTTCGACGATGGCGCCGTAGTCGTAGACCCAGTAGCCACTCTCCGAGGTCTGGCCGGCGTCGTACACCGGTGGAATGCTCACCGTGAGGGTTCGGCCGTCTCCGTGGAGTGCCGCGGCCAACTCCTCGACGAACGCCACCCAGTTCGGACGCGTCGCCGCCCACGTGTCGCGTCCGTCGGCGAACGCGAACTGTTCGTAGTCGATGTCGATGCCGTCGTAGTCACCGTCGGCCGCGAATGCTCGAATCGCCTCGACGTGCCGTGCGCGTGTCGCCGGATCAGCGAGGATCGCGGCCATGGCGCCGGCGGGCAGCGCATCGATGATCGACGGGACGACCTCGACATCGGCACGTTTCGCCTGTTCCATGAACTGCGTGGTCAGGTCGGGGGACGCGTTCGGGTCGACGATGATCTGGTCGACCCCCGCGGCGTTGAACCAGAACGGCGACACCTCGCGCATCGACGGCCCGCGCTGATCGAAGTCCGGCAACGAGGCGTCGAGCGCCCAGTACGGCACCCAGGCATCGAGGGCGATGTCGGGCTTGGGTGGCAGCGGTTGCTCCTGTGATGCGACGTAGATCCCGGTGGCCGCGATCAGGACGATCGCGGCGACGAGTCCACCCAGCACCAGGCGGCGACGGCGACGGCCATCCGAGGGCGCATCGTCGGCGACGGGTGTGGCATCGGGTTCACCCAACGCGGAGACGTCGGAGTCGAGCGAGATCGACGCCGAGGAGAGAGTCGACGATGGTGAGCCCGGGGGCGGCTGTGAGGGGGACGACATGGGGGACCCCCAGCGTCGCACACCCCGCGGCAGCTGCGGAGGCAACACCCGTCGGCGAGTCCTCGATCGCCACACACGCGTGCGCGTCGACGCCGAGCGCCGCAGCAGCGGCGAGATACGGCTCGGGGTCGGGCTTGCCATTGGTCACCTCATCGCCGGTGATCGAGGCGGTGAACGACCCCGGCGGGGCCGCCGCGATCACGGCATCGGCAAGCCGTCGCCACGACATGGTGACCATCGCGCAGGGAACACCCTCGGCCAGACACTCGGCGAGGAGTTCGGGAGCGCCGGGCCGCCATGGCAGCTGGTCGGCGACGAGCTCGATCACGCCATCGAGCAGCCAGTTCGCAATCTCGGCAGGCTCCATCGCGACGCCGCCGCGCGTTCGCAGCTCGTGGCCGGCGTCGAGCAGATCGAACCCGACGATCGAGTGCGCGTCCGCGTCGGTCCAGGTACCGCCGTGCCGTGAGACCAACTCGTGCTCGCAGGCGATCCAGTACGGCTCGGTGTCGACCAGCGTGCCATCCATGTCCCACAGCACCGCCGCCAGCTCACTCATGGCCTGCAGTGTGCCGGGGTCGGCTCGAGTTCGTCGAGACGTTGCCGTGCGTTCACCTCGGGGACGCCAGGGGGTCGACCAGCGTTCGAACTCGTTGTCTACCGTCGCTGGCCATCACCACATCCGGCAATCACCCGATCCAGGAGCTCACGATGTCGAACAGTCTCGAGGAAACCGCACCGGCCGAGGGGCCGATCAGCACAGCCATCAGTCGACGAGGGCTGATCGGTGGCGGCGCCGCCGTCGGCGCGATGGCCGCGTTCGGCAAGGTGGTCGGGTCCCCGCTCACGGCCGCGGCGGCAGCTCGTCAGTCGAGCGACGACGCGGGCAGGCAGAGCGGCGGCGCCGGGACGTCGGCGCTCGGGTTCACCGCAGTCGGGCCGAGCACCGCCGATGCGGTCGTGGTACCCGATGGCTACACCGCCCAGGTGATCATCCCGTGGGGCGACCCGATCAACCCGGGCGGCCCCGCCTTCGAGTTCGACGGCAGCAACACCGCCGCCGAGCAGGCCGAACAGTTCGGCCAGGCGCACGACGGCATGACGTTCTTCGAGAAGGGCCGCAACAGGGGCCTGATCGCCGTCAACCACGAGTTCCTCGACTCACCCGTGTCGCTCTACCCGTCGGAACCGGACTACACCGACCCGGAGACGGTCCTCAAGTCGCAGAACGCGCTCGGCGTCAGCGTGGCCGAACTCGAACTGCGTCGTGGCGAGTGGAAGGTCGTGCAGTCGACCAAGGCCCGCCGGATCACCGCCAACACCCCGATGGAGCTCACCGGTCCGGCCGCCGGACATCCGCTCCTGCAGACCACGGCCGATCCGTCGGGGCGTTCGGTGCTCGGCACGCTGAACAACTGCGCCAACGGGCGTACGCCGTGGGGCACCTACCTCACGTGCGAGGAGAACTTCAACCGATACTTCGGAAGCGACACCTCATTCACCCCGACCGACTTGATGGGGCGGTACGGCGTCGGTGACGGTGACCTGACGTGGTGGAAGGCCGACCCTCGCTTCGATCTCGCCGTGAACCCGAACGAACCGAACCGGTTCGGCTGGGTGGTGGAGATCGATCCGCAGGACCCGCGTTCGACACCGAGCAAGCGCACCGCTCTCGGTCGCATCAAGCACGAGAACGCGAGTTTCGCGGAAGCCGACGACGGTCGGGCGGTGCTCTACCTGGGTGACGACGAGCGCTTCCAGTTCCTCTACAAGTACGTGTCGCGGCAGCCGTGGAAGCGATATCGGCGCAACGAGAGCCCGCTGGACGACGGCACGCTGTACGTGGCGCGCTTCGACGGCGACGGCACCGGCGTCTGGCTCCCACTCGCCGAAGGCTCGGTGCCTGGCTATGGCGGGCTCGGTGACATCCTCATCGACTCACGCGGTGCGGCCACCGCGGTCGGAGCAACCCCGATGGATCGCCCCGAGTGGGTTGCCACCCACCCGTTCGAGCCCGGGATGGCGTACGGAACGTTCACCAACAACTCGGCACGGACGGTGGCAGACGCCGCAAACCCGCGGACCGCCAACCGCAACGGTCACATCCTGCGCTGGCAGGGCCTTGGTGGCGACCACGGCGCCGACTCGTTCATCTGGTCGGTGTTCGCTCTTGCCGGCAGCGGGCTCGGCACGGGCGACGGCTCCACGATCTCGCCCGGCGACGCCTTCGGATCGCCGGACGGCCTGGCGTTCGATCCCGACGGTCGCCTCTGGATCGAGACCGACGGAGGTCAGCCCATCGCGTGCAACAACCAGATGCTCGCCGCCGATCCGGCGACAGGCGACATCCGTCGATTCCTCGTCGGACCGGTCGGATGCGAGATCACCGGCTGGACGATGACCGACGACCGGCGAACGATGTTCGTCAACATCCAGCACCCTGGCGAGAACGCGACCGACCCGGCGAATCCCGCGTCGCAGTCGAACTGGCCCGACTTCCAGGGTCGGCCCCGGTCGGCGACGCTCGCCATCCGTCGCACCGACGGCGGGGTCATCGGGACCTGACGTCGTCAGGAACGGAAGATCGTGATCTTGTCCTCGCCGATCCGGGCACGCTTCTCGGGGTCGTCGACACCGAGGCCCTCCGACGGCGCGAGACACAGCACGCCGAGCTTGCCCTCGACTTCGTTGTGGTGCACTGCGAGCGCGGCGTCGCCGACGGCGGTGAGGTCGAACGTCTTGGTGAGCAGCGGTTGGATGCGGCCCTGATCGAGCAGCTTGTTGGCGGCGTACGACTCGGCGTAGTTGGCGAAGTGCGAGCCGATGAGCTTCTTGAGACGCATCCAGAAGTGGCGGTTGTCGAACTCGACCATGTAGCCCGACGTTGCTGCGCACGTGACGATCGTGCCGCCGCGCTTGACGGCGAAGACCGAGGCGCCCATCGTCGAGCGACCCGGGTGTTCGAACACGATGTCGACGTCCTCGCCGTTGTTGACCTCGCGGATCTTCTTGCCGAAACGGCGCCACTCCGATTCGTCCTGGGTGTGCTCGTCCGACCAGAACTGGTAGTTCTCGGCACGCCGGTCGATGACCGCCTCACAGCCCATCCGGTTGAGCAGCGCCGCACGTTCGGGCGACGACACCACGCCGACCGGCGTGCCGCCACCGTTGAGCACGTACTGCACGGCGTAGCCGCCGATTCCGCCGGTGGCGCCCCAGATCAAGCACGCTGTCGCCCTGCTTCATCTGGGCGCCGTTCGCGCTCACGAGCATGCGGTACGAGGTGGAGCTGCACAGCGCGTTGACCGCCGACTCCTCCCAGGTGAGGTGGCTCGGCTTGGGCATGAGCTGGTTGGCCTTGACGACGGCGAGATCGGCGAGGCCACCGAAGTTCGTCTCGAATCCCCAGATCAGCTGGTTGGTCGCGAGCATCGAGTCGTTGTGGGCGCTCGGGTCCTGGTCGTCGACGTAGTTGCAGTGCACCGTCACCCGATCGCCGGGCTTCCAGTTGCGCACGGCCGAACCGACCCGCAGGACGACGCCCGATGCGTCCGAACCCACGACGTGGTACGGCAGCGAGTGGCGCTTGCCCCAGTCGTTGTCGCGTCCCATGCGGTCGAGGAAACCGAATGTCGGCAGCGGCTCGAAGATCGAACTCCACACGGTGTTGAAGTTGATGCTCGACGCCATCACGGCGATGTAGACCTCGTCGGGCGCCAGCTCAGGTGTGGCGACCTGCTCGACGTGGAGCGACTTGCGGGGGTCCTTGTCCCACGAATCGACCCCCTCGAACATCGCCGCCTCGTCACGCTTGACGACCGCCGCCCGGTAGCTCTCGGGAACCGGGAGGCCGGCGAGATCCTCGCCGCTCGCACCGGATTGGATGGCCTCGAGGATCTGTTGCATGGCCTGCGACGTTACCGATCGGTAATCCCCACCGACAAAGCGGACCCCCAGCCCCGCCACCCCCGAAATTCTCCTGCAGGTGCGCGCTCAGCGCGCACCCAGCGGCATTTTTCGGGGGTTGGGGGGTGGGGGTAGCGTTGGCCCATGGCTTCCACAGGTTCGTACATCGTCGCCGGCGCTCGCACTCCGATCGGGAAGATGAGCGGCGCGCTGTCGTCGTTCTCCGCTGCCGATCTCGGCGGGTTCGCCATCAGTGCCGCGCTCGAGCGCGCCGGCGTGGCGCCCGACGAGGTCCAGCACGTCATCATGGGTCAGGTGCTCATGGCCGGCCAGGGTCAGGTGCCGAGCCGCCAGGCCGCGGTCAAGGCCGGCATTCCGATGAACGTGCCATCGGTCAACATCAACAAGGTCTGCCTGTCCGGCCTGAACGCGATCTACCTCGCCAACCAGATGATCGCAGCCGGCGAGGCCGACATCGTCGTCGCCGGCGGCATGGAGTCGATGACCAACGCTCCGTACCTCGCCGACGGCGCTCGCGGCGGCTTCCGCTACGGCAACACCGAGTTGCGCGACGCGATCATCGCCGACGGCCTGTGGTGCTCGTTCGACGGGTGCCTGATGGGCCTCGGCACCGACCGCTACGCCGGCAGCGAGACCATCAGCCGTGCGGCCCAGGACGAGTTCGCCGCCGTCTCGAACGAGCGGGCCGCCAACGCGATCAAGGACGGGCGCCTGGCCGACGAGATCGTGGCGGTCGCCGTTCCCCAGCGCAAGGGCGACCCCATCCTCGTCGAGACCGACGAAGGTGTGCGGCCCGGCACGACCGCGGAGAGCCTCGGCGGCCTGCGCCCGGCATTCGACAAGGACGGCACGGTCACCGCCGGCAACGCATCGCAGCTCTCCGACGGCGGCAGCGCCGTGGTGATGATGTCGAGGGCCGAGGCCGAGCGCCGTGGCGTGGCCCCGCTCGGCGAGTTCGTGTCGTACGGGATGGTGGCAGGCCCGGACAGCGCATCGCTGCTCCACCAGCCGAGCCGCGCGATCCTCCAGGCCGCCGAGCGCGCCGGCATCGCCATCGCCGACCTCGACCTGTTCGAGATCAACGAGGCCTTCGCCGCCGTCGGTATCGCATCGATCGCCGAACTCGGCGTCAGCGACGAGATCGTCAACGTCAACGGTGGGGCGATCGCGCTCGGCCACCCGATCGGCATGAGCGGCAACCGTCTGGCACTCACGCTCCTGCACGAGCTGAAGCGCCGCGGTGGCGGGATCGGCGCCGTGGCACTCTGCGGCGGCGGCGGCCAGGGCGACGCCGCCATCTTGCGCACCGTCTGAGGCGACCTCCAGAACGCCGCCATCCTCCGGGCGCGGCGACGTTGCGTCACTGTCCGATCACGTTGGGTATCAGTAGTTGTCACTTTGCGTGCTTGACAGACCACGTCACGTCGGTAAACTGGCAGTCACAGCGACTTGTGTTACGGAACCTTGACGACAGCGTCCGAGTTTCGTAATGTAACCGCAACAACCAATCGAGTGAGCCAACGTCGTCTCACCCCCCTCTGGGGCATCATCGAAACGAATCGGTCCGTCCGCCCGCAACCGATTCGTCGAGGTGATGCCCCAGTACATTTTTCGGCTGAGTGCAACGACCAGGGCGGTCAGTCGACGGTGCGGCGACCTTCGATGGCACGACCGAGCGTGAGTTCGTCGGCGTACTCGAGGTCGCCACCGACGGGCAGACCGCTGGCGATGCGAGTCACCGTCAACCCGATCGGCTTCAGCAGCCGGGCGAGGTACATCGCGGTGACTTCGCCTTCGGTGTTCGGGTTGGTGCACAAGATGATCTCCTCGATGCCCTCGGGCTCGATCCGAGCGACGAGTTCACGGATCTTGAGGTGCTCGGGGCCGATCCCCTCGAGCGGACTCATCGCACCGAGCAGCACGTGGTAGCGACCACGGAACTCACCGGTCTTCTCGATGGCCACGATGTCACGAGACTCCTCGACCACGCACACCATCGACGAGCTGCGACTCTCGTCGCTGCAGATCGGGCACAGCGGTCCCTCGGCGACGTTGAAGCACCGCTCACAGAACCGGACCCGCGCCTTCGCATCGGTGATCGCGAATGCGAGGCGGGTGGCGTCCTCGGTGGGCACCTTCAGCAGGTGGAACGCGATGCGTTGCGCCGACTTCGGACCGATGCCCGGAAGCCGACCGAGCTCGTCGATCAGCACCTGGACCGGTGCGGTGTAGTTCCCCGCCATCAGCCGGCCTCCTCGATCAACTCAGACCCGGGGAATGCTTCGGCCAGTCGGTCGATCGGCGTCTTCACCGACTCGGGCGGGGCGTCGATGAGATCATCCAGGTCGACGTCGTCATCGTCGGGCAGGACGTGGGTGACGGTCGCGTCACCGGCCTCGTCGAACGCACCCGTCGAGTACACGGGCGTCGCCGACGACGAGGCATCACCGACTCGTCCGGCGTCGTCACTCGCTGCCAGGGTCTGCTCGGGTGCCGGACTGCGATCACCGTCGTCGTTCCCGCCGCTCCCGCCGTCGAGCAGTTCGATCGTGACGGTCGAGCCGACCAGCTCGCTGAGGGCCTTCTCGACGGCCGCGCGGTGTTGCTCACACTTGCTGCGGTGCACGGCATTCGGGACCGCGAGGGTGAGGACGCCGACGCCGCTGCGCACGAAGGTGGCCGGGGCGTAGATCGCACGGGGCATCCCCTTCAGCGACGGCTTGACCGTGTTCTCCCACACGTCGGCCGTGATCGAGTCCTGCGACTGCAGCGCCGCCGGCTCGCCGGCGCGCTCGCCATCGGTGATCGGTCGGCACCACTTCGGGCCGCGACGGCCGTGGCGGGGCAGCAGCAGCCGGAACCGAAGCAGCGGGAGCCGATTCGGCGCCGTTCTGCGGCTCGGGCATCGTGCGGCGGACTCGACCGCCGAGGGCGGCACGACCGGTCGACGGATCGACCGGCGGCCGGGCGACCGCAGGTGCCGGCGCGGCGACACTCCCGTCGGCGAGCTGGCGCTCGATGCGATCGAGGCGGGCCACGAGTGCCGAGGTGTCGGTGGAGACCGCGTCGGCGGTCAGCTGCACCGTGGCCACATCGAGCAGCACTCGCGGGTCGGGGGCGTGACGCATCTCGGTGAGCGCCGCGCCGAGGAGTTCGATGCCGCGCACGAGCCCGGCCGCCCCGAGCCGCTGCGCCTGCTCGGCGAGACCATCGAGACGGTGCGACGGCAGCTGCACCAGTTCGGGCGCCATCAGCGACAGGAACCCGTTGCGCAGGTAGCCGATCAGTTCCTCGGTCAACGTCCGCGGCTCGGTGCCGAGCGAGATGGAGTGCGCCACCATCGTGAGTGCCCGCCCGGGATCGTGATCGATCATCGCCTCGACGAACTCGTCGAGTGCAAGGTTGGTGATCCCGTCGTCGCCGGTGCTCGCCACGAGTTCGAGCGCGGAGAGCGTGTCGCGGGCCGACCCGCCACCGCGCGTGAGGACCTGCTCGATCGCCGCATCGCTGACCTCGAGGCCCGCGTCGGCGGCGACCCAGCGGACGTGCTCGGCGAGCGTGTCGGCCGCGAGGAGGTGGAACTGCAGGTGCTGGGTCCGGCTGATGATCGTCGCCGACATCTTCTGCGGATCGGTGGTGGCGAGCACGAACACGACGTGGGGAGGCGGTTCCTCGAGGGTCTTCAACAGCGCCGCCTCGGCATTCGGCGTCAGCATGTGGACCTCGTCGAGGATGTACACCTTGTGCCGGCCAGGCGTGCCGAGCGACGCCTTCTCGATCAGGTCGCGCATGTCGTCGACCTTGTTGTTGCTCGCCGCGTCGAGTTCGTGGACGTCGTAGCTCGTGCCCCGCTCGACCGACAGGCACGACTCGCACTCGCAGCACGGTTCGCCGTCCTGCGGATTCTCGCAGTTGAGGACCTTGGCGAGGATGCGCGCCGTCGATGTCTTGCCGGTGCCACGGGGACCGGAGAAGAGGTACGCCTGGCCCTCGCGCCCCTCTGCCACCGCGGTCCTCAGTGCCCGCACGACGTGGTCCTGGCCCTTCAGTTCACTGAAGCGACGGGGCCGGTAGCGACGGTAGAGCGACTGGATGGCCATCGCGTGCACGATAGCGATGGGATGTCACAGCCCGCGGACGTGCACACATCACACGGCGCCGAGTTCGTACAGTCGACTGGATGCGTTCAGCCCATGTCAGCCGTCGACATCCGGCCGGGATCGTCGCCGTGCTCTGCCTGATCGGTGCCATCGCCGTGGCGAGCTGCAGCGACCCCGTCGCGCCGGTCACCTACGAGGACTACCTCGGCGAACTCCAGGCCATCTGCAGCTCGACGACCGAGCAGCTGCTCGCGCTGCCGCCGGCGCCCGAACAGATCGCCGTCGCCGACCTGGCGACAAGTGCGGCGGGCCTGCTCGACGGTGAGGCGACGCGAGTGAGTCGGCTCGACGTTCCCTCCGGTGACGACGTGCCGGTCGACGACCTCGGGGCCGACCATCGCGCGTTCGTCCGCAACACCCAGGATCAGGCAGACGCGTGGCGGGCCGTCGCGGTCGCCGACGACCTCGCCGAGTCCACGCAGCTGATCGCCCAACTCGTCGGTGGCCGAAACGAACTCGCCGACTCGATGGGTGCGTCCAGCTGTGTCCGCGGCAACCTGTGAACGGAGTGTCTGACAACGCGACGGGTGCGACCACTAGCCTTTGCCGATCGTGAACGAGCGCACACCTGTTCCCTCCCGACGCCCCCGCGTGCGCTCGCTGGTCCTCGTCGCGCTCGCGGCACTCGGCGCCGTCCTGCTGACCCCGGGGGTGGCCCTCGCCGAGAACTCCGTCGCCAGCTCGACACCCGCCGACGGCTCAACGGTCGCCACCTCGCCCGCCTCGATCGAGATCACGTTCAACGAGGAGCTCGGCGAGGTCAACACGATCGCCGTGCAATGCGACGCCGAGCTCTACACGGTCGGCCCGCGGCGCGTGAGCGACGACGGTCTGACGCTCGCGGCCGACGTGGTCGATGCGCTCCCCAAGGGCAACTGTACGGTCAGCTGGGGTGTCAGCGATGCCGACGGGCAGCCCAACGGGGCGGGGAACCTGTCGTTCCGGGTCGAGAACGACGCCGCCACCGCCGAGACGACGCCGACGACCGAGACGGCGCCCGACGCCACCGACACCGGCGGCCTGACCACCACGGATTCGACGACCTCGAGCGGCGACGTCGCCGAATTGTCGAGCGTCGATTCTGGCCAGGGCCCACTGTGGTTGGGTCGACTGCTGTCGGACCTCGGAATCGCCGTGCTCTTCGGTTCGCTCGTGCTCATCGCGGCCGCATGGCCAGAGGGCGTCGAGTACCTGCTCGCCGTCCGATTCATTCGAGCCACCTGGGTCGTGGCGTTCGTCGGCGCCGTGCTGTACGTCGCGGCGGCGACTGCGGCGGTGACCGGCAGCGGCCTGGGAAGTGGTCTCAACCCGCTGAACTGGGCCGACCTGTTCAACGCCGGCATCCCCGGCATCGCCGCCGTCGCCCGATTCGTGCTCGTCGCGGCGAGCGCCTGGGTCGCGTTCCGACCCGATCGGGTCATCGACCCGGTCACCCAGATGGCGGCCCTGCTGATCCCGGCCCTGGCGACGGCAACCCTCGGGCTCAGCCGGACCGACATGGATCTCGCGCTCATCGCCGTCCCCCTCTCGATGATCCACGCGCTCGCCATGGCCATCTGGCTCGGCGGCGTCGTGCTGCTCGCCCGGGTCGTGCTCGCCGGCCCCGGTGAGGAGGACCTCGTCCATGCCGTCCGCGGTTTCGGGCGGCTCTCGACCGGTGCCATCGTCGTCACGATCGCCACCGGCATCGGTCAGATGATCCTGCTCGACGGCGGCAACTTGTTCGGATCGTCGCACGGACGCGTCGTGCTGCTGAAGACGGTGGTCGTTGCGTTCATGGTGTTCATCGCCATGTCGGCGCGTCAGTACGTGAACTCGAAACTGCCTCGCGCCGACGAGCTGACGATCCCGACCGCCGATCGCCTGCGCCGCGCCTTCGGCGCGGAGGCCGCTGCCGGGCTGCTGGTGCTCGCTCTGAGCGCCTGGCTGGTGACGCTCAGCCCGCCGAACATCGACGCCGGCTCATCGGTCGACTACGCGATCGTGTTGCAGGTCGAGTCGCCCGAAGCCGACCTCGACGTCACCGTGAAGTTCACCAGCAACGTGGTCGGCCTGTCCGGCATGTGGGTGCAGGTCGACGCTCCGGAGAGTGACCTGTCGGGTCTCGAGGTCGTGATGACGGCGCCGTCCAACGATGTCGTCGGAAGCATCACCCAGCCCGTGCCGCTGAACGGTCCCGGTGTCGGCGTGGTACCGCCCGCGCAGGGCATCCCGTTCTCCGTCGCCGGCGACTGGACGTTGACGGTCAACGCGGTCACCGCCAACGGCGTGTTCAACAGCGACCCGCAGATCTTCACGATCCAGAACCCCGACGGCTCGGTGCCGACGACGCAGCTGACGACCCCGCCCGTCGTCACCGTCACCATCCCCACGCCCACGACGCTCGGCGGCTGACCTGACAACTGGTGCTGACGCCAGTCGTCACCGCAACCTCTACATGGTCACGAAGTCGTGGAAGGAGACGGGTTCGGCGACGTCGAGTTGGTCGTAGGTGCACGATTCGGGGGTCCGATCGGGCCGCCAACGAATGAAGCCGACGCCATGACGGAATCGACGACCTTCGAGCTGACCGAACGACACCTCGGCGACGAGCCCCATCCGGATCGCAACGAACGACAGATCCTTGCCGGCGTTCCAGCGGCTGCCACCACTCGTCGCAGCGCCGACGGCGTCACCGTCGAACTCGGCCCACTCCCGCCAGGGGTGACCCTCGAGCGCGTCACGGGTTCGTGGCTCCAGTTCAGCGAGGAGTTCGGCCCGCCGTGTCGCCGAGAACGACGCGGCGACACCGACCGAGTGCATGGCGCCGGCCGCGTCGAACAGACCGAGCAGCAGCGATCCGACTCCCTTGCCGTCCTTGTGGATCCGGTAGCCGGCCACCGCGCAGTCGGCCGTGCGTTGGTGTTTGATCTTGGCGAGCGCCCGCTTGCCGGGCTGGTAGGTGCCGTCGAGCGGCTTGGCCACGACACCGTCGAGCCCAGCGCCTTCGAAGCGGTGGAACCAGTCGTCGGCCACCGCACGGTCGGTCGTCGCCGGCGTCACGTGGACGACATCGTTCGCAGTCAGGGCCTCGACGAGCGCTGCCCGGCGCTCGACCATCGGCTCGTCGAGGAGTGACGTGTCGCCGAGGGCGAGGAGATCGAAGGCCACGAACGCCGCAGGGGTCTCGGCGGCGAGCCGATTGATGCGCGACTCCGCCGGGTGGATCCGCTGGAGCAACGCATCGAAGTCGAGGCCTGCGCCCGAATCGCCGGCAACGACGATCTCACCGTCGACGACACAACGATCGGGCAATGCCCCGAGGAGTGGCGCCGCGAGTTCCGGGAAGTACCGCCCGAGCGGGCGCAGTTTGCGGGAGATGAGTTCGAGCCGGTCGCCGTCGCGGAAGACGATGCAGCGGAACCCGTCCCACTTCGGCTCGAACAGCCACCCATCGCCGTCGGGAATGGAGCGGGCGAGCTTGGCGAGCATCGGCTCCAGCGGGGGCTGGAACGGCAGGTTCATCGGCGGACGAGGATCGGGTGACGAGGCAGCCATCGCCTCGCAGTCTTGTCGATCTACCGGACTGGTCCGACAGCCACTAACTTCGCTTGGGTGACGAACTCGATGCAGGACAAACTCGCCGACCTCGCGGAGCGCCGCGATCAGGCGATCAACGCCGGATCGCCCCGGTCGGTCGAGCGCCAGCACGAGAAGGGCAAGATGCTCGCCCGCGAGCGCATCGACTACTTCCTCGACGAGGGCTCGTTCCACGAACTCGACATGCTCGCCCGCCACCGCGCTCACGGCGCCGGCCTCGAGGACCGTCCGTACACCGACGGTGTCATCACCGGCTGGGGCATGGTCGACGGCCGCAAGGTCTTCGTCTTCTCGCAGGACTTCACCGTGTACGGCGGCGCGCTCGGCGAGGTCTTCGCCGAGAAGATCCACAAGCTGATGGACCTCGCCCTCAAGGTCGGCGCCCCGGTCGTCGGCCTCAACGACGGCGCCGGCGCGCGCATCCAAGAAGGTGTGGTGAGCCTCGCCAGCTACGGAGGGATCTTCCACCGCAACGTGCTGTCGTCGGGGGTGATCCCGCAGATCTCGGTGATCCTCGGCCCGTGCGCCGGCGGTGCGGTGTACTCGCCCGCCATGACCGACTTCATCTTCATGGTGCGCGAGTCCAGCCACATGTTCATCACCGGCCCCGACGTGGTCAAGACCGTGACCGGCGAAGACGTCACGCTCGAGGAACTCGGCGGCGCGATGTCGCACGCCACCAAGTCGGGCGTCGCCACGTTCGTCTCGTCGGACGAGAAGGCCTGCCTCGACGACGTGCGCTTCCTGTTGTCGTTCCTGCCGTCGAACAACCTCGAGGAGCCGCCGATCGAGGACCTCGGCGACGACCCCGATCGGCTCTGTCCCGAGTTGCGCGACATCCTCCCGGCCAGCCCGAACCTGCCGTACGACATGACCGAGGTCATCCGCCACGTCGTCGACGACGGCGAGTTCTTCGAGTACTTCCCGCACTGGGCGAAATCGATCGTGTGCGGGTTCTCCCGCATCGACGGCATGCCCGTCGGCATCGTCGGCAACCAGCCCAAGGTGCTCGCCGGAGTGCTCGACATCGAGTCGTCGGAGAAGGCCGCCCGATTCGTGCGCACCTGCGACTCGTTCAACATCCCGCTGATCACGTTCGTCGACGTGCCCGGCTTCCTGCCCGGTGTCGATCAGGAGTACGGCGGCATCATCCGCCACGGCGCCAAGCTGCTCTACGCCTACTGCGAGTCGACCGTGCCGCGAATCCAGATGATCACCCGCAAGGCCTACGGCGGCGCCTACGTCGTGATGAACTCCAAGTCGATCGGCGCCGACCTCGCGTTCGCCTGGCCGACCGCCGAGCTGGCGGTGATGGGGCCGCAGGGCGCCGTCGAGATCGTCTACCGACGCGAACTCCAGCAGGCCGCCGACCCGATCGCCCGCCGCGCCGAGCTCGTACAGGAGTACACCGAGAAGTACGCCACTCCGTATGCCGCAGCCGAGCGGGGCTACATCGACGATGTGATCGACCCTGCCGAGACGCGCCAGAAGCTCGTGGCGGGCCTGCGGATGTTGGCCACCAAACGCGAGGAACTGCCTCGGCGCAAGCACGGCAACGTGCCGCTGTGACGAGGCGGGCGCGATGAGCGACGCCAGTTCGATCCCCGGCCAACCCTCCTTGCCAGGGTCGCCGCCGCCGCTCCCACCTCCCCCATCCGCGGTGCCACCGCCACCGCCTGCACCCTCACCGCCACCGCCGCCACCACCCGCTGCGGTGCCTCCACCGCCTCCCTCTGTCGCCGTCCCACCACCGCCGCCGACCACCACACCACCACCGGCAGTCGCCGCGGTACCGCCACCACCGCCGCCGACGACGTCGCCAGGTCCTGCGTCCCCACCGGCCGGCTACGACGACGAACTCGCTGAGCTGCTGGCGCGGATCGACGAGGAGGGCGACATCAGCGCCCCAGCCGTCGGTGCAGCGCTGACGAAGCCGACCGACGTGACCCGGCCCGAGCGCGCCGCGGCCGCCGTCATCAAGACCGAGGGGGGCCTCGACTTCGACCCCGTGTTCGCCTCGTTCGCCGCGCGGGCCGTCGGGCTGTTGGTCGACCTGGTGATTCTCACGCTGCTGCTGATCCCCGGCATCGCACTGATCGCGATCGGGTCGACGCCACTCGTCCTGCTCGGTCTCGCCGCGATCGTCGCCGGTTTCGCCGTCGGAACGGCGCTGTACGCGCGAGCGATCACCTCGACGGGTCAGTCCGTCGGAAACCGCGTGGCGGGAACCAAGGTCGTCGATGCCCGCAACGGACGCTCCGTCGCGTCGGGCGAAGCCGGGTTGCGCTACATCCTGCGATTCACCGTCTCGATCATTCTGTTCATCGGGTACTTCGTCGCCTTGGCCGACACGCAGCGCCGGACGTTCCACGACAAGATCGCCGGCACGGTCGTCACGCGACCAGCGCGTGAGTCGTGGTCGATCGACGACGAGGTTGCGGCCCCACCGAGGGCCTAACGTGGCAACGATGTCCGACGCAGCCCACGCCCAGACCTCGGTCCGACCGGTGCCGACCGACGAGGAGGCCGCGGCGATCATGGCTGCCACCGAGGTGCTGTGGCCACGGCCGGTGGTCAACGGGCCGGCCTCGTCGGCTCGACACCACGTGTGGCGATTCAGCGGCCGTTGGTGGTCACGCCCGGTGCCCGCGCGTCGCGACCGTCCGTATCGCTGATCTGACACACTCGCGTCATGGAGATGCCACCGCCACCCACTCCGCCACCATCCACTCCGCCGCCACCACCGCCGCCACCACCACCGGGGTTCGGATCGAGTCCGACATCGCCGCAGGCCGGAGCACCACCCGTGATCCCTCCGCCTCCGTACGGGACTGTCGCCACCGCACCGGGATATCCGCCGTCGTCCCCCCAGCAGCCGATGGTCGGCGGTGAACGAGCCGACTTCGGTATCCGACTCGGCGCCTGGTTGCTCGACGGCCTGCTCTACGGCCTGCTCAGCCTGGTCTTCGTCGTGCCGGGCGTCGTGTTGATCGCCTCGGCCTTCGGTGACTGTGAGTGGATCGAAACCGGCGACAACTCCTGGGAGCTGTTCTGCCCACCCGGCGAACCCACCGGGGGTGCCATCGGCGCGGGGATCGCCCTCATCGTGATCGGCGTGCTGCGTCGTGATGTTCATCTATGTCCGAGCGATGGGCAAGACCGGCCAGACGTGGGGAGCGCGGATCGTCGGCGTCAGGGTCATCGACGAACGCACCGGCTCACCGATCGGATTCGGCCGGGCGCTCGGGCGCAGCCTCTTCGCCAGCTTCATCTCGGCCAACATCTTCTACCTCGGCTACCTCTGGATGCTGTGGGACGACAAGAAGCAGACCTGGCAGGACAAGGTCGTCAACTCGGTCGTCGTCAAGACCTGATGGACGTCACGACGGTCGCCGACGACCTCGTCGTCGTCCACGACGGCCTGGAGGTGCGGCGCTACGACGGTCTCGCCGCCGACACCGACCACGACCTCGACGGCGTGTCGGTCCGCACGCTCGCCCGGCCGCACGGCGAATTGCTCTGCCGGTTCGCGACCGTGAACGACGTGCACTTCGGCGAGGTCGAGGCAGGGCGGATCGATGATCTGACCGAGGGCCCGATCCGGCGCGGCGAGCCGGGCGACGAGCCGTACCCCGAGGTGATGAACGGCGCGGCCGCCATCGAGATGGCCACGATCGAGCCGACGGCCGTGATCGTGAAAGGCGACCTCTCGCAGGACGGAACTCCCGAGGAGTGGGCGGCGTTCGAGGCCTGCTATCGCACACCGTTCGGCGACCGTCTCCACGTGGTGCGCGGCAACCACGACGCGTACCGCCACCAGGGCGGAGTACGCCGGCGACCAGTGGATCGAACTGCCCGGTCTGGCCGTGGCGCTGCTCGACACCGCGATCCCGGGGGCCACGACCGGATCGATCGGCAACGAACAGTTCGACTGGCTCGACGAGCGATGTGCCGCCACCGATCGGCCGGTGTTCGTGATGGGACACCACCAGCAGTGGATCGGCAGCGGCCCTGATGCGAAGCGCAGCGACGACTACTTCGGACTGCATCCCGATGCGAGCGACGCGCTCGACGAGGTGGCCACTCGACGCCCGTCGATCGTCGGGTACGCGGCCGGCCACACCCATCGCCATCGGGTCCGACCGATGAGCCGATCGGAAATTCCGTCGATCGAGATCGGCTGCACGAAGGACTTCCCCGGCACGTGGGCCGAGTATCGGGTCTACGAGGGCGGTGTGATGCAGGTGGTGCACCGCATGTCGACACCCGACGCGCTGGCGTGGAGCGAGTCGTGCCGGCACCTGTACAGCGATTTCGGCATCGACTACGAGACCTACGCCCTCGGAACCCTCGCCGACCGCTGCTTCACCATCCCCCTGCGCTGACCGGGCGAGTCGCGCGACGCCCCCGTGTCCGCAGAGATGTGACAGAGGTGACAAGTTGATCGTACGTCGAGTTCGATCAACCCTGACACCTACCCGCACTGGTCACGGACTGGCCTCGACATGAACACCGTGTCGACGTTCCCGAGCGCAGCGGAGGTCGCTGCACTGTCGGGCGCCGACCTCGACCACGCGCTGGTGGCGATCGAGCATGCGCGCCGCGAGGTCGAGGCCGCGTACGTCGCCGTCCTCGCTCGTGCCGACACCACCAACCGCTCGATCGGCGTGCTGGCGTACCGACGCTCAGCGCCGATTCGACGCGCTCCACTCGATCTTCCTCGGTGCCGTGTCGGCTCCTCCGGGATCGGTCGCACCCGAACCCGTGGTCAACCTCCTGATGACGGTCGACGAATACGACGAGCGACTCGCCGGGGTCGTGATCGACCTCGGGCGAAAGCGAAGGTTCACCGGATCGGCCCGGGTTGCCGTGATCCTGTCGCGGCGCCGATGTCTGTGGCCCGGCTGCGGGCGCAACTCGACTCGAAACCAGATCGACCACACCCACGAACACAGTCGTGGCGGCCTCACCACGTCCTCGAACGGCGGACCCGCCTGCGGCCGCCACAACCGCACCAAGAACGGCGGCTACACGGTCCACCGCGGACGCCGACGGCAACTGGCACGTCCATCGTCCCGACGGCTCCGAACTCACCGAACCTGCCGCTGCCTGAATCGCTCCGCACCTGCTCACGGGCCATCCGCGAACTCTGTGACAGCCCCTTGTCATAGTTGACGGCATGGACATCGCCCTGTTGTTGATCGCCGTGTTGCTGGCCGTCGGGGCCGCCGTGGGCGGCTACCTGTTCGCCACTCGGCGCGCCGAAGCCGATCTGATCGCTCGTGACGCCGATCGTGCCGCAACGACCGACGGCGTGCAGTTCGCCGTCGAGATCGCGGTACAGCAGGCGGTGGCGCAGGTTCGCGACCAGGCCACGGCCGAACGCGACGCCGCCGTGGCGGCCGCGTTGGAACAGACCGCGATCATGCAGCGCGAGCAGTTCGGAGCGCTGGCGCTCGCGGCGCGCGAACAGACCAACTCCGACCTGTCGGCGAAGAAGGACGTCATCGATGCTCGGCTCGACCAGGTCCACGCCGAGATGCGCATCGAGCTCACGAAGCTGAGCGAGATGGTCACCACGCTCGGGCGCTCGAGTGCGGAGAACTTCGGCCAGGTCACATCGTCGCTGGCCGCGCACGCCGAGATCGCCAACACCCTCGCCGACTCCACCCGGGCGTTGCGTGAGGCCCTCGCGAATCCACAGGCTCGCGGCAACTGGGGCGAGCGGATGGCCGAGGACGTGCTGCGCCTCGCCGGATTCCAGGAGAACCTCAACTACGTCAAGCAGACGCAGATCGAGGGAGGCACCGGGCGCCCCGACTACACGTTCCCGATGCCCAAGGGCCACGCCCTGTACATGGACGTCAAGTTCCCCATGGCGTCGTATCTGCGCTATCTCGAGGTCGACACCAACGCCGAACGCGAGGTGCACCTCAAGCGGTTCCTCCAAGACGTCCGCCTGCGCGTGAAGGAACTCGCCAAGCGTGACTACTCGGGCGAGAGCGACCAGCCATCGGTCGACTACGTCTTGCTGTTCATCCCCAACGAGCAGCTCACGGGGTTCATCCACGAGCACGACGCCGCCCTGCTCGACGAGGCCATGGGCCAGAAGGTCGTGCTCTGCTCGCCACTGACCCTGTTCGCGTTCCTCGGCGTGATCCGCCAGGCGTTCGACAACTTCATGATCGAGCAGACGAGCGACGAGATCCTGCAGTTGCTCGGCACCTTCTCGGCGCAATGGCGCAAGTACAACGAGCAGGTCGACTCGGTGAAGAAGAAGTTCGATCAGGTCGACCGGGCCTTCGAACAGCTCACCGGCCCTCGTCGGCGTCAGCTCGAGCGGCCGTTGCGCCAACTCGACGAACTGCGCCTGCAACGCAATCTCCCCGTCGACGGGGAACTCTTCGCGGCAATCGATCCCGATGATGCCGCCGATGACGACACCGAGACGCCACCCGGCGGCACGATCAGGATGATCGGCGCATGACGGGTTCGTCGACGGCCTGATTGAATCGGGCCCGTGAGCCAGCCCGCGTTCGATTTCGGCGAGACCGAACTCGACGACGTCTCGAACCCGACCTACTCCGTCGGCGAGTTGGCCGACGCCATCAACGACACACTGCGGCGCGGCTTCTCCGACGGCGTGTGGGTGCGCGGCGAGATCACCGGGTGGAGCGACCGTGGCCAGCACGCCTACTTCACGCTGGTCGACGACGCCGACCGGTCCGATGGATCGGGAAACGGACGCGGCAAGGCCGTCGTCAACGTCCAGTTCTTCGCCAACGCCCGGATGCGACTGCGGCCCGTGCTGCAGAAGAACCGGCTACGCCTCGGCGACGGCATGAAGGTGCGGGTCTTCGGCTACCTCGACTACTACGCCCCCAACGGTCGCATCGGGCTGAAGATGACCGGGATCGACCCGCGCTACACGATCGGCGACATCGCCCAGTCGCGCGACGAGGTGATGCGGCGACTCGTCGCGGAGGGCCTGCTCGACGCCAACAAGCAGCGTGTGCTCTCGCCGATCCCGCTGCGCGTCGGTGTGGTCACCAGTGTCGGTACCGCCGCGTGGCACGACTTCCACGACGAACTGCAGCGCAGCGCGTTCGGCTTTCAGCTGACCGTCATCGACACACGGGTCCAGGGCGACCTCGCCGAGCAGTCGATCGCTGCGGCCATCACGCACGTTGGCCCGACGTGACGACCTCGACGCACTCGTCGTCATCCGCGGCGGCGGCGCACGCAACGAACTCGCCGTGTTCGACGCCGAGTCGATCGCCCGGGCGATCGCACTGTCGCCGGTCCCCGTCCTCACGGGGCTCGGCCACGAGGTCGACCGCAGCGTCGCCGACGACGTCGCTCACACGATGCTCAAGACCCCGACGGCATGCGCCGGCGAACTGATCGCCCGGGCCGCTCGCTACAGCGCGGACAGTGAAGCGGCATTCGCAGCGATCGTGCGCGAGAGCCAGCTCGCGTTGACCGCGGCGACGACCGACCTGTCCGACACCGCCCACCGGATCGCGCGTCGAACCCACGCTGCGGTCGAGCGGGCCGACGAACGCCTCGCCATGCGCATCCACACACTCGCGCGCTCGGCACCGGCCGCACTCGAGCGCGCCGACGGCCGCCTCGAGGCCATCCAGACCCGGCTGCTCGACCGCGCGACCGCAGCACTCGACCGATCGGGCGACCGTCTCGACGTCATCGCCGCCCGTGTCGGCGCCGTCGACCCCGCAGTGCAGTTGGCGCGCGGCTGGTCGATCACTCGACGCGGCGACGGCAGCGTGATCCGCTCCGTCAACGACGCGTCCCCCGACGAATCCATCACGACGGCTGTCGCCGACGGTGTGATCACCAGCACCGTCACGCACACGACGACCGCCACCGACCAGGAGGAATGAACACCATGGCCGACGCCACCCCCGGATATGCCGACGCACTGGCCGAACTCGACTCGATCCTGCGTGAACTGGAGGGATCCGACGTCGACGTCGACCACCTCGCGGATCGCGTCGCCCGGGCCTCCACGCTCATCACCGTGTGCCGGGAGAAGATCTCCGCCGCTCAGCTCCGCATCGAACAGGTCACCGCCGACCTCGACGCCGTCCCTGCCGACTGAGTGTCCGAGCGCGGCGTCTGACCATGTGGTGACACGACGGGGCATGTGCCCGACGACCGGCAGTAGCCTGCGAACACGATGCCCGGATCAGCGCCGACCAGTCTGAGATCCATTGCGGACAGGGTCCAGGCCCGACTCGACGAGCTCCTCACCGCCGAACGTGATCGTTGGGCAACGTTCGACGCCGACCTCGCCCAGCCGATCGACGAGATCCGTCGACTCGTCCTGTCGGGCGGCAAGCGGTTGCGGCCGGCCTTCTGCCACTGGGGATACGTCGGCGCGGGTGGCAGCACCGACGACCAGATCGATGTCGACGCCGGCGCCGCATTCGAACTGATGCACGCCTTCGCGCTGTTCCACGACGACGTGATGGACGATGCAGCGACCCGACGCGGTCAGCCCACCACCCACGCCGTGGCCGCCGCCGACCACGCCGCCAACGGCTGGGTCGGCGAGTCACGTCGCTTCGGTGAAGGTGTGGCAATTCTCGTCGGCGACCTGGCCTTCGTCTACGCCGACGTTCTGCTCGAAGCGGCTCCGCCCGAAGCGCTGCGCGTCTGGAACGAACTCCGCATCGAACTCAACATCGGCCAGTACCTCGACATCCTCGGGTCGGTCCAGAGCATCCGCGACGTCGACAAGGCCGAACGGATCTGCCGCTACAAGTCCGGCAAGTACACCATCGAGCGGCCCCTCCATCTCGGCGCGCTGCTCGCAGCTCCCGACTGCGGCGACGAACTCCTCCCTGCGCTCAGCGCCTACGGCCTTCCGCTCGGCGACGCGTTCCAGATGCGCGACGACGTGATGGGCGCGTTCGGCGATGCCGACGTCACCGGCAAACCGGTCGGCGGCGACCTGCGCGAGGGCAAGCCGACGCCGCTGCTCGCACGAGCGGTTCGGTCGGCCACGCCCGCGCAACGCGCCGTGCTCGATCTCGTCGGCCGTCCCGCGATGGACGACGAGACCGTCGCCCGCATCCAGCAGACCATCATCGACACCGGTGCACTCGACGAACTCGAGGCCCACATCGCAGCGTTGACCGACACCGCGGTGACGTCGCTCGAGGCAGCACCGATCACCGAGCTCGCCAAGACCGAACTGATCGCCCTGGCCGACTTCGTCAGCTGGAGAAGCGTCTGATGAAGGTCGTCGTCGTCGGCGCCGGCCTCGGAGGGCTCTCCGCTGCCGCCCACCTCGTCCAGGCGGGACACGACGTGACCATCGTCGAGCGCGACTCGATTCCGGGCGGGCGCGCCGGAATGATCGTGTCGGACGGATTCCGTCTCGACAACGGCCCGACCGTGCTCACGATGCCGAACCTGCTCGAAGCCGCGTTCAACGCGTGCGGCGCCGAGATGAAGGACTACGTCACGATCAACCCGGTCGATCCGATGTATCGCGCGGTGTACGCCGACGGCTCCACGTTGTTCGTCCGTCACGGCCGCGAGGCGATGACGCAGGAGATCCGCGAGTTCTCCGACGCGAAGCAAGCACGAGTCGTTCGGAGCCTTCTGTGACTGGTTGGAGAAGCTCTATCGAGCCGAGATGGACTCGTTCATCGACGCCAACTTCAACACCCCGCTCGACCTGATCAAGCCGTGGAAGTCGGGCCTCGAACTCCTGAGGCTCGGAGGGTTCGGCAAGCTCGACAAGAAGGTGGCGACGTTCTTCAGCGACGAACGCCTGCAACAGATCTTCAGCTTCCAGTCGATGTACGCCGGACTCGCCCCGTACGAGGCGCTCGCGCTCTACGCCGTGATCACGTACATGGACTCCGTCCAGGGCGTGTTCGTGCCCGAGGGTGGGATGCACATGATGGCCTCCGGGCTCGCCGCCGCGCTCGTCGATGCCGGCGTCGAGATCCGCTACGACGCTCCCGTCACCCGCATCCTGCGTCGTTCCGGTGGTGCGGTCACCGGCGTCGAGATCGACGTGTCCGAGCGGCTCGACGCCGACGCCGTGGTCTGCAACCCCGATCTCCCCGTCGCCTACCGCGAACTGCTTCCGGGCGTCACCGCACCGCGTACCGCCCGCAACGGGAAGTACTCGCCGTCGTGTCTGCTGTGGGTCGCCGGTGTCAAAGGGCTGCCGCCCGAGGATGCGTCGCACCACAACATCCACTTCGGCAAGGACTGGGATGGTTCGTTCAAGGCATTGATCGACGACGGTGTCCGCATGCCCGACCCCTCGATCCTCGTCACGCTGCACAGCCTCGACGACCGTTCGCTGGCCCCCGCTGGACACTCGAGCATCTACGTCCTCGAACCCACACCCAACCTGAGCGGCACCATCGACTGGTCGAAGGAACGCGACACCATCGTCGAGAGCCTGCGCCGCCGCGTCGACTCACTCGGCTACCCGACCGATGTCGTCGTCGAGGAGATCTACGACCCGACCGACTGGGAGCGCATGGGCATGGAACAGGGCACGCCGTTCGCGCTGGCGCACACGTTCTTCCAGACCGGTCCGTTCCGGCCGAACAACGTCAACAAGAAGGTCCCCGGCCTCGTCTTCACCGGATCGTCGACCCTGCCCGGCGTCGGTGTGCCGATGGTGCTCGTGTCGGGCAAGCTCGCCGCCGAGCGCGTCGAGCAGTACGCACAGCAGCGCTATCGATGAGTGTGTTCGCGCGCCGGAACAAGCCCCCGGTACCGACCACGCACAGCCTGCCGACCGGACCGGTGACACTCGACGAGAGCTACGAGCTGTGCCGCCAGTTCAACAAGCGCCACGGCACCACCTACTACTGGTCGACGAAGGTGCTGCCGAAGGTGAAACAGCACCACGTGCACGCGTTGTACGCGTTCGCCCGCTACGCCGACGACATCGTCGACGAGATCCCGTCGCAGGGCGGCCACGACGTACCGACCGAGGTGCGCGCTGCGGCGCTCGCCGACTTCGGTGACCGGTTCTTCGCCGACGTCGAGCGGGGCCGGTCGGACGATCCGGTGCTCAAGGCCGTCGTCCACACCGTGCGCGCCTTCGACATCGACATCGAGGCGTTCCACCGGTTCCTTCGCTCGATGACGATGGACCTCACGATCGAGTCGTACGCCACGTGGGACGACCTGCTCGTGTACATGGACGGCTCGGCCGCGGTGATCGGCGAGATGATGCTGCCGATCCTCGAACCCACCGACTACGACACGGCACTGCCGCACGCCCGCGACCTCGGCAATGCCTTCCAGCTCACCAACTTCCTGCGCGACATCGACGAAGACCTCGACCGAGGCCGTCAGTACATCCCACTCGACGACACCGACCGCTTCGGCGTCGACCTCACCAAGCGCCACGTGACGCCCTCGTTCGTCCAGTTGATGCAGTTCGAGATCGATCGGTGTCGCGAGCTCTACCGGTCGGCCGAGATCGGCATCGCGATGTTGCCCGACCAGTCGGCCAAGTGCGTGCTGGCCGCCCACACGCTCTACGGCCGCATCCTCGACAAGATCGAAGCCCAGCACTACGACGTGTTCTCGTCGCGCGCGAGTGTGTCGACCACCGAGAAGGCGGTCATGGTCACCAAGCTCCTCCTCCCGTGACCCCCACCCCCACCACCACCGTTCTCGTGAACAACAACACGGTCAGGACGCGCACGAGTTCACGAGTTGGTGCCGTGGCGGGGGTGGTGACGGTGGCGGGGATGATCGCGACGCCGTTGCTGCCCCAGGGCGGTCGTGCACGACGGGCGCTGTCGACGGTGGTGGTGGTCGGGTCGTTCACGACCACGGCAACCAATGCCGTGCGGCGTTGGGGGGCACCGAGAGCCGCCACCGCCGGAGCGATCACCGCCGTGGCGACCACCGCCGTCGAGCGGATCGGCACCCAGACCGGCCTGCCGTTCGGTCGTTACGCGTACACGGGTGCACTCCGGCCACAGGTGGCCCACGTTCCGGCGATCGTGCCGCTCGCCTGGTTCGCGATGGGGCTCCCCGCACGCGAGGCGGCGCACGCTGCGCTCGGCGAACACTCGACGCCGGCGACGAGGATCGCGTTGGGGTCGGCAGCGCTGACTGCATGGGACCTCTTCCTCGATCCACAGATGGTCGGCGAGGGGTACTGGGTATGGACGCGGCGCGGCCTGTACCGGGGTATCCCACTCGGGAACTTCGTCGGATGGTTCGTCACCGGGCTCGGCGTGATGGCCGTGCTCGAAGCACTGCTGCCGCCCACCACCCACCTCGACGGATCAGCCGATGCCGACGGAGCGCTCGTCGGCGAGTACACGTTCATGGGCGTGATGGAGACGATCGGATTCGCCCGCTGGTTCCGCGATCCGACCGTTGCCGTCGTCGGTGGTCTGGGAATGTTGCCGATCGCTGCGGCCGCCGTGGTGGGCAAGCTCCGTGGCTGACCACGCCGTCCGCCGTGTCGTCATCATCGGCGGTGGAGTGGGTGGCCTCGCGACGGCGATCCGGTTGCAGTCGGCAGGCCACAACGTCACCCTGTTCGAACGCAACGAGGTCGTCGGCGGCAAGCTCGCCACCTACGTACGCGACGGCTACACGTTCGACATCGGACCGTCGCTCGTCACGCTGCCCGACGTGTTCGACGAGGTGTTCCGCGCCGCTGGAACGACGCTCGCCGACCACGTCGAGCTCGTGCGGCTCGACCCCCAGTTCAGCTACCGATGGGCCGACGGATCGAACCTCACCGTGCCCGATGGTGACGACGACACGGCCGCTGCGTTCGAGGCGTTCGCGCCCGGCGCCGGCGACCAGTGGCGTTCGTTCGACGCCCGCGGCCGACGGATCTGGGACGTCGCGGTTCGCACGTTCTTCGCCGGACCGATGTCGAACCCGTGGTCGCTGGCAAAACGGCTGCGCTCGCCATTCGACTTGACGGCGATCGACCCATTTCGTTCGCTGCACCGATCGGCCGATTCGTTCTTCGATGATCCCCGGCTCGTGCAGTGGGCCGACCGCTATGCCACGTACTCGGGCTCGTCGCCGTACGCCGCACCGGCGACCCTCGCCTGCATCCCGCACATCGAGGCGCGGTTCGGATGCTGGTATCCGATGGGCGGCCTCGACGAACTGCGCACGGCGTTCGCCTGGCTGGCCGCTCAGGTCGGCGTCGAAGTGAGAACGAACACCGAAGTCATGGCAATCGAGGCGGGTGAACGAGTCACCGGGGTGGTGCTCGCGGACGGCGCCCACGAGGCGGCCGACATCGTCGTGGCCAACACCGACGCCGAGCATCTGTACGCCGATCTGCTCCACGACAGCGTCGCTCTCGCACGAGTACGGCTCGCCACACGGTCGACGAGTGGGTTCGTGCTGTGCCTCGGCGTCAGGGGGATCACGCCGAACCTGACGCATCACAACGTGTGGTTCTCCGCCGGCTATCGCGCCGAGTACGACCAGCTCGATGCCGATCGGCTCGCGGACGACCCGACGATCTACGCCTGCGTGTCGTCGGTGACCGATCCGAGCCAGGCTCCCGACGGCTGCGAGAACTGGTTCCTGCTCGTCAACACACCGCAGGGCATCGAGATCGACGCCGACTCGTACGGTGATCTGATACTCGACCGACTCGCCGCGCACGGCGTCGATCTGCGGCATCGCATCGAGTTCCGGCACACGATGACCCCCGCCGACATCGCCACCCGGTACCGCTCGCCGGGCGGCGCCATCTACGGCACGTCGTCGAACGGGAAGCGGGCGGCGTTCGTTCGGCCGGCGAACCGGGGATCGAAGCCGGGGCTCTACCTGGTCGGCGGGTCGAGTCACCCGGGCGGTGGGCTGCCTCTGGTGACGACGAGCGCGAAGATCGTGGCCGAGATGATCATCGAGGACACCGCTCAGTGACCACGCTCCGCCGAATCACCCGGAGCATCTCGATCGTTGCGCGAGTCGCGGCCGGACTCATCGCCGTCAGCCGGCTCGTCAAGGCGGCCAACGTCGCCCCACCGGTTCGACCGACCCTCACGCCTCTCCAGTCGATCAGCGTCGTCATCCCGGCACGCGACGAGGCGACCCGGATCGGGCCACTGCTCGACGCTGTCGTCGGCGCGCCGGGCGTCGCCGAGGTGATCGTCGTCGACGACCAGTCGAGCGACGGCACCGCCGAGCTCGCCCGGCGTCGTGGCGCCCGGGTCGTCGACGGTGCGCCCCTCCCCGACGGATGGGCAGGCAAGGCGTGGGCACTTCAGCAGGGCATCCGGGCAGCCACCTCCGAGCGGGTGGTCACCTTCGACGCCGACACTCGACCGGATCGGATGCTGCCGACGGCGCTGGTCGCCAGAGCCACGGGTGACCGGTTCGACTTCCTCACCGTCGCCGGACGTTTCGAGTGCCCGACCGCCGGCAGCCGATGGCTGCACCCCGCGATGCTGACGACACTCGTGTATCGCTTCGGCCCGCCCGGAGCGTCATCCGGACGGACGGATCGGCTGCTCGGCAACGGCCAGTGCTCGACCTTCGATCGCCGATGGTTCCTCGACCAGGGCGGGCTCGAACTCGTCAAACACGATGTCGTCGAGGACGTCGCGCTCACACGACGACTTGCCTCGTTGGGTTGGCGTGTCGGCTTCCTCGACGCCGGCGACCTCCTGACGGTGCGGATGTTCGAATCGTTCGGCGACGCCTGGCGCGGGTGGGGCCGATCACTCGCCCTCCCGGAGGTCGAACCACGCCGACGGCAGATCTTCGACCTCGCCGTCATCGTGCTCGCGCAGGTGCTGCCGATTCCCCGCCTCGTCCTGCGACGCGGCGATGCGATCGACATCGCCCTGGCCGCCGCGCGCTTCGGCACACTGGTCGGCATCCGTCGCGCCTACACGCGCACCGACGTCGCGTTCTGGACGAGTCCGGCCGCCGATTCGCTGGCGGCCGTCGCGATCGCCCGCGGCATCATGCGTCGACGACGCCAGATCTGGCGTGGCCGCGCCTACTCCTGACCGGACCGGGCCGCCATCGCGAACCTGAGCCCGATGAACGTCATCAACACCCCGGTCGCGGCAGTGCGATACGGACCCTCGACGACCAACTGGACCAAGGGGAATGCGACGAACCCCACCTGCGCGGCGCGCGCGAACGACCTGGTGAAAGCGAAGACACCGAGCAGAAGGGCGATCGCGATGGCGAAGGGAAGCGTCGCGTACACCGCCGCACCACCCGTGAAGGTGAGGATGCTGCGCCCGCCGCGGAATCGGGCGAACACCGGGAAGGCGTGGCCGACCATCGCCGCTCCGGTGCCGACGTAGGCAAGACCCCACACCCCCGGGTTGGCGAGGGCCGTGCCGACCAGCGCGGCGATCACGCCCTTCGACACGTCGCCGACGAACACGGGGATCGCCGCCCGCTTGCCCAGTGTCTCACGAGCATTCCAGAACCCCGGATTCTGATCGCCCACCGTGCGCAGGTCGACCTTCGCGCGCCGGGCCGCCACCATGTTGGCGATCGGAATCGACCCGACGAGATATCCCACCACGATCGTGATCGCCACGTCGACGGCGGTATCCGAGCTCATTGCTGACAGCATGACCGATGCATGGCCCGCGTCGCGTCGTTCCACCTGATTCGTGAACCGACGTGGAAGACACCGCTCGCGCTCGGGCGTCTGGGACTCGACCGGCCCCGGCTGAGCCGGGTCGACGGGCTCGTGTTCTGGCGCCTCCTGGGCACGGGATCGGGCGACAACACCGGCGCCGGGGCCGATCTCGCGCGCACCGCCGTGTTCGCGGTGTGGGACGACGAGGCGACGCTCGATGCGTTCATGGCGACGAGCCGTCTCGCCGCCCGATGGCGCACGGCGCAGGAGAGTTGGCACGTGCGGCTGCGCGGTATCGGTGGCCACGGTCGGTGGCGCGGCATCGATCCACTCGACGGCCTGGAACCGGGATCGAGCAGCGGGCCGGTCGCCATCGTCACCCGCGCCGACGTGCACCGGCATTCGTGGAAGGCATTCGGCGGGGCGAGCAACGTCGTCGACGCCGAACTCCACACGGCTCCCGGGTTGATCGACGTGGTCGGGATCGGCGAGGCGCCCGTCGGCCGACTCGCGACGTTCAGTCTCTGGGAGTCGTTGGCCGACGCGCGGTCGTTCGCGTACTCGATGCCCGATCACATCGAGGTGATGCGCCGCACTCGCGACGAGGGCTGGTACGCCGAGGAACTGTTCGCCCGCTTCGAGCCGTACGGGTCGTCAGGCGCCTGGAACGGTCGCGACCCGCTGGAGGGCCGCTAGCCTCACCGCCTGCGCACTGCGCGCCCAGATAGCTCAGTCGGTAGAGCAACGCATTCGTAATGCGTAGGTCGTCGGTTCGATTCCGATTCTGGGCTCCGATCGGTACATCAACGTCAGCTGTGTGTTCGCTGTGTCGCGGCGTAGAAGTGGGCGACACCCACGTCGTCGGGCCGACGAAGTGCGAGACTTCTCCTGTGACTCTCGCTATCGGTGTACTGCGTTGAGCACGAACCCGACCGTGCTGGTCGTCGACGACGAACCGTCATTGGTCGATGCCGTCGCCACCGCGCTGCGCTACGAAGGATTCGAGGTCATCGAGGCCACCACGGGTCGTTCCGGGCTCGCTGCCGCCCAGGAGGGACGAGCCGACCTGATCGTGCTCGACGTGATGTTGCCCGACCTCGACGGCTTCACGATTGCCGAACGCCTGCGCAGCACCGGCAACACGACACCGGTGCTCTTCCTCACGGCACGCGACAGTCTCGATGACAAGGCTGCCGGCTTCGCCGCTGGCGCAGACGACTACCTCACCAAGCCGTTCTCGCTCGCCGAACTCGTGATGCGGGTGAAGGCCATCCTTCGTCGAGCCACGTTGGACGGGCCATCGGATGCCACCCTTCGGTTCGCCGACATCGAACTCGATCCCGATGCGCACACCGTCAAACGGGCAGGCCATGCGATCGATCTGACCGCCACCGAGTTCTCGGTCCTGAAGTTCTTCATGGAGAATCCCGCTCGGGTGCTCTCGAAGGCACAGATCCTCGACCACGTGTGGCACTACGACTTCGCCGGCGACTCGAACATCTGCGAGACGTACGTCAGTTACCTGCGAAAGAAGCTCAACGAATTCGGCCCGCCACTCATCCAGACGGTCCGCCTGGTCGGCTACGTGCTGCGCGACCCGGCCCAGGCCTGACGATGTCATTACGGGTACGCCTACTGATCGCGACGGGTGTCGCAGTGCTCTGCGGGCTGATCGTGGTCGACGTGATCACGTTCTCGGTCGTGACGCACTCGCTCGTGCAGCAGGTCGACGACACCTTGCAGCGGGCCCACGCGCCGATCGAGCAGGTTGCGCGATCCAGCGACATCGACGACCGACAGGCAATTCCGGCGATCGCGCCGGGCCTGTTCGTCTCGATCATCGACGGCGACGGCACGGAACTCTTCACGACACCGGCGATCGAACCCGGGCGTGAGCAGGACGTCGTCGACACCTCGACGATCGACCTCACCGTGAGGAACCAGACGGCATCGGCAATCGATGGCGATGCAATTCGCCTCCGCGTCGACCCGCTCGGCGACGGAACGACCCTCATCGTCGGGCAGTCGTTGCATCGAGTCGACGAGACCCGGCGCCAGCTCGTCGCCGTCCTCCTCTTCGGGAGTCTTGCAGCCATCGCTGCGGCCGTCGCCCTCGCCTGGTGGCTCGTCGGAGCCGGGCTGCGACCGCTGCGCCGCGTCGAGGCGAGCGCGGCCGCGATCAGCGAGAGCGACCTCGGCGATCTCCGCGTCCCGGGTGCCGACCAGCCGACCGAGGTCGGACATCTCGCCGCAGCACTGAACGAGATGCTCGACCGACTCCAACTGTCGAGCGAGGAACGCGAGCAGACGTTGTCGGAGCTGCGAGCTTCCGAGTCGCGCATGCGCCAGTTCGTGGCCGACGCGTCGCACGAGCTGCGAACCCCGATCGCGGCGACTGCCGCATATGCCGAGTTGTTCGAGCAGGGCGCCCGCGACCGTCCCGAGGATCTCGATCGCGCCATGTCGGGCATCCGCCGCGAGACCAGCAGGATGGCCGGCCTCGTCGACGACCTCCTCCTTCTCGCCCGGCTCGACGAACATCGGCCGTTGGCCGAAGAGTCGGTCGACCTCACCGAGCTCGTCTTCGCGGCGATCGACGCCGCGAGAACCGTCGACCCCAATCGTCCGATCCGAGTCAGAATCGGCGACGTCCTCACCGTTCGCGGCGACGCAGGGCGACTGCGGCAGGTGATCGACAACCTGCTCGCCAATGTTCGCGCCCACACGCCCGACGGCATGGCCTTCGAAGTCGACCTGTCACCGGACGGGAGCGATGCGGTACTCACCGTCACCGACGCCGGGCCGGGGGTGACGCCGAGCGATCTCGACCATCTCTTCGACCGCTTCTACCGGGTCGACGACGCTCGGGCTCGGACCACCGGTGGGTCGGGGCTCGGACTCGCCATCGTCGACGCGATCGTGCGGGCACACCACGGTTCGATCGCCGCTCGTAACGTCGAACCCAACGGACTCGCACTCGCCGTGCGCATCCCGCTCGATCCACCCGATCACGAGGAGCTCCCATGAACCAGTGGATGTACTACCTGAGCCGATCCACCGGCATCGTTGCCATGCTGCTGGTGGTCGCGGCGCTCCTCTGGGGATTCCTCTTCTCGTCGCGAGCAACCGGCAGGCGTCTCCGACCCAACTGGTGGCTCGACTTGCACAACTGGTTGGGTGGCCTGGCGCTCGTCTTCACCGGACTGCACCTCGTCACCGTGTGGCTCAACAGCGACTCGGGTATGGGGCTCGTACAGATCTTCGTACCCCAGTCGGCGTCGTTCAACGCCTGGGCGATCACCTGGGGAGTGATCGCGACCTACCTGATGGCGGCCGCCGTGTTCACGACATGGCCACGACGGTGGAAGAACCGCCGCTGGTGGCGGGTCGTGCACGTCAGCACCGTGGTCGCGACCGGCCTCGTGTTCCTGCACGCCTACCAATCCGGCAGCGACGCCTCACAGAGGTGGTTCCAAGCGATGTTGGTGCTCGCGGTCGGCGTCGCCACCTACGGACTCGGGCTGCGCTTGTCGACGCTGCGCCGCGCCGACTGAGATTCACAGCTGGCACACAGCTCGGTCTCACCCTGATCCGAATGTGGCATGACTGAATGACCACATGGACAGCGACCCGCTCATCCGCCAACAACTCGACGCCGAACTCGCAGCTCGTCTCCAGCGAGTCACGGCACGTTCTTCCCGCACCACACCACCCACCGCTCGGCCGGCTGCTTCCCCGCGGATCGCCCCCTCGCTGATCGCTTCCTCGCCGCCGCCGCCACCACCGCCTCCCGGTGCCGCTGCGGCGAGGAAGAAGCGCCGCCACCCGGCACGCCACTCCCGAAGCGCTGCGCTGGCGCTCAGCTTCGTCGCCACCAGCGGGCTCGCCTATGCCTTCGCCGCCACCGATCCCAGCGCATCGGCCACGGTCGCTGAACCGGCCGGTCTGGTGCAGACGGCCCCCGCCGTCACCACGCCCGTCACCACACCGGACACGACCGCACCGGTCGCGGCGACGACCGCTCCGACCACTGCGCCCGCCACCACTGCGCCGGCCACGACAGCGCCGGCAGCCACGCCGACCGTGGTGAACGGAGCATCGGTCGGCAACCGCTACGGAAACGTGCAGGTGCAGGCGACGTTCGCTGCCGACGGGACCCTCACGAACGTCGACGTCCTCCAGGCGCCGTCGCGAGATGGCCAGAGCGTGCAGATCAACAACTACGCCGTGCCCCGCCTGAACAGCGAGGCCCTGAGCGCGCAGAGCGCCAACGTCCACACCGTCTCCGGAGCGACGTACACGTCGATCGGCTACGAGCAGTCGCTCCAGTCGGCGATCGACGTCGCGAGGGCCAACGGCATCACGACCATCGCGTGATCGTGTCCGTAACGTCGAGTTCGTGACCACCGTCGGGACGCACCACGTCGAGTTCGTCATGGGAATGGCGGTCAGCATCGACATCCGCGATCCCGACACCCCGAGCGCTGCCGTCGCCGACGTGGTCACGTGGCTGCACCACGTGGATGCCACCTTCAGTACATACATCGACGACAGCGTGATCAGCCGGCTCGGGCGGGGCGAGCTCGACATCGCCGATGCGCCGGATGAAGTGCGTGAGGTCCTTCGCCTCTGCGAGCGGATCCGTGTCGACACCGACGGTGCATTCGACGTGTTCGAGGTTCCGGCGCCGAACGGGACGACACTCGACCCGTCGGGTCTGGTCAAAGGCTGGTCGATCGAGAGCGCAGCGACGATCCTCGAACGTTGGGGTTGCTCCAACTTCTGCATCAACGCCGGCGGCGACATCGCGGTTCGCGGACGCCCGAGCGCCGATGAGCCCTGGCAGATCGGGATCCGTCACCCCGAGGACGCTCAGGCACTGGCGACGGTCCTGAGCGCCTCGGGCCCGCTCGGCGTGGCGACCTCCGCCACCTACGAACGCGGCGCCCACATCATCGATCCGCGGACCCGACAACCGACAACCGATCTGGCGAGCGTCACCGTTGTCGGCGTCGACCTCACGGTCGCCGATGCGTACGCGACCGCATTGTTCGTCATGGGTCTCGACGGTCTCGGCTGGATCGCGAAGCACCCGGGCTACAACGCCTACATGATCACCCACGACGCGCAAACCATGTGGACCCCCGGCTTCGAGCGTTACCGACGGGACACGACGCGTCCCCGACCGGCGACCTGACCGCGAACCCGGATCACGCCGGCGGCGGGGTGCGGTAACTTCGATGGCAACAAATCTGTGGACGAGTGTCGATGACGGAGGGGTCATGACGATTCGCGAAACCACGAGGCCGATCATCGATCGACGGGGGACCAGGTCGGTCGCGGAGGTGATCGAGCCGGCATTGGACGTGCTGCTCGAGTGGCCACCTACTGTCCGCTTGGAGTTCTGGGACGGGAGCGCGCTCGGCTCCGAGGACGGCCACGGCACGTTGAGGGTCAATTCGCCCGACGCGCTTCGGCGGATCGCGTGGGCGCCCGGCCAACTCGGGGTCACCCGCGCGTTCGTCGCGGGCGACATCGACGTCGAAGGACCGTTGGTGGAGCTCCTCCCCACCCTGCGACGCTCGGTCCGCGTCAGAGGGAAGTACGCACTCGCCGCCGCGCCGCATCTCCTTGCGGCGATTCGTGAACTCGGTGTCAACCTGGCCAGCCCTCCGACGCCACCGAACGAGGAGATCCTGCCGCGCGGAATCCGCCATTCGATCGTTCGCGACCGGGTCGCGATCAGTCATCACTACGACGTGGGCAACGAGTTCTACCGGTTGGTGCTCGGCCCGGCGATGACGTACTCGTGTGCTCGATTCGTCTCGGATGACGCGACGCTGGAGCAGGCGCAGGCTGCCAAACACGAGCTGATCTGCCGCAAGCTCGGTCTCCTCGACCCGGAGTTCCGTGCGGCAAGTGTCGCGACACGACCCCGGCTGCTCGATGTCGGATGTGGCTGGGGCTCGATGGCCATCCACGCCGCCGGCCACGACGTCGACGTCGTCGGAGTGACCATCAGTAACGAGCAGGCGGTCGCTGCGCGCCGGCGCGTCGAGGCAGCCGGCCTCACCGATCGCGTCGAGATTCGCCTCCAGGACTATCGGCACATCGACGACGGGCCGTACGACGCCATCTCGTCGATCGGGATGGCCGAACACGTGGGCACGAAGAATCTCCCGACCTACTACAACCGGCTCCACACCGTGCTCCGGCCCGGTGGGCGCCTCCTCAACCATGCGATCTCCAAAGTCGGCGGTTCCAAGCCCAACCGCCGACGTTTCACGCACCGCTACGTGTTTCCCGACGGCGAACTGGTCGACGTCGGGGTCAACGCCATCATCATGGAGCACGCGGGATTCGAGGTCCGCGACGTCGAGAACCTCCGCGAGCACTACGCCCGCACGCTCTCCGAATGGATCGCCAACCTCGAGGCCAACTGGGACGAGGCCGTCGATCTCGTCGGCGAGGGACGGGCCAGGGTGTGGTTGCTGTACATGTCCGGCAGTGTCAACGGCTTCGACGCGGGTGACATCCAGATCCACCAGACGCTCGGCGTCAAGCCGTTCCCGGACGGACATGCTGCGACACCCCTCACCCGCGCCGGCTGGGTCTGAGGGTGCGGCGCGCACCAACCGAGCGTTGGCGCGTTCACCTCACCCGTCCGCTTCTGCGTCCTTCTGGATCTCGGCGGTGTCGGCCTCGAGTTCCTTCTCCTCGACCTTGTCAGCCTTGGACATGGTGCTCTCGATCTTCGCGCCCATGTCGGACACGCCGACGACGATGAGCCCGGCCTGGCCGGCGTCGAGATGCTCACCGAGCTCCTTGAGGTCCTTTCGACTCATACCGGCGGCAGCGTGCCCGGCAAGCGCACCAAGCACCGCTCCACCACCTGTGGTCGCAGCCAGCAGTCCGCCCCCGATCGCCGCAGCCGGGAAGAGCGCGATGACGAGGCCCGTCGCAAGCCCGACCGTCCCACCGCCGACGCCACCGACACGCGTTGGCGTCTCATGCTTCTTGACGATCTTGACCTTGCCGTTCTCCTTGCGCTCGATCACGGCGGCGTCGTACGCGTCGATGAGGCCGTCCTTCGTGTGCAGGTCGTGAACTGCTTGGTAGTCGGCCTTCGCGTCGTCGACGTTCGAGTAGACGCCCACGTACGCCATGAATGTGTCCATTGCCATTGCGTGCTCCCTTTGTTCGTGAACTGTTGCCGTCACCATCCTTGGCCTGCCCCGGCGAGTGGGCTTCACCCAAGCTGGGTGATCCGAACCAACCCAATCGGGTGAGGACCTCTCGTCCAGCGTGTCGAAGAATCAAACGATGGTTCGAACGCATCCGATGGAGCACGCTCGGTTGTATGTCATCCGGCACGCCGATGCCGGACTCCGTGGACACAACCCTCGCGAGCACCTCCGAGCCCCGGCGGGCGGGTTCAGGCTCGAGTTCTGGCCGATCTCATTCGACACGGGTGGACTCTGGGTGCTGTCGCGCACCGACAACGCCCTGTCGCTCGCCGACCAGATCCGCGCACCGGGTGCATCCAACGGTCACCGAAGTGGGAAGATCTCCCACAAGGGACTGGTGGCGGGGCCATGCGCGACGACCGCCTCGATCCGACTGTCAAAGGAGCGTCGACGATGGGGAACAAGAGCCGATCGAAGAAGAGCAAGAAGCATCGGTCGGCGCAGGCCGCTGACGCCCACGCCCCGGACACGGCCCCGGAACCCGGCGCCGGACTCAAGCGGAAGGAGTACGAGGCCGCGCTCGAGGTGCTCCAGGGTGAACTCGTCGCGATGCAGGAGTGGGTCAGAGCGACCGGCGCCAAGATCTGCATCGTTTTCGAAGGTCGAGACACAGCCGGCAAGGGCGGCACCATCAAGCGGATCACCGAGCGGGTGAGTCCTCGCACGTTCCGTGTGGTCGCTCTTCCGGCTCCGACCGACCGCGAGAAGTCGCAGATGTACATCCAGCGCTACATCAAGCATTTCCCGGCCGCCGGCGAGGTCGTGATCTTCGATCGCAGTTGGTACAACCGCGCCGGTGTCGAGCCCGTGATGGGGTTCTGCACACCGGAGCAGACCGAGCGATTCCTCGACCAGGTCCCCGGCGTCGAGAAGGCGATGGTCGAGTCGGGTATCCACCTCGTCAAGTACTGGCTCGAGGTGAGCGCCGACGAACAGACCCGCCGCCTGAAGAGCAGGATCGACGATCCGCGCAAGATCTGGAAGCTGTCGGACATGGACCTGAAGTCGTACAGCCGGTGGTACGACTACTCCCGGGCTCGTGACGCGATGCTCGCGGCGACCGACACGTCGTGGGCCCCGTGGTTCATCGCCCACACCGACGACAAGAAGCGGGGGCGGCTCAACATCATCTCGCACCTTCTTTCGCAGATTCCGTACGAGAAGATCGAGCGTCCCGAGATCAAGCTGCCTCGACGCCAGGCTGCCCGCGGATACGTCGAACCCGACCTGCCACTGCGTCACATTCCCGAGCCTCACTGAGGACCATGACGTGACTGCCATCGATCAACGCACCGGCCTGCAGCGCGCGGTCCCCGGCCTCGGGACGCTGCGCACCTACGAACGATCGTGGCTGCGTTTCGACCTGATCGCCGGCGTGGTCCTGGCCGCGATCCTGGTACCGCAGGGGATGGCCTACGCAGAGCTCGCCGGACTCCCCGCGGTCACCGGGCTCTACACCACGATCGCGTGCCTGGTCGGCTACGCCCTGATGGGTCCGTCCAAGATCCTCGTCCTCGGCCCCGACTCGTCGGTCTCCCCGCTGATCTTCGCGGCCATCGTGCCGTTGGTGGTGGTCACCGACGATCCGTCGACGGCGATCGCGCTCGCCGGCATGATGGCGATCATGGTCGGGCTGATCCTGATCGGCCTGGGAATCGGGAAGCTCGGGTTCGTCGCCGACCTGCTCTCGAAGGAGGTCCAGGTCGGCTACATGAACGGTCTGGCGATCACGATCGTCGTCGGCCAGCTCCCGAAACTCTGCGGCTTCTCGACCGATGCCGATGGCTTCGTCGACGAGCTGCAGTCCTTCGTCGACGGCTTTCCCGATCGGAACCCCACCGCAGTGTGGCTCGGCTTGGCCACCCTCGCCGTGCTGCTGCTGCTCCCACACCTGACTCGGAAGATCCCCGCGGTGCTCGTCGCAGTGATCGGAGCCACCGTGGTCACCGGGTTGTTCGACCTCGACATCGCGACCGTCGGCACGCTGCCCGAGGGCCTCCCCCGGCCGGCGCTCCCATGGACGAGCGTGAGCGACGTGGCACCGATGTTGGTCGCCGCCGTCGGGATCACCCTCGTGTCGCTCACCGACACCATTGCGACCTCCACCGCCTTCGCCGCCCGTCGTGGCGAAGAGGTCAAGCCCGACCAGGAGATGATCGGGATCGGTTCAGCCAACGTCGCAGCCGGAGTGTTCCAGGGCTTCGCCGTGTCGACCAGCAGCTCGCGCACGGCCGTCGCCGATCAGACCGGGGCCAAGAGCCAACTGACCGGTGTCGTCGGCGCGCTGGTGGTCGCGCTGCTGCTGCTGTTCTTCAACGGCCTGCTCAAGAGCCTGCCGCAGACTGCCCTCGCCGCGGTGGTGATCGCCGCGGCGTTCTCGCTGGTCGACCTCGCGACGCTGCGCCGCTACCTCGCTGTACGCAAGAGCTCGTTCATCCTCTCGATCGTTGCCACGGGCGGCGTCGTCTTCTTCGGTGTGCTGCAGGGCATCCTCATCGCGGTCGTGCTGTCGATCCTGCTGTTCTTCAGGCGCAGCTGGTGGCCACACGGCGAGGTACTCGGCCGGATCGAGGGCGAAGCCGGGTGGCACAGCGGCCACAGCGGTGCCGTTGCCGAACAGCTCCCAGGCATCGTCGTGTTCCGGTGGGAGGCGCCCCTGTTCTTCGCCAACGCCGGCATGTTCCGCCAGCAGGTGCGCCACCTCGCTACGCGAACGCGACCCGCGATGGATCATCCTGCAGTGCGAGGCGATCACCGACATCGACGTCACCGCCGCCGACGTACTGGAACAACTCGACATCGAGCTGAACGCGCAGGGCATCAACATCGCGTTCGTCGAGCTGCGCAGCCGCCTCGAGAACCTGGTCTACGACTACGGCCTGTTCTCGACACTCGACCGGGACCACTTCTACGATTCGATCGAAGCTGCCCTCGCCGCCATCGGGACGATCGACGAGCCGGACCGCATGATGCCTCGCAGTGACGAGGATGGGAGGATGTGAGGATGAGTTCGCGCCGAACCGCTGCCGTCGCCGCCCTGGTTCTCATCGCTGCCGGTCTGGTCGTCACGGTGTACACGGCCACTCGGTCGTTCCCGCGCGGCCTCATCGCCATGGGGTTCCTGCTCCTCGCGATGTTCGCTGCCTGGGAGGCACTCCGTCGACGCGGTGCGATACGGATCGGCCTCCTGGGCGTCGGCATCGTGCTCCTCGTCGGATTCGTCGCCGTTCTCGTCACCGGCGGGATCCTCTTCGAAGCCATCCTGGCGGCTGTGCTCTTCGCGCTCGCCACGGCAGCCGCACGAACGGCCTTTCGCATCCACGTCCCGCTCCCCGCCGCCGAGGCACCGAAGCGCGCCGTGGTGATCTGGAATCCGAAATCCGGCGGCGGAAAGGCGCTGGCCGCCAACCTCGACGCCGAGGCACGCGCCCGTGGCATCGAGCCGATCGAGTTGCGTCCCGGCGACGACCTCATCCAACTCGTGCGCGACGCGGTGGCGAACGGAGCGGATGCTCTCGCCGCGGCAGGCGGTGACGGAACGCAGGCGCTCGTCGCCACCATCGCCGCCGAACTCGACCTGCCCTTCGCGTGCATTCCAGCCGGCACCCGCAACCACTTCGCGCTCGATCTCGGCGTCGACCGCGACGACGTCGTCGGTGCACTCGATGCCTTCGTCAACGGTGGCGAACGACGCGTCGACCTGGCCGAGGTCAACGGCAGGGTGTTCGTCAACAACGTCTCGCTCGGTCTGTACGCCGAGGCGGTCCAGCGGTCCGGCTACCGCGACGCGAAGATCCGCACCGTGCTCGACACGATCCCCGACTTCAGCGCTGCCGACACCGGCGATCACACGCTGGAATACACCGGCCCAGGTGGAACCGGCGGCCGGCGAGCCACCGTGATCATGGTCTCCAACAACTCGTATCGGCTCGGCACGCTCGTCGGATCAGGTACGCGACCCAGCGTCGACGACGGCGAACTCGGAGTCGCCGTGGCAGAGGTGACCTCGAACGAGGTACGAGGACGCGGTCGATTCCGGCAGTGGACCGCGCCGACGTTCGAAGTCCGCTCCGACGGACCCGTGCCCGCCGGCGTCGATGGTGAGGCACTCATGCTCGACCCACCGCTGCGGTTCGACGATCCGGCCCGGGGCGCTCCGGGTGCGTATCGCACCCCAGCACCCGGGAGCGTCGCCCTCGGCGGCCGCACCCGACAGCATGCTCGACGGTGCGCGAACACTGGTCCACATCGCCGTCCACGGCTGATCCCGCTCAGGTGGGGAAGAGGACGGGCGGGAGCCAGTCGTCGAGGCGTTCGGTGATGAGAGCGTCGCTCTTGCCCAGGAGATGGCCGTCACCCGGCAGGATCACGACCTCGCCGTGTCCGGCGATCGCCGCGACGACATGGCTCGCCTCGGCCGGGAGCAACTCGTCGCGGTCGCCATGGAACAGCAGCAGCGCACGACCGTCGAGTGCGCCGGCCACCTCGCAGCCGGCCGACTGCGTGGCGAAGGTGACCACGCCGACGACCGACACCGGCATGACGACGGCGCACCGGACGGCCACGGCGCCACCGAAGCTGTGCCCCATCACGACGACCCGCTCGGCGCCCGCATCACGGGCCACCTCCACCCCGCAGGCCAGGTCATGCGCGCACAGATCGAGGTTGTTGGGTTCTCGATACCCGACCCGCACGAAGCGGACACCCCGGGCTGCCCAGCGCGCGCCCAGCGCGTGGTACAACGCGTGGCCCGGGCCCAGCACGCCGCCCAGCGCACCTCCACACACGACGATGGCTGCACCCCGTGCGGTTCCGGGCACCGGTTCGTGCGTGAGCATCGTGAGCAGCCCGCGTCGCGTGTAGACCTCCCGGTGTCGAAACGTCGGTGTCACCTCCACCTCGGTCGAGGCCAGCGGATGAAGTGCTTCGAGCGCCGTCGGACCGGATGGATCCTTCGGATGCTCCGCTCCGTCGTTGTCACCCATGGCTCACTACCGTACAAACGCACATGCCGAGCCCAGCCAGCGGAACCAGTGCGGTCGATTTCCGGAACCGCACCGATCGGGAACATGCCCGTCGAATCGGACGCGCCTGGATCGAGATGCGCCGCGGCGCCGGTGCATCCGCATTGCGGGCGTATCTGTTCGGCCGCGAGAAGCCGCTCGAGCAGGGTCAGATGGATGCCCTCGACCTGTTGTCACGGCGCAACGACCGGCCCATGAAGGAACTCGCTGCCCGGCTCCGCGTCGATCCGTCCACGGCGACGCGCGCCGTTCAGCGGCTCGAGTCCGACGGCCTCGTCGAGCGCTACACCTCCCCCGAGGACGGCCGGGTCGTGCTCGTTCGGATCACCGACGAAGGTGCCCGGCGACACGATGACGTCGCCGCTCGACGGTCGACGGCGATGATGCACATTCTCAGTGAGTTCGAGCCCGGCGAGCGCGCCCAGCTCGCCGACCTGCTCGACCGGTTCGTCGAGTCGGTCGACACCGTCATGACGCGCATGGTCGATCCGAACAATCAGGAAACCGCCTGATCCCGAGCAGCAGGCCCGGTACAGTCCCGCCCATGGCCGACCAGGCAACATTCGCCGCCGAGGCGATGCAGTACGCGCCCCAGCTCTACTCCGGTGCGCTCCGCATGACCCGCAATCGCTCCGACGCCGAAGACCTCGTGCAGGAGACGTATCTCAAGGCGTACCGCAGCTACCACTCGTTCAGCGAGGGCACGAACCTTCGCGCCTGGTTGTTCCGCATCATGACCAACACGTTCATCAACTCGTACCGCGCCAAACAGCGTCGGCCGAACGAGACCGAACTGGGTGACTTCGAGGATCTCTATCTCTACAAGAACCTGGGCACCCTGCAGAACGCTTCGGTCGGCCGGTCGGCCGAGGAGTCACTGATGGAGCTGCTCCCCGACGACGAGGTCAAGCAGGCGCTCGAAGACCTGCCCGACAACTTCCGGCTCCCCGTCATCCTTGCCGACGTGGAGGGATTCTCGTACAAGGAGATCGCCGAGATGCTCGACATCCCGATCGGCACCGTCATGTCACGGCTGCACCGGGGAAGAAAAGCAATGCAGAAGGCGTTGCACGACTACGCCCTCGCTCGGGGGCTCGTCACGGCAGAGGAGAACGGATGATGGACGAGGAGAACACCACCGAGGTGAGCGTTCCCCGCGACTGCAACCAGACGCTGCGCGAGCTCGACGTCTTTCTCGACGGTGAGCTGTCCGACGAGCAGCAAGCCGCGATCACGCATCATCTGAACGGCTGCATGGACTGCCTGGGGGCGTTCGACTTCCACGCCGAACTCAAGAGCGTGGTCTCCCAGAAGTGCCAGAACGACGAGATGCCGCCCGACCTGCTCGCCAAGATCGAACTGTGTTTCGGCACCGACTTCGACGGCGACGGCCAGATCGGCTGAGCCCTCGCCCGCAACGGCGCGTCGAGAACTGTGTGCAGGTCCGACCCGGGGGTTAGCCTCTCCGATCATGCTCGTCGCAAACGTGTGGCACTGGTGGATCGGCATCGCGCTCTTTCTCGTCTCGGTGATCTTCCTCGATCGTTCTGGTCGTCGGCTACCTGAAGTTCGTGTCGTCGCAGAAGTACCCGTCGGCCAAGCAGCAGCGCGCCCGCCACACCGACCTGTAGCGACGTCGGGCATGCCGAGACATGGCGAGCCCGAGACCTGGTATGGCTGATCTGTCCGCCCTCCTGTCCCGCTGCACCTTCGCGCCGGCCGGCACCGACGTCGTGTGCGGACTCTCCGGTGGAGCCGACTCCACAGCGCTCGTCGTCCTGGCGATCGAGGCGGGTTGCGTGGTCACCGCCGTCCACGTCCACCACGGCCTCCGGCCGGGCGCCGACCACGACGCGGACGTGGCGGCCACAACCGCACGCGCGCCTCGGCACCGATTTCCGCGTCGAGCACGTCGAGGTTCGGCGACGGACCCAACCTCGAAGCCCGGGCCCGTGCCGCACGCCGCGCCGCACTCGGCCCCGGTGCACTCACCGGACACACCGCCGACGATCAGGCCGAGACGGTCCTGCTCGCGCTGCTGCGTGGCTCGGGCGCCACCGGACTCGGCGCCATCGAGCCCGGACCGCAGCACCCCATTCTCGGCTTGCGCCGGTCGGAGACCGAAGCGCTGTGTCGTGTCCTCGAACTCGATGTCGCCGACGATCCGACGAACACCGACCCGCGCTTTCGACGCAATCGCGTCCGCCACGAGATCCTCCCCCTGCTCGACGAGGTCGCCGAACGTGACGTGACGGTGCTCCTGAACCGCACCGCATCGCTGTTGCGCGACGACGATCGGTTGCTCGACGATCTCGCTGCGCCGCCTCGATCCCACCGACATCGAGGCCATCATCGAAGCTCCCATGCCGTTGGCAGTGCGAGCCGTTCGTCGATGGCTCGAGCAGGATGGATATCCGCCCGACGCTGCCGGGGTCGCCCGCGTGCTGGCTGTAGCACACGGCGATTCGTCCGCATGCGAGCTCGCCGGGGGTCTTCGGATCGAACGGCACGGGAACCGGCTGGTTCTTTTCCCGACCGGCTCCGCCACCCGGTAGCCTGGACACCCGTTATGACGTCGTGCGCCTGCCCAGAACCCGCCCGCTGATGCCTCCTCGGCTGCGTGGCAAGTGGGCACTCGGGATCACCCCGCGTAACTTCACCTGGATCCTCAAGGACAAGCTCGCGATCTGCGAACGGCCCGGTGGGGTCGGCGACAGCCATCGTCGGGTGCGCCGCCAGGAGGAGATCATCTGGCTGCGCGAGAACGGCTTCGGCTGCGTGCTGTCGATCATCGCCGCGCCACACAATCTGCACAACTACGACGAACTGCAGTTGCCGTACCGGCACCGTCCGTTCAACAGCGAGCACACCGATCAGTACCTCAAGGCGCTCTACACCGAGATTCGCGACCTGCTGCGCCACGGCACCAAGGTGCTCGTGCACGGCGACGAGGTCGGCGACCGCATCCTCGGCATCATGGGGGGCTACATCCGGTGGGCCGGCCTCATCGAGGAACCCACGCAGGCCATCCAGGTGACCGAGCGACTTGCGGGACGACCGCTCGACCCGTTCGCCCGTGAGATCATCCTGCGCGCCCACGAACTGCGCTGAGGCGACCCGTCGTCAACGAATCGGCGGCGACACGCGACACGCCTTGGTGTCGATGAACAGCAACGGCAGCGGATCGGTTGCGACGTTGTTCGGCCTGACCTCGAAGTGGAGGTGGAAGTTCGTGTCGCTCGAGGTGCCGCTACTGCCGACGTACCCGAGGACGTCACCGGCCTCGACGGTCGCACCCTCGACGAGGCCGTGAGGGTCCTCGGTGAGGTGGTAGTACTTGTACGTCGTGCTCGTGGTGGCGTCGTAGAGGGTCCATCCCCATCCGGCCGTCCCCGTATTGGTGTAGCGCTTGGTCAGGGTGCCGGCAGCCACGGCATAGACCTCATGGCCGGCGCTCCCGGTGATGTCGATCCCCTCGTGGAGACGGGTTGCGGTGTCGCGCCCATCGCCGAAGTTGTCGAGCACGTAGCAGTCCGCACCCGGGTCGACGGGGAACAGCAACATGCCCGCCGGAACCGGTGGCTTGCGCAGGATGAGGCGTTCGGCCGGCTTGAGGGCCGCCCCCGGTTCGTTCAGGGCCGTCGGGGTATCGACGCCCTGCGCCTGGGTGAACGACCCTGCGCCGACCACCGCGAGGCTCACGATCGCCGCAACGAGCAGCGAACGTGTCCGGGTTCGCGTCGACACGGCCATACCCAAGGTATCGGCACCCTCCACCGCCGACTTGACACCCATCCGACCCCCGGCGCGACACCACCAGAGCGTGTTCCGAGCGCGGCGATGAGCGAGCGGCCCAGATCCCGGCCCTTCGCTCATCGCTGGGGCGTGATCTGGGCCGATGATCTGTCGGTGGGGACGAGTAGCGTTCATGACATGGCCGGGCGTCGGGTGTTCGTCAGTGGCGTCGGGGGCGAACTCGGCACCTTGGTGGCGAGTCTCCTCGAAGCCGAGGACTGGGTTGGTGCGCTGTCGGGTATCGACACCGATCCGCCCCGACGGCGCCTCAATCGTACGGTGTTCCACCGAATTCACCCCGACGAGCACGACCGAATCGTCGACACCGTCGTCGACTTCAATCCCCACGTGCTCGTCCACATCGGCGTCTGGGAACCCGATGCGAGGGCCGCACCACGCGACGCGGCCACGCTCACCGACCAGGCAGCCACCTCGATCATCGGCGCCGCCGCAGAGTGCTCGGCACTCGAGCACGTCGTCGTGCGCAGCGGCATCGAGATCTACGGCCGAGCACGAGGTTCACTCACCCGTCCCTCCGAGTCCGCTGCGATCCAACCGACGAGCGACTGGGGCCGCACGGTCGCGGCCATCGAGCGCACGGCCGCTCAGGTCGGCGAACGCATCGGCGTCAGCATCGGTGCCCTCCGACTGGCCCCCGTTCTCGGGCCTCACGTGCCGTCACCGCTCGGGCGCCTGTTGCGGATGCCCATCGTTCCGTTCAGCGTCCTCGCCGACCCACCGTTTGCCGTCATCGAGGACCGCGACGCCGCGAGGGCCTTCGTGGCCGCGGCGCGGATCGGACTCGCCGAGCCGGTCAACGTCGTGGCTCCCGGCGCGATCACTGCGCTCCAAGCTGCACGCCGGGGCCGACGGATCCCGTTCCCACTGGTCGGGCCCGACTGGCGGATCGCTCGATCCCTGAGCCACTTGGCCGGCGCACCGATTCCCGACCACGTCGCCGAGACACTCCACCGCGGTCGGCTCGCCGACAACACGCGCATGCGAACACTGCTCGGTTTCGACGCCGAGACCTCCACGACCGACGTCATCGATCGGCTGTATCACTGGCCGAGCATCATTCGTCAACCCGCACGGGTACAGGCAGCCTGATGGTACGAGCACCCGTGATCAGCCTCCGAGCCGGTGACGTTGCCCCCGGCATGGTCGACGACTGGGGCCGTGACCGCAACCTCGTGGCCTCCGTGACGCGCCTGGCGAACGTGCGATGGGACGTGTCGGTCGGCGGCAGTCAGTATCTCCCTCGGCGCAAGGGTGCGCTCATCGTTGTGAACGCCCGCCGGTTCGCGCTGTCACCGATCTACGCCGCGCTCGCGCTCGGCCAGACGCTCAATCGGCCGGTGCGATTCGTCGGACGCCCCGACACTGCACCGGTCGGCGCGTTCAGCCGACGCATCGGCGGCCTGCTCGACCACCCCGACGAAATCGCAGGTGCCCTCGCCGGCGGACAGCTCGTCGTCATGGGCGCCCAACACGGCGACATCGGACGGGTCGATCACACCCTGGTCGGAGCAGCATTGTCGGTCGGTGTGGCGGTGTATCCCGCCGCCACCTCGAGTAGCCCGTTCGGGCGAGCGGCACGGGTCGAGATCGGGGCGGCATCGAAATCGGCACGCAGACGGCGCGGCCCGCTGGCCGAGCTGGAACTCGCCGACCGAGTCCGCGTCGACATCGCGATGCTTCTCGACGAATTGGGTGAGCTCCACACCGGCACACCGCTCGACTGGCTCCCGCTGTCAGGGCTCGGAGGCGCCTGATGTCGTACATCCGCAGCTCTGACGGCACGCGCATCCACTACCAGGTCACGGGCCGTCCGGGGGCGCCGCCCATCTTGTTCATCCAGGGGCTCGGCGCCGACAAGAACGGCTGGAATCTGCAACGACTCGCCACGGCGCCGCGGTACCGGGCCGTGGCATTGGACAACCGCGGGGCCGGTCGCAGCGACAAGCCCCACGGCACGTACACGCTCGAGCAGATGGCCGACGACGCCGTCGCGGTGCTCGACGCACGCGGGAGTCGACACCGCCCACGTGGTCGGTGCATCCATGGGTGGCGCGATCAGCCAGATCGTCGCCGTGAAGTACCCCGAACGAACTCGATCATTGACCCTGGCCTGTACGGCGGGCCGAAACCATCCCTGGCGTGAGGAACTGCTCACGAGTTGGCGCGACGCGGCACTGGAACGCGGCATCGGCTCGATGGGCCACGAGGCGGCCCGCTGGGTGATCGGCCCGCGATCGTTCCGCCGGCTGCTGCCCGCCATCGGCTGGCTCGGGCCACTCGCCACCGCCCGGCCGGCCCACGCGTTCGCCGCTCAGTGCGACGCCATCCTCGCTGCAGGCGAACTGCACAAGGACCTGATCGATCGATTGCCCGACATCACCGTGCCGACACTCGTCATGGTCGGCAATCAGGACATCCTCACGCCGCGAGGCGACAGCGAGGACCTCGCCGACACGATCCCGACCGCCGAGCTCGTCGTCATCAGCGGCGCCGCTCACGGCTTCATGGTCGAACACGCCTCCACGTTCAACCGAGTTCTGCTCGAGTTCCTCGGCCGAGCCGAGCGGGCGTACCAGGCCAACGTCAGCGAGCAGGCGCGGCTCGACGACGCCCTCGCCGCCGGCTGATGCGGGTGGTGATCGTCGGCGCCGGCATGAGCGGCCTCGTCGCGGCCGACGAACTCCGAGACGCCGGCGTCGACGTCGCTGTCGTCGACAAGGGTCGCTCACCCGGTGGCCGCCTCGCCACCCGGCGCATCGGCGCTGCAACGCTCGACCACGGAGCCCAGTTCTTCACCGTGCGAACCCCCGCCTTCCAGCACCGTGTCGATGACTGGATCGAGCGGGGCCTGGTCACGGTGTGGACGCACGGGTTCGGCTCCGCCGACGGACACCCCCGCTACGTCGCACGAGCGGGGATGAACTCGCTGACGAAGGACCTCGCGGTCGGATCTCGACGTGTCGTGTTCGACGATGGCCTTCGCCGTGCGCCCGACGGGCTCGCAGTGGCAGGTGGTCATCGACGACGGTTCGGTCCGCGTCGCCGACCGGGTCGTGGTGACGACGCCGCTCCCGCAGGCGTTCGCGCTGCTCGCCGACGCCGCGATCGAACTCGACGAACGTTTGATGCGCACGGACTACGACCGCACGATCGCCCTGCTGGCGACACTCGACCGACCGCCACAGATCGACTCGCCCGGAGGCGTCCAGCGGCCGAACGACGACGTCGGCTTCGTCGCCGACAACGTCGCCAAGGGCGTGAGCGCCACTCCCGCCATGACACTGCATGCCTCGCCGGCATGGAGCGAGACACACTGGGAACGCGACACGCACGATCTGTCGGCCCTGCTCGTCGACCTCGCCCGTCCCTGGCTCGGCGACGCGGTCATCGTCGAGGCGCAGGTGAAGAAGTGGCGTTTCGCCACGCCGCGCACCCCGTGGCCCGATCCGTGCTGGGTGTCGGCCGACGGCGGCATCGTCCTGGCCGGTGATGCCTTCGACGGCCCGCGCCTCGAGGCCGCCCACAATTCTGGGCTCGCCGCCGCGCACGCGCTGCTGCGGTAGTTCAGGGGGTGACAGGCTCGCCGCAGCGCACGGCCACCACCTGTCGAGCCTCCAGGTCGACGATCGTCACGCTGTTCGGACCGAATCGCCGCAGGAAGTCGGAGAAGGTGGGGATGTCCTCACCCTCACAGTCACGCTCGATCACCGGCGCGTACGGGACTCCGCCAGCCGTTCTCGAACACTGCCTCACCCTCGTCGAGATCGATGATGGGCGGGAGTTCGACGGTGGCACGTGGAGCGGCGGGCAGAATCGAGAACCACACCACCGCTTCGCCGAGCACGTCGGCCAACAGCACGCACCGGTTGTCCTGGTCGAGTTCGTCACAGGCGATCTCACCGAGCGTCCCCGGCGGGATCCGCACGACGTGGTCGCCGGTGAGAACGAGGTCGATGTAGCCGGTGGTCACGCCGGTGGGGGCGATCATGAATTCGGTCGACTGCTCGACCGACACGATCGGTTGGAAGACGTCGATGCGTCGCTCGATCGGTGCGGGGCCGATCACGGCCTCGATCGAGTCGTCGGTCACGAACAGCGCTCGCGTCAGCAGCGCCAACGCCCCCAGTGCGGCGATCGCGGCGACGAAACGCCAGCTGAACAGCTGCCTCACGGCGCCGACGCCACCGGCCCGACTCCGGTGCGGCGGCCACGACCGCCGACGCGGCACGGAAGGCCGCATCGGCAATTGCCGAGAGCACCTCATCGGAGTGCCCGAGTCCGACGAAGATCGCTTCGTACGCCCCGGGCGCCATGGCGACTCCTTCGGCGAGCATCGCCTGGAAGAACGCCGCATAGGCACGCTCGTCGGTGCGTTTCGCGTCGTCGAAGTTCTGCACCGTGCCGGCGTCGTCGCCGCACACGATCCCCACCAGCGTCCCGACAACGGGAAACGACGCCACGAAGCCGGCGGCCGAACATGCATCGCGCAACGTCGCCGACAGATGTCGGGCCCGTGCCATGAGCTCGATGTACACGTCCGGTGTCAGCTGATCGAGCGCTGCCAGACCGGCCGCCGTCGCGATCGGATTGCCGGCGAGCGTCCCCGCATGGAACACCGGCCCGAGCGGCGACAGGTGCTCCATCACGTCGGCGCGCCCGCCGACGGCGCCGATCGGCAGTCCACCGCCGATGACCTTGCCGAAGCACGTCAGATCGGGGCGGACGTCGTACTTGGCCTGCGCACCACCGGTACCGACACGGAATCCGGTGATCACCTCGTCGAAGATGAGCAGCGCACCGACACGATCACACTCGGTTCGCAGACCGGCGAGGAACCCGGGAACCGGAGCGACCACACCCATGTTCGCCGCAATCGGCTCGACGATCACCGCAGCGACACGGTCGTCGAGTTCGGGGACGACGTTGTACGGGGCGACGATCGTGGACGCCACCGCACCATCGGGAACCCCCGCGGTGCCGGGCAGACCGAGTGTGGCGACGCCGCTGCCGCCGGCGACGAGCAGCGCGTCGGTGGCTCCGTGGAAGTTCCCCGCGAAGGTCACGATCCGATCGCGCCCGGTCACGCCGCCGCGCCAGGCGAATCGCAGTGCTCGTGGCTTCGGTGCCGGAATTCATCAACCGCACACGCTCGCAACTCGCCACTCGCTCACCGATGGCCTCGGCAAGCTTCATCTCCCGCGGCGTCGGCGCCCCGTACGACGTCCCGTCGCCGACGGCCGCGCGAACCGCCTGCGTGACAGCCGGATGGGCATGACCGAGAATGACGGCTCCGTAGCTCTGGACGAGGTCGAAATAGGTCGTGCCCTCGACATCGGTGATCGTCGCTCCGTCGGCACGGGCCACGACGTACGGCTCACCGCCGACCGCCTTGAACGCTCGGATCGAGGAGTTCACCCCACCGGGGATCGCCCGCCGGGACCGCTCGAACAGGATGTGGTTCGACGGGACGCCGGCGCCGGTGCAGAGGGTGGGCGTGCAACCCGCTGCGACACAGGCGACCGGATCGCAGTAGTCGATCATGGAACGAGTTCTCCTGATGCCACGGCGTCGGCGAACCAGCGAGCGAAGTAGGTGAGCACGATGTCGGCCCCGGCCCGCTTGATCGCGCTGAGATGCTCCAGCGCGACGGCATCACGGTCGATCCACCCGCGATCGGCCGCGGCGTGAATCATCGCGTACTCACCACTCACGTGATACGCAGCGATCGGAACGTCGACGCGGCTCGCTGCCGATGCGATGACGTCCAGATACGCCAGGGCCGGCTTCACCATCACGATGTCGGCGCCCTCAGCGAGGTCGAGGTCGATCTCGCGCTGCGCCTCTCGGGCGTTGCGCCAGTCCTGCTGGTAGCCCTTGCGGTCGCCCCCGTCGACGATCGACACGTCGACGGCATCGCGGAACGGGCCATAGAGCGCGCTCGCGTACTTCGCCGAATAGGCCATGATCGCCACATCGGTGAAGCCGGCACCGTCGAGCGCGGATCGGATCGCCGCGACCTGGCCGTCCATCATGCCGCTCGGCGCAACCACGTGGGCACCGGCGGCCGCTTGTGCCACGGCGGCACGAGCGTAGATCTCGAGCGTGGCGTCGTTGTCGACGACACCTCGCGCATCGACCACTCCGCAATGCCCGTGGTCGGTGTACTCATCGACACACAGGTCGGCCATCACGACGACGTCGTCACCGAGATCGCTGCGCAGGTCGTCGAGTGCGAGCTGCACGATGCCCTGCGGGTCGAATGCCCCGCTGCCGATGGCGTCCTTGTGCATGGGCACACCGAAGAGGATGACGCTGCGCACCCCGAGCCCGGCGAGTGTCGCGACCTCCGCGCCGAAGCGAGTCGCGGGTGTGTTGCACCACACCCGGAAGCGACTCGATCGGCTGCGGTTCGTCGATGCCTTCACGGACGAACAACGGAGCCACGAGGTCGTCCACGCGGAGATGATGCTGGGCGACCAGATCTCGCATGGCCGGTGACCGACGCAGGCGACGTGGTCGGGACGACGGAGTCGGCAGCAGCTCGGACGGCACGAGACGAGCCTAACGGTGGGCTCGGACACGGCGGGCGTGGCGGGACGGGTGGCGGAACAGTGGCGGGACGGGTAGCGGAACAGTGGCGGGATCGGTCGTCGGTCAGCCGGTAGCGTGCTCGGCGTGTCCGTACAGGCCTGGTTCTCCCACGACGAGATCTCCGCAGCCCCGGGAACGACGCTGACCCTGCCGCTCACGATCCACAACCTCGGCGAGTCCACCGAGTCGTACACGATCGTTCCGGCCGGTCTCGCCGCGAGCTGGACCACCGTGTCACGCGGCAACCTCATGCTGTTCGGCGGTTCCCAGGAGGTCATCCACGTCGAGGTGAGCCCGCCCGAGCTCTCCACCACGACCGCGGGCCCGACGGCGATCGCCATCCGGATCATCCCCCTCGGCAATGCCGACGATGCCATGGTGGCCGAGACGAGCATCGTCGTCGAACCCTTCGACGACTGCCGGATCGTGGCACTCCAACCGATCCTGCGGGCCCGTCACCGTGCGACCTACGAATTCATGGTGGAGAACCACGGCAACACCGTGGCGAGTTGCCGACTCCATCTGATCGACTCGACCGACCGGATCGACGGCGACTTCGACCCACCCGCTGTCGGTGTTGCCCCCGGAGCCGCCAGCCTCGTGCGGCTCAAGGCCCGCGCCAACCGCAGTGGCTTTCGTCACCATTCGCGAACGATCGACTTCGAGATCGAGGCCAGCCGGCAGGGATACGCCCCCGTCTCCTCATCGCTCGCGCTGGTCCAGTCGTCGACCATCCCCACCGGCGCGATCACCAAAGCACTCGTGGTGCTCGCCGTCCTGGCCGGTCTCGCACTGGCCTGGTTCGGCCTCGTGAAGCCGACCATCGAGGATGCCGTCGCATCCGAGGTGTCGACGCAGACCGTCGATCCCGTCTCCGAGTCGACGCCGCCGGGCGGCGTCACCACGACGGTCCCCGGCGAGCCCGCTTCCTCGGGTGGTGAGACCGTCGTCGGTGAACCGACGTTCTTCCGTCTGTCCGTCGCCCCAGCGCTCACCGCGGTCGCGGACGCGTCCGAAACGATCGCCGATGGTCAGACGTTCGACCTGACCGACGTCCGCATCGAGAATCCCTTCAACGACAAGGGCGTCGCCACGCTGCTCGTCAACGGTGAGCAGGTGTTCATCTGGTCGTTGGAGAACGTACGCGGATCGGTGTTCGAACCGAGGATCACCCCGATCAGGCTTCAACCGGGCGACATTCTCGCCTTCTCGGTGAAGTGCGACGAGATCGGCGACGCAACACGCGCTACGTGCACGAACGCTGTCAACCTCGGCGGCGAGGCAATCGCCGTCGACGCCAACTGATCAACGACGCAGACGGCTCAGAACCCCAGACCGAAGCCGGGAAGGGCGGGGCTCGAATCGGGCTGCTCGATGACCTCGACGGTCGCCGATCCGACGGAACCGTCGGCGGCCTGGGCGACCACGACCCGCTGCCCGCCCCGTGCGGCCGGATCGATGGGCAACCAGAGCAGGAACGCTCCGTCGGCATTCGTGGACGTGACCAGCGCGCTCGCAGGATCGTCACCGAACAGAATCGACACGGACGTGTCGGGCGGGAACCCGCGACCTCCCACACCGAGGCTGCTCCCGGCCGCCACCTCACTCCCGGCGACTTCGAAGATCGGGTCGTAACGACCATCGCCACCTGCGAGCATGCTCGTGTACTGCCCGAGCGGCGTGACGATCTTGACGAGTGCTGAGCGGCGTCCCGGACCCGTGGGGCTGAAGGTGACCCCGACGCTGCAGGTGAATCGTGGGTTGAGCGCCTTACGGTCGCAGCTGTTGGTGGTGATCGCGAAGTCGGTGGCGTTGGCTCCGCTGACCTCGACTGACGACACCGACGTCGGCGTCAACGAGATGTTCTCGACGTCGAAGACGATCTCCGGGCTCGCCTGCCCGATGACGACGGCGCCGAAGTCCTGGCCGCCAGGATTCGCGCGCAACGCCGGGTCGCCGCCCGTACCGCGAACCGTCGAACTGACGCTGAACGCACCGAAGCCGGTTTCCGCCACCGTGAGCGTCGCCGACACCGGTCCCGGCGCGTCAGGCGTGAAGGTGAGCAGCACGGTGCAGTCCGCGCCAGGAGGCACCGGCGCTCCGAGCACGCATGTGCCCTGGTTCTGATTGATGGCGAAACGGCGGTTGGAGACCGTGACCGTCGACGGCGTGAAGGTCGTCGGTCCGTTGTTGATGACCGCAACGAAGTACTCGTCGCTGGTGAAGCCGACCAACGTGGACCCGACATCGGCCTCGGCCATCGACAGCGTCGGGGGGGTCGAGATGGTCACCACCTGTCGTCCAGGCACGCCACCTTCGACGAGCTGTGGCCCCGCGAGGGTGTCGAAGGCGGCGGTGCGACCCGTGTCGCTGAGTTGCGGATGTGAGTGCGCGGCAACCGCCGGGCGCACACCGTCGGCGGTCACCGCGACACGGCGCAACGTTCCCAGGGCGGCATCGGCCACCAGCAGGTCGCCGTCGTCTGGCTCACCACCGCCCGAGGCCTTCACCAACTGCAGGTTGCCCGCCTTGGTGATGAAGGCAACGAGTTGGCCCTCGGCGCTGAGCGCCGGCTGCGACGACGACGCCGTTCCGGCCACGACGGGGTCCGAGCCCTCGACGCTGCTGACCATGGTCATCGCCGTGCGGCTGACTTCGTCGTAGATCCCGTTCGCGTCGGTGTCACGATCGAGGCGGAACACCTGGGTGGGGCATCCACCACCGCACGCCGGGAACACCGCCGGCACCAGGCCGACATCTGCGCTCGTGAACGCGACGACTCGCCCGTCGCGTGACAGCACCGGGTCGGACGCCCCGACGGCGGTCGGTTCGCCGTCCACGCGAAGCGACACGAGTCGAACCGCAAGGAAGGGGTCGATCTCGTTGCGGTCCCAGACGTAGATCTGGCGAGTCGCAGGGCCGCCCGGCGTCGTTCCTGTTCCCCAGCCGGGAACTGCGTCGGCCGAGGCGGCGTCGGACCGGTAGGCGACGAATCGTCCGTCGCCGGAGATCGCCGGTTGGTCGAGTCCGGCGTGGACGAACTGGGTGTCGGGCGTGGAGATCGGCATGCCGGCGACCGGGGTCGAACGAGCGGGGTCGGTGAGGGGCACTTCCAGATTCACCAGACTGACCGAGGTGACCTCACCCGTCTCGATCAGCTGGGTCGCAGGATGGGTGTATGCGATCAACGTCCCGGCCCGTGACACCGTGGGCGGGTCGACCGTGCTCACGTCATCGCGCGCGAGCCCGGATCCGTCAGCCCGAGTCGACACGAGTTCCCATGCCCCGGGCGTTCCGCCGCAATGAGGGAGCTGGAGCCGGTACACGTCCCAGCGGTCACCCGTGTCGTCGTCTCGGAACACATCGAGCGAGATCTCGGTGACGACCACGATGCTGCATCCGTCGCCCGACACCACCGGATGCACCGAGTTGCCCGGACGCTGGCCCTCCGGCACGGTGGTGATCTCGGCGGTGACGCCGGTGTCGCGATCGCTGAGGTAGATCGTGGTGGTGCGCGGATCTGCGGCAGCAGCGTCGTCGTTCACCGTTGGGATCGCCTGGTAGGCGACGAATCGGCCATCTCCCGAGAGTGAAGCGTACGAGCCGTTGCCCGAGCCGACCGCGCCACCGACGAGCGGAGCAGGAACCGGCGCTGCCTGTTCGATCAACACACTCGCTCGTGCGGAGACGCCGTCGGCGCTCGCGCTCAGAACGAGGCCGGCACACAGCAGGGCAGACGCGCCAACGAGGCGACGCCGCCCGCTGCGTTCGACCACGTTGTGCCTCATTTCGCTGGAGAGATCAGGGTTGACGATTTTGTCATGGCTGCGGGCTCACCGCCAGGGGAGTCCCGGCAAGAATTCGTTCGAGCTCGCTCACGAGTCCGTCAAGAGAATGATCGGCAGAAGTGACCGTCACCTTGAGACCCAAGCGCTCGGCGACAGCGGTCGTCGTCGGTCCGATCGAGACCACGATCGGTGGCAGCCGGTCGCCGAACGCGTCGAACCAGGCCGTCACAGCCGAGCCGCTGGCGAACAGCACCGCGTCGGCGCCGTCGACGGCGCCACGATCCGGCGCTCGGAGCACGGTGCGGTACGCGATCACCGAGGTCACCTGGTGGCCGGCGCGGCGCAGCCCTGCTGCCAACGTGTCGTCGGCCCGATCGGCCAGGGCGATGAGGAACCGTTGCCCAGGTTCCGCCACCGCACACAGTTCGTCGAGCAGGATCTGCGAACGCTGGGTCGCCGGTACCAGATCGACCGGGCGGCCCACGGCGTCGGCGAGCACTCGGGCGGTTGCCGTGCCGACCACGGCGAGTCGAACCGACGGCACCTCGGCGGCGGCGGCCGCAACTCGCTCCGCGCCCGCCGGCGACGTGACGACGAGCCAGTCGAACTCGGTGAGCCGGTCGAGTTCCCGGCCGAGCGCGGCGCCGGCATCGAGTGGCTCGACGACCTGAATCAGCGGAACGTGGACGACTCTCGCACCACGCACCTCCAGCAACGCGGCCAGTTCGCCCGGGCGCTCACGCGTGACGAGCACACGACAGCCGGCGAGCGAACCTGTCACCCGAGGGCCTCCTGTGCGCCGAGGGCCGCACGGCGAGCGATTCCGAGGTCGTCAGCGGTCCCGGTGAGGGCCACGTCTGCAACGATCGACTGTCCTGTCGCGAAGTCGGCGAGGAACACCGTGAGTCGGCCACGGCGAACGTGGCCACCCACCGGCAGCGAGCAGCCCGAGCCGAGCTCCGCGAGGAACGCCCGCTCGACCTCCACACCGTGCCGGGTGGCGGCATGGTCGACCGCAGCCAGCACCTCGCGTGTTCGCGCATCGTCGGTCCGGCACTCGACCGCCACGCACCCTTGGCCGACGGCCGGCACGAACGTGTCGACGTCGAGGCGCTCGGCGATGCGATCGGTCATCTCCAGAATCTCCAGTGCAGCGACGGCCATCACGATCGCACCACCCTCGGGCACCTTCGACAACCGGGTGTCGATGTTGCCGCGCAGCTCGACGAACTGCAGGTCGGGGCGCACCCGCGACAGTTGCGCGCGGCGGCGCACCGAACCGGTGGCCACGGTCGCACCATGTGCCAGATCGTCGAGACGACGACCCACGAGCGCGTCGGCGGGGTCGCGCCGCTCGCAGAACGCTGCGATCACCAGGCCATCGGCGCTTGCCGATGGCAGGTCCTTCGCGGAGTGCACAGCGAGGTCGGCGCGGCCGTCGAGCACCGCCGACTGCACTTCCTTCACGAACACGCCCTGTCCGCCGATCACATGCAGCGGAACGTCGAGCCGGGCGTCGCCCGTGGTCTCGATCATCACCAGTTCGACCGTCCGGCCCGTCACCGTCGTGATCCGATCAGCAACCGCGGTCGCCTGCGCAACCGCCTGGCGCGATCCACGAGTGGCCAGCTTGAGCACTGCGTCGCGCTCGTGCAGTGGTCCGCCGGTCACGGCAGATTCATCCGAGGTCGAAGAGGTCACGGACGGCCGCTGCGTTGCGCTCGCCCTGCGGCGTACCCGCCTGGGACTTGAGGCGCACCGATGGCTCGTGCAGCAACTTGGCGACGATCGCCCGCGTCAGCGCTTCGACCGACTCGCGTTGACGGTCGTCGAGTTCAGCGAGACGTGAGGCGTACCGCTCGACTTCGCGGGCCCGAACACGGTCGGCCGCTTCGCGCATCGACGCCACGAGCGGAGCCGCTTGACGGGCGGTCGAATCGACGAGGTAGTTCTCGACTTCCTCGCCGACGATCGAGCGAACACGTTCGGCTTCACCGGCTCGATGCGACAGCCCACGGTCGGCCCAGTCGCGCAGATCGTCGAGGTTCGACAGGCTCACCCCGGCGAGGTCGGCGACCGAGGGATCGACGTTGCGGGGAACCCCGATGTCGACGATGTGAAGCGGACGTGTCACGGCACGGCGAGCGTCGGCGACGATCGACCGCGTCAGGAAGGCCTGTTCCGCCCCGGTACCGGCCACGATCACGTCGGATGCGGTGATCGCCTCACCGAGACGGTCGAAACCGAGCGCGACACCGTTGACCCGTTCGGCGAGCGATGCCCCACGATCGGCGGAGCGATTGGCCACGAGGATGTCGGCGCCACCGGCACGGTGGAGCGCGACGGCAACGCCCTCGCCCATCGACCCGGCACCGATGACGAGGACCCGCTTGCCGTTCAGTTCGCCGATCATGTCGGTGATCATCTCGACGGCGGCATGGCTGATCGATGCGGTTCCACGGGCGATACCCGTCTCGCTGCGGGCCCGCTTTCCTGTCGAGAGCGCCGAGCGGAAGAGCTGATTCAGCGTCGACCGGGCTGCGCCCTCGCGCTGCGCCGTCTCCCACGCCGTTCTGACCTGACCGAGGATCTCGCTCTCGCCGAGCACGGCCGAATCGAGACCGGCGGCAACCTCGAACAGATGGGTGACTGCCGACGTGTCGTGCTGGCTGTAGAGATGCGGTGTGAGTTCGTCGATCGACAGATCGCCGAGCTCACACAGCAGGTCCCGGACGTCGCCGTAGGCGCCGTGGAAGAGTTCGGCCACGACGTAGACCTCGGTTCGATTGCACGTCGACAGCACCACGGCCTCGCGCACGTTGTCGCGCTGGGCGAGACCTGCCACGGCCTTGCCGAGGTGTTCGGGCGCGATCGTGACACGTTCGAGCAACGGCAGCGGTCCGCTGCGGTGGTTGACCCCGACGACCAGAATCGACATGCGGATCCAAGCCTAGGCGGTCGCGCCGCGTCGTGGCTCGCCGGGCACGGCACGCAATCCGGCCGCGGGCGCGGCCGAAGCCCGCCGCTGTTCGTAGTAGCTGAGGATCTGCAGCTCGACGGCGAGGTCGACCTTGCGCACGCTGATGCCGGGCGGCACGTTGATGACCGTCGGCGCGAAGTTCAGCAGGCTCGTGATTCCGGCGGCGACGAGCGCTTCGGCGGCTTCCTGAGCGGCCGGTCCCGGCGTGGCGATGACGCCGATCGAGATGCCGCGCGCCTGCACGACCTGGGCGAGCTCGTCGAGGTGGCGGACGCGGACGCCGCCGACCACCGAGCCGATCTTGGATTCGTCGACGTCGACGATGCCGCCGACGGGGAAGCCCCGATCACCGAATCCGTTGTAGCCGGCGAGCGCCTGGCCGAGGTTGCCCGCACCCACGATGACCACGGGCCAATCGTGCGTGAGGCCGAGCTCTCGTCGGATCTGGTAGACGAGGAATTCGACGTCGTAGCCGACACCACGCGTTCCGTAACTGCCGAGATAGCTGAGGTCCTTGCGGACCTTGGCGGCGTTCAGGCCGGCGAACTCGGCGAGCTCCTCCGACGACATGCTCGTCACGCCGACGTCGAAACGCTCCGACAGGATCCGCAGGTAGACGGGCAATCGCGCAACGGTCGCTTCGGGAATGCGTCGTCGTGCTCGTTGGCCGGCCATGGATCGTTCACGTTAGGGCGCTCGTGCACCTTTTCACAAAGCTGGCCCCAGCGGCGGCCGACGAGACGTCGGTCACGTCGCGCGGTCGCCGTCAGATCAGCGAGACGCCGACGCGAAGTGCGTCGTCGAGGCTGCGACGCACCAACTTGCCCGAGGCATTGCGGGGCAGCGCGTCGACGAAGATGATCTTGGTCGGACACTTGTATCGCGCCAGGTGATCCAACGAGTGCTCGATCAGGACGTCCTCGTCGACATCGGCGTCGGGTGTCAGAACGACGTACGCCTTGACCGCTTCACCGGTGTGTGGGTGGGCCACGCCGACCACGGCTGCCTCCACGACGTCGGGGTGCAGGACCAACATCTCCTCGACCTCGGCGGGATAGACGTTGAATCCCGACACGATGATCAGGTCCTTCGATCGGTCGACCAGGTAGAGGTACCCGTCGTCGTCGGTCGTCGCCATGTCGCCGGTCCGCAACCATCCGTCCTCGGTCAGCACGGCAGCAGTGGCCTCGGGATCCTGCCAGTAGCCGGCGAAGATGTTGTCGCCCCTGACCCAGATCTCGCCCACATCGCCCACGAGCGCATCTCCGTCGGAGTTGACGAGTCGGATCTCGACGTCCTTCAGCACGCGGCCCACCGAGCCGAAACGAACGGCTGAACCGGTGGATGTGGTCACGATCGGCGACGCCTCCGTGAGCCCGTACCCCTCGCGGATCTCGATCCCGAAACGGTCACGCATCGCCTCGGCGACGCTCACCGACAACCGCGATGCCCCGGAGAGCGCGAGACGGACGGAGGCGAACGTGTCCGGTGCGAGGTCGTCGAAGTGGGCGAATGCCGCCCACAGTGCAGGTGCGCCGGGGATCACGGTGACCCCACGGTCCTGGATCGACTGGACGGCGGTCGACGGATCGAACCGCGACACCAGCAGCAGTGTTGCGCCCACGCGCAACCCGAGCCCGATGACGACATTGAGCCCGAAGATGTGGAACAACGGAAGGACGCCGAAGATCACGTCGTCACGATCGATGTGACCGTCCGCCGAGAGGCTCTGGTCGAGATTGGCCATGAGGTTTCCGTGCGTCAGCATCGCGGCCCGTGGGGCTCCGGCGGTGCCGCTCGTGAACATCAGGACGGCGAGATGTGACGGGTCGACGTCGACGACAGCCACGGGCGCCGAGGTCGCAGTGAGCTCGTCGAACGCGACCGTGCCCTCGATCCCCGCTTCGGTGTGGATCACCGTCTCGATCGTCGGGAGCAACGTCGGGTCGACGTGCGACCAGTTGACGGCACTGACCTGGTCGACGATCACGACCTTGGCGCCGACGACCCCCAGTTCCGACTCGAGTTCAGGACCGGGACTGGTGGGGTTCAGCGGTACGGCGACCGCTCCGAGTCCGATGGTGGCGAGGTATCCGATGACGAAGTGCGTCGAGTTGCCGAGCAACAACGCCACCCGGTCTCCGGATTCGACGCCGAGCGACGTGAGACCGCCACGGAATCGCTCGACCTGGTCGCGCAGGTCGCCGTAGGTCGTCGTGCGGCCTCGCGAGATCAGCGCCGTCGAATCGCCGTCGTGGTCATCGATGATGTGCGCGAGATTCACGTGCCCTCCCTGCTGACGCGGGCGATGTCGTCACGCCCCAGTGCGACGGCCCAGCGTACTCGCACCGACACGTGCGTGCGCGTCCCCGACCAGTGTCGAGCCGAATCAGTTTCGGCGGTCGCTGTGCAGCTTGGCTCCGCTTGTTCGACGCTTTGGTCGACGCACGCCGCTTCTCGGTTGCCGGCGTCCTCGTTGCGCGCGTCGTCGACGACGGCGACCGTTCGCTCGTGGCGAGCCGATGAGCGTGGCGTCGTCTTCGACTTGCTCGCCGCTGCGAGACGCTCGGCCTTCAGTTCCGCTGCTGCGACCTCGGCCAGATCGGCGAGACGCCGCGACACCCGGGCGAGCGCGTCCTCGAATCCCTCCGCCTTGCGCGCCGCCTTGACGTGTGCAGCGTGGGCGCGCTCTCTCGCTCGATCGGTACTCACCTGGCTGCTCGCTCGCCTGCGGTACAACTTGCTGTACTTGTTGCGGGCACGACGGATCCGATCGTGCAACGCCGCGAGTTCGTCCTCGTCGAGTCGCTTCAGTTCACGTGGCTCGGCCGCCCGGAGCAGTTCCTGCTCCGATTCGTTCAACATGGCTCGCAGTTGCGCATCCATCGTTCGTCTCCTGGTCGGTGGGTGATCGGGTCAGTGGAACTGTTCGAGTGTGTCGATGAGCAGACGGGCGCCGAAACCGCTCATACCGCGAGTCTTCCACCCCTTCGGGCCGACGGTCGCTGCCACACCGGCGATGTCGATGTGGGCCCACGGCACGCCTTTGGCGAAGTGCGCGAGGAACTCCGCCGCGGTGGAGGCGCCCGCATTCATCCCGCCGAGGTTCTTCATGTCGGCGACGTCGGAGTCGAGTTCGGCTCGGTAGTTCGCGCCCATGGGAAGCTGCCAGACGGGCTCGCCGGTTGCGTCGCCCGCCGCTCGGACGATGTCGACCAACGCCTGGTCGGTGCCCATCACGCCGGCGATGTCGGTGCCGAGCGCCCGCATGCACGCTCCGGTCAGGGTGGCGACGTCGATGATCGCGTCGGGTTCGACCTCCGTGGCCATGACGATGGCATCGGCCATCACCAGACGCCCCTCCGCATCGGTGTTGAGCACCTCGACGGTCGTGCCGTCGCGATGGGTGATGACGTCACCCATCTTCATCGCCGTGCCCGAGGGCATGTTGTCGGTGCACATGATGTGGGCGGTCACCTTCGTCGGCACCGCCAGGTCGTTCAGCACGAGCATCGCCGCGAACACCGCGCCGCCGCCGGACATGTCGTTCTTCATCATGGCGTGCACCACGTCGCCAGGTTTGATGGCGAGACCGCCGGAGTCGTAGGTGAGGCCCTTGCCGACGAGCACGACGTGACGGCCGTTGGCCACGGCCTCGTCAGGGGTGTAGGTCAGCGTGATCAGGCGTGGTTCCTCGTCGCTTCCGCCGTTGACGGCGATGATGCCGCCGCATCGCTCCGCGAGGAGCCACTCACGGTCGTGGATCTCGACACCGAGGCCGAACTGCGGAGCCACACGTTCGAGCGACGTCGGCCCAGCGGACGGCGGTGAGGTGAGCCGGCGGAGTGTTCGACAGGTCCCGCGCCACGGCGGTTGCCAGTGCCGTGAGATGTCCTCGCCGTGCCCCGGCGCTGACCGCATCCGACGACGACACCAGCGTGATCGCCTCCACCTGTGTGCGCGCCGGTTCGGCACGGAGCGCGTCCCACGAGTAGCGCGCCAGGATGACACCCTCGACCAGGCCCTGGGCGACGTCGGCGTCGACGTCGCCGACGTCGACGCTGACCGAGGTCAGCCCCGGGACGGCGCCCGCGATCGCCGCGCCGACATCGCGCGCGGAGGCGAGATCGAGAGGAAGGTCGCCGACGCCGACCAACACCGTCGGCGGCACTCCCGCAACAAGGTGCACCTCGCCGACGGTGCCGCCGAAACCGGCCGCTTCCAGCGCAGCGGCATCGTGGCCATCCGGACTCGTTGAGGTCCCGACGAGGATCGCGACGAAGTCCGGCGTCGCCGGGTGCATCGGGCATCACCGAGACGTCGATGGCGGGAACAGTCGTCAGCGACGGGACCGGGTCGAAGTCGTCGGCGACCGGGATGGCACGGGTCATCGGGGCTCCTGTTGTCGGGGATGCAGGGAGATCAGGAATCTGACGCGACAGATGTCGACGACGGTGTCGAAGGCTTCGCAGATCTGCACCATAATCAGCGAATGCCGAGCCCCGCATCTCCAGCTGACATCGCGAAGGCCTCCTGGTTTCCGCTCGCGATCGTGATGATGTGCCAGATCCAGGTGTCGTTCAATGCGTTCAACGTGTCGATCGAGGGGATCGTGCAAGACCTCGGCATTCCGGCGACGTCGGTCGGGCTCGCCCTGACCACGAGCACCTTCGCCATGGCCGGGTTCGTGTTGCTCGGCTCGCGCATCGGCGCCAAGATCGGGCCGCGCCGAGCGCTCCACATCGGCATGGTCGGGCCGACGATTGCAGCGGTCACGATCGCGCTCACCAATCAGGGATGGATGCTGTTCGCCGTCCAGGCGCTCAACGGAGCGACGGTGGCACTCGCCGCTCCCGCGCTCACTGTCGTGATCGCCCGCAGCTACCACGGCAAGCAGCAGGGCCAGGCGATCGGTTTCCTCGCCTCGGCGATTCCGCTTGGCCCAGGTGACCTCGCTGTTGATCGCCGGCGCGTTGGCGTCGAGCGTGGGCTGGCGCTGGTCGTTCGTGCTGTTGTCCGTGATCGGCATCGTCAACCTCCTCCTCATCGGCCGCCTCGCTCCGATCGACCCGCACCCCGAGGTCGAGATCGACTGGCGCGGCGCCGCGCTCTCGTCGGTCGGCATCATCCTCGTGTCGGCCGCGTTCAGCTTCCTCAACGCCTGGGGGTTCTTCTGGGCCACCGAGCAGGCCCCGTTCGACATCGCGGGGATGTCCCCCGTGCCCCTGCTGTTGATCGTCGGTGTCGTGCTGATCCACGCCTTCTTCCGATCGACGAGACGACGGATGGACGACGGCCGGCCGGTGCTCTTCTCCCTCGACGTGTTGCGGTCGACGCGTGAGCGCTCGATCGTCGCCTGCATGGCGCTGATGCTCTTCATCGGCACCGCGACCAGCTTTCTCCTGCCGCTGTACATGCAGGTCGTTCAGGGACTCAGCGGGTTTCAGACCTCGCTGTCGATCGTGCCCTACACGTTGTCGATCTTCGTGGCCAACACGCAGGTGTCTCGCCTGTACGACCGGTTCAGCCCGGCAGCGATCACGAGGGTGTCGTTCGTCTTCGTGTTCCTCGCCCTGACCCTGCTCGCGTTCACGATCCGCAACGACTGGAGCCAGGTGTCGGTGGTCGTCGGACTGGTGACCCTCGGCCTCGCCCAGGGCTGCATCGTCGCCCTCGTCTTCAACAAGCTGCTGATGTCGAACCCGAAGGAACTCGCCGGCGATGTCGGAGCGTTCCGCGGCCTCACCCACAACATCTCCGGCTCGATCGGGATCGCGCTCGGCACGGCCATCGCGGTCTCGCTCCTCGGTGTGATCGTTGCGCAGAACGCACTGAACTCGCCGGCGTTCTCGCCCGAACTCGTCGAGCAGGTCAACTTCGACAACGTCCAGTTCGTGACCAGTGATCAAATGGTGACGATCCTCGAGGAGAAGGGTGCGACCCCTGCGGAGGCGGACGCGGCCGTCGAGATCTACGAAGACGCCCGTCTCCGAGCCCTGCGCACCACGCTGATGTTCCTCGCTTCCCTCGCCCTGCTCGCCCTCGTGCCGGCCGGCAAGATGCCCGACTTCCGAGAACCGGATCTGACCGAGGAGGACGAAGAGGGCCTCACGCTCGCCACATCCCGTGCGGACTGACATGTCGGTGCCCGACGGAATCGGACGTTCTCGTGAACATCTCGACGTCTCAGAGGTGAAGTTGTTCACGAGATGGACGGAGCGACATGGCCGCCGCTGACGTCGCCGTCGAGCGACACGCGCTGCTGTGGTCGATGGCGATCACGGCCGTGCTCGGCGCGTTCGGCGTGCTTCTGGGGTGTCGTCAGCGAGTCGCAGATGATCCTGCTCGACGGGGTCTACGCAGTCCTCGGCCTCTTGGTCACGTGGCTGCTGCTGATGGCATCGGGTCTCGCCCAATCGGAACCGAGCCACCGATATCCCTACGGTCGAGAGTCGTTGACGCCGCTCGTGATCGGGGTGCAGGGCTTCGTCCTGCTGGCCACGCTCGGCTACGCCGCGGTCGACGCCGTGCTCACCATCCGCAATGGCGGGAGCTCGGTCGACCCGGGCTGGGCGATCGTGTACAGCGTGCTGACCACGGCCGGATCGGTGGTCACCTGGCTCTGGCTGCGTTCGAAGGCCAGGACCTCGGACGTGCTCGGCTCCGAGTCGACGGCGTGGAAGATCGGGGCACTTCGCGGCGCCGGGATGATCGTCGGGTTCACCCTGCTGGCGGTCATCGTCGGACTCATCGCTCGACTGGGCGGGGCCGTACATCGATCCCGTGATGGTGCTGGTCACGTGTGCGGTCTTCATCCCCGCGCCGATCGGCATGGTGCGGGTGACGATCGTCGAGTTGTTGGAAGGCGCCCCGTCCGCCGAGATCCAAGCACCGGTGCTGCGGCCATCGACGAGGTCCGGCACGATTCGATCTCGCGGAGACCGACCGTGCTGATGAGCAAGGTGGGGCCGAAGCTCTACGTCGAGATCGATGGTGTCGTCGATCCCGACGTGACGTCGCCCAGGAACACGAGGTGCGCCTCGCGCTTGCGGAGCGCCTCGATGCGCTGCCGTACGACATCTGGCTGACAGCCGAGTTCTCCCCACGCCGCCTCGCTGACGGACCCACACCGACGAGGGTGAACGAGGCCTGGAGGGTCCGTCGATGGCTGACAGCACGATCACCTTCATCGTGCTCGGTGCCGTCGTGGTGCTCTTCGTCACGAACCGTGTCCCGGTCGCCGTCATCGCCGATCGGAGCTGCGTTGTCGCTGTGGGCGACCGGCGTGCTCGACCTCGACGAGGCGACCGCCGGCTTCGGCGACCCGACCGTGCTGTTCATCGCCGCGTTGTTCGTCGTGAGCGAGGCGCTCGACGCGACCGGCGTCACCACCTGGGTCGGCCAACAACTGATCGATCGCGCCGGGACCGGACGAACCCGCATCGTCGTCTACATGATGATCGTCTGCGGTCTGCTGACCGCGCTGATCACACCGAACGCCTCGGTCGCAGCGCTCGTGCCCGTGGTCGTGATCATCGCCGTCCGCGTGGGCCAGAACACGTCGCAGCTGCTGATCCCGTTGGCGTTCGCAGCTCACGCCGGAGCGCTGCTGGCATTGACCGGCAGCCCCGTCAGCGTGATCGTCTCCGAGGCCGCCGACGACGCGGGCATCGGGCAGTTCGGGTTCTTCGAGTTCGCACTCACCGGCATTCCGCTGCTGATCGGCACGATCGTGATCGTCGTCGTGCTCGGCCCAAACTGCTGCCGCACCGCAACGCGAACCGCATGCCGGCCGACTTCTCCGATCTCGAGGCGACACTGACCAAGCACTACCGAATCGACGGCGAAGACTTCGACCGCTTGTTCACTCGACGCTTCGGCGCATCCGAGGTGATCGTCCCGCCGCGCTCGCCGATGATCGGTCAGCGCGCCTACCCCGGCATGCGAACCGACAGTGGTGAGCTGATCGTCGTCGCCCTGCTCCGGGACGAACGGCGTGTCGACGACCCGACGGCAGCGATCGCCGCCGGCGACACATTGCTCGTTCGTGGGACGTGGCAGGCGCTGAGCACACAGATCGACGCCGACGACGACGTGGTCGTCGTGGATGCTCCCGACGTCGTTCGCCGCCAGGTCGTGCCGCTCGGACTCGGTGCGAAGGAGGCGATCGCCGTGCTGGCGGTGATGATCGCCATGCTGGCCACCAATGCGCTGCCGCCTGCCGTCGCCGGCCTCGGCGCGGCGTGCGCGATCATCCTGCTGCGGGTCCTGACCGTCGAGCAGGCGTATCGGGCGATCGGCTGGACCACGGTGATCCTCGTCGCCGGGATGATTCCGCTGTCGACGGCGATGCGAGTCACCGGCGCTGCGGACGATCTCGCGAACGCGCTCGTCGATGTCGTCGGCGACTCCGGTCCGTACCCGCTGCTGATCGGCGTGTTCCTGCTGACCGCCGTGCTGGGACAGTTGATCAGCAACATGGCGACCGCGCTGATCATGATTCCGATCGCGTTGTCGGCTGCGGCCGAACTCGACGTCGCTGCCGCGCCGGTCTTGATGAGCTTGAACGTGGCGTGCGCTGCGGCATTGCTGACGCCGGTGGCGACACCAGCCAACCTGATGGTGATGGAGCCGGGCGGCTACCGGTTCAACGACTACTGGAAGCTCGGCATCGTCGTGCTCGCCTGGTACTTCGTCATCTCGGTCTTCCTCGTGCCCGCTGATCTGGACGCTCTGATCACATCAGCGCGAACGGATAGCGCGTCGTTCAGAGGCGCATGAGCGAGATCGTCGCGGCGATCAGAATGGCGGCCAGCAGCAGACCGAGTGTCAGCGTGGTGGCAGGGCGCATGGGTGGAGACTATCGGTGCTCGAGCGCGACGGTCGCAGGCTGACCGGCTGCGCAGTGCCGAACGGCTGGTCGGACGCCAGCAGCGTGACCTGGTCGCCTGCAGCGAGGCCGAGTTCCTCGGCGTTGGATCTCATTCGTCGGTGGGACCTCTCCCTCCCCTCCGCCGGCAGGAATCGAATTCGCCATAGCCCTCCCCGTGGGTGGAGGAGGACTTGGAAACCTGGGAGAACGAACTCGGAGTAGGCTACCGGGCGATCCGCAACCTAAGGCGGAAATCCTTCGCGGCAACCAGGTCATGCTCGGCTGCGGGGCGGTTGGTCGTGAGCTTCTTTGTCAGTTCGAGGGCCTGAAGGCGCCGGACGAGGCCCTCCTCGATCAGTCGCCTGTATCGCGCCAACTTTCGCAGCTCGTGCTCGGACGGCAGCGAGATGGTAGCGACCGACTTCCGGATCTCTTCGAGCTGCACATCCTCCGCATCACCTCGCGCCATGAGGGTCATCAAGATCGCCCGGACCTTGTCCTGGACCTCCCGGTGAAGCCCCTCCGGAAGATCTTTGCCGGAAGCTGGATCACAGGCTCGGGCGAGGAGCATGCTGGCGGCGGCGAATGGCTCGAGGTCGCCGCACCCGTTTCGCCCCCAGTCCCCGACCGGTTACCTGCACATTGGCGGCGTCCGCACGGCTTTGTTCAACTGGCTGTTTGCCCGGCAGCACGGCGGCCAGTTCCTGCTGCGGATCGACGATACCGACGCCGAGCGAAACGTGGCCGAAGCCCTCCAGCCCATCCTCGACGGGCTTCAAATGGCTCGGCATCGACTGGGACGAAGGCCCCGAGGTCGGCGGCCGCCTTACGGCCGTACTACCAATCGCAGCGACTCGACCGCTATCAGGCCGCCGTCGACGAGCTGCTCGCGAGCGGAGCCGCCTATCGCGATTATCGCCACGACCGAAGAGACTGCAAGCCGAGCGCGAAGCGGCCGAGAAGGAGAAGCAGGCGTTCCTCTACAGTCGCCGCTGGATGGCCGAGACGCCGAGCAGCAAGCCGACAGTTCGAAGCCGAAGGCCGCACGGCGTCGTCCGGCTCGAAGATGCCCCGCGAGGGCAAACTCGTCATCAACGACCTGATTCGCGGCAAGTGTCGAGTTCGATTGGGCCAGCGAGCAGGACCACGTCATCCAGCGGGCCGACGGCACGTGCCTGTATCACCTGGCCAGCGTCGTCGACGATCACGACTTCCAGATCACGCACGTCATCCGCGCCGAGGAGCACCTCTCGAACACGCCGCGGCAGATCTTCATCGCCCAGTCGCTCGGCTACGCGCTGCCCGAGTACGCCCACCTGCCCTACGTCGCCGAGCCGGGCAGCAAGAACAAGCTCAGCAAGCGCAAGCTCGACAAGTATCTCAAGAACCGCGACTTCGAACGCTGATACGAGCACGGCCGTCGATCGCCGCGGCGCATCGGCGCGACGATCGCGGCCGAGACGTTCAATCCGGTGATCGTCGATTTCTATCGCGAGGTCGGCTACCTGCCCGACGCGATCATCAACTACCTGGTGCTGTTGGGCTGGTCGCTCGACGACAAGACCGAAGACTTCCCGCGACGGAGATGATCAAGCACTTCTCGCTCGAGCGCGTCAACAAAGCCCCGGCCAGCTTCGACCCCGAAAAAGCTCTGGTCGTTCCAGGACCGGCACATGCAGCAGCTGCCGATCAAGCCAACAAGGTGGCCATGATGCTGCCCTACCTGCAAGCCGCCGGCCTGGTTCCCTCCCACGCCGTGCGAGGTCGGCCCCAAGCTCACGCATCGTCGAAGCTTCCGGCGATCGGCTCAAAGTCGCCGGCGACATCCTCGCCTACGCTGATTTCTTTACGCCCGACGACCAGCTCGCCTACGACGAAAAGGCATTCGAAAAACGGCTCCGCAAACCGGCCGACGCGGCGAACCTGCTCGCGAAGTTTCGCGAAGTACTGGCCGAGTGCGAACCGTTCGACGCCCCGACGCTCGACGCACGCCTCCACCAGTTCGTCGCGGCCGAAGAAATCGAAATGGGCCAGATCATCCACGCCCTGCGCGTCGCCGCCACGGGCAAGGGCGTCGGGCTGGGGATGTTCGACACGCTGGCGATCCTCGGCCGCGAAAGCTGTCTGGCTCGGATCGATCGGGCATTGGGGCTTCTGGCGGGTTGATCTCACCGCGAAGTCGCGAGGACCGCGAAGGAGAACGGGGCCGAGTATATTGGGGTGTGGGGATTTCGGGATTTGGAGTCGGGGCGACTGGAGTTCGATTTCGGGATTGGGAGATGCGGTGCCCAATTCCAAACCGAACCGCGACCGTGAGGGAGCGGGCGCGTCGATCGAGTGTCAGCCACGCGAAGTTGCGTTGACCGAGCGGCAAGGTCGTTCAGAGCCAGTTGAGGCCTGCTCGTAGCCGAAGTCCACATCCAGGGCCGATGCCGCCCAGGAGCGTTGAAGTTATCGAAGCCGGAGCCGCTACTGGCTTTCAAACCCGGGTCGCCTGCGACACATCCCCGGTCCGGCGTGTGTGTGCGATCTTTTGCCTCACGGGGAAGGGGAAATCAATCCCTAATTTGACATTGCCGCGGGCCCTGCCTAAACTGGAGGTTGTTCGCACTGGCCACGCATGTGGGGTAAGCGATGCCAGGCATTGCCCGCGGTTCGCTCCTGCTAGCGGCGATTCGCGTCGCCGTCCGCCTTGAAGGAGTCCCCATGAAAGGTGTCTTCCGTTATCTGCTGGCCGCTGTGTGTGTGGCCTTCTTCATCGCCGAGCCCGTGGCGGCGCCAAACCACCTTCGGCACGCTCCTCGAAGAGATGATCAATCGCGATCAACTGGCGGTTCATCCTTCGGCGGGCAACAACTACCAAATGCTCCAAGCGAGCAGCTACGACCGCAATCCGACTACGCTGGGTGCCCCCGCCTATTTCGCCAACGGCGATAACACCAAATTCCTCGGACGAGAGTGGGTCGACGGCGCGTGGGAATACACCATGCTCGAAGAGGCCGGAGCCGGCGCACTGACGTGTGTGGATGACGACCAATCAGGATGCGGGCGACGTCCGCGTCTACGTCGACGGCAGCGCGACGCCGGCGCTGATGGGCCAATCCGGCAAGTCCTCGGGGCCAACTCGGACATGGGCGACGAGCTCTCGTTCATGACGCGCAGTTCCTATAGGTGTGGCATTAACCTCTATGCGCCGATTCCCTATTCCGATAGCGTCAAGGGGACTTATCGCGGTCCGTTCGATCCGCCGGTGTACTACAATATCAACTACCGTCGGTACGCATCGGCGACGACGGTGCAAAGTTTCTACGCCACCGATCCGACGACTTGTCGTCGCGGCGCGTCGCGGACCAATACCGCACTGCCAACACCGACCGTGACCGGCCACGTGGACGACCGGCACACGAGAGTACCACTTTCGCGGCGGGAGAGACCTGGTCTACGACTTGAACGGCGCGGGTGCCATCGGCCAATTCCAGGTCCAGGTGTGGGGACATGATCAGACGGCGGCGCTGCGGGACACTTACGTCGAACTGACGTTTGACGGTCAGCGGACCGTGCGGGCGCCTGTCGGCACTTCTTCGGCAACGGCGACGGCGGCGCGACGGTTCCGTATAACGCCTCGAGGATCTTTACCGGACCGTGTCCGCCGAGTGGCGTACGATGACCGCGCGTGGGTCATGCCGTATCAGAAGGCGGGCGCAGGTCCGCCTGGTCAACGAGGGAGGCCAGAGCGTGCAAGTCGCGTTTTATGTTGAGTCGGGCGACTGGAGCTCGGACGCCGACTCGATGCACTTTCACGCTAACTTTCGCGAGGAGAAACGACGTGAAGACCCGGGCCGGAAAACGGCACCACCGATTACCGCGATTCGACGGTTCGCGGCCGAGGCGTCTACGCGGGCGACACGCTTTCGCGTACGCAACGGGGCCAGCAACTGGTGGGGAGAAGGCGACGAGAAAGGTTTACGTTGATTACGTCGACGCCGACCGGTCGGGCAGCAACGTCAGCCCGTCTCACATCGGCACGGGGCGGAAGACTATTACGGGTATGCGTGGGGCCACACCGAAATTGTTCGATAAGGCCTTCATCGCCCAGCCGATTGGCACGGGCAACAATACGGTCGACGGTCAGACCGTCAATTCGCGCGTTCGTGTACTTGACGCGATTCCGTTCGAGCGACTCGCTCAAGTTTGACAAATCGGAAATGTGGCATTGGGCGAGACCGAGGTGGATTACGCAGTCACGACCTATTGGTATGTGCGGCCCGCCGGTGCGGCCATGCGAACCGCCGCCGATCTCGCCGTCGATTACCGGATCGGGCCACGACTTCGCCAAGGCGGCATTCCCGACACGGCCGGCGACGGCCGCTGGGTCTACCTGTCGTCGAGCGACGCCGACTCCTGTCCGCCACTCGGGCCCAACCTCGCCCTTGTCTACGGCGACGTCGGCGGCGGGGCAACAGGGCTACGGCGGCGGCAGAACGGCCACAATCTGGCCGCCATTTCCGATCGGTATCTTTTCGTCGATGGTGACGACAACGTCGGCGTTCAGGGCAGCTGGGCTATCACGAGTTGTCCCTGCACCCGCGGGCACGTGTTTAGCGGGGCGTTTCGACGGCGACGCCGCCATGCCCTTCGCGGTCGCCCGCTGGATCGCCGGTGAGTCCTCGGCCGGATTGGCCAACATCAACGGCTCGATCCGCAATTTCATCGACAATAACGACAGCATTGACTTCTATATTTTCGTCGACGGCGTACTCGAATTCTCCGCCGAGGGGATCATTACGACCATGCCGGAGACCGACTTCGACTTTGACGTCTGGCTCGACGAGGGGAGTGTAATCGATTTCGTTCTGGGCAACGGCGGGGCGGGCAACCTCTTCGGCGACGAGTCGTTACTGCGAGCCATCATCCTGGTGC
>CAVVFL010000018.1:0-20492 GCA_963747375.1 Ilumatobacteraceae bacterium
AGAGCGGACAGTGGGCATCAAGTCCGAGATGGCCCGCTCGGAAGTCTGGACCTGCCATTTGTTGGGGTGTTGCCTTGACTGAGACCAACTGAGCACAATCCGATCTCATCTGCCGTTTTCCAATGGTAGAAACGACTTTTTGACGCTCCATATCGGCACGTTTAGGCCGCCAAGCCTGCCCCCTTGGCCGCCCGAAGTTCAGCTTCAAATTTCTTCGCCACGCTGATATCGATGAAAGTGATCACCACACCATCGATTACATTTTCCTGGGTCCTGCAAGGCAGAATCTTCACGATATGCCAATGTTTTTGGAATCAAGCTGGCGACACCTTGATCGGGCCGAAAACTTTGCGGACTCGGCGTTACCGACCAGCGCTGCCGTGTTTCCCGGGGCGTGTTCCTCAGTAGCGACGGGCGACGCCGTTTTCGATCCGCACGCGATCGCCGACTCGAATATCGGCGCTCGTGTCCTGCATCAGGGTTTGATTGGAGCCATCCTCCATGCGGACGGTCACCCGGTAGGCATCGGCCTGCTGCGGGTTCCGGTTTTCCAGTTCGTGGCCGACATAGGCACCACCAGCTGCGCCGACCACGGTCGCTGCAGTATTGCCTTTTCCGGAGCCGATCTGGTTGCCGACAATGCCGCCGACCACCGCGCCTGCAAGGGTTCCAAGACCGATCGTGCTGCCGCCCCTATCCTGCCTGACCAGTTCGATGGACTGTACGATACCGTACATCGAATAACTGTCGCGTGAATTGCTCGATTGCCGGTAAACCGGCGACTGATCATAGCCATAACCTGGCTGGTTCATGGTTTCGCAACCGGACAAGCCGAAAACCAGAACGCTCACCGCCGATGCTGCGATCATTCTTTGGCTAAAATTCGTCATTTTCATCTCCTTGAGATCCGACCGTCGATCAGTTCGACGATCATCGTGAGACCAGTTTGCAGACCATCATTTTCAGGAAGCACCGTGTCTTCACGATCTTGTGTAACTAGGATGTACAGAGATCGTAGCGAGGTCTGTACGTTGGCCAACATAGCGATGTGAGCCATCGTAGCAACCGCAATTGGTCGTAGGGTCAAATGTTTACCGAGCCATGGCATCGACCGTCGTCTTGCCAAATGAATCACGGGAGAAATTTACAAGTGCCAATGAGTGGGCAACTCACTGCCGAAGGTGCACAAACCAATCCGTTACTGACCTAATCCGACCGCTCGCCCATCACGATTGCGCAGCAGAGCGGCCTCGCCGCGAAGGATCGGGTTCAGCCGCAGCCAGGCGCAAATCTCCACGACGGTACGAGCCCACACAGAGCGGGGCTCAGCGTACGACGACCTCGCTGAACCGGGCCGGAGCAGCGGCATCGCGGCAGATGCTTATCAAGAAATTCGGCTACCAGTGCTTTGTCGATGCTTTGCAAGCGTAGTCGGCGACTGAGCGCGCCGGCGACGAACTGCTCACCCGCGCGATCTGATACAGGCAACTGAGCTCCTTGACGCGTTCTCGCTGCGCGTGCTGGGCACGCTGGAAGGCGATGGCCGCGCCGAGGTTGAGCGCAATGTCTTCATACAGATCGAGCTTGGCCGGGGTGTAGAAGGCGGGCTGAACGCTGCGGAGCTCGATCCAGCCGCACACGTCAGCGCCGAACCGAAGGATCAGGGGTGCCGCCGACCGGAAGGGAAGGGGGGGATGGGTATCGTTTCGCGAGGGGATGAGTCCCTCGGGAGTCAGCTCTTCGGTGCCAATCGGGGTGATGTTCCGATTCTTGCGGTCATAGGACCACCCCACGAGGCGTCGTTGCCCCATGAGAACCCAGATCTCCACGGCGTCGCTGGCGGTGAAGGTCGTCAGGAGCTGGCAGATGTCGGTGAGGAAGGAGCGGAGCCCCACCGGGCGGCTGGCCCGCAGAAGGATCAGCTGCGACAGCTCCCGGAAAGTGCGGGCCCGTCGCAGAGGCGTTTCTTCGCCGTTCTGTTGTGCAAGGTCGCGGTCGGGGGAGTCTGGGCTCTTGCGGCGCACTTCCCGTCCTTCCCGTCCCAGCAGCGCCCTGTCATCCGCGGGAGCACTGCCAGAGTCGCTCCGGGTGGGCGCCGGGCGTGGGCTCCAGAGTGAACCTCCACGTGGTCCGGCGCCTCCCGGGAGATGGCGCACGTTACCCTGGCGGGCTAGAGCACGCCGAAATCGAGCATCGTATCGGCGACCTTGATGAAGCCGCCGATGTTGGCGCCGTCCACATAGTTTACGAAGTCGCCGTTCTTCCCATAACGGACGCAGACCTCGTGGATGGACTTCATGATGCCGTGCAGCTTGCTGTCCACTTCCTCGCGGCTCCACTTGAGGCGCAGGGAGTTCTGGGCCGGGATCGTGGCCCACCACGAGATGTCGTTGCTGCGCATGCCGTAGATCACGTAGGCACCGATCGTGAGCAGCTCGCCGTGGGCGAAGTTCACGAGATGCATGACGCCGAAGATCATCGAGACGCCGAGCGCCAGCAGTGCGTACGTGCTGCCATTGCCGAGGCCGTCGATGACGTTCTGGACGAACTGGGTCATCAGGACTCTCCCGCGCCGGTTCGGAGACGACGGTCGTGGACCGCGACGATCCGCCGATGAACGAGTCGAACAGGTCGGATCGCCCGGCGAGCTCGGCACCCGGGCCTCGGCGACGATGTTGCCGGTCCGCATCACGTAGCCGCGATCGGCGATGGACAGCACGCGGGTGGCGTTCTGCTCGACGACGAGCATCGTGCGACCATCGCTGCGGAGACGTTCGAGGAGATGGAACACGACGTCGACCATGGTGGGAGCGAGGCCGAGCGTCGGCTCGTCGAGCAGCAGCAGCCGCGGGTTGCTCATCAGCGCTCTGGCGACGGCCAACTGCTGCGCCTCCCCGCCCGACAGGAATCCGGCCGAGGTGTCCCACTTCGCGCGAAGCACGGGGAACACTTCGGCCGCCTCGTCGAGGCGGTGCTCGCGCTCGCTCTTGGCGACAGTGGCCGCACCGAGGCGGAGGTTCTCCTCCACGGTGAGATCCTTGAAGATCCGCCGGTGCTCCGGCACGAGGGCCAGGCCCGCACGCACCAGGTCGGCCGGCTCGGAGCCGGTGACGTCGGCGCCTTCGAATCGCACGCGGCCCGTGGCCGGGCGCAACAGCCCGGCCACGGTGTTCAGCAGCGTGGTCTTGCCCGCCCCGTTCGGGCCGACGAGGGCCACCAGCTCGCCCAGCGCTCACGTGCAGAGAGACGCCGTGCAACGCGGTGATGGCGCCGTAGCGCGTGGTGATCTCGTCGACCTCGAGCATCGTGGGGCCGTGGAAGTCGTCAGGATGGGATGTTGATGGGCCGCATCGCCTCGACGAACGCCGGTGCGCCGTCGGTGACGGTGAGGATGACGACGTCCTTCGCGGGCACGCCACCGGTGCCCTTGTAGCTCACGCTGCCGGTGACGACCGTCGACGTTCTCGAGGCTGTCGATGGTGGAGATCAGGGTGGCCGGGTCGACCGAGCAGGCCTGGGTGGCCGCGGCGACCACGATGCACCGCGTCGGCGGCCAGAGCGCCGAAGCGATGGTCTCGATCGTTGGCGCCGGCAGCCTCGAGCCCGTCGAGGAACGCCTGCACGTCGTTGTGTCGCCGGGGAAGGTGTGGCTCGCGAAGAACACCCGTTGGCCACATCCCCGGCGCTCCACACCATCGTGGCGTCGAAACCGTCGACGCCCATGACCACGACGTCGCCGAGGCCCGCCTGCATCGAGCTGCTCGAGCAACGTCTGCGTCTGCGGCAGCACCACGCCGGTGAACGGCACTCGGGCTTGTCCAAGGCCGGCGATCTCGTTCACCTGGGTGGAGAAGTCGCTGTCGGCGAGGTTGTAGGCGGTACTCGTCGACCGTGCCGCCGCCATCGGTGAAGACGTCGGTGAAGTATCGGGGGTGCCGGTGAGGTACGGACGTCCGACGCCGACAGGGTGACGGCGGAGGTGTAGCTCTGGGTGGCGAATTCGGCTGCCGCAGACGCCTGCACCCGGTCGTTGAAGGAGACGAGGAACGCGCCCTGTGCCGGGTCGGAGAACGTGGGGTCGGTGCAGGTCATGAAGAGGATCGGCACCGTGCCGGGTGACCGTCGAGCAAGGGGGCGCCGGTGCCGGCGAACGGCGGGCCGATGAGGATGTCGACACCGTCGTCGAGCAGTTCCTGGACGGCACGCTGGGTGGCGGCGGGATCGGGCGGGTCTGGCTGTCTCTTGATCTGGTACTCGATCGGCAGACCACCGACTCCGCCTGCGTCGTTGATGGTGTCGACCACGTACTGCGCCGCCTTCGAGCCGGGCTGGTCGCCGATCGCACCGAGGTCGAAGATCGGCGGCGTAGCCGATCTTCAGCGGCGCGTCGAGCGTGCAGTCGCCGGATGCGACCGGCGCCTCGGTGGCACCTGGCGCCTCGGTGGCGCTCGGAGCGTCGGTGCTCTCGGTCTCGTCGTCACCGCCGCATGCGGCTGCGATCAGAGCCAGTGCTGCCAGTGCAGCAACAGCTGATGTTCTCCTCATGGTTCCTCCCCCTGTGGATGTTTGATCAAATATACATGATGGGTCGCCGGCACGAGGCCGGCGGGTTCGTCCGCGTGGGGTGAGCTTCACGCGGAGCGACACAGTGACCGGCAGACGCTTCATGCCGGCGATGAAGTTCGACCGCAGCCGGTCGACCGGCCCGTCGAGCTGGTCGTCGGAGAGCTTGGGCAGCAGTTCCTCGAACAGCACCTTGATCTCCATGCGGGCCAGCTGCGCACCGAGGCACAGGTGCGGGCTCATCCGCCCGAAGGCGACGTGCTCGTTCGGCGTGCGGTGGATGTCGAACGCGATACGGGTCGGGGAACTGGCGCTCGTCGTAGTCGGCCGAGCATGAACCAGATGACGACCTTGTCGCCCGCCTTGATCTGCTGGCCGCGCAGCTCGAGGTCGTGCGTGGCCGTGCGCCGGAAGTGCATCGTGACCGTCGTCCAGCGCAGGATCTCCTCGACCGCCGGTGCCACCACTCGTCGGTCGCTGGCGATGCAGTCGCGGAGCTGCGGCGATCTGGTCGCGGCCGCTCGATCAGCGCCTTGATGCCGGCCGCCATCGTGTAGCGGGTGGTGTCGTTCCCGGCGGCCACCAGCAGCGTGAAGAAGTTCTTGAACTCGTGCTCGGTGAGCTGCTCGCCGTCGATCGTCGGTGCCGAGCAGCTGCGTGATCACGTCGTCGGTCGGGTCGGCCCGACGCTGCGCGGCCTGCTCGCTCGGCGTAGCGATACAGCTCGAGCGCCGGCCGGCGAGCGGAACGGGATGTGCTGGAACTCGTCGGTGTCGGCTGAGTCCGACGGGGTGTCGGTGAACTCGGGGTCGATGTTGCCGAGCAGCGCGTCGCCCCGCTCGACGAGCCACGGGCCGTCGTCGTCGGGCACGCCGAGCAGACGACCGAGCATCCGCATCGGCAGCTGCTTGGCGACGTGGTCGACGAAGTCGAACGTGCGTAGCCCGGCGAGCGCCTCGTCGACCACCGTCGCGCGCCAGCACGCGGATCGCGTCCTCGTAGGCGTACACCTCGCGGCCGGCTGAACGGCTTGCGACACGAGCCGGCGGTAGCCGCGTGTGCTCGGGCGGGTCGTACTCCAGCATGTTGCGGCGGGCCTCGAAGTCGTCCGGCGTCCATCTCCTCGAGCGTGATGCCCTGGGCCGACGAGAAGGTCTCGACGTGGCGGCTGACGACAGCAGATCGTCGTAGCGGGTGACCGCCCAGAAGCCCTTGCCGCCGTCGTGCTCGTCCCACCAGCTCACCGGGTCGTCGCGGCGGAGACGTTGAACGTCGCGTGCGGGACGCCGTTCACGTAGGCGTCGGGGTCGACGATGTCGGCGTCGGACGGACCGAGCACGAACTCGAACGATGACTCCCGGAGCTCATGATCCACTCACTTCCGGCAGGTTGTGCCGCTCGAGCGTGGTGCCCGGCTTCCACGAGGTGCCGACCTCGCGCCAGTAGCCGCCGATCATCTCGAGCGGCGCGAGCCGCGAGCTCCTCGACGGGCGACTCGTGGAACGCGAGCGTCGGCGTCGCCCGAGTAGCACGGCCCGACCTCGACGTCGAAGCCGCTCATCGTGACGAGCTCGTCGAGGCTGTCGGTGCCGTCGCCCTCGATCGCCGGCATCACACGGTAGTGCATCATCGGCAGGGCGTTGACGAACCCGGCGCCGTCCGACGTTCGCCGGTGATCGTGAACGTGGCGTCGATCAGGCGACGGTCGTAGGCGGCGACACGTGGCGCCGAACCGGCCGCCCGGCTCGAGCCGGGGCCCGCCTTGCCGACGCGTGACCGGCCGGGTCAGGTCCAGATCGCGCCGAGCTTCTTCGGGTAGCCCTGGTGATGGCCGCGCACCATCGCGAAGTCCTTGTCGACCCAGATGTAGACGCACCGGGAGTAGTGCTCGCCGCGGTACTTGCAGCGCACGACGACGAACGCCTCCATGTACTGGCTGCGCACCGGGTCGAGCAGCTCGTCGCACGTCGTCGCTGCAGCTCTGCCAGTCGGCCCAGATGACCGCGACCGCGCCCGGGTCGTCGTCGGCGAGCTCGAGCGGCGTCGGGCAGCAGCTCGGCGACGGCCGCCGGATCGGTGCGGTACTCGATGCGTGAGCAGTCTGCCCGCAGTAGTGCCACGGCGGCGCCGGCACCATCGACGACGCGGCCCGTCGCGCGTGCGGGGGAACATGAACCCGGCGGTCATGGGGCGATCATAATCGTTCGGATCCAAATGATCACGCGCGTTCGCGTCCGCGACCGTCCGTCGAATCGACCGACCGCGAAGGGGAGTCACCACATGGCACGACTACAGCCGGATCCTGCTCGACGGATCCGTCACCACCGTGACGCCCGAGGGCGACGAGCTCGTCGCGCCCGACGGCCGCGCGCGATCGCCGAGGCCGACGCGGTCCACCTGCCGCCGAGCGAGCCGACGAAGATCATCTGCGTCCACCTCAACTACGTGAGCCGGGTCGAGGAGTTCCGGATCGCAGCTCACGCCGGCGCCCACCTACTTCCAGAAGCCGATCAGCGCGCTCAACGCGCACCGCGGCCAGGTCGTGCGGCCCGACCGGCTGCCAGTGGCTGAACTACGAGGGCGAGGTCGTCATCGTGATCGGCGCGCCGTGCCGCAACGTCGAGCCAGGCCGAGGCGGGCGACTACATCGCCGGCTACACGATCGGCAACGACTACGGCCTGCACGACTTCCGCGACACCGACGCCGGCTCGATGCTGCGCGTGAAGGGCAGCGACACGCTCTGCCCGCGTCGGGCCCGGCGCTCGTCACCGACTGGGACTTCCACGACAAGCGGATCCGCACGCTCGTCAACGGCGAGGTCGCCAGGACGGCAACACCGACGAGATGATCTGGGACATGCACTACCTCGTCGCCGACATCGCCCGGCACGATCACGCTGCTGCCCGGGCGACATGATCCTCTCGGGCACGCCCGCGAACAGCCGCCCGGTCCAGCCCGGCGACGTCGTGACGGTCGAGGTCGAGGGGCTGGGCGCACTCGCGCAACACCATCGTCACCGGCCCGACCCCGATCCGCGACGACGTCGGCGCCCAACCGACCGAGAGCGAGGAGGTCGTGTCGACCGCTCTCGGTCGGTTGGTGGCCGACGTCGTCGCGGATCGGGGTCGGGCCGGTGACGATGGTGTTGGTGAGTTCGCCCAGCCCCTCGACCTCCACCGTCACCACGTCGCCGGGCTGGACCGGGCGGCTGTAGGCGGGCGTGCCCGAGAAGATCATGTCGCCGGGCAGCAGGGTGATCGTGCGAGCGAGGTCGGCCACGAGGTAGTGCATGTCCCAGGTCATCTCGTCGGTGTTGCCGTCCTGGCGTACCTCGCCGTTGACGATCGTCCTGATCCGCTTGTGGTGGAAGTCCCAGTCGGTCACGAGCGTCGGCCCGACGGGGCAGAGGGTGTCGCTTCCCTTCACGCGCAGCATCGAACCGGCGTCGGTGTCGCGGAAGTCGTGCAGTCCCGTAGTCGTTGCCGATCGTGTAGCCGGCGATGTAGTCGCCCGCCTCGGCCTGGCTGACGTTGCGGCACGGCGCGCCGATCGCGATGACGACCTCGCCCTCGTAGTTGAGCCACTTGCACCGGTCGGGCCGCACGACCTGGCCGCGGTGCCCGTTGAGCGCCGAGGTCGGCTTCTGGAAATAGGTCGGCGTCTTCGTGCAGCTGGATCTGGAACTCCTGCACCCGGCTGACGTGGTTGAGGTGCACGCAGAGGATCTTCGACGGTTCGCTCGGCGGCAGGTAGACCGCGTCGGCCTCGGCGATCCGCCGGCCGTCGCGTGCCACGAGATCGGCCCCGTCGGGCGTCACGGTGGTGACGGATCCCTCGAGCAGGATGCGGCTGAAGCGTGCCATGTGATGTCTCCCCGGAGCGTTGACGGCGGTCGGTGCGATTCGAACGGGACGGTCGAACGGGACGGTCGATCTGGACGGTCGAACAGGCCGCGTGATTTCCATTTGGATCCTAATGATTATGATCGGCGCCCATGACCGCCGGATTCATGTTCCCCCGCAGCGCGAACGGGGACGTCGTCGCTGGTGCCGTCGCCGCCGTGGCACTACAGCGGGCAGATGCTCACCATCGAGTACCGCACCGATCCGGCGGCGGTGGCCGAGCTGCTGCCTGCTCCCCTCGAACTCGCCGACGACGACCCCGGCGCCGTCGCCGTCATCTGGGCCGACTGGCAGAGTTGCCGCGACGACATGCAGGAGCTGCTCGACCCGGTGCGGAGCCAGTACATGGAGACCTTCGTCGTCGTGCGCTGCAAGTACCGCGGCATGCACTACAGCCGGTGCGTGTACATCTGGGTCGACAAGGACTTCGCGATGGTTCGCGGGCATCACCAGGGCTACCCGAAGAAGATGGGCGAGCTGTACCTCACCCGTGCGGTGCGCGCCGGCAAGGCGGGCCCTCGCCTCGAGCCGGGCGGCCGGTTCGGCGCCACGTGTGCTGCGTACGGCCGGCGGTTGATCGATGCCACCTTCACGATCACGGGAACGTCGGAGGGCGCCGGGTTCGTCAACGCCCTGCCGATGCTGCACCACCGTGTGATGCCGGCGATCGAGGGCAACGGCACCGACAGTCTGAACGAGCTCGTCACCATGAGCGGCTTCGATGCCGAGGTCGGGCCGTGCTACTCGGGTGAGGCAACGCTCGCGTTCCACGAGTCGCCCGTCGAGGAGCTCGAACGGATCGCGCCGATCGAGATGATCGGTGGGTATTGGCGTGAGGTGGGCACCTCGTGGAAGCAGGGCACCACCCTCGAGCGGCACAACCTGCCGGAAGTGAGTGGATCATGAGCTCCAGGGAGTCATCGTTCGAGTTCGTGCACGGTCCGTCCGACGCCGACATCACCGACCCCGACGCCTACGTGAACGGCGTGCCGTACGCGACGTTCGAACGTCTCCGCCGCGACGACCCGGTGAGTTGGTGGGACGAACACGACGGCGGCAAGGGCTTCTGGGCGATCACCCGCTACGACGATCTGCTGTCGGTCAGCCGCCAGGTCGAGACCTTCTCGTCGGCCCAGGGCATCACGCTCGAGGAGATGGACCCGGCCGACTTCCAGGCGCGCCGCAACATGCTCGAGTTCGATCCGCCCGAGCACACGCGGTACCGCCGGCTCGTGTCGAAGCCGTTCGCCCGCCGTGAGGTGTACGCGTACGAGAACGCGATCCGCCTGCTGGCGCGGACGGTCGTCGACGAGGCGCTCGCCGGACCACGCACGTTCGACTTCGTCGAACACGTCGCCAAGCAACTGCCGATGCGGATGCTCGGTCGCCTGCTGGGTGTTCCCGACACCGACGGACCGTGGCTCGTCGAGCGAGGCGATGCGCTGCTCGGCAACTTCGACCCCGAGTTCACCGACACGCCGCTCGGACTCACCGACACCGACGAGTTCAAGCACATCCCGTTCCGGTCGCCGGCAGCGCTCGACCTGTATCGCTATGCCGAGGACGCCGCCGCTGAGCGCCGGGCCCGTCCCACCGACGACGTGATCACGCGGCTGTTGGCGCCGACGATCGACGGCGAGCAGATCACGGATCTCGAGTTCAAGAACTTCTTCGTGTTGCTGGTGAGTGCCGGGAACGACACCACCCGCTACACGATGGCCGCCGGCATGAAGGCGCTGATCGAGCACCCGGACCAGATGGCCGAGCTGCGCGACTCGATCGGCACGGACCCGTCGGTGATGGACCGAGCGGTGGAGGAGATCCTCCGTTGGGCGACGGTGACGATGCACTTTCGGCGCACGGCGACCCGCGACGTCGAGATGCACGGCAAGCAGATCAAGGCGGGCGACAAGGTCGTCATCTGGTTCGTGTCGGCCGACTACGACGATGCCCAGTTCCCCGATCCGTACCGGTTCGACATCCACCGCACGCCGAACGAGCACGTCGCCTTCGGGCGGATGAGCCCGCACCTGTGCCTGGGTGCGCAGCTCGCACGGATGGAGTTGAAGGTGCTGTTCGAGGAACTGTTGCCGCAAGCTCTCCGACGCCCAGCTCGCCGGGCCGGTCGACCGGCTGCGGTCGAACTTCATCGCCGGCATGAAGCGCGTGCCGGTCACTGTGTCGCTCGCGTGAAGCTCACGCGTCGGACGAACCCGCCGGCCTCGTGCCGGCGACCCATCATGTATATTTGATCAAACATCCACAGGGGGAGGAACCATGAGGAGAACATCAGCTGTTGCTGCACTGGCAGCACTGGCTCTGATCGCAGCCGCATGCGGCGGTGACGACGAGACCGAGAGCACCGACGCTCCGAGCCGCCACCGAGGCGCCAGGTGCCACCGAGGCGCCGGTCGGCATCCGGCGACTGCACGCTCGACGAGCCGCTGAAGATCGGCTACGCGGCCGACTTCGACCTCGGCGGCATCGGCGACGTGCCGGGCACCAAGGCGGCCCAGTACGTGGTCGACACCATCAACGCCGCCGGCGGCGTCGGCGGTCAGCAGGTCGAGCTCGAGATCAAGCAGATCAGCCAGACCCCGCCCGATCCGGCCGCCGCCCAGCGTGCGGTGCAGGAACTGCTCGACGGCGGTGCCGACATTCTGCTCGGCCCTCCGTTCTCCGACTACGGCCTGCCGCTGCTCGAGGTCACCCAGGGCACGGTGCCGGTGCTGTTCGTGACCAGCACCGAGATCACGTTGTCCGATCCGGCCCAGGGCTCGTTCCTCGTCTCGTTCGACGACCGGGTGCAGGCGTCTGCCGCAGCCGAGTTCGCCACCAAGCAGGGCTACACGACCGCCGTCACGTTGTCGTCGTCGGACATCCCGTACCTCAACATCACCACGGCGGCGTTCACCGAGGTGTTCACCGGTGCCGGCGGCACGGTCGACAAGGACCTGTCGTTCAACCTCGGCGACACCGACTTCTCCGCCCAGGTGAACGAGATCGCCGCGATGGACCCGCAGCCCGATGCCGTGTACTCGGCGTTCTTCCTGCCCGAGGCCGGCATCTTCCTGAAGCAGCTCCGTGAGGCCGGAGTCGACGTCGACGGTGATCAGCGCCGACGGCTTCGACGCCAGCGAGGTGTGGACCGTCGGCGCCGACGCCGAGGGCGTGTTCTTCACGAGCCACACCTTCCCCGGCGACAACAACGGCGTCGGCGAGTTCCTCGCCGCCTACGAGGCCGCCAAGGGCGAGCCGGTCGGCACCGTCGCCTTCGGGGCGCTCGGCGCCGATGCGGTGAACATCGCCGGTCGCCGCGACCCTGGCAGCCTGCTCCACCGACGGCGCAGCGCTGATCGAGGCGATGCAGAACGTCAGCGTCGACACCGTCACGGGCACGACGAGCTACGTCGGCGTCGGCGGCACGCCCAAGCGCGACGTGTCGATCCTCACCGTGACCGACGGGGCGCCGGCGCTGGCCGACGCCTTCTACCCGTCGGTCGTCGCCGGCGGCTGATCAGCCGATCCGGACGGAACCACGTGATGCTCGAGGTCGAACGGCTCACCACCCGATACGGCGCGCTCACCGCGCTCCACGCGGTCGACGGTGCATGTCGCGTCGGGTGAGCTGGTCGCTCTCGTCGGCCCCAACGGGGCCGGCAAGACCACGCTGCTGTCGTCGGTGGTGGGGCTCTTGAAGCCCGCCGACGGTGCGCGTCCGGTTCGACGGCAAGGACATCACCGGGTCCGACCCGGCGGCCAACGTGGCCGCCGGGTTGGCCCTGGTGCCGGAACGCCGGCGCATCTTCAAGGACCTCACGGTCGCCGAGAACCTCCGTCTGGCGGGCAACACCGTCGCCAAGTCCCAGCGCAAGGAGCGCATGGACGAGATGGGCGACCTCTTCCCGGCGCTGCGCACGAAGTGGGACGTGTCGGCCGGGATTCCTCTCGGGTGGTCAGGCACAGCAGTTGGCCGTCGCCCGGGCGCTGATGTCGTCGCCGAAGGTGCTGCTGCTCGACGAGCCGTGCCTCGGCCTCGCGCCCACGATGGTCGACGTGATCTTCGACCTGCTGCAACAACTCCGGACCCAGGGCCGCACGATCCTCGTCGTCGAGCAGCAGGCGCAGCGGGTGCTGTCCATCGCCGATCGGGGCTACGTGCTGCGGACCGGAGAGATCGTCGCCGAAGGCCCGGGTGCCGAGCTCGCCGGGCGCTCCGACCTGTTCGACACCTACATCGGCGGATCGTGACCGCCGTGTCCACGACCGTCGTGTCCGAGACCGGCGAGAGTCCTGATGACCCAGTTCGTCCAGAACCTCATCGACGGCCTCGGCAATGGCAGCACGTACGCGCTGCTCGCCGTGGGCGTGTCGATGTTGTTCGGCGTGATGCACCTCGTGAACTTCGCCCACGGCGAGCTGCTCACGATCGGTGCCTACGTGATCTACGGCATGCGCAGCAACGACATCTCGTGGTGGGCCACGATCCCGGTGGCGATCCTGACGCGCGGTGATGCTGTCGATGCTCATCGAGCTCGTCGCCTTCCGGCGTGTGCGCACCGCGAGCGCGTTCACCCTGTTGCTCACGTCGTTCGCGATCGAGATCCTGTCGCACGCCGTCTGGCGTATCGGCGTGTCGTCGACGCCGCGCCGGTTCGAGGCACCCGACATCGCGTTCAAGGTGATCGAGGTCGGCCCGTTCAACATCGAGGTGTGGGACGTGGTGAGCATCGCCGTCGCGATCGTGTGCTTCGTCGGTACGGCGATCATGCTGCGCACGACGATGTTCGGGCTGTCGATCCGGGCGGCGAGCGAGGACTTCGACGCCGCCCGCCTGATGGGCGTGAAGGCCAACCGGGTGATCTCGGGTGCGTTCGCCTTCGCCGGCCTGCTCGCCGGCATCGCCGGGGCGATCTGGCTCGTGCGCCGCGGCCAGGCCGATCCGCGCATGGGCGCCGAGCCGCTGCTGAAGGCCGTGATCGCCGCGATCATCGGCGGTCTCGGCAGCCTGCCCGGCGCCGTGGTGGGCGGATTGTCGCTCGGCGTCGCCGAGGTGTACTTCCGATCGTGGCTGCCGAGCGATCTGCAGGGTCTCACCGACAGCTTCGTGTTCGTCGTCATCGCGATCCTGTTCGTGGTGCGACCGCAGGGTCTGTTCAACGTGCAGTCGGCGGAGCGCGTGTGATGGCGGCGCCGGTCGATCCCCGCACTCCTGTCGGCACCGGCCCCGGCCGTGTCGCCGCACCATCGGCGTCGCGGGCGCAGCTCCGCTCCGTGGCGCTTCCGTCGCTGCTCGCCAACTGGGCGTTGCTCGTCGTGCTGCTCGCGGCGGCGCGCTCTACGCGTCGGGCGGCAGCTCTGCTCGCGATCTGCTCATCTCGGACCTGCTGATCAACCTCGTGCTGGTGCTCGGGTTCCACATCTTCATCGGCAACACCGGCGTGTTGTCGTTCGGCCATCTGGGCATCGCCAGTGTGGCCGCCTACACGATGGCGCTGTTGGCCGTCCCCGCCGAGCGCAAGGGCGTGCTCATCCCGAAGGCGCCCTGGGGCATCCCCGACATCGAGCTCAGCCCGTTCGTCGCATCGCTGATCGGTGTCGGTGTCGGCATCGTCGTGGCGGCGTTGCTCGGCCTCGTCGCGGCGCGCACCTCCGGGCTGGCGGCGACGATGATCACCCTCGCGTTCTTGTCGATCGTTCGTCAGGTGGCCGAGAACCGCAAGGACCTCACCGGTGGCGCCCAGAACCTCAGCAGCGTGCCCCGGCTCGACGGGTGGACGTGGCCGGTCTTCGGTGCCTTCCTCGCCGTGATGATCGCCGTCTTCTTCCGGTCGAGCAAGGTCGGTCGACTCGCGGTCGCGACGCGCGAGGACGAGCTCGCCGCCGGAGCGATGGGGATCGAGGTGTTCACGCCTCGGCTGCTCGCCTTCGTCGTCAGCGGTGGACTCGTCGCGCTCGGCGGCATCCTCCGGGTGCAGTCGCTCGGGTCGATCGGGCCCTCGCAGTTCAGCTTCGAGTTCACGATCCTCATCCTCGCCATGCTCGTCGTCGGGGGCATGCGCACCGTCACGGGTGCCATCGCCGGCACCGTGTTCATCACGGTGGGCAAGGAGATCACCCGCTACCTCGGTGACGGACCCGACTTCCTCGGCTTCTCCTGGCCGGTGGTCGACGGCCTCCCCGACCTGTTCCTCGCCGGCTCGTTGCTGGCGGTGCTGCTCACCCGACCGAACGGCCTGCTCGGCGAGTTCGACCTCGGCGGCTGGGCGAAGCGACGTCTCGTTGGTTCGCCACGTGCCACCACCACGGCCGACGGTGTCGATGGCGTGTCCACTCCGCCGGCTGCTCCTCCCGCCGACGCTCCCGTGGGTGCCGGCTCGGCCGGAGCGTTGACGACCTCGGGCCTCGGGGTGGTGTTCGGCGGGTTCACCGCCGTCGACGACGTGTCGATCTCGGTGACGCCGGGCCGCATCCACGGTCTCATCGGTCCGAACGGCGCCGGCAAGACGACGTTCGTCAACCTGCTCACCGGGTTGGTCGAGCCCACCGTCGGCACGGTGCACATCGGCGACAAGGAACTGAGCGGCGCCCCGTACCGGCGTGCCCGCGACGGGGTGGCCCGCACCTTCCAGAACCTGCGCGTGTTCCCGTCGTTGTCGGTGCGCGAGAACGTGGCCGTGGCCGATCTGGTCGCCCACGACCACCGTTCGCACCGCACCGGCGTGAGCGTCGACGAGCTGCTCGCGCTGTCGGGCTTGTCGCACATGGCCGATCGGAGCGCCTCGACGCTCGACTACGGCAATCAACGCCGGCTCGAGATCGCCCGCGCCGCAGCCCTGCGGCCCGACTTCCTGCTGCTCGACGAACCGACCTCGGGCATGAGCTCGTCGGAGTCGCTCGAGATGGTCGACCACGTCCGTCGGGTGGCGACCGCCATCGGTGCGGGCGTGCTCGTGATCGATCACGACCTCGGATTCATCACCAACATCTGCGAACACATCACGGTGCTCGACCAAGGCGCTGTGCTGGCCGAGGGCACCGCTGAGGAGATCCAGCGCGACCAGCGCGTGATCGACGCGTATCTTGGCTCTGGTCATGCCTGAGTCGACGTCGTACCGATCCGCAGCTGCCCGTTCGTCCGCGACACGCCCCGTCAAGCGCGAGCGCTTCGCCGAAGAGGTCGCGTCCGAGCTGCGCGAGATGATCCTCGCCGGTCGGCTCGCATCGGGCGAGCGCATCGATCAGGACGCGGTGGCCGAGTCGCACGGGATGAGCCGCCTGCCCGTGCGCGAGGCGCTGATCGCGCTCGAACAGGAAGGCCTCGTCGTCAACACGCCACGGCGAGGGGCGTACGTGGCCCAGCTGAGCCCCGAGGACGTGCACGACCAGTACGAGGTCTACGGACTGGTGGCCGGCATCGCCGCGGCGCGAGCGGCCGAACGGTTGAGCTCGGACGATCTCGCCGACCTCCGCAAGGCCCACGAGCAGTTCGTCAAGGCCAAGGGCGGCGCCGCGCAACAGCGCTCGAACGAGGAGTTCCACCGGATCATCAACCGGGTCGCCAGCCGTCGGCTGCGCAGCATGCTCGGCCTGTTGGCACGCAGCCTGCCGTCGCACCACTACATGTTCGACAGTGCCTGGGCCGCGCTCGCCGCCCACCACCACGAACAGGTGCTCCTGGCGATCGAACGACGCGATCCGGCGGGTGCGCGTGCGGCCATGACCGAACACCTCGTGGCCAGCGGTCACCAGGCCGTCGTCGCATTGACGAGCAAGGGGTTCTGGTCGGCAGCGGACCGGACCCGCTGACCGCCGTCGGGCCAGCGCTGTCGTCCGGGTTCAGCGGAGCACGAACGGATCGCCCACGGGGGCGCTGTCGGTCTCGAACCAGATGCCCTTCGCCTGGGTGAACTCGCGCAGACCGTCGATGCCGTTCTCGCGTCCGTACCCGCTCAGCTTGCGACCGCCGAAGGGCACGGCGAAGTTGAGGGCCCGATAGGTGTTCACCCACACCGTGCCGGCGTCGAGCAGATGGGCGGCGCGGTGGGCGCGGCGGACGTCGTTGGTCCACACGCCGGCCGCGAGTCCGAACGGTGAGTCGTTGGCGATGTCGATCGCCTCGTCGTCGTCGTCGAACTCGATGACGGCCAGCACCGGTCCGAACAACTCGTTGCGGGCCACGTCCATCTGGTTGTCGACACCCTCGAGCACCGTGGGCGGATAGAACCAGCCTCGGTCGGGTCGAGCTCCGTCGGGGCCGCCACATCGGACGGTTGCACCCTGTTCGACGGCGCTCGCGACACGAGCGGTGACGCCGTCGAGGATCTTCGTCTGCGACAGCGGACCCATCTCGGTCTCGGCCGACAGCGGGTCGCCGAGCCGAATGGTGGCAGCGCGAGCGGCGACCGCGTCGACGAGCTCGGCGGCGATGCTGCGGTGGGCGAGGAGTCGGGACCCGGCGACGCAGGTCTGCCCGGTCGCGGCGAAGATGCCGGCGATGATGCCGTTCACGACGTTGGGCACGACGGCGTCGCCGAAGACGATGTTGGCCGACTTCCCGCCGAGCTCGAGCACGAGCGGCTTCAATCCCTCCGCGGCGCGCCGGGCGACCATCCGGCCCGAGTCGGGGCCGCCGGTGAACACCACCTTGGCGACGTCCGGGTGGCCGACGAGGTGGTCGCCGGCTTCGGACCCGAGCCCGTTGACGATGTTGAGGCATCCGTCCGGCAGGCCGGCCTCCTGGGCGAGCTCACCGAGGCGCGACAGCGCGCCGGCGTTCACCTCGGGCGGCTTGACGACGACGGTGTTGCCGGCTGCGAGCGCGGGCACGAGACCCATCGAGCCGAGCAGCATCGGCGAGTTGAACGCCGGGATGACGGCGATCACGCCGTAGGGCTCGCGCACGGTGCTGATCTGCAGCGTGCCCGAGTCGTGGGGGATGGTGGTTCCCTCGAGGTGGTAGGCGAGCGAGGCGTAGTAGTGGTACCAGTTGCGCAGGCCGGTGATCTGCCCGGTCGTCTCGCGGATGACCTTGCCTGCGTCGCGGGCCTCGAGCGCGGCGAGTTCGCCGGCGTGCTCGGCGATCAGGTCGCCCAGCTTCCAGATGATCGACGCTCGCGTCGACGGCCCGACCCGACGCCAACGGGCGAACGCATCGTGGGCCGAGGCGACGGCGTCGTCGACGTCGCCCGCCGAGCCCCGTGCGACGAGCACCCACGGCTGTCCGGTGGCGGGGTCGAACGACTCGATCGTCGCTCCCGACTCAGCGGGTCGGCGAGCGCCCCCGATCCAGTGTTGGTGCTGTTCCATCGGACGGACCTCCTGCAGCGCCGATGATAGTTTATCTTTGATCAAAGATGAGGGGCTCCCCTCGACCTGGCTTCGTACGAGGAGACCGCATGCCGCAGGGATTCGACTTCGGGATCGACGAGGAGTACGAGAGCATCCGCACCGAGGTGCGGCGGCTCTGCGACAAGTACGGCAACGAGTACTGGCGCGGCCTCGAACCCGATCGCTACCCGGCGGAGTTCGTCGACGAACTCACCCGTCAGGGTTGGCTCGGCGCGCTGATCCCCGAGGAGTACGGCGGCGGTGGCCTGCCCCTGCGGGCGCCTGCGTCATCCTCGAGGAGATCGCCGCGTCGGGCGGCAACCCGTCGGCGTGCCACGCCCAGATGTACATCATGGGCACGCTGCTGCGTCACGGCACCGAGGAGCAGAAGCAGACGCTACCTGCCGGCCATCGCCGTCCGGCGACCTGCGGCTGCAGGCCTTCGGTGTCACCGAACCGGTCGCCGGATCGGAGACGACGCGGATCCGCACCCGCGCCGAGCGCGTGCCGCGACGGGTGGCGGATCAACGGACAGAAGATCTGGACGTCGCGGGCGCTCTACACCGACCTGATGATCGTGCTCGCCCGCACCACGCCGTACGAGGACGTCGACGAAGAAGACCGACGGCATGTCGGTGTTCCTCGTCGACCTCCGTGAGGCGCAGGGAATCACCATCCGACCCGATCCCGACGATGATGAACCACAACACCACCGAGGTGTTCTTCGACGACGTGCTCGTCCCGGCCGATGCGCTCGTCGGCCACGAGGGCATGGGGTTCCGTCACATCCTCGACGGCATGAACGCCGAACGGATCCTGATCGCGTCGGAGTGCATCGGCGACGGCCGGTTCTTCCTCGACCGCGCCGTCGACTACGCGAACACCCGCGAGGTGTTCGGCCGACCGATCGGCACCAACCAGGGGGTGCAGTTCCCGCTCGCCCGGGCCTACGCCTCGCTGAGCGCCGCCGACCTGATGCGCAAGAAGGCCGCCGATCTGTTCGACGCCGGCGAGCCGTGCGGCACCGAGGCGAACATGTCGAAGTTCCTCGCGTCCGAGGCGTCGTGGGCCGCGGCCAACGCATGCCTCGACACCCATGGTGGGTTCGGCTTCGCCGCCGAGTACGACATCGAGCGCAAGTTCCGCGAGACCCGGCTGTACCAAGTGGCGCCGCTCAACAACAACCTGATCCTGGCCTACCTCGGCCAGAACGTGCTCGGCCTGCCGCGGCAGGCTCGACCGTCGACGCCCGGTCGCCGACGCCGGCTACTGAGGCGATGGCTACTGCACCCGCCAGGGGCGCGAGGGCGTCGGGGCAGCGGCCGATCGACGCCTCGGGCGCCGAGCGTCGGTACATCATGAAGGTGCGCTTGTACTCGCACACGGTCTCGCCGCGCTGGTTGAGCCCGCGGGTGCGGATGTCGACGATGCCGACATCGGGGTTGCTCGACGACCCGCGCAACCCGAGCACCTCCGACTCGGCCCACAGCGTGTCGCCGACGAACACCGGGTTCGGCAGCGAGATGTCCGTCCAGGCGAGGTTGGCGGTCGCGTTCTCGCTCGTGTCGCACACCGACAGTCCCGTCACGAGCGACAGGGTGAAGCAGCTGTTGACGAGCATCCGGCCGAAGCGAGTACCGGCCGCGAACTCGCCGTTGAAGTGCACCTGGTTGGTGTTCATCGTCACCGTCGTGAACCAGATGTTGTCGGTGTCGGTGATGGTGCGACCGAGCCGGCTCCGGAAGACGTCGCCGACATCGAGGTCCTCGAAGAACCGGCCGGTCCACTCCTTGGGCATCCGCTGATCGGTCATGGCGTCCTCTCCCGGCGGGCAAGGCCGATGGGTTGAATCTTTGATCTATGATACGCGTGCGCTGGCACGGACGAGTCCGGGAGGGACCATGACGACACCTGAGGGGACGACACCTGAGGGGTTCGGGGATCGGCTCGCGGAACAGCTGTCGGCGATCGACATCGCCGACGCCGCGGTCTTCGAACGGGGCATCCCACACGAGGCGTTCGCGCTGCTGCGCCGCCACGACCCGGTGCACTGGCATCGATGGGACAACAGTCGAGGCGGGTTCTGGGCGGTCACCACGAGGGACGACCTCACCACCGTCACCCGTGACTGGGCCACCTACACGAGCGAGCAGCACGTCAATCTGTGGGAGCTGTCTCCGGAGTCGCAGCACGCACGACGATCGCTGATCGAGACCGACGGCATGCCGCACACGCGTCTGCGGCGCCTGGTGACGCAGCCGTTCACCTTGCGGCGCATGGCCGAGTACGAAGACGCCACCCGGGCGATCCTCGACGAACTGCTCGACTCGATGGTCGGTGCCGGCGAGGTCGACGTCGTGCGCCTGCTGTCCGAGCCGTACCCGATCCGGGTGATCGTCTCGATCCTCGGCATCCCGCGCTCCGACGGCGACTTCCTCGTGCAGCTGTCGAACCAGTTGGTGGAGGGAACGAGCGATCGCGAGGTCGACCCCACCGCCTACGGCAACACCACGCCGCTCGAACTGCTGCCGTTCAACAGCCCGGCTGCACACGCGCTGTTCGAGTTCGGTCGTACCCTCGGGGCGCAGCGGCGGGCGAACCCCGGCGACGACCTCGTGTCGAAGCTGATCACCGCAGAGGTCGAGGGCGATCGGTTGACCGACGCCGAGTTCGTCAACTTCTTCCAGCTGCTGGTG
>CAVVFL010000019.1:0-8045 GCA_963747375.1 Ilumatobacteraceae bacterium
GTCTGGGACGGATCACGGCAATCGATGCTCGCCCGATGCAGCATTCATCACCGCGGTGACCTTGGCGGAGCTGTCCGTCGGCCTACGACGCGATTCGCCGCGACTGCAGTCTCAGCCGACCTGCCGGTGTACACCTGCAATCCGAGCGACTTCATCGGAATCGATGGACTTGAGGTCGTCGAAGTACCCCACCCCGATCACGACTGACCGCGCTCGTGATGGTGCGTGAGCGATACAGACCACTCGACGTCTGCACAACGGCGGAAGTCCGTCGTGCACTGCGCCGCATCGTTCAGTGACTTTCGCGTGGAGCGGACGACGGGAATCGAACCCGCATCATCAGCTTGGAAGTAGGTCCGAGCTGATTCTGCGGACGGCGTCGTGACCTGCCGAAACGTGCTGTGAGCAGGCCGTATGTCGGATGTGTCGCCGTCCAGATTATCCCGCCTTGTCCGCTGTGTCCGGCTGGTATCGGCTGTTCCAGGCACGCCGTAGGCACGACGTGCCTGGCTCCGAGGCTCTCCCGCCGTGGCGCCGCTAATCGTTCGGTGTGCAGCGGACGATGAGGTCGCGCACCCGTCGGATCACTGCGTTCGGCTGGTCCAGCAGCTCGGCTCGTTCGTGCAGGGTCGCGGAAGCCACGAAGCCGTGCTCGATGAGGGCGGCTGCGAACGTGATGTCCTTCTCTCGCCCGGCAACGAGCTTCGACACGACGAGATCGTGCGGTTCCAGGCAGCGGGCGTACCCGGGTCGGGAATCCGACCTGTCGAGGATTTCGGCTCGGTCCTCCCAGCCAGCCGGGAGCACCGCCGTGCTGATCTCGACGCCCTGCGCGTAGTAGCCGTACGTCTCGTGGAACTGTGAAAGCTCGCCGATCGCCCCGTCGACGGCATCGGCCTTGCTGGCGTCGATGTCGTTGCGGAACGCAACGTCAGCCTCCATCGACATCGTGGCCTCCTCCGGCAAGCGTCCGACATCTGCTGCCCCGAGGATCGATTGGCTCCCGATGATGACGATGTCACCGTCGCCGGTGACTGTCGCGGCAGCTCGAACGACATGTGCGAGTTGCTCACGATTCATCGGCGGCCCCGCGGATTGCCGACGTCGTGCGATCGCCAGGCCTCCAGAGCTGTCCGGCGCTGCCCCTCGGTGAGTGCGCCGGCGAACGGAGAGTTCTGCCTGAGCTCCCGCCCACGCAGTGAGCGATCGGTGAGCGCCGCAAGGATTTGATCGACGGGGCCGTTCAAGAGACGCGCCCACTCGTCGAGCCACTTCTTGGCCTGTCCTCGAGCGTTGGGACGCATCTTGTCGAGGTGACGGAGCGCGTCACCGATCATGCGTTCGGGTTCGGTGGCGATCCGGCCGGCGACGACGTAGGCAAGCCAGAGGCTGCGACGTTCGTCGCGACTCAGCCGGTCGGTTCTCGTCTTGAGGGCTTCGACGTTCCGGCGGGAGATTCGGCGATGCGTGCCCACGGTGGTGTACGGAAGGTCACCCCGATCACATAGGTCTACGACGTGTTGACGCGTGCAGTTCAGGATCTTCGCTGCCTCACCAGTGGTGAGCAGTTCGTCTCCCCGGGGTTGGAGATTGGGGTCACTCGCGACGCCACGCATGTCGCCAGGTTACGCCGTAAACACAAGAAACACAATAGTCAACGCTTTATTGTGTTTCTTGGGTATGGCGCAAAGGTGCGGCAGTCGTACTGGTGCAGGTCGTGGTTTGGGCCGGAGGCGCAGGCGGAGTTCTGTCTGTTGCGGCTAGACCATCCGATGACGAGGCCCACCAGGCGCGCTGCATCGTCCTCCTCCTCGTCGTCTTCCTCCTCGTCGTCGTCGGCCTCGTCGTCGTCCTCGTCGTCCTCGGCCTCGTCGTCGTCGTCCTCGGCCTCGTCGTCGTCGTCTTCGGCCTCGTCGTCGTCGTCTTCGGCCTCGTCGTCCTCGTCGTCCTCGGCCTCGTCGTCGTCGTCTTCGGCCTCGTCGTCGTCGTCCTCGGCCTCGTCGTCGTCGTCGACTTCTTCCTCTGCTACTTCTTCATCATCGTGTTGCTCATCATCAGGATCATCGCCGGAATCATGATCTTCGCATCCTTCTTGACCGTCATCTCGATCCTCTTCCTCTTGGTCATCAACGTGGCGCTGATGCTTCCTTCGTGGCTCGAACGGAGATTCCGAACACCGACCTACCGTCATGCACTCCTACACATATGCACCACACGTGCTGCACGCGTTCGGAAACCAGGTCTACTCGGCCACGACGCACGTGTCGCTGGATCAGCGCGGACCTGTAGGCAAGGCGGTTCCCGGCGGGCGCCCGACCGCTGGTCGGCGATGAGGGTCGAACGGTTCACTTCCTGGATCGTTGGCACGAGATCGGCCGAGGCGGGATGAGTGGATCGGAACGTTGGCAGTCGCGCCGCGGCCTTCCATACCTGCTCGCCTGGGTCACAGGTGGATCGATACCCTCGACTCATGGGGCGGGCAAGCCGTAAGAAGCGCGAGCGTCGGGAGGCCGGCCAAGTCCGCCCAGATCGCGCCTTTCGTCGCCTCGACAGGGAATCGGCCTTGGCGGTCATCACGGCGGCCTCCGTGTCGCCATCCGCGTGCCATCGGCTGCCCTCCCTAGCGGCCGCCACGGTCACTTGCTGGCAGACCAGCCTGCGCGGCACCCGCCGAGCTGAGGCCTCGGATCTTGAGTTGCTGTGTGAGGTCGGCGTTGGCGACGAGAACTACGCGATTCTGGAGCACGACGAGCCGCTGGACATCCGCCTTGGCACGCGGGTTCGGTGGGGCACGGCGCTGTATCGCGCTATTCCTGGCGGCTGGGAGCGCCCGGTCGCGATCGTCGCGGACGCTGGCCACCGCTCCCGTGCCTTCGATCGGTTTCTTGAGGAGGAGCTCGGCTTCGGGATCCGCGATCTGGTGGAGCTGGCCCTGCTGTATTCCGATGATGTTGTCGGTTGCCTCGCGACATCGTGGCCAGCTGTGGACCCTGAGGAGCCATGGCACTACGGCCCTGGGCACGTGAGCGATGCTGAAGTTGCAGGGGCTCTCAGGGCCTCGAAGATCTCTGAAACGGTTGCCAGATGCGCGCGGCCTCCGTCTGCCGCTGCTGCGTTGGCATGGGCGAGTCGAAGCCCCGGGGAGCTGAGTTCGGAGCCTTCGATGAGCGAGGGACCGTTCGGTCCGGTGCTTGCCGTGTTCGACGGAGGGCAACACCATGCGCTTCCGGCTGGGTTCATGCTGGATGGGGTGCACGCGTCCGTTGGCGTGCTGACAGCGCTGGCACTCGAGGACGATCGCCAGCGCGAGCGATGGGAGAGACTGTGCGCGTCGCGTACTCTTCACACGATCTCGGGTCGAGGTGCGCTGCTCGCGCCGGATGCTCAGGTGGGCGATGAAGAGATCCTGGCCGTTATTCAGATGGACGACGGTCTGTTGCTGGCCGTCGACAATGTGATTGCGGGCGTCCCCGGTCGCGGTGTTGCTGACGCAGAGGAGCGGCTTCGCCGATTCGCTCCCGGCGTCTCGTTCTCTACGGATCGCGGTACGACGACGATCCGCGAGCGTGATGAGGTTCTCCGACTAGCGGTCATTCATGGGACCGACTCGATGTCGATGTTCGCTGGCGAGGAAGCCCTACCGGTCAGTTGGATGGGAGTGGATGACCTTCGTTGGATCACCACCCAGTCAGAACGACCTGACGATTTGCCGATGTTCCTGCGCGACTGGAACACGAAGCAGGCTGAGCACCTGTTCGCCTTCGGCCCATTCGACCTGTTCGAAGTGTGGGCAGGCAACGGCGGGATGTTCCACCGGCGTGGCCAAATGCTCAGTGCGCTGAGCATTGCCCCGCACCACGAGGCTGCTGAGTGGGCGTATCACGCGCAGATGGACTGGGCAGAGCAAGCCCTTATCGATCTCGGGCTGGCCGGACTTGCATCGTGGCCGGTTGTAATCAGGGACGATGACGACGACGCCCACGTCACGGTCATCGACCGGCCGGCCAGAGATGCCGTCGCAATCTGTCGGATCGCCGGCGGCAACACCGTGGCTGCAGTCCGTTACGACCCAACCGATCGCGTCGGAGTTCCTCCATCTGACGTTGCGGCAGCAATCGGCTGGAAGTTCCGCCACCTGCGCGGTAGCGCTGAGCACATGACGGGCGACCGCACCATTCGCATTGAGGTCGTCCGCGACGAGTCAGTCGATGAGTTGGTCTGCTCGGAACGCCGTGGCGCTTCCAACGTGCTCACCTATGGGTCAGCACTGGACGCCGCGTTCAGTCTCGATCCCGGCGACGGTGAACACCAGGTTGCGCTGGCCCTTGCGGCTGTCGCGCCCGGATCTGACGATGAGCGAGTTGCGTTCGTGGAGGGCTGGGACCGTTCACCCCGTGGGCTCCTCGTGGATGCGACATCGGTGCCTCAGGCCGCCAACGATCCCGGAGATAGCCGACCGCCACACCCGTCGCTGCTTGCCGCCGCGGAGCGAGCAGCAGCGACCGTCCTCTATCAGCGCGGAGTCGCGCCCGGGGTTCGTCGGGCCGAAGATGCCCGCGACCTGGAGAGCAAGCAGATTCATCCGATCCTGAGGGATCTCCTCCTATCAGAGATCTCACCCTTTGACGCCCACTCGCTGATCAAGGCCGCAGCCGAGGACCTCGAACGCTCGCACGCGAATCAGTGGCGCGAGGACGGTCACCATGCCCGGCGTTCCGAGATCGCGTCCGACCACGACCCGACAAGGGCTCCGGAGGTCCTGGAGGATATCGCTGATCAGCGGACGCAGCGCACGATCCTGAGCCAGACGATCACCATCGTGATCGAGGAAGCCGTATGCGCTCCTCCAGAAGGATCTGCGGAGCCGACGGCGTTCGAGCGCGATCGCATCTACGCGGTAGCGCGCGGCCTGATGGACTCCGGCCTGCGGAGCGAGACGATCCACCAGAGGCTCAGTGATGCCGAGCTTGAGATCACGGATGGCTACGAAATCGAAGCACGTTCTACCGGCGGCGGGTTTGACCTAGAAGCGTTCAACCGGGCGCGCTCGCTAGTCACGATGCCCGGGCGCCAAAGCCCTCCCCGGGAGAACGATCAACCCATGACTGTCACGGCCGCGATGCCGGAACTCGGCGGCATCGACGCAGCGCTGATCGGTTCGCTTGGGTTCGGTGTCGATGCTCTGCTAGGAGTCCCAGAGGTGCTGACTGGCTGGCCTGTCGAGAACTGGGCACCCGTCGCGACGGCAACAGTCAACGAGGTCTGCGAGTTCGTCGCGGAGAACTTGGCCGTGGACATCGACCCGGGTCATCTTCGGGCTGCCGCCGAGTGGCTGACGTTGACGCCCGAAGGGCTCCGGTCGGACCTCGGGGGAGAACTGATTGAACACTGGGAGCTTGATCGGCGCGCGCACCGTCTGGCGGTGCGGCCACTCATTCGAGGTGTCGATCGAGGCCTCCTGGTACTCCCATGGGCCGCCGGCCGAGCGCGTCAGATCCTGCTCGGAAACCTGAGGGACGGCCGCCTCCCATGGCCGGAGCGAGCCCTCCCTCAGCCGGTCGTCAACGCGTTGGCGGGCTACCGGCTGGACCGGAACCGCGAACTCGAGGCCGAGGCATTGGCGGCCTTGCAGGCCGCAAACGGCTTTGGTGCGATTGGCAACGTGAAGAAGGCCAGGGTGCTGGGTCTGGCTTCTCTGCCCCGCGAACTCGACGTCGTCTGCCTCGACGAGTCCCGCCGACGCATTTGGGTAATCGAAGTGAAGGACTTGGCGATCGCGTGGTCACCTGGCCAGATACGGAGGGCCATCGATAAGTTCAACGGCCCAGGCGGGTTCAGCGAGAAGATGGCTGACAACCTGGCCCATCTGTCGAAGCACTCTGTTGCTGTCGCTGCGGCTCTCGGCGCTGAGGCCCCTGACGGGCCGTGGGAACTCAACGGACTTTTCGTCACCCGCCGGGTCGAGCCGGGAGCGTTTGCCGAGCACAACAACGTCGGCTTCTGCACGCCCGATGCGCTGGTCGAGACCATCAGTACCGCCGCCGTGGCCCCCGGCAGATACGCGATCGAAGTCGAGCGCGCCACGACTCCGTCCTGAGACTGGCTGCGGCGCTGGGCATTCCCGCTGACGCAGGCCGGCGGCCACAGTCGGAACTGGCAACCGGGAGGGCTCCGGATGCACAGGAACGACGTTCGGGAAGGCTTCCGGGAACTCAGAATTCTCGATCGGGAGGGTTTCCGGGAACTCGGGAAGCGCATTCGGGAGGGTTTCCGGGAATCGGGAACTCGAGAGTCTCGCTGATTTCCGAGCGAGAGGAGCGTTAGATGGGGGACGAGAAGCGGAGGTCCGGACGACCGCGGAAATGGGCGTCGGACGCGGAACGGATGAGAGCGACCCGCGCTGCGAGGCGTGCTGAGCAAGAAGCGGCCTCGCGGCGAGCAGAGCAAGATTCTCGCGACACCGACGGACGGCGCGGCGAGGGGCCCGTGCCGGTCGACTCGCCGGGTGCTTCGGCCGGCACGCCGTCTGCGCCTGTCGTTGCTCCGGACCCGGTCGCCGGCCACACGGACTGTGAGGCAACCATCCGCGCCTTGCGGCGTGCACTGGTCGACCTCGAGGAGCGCTGCGACGACCTCGTGCTGAGCCGGTGGATGCTCAGCCAGAAGTACGAGCATGCGCTCGGCAGGATGCGTTCGCATGACCCGGCTGGCATCGTCTGGCTGGTCGAGCATCTTGCCGAGTGGGAGCGCGACAATGAGGCGAGGCGGATCAGGCGGCTTCAGGAACCGCACCGGGAACTCATACGTCGTCGGTACGAGGTGGAGTTCGATCGGCGACTCGAACTCGCGCATCGCCAGTCGGAGCAGTGAGTCAGCTCTCCATGCGCCGGCCGATCGCGTCTGCGATCTCGCGACTTCGGCTCTCCGCGGTCTTGAGGTAGCGGAGGCTGGCGGCGCTCGATGCGTGGCCCATGATCGACATCACCTCTCGGAGCGATGCTCCCGCGGTCGCAGCCTCGGTGCCGGCGAGGTGGCGGAGGTCGTGGAAGCGGACATGGCGCAAGCCGACGGCTTCCCTCGCCTTCGACCACTGCGGGGCGAAGTAGGTGTTCAGCAGCGGTCCACCTCGGAGTGACGTGAAGACGAGCGCGTCCGGCTCGACCTCGTCGACGTAGTTCACGATGTGAGCCGCCAGCCGCACGGCGATCGACTCGGCGACCGGCACGGTTCGCACTGCGCTCTCGGTCTTCGGTGGGCCGAGGGTCGGGCCTTGGCCCTTGATGTCGTGGAGCGCTTGCATCACTCGCAGTTCGCGGCGTTCGAGGTTGACGTGTTCGATCGTGAGGCGGCCGGTGAGCTCGCCGAACCGCAGGCCGCTCGCCGCTGCCGTCCACACCAGGCACTCGAACCTGGGGTGGATCGCGCCGGCGAGCGCTCGGATGTCGTCCCACCTGAGCAGCGGGCGCTCGATCATCCGTTCCGCTGAGGCGCCCTTGATGCGAACGGGGTTGCGCGCGATGAGGCCGTCGTCGACGGCGGTCGTCATGATCGATCGGAACAGCCGGTAGTTCTCGCCACCGTGTTGTGGTGCAGACCGCTCGCTGCGAGCCGGCCGTGCCACGTCCGTACGTCGACCGGGTGGACGTCGCACAGCTTCACCTTGGCGAACACCACAACGATGTGGCGCAGCTGGCCCTCGTAGATCTCCCGCGTCCGCGGACGTACGGGACGCTCGGCGACCCACCGCGTCGCATACTCCCCGAACGGGATCTTGCCCGCGTCGGGATCGATCCAATGGCCGCGCACCAGGTCGGACTCGACGGTGGCCAGCCACCGTCTCGCGTCGGTCTTGCTGGTGAAGGTCGTATCGGCAGCGATCTGCTTGCCGAGGTGCCAGTAGCGCGCTTGGAAGCGGCCGCTGGGCAGCTTGCGGATGTTGCCGAAGGGACGGGCCCGGGCCATGGTCGGCTCCTCGTGCTCGGTGCCAACTCTCTAGGCACGTGTAGGCACGACGGCCGTTTCCGGCGTCTGGCGTTACACGAATC
>CAVVFL010000020.1:0-32636 GCA_963747375.1 Ilumatobacteraceae bacterium
ACCAGGTCAGACCCCATAAACGTCTGAGCGACATCGCCGTGACGGAGCTGGTCGAGGGCGGCCAGCGCTGCGCTGAACACGCCACCGGCGGCGACCTCGGGCAGTTGACGATGATCACCAATGAACACCACTTTGACGCCGACACGCACGGCCTCAGCGTCTCGACGAGCGCCGCCTCGCATGCTGTGACGATCACATGCTGGATGCGACGGTCCGCCAGGGCGTACGCGAGCGACACCGACTTCGGCACCGCGAACGTGGATCGAATCCCGGTACCCGAGCGGACGTGTACGCAGCGTGTCACCGTTGGGCGTCGCCCGGTATCGGAGCGAGCCCTGCAAGCACTGCCCGCAAGTCCGCCGGGTCGACCTCCCCGACGAGCCCGAGCGCATCGATACCACCACCCACCCACCTCCCTGCCTCGCTGCGCTCGTGTAGTACTCGTCCAACTTCCGCGCCATGTCGACAGGTAGTAGGCCTTGGCACGACGCAGTTTCCACACTGTCTCCACGGACACATGCCTGCGGAATGGCGATCTTGTGACCGCGATCCGAGCGGATTTCAGCTTGGCACATATGCACCCCGAAGGGGTGCTGGCACCGCTCGGGCGCGGACGAAGGACCGACACGGAATGATCGATATATACGTGTGGAGACGAAGGACACACTCAGATGGAGTCTCCGCGGCATTCGGTCGACTCTGAGTCAGCGATGGAGCGGGCATGAACCGGACATGCGGGGATGAAGATGACGACGTGTGGGTGTCCGGTCAGCGTGCGATCGACGCGACCGTTGCGTTGTCGTTGCTGGGTGTGAGCGGCGGGAGTCTCAGCGTGAGCAGCCACGTGATGGCGACGAACACGGCGGATCCCCAGAGCGCTGCGTCGAGATCGCCCCAGAGATAGAGCACGCCCGACAGCAGGGTGCCGACGAGGCGTCCGGCCGCGTTGGCGGAGTAGTAGAAGCCGACATCGAGCGACACGTCGTCGTCGTCGGAGTAGGCGAGGATCAGGAACGAGTGCAGCGATGAGTTGATCGCGAACACCACGCCGAACACGATCAACCCACCCAGACGACGGCAGTGACGGCGACATCGAGCGCCACACCGGCAGCCATCGACACCGACACGACGGCCAGCACGAACGCCCAGGTCGCGCAGCGCCGATCTCGGCGTCGGCGGTGGCGGTCGAGCGGCGCAGCAGGCGCGGTGCGAAGGACTGCACGATGCCGTAGCCGATCACCCAGACGGCGAGGAATCCGCCGATCGCCCGGACGACCAGCCGAGTTCATCGGCGAGGAACATCGGGAGCGCGACGACGAACCAGATGTCGCGCGACCCGAAGAGGAAGAAGCGGGCGGCCGACAGCCGGTTGATCGCCGACGACTTCGACAGGATCGACCGCAGCGGGGGCTTCATCTTCGCCCGGCCGATGTCCTCGTTCAGGAGGACGCCGACGGCGACGAGCACCACGGTGAGCATGATGGCCATCGACCACAGCGCCGCGTCGTAGCCGAGCCACGACAGCAGCACGGCGCCGAGGAAGAAGCCGACCCCCTTGAGCGCGTTCTTCGAGCCGGTGAGGATGGCGACGAGTCGGAACAGGCCGCCCTCGCCGGCCATGTACTTGACCGCGCTCTTCGAGCTCATCTTCGTGAGGTCCTTGGCCACCCCGGACAGCGCCTGCATGCCCATGACGAACGCGACCGATACCCACTCGACCCAGCTCGGGTCTTCGAACGTGAGCGCGACGAGGGCGACGATCTGCAGGCCGAGCCCGACGACCAGCGTGCGGTTGAGTCCGGTGCGGGCGCCGACCCAACCCCCGAGCAGGTTGGTGACGATGCCCATGAACTCGTAGAGCAGGAACAGGAAGGCGATCGCGACCGGGGAGTAGCCGAGCTCGTTGAAGTGGAGCAGCACCAGCATCCGCAACGCACCGTCGGTGAGCGTGAACGCCCAGTAGCCGGCGGTGACCAGGACGTAGTTGCGCAGCTTCACGTCGGATTCCGATTCGGTCGGGACTCGATGCTGTCGGCGACCTTGGCGGCCAGGTCGGCCATGCGGAATGACGTAGCCGTACTCGTTGTCGTACCAGACGAGCACCTTGACCATGCGGCCGTCGACGACCATCGTCGACGGGCCGTCGACGATGCCGGATCGGGTGTCGTTGGTGTAGTCGGCCGACACCAACGGCCGGTCCTCGAACCCCAGGATGCCCTTCAGGTCACCGTCGGCGGCGTCGCGTAGGAGCGCGTTGATCTCCTCGACGGTGACGTCGCGGGTCATCGTGAACACGGCGTCGGTGAGCGAGGCGTTCAGCAGCGGAACCCGCACGGCGACGCCGTTCAGCTTGCCGGTGAGTTCGGGGTAGATCAGCGTGATCGCCGTCGCCGAGCCGGTCGAGGTCGGGATCAGCGAGTTGAGCGCGGAGCGGGCCCGACGAAGGTCCTTGTGCGGTGCGTCGACGACGACCTGGGTGTTGGTGACGTCGTGGATCGTGGTGATCACGCCGCGCTCGATCCCGATCTGCTCGTGGAGCACCTTGACCACCGGAGCGAGGCAGTTCGTCGTGCACGACGCCGCCGTCACGATGCGGTGGACGGACGGGTCGTAGAGATGGTCGTTGCAGCCCATCACGACGTTCAGCACGCGGTCGTCCTTGACCGGGCGGCGACGATCACCTTGCGTATCCCTCGATCGAAGTACGGCGCGAGCAACTCGACGGTGCGGAACTTGCCGGCGCATTCGAGCACGATGTCGACGTCGGCGGCTGCCCACGGCACCTCGCCCGGCGACGCGATCGACGAGTAGCCGACCGCCGCGCCGTCGATCTCCAACTGACCGTCGCTCACCGAAACCGATCCGCCATACCGTCCGTGGACGGTGTCGAACTCCAACAGATGCGCCGCCGTCGCGGCGTCGGCGAACGGCTCGTTGACGTGTACGAGTTCGAGATCGCGGTGTTCGCGTAGCGCTCGCACGACCAGTCGACCAATGCGGCCGAATCCGTTGATTCCGACCCGCGTACTCATCGCTGCCCGGCCGTTGCGGCCACGTCCAGTCCGAGCGACGCGATCAACGCTTCGACGCGGTTGCGGACGTCGTCGCGGATCTCACGCACCACCTCGATCGGCTGCCCTGACGGACTCGGCAGATCCCAGTCCTCGTAGCGTTTGCCCGGAAAGACCGGACACGCGTCACCGCATCCCATCGAGACGATGACATCCACGGAGCGGGCGATCTCGTCGGTCCACGGCTGCGGCAACTCCGCGGCGATGTCGACTCCGACCTCGGACATCGCCGCCACCACGACGTCGTTCATCGCGATGCCAGGATCGGTCCCGCCGGAGAACACATCGACCCGATCACCGGCAAGTCGACGCAACCAGCCTGCGCCCATCTGCGAACGCCCGGCGTTGTGGACGCACAGGAACAGGACAGCCGGCCTGGCGTCGGCTCCGAGCTCGAGTCGCTCCAGGGCCCGGAGCCGATCACGGGTGAGCCGCTCGATCAGCAGCGGTAGCCACTGCGTGAACTTCGCCTTCGAGTGCAGCAACTCCTGGGAGTCGAGCATGTACCGCTCGATCGTCTCCATGTTGAACGTGCCCTCGAACTCGTGGCGTAGTCGTTCTGCCCCTTGGCGGATCAACATGATCTGCTCGGTCGTCAGGTGGACCCGGTCGTCGCTCATCGGTTGTTCCTTTACTCAGTTCGCGACGGCGCGTATGCGGTCGTCGAGTTCGGTGATCACTGCGTCGAAGGCCTCTGCGCGGCCGTCCTCGACCGGATCGGGCAGCGACCAGTGCCACCAACCCGGTTCGGGAACGAGTTCCTCGTGCGCCTGGTCGCACACCGTCACGATGAGCTCGCGCATGTCCGGCGGCCCCGAACATGCGGGGCTCGGCGCGGCTCAGGTCCAACCCGGCGCGCGACGCGGCAGCGACCGCTTCGGGATGGACGCGATCGACGGGATGCGTGCCCGCGGACGTCGCCACCCCACCGGTACGAGCTGTCCACAATGCGGCTGCCAGCTGCGAACGCGCCGAGTTGTGACTACACACGAACAACACCTGACCCGCGGGAAGTGCCGTCGCCACGCCGAGGCGGGCGAGCGGTGCTGGCACGAGGCGGACATAGCGGCGGCGGCGGTCGCCTGCCGACACGAACCGCTCGATCAATCCCACACCTTCGAGGACGTCGAGGTGGTGCGCGAGCAGATTGGTCGGCACCGAGAACCGAGCGGCGAGCTCCTTCGGCGAGCGGTCGCTGACTGCGAGATCCTCCACGATCGCCAGGCGGACCGGTTCACCCAACGCGGCGTGGACGGCCGCACGTTCGGCCACCGAGTCGACAACCTCCGAATGCTCCATGATCGCCCACGATAGACACTCAGAGAAGATTGAATCAATATGAGTTGAAAGAGTTCACCCCGTGTTCACCAAGGCGTCACCCACAGCGGCCAGTCGCTCCGGACGGAGGCGGAACCACGCCCACTTGCCGCGCTGCTCGCGTTCGAGCACCCCCGCTCGTACCAGCAATGACAGGTGATGGCTGACCGTCGGTTGTGTGCGATCGACCAGCGCCGGCAGGTCGCACGCGCACACCTCGCCCGACTCGGCCGTCCCGATGATCGACACCAGTCGCAACCGCACCGGGTCGGCGAGCGCTCTCAGGACCTCGGCCAGTTCCGATGCCTGCTCCTCGTCGAGTGCTGACCGCAGCAAGGGAGTGCAACACGCCTCAGGTGTGACGCTCGGGGAATCCACGAAGTACATATTGACATATTTCGATGCGTGCTGCTAACGTATTGACCACTGTCAAAGTGTTGTTCGGCCCACCGATCGACCCATCCATCAACCCGGGAGTCCACCCATGCGTCTGCAACTCGCCCTCAACGTCGATGACCTCGATCAGGCGATCGAGTTCTACAGCAAGATGTTCGGTACCGAACCAGCCAAGATCAAGCCGGGCTACGCGAACTTCGCGATCGAGAACCCGCCGCTCAAGCTCGTGTTGTTCGAAGGAGCGGGTCCGGCCGGCTCGATCAACCACCTCGGTGTCGAGACCGAGACCTCCGCCGAAGTCGTGGCCGCCGAAACCCGCCTCGCGGACTCCGGGCTCGAGACCACTGGCGTCGACGACACCATCTGCTGCTATGCCGAGAAGACCGAGACCTGGGTCCACGCTCCCGACGGAAACCGCTGGGAGTGGTACGTCAAGCACGGCGACACCGACCAGCTCGTCAACACCGTCGTGTCCAGCAGCACCGGCGCGTCGGCCGGCTGCTGCGGCTGACCAGCTGATCCCCGAGCCGGGACCGCGGCTCAGAGGCCGGCTTCCATGACCCGAACCTGGAGCAAGTCGAGCAGATCCTGCGGGAGTCCGAATCTGGCGAGGAAGTCGCTGACGACAGCGAAACGAGTCGGCTCCTGAACCAGGGTGGCCGACGTCATCTCGAGGGTTCGTGTGTCGACGATCGAAGCGTAGGCGTGCCTGGTACTCGCATGGCCAGTCGACCGTGCAAGATCGACTCCGATGAATCGCGTGCCTCCGAAGGTCCCTCCCGCGCTGTCAGCGCCAATCGGCCCGCCGCTGTGGCCGTAGACTCGCGCTCGTGCCCAGCCGACCGCCGGTCTCGTGGCGGTCTCACATCTGCGAGGAAACGAGAACAGCATGAGCTCCGCAAGTCAATTGGGCCGCAACCGTCCGCTCGTGCTCGTCGTGATGGACGGTATCGGCGTGGGCAAAGGTGACGCCTTCGACGCTGTCGCACTCGCACACACACCGAATCTCGACCAGTTGGCGTCCGAGTCGAGCCGAACGCTCAAGGCTCATGGAACCGCCGTGGGACTTCCCTCCGACGCGGACATGGGCAACTCCGAAGTCGGCCACAACATCCTCGGCGCAGGACGCATCTTCGACCAAGGAGCGAAACGGGTCGACAACGCGATCGCGTCCGGTTCGATCTGGAAGTCCGACGCATGGCAACGGATTGTGGACCGCTGTGGGGGCGGTGGCGGGACGCTGCACCTGATCGGTCTTCTGTCTGACGGCAACGTTCACTCGAACATCAGCCACCTGTTCGAGATCTTGCGCCAAGCTGCCGAGGACCAGATCTCGACGATCAGAATCCACGCGCTCTTCGACGGACGCGATGTCCCCGATCCCTCCGCCGAGCGCTACATCACTCGCACAGAGGACGAGATCGCCAAGTACCCCGACCTCGACATCCAGTTCGCATCCGGCGGCGGGCGCATGGTCACCACCATGGACCGCTATGGGGCCGACTGGCGCATCGTCGAGGCCGGTTGGCGCGCCCACGTCCTCGGCACGGCACACCCGGTGCCGGACCTGCTGTCAGGCCTCGAGTGGGGCCGGTCGACGGGTGTGCTCAGCGATCAGTTGCTCCCTGCGTTCACGGTGGTGGACGAGTCGCAGCAACCGGTCGGCTCGATCGTCGACGGTGACGCCGTGGTCATGTTCAACTTCCGGGGCGACCGCGCCATCGAGTTGTCGCAAGCCCTCGAGGAGGGACCAGCGTTCGACAAGTTCGATCGCGAGCGCGTTCCGGACGTCTACTTCGCAGGGATGGCGTTGTACGACGGTGACACGAACACTCCCGCGTCGTATCTGGTCGAGCCCGAGTCGGTCGACACGACGGTCAGCGAGATCATCGCGTCTGCGGGCATCGCCCAGTGGGCGGGCGCGGAGACGCAGAAGTTCGGGCACATCACCTACTTCTGGAACGGCAACCGGTCAAGCAAGTTCAACCAGCAGCTGGAAACCTACGTCGAGATCCCCTCTGACCTCGTGCCCTTCAACGAGCGACCCTGGATGAAGTCGGCCGAGACAGCCGACGCCGCGATCGAGGCGGTGCGCTCCGGCGAGTTCGGCTTCATCAGGATGAACTTCGCAGGCGGCGACATGGTCGGTCACACCGCCGACATCGCCGCGACTCGCATCGCGGTCGAGAGCGTCGACCTGGCCATCGGCCGAATCGCCGACGCCGTCGCAGCCGCGTCGGGATGTCTGCTCGTCACCGCGGATCACGGCAACGCCGACGACAAGGTCGAGCGCAACAGCGAGGGCAAGCCGCTGTTGGGCAGCGACGGCGAACCCCAACTGCGCACGGCACACTCACTCAACCCGGTGATGTTCGCCGTCCGCGACTACGCCGGAAACACGATTCACCTGCGCGACGATCTGCCCACCGCCGGCCTCGCCAACGTCGCGGCAACCATCTTGCAGCTACTCGACCTGGCGATCCCATCGGACTACGAGCCGTCACTCCTGGACACGCCGACGCACTGACGCCGGCAGCGGCCGTCCGTCAGAGTGCGTTGATGCCGGCCTTGAGGATCGCGAGGCCGGTGGCGTCGACGCAATAGCGGGTTCGTGGCCCTTCGATCTCGCCTTGGATCAGCCCGGCCTCGCGCAGGATACGCAGGTGCTCCGACACGGTCGACTGGGCAAGTGGGAGTTCGGCCACGACGTCGCCGGTGGCGCACGTCTCGCGATGTGTGAGCAACTGCAGGATCGCCAACCGGGCCGGATGAGCGACCGCCTTGGCCATCGCCGCGAGCGTCTCGTCATCGGGAGGCGGCACAAGCGAGTCGACCGGAGCAGGCACGCAGCATTCCTCACGTGACGTGGACGGGTTCGCCGGACTGGCGGCCGAGGTGGCAGTCATGGTCGCGCTCCTTGTGCGACGGGTGTGGCATTGGCAGGGTCGGTGGGGTAGTAGCGGCGGCGTGCCCACAGCGAGACGTAGACGAGTCCGACGAGGACGGGGACCTCGATGAGCGGGCCGACCACACCGGCCAGTGCTTGGCCCGACGACACACCGAACACGCCGATCGCGACAGCGATCGCGAGCTCGAAGTTGTTGCCGGCAGCGGTGAACGCGATCGAAGCGTTGCGGTCATACGGGAAGCCCATCTTCAAGCCCGTGGCGAACGAACCGGTCCACATGATCGCGAAGTAGATGACGAGCGGGATCGCGATGCGGGCGACGTCCCAGGGATTCTCGGTGATCGCATCGCCCTGGAGGGCGAACAGGATGACGATCGTGAACAGCAACCCGTACAACGCGATCGGGCCGATCCGTGGAAGAAAGGTCCCCTCGTACCATTCGGTGCCCTTGCGTGGTTCGAGGATGAACCGTGTGAGGAACCCGGCGAGCAGTGGGATGCCGAGGAAGATGAGCACCGACTTGGTGATCGCCCACACGGTGATGTCGATGCCGTCGGAGTCCAGCCCCAGCCAGCCCGGCAGGAGTTCGAGATAGAAGTAGCCGAGTAACGAGTAGGCGACGATCTGGAACAGCGAGTTGATCGCCACCAGCACCGCTGCCAGCTCCCGGCTCCCGCACGCGAGGTCGTTCCAGATGAGCACCATCGCAATGCAGCGGGCGAGGCCGACGATGATCAGCCCGGTGCGGTACTCGGGCAGGTCGGGCAGCAGCAGCCAGGCGAGCGTGAACATGAGCAACGGCCCGATCAGCCAGTTCAGCACCAATGACATCACGAGCGATCGCCGGTCGATGACGCTGCCGATCGAGCGGTACTTCACCTTGGCGAGCACCGGGTACATCATCGCCAGCAGCCCGATCGCGATGGGCAGCGACACCGTGTCGATCTTGACGGCGTCGAGGGTGTCGTCGAGGCCGGTGAACGCCTTGCCCAGCACGATCCCGGTGACCATTGCCAACCCGATCCACACCGGCAGGAACCGATCGAGCAACGACAGTCGAGCGACCACCGCATCCTGCGGTGGGGAATCGGTGAAGACCTCACTCGCCATGTCGTGCCCTTCTGATCGCCATTCGACGATGCACGATAACAGATCCGGCTGGACGAAGGTCAGGACCTTCGCCACTCTCTCTCGTCCATTTCATCGGGTATCGTCGATTAACGATGAGTGTGCATGATGGCGACGCAACGACGAGAGGAGGTCCGACCGTGAATGAGGCGCCGACCACCGCATTGACCGAACCGGTCAGGCGTTCGACGCTCTTGCGTTGGGGACCGGTCGTGGCGGGAGCGGCAGTGTGGTGGGCGCTCTACCACTACAACCTGCCGTTCTGGGACTGGGTGATCTACGACCTCGTCGGCCTCGACCCGCAGAGCCAGCTCGGCGAGTCGGTCCACTTCTTCTTCTACGACGTCACCAAGATCGCCCTGCTGCTGACCGGGGTGATCTTCGTGGTCACGATCCTGCGCAGCTTCATGTCGGTCGAACGCACCCGAGCGCTGCTGGGCGGCCGCCGACAGGGCGTCGGCAACGTGGCCGCGGCCGGCCTCGGCGTGGTCGACCCCGTTCTGCTCGTGCTCGGCGGTGCCGGTGTTCATCGGGTTCGTCGCCGCCGGCGTGCCACTCGGGGTGACGCTCAGCTTCCTGATCGCCTCCCCGATGGTCAACGAGGTCGCGATCGTGCTGCTGTTCGGCCTGTTCGGCTGGAAGGTCACCGCGCTGTACATCGTCGCCGGGTTGTTCATCGCGATCGTCGCCGGCATGGTGCTCGGCCGAATGAATCTCGAGCGGTGGGTCGAGCCGTTCGTGTTCGAGACCAAGCTCCGCGGCAAGCCGATCGACCCGTCGCAAGGGCTGTCGTGGGACGACCGCATCCAGATGGGTCGCGAGGAAGTCGGCACGATTCTGCGCAAGGTGTGGCCCTACCTGCTCGTCGGCATCGGTGTCGGCGCCGTGATCCACGGCTGGGCGCCGGAGGACTGGTTCGCCCAGACACGCCACCGGCGTGCTCGGCGTGCCAATCGCCGTGCTGATCGGGGTGCCGCTGTACTCCAACGCCGCCGGGGTCCTGCCGCTCGTCGAGGTCCTGCACGACAAGGGCCTGCCGATGGGCACCGTGCTCGCGTTCATGATGAGCGTCGTCGCACTGTCGCTGCCCGAGATGATCCTGCTGCGCCGGGTGCTGATGCCCAAGCTGATCGCCACCTATGTCGCCGTCGTCGCCTCCGGCATCCTCGCCATCGGATTCCTGTTCAACCTCGTTCTCTGATCACTTTCGAAACCACAAGGAGCACCACCATGGACATCAAGATCCTCGGCACCGGATGCGTCAACTGCAAGAACCTCGAGACGCTGACTCGCGCGGCCCTCGACCGACTCGGCCTCGACGTCGAGATCGACAAGGTCACCGACCCCGGCGAGATCGTGTCGTGGGGAGTCATGTCTACCCCCGCGCTCGTCATCGACGACGAGGTCGTGCTCGCCGGACGCATCCCGTCTCCCGACCAGCTCGAGCAACTCCTCGCCAACGCGCGCTGAGCCTTTCGTACTGCTCCCGGATCACCTGATCGTTCGCCGGGACGTTGTGCTCTGGCCTGCGTGAGCGTCGGGGTCACAATGGAATCAGCCGGGGCGAGCAACGATCAGACGCGCAGACAAGTTCCTGAACCGAACATTCGAAGGAGTCACCCATGTCGTCGTCATCCATTGTCATCCTCTCGGGGGCCCGCACCCCGATCGGCAAGCTGTCGGGGTCGCTCGCCTCGTTCTCGGCCGTCCAGCTGGGCGGTGTCGCGATCGGCGCCGCACTGGACAAGGCCGGCCTCTCCGGTGAGCAGATCGACTACGTCTACATGGGCCACGTCCTCCAGGCCGGCGCGGGCCAGATCACCGCCCGCCAAGCTGCCGCGAACGGCGGGATCCCGATGTCGGTGCCGGCCACGACAGTGAACAAGGTGTGCCTGTCGGGCATGGACGCCGTCTACCAGGCCGACCGACGCATCCGATCCGGTGACGCAGAGATCGTCCTGGCCGGCGGTATGGAGTCGATGACCAACGCCCCGTACCTTCTCCCCGGCGCCCGAGCAGGTCTCCGCATCGGCGACGGCGTGCTCGTCGATTCGATGATGTACGACGGTCTGTACTGTGCCTTCGACCAGTGTGCGATGGGTGAGGGCACCGAGAAGTACGCCCAGGCCCACGGTCTGGTCCGCGAACACATGGACGCGATGGCCGCCGAATCGCACCGTCGCGCCGATGCTGCGCAGCAGCAGGGGTTGTTCGCGGACGAGATCGTGCCGGTGACCGTCCCGCAACGCCGCGGTGACGCCGTCATCGTGGGTCACGACGAAGGCGTGCGAGGCGAGACGACCATCGAGTCGCTCGCCGGACTTCGTCCGGCGTTCGACACCCACGGCCACATCACCGCCGGCAACGCCAGCCAGATCAGCGACGGCGCGTCAGCGATGGTCATTACGACTGCGGACGTCGCCGAACGGCTCGGTGTCACCCCGCTCGCGGAGATCATCGCCTACGGCCAGGTAGCCGGACCCGACGCCTCGCTGCTGCACCAACCGTCGCGGGCGATCAAGGCGGCCCTCGAGAAGGCCGGGCTCAGCGTCGGCGATGTCGATCTGTTCGAGATCAACGAAGCCTTCGCCGCGGTCGGCGTGGCATCGGCGGACGACCTCGGGATCTCCATGGACATCGTCAACGTCAACGGCGGTGCGATCGCCGTCGGCCATCCCCTCGGCATGTCCGGCAACCGCATCACCCTGCACCTGGCCCTCGAACTCGCCCGGCGCGGTGGCGGCATCGGCGCCGCCGCCCTGTGCGGCGGCGGCGGACAGGGCGACGCCATCCTGCTCCGCGTCACCGCATGACACCCATCGACGCTTCCAACGCGAACACCGAGTGGACCCGCTGGCGGACCCGGTTCATCCTGTTCACCGGCAAAGGGGGAGTCGGCAAGACGACCGCCGCCGCCGCGCTTGCCGTCGCACTCTGCGATGAGGGCAGGCGTGTCCTGATCGTCAGTACCGACCCGGCGTCCAACCTCAGCGGTGTCTTCACCACCCAGGTCGGCAACACCCCGACACCCGTGCCCGGCGTCCAAGGGCTCGACGCCATGGACATCGATCCGCACGCGGCCGCCGACTCCTACCGAGCACGCGTGCTCGACCCGCTCCGCGCCACGATGCCCGCCGCCGACATCGATGCCGTGGCCGAGCAACTCGCCGGCCAGTGCACCGTCGAGGTCGCCGCCTTCGACGAGTTCAGCGGGCTCCTCGCCGCCCCCGAGATCACCGGCGCGTACGACCACATCATCTTCGACACCGCCCCCACCGGCCACACCCTGCGCCTCCTCGAACTCCCCGCCGCCTGGAGCAACTTCATCGAGACCAACCCCGACGGCGCCAGCTGCCTCGGACCACTCTCGGCGCTCGGCACCAAACGATCCCTCTACCAAGACACCGTCGCCGCGCTCGGCGACCCCACCCGCACGACTGTCGTCCTCGTCGCGCGTCCCGAGCGGACCGCGCTCGCAGAAGCCGATCGTGCCGGCGACGAACTCGCCGCCCTCGGCGTCACCAACCAACGCCTGATCATCAACGGCGTCCTCGCCGCGCCGCTCACTGGCGATCCCGTGGCCGAGGCCTTCGCCCGACAACAACACGACGCCATCCAGCAGCTCCCCGCCAGGCTCGCCACGTTGCCCGTGGGCACCATCGCCGCTGGTGCCCTACGACCTGACGGGCATCGCGTCCTTACGATCGCTCACCGGTCACGGTCCAACCCCGACAGCGCCCGTGGTCTCCGATGGTGAGCGGCTTTCGCTGCAGGGTCTCGACGCGCTCATTGCGGATCTGGCCGAGGCGGGACCTGGGGTGGTGATGGTCATGGGCAAGGGTGGAGTCGGCAAGACCACCATCGCCAAGGCGCTCGCTACTGGGCTCGCTGCAGCGGGATGCCCCACACATCTGGCCAGCACCGATCCTGCGGGACGTCTCGACGAAACCTCGGGCAGCAACCTGACGACCAGCTGGATCGATCCGAGAGTCGAGACACAGCGTTACATCGACGCCAAACTCGCCCGCGCCGCCGAGCTCGACGACGACGCACGCGCGCTCCTCGAGGAGGACCTCCGTTCGCCGTGCACCGAGGAACTCGCAGTCTTCGTAGCATTCTCGAACCTGCTCCGTCGAGGGCGGCGTGAGCATGTTGTCATCGACACCGCGCCCACCGGCCACACGCTGCTCCTCCTCGACCAGACCGGCTCGTACCACCGCGACATCATGCGTGCCAGCGCAGGGGTGGAGGGTCGCGTCTCCACGCCGCTCATGCGGCTTCAAGATCCGACGTTCACGCGTGTCCTCATCGTCACGCTGGCTCAAACCACACCGATCCAGGAAGCGACCGAGCTCCAAGTGGACCTCCGACGCGCCGGCATCGAACCTTCGGGGTGGATCATCAATGCCAGCCTCGCCGCCAGCGATACGACGGACCCGGTGCTCCTCCGGCGCGCCGCCCTCGAGCACGACCACATCCGCCAGGTGCACGACGAACTGGCTCGCCGAGTCTGGATCATCCCCTGGCATGCTGGCGGGAGCCCCCACTGCAGTCCGATTACGTCAACGGAAGGGCTCGATCAGATCACGGGTCCGTGAGACGCGGTGAGACGAAACGCTGCAACAGGGCGCGACACCGGTGCGCTCGAAGTGGTCGTGAGCTGGTGTTTGTCGTTTTCCGTCCGAGGCCATATCGCCCGACCGGGCCGGTTGTGAACAGCCGCCAGGTGCACAAGGACGGTCGGAGGAATCGCTACGCGGTCCAGACGCATCTCCCGCTCCCCGAGGGCATCGTCCCCGATCTGACCATCGCGAAGTTCTGCTGCTGCTGCTCAGCAGCATCACCGAGAGCTGAACCGCTCAGCGGGCTCAGCCGGCATCGGCGGTCAACTGGCGACCTCCCAGGTCTGGCCGCTGGGATCACGGAAGCTGGCCGTGCGTGGACCCCATGGACGATCGATCGGTCCGCTGAGCAGTTCGACGCCCCGTTCGCGCAGCGTCGCGCACCACTCGTCGACATCGTCGACGTGGACGGTGATCACCGACCGAACCCCGGCATCGGCCGGTGCCACCGGCAGAGGATCGACGAGCTCGGACGCTGCGCCACGTCGCAAGAGGTTGATCAGCGTCGCGCCGAACCGGAACACGCTCGAGTCCTCGTCACCGAAAACCGGTTCGATGCCGAACACGTCGCGGTAGAAGCGGTCGGTGCCCTCCAGATCGTCGGTCACCAGGGTGAGAGCTGCGATCGTCGTCGGCCACGTGGCCGAGTCCTTCGTCATCCGGCGGACTGTAGTGAACCCCGTCGCGGCACTCCGACACGCCGATCACTTCCTGTCGTCGCGCACTTCTTTCAGGAAGAACATCGGGAGCAGCCAGGCGGCGAGCATCGTGAAGAACCAGACGATGACCGTGGCGAAGATCCACGTCGAGACTCCGGTGATCGAGAGCCCGTCGGAAACCAGTTCGGTGATCAGCAAGGCGATGAACGTCGTGACGAGCGCGCTGCTGCCCTGGAGCGCCGGGGCGTTCTGCATCGCCATCTTCGTGATGAGCGGCTGGATCACGGCGGTCAGCACGGTGAAGATCAGCACGGCCACCACGAACGCGGTACCGCTCACGCTCATGTCGTCGAGGACGAGCGAAGCCACCCACAACCCGAGCGCATTGCCGAGCAGTGAGAGTCCGATACGGATCAGAAGTCGAATCATGGATACCTCGGATGTCGTGTGGTGTAGCACGGCGGGATTGCAGAGTGGTGTTGCCAGTCCACATCATGACCGATCGCGCCGGACCAGCGTTGCATTGCGTCATCGTGCACGATCAGCCGTTCGGTGACGACCGCCCGACTAGTGTCGGCACGGATGGAACGCCTCTGCGGACGCCCCGGTTGCTCCGACCGGGCCTCGGTCGCCTACGGCATGCGTGCCGAGGACCTGGTGTTCTGGCTCGACGTACTTCCCGACCACGACGAGGGCATCGGCGGCGTGCTCTGCCGGCGACACGCGGACTCCATGATCGTCCCGCGAGGGTGGACCCTCGACGATCTGCGCGATCCGGACCTCCACCTCTTTCGTCCACCGGACCCCACCGCGCACGTTCGCGCCCAACGCCCCGCTCGGACGAGATCGGCTGATGCAACCGGTGAACAACTCCGTCTGACCGACGACGTGCTGGGCGCACTGCCGGCGCCGTTGCCGGCCGCACATGCGCCCACCCCGTCTGCTGACAGCCCTGAGAGTTCGCCCAGCGCGTGGACGCCGAGTTTCGACGACGCCGATGATCTCGATGGCCTGCTCTCGGCGCAGAGTCCGTTGCTCGCTCGCGCATTTCGGACGGCGGATCGACCGGGCACATGACCGCGCAGCCGCGTTGGGCGCCGTCGGCTCCCGGACTGCGATGAAGATCGAGCGAACCGTACTGCTGCGCGCTGCGCCGGAAGCCGTGTTCGAGCTCGTCGACGATCTCGGCCGCTACCCCCAGTGGATGGACCTGATCCACGATGTGACCGAGGTCCCGGGCGGCGCGGGGCGTTCGTGGGATGTCGAATTACGCGCACAGGTTGGTCCGTTGGCGCGATCCAAGCGGTTGCGGATGACGCGAACGGTCCACGAACCGACCCACCGGGTGGCCTTCGAGCGCTCGGAGGTCGATGGGCGACGCCACTCGCCCTGGGTGCTCGAATCAGTGTTGACCGATCAGGCCTCGGGTGAGGTCGAGTTGACCATGACACTCACCTACGGGGGCAATCTCTGGACGGGGGCGGTCCTCGAGCGCGTCCTCGACGACCACATCGACCGTGGGGCCCGTTCGCTGACAGGTCTCGTCGAGCCCGTGCCGCCCGAGGATGTTTGACTCAGAGCGACGCGCCTGAGTCTCCGGATCCCGTTCAAGCCGGTGGCGTCATGTGCCGATGGACGGTTGTCGGGCGGTTCGCCGGCGCAACCTGCGTCGACGACCGCCACTCAGCCACGCGCGATGTCAAGTAGAATCCTCCACCGTATGTCCCTCGATTCGGCGGCCCCGCCGGCGCCCTCCGCCGCGTGGACGCGTCGACGACACCGGCATTCGTCCGAGCGTCGAGTCGGTCGACTGATCGTCGCGGCAGCCGTCGCGCTCGTCGTCACGATCGGTGCGGCCCCGTTGATGGTCGAGGAGCCCGCAGCGGCGCAGACCAGTGATGAAGCCGCCAAGCAAGCAGCGCGTGAGATCCAAGCGGCGCGTGACCGCGCCAACGCAGCTGCTGCAGCGTTCCTCCAGGCGCAGTCAGATCTCGAGGTGCTACAGGATCAGGCGAAGACCCTGGAGGACGAAGCGACGGTCCTGCAGGACCGCGTCGATCGTCTCCGACGCGACGTGCAGTCGCTCGCTGTCGCCCGGTTCGCGACCAGCGGATCGAAAGGGATCCCGTTGCTGACTGGTCTGCAGGCGCCGAAGGATCAGGTGCAGGCCGATGTCCTCGTCGACGTGGTCACCGACGCGGGCAGCAGTTCGCTCGACGAGTTCGATCTCGCCCAGAAGCAACTCATCGTCAAGCAGCAAGAACTCGATCAGCGTCGCGACGACATCGTTGACCAACAGGCTGTGTTCACCCAACTGCAGGCCGATGCCGATGCCGAGGTCGACCGGTTGCGCGAGATCGAGGAACAGCGCCTGACCGACGAAGCGGTCATGAAGGCGCTCGAGGCTCAGCAGCAGGCGTCGCTCGCGCAATGGGTCGAGGCCGAGCTCCGCAACAACGAGGCGGCCGCACGCGCCCAGCCGAATCCGGGTGTCGTCGCCGCGCAGGCAGCAATCGATGCCGCGGCTGCGGCCGCGGATCCCACGGCTGCCGACGGTGACCTGCCGACCGACGGGGTGCCGGTGCCGACGCTGGCGCCGAACACGGGTCCGTCCGGTGGCACCAGTGGTGGACGTACGGGTACGGGCGGAGCGGGAAGCGCTCCGATCGGCGTGCTCAACGGCGAGGTCTACATCGATGCGATCATCTGCCCCATGCCCGGGGCGGCGTACGGCGACAGCTGGGGAGCTCCCAGGTCGGGAGGCCGACGGCACGAAGGCGTCGACATGCTCGCTCCGATGGGTACGCCGATCTACGCCGTCGTCAGCGGTTCGGTGAGTTTCAAACAGAACCGTCTCGGCGGCAACGCAGTCTCGCTCGCCGGCGACAACGGCAACCGCTACTACTACGCCCACCTCTCGCAGTACGAGGGGGGCAGCCGCCGCGTGAACCAGGGCGACATCATCGGCTACAACGGTGACACTGGCAACGCCACCGGCATTCCGCACCTCCATTTCGAGGTGCACCCCGGCGGCGGTCTTGCGGTGAATCCGACCCCGACCGTTCGCGTCGCCGGCTGCTGAAACCGCTCACGCGGCTGCGACCACAACGTCCGGGTGCGGACTCCGGAGTGGTGATCTGCGAATCTCATGGCGATGGAGAGTTCGGCCGTGGGGACTGAGTTGTCGACGATGCTGTCGCAACTCTTCGATGGTGCCGAGATCCACGGGTTGCATCGGCTGTCGGGTGGAGCCTCGCGCGAGACCTGGCGATTCGAAGCCGACGGGCGGCCGCTGATCCTGCAGCGCCAGCGCGCGGGCGACGAACGCGACATGCTGATCGAAGCCGGCGTGGTCCGGGCGGCCGGTCGTGGTGGCGCTCCCGTTCCGGAACTCCTCGAGGCGCGACGTCGTGACGACGGCGTCGCCTTCATGGTGCTGGAAGCCATCGACGGAGAGACCATCGCTCGCAAGATTCTGCGCGACGACGAGTTCGCCACGGCACGCTCGCGCCTGGTCACCGATCTCGGCGGGGCGTTGGCGCGAATTCACGCACTCGACGTGGCCGGCATCTCGGGGCTCCAGCACACCGACCAGGTCGAGCACTACACCGGCGTGCTCGACGGCCTCGGGCAGCCTCATCCGGTGCTCGAACTGGTGCGCAACTGGCTGATCGACACCCGACCCGCCCCGGGTCGCACGAGCCTTGTGCACGGCGACTTCCGCCTCGGCAACATGATCGTCGGCCCCGACGGACTGCGAGCGGTGATCGACTGGGAGCTCGCCCACCTCGGCGATCCGATGGAGGATCTCGGGTGGCTGTGCGTGAAGGCCTGGCGCTTCGGGGCGACCCCACCGGTGGCGGGGATCGGGACCTACGACGAACTTTTCGCTGCGTACGAGGCGTCGGGTGGGTCGCCGGTCGACCCGGTCGTAGTGCACTGGTGGGAGGTCCTCGGCACCTGGAAGTGGGCGATCATGTGCATCGTGCAGGCGAGTGTGCATCTCACCGGAGCAGCCCGCAGCCATGAACTGGCCGCCATCGGGCGGCGGGTGTGCGAGAACGAATACGACCTGCTGGCCATGCTGGAAGGACGCTGGTGAGATGACGGCCCCGCACGACGCGCCGAGCGCGATGGAGCTGCTCGAGGCGGTTCGGGAGTGGATCGACCGCGAGGTGATCCCGTCGACCGATGGCCGACTGAGATTCCATGCGCGAGTGGCGTCGAACGTGCTCGGCATGGTGGAGCGGGAGATCGATCTCGGCCCGGCCCAGCAGGCGGCTCACGAGGGACGGCTCGCGCAGCTCGGGGTGGCGACCGACGCCGAGTTGGCCGCAGCGATCCGTCGGCGAGAGTTCGACGACCGCGCTGACGAACTCAGGTCCGTCCTGACCGAGGCCGTGCTCGACAAGCTCGCAGTTGCCAACCCCCGTTATGCCCCGTGACCGTTACTCATGGTGTCAGACACCACGAGTAACGCTCCGACGGGTGAGGACGACCGGTTGACCGGCGGCCAGCTGGCCGCACGCGGCGTCGATGTCGGTGCCGCGATTGCGACGAACGGTGGCGTTGGCACCGAGTTGTTCGAGCAGGTCGCGGAACTCCTCCACCCGTTTCGCCGATGATCCGGTCGTGGGGTAGCCCGGCGTCGGGTTGAGCGGAATCAGGTTGACGTGAGCGTGGGGGCTGAGTCGGCGGCACAGCCCGGCGAGTTCACGAGCGTCGCGGTCGCGATCGTTGACGCCCTCGATCATCGCCCACTCGAAGCTGACCCGACGGTGCTTGACTTGGAGGTAGTCGTCGCACGCGGCCATCAGGTCCTCGATCGGGTACCGCCGGTTGATCGGCACCAGCTCGTCGCGCAGCGTGTCGTTCGCGGCGTGGAGCGACACGGCGAGGTTGACCGGCAGTGAGCGATCCTTCAGTGAGCGGATGCCGGGGATCACACCGACCGTCGAGATCGTGATGTGTCGGGCCGACAGGCCGAGGTCGCCGTGGAAGCGTTCGGTCGCTGCCCACACGGCATCGAGATTGGCCATCGGTTCGCCCATCCCCATGAACACGATGTTGCTGACCCGACGCTCCAGTTGTCGGGCACGTTGCGCCGCCCGCACCACCTGCTCGACGATTTCGCCGACGGTCAGATGGCGGGTGAAGCCGGCCTGCCCGGTGGCGCAGAATCCGCACCCCATCGCGCAGCCGGCCTGGCTGCTGACGCAGACGGTCGCCCGGTCGGAGTAGAGCATCAGCACGGTCTCGACGCGGCTGCCGCCGTCGAGTTCCCACAGGAACTTCACGGTGTCGCCCCGATCGCTCACCGACTCCGTCACCGCCGTCAGCGCCAGGGGAAGTTCGGCGTCGAGCCGGGAGCGAAGGGCTTTGGGGAGATTGGTGATGTCGGCAGGGTCGGCGAGCTGCGTGTAGAGCCCGGCCCACAGCTGGTCGAGGCGGTAGCGCGGTTCGCCGTCGAGGACCTCTGCGAACTCGGCGCGGGTGAGGTCGTAGCGACTGTTCACGGGGCGGCCTCGACGTTGGCTGCGAGCGCGACGTAGTCGTCGATGCGGGCGCGGACGACGTCGAGGCTGGCCGTCCAGAATGCTTCGTCGGTGACGTCGAGCCCGAACGTCAACCCCAACTCCTCGGCCGTGTCCATCCCGGCGCGCGACAGCAGGTCGTCGTAGCCGGCGCGGAATCGTTCGGGGTCGTCCTGATATCGGGCGAACAGACCGAGACCGAACAGCAGCCCATAGGTGTAGGGCCAGTTGTAGAAGTGCGAGCCGTAGTAGTGCGGCTTGAGCAACCACATGTAGGGATGGGCGGTGCGCTGGTCGAGCCCGTCGCCGTAGGCCTCGCCCTGGGCGTCGGTCATCAGCTCGCACAGCTCGGCCGCGCTCAGCGTGCGCCGCCGGCGGCGGGCGAACACCTCGGTCTCGAACAGGAACCGTGAATGGATGTCGACGACGACCTGGTTGGTGCCCGCGAGGTCGACGTCGAGCAGGGCGAGCCGTTCGGCTCCCGACATCCGCCCCAACCCCGCCTCGACGACGAGTGTCTCGCAGAAGATGCTCGCCGTCTCCGCCAGCGCCATCGGGAGCTGGCGCTGGAGCGGCGTGCGGCCCGCCAGCATGGTGTTGTGGTAGGCGTGGCCGAGTTCGTGCGCGGTGGTCTGGGTCGAGTCGGCCGAACCGCGACCAGTTGAGCAACACGAGCGAGCGGTCGTCGACGAACGATGCGCAGAACGCGCCGCCGCTCTTGCCGGGCCGTGGGGCCGCGTCGATCCACTGCTCGTCGAGGGCGCGATCGACCAGACCGCCGAGCGTGTCGCTGTAGTCGAAGAACGCCGACGCGGACGATGTCGACACCGTCGTCCCACGACATCTCGGCGCCGGCGAACGGCAACGGTGCCACGAGGTCCCACCACGGCAGGCCGGCTGCCGGATCGTGGCCGTGAAGCCGTGCCTTCGTGCGCATCCAGCGGCGCAGGTCGGGCAGCGCAGCGGTCACGGCGGCCTGCATGGCGTCGAACGTCGCGCGGCTCGTGCTGTTGGCGAACAGTGATGCATCGAGTGGCGACGGCCACCCGCGTCGGCGGTCGAGAGCGATGGCTTCGCCCTTGATCGCGTTCATCGCAGCTGCCACCGGCACCTCGATCGTCGGCCAGGCCCGGAGTTCCGCGTCGTAGGCGGCTCGTCGAACCGACGGATCCGGATCGGTGGCGAGCCCGCGGACGGCAGGCATCGGCAGGGCCTCGGTGCCGTCGGGCAGCTCGACGTCGACAGTCAGCTGTGACGTGACGTCGTTGTGCAGTCGCCCCCACGCTCCCGAGCCGGTGACCGACAGTTCCGCGGCGAGGTGCTCCTCCGACTCGGTCATCTGATGCTCGGCCCGCGCGGCCAGACGCACGAGCGGCCCGCGGTGCTCGGCGACCGTGTCGCTCAATGTGGCCAGTTCGTCGACACCGAGGGAGGCAACCCAGTCGGCGAGCCGCGCGGTCAGCGGGCGCAGCGTCGCGTCGATCTGTCGGATCTCGCCGAGAGCCGACTGCGCCGGCGCGTCGCGTGAATCGGTCGCCACGAACGCGTAGGTGTACACCCGCAGGATTGCCAGCTCGGCACTCACCCGATTCAGTTCGTCGATCGCTCGATCGGTCGCGACGCCGTCCGCGGCGTCGGGCGTCCGCGGCGTCTGGGCGCGGATGTCGAGCTCGTCGAACAGTGCGACCAAGCGGTCGACGTCAGCGGTCGAACGTTCCATCGCGTCGGTGAACGATCGCGCGTCGAGTGAGTCGTGGACGTCAACCGTGCTCCAGCGGGGGAGCGTTTTGTTGGTGTCGGACCGAGGGCCGAGTGCCGTCACGACGCACCAACCGTCTCGTTCGGCGCCACGTCGGCCACGAACGCCGCGTTGGTGAAGTGGATCCGGAACCCGAGCTGTTCGTAGAGCGTGACCGCGGCGGTGTTGTCGGCGTCGACGTAGAGCATCGCCGTCGAGATGCCACGACCGGCGAGGTGCTCGAGGCCGGCGAGCGTGAGTTGCCGGCCGAGGCCACGGCCGTGGAAGTCGGGGTCGACCGCGATGACGTAGATCTCACCGATCATGTCGTCGCCGGGTGCCGTCGGTTCGTGCACCTTGGTCCAGCAGAACGCGGCCATGCGGCCGTCGAGGTCGTGCACTCGGAACCCCTCCGGGTCGAACCACGCTTCCTGCTGGCGTTGACAGAACGTGTCGAGCGTCCATCCGCCCTGTTCGCCATGGGTGGCGAAGGCACGATTGTTGACCTGCAGCCACGCTTCGTCGTCGTCGCCGGGAACGAACGCCCTCGTTGCGACAGTGACGTCGAGACCCGTGGGCAGCGATCGGCGCATCTGGTAGAGGCTGCGACCCGACGCCATGCCGGCGTCGGCTGCCAGCAGTCGGTGGGTCGATGTCGGTTCGAACACCCACCAGTTGACCCGGCCGCCGCCGTCGGATGCGACGACGTCGAGCGCCGAGTCGATCAGCTCGGGTCCGATCGTCGCCATCTCGTACCGGTGGTGCGGGTGGATCACCAGCTCGAATGCGTAGGCGTCGTTGCCGCGCGAGATCTGCGCGTACGCGACCGGATGGTCGTGGCCGGGCTCGGACGCGAGGAACCCGGTGAAGCCGTCGAGGCCGCCGTTGACGAGGTCGAGATACAGGTGGTCCGACAGCGGTCGCCGACCGTCGGCGCGCGCCGCTGCGTCGAGCAGTTCGGTGACGTGAGCGATGTCGTCGCTCGCCATCTGGCGTTTGATCTCGAGGCAACGCATGCATCGAGAGTACCGGCGGCTGGGCGGGGCCCGTGGCGTCGACCCGACGGGTCGGCTGCGTGCTCGATGACATCTGCGGGCCGGGCCGCTGCGTACATTGCCCATTCAACGGGCGGGTGTATAGTTTTCCACAACCAGGTTCCCGCCACCTGGTTTGCAGCGACGGTTGGGATCCGCCTCCCGACCTCGCGCAGTGCGATGGCCCCCTCGAGGGGCCATCGCCGCGTTTTCGGCCCGTGAGCTGGGCAAGCGTCAGCTCAGTCGAGCACGCGCAGCGCCCGGATCAGCGTGCGTTCGGCGGCGCGGAGCTGGCGTTCGGCCTCGTGAATCGCTGTGACCACGTCGTCACGCTCCGTGCCGACGAACCGTTCGGCGAGGCCGGCGACCCGCGTTCGGTACTGGGCCACGTTGTCGGCGATCGCGGCCAGTTCGGCGGCGGTCGACTCGGTGGATCCGGCCATGGGGCGAAACCCTACCGGGAGGCCGACGGAGGCTCCCTCTACACTGCGCTCGGTGATTCCCGTCCGAGACGATCTCCGCGCCCTCGACGGCTACCACTCCGCCCAGGTCGACGTGCGGGTGAGGCTCAACACCAACGAGTCGCCCGAACCGCCTCCCGCCGCGTTCCGCGACGCCGTGGCAGCGGAAGTGTCGCGTGTCGAGTGGCATCGGTATCCCGACCGCTGCCGCGACCGCATTGCGAGAAGCCATCGCCGAACTGCACGGCGTGGACCCGGCGCAGGTGTTCGTCGCGAACGGCTCGAACGAGGTGCTGCAGACCGTGCTGCTCGCGTATGCCGGCCCGGGACGCACCGTCGCGACCTTCGAGCCCACGTACCAGATGCACGCCCAGATCGCCCGGGTCACCGGGGCGACAGTCGTCGAAGGCGAGCGCGCTGCGGACTTCACGCTCGATCCGGCCGAGGTCGAACGTGTGATCACCGAGTTCCACCCACACGTGGTGTTCCTCACCTCGCCGAACAATCCGACGGGTCTCGTCGAACCGGTCGAGCGGGTGGAGCAACTGCTGGCGATCGCACCGGGCCTCGTCGTGGTCGACGAGGCGTACGCGCAGTTCGCCGACTGGAGTGCGCTCGATCTGGTCGCCGAGGACCGGCCGCTCGTGGTGACCCGCACGTTCTCGAAGACCTGGTCGATGGCCGGGGCCCGGCTCGGATACCTCGTCGGGCCGACGTGGCTCGTGGCCGAACTCGACAAGGTGGTGCTGCCGTACCACCTCGACGCGGTCAAGCAGATCGCCGGGCGACTCGCGCTGCGGTTCTCCGACGACATGAACGACCGCGTCGAGCACATCGTCGCCGAACGTGAACGGATCATCGCTGCGCTCGGCGGACTCCCGCTCGACGTGTTCCCGAGCGGCGCCAACTTCGTGCTGTTCCGAGTCCGGCCCGGCGCTCTCGACGGGCACGCGGTCTGGCAGGGCCTCGTCGACCGCAGCGTGCTGATCCGTGACTGTTCGAGTTGGCCCCGGCTCGAGAACTGTCTCCGTGTCACCGTCGGCACGCCGGACGAGAACACCGAGTTCCTGCAGGCGCTGGCCGATGTGTTCGTCGGTGCCGTCCTCGACCCCCGATGGAGTCCGCTCATGACCCGTACGTCCCGAACTGCGCAACGTCGACGATCGACCAAGGAGACCTCGATCGACGTCGACATCGATCTCGACGGCACGGGGAGCACCGACATCTCGACCGGTATCCCGTTCTACGACCACATGCTCGACCAACTCGGTCGGCACGGCGGATTCGACCTGCGGGTGCAGGCGGTCGGCGACCTCCAGATCGACACCCACCACACCGTCGAGGACGTGGCGATCGCCGTCGGGGAGGCGTTCGCTGAGGCGCTCGGCGACAAGGCCGGCATTCGTCGGTTCGCGAGCGGTCGCTACCCGCTCGACGAGGCGCTGGTGGACGTCGCGCTCGATCTGTCGGGCCGACCGTGGGTCGAGTGGCACGTCCCGATGCCCGAGAGTCTTCCGCTCGGCGACCCCGCGTTCGATCCGCAGCTCGCCGAACATGCCGTCGCGTCGTTCGCCACGGCCGCCAACATCACGTTGCACGTCGAGCTGGTGCGTGGGCGCAACGTGCACCACATCATCGAGGCCACGTTCAAGGGCCTGGCGCGCACCTTGCGCGACGCGGTGCGGATCGACGACCCCGGCGGGGTGCCATCGACCAAGGGTGTGCTGTGACGCGACCGGTCATCGCGGTGCTCGACTACGGCATCGGCAATCTCCATTCGGCGCAGAAGGCGCTGGAACACGAGGGGGCCGACGCCCGGCTCACGGCCGACCCCGGGCTGATCGCCGATGCCGACGGGGTGGTGCTGCCGGGCGTCGGCGCGTTCGGGGCGTGCATGGAGGCCTTGCGATTGACCGAGCTCGAGGGGCCGGCACGCGACGCGGCCGCGTCCGGGCGCCCGTTCCTGGGCATCTGCGTGGGCATGCAGATGTTGTTCACGAAGTCCGAGGAGAACGAGGGCGCGGCCGGGCTCGACGTCATCCCCGGGACCGTCACATGGATTCCGCCGGGACCGAAGATTCCCCAGATGCAGTGGAACCGCCTCGACATCGTCGACCCGGACGAGCCGATGCTCCGCGACCTCGGCGATGAGCCGTACGTGTACTTCGTGCACTCGCTGCACGGTGTGCCCGACGACCCGACGATGGTGGCGGCCACGGTCGAGTACGGCACCACGCTCAACGCCGCGTTCCGGCGCGACAACGTGTTCGCCGTGCAGTTCCATCCCGAGAAGTCGAGCCGCCCGGGCCTCCGGCTGCTCGCCAACTTCGTCGAGGTGTGCCGGTGATCGATCTCTACCCGGCCATCGATCTGCTCGGCGGCCGCGTGGTCCGTCTCCGTCAGGGCGACTACGCCGACGAGACCGTGTACGGCGACGACCCGGTGGCGGTCGCTCGTGACTTCGCCGCGGCGGGCGCGGCGTGGGTGCACGTCGTCGACCTCGACGCGGCCCGTTCGGGCGACCCGGTCAATCGGCCCGTCGTCGCGGCGATCGCCGCCGCGCTCTCGGGCGTCGCTCGGGTGCAGACCGGCGGCGGCGTGCGGTCGCTCGACGACGCTCGCGAACTCGCCGACGCCGGTGTCGCACGTGTCGTGATGGGTTCTGCGGCGGTCCGCGAACCGGCCCTCGTCGAAGCCGCCTCCGCAGTCGTGCCCGTTGCCGTGGGCCTCGATCACCGCGACGGGGAAGTGGCGGTGCACGGCTGGACCGAGGGGAGCGGGGTGATGCTCGACGACGCCTACGGGCTGTTTCCGACCGCGGCGGTGTTCGTCGTGACCGACATCGGCCGCGACGGGATGTTGGACGGTCCCGACATCGACGGACTCACGAGGTCCGCGCAACTCGCCGGGGCGCCGGTCATCGCCAGCGGCGGCGTGTCGTGTCTGGACGACGTGGTGGCACTTTCCCGGATCGCGAATCTGGGCGGGATCATCACGGGCAAGGCGGTCTACGAAGGACGGTTCACCGTGGTCGAGGCGATCGAGGCGTTGGCGCAGCTGTGAGGGTCGCTCGCGTCATCCCGTGTCTCGACGTGACCGAAGGTCGGGTCGTGAAGGGCACCAACTTCGTCGATCTCGTCGATGCCGGCGACCCGGTCGAACTCGCCGCCCGCTACGACCTCGAAGGCGCGGACGAGCTGGTCTTCCTCGACATCACCGCATCCAGCGACAAACGCGAGACCACCGTCGAGATGGTTCGGCGGGTGGCCGACGAGGTCTACATACCGTTCACCGTCGGCGGCGGTATCCGTACGCTGGAGGACGCTCGGCGAATGCTGCGCGCCGGTGCCGACAAGGTCAGCGTGAACACGGCGGCGGTCGAGCGACCGGAGTTGATCAGCGAGATCGCAGCCGAGTTCGGCGTGCAGTGCGTGGTGTGCGCCATCGACGCGAAACGTCGGTCAGACGACGGATCATCAGTGGACGGCTGGGAGGTCTACCTGCACGGCGGTCGGACACCGACGGGCATCGACGCCGTCGAGTGGGCGCGCGAGGCTGTGCGTCGAGGCGCCGGTGAAATCCTGCTGACGTCGATGGATCGTGACGGCACCCGGGAGGGCTTCGACCTCGACCTGACCCAGGCGATCGTCGACGCCGTCACCGTGCCGGTGATCGCCAGCGGTGGTGTCGGTTCGATCGACCACCTCGTCGAAGGCGTCGCCATCGGGCGCGCCGACGCCGTGCTCGCGGCGTCGATCTTCCACTTCCGCGAGCACACCGTCGCCGACGCCAAAGCGAGATGGCCGCGGCGGGCATCACCGTTCGCCCCGTCGTCGCGTAGCGTTCGCCGGGATGAGCACGCCGGCAGTCACCACAGAACGACGCGAGGGCGTCCTGATCGTCCATCTCGACGACGGCAAGGCGAATGCGTTGTCGTTCGACGTGATCGCCGCGATCCAAGGAGGCGATCGATGAGGCGGAGGCCGACGACGCGGTCGGGGCGCTGGTGATCAACGGTCGACCCGGGCGGTTCTCGGCCGGGCTTCGACCTCGGCGGTCATGTTCGGTGACGACATGTCGGCGATCATCGACCTGGTCGCCGACGGCGGCGCGCTCGTCCAGCGGCTGTACGGATGCCAGGTCCCGGTCGTCGCGGCCTGCACCGGTCACGCACTCGCCGCGGGCGCCCTCGTGCTGCTCGGCTGCGATGTGCGCGTCGGCGCCGACATCGACGCGAAGGTCGGGTTGAACGAGGTGGCGATCAAGATGGTGCTGCCCGACTGGGCCTTCACGATCGCCGGCGAGCGACTGAGCAAGCGGCACGCGCAACGGGCACTCGCCACCGCCCGGATCACCACGCCGCGAGACGCCGTCGATGTCGGCTACATCGACGAGGTGGTCGCCGCCGACGACGTGCTCGAACGCGCCGTCGCCATCGCCGCGCGAGCTTGGCGTCGACGCTCGACGCGTCGGCCTACCAGCGCACGATCCGCAAGCTGCGCGGTCCGGCACTCGACCTGATGGCAGAGCAGGTCGCCGGCGACCGCGCCGCCGGCGCGCAGCCCCCTCTGACCGGGCAGCAGGGGTCAGACCCCTTTTGCGACGCCGTGGCGACTGGGTGGTCGACGGGCTGGGTAGGGTCGCCGACATGGCTACCCCCAACGTGAATCCCAAGATGGAATACCGCCGGCTCGGCAACACCGGCCTCAAGGTGAGTGTGCTGTCGTTCGGCAGCTGGGTCACCTTCGACACCCAGCTCGACACCAACCTGGCGCTCGAGTGCATGGCCGGCCGCCGGCGACGCGGGCTGCAACTTCTTCGACAACGCCGAGGCCTACGCCGGCGGCAAGAGCGAGACGATCATGGGGAACGTGCTCCGCGAGCTCGACTGGCCACGCTGGTCCTACGTGCTGACCACCAAGGTGTTCTGGGGGCTGCACGGCGACACGCCGAACATGCACAACACGCTCAACCGCAAGTACCTGATGCAGGCGATCGACGGGTCGCTCGAGCGGTTCGGGGTCGACTTCGTCGACGTGCTCTACTGCCATCGCGCCGATCCGGACACCCCGATCGAGGAGACGGTGTGGGCGATGAGCGACATCATCACCTCCGGCAAGGCGCTGTACTGGGGTACGAGCGAGTGGTCGGCCGACGAGATCCGAGCGGCGATCGACATCGCCGAGCGTCATCACCTGCACAAGCCGGTCGACCGAGCAGAGCCAGTACAACCTGCTCGAGCGCAAGCGGGTCGAGCGCGAGTACGCCCGGATCAACACCGACTTCAACTACGGCAACACCATCTGGAGCCCGCTCGCGTCGGGCCTGCTCACCGGCAAGTACAAGGACGGCATCCCCGACGACTCGCGCGCAGCGCTCGAGGGCTACAGCTGGCTCGCCGGTCGGTTGACCGATGCCGAGGCGATCGCCCGCGTCGAGAAGCTCCGTCCGATCGCCGACCGACTCGGCTGCACGATGGCGCAGCTGGCGCTTGCCTGGTGCACGAAGAACCCGCACGTGTCGACCGTGATCACCGGTGCGTCCAAGGTCAGCCAGGTGGTGTCGAACTTCGAGACCGTCGATGTGATCCCACTCCTCACCGACGAGGTCAAGGAAGAAATGGAAGCCGCCGTCGCGTCCTGACCCGAAATTGGCATCAGTGTGCGCTGGATGCACGAATCGCTGCAGATTTCGGATCGGGGAGGGTGAGGCGAGGGCGGAAGTCGCCCGGTCGTCGACGGTACCCTTCCACCGATGGCTACCGCCGACGACAAGCTTCCGATCAAGATGCTCAACGACCGGGTGTTCGTGCGCATCTCCGACAAGGACGGCGAACGCAAGTCGTCCGGTGGCATCGTCATCCCGGCGACCGCTCAGGTCGCCAAGCGCCTCATCTGGGCAACGGTGGTGGCCCAGGGCCAGAACGTGCGGTCGTGCGAAGTGGGCGACAAGGTGCTGTTCAGCCCGGAGGACCGCTACGAGGTCGAGGTGCAGGGTGAGGACTACGTGATGTTGCGCGAACGCGAATTGCACGCTGTTGCGGCGGAGCGCATCGAGGCGTCCACCGGGCTCTACCTCTGACGAACGCACCGGGTACGTTGCTCGGTCCTCAACGAGCAGGAGGATCAGATGATCAGAGTCAGTGTGATGTACCCGAAGTCCGAAGGCGCGACCTTCGACATGGACTACTACAAGACCACACACATGGACGATCGTCGACCGGACGATGAAGCCGACGAAGTGGGAGATCGACTCCGGCATGGACGGCCCGTACATCGCCATCGGGCACCTGTTCTTCGAGTCGCCCGACGCAATGGGCGCCGCGCTCGGGTCCGCGGGAGAAGCGACCGCCGACATCCCCAACTTCACCAACACCGAAGCTGCGTTCCAGATCTCCGAAGTCGTCGCCTGACGCAACGCATCGGGTCTGCGCCACGGGTCGGCCCGTAGGCTGGCCGGATGCCCGAAGGGATCACGATCGACCGCGACCGACGAGCAGCTCGCGGCAGTGAAGTACGACGCGAACGGCCTCGTGCCGGCGATCGCCCAGGACGTCGAGCAACGGCGCCGTGCTGATGGTGGCGTGGATGAACGCCGACACCCTGCAGCTCACGCTGGACGAGGGTCGGATGGTCTACTGGAGCCGCAGCCGCCAGGAGGTGTGGCGCAAGGGCGACACCAGCGGCGACCGCCAGTTGGTGCGCGAGGCGTACTACGACTGCGACGCCGACGCGCTGCTGTTCAAGGTCGAGCAGGACGGCAACGGCGCGTGCCACACCGGCGCTCGCATCGTGCTTCTTCCGCGCGTTCGGCTCCGAGGCCGATCCGTGGAGATCCGACGCCGTCTCGTCGCTGACGATGAGTTCCGACGTCCCACGCCGCCGAGCACACGGTCGTGCCGGTGTGGACCGAGCTGCTCGCCGACCTCGAGACGCCGGTGGCCGCGTTCGTGAAGCTCGTCGGCGACGGGACGGATTCCTGCTCGAGTCGGTCGAGCACGGCGAACGGTGGAGCCGGTACAGCTTCGTCGGCCACGACCCGTTGGCCACGCTCGAGCTGCGCGACGGCGATCATCGAGACTCGACAGCACCTCAGCCGCCGACATCCCGATCGACCGGGGCATGCTCGCCGCCCTCGACGCGATCGTCGCCGCCTACCGCGCCCGATCATCCCCGACCTGCCGCCGTTGCAGGGCGGCGTCATGGGATATCTCGGCTACGACGTGGTCCGCGAGGTCGAGCACCTGCCCGACACGCCGACGACGATCGCGGGCTGCCCGACGCGGTGATGAGCATCATCGGTTCGCTGGCGGCGTTCGACCACTGGCGCCAGCGGGTGTACCTCATCGAGAGCGTCCCGGTGCTCGACATCGACACCGACGACTCGACGCGCGTACGACGCCGCCGTCGAGCGGGTGCTCGAGGCCGTCGCCGAGCTGCTCGCACCGCTTGCCGTACGCCCCTGTCGAGCCGCCGCCGCTCGACGAGGAGCTGCCGGAGGTGCACTCGTCGATGTCCGGCGGGATGTACCAGCAGGCGGTCGAGGTCGCCAAGGAGCACATCCTCGCCGGCGACATCTTCCAGGTGGTGCTTGGCCCAGCGCTACGACCTCGACCTCAGGCCGATCCGTTCGACGTCTACCGGGTGCTGCGCCAGGTGAACCCGTCGCCCGTACATGTACTTCCTGCGCCACCCCGGCTCACGATCGTCGGGTCGTCGCCCGAGCCGATGGTGCAGGTGCTCGGCCGCAAGGTGTGTCAGCCGGCCGATCGCCGGCACCCGCCGCCGTGGCCGCACCGACGAGCACGACCGCCGGATGGCCGCCGAGCTGAAGGAGCATCCGAAGGAGCGTCGCCGAGCACGTCATGCTCGTCGACCTCGCCCGCAACGACGTCGGTCGGGTGGCCAAGTTCGGCACGGTGCACGTCGACGAGTTGATGACGCTCGAGCGCTACAGCCACGTGATGCACCTCACGTCGCAGGTGTCGGGCGAGCTGCGTGACGGCAACTCGGCCCGATCGACGTGCTGCGGGCGACGCTGCCGGCCGGCACGGTGTCAGCGGTGCGCCGAAGGTGCGGGCGATGGAGATCATCGACGAGCTCGAACCGGTGAAGCGTGGCCCGTACGCCGGGGTCGTGGGCTACGTCGACTTCGGGCAACCTCGACACCGCCATCGCGATCCGCACGATGTTCGTCCGGGCGGCGCACGGCGAGCGTTCCAGGCGGGCGCCGGCATCGTCGCCGACTCGGTGCCCGACGACGAGGATCTCGAGTGCCGCAACAAGGCGGCCGCCCTGCTGGCCGCGGTCCCCGCCGCCCGCCGCATGACCGCGGCCCGCCGCGCCGCCGACACCCGAGCCTGACGCGGCGCGACCGCCGAATTTCGCCCGAGGTGCGCGCTGAGCGCGAGCCGAGACGGCGGAGCGGGCTGGGTCAGAAGATGAGGCCGAGCAGGAACAGCACGCTCAGCCTGGCGAACCCGACCGTGATCGCCGTCGCGAGCAGGATCAGGAGTGGGAACGACGTCACCGACTTGAGGGCGAGCGACAACGCGACGAACTGGCCGGCGCGGGTGCCGACCGAGTCGCTCATCGCGAAGAACTGGCGTGACATCACCACCGCACTCTGGTCCTGCACGTCGTCGCTCGACTCGATCGTCTCGATGACGACGCGTTCCGAACCGGGGTCGCTCGAGATCAACGCCTGGATGTCGCTGACGAGCGCCACGCTCAGGCTGGTGATCGCCCAGAGTCGGAACATCGCGAGCACGACGGATCCGATGGCGACGACGGCGCCGATGCCGCCGAGCAGGATCCACGCGGTCCGCACGCCACCCGACAGCGCGGCGATGCCGAGGAGCAGCCCGCCGACGCAGATGAGCACGACGATCGCGAGCGTGCCGGCGGCGAGTCGGGTGCCCCGGTGGACGAGCGTGAGGAAGCTGTCGACGGCGCGTTGGGCGAGATCTCGTTGCTCCGACATAGGATCGAAGTGTGCCACGGCAGACTGGAGACGTGACCCCGATCCCGCCGCCATCGACGCCGCCGCCCGCGACCACGTGATCGTCGAAGGCCCCGATGCGTTGACGTACCTGCACTCGCAGATCGCCCAGGACATCCGCGATCTGGCGGTCGGCGACTCGCGCTGGACGCTGGTTCTGGAGCCGACGGGAAAGGTCGAGTCGCTCGCCCGGGTGACGCGGTCGGACGACGAGGTCTTCGACTTCGACACCGATGCCGGTTTCGGCGATGCGTTGGCGGCTCGTCTGAATCGATTCAAGATTCGGGTGCAGGCCGACATCACCGTCGTGCCCGCAGCGTCGGCGGACGCCCTCGCCAGCGCACGAGGCCGCTCGAGTGGCTGCCGGGCTGGCCGCGGATGGGCTTCGAGATCGTGCCGGGGGAGACGATCCCGGCCGTCACGGGCGTCGTGGCGGTCGCGGTGAGCTTCACGAAGGGCTGCTACCCGGGCCAGGAGTTGGTCGAACGCATGGATCAGCCGGGGGCCGACGCACCGCCGATCGTTGCGCATCGTCGACGCGGCCGACGGCGCTCAGCTCGGCGATCCGGTCCTCGACGCGACGGCGCTCGAGATCGGCACGGATCACCAGCGTCTCACCGCGTCGGTGATCTGGCGCTGGCGCTCCGTCAAGCGAGGTCACGACATCGGCCATCCCCCCGCTCATCTCATCACTCTCGCCACGCCCGAACCCGACCCCGAAAAATGAACGGGAGTGCGCGCTGAGCGCGCATTCCCATGCATGTTTCG
>CAVVFL010000021.1:0-138978 GCA_963747375.1 Ilumatobacteraceae bacterium
TACACATTGCCGCCTTGTGTGGTGTTGGTGCCAATACCGCCGTTCGGACAGTAGGGCACTTGACCACTCTGGGCAATCGTTCTGCCACTTTCCGCGGTCAAGAGTTGGTCAAGTGGCTTGACGCTCACGACACCGACCAACACGGCCTAACGTGCCTGCGTGCAACGCCGACCATTCATGATCGGGATCGCCGGCGGGAGCAGCTCCGGCAAGACCACCGTCACCGAACGCCTGGCCGCGCTGACCGGCGACGACCATCTCTCGCTGATCGAGCTGGACTCGTACTACCTGGATCTTGGCGACGCTCCAATCGAACAGCGCAAGGCGGTGAACTACGACCACCCGGACGCGTTCGACTGGGAACTGCTCAACGATCACCTGGCGGCGCTGGCCAACGGTGCGTCGGTTCCGGTGCCCGTCTACGACTACGCACAGCACAACCGCACCGATCGGGTCCGCATGGTGGAACCGGCGCGCATCATCGTCGTCGACGGCATTCTCGTCTTCTGGGACCGGGCCCTGCGCGAGCGATTCGACTTGAAGATCTTCGTCGACACCGCCGCCGACATCCGCCTGATCCGCCGGCTGCGCCGTGACGTCGCGGAGCGGGGCCGAACCGCCGATTTCGTGATCGAGCAGTACCTCGCCAAGGTCCGTCCGGCGCATGAGAGGTTCGTCGAGCCGAGCAAACGTCACGCCGACGTGATCATCCCCGAGGGCGGGCTCAACCGCCCGGCGCTCGAAGTGCTCCTCGCCCGCGTGCGCGAGATCGCCCTCGGCGGCTGATCCTCGTGCGTGGAGCCGAGAACGGCGAGCCGGCGAGAATGAGGATCTCGTCCCGACCACCGTGGTCGGCAGCGAGCCCGGCGTTCGTCGTCGTCACTCGTCGTGATCGTGCGCGGCCGGTTCCTGACCGTCGGGGCCCATGCTCACATCGACGTCGATCGGCGTCGCACTGCCGTCGAGACGAAACGTTGCCGTCATCACCTCGAGCGGCACTTCGAAGGTCACCACGGCGCTGAGCTGGCTGTTCGGTTGGAGCTGCCCGTCGGCCACCAGGGCGCTGTACGGCCGATAGGTGGTCCCCTCGGCAGCGAGGGTCATGAGGGTCTCGGGGAACCGCATCACCGTGTCGCCGGCGACGAGGTCGAGCTCCACGGCCACGCGCTTCATGCCCTCGGGCACGGCATCGGACATCATCTGTGACATCGGCGCCATCGGCATGCCGGACGCCGCGAACCCATCCGCGTTGTCCTGATCGTCGCCCATCATCGCCATCATCGGGTCGTCGATCGTCCATGCTCCAATCGCCATGACCGACCCCCCGTCGTGGCCGATCTGAGTACCGATCGTGGCCGGTGTTCCGCGATCGGCTGCGAGGCCCCAGACGCCGAGCGCGATGACTCCAATGAGTGCTAAACCGACGGATATCCACGCTCTGTGGTTGCTCTCGCGCATCACGTCACGATTGTCGGTCATTTGAACGGAACCTTGAGCGAAATCGCTTGCCACCGCCATGGCGAGCACTTTACCTTCGTCGAGACGTACACGAAATGGGAGCTTCGCAGCGGGCGGAGACCACGAACGGACGGGCGAAAGCGCATGCGGCACAACATTGGGGCGATGTCCCTGATCTCACGGGCGATGGCGATGGCGGTGCCGATTGCAGCTTTGCAGATCGGACTCCACGAAAGCTGGATGGGCGCAGCGACGCTCGTCGAGGTCGCGCGGGCCTCGGTGACGATGGCGACGGCGGTGGCCCTGGTGCTCGTCGTCCTCGACCTGATCTGGCCATCGGTTCGCCGCGGGCTCGGCCTGCGCGGCGCGAGCGAGACCATCGGCTTCGGCATCGCAACTGCGCTCGGGATCTCCGTTTCGACCATGGTGCTCTCGTGGCTCCACGGCCTGTTCGAGCGAAGCTCCCGTGACGACGACGGTCTGATGACCGCCGGCCACCATGAGATGGACCCACTCGAACACGCATTCCGCGATGGTGGAGCCGTCGCCCCGCTCGCCCTCCTCGTCGTCGCCGCACTGCCGTTCGTCAGTTTTGTGATCCGCACCTTCGCGACTGATGGCGTGTCGTGGACCTCCGTCGGCATCGGCCGCTGGTCGGTGCTCGCCGGACTCATCACGGGCCTGCTCGTCGTGGTCTCCCCCACCGGTCCTGCCGCCGCCGCTGTTCCCCCTCTCCCCGCCTGTGGCGCGGGTAACGCCGTGCGCGTCTACGACGTCGCGGCAACCAACGTCTTCATTCCCTACACCCGCTGGGCCAACGACGCCGGTGTCGCGGTGAACGGTCCGGATGGTTTCCCGCATTTCACCGACGGCGATCCGGACGGCATGGTCTTCGTGCTCCAGCGCGACCAGGCCGCAGTCCAGAACTGGCACCGCCCGCTCGTCGGCAACGCCGCCGACGGCTACGCGGGCGACCCGGCCGCCGGCCGACGTCTGCGTCCGCGCCCGCTGGTGCTGCGCGCCAACGCCGGCGAGTGCATCCAAGTCACACTGACCAACGAGCTCGACCCGGCCCAGATGGCGCCGTTGCTGCCACAGGTCGACCCGCACGTCTCGATGCACGCCTTCGGCGTGTCGTACGCACCCAACACCGGCGACGGCAGCAGCGTCGGCCACAACGCCGACACGACCGTCGGTGTCGGCGAGGCGATCACCTACTTCTGGCGTGCCCCGTCGAGCGAAGGCTTGTACCTGTTCCGCGACATGGGCATGCCCGCCGGCGCGAACGCCGACGGCGGTGGTGCCGAACACGGCCTCTACGGCGGCCTCGCCGTTCAGCCGGCCGGTGCGCGTTGGTTCGATCCGGTGACGGGCGCCGAGCTGTCGTCGTCCGTTCCGGCCAACCAGTACCTCGGTGTCGCCGGCCAGAGCGGCGAGCTCTACATCGACGCCGCCATCGCACTTGCGGATGGTCGTCGCTACCGCGAGACGGTGCAGCTCAGCCAGGACGTCATCCCCGTGGTCGCTGCGCCCGCGGTGCCGCCAGCGCCACCGATCGAGGTGCCGGAGCGGTTCTCGTTCAACTACGGCTCGGAGTCCGAGTACAAGCGGCTCGACTTCAAGCCCGAGTGGTGTGCGGACTGTGTCGGCGAGGAGACCGGTCTGTCGTCGTGGACGTTCGGCGACCCGGCGACCGTCAAGCTCGCGAGCGGATCCGGCCCGTGGCTGCCGGTGGAGCCCGACTACGCGGGGGCAGACCCACTTGCGAGGCCGGGCGGCCTGCCGGCGGTCAACGTCGAGAACTGCGGCCTCATGCTGACCAACGCTCCCGACGAGACACGCGTCACGTCGTGCTACACCGCGAACGTGGCGCGGGCGTATCAGGGCGATCCCATCAAGATCCGCTTCGGTCATGCCGGTGTGTTCGAGACCCACGTGTTCCACCTCCACGCCCACACCTGGGCTGCGGAACCCGACGACAACGGCCCGGCCGGATCGATCCCGCCGAAGCCGACCCCGTCGAACCAGCCGCGGGCGACCACCATCGACTCGCAGACCTACAGCCCGTGGGCAGCGTTCACGGCCGACCTCAACTACGGCGGCGGTGCCCGCATCGGCACCGTCGGCGACTCGATCTTCCACTGCCACCTGTACCCGCACTTCGCCGCCGGCTTCTGGTCGTTGCTGCGAGTGCACGACGCCCACGAGGACGGCACGAACGCAACCCCCGACGGTCACCTCGTCACCAGCTGGGTGGCGCTCGAGGACATCGGCGCCGGCATCGTCCCGGTGGCCGCCTCCGTCCCGCCGGCGAAGAACGCTCCGTCGTTCGACTTCCCCGGCTACCCGCGGTTCATTCCCGGCCAGTTCGGCTGGCGTGCTCCGCAGGCTGTCGGCGGTGTCTTCCAGCGGGCGTTCGACCCGGACACCCGCGAGCCCATTCTCGACGCTGCGGGCAACCCGGTGGAGGCACCGGCGATGCGCATCGTCGCCGGCAAGGCACTCGACCCGGCGTTGCTCGAGTCGACACAGGACATCGTTGCCACTGCGACCGACGGCTCGTTCACACTCTCTTTCGGCGGCGCGACCACGACGCCGATCAACCTGCCGGCGACCGCGGTCGCCATCGAGAACGCGCTCGAGGCACTGCCCAACATCGAAGCAGTCCTCGTCGACGGCGAGGGCACCGATCTCGATCCGTGGGCGGTGCAGCTCGTGCTGTGGCGCTCCACACCCGACCTCACCATCACCGCCCAGTACACGCCCGAGGTCCCCTTCGTGGCACCGCAGGTTGCAGTGACGCCAATCCGGGGATCACCGGACACGCAGTCAGTCCAGATCGCATTGGGAACCACTGAATTCACACTCACTGTTGACAGCATTTCCACGACTCCGGTCGACTACCCGGCGGACGCCGCTGCGGTGGAGGCGGCGCTGGAGTCGCTCCCGGTCGTGACCGACGCCCTCGTGACGGGGGATGGCTCGATCGGTACGCCGTACATCATCGAATTCGTCACCTTCACCGGTGGCAACCCGACGATCACCGGTACCACGACCGCTCCCGCAGCGGTCGGTGATCCGATCGTCGAGCAGATTGCAGGAACACCGGAGACCCAGGAACTCGTCGCCGAGGCGGAGGTGGTGGCATTCACGCTCACCGTCGGTGCAGCGACCACCGAACCGATTCCCGGCCCGGCCGCCGTTGGCGGAGCCGCATCGGCACTCGCCGTGCGAACCGCCCTCGAAGCCCTCCCGAATGTGACCTCCGCTGTCGTATCGGGCGCTGGCGTCGCCGTCGATCCCTGGGTGATCGAACTCGGCCTCGCTGTCGGCACCGACCCGACCATCACGACCGCCGTGACCGATCCGTTGGCACCCGGCGTCGTGGTCACGCCGGAGGTGGGTTTCTTTCCCGCCGACCCGGATGTTGCCCGGATCGCGTTCCAGCTGGCGCAGGAGCAGCACACGACGCGCAAGTTCCATGATCCGACCTACGTTGCCGGTGGCCCGGTCGACCCGGCGAACGCACCGCTGCCGGGTGCTCCCGCGGTCGATCCCTGCCCGGCGGGTGCTCGCACGGTGACCTACCGGGCATCGGTCATCCAGCTGCCGATCATCTACAACGAAGCCGACTGGATCGATTTCCAGGGCCGCATCCTCGTCGCCGATGAAGACGTCGCCGCCATCCTGGCGGGCGACAAGGAGCCTGAACCCTTCTTCTTCCGGGTCAACCAGGGTGACTGCATCAACTTCGAGCTCACCAATCGCACGCCGAACCACATCGGCAACGATGCGTACCAGCGGCTCGTGCAGACCAACATGGTCGGTGGCCACATCCACCTCGTGAACTTCGACGTGTTGGCTTCCGATGGTTCGTCCAACGGGTGGAACTACCAGCAGGCGGCCTTCACGGAGGCGCAGGCGACGTTCAACGACAACGTCATCGCCGGCACTCAGGCGTGCAACATCGACGCCGGCTGCACCGTGCCGCTCCCGGCGGTGTACGACCCGACCGACCCCGCCGAACAGGCCACCTGGCTCAGCGACGGCCAGACGCTCAAGGAGCGTTGGTACGCCGACTACGAGCTGCGCACCGTGTTCATGCACGACCACCACTTCGCGGCGGTCATGCAGAACCGCGGCATGTTCAACGCTCTGATCGTCGAGCCGGCCGGCTTCGACTCCCGCGACCCCGAAACCGGTGAGTGGCTGCAGCCGATCAACAACCCGCTGCGCGGACCGGTCTGCGGTGCCGCCTGTGTGGGCACCGCGAGCGGCGCCACCATGGACATGGTCGGCCCTGGCGGCGGCGACGACTTCCGCGAGTACGGCGTGGCCGTGCACGACTTCATCCCGCTGTTCATGCCACCCAACGGGAATGCCGCCGATCTCACACTCGCCGACATCCAGAACCCGGCCAACACGATCGCCCCGCCGCCGGCACCGACGGGAGCCGCGGAGAACGACCAGGGCGGCATGGCGATCAACTACAAGAACGCGCCGATGGAGCTGCGGCAGTTCCCCGCGGGCGCGAATGCGGTCTTGGGCGAACAGGTCGACCCGGCCTACACCTTCAGTTCGAGGGTGTGGGGTGACCCGTGGACGCCGACGCTGAAGGCGTACCGCGGCGACAACATCCGATACCGGCTGATCCAGGGCTCCCACGAGGAGCAGCACAACTTCTCGATCCACGGCACCCGATGGCGAAAGGACGCGAACGATCCGGCATCGCCGTACGTCAACACCAGACCGATCGGCGTGTCCGAGGCATTCAACGTCGACGATGTCGCAGTCGGCTGCGGCCTGGGCCAGACCGGCACGTGTTTCCCGACGCAACCCGGTCAACCCAGAGTGAGCGACTTCCTCTACGGCGGGACCGGCGTCGAGGACCTGTGGTTCGGCGCCTGGGGCGTCATGCGGGTGTTCGACCAGACCCTCGACAGCGGGGTCGGTGCGGCACCGGCACTGTTGCCCCTACCCGACAACAACATCGCCCTGCCTGCCGGCGTGGCGTTGCCCGCAGCGGGTGTCCAGAACCTCACGATTCCGGCCGGAGGTACGACTGCCGACGGCACGTTGCCGCAGGCACCGTTGAACATCTCGTGTCCGCCGGGATCGACGCTCAAATCGTTCGACGTATCGGTGATCGACGTACCGATCACCTACAACCGCTACGGCGACAACGACCCGTACGGGCTCGCCTACGTGCTGACGGCCGATGCTGCGGCAATTCGCGCCGGCACCAAACCGCTCGAACCGCTGGTGCTGCGCGCCAACGAGGGTGACTGCATCGTGGTCAACCTGACCAACGACGTCGACTGGGACTTCTTCGCCCAACACGGCAATCTCGGCACACTCGACGGCGACGCGCCGATGCCGCTCGAGCCGCTTCCGCCGGCTCCACTTGATCCAGGCGAGCCGGTGCCGCCCCCGGCCGGCCCGCCGTGGTTCGCGGGCAACCGCGTGTCGATGCACCCGTCGTTGCTGCGCTACGACGTGCGCACCAGTGACGGCGCGACCGTCGGCTACAGCCTCGACCAGACGGCCGGACCCGGCCAGACGAGGTCGTACCTCTGGTACGCCGACGAGATCGCATACGACGATCCGCAGAATCCGGTCGGCCTCACCGACGGCGAACTCGGTGTGATCCCGCTGACCGACTTCGGCGACGTACGTGGCCACCGCCACCACGGCCTGTTGGCGGCGCTCGTCGTCGGCCCACGCAACGCCACCTTCCACGACCAGATCACCGGTGCGCAGGTGAGCACCGGCGCCGCGGTCGACGTGCGGGTGCCGGGCGCGGCGGAGGACTACCGCGATGCCGTGGTGTTCCATCACAACGGTTTGAACATTCGCAACGCCACGGGCGCGATCCAGGACGATCCGATCCCGGCGGACTGGCCCGATCTGGGCGAGCGCGCGATCAGCTACAAGAACGCGCCCCTCCACCATCGCCTCGGTCTGCCGGCACCGCTGCAGAACCCGCTTGCGAACGGCATCGGAGCACCGTTCAACCAACTCGGCTTCGGTGAGCGACTCGCCAACGTGTTCAGCAGCATCTTCGAGATCAACGGCGCACCGATCGGTGATCCCGACACGCCCATCATCCGCGCCTACCAGGGCGACCCGTTGCGGGTGCACGTGGTGCAGTCGTCCGACCGCGCGCGCATGCTCGAGACGGAGATCTCGGGCCACAACTGGCTCGAGCACGCCTTCGACGCCGGGTCGATGCGCGCCGGCGTGCAGGGTTCGATGGCGACCGGCAGTGCCTTCACGTTCCACCTCGCCGCCGCCGGCGGCGACATGCAGAACATCGGTGATTACCGCTATGGCGTGGTTCACGGGATCAGTGGGTTGTCCGCTGGTTCGTGGGGCATCGTGCGGGTGTACCCGACGCCTGCTCCGGGGACGGAGCGCGTCTTGTCGCCCCTGGCCACTTCGCGGAACCCGTACAACGGGGGAAATCCGATCCAGGTGCTGAACCAGGACTTGTTGCCGCCGGCCGGGAACCCGACCATCACGCTGACCACGCCACTGGACTTCGGCGTGATCGGGACTCCGGCGCAGTCGCTACCGGTGTCGGCAACGGTGACGGTCGCCGGCAATCCGTTGGGATCGCAACCGGTCGAGTTCACGTGGAGCACCGGCATCGGCACCGCCACCGCCACCGCCACCGCCACCTCCGGACCCGACGGAGTGGCGACGATCCAGGTGCCGGTGCTCGCTCCGGCCAGGACCGTGACCGTGACAGCGACCGTCGATCCACCGACGACGGCCCCTGCAAGCGCGAACCTCCAGTTGGAGTTCCTGGCGAACGAGGTCATCGCCCCGACCGTGATGTCCGTCGACCCATCGAACGCATCGATCGCTGTGAACTCGTTGACCGATGTCGTGGTGACGCTCTCCGAGCGCGTGCACCCGAATTCGGTGACGACAGGATCGGTCCGTCTCCTGGACGGTGCCGTCGTGGTTCCCTCGACGGTCACGCTGAGCGCGGACCGGCTGTCGGCCACGCTCGTTCCCGTCGCGGCACTCGATCTGCTGACGACCTACACCGTCGATGTGACGACCGCGGTGACCGACCTGGTGGGCAATGCGCTCGCCGCGCCGTTCACCAGCGCCTTCACGACCTGGACGGTTCCGGGCGCCCCGACGATCGACGTTGCGACGCCAGGGGACCAGTCCGCCACCGTCGAATGGACAGCGCCACCGGACGACGGCGGCACGCCGATCACCGGATTCGACGTGTCGGTGTACGACGCGTTGGGTGTGCTGGTCGACGGTCTCGGTGGAACTGCCGGGCCGAGCGCCGGCACGTTCGATGTCACCGGCCTGGTCAACGGCACGCAGTACCAGTTCGCCGTCACTGCGGTGAACGCGGCGGGGGCTGGTGCGCCGTCGGCACTTGCCGGGCCGGTGACACCGACCGGCGTGCCGGGTGCGCCCACGGGTGTGACGGTGACTCCGGTCGATGGCCAGCCGGCCGGTTTCGACACCGGCCGGGTCACGGTGTCGTGGACCGCCCCGGACAACAACGGCTCCGACATCACGGGCTACACCGTTCGCTACGGTGCCGGCAACGTCGTCGGCTGCAGCACGATGACCGAAACGAGTTGTGAGATCGGTGGTCTGTTCCCCGGTCAGATCGTCAGTTTCAACGTGACGGCCACCAACGCGACGGGTGACGGTCCGGCCTCCGCCGGTGTGCTCGCCACCCCCCGGACCGTGCCTCAGGCCCCGCAGTCCGCATCGGCAGTACCCGGCAACGGGAGCGCCGACGTGTCGTGGTCGGCACCGGCGTTCGCCGGTGGGTCTGCGGTCACCTCCTACGAGGTCCGCGCCATCGCCGGCTCCGGCGACGTGATCCCCGGTCTCGGTGGTACCGCAGGGCCGTTGGCGACATCACTCACGGTCTCCGGGCTGACGAACGGCGTCGGCTACCGCTTTGCGGTGGTCGCCGTGAATGCGGCCGGCGAGAGCCTTCCCGCGACCACGACGGTCGTGACCCCGGCGAGGGTGCCGGATGCGCCGACGGGTCTGGGTGTCGTGTTGGGTGATGGTGCGGTGACGGTGTCGTGGGTGGCGCCCGTTGATGTTGGTGGCTCGGCGCTCGTCGGGTTCACGGTCAGCGCCGATCCGGGTGTCGCGAGTTGCAACACGACCGATCCGACTGCGACGTCGTGTGTGGTGACCGGGTTGACGAAGGGTTCGACCTACACCTTCGAGGTGGTCGCACGAAACACGGTCGGCCAAAGTGTGCCGGCCACGATCGAAGCAACCGTGCCAACACCTCCAGCAGCGCCGGTGACGGTGTCAGCGGTGCCAAATGACGGCTCGATCACGGTGACCTGGACGCCGCCAACTTCTGATGGTGGTGCTCCGATCTCGAGTTACGTGGCCACCGCCACCGTCGGCGGTGTGTTCACGACGTGTTCGATTGCTCCACCCGCGACGACGTGCACGATCACCGGGTTGACCAATGATGTTCAACATCTGGTGTACGCGCAGGCGGTCAACGTGGCCGGCCTGAGCCCGATCGACATCGGGTCGATGCGGCAGGCGACGCCGGTCGGATTGCCGGTGGTCACGACGGTGACGCCGGCCGATGGTGCGATCGCGGTCGATCCGTCGAGCAACGTCGTGGTGACGTTCTCACGGCCGCTGGACCCGACATCGGTGACGACGGGATCGGTCCGTCTCCTCGACGCCGCCGACGTTGTTGTTGCCTCGACGGTGACCCTCAGCGCCAACGGATTGTCCGTCACGCTGAATCCGGCGGCACCCCTCGGGTTGCTCGCCGACTACACGGTTGACGTGTCGAACACGGTCCAAGACCTGTTGGGCCGACCAGTCACAGCATTCTCCAGCACCTTCACAACCTGGACGATTCCTGATGCTCCCACCGCAGTGACAGCGACGCCGGGCAACGAAAGCGTGCTCGTGTCGTGGACACCAGCCTTCAACGGCGGAACTGCCATCACCGGCTACCAAGTCCGCGCCATCGACGGCTCCGGCGACGTGATCCCCGGTCTCGGCGGTACCGCGGGACCATCAGCGACATCACTCACCATCACCGGGCTGACCAACGGCGAGGCGTATCAGTTCGCAGTGTTCGCCACGAACGCCGCCGGTGATGGTCCGTTGTCCGCCGCGAGCGATCCGGTCGTTCCCGTGGCCGTGCCGGATCCGCCGACGGTTCTGGGTGTGGTGTTGGGTGATGGTGCGGTGACGGTGTCCTGGCTCGCGCCGGTTGATGTGGGTGGGTCCGCGTTGACTGGGTTCAGGGTGACGGCGGTGCCGGGCGGTGCGAGCTGCATGGTGGGTGCTGGTGCGACCTCGTGTGTTGTGGTCGGTCTGACGAAGGGTTCGACCTACACCTTCGAAGTGGTCGCACGTAACGCTGTCGGCGGGAGTGTGCCGGCCACGATCGACGCAACCGTGCCAACACCTCCATCAGCACCGGTGACGGTGTCGGCTGTGCCGGATGACGGCTCGATCGCGGTGACGTGGTCGGAGCCGGTGTCTGATGGTGGTGCTCCGATCTCGACTTACGTGGCCACGGCAACAGCCAATGGTGTGTTGACGACGTGTTCGGTTGTTGCGCCCGCGACGACGTGCACGATCACCGGCCTGGCCAACGGTGTCGAGCATTTGGTCTATGTGCGGGCGGTCAACGTCGCCGGCCTGAGCCCGACCGATGGCGACTCGATCCAGCAAGCGACGCCGGCTGCGTTGCCGGTGGTCACGACCGTGACGCCAGCCGACGAGGCGACAGCGGTCGATCCGTCGAGCAACGTCGTGGTGACGTTCTCGAGGCCGCTGGACCCGACATCGGTGACGACAGGATCAGTCCGTCTCCTCGACGCCGCCGACAACGCGGTGACCTCGACGGTGACCGTCAGCGCCAACGGATTGTCCGTCACGCTGAATCCGGCGGCACCCCTCGGGTTGCTCGCCGACTACACGGTTGACGTGTCGAACACGGTCCAAGACCTGTTGGGCCGACCAGTCACAACATTCTCCAGCAACTTCACGACCTGGACGGTCCCTGAGGCCCCCACCAACACGACAGCCACGCCCGGCAACGAAAGCGTGTCGGTGTCGTGGACACCACCGGCCTCCGACGGCGGAACTGCCCTCACCGGCTACCAAGTCCGCGCCATCAACGGCTCCGGCGAGGTGATCCCCGGTCTCGGCGGTACCGCGGGACCATCAGCGACATCACTCACCATCACCGGCTTGACCAACGCGGTCGACTACCGCTTCGTGGTCGTCGCCGTGAATGCTGCCGGCGAGAGCGCCGCATCGGATCCGACGGGAACCGTGACACCCGTCGCCGTGCCCGATGCGCCGACGGGAGTCACGGTGACTCCGGTCGATGTCAAGACTCCGGGCGCCAGCAGTGGCCGAGTCGTCGTGTCGTGGATCGCCCCGGACGACAACGGCTCGTCGATCACCGGGTACACGGTTCGCTATGGCTTGGGCCAGGGCAACCTCGTCGGATGCAACGTGGCGACGACCTCCTGCGAGATCGGTGGCCTCTTCGCCGGACAAGAGCTGAGCTTCAACGTGACGGCCACCAACTCCGTCGGCGTGAGTCTCGCGTCCGTGGATGTCCAGGCGACCCCGCGCACTGTTCCGTGGGCACCACAGTCGGCGACGGTTGTCGCCGCGGACGAGAGCGTCTCGGTGTCGTGGACGCCCCCGAGTTCTGACGGTGGTGCTGTGATCACGGGCTACGAGGTGCGGGCCGTCAACGGTTCGGGTGCAGTGCTGCCGTTGGTGCCCGGTTGTACCGGTGGCGCTTCGGCGACGGACTGCACGGTCACCGGATTGACGAACGGCGCCTCGTATCGGTTCGCCGTGCTCGCGGCGAATGCGGCTGGTGATGGCCCGTTGTCCGCCGCGAGCAGTCCGGTTGTTCCGGTTGCAGTGCCGGATGCGCCGACGGGCGTGTCGGCTGTTCCGGTCGATGGTCAGCCGGCCGGTGTCAACACGGGCCGGGTGGCGGTGTCGTGGACTGCTCCGGATGACAACGGCTCGCCGATCACCGCATACACCGTCCGCTACGGCGTCGGCAACGTGATTGGTTGTGCGACGTCGAGCGTGGTGCCGGCGCTTCCGGCAACGACGTGCGAGATCGGTGGTCTGCTCCCAGGCCAGGTCCTGAGTTTCAACGTGACGGCGACCAATGCGGTGGGCGTCGGTAATGCGTCGCCCTTCGTGCTGGCGACACCGCGGACGGTTCCATCGGCACCGCAGGCGGTGTCGGGGGTCGCGGGTGACAGGAGTGTGTCTGTGTCGTGGACGCCGCCGACCTCGGCCGGCGGGTCGACGATCACGGGCTACGCGGTGCGGGTGCTGGATGGTTCCGGCGCTGTGGTCCCGGGTCTCGGGGGTGCGGCTGGTCCGTCGGCAACGTCGCTCGAGGTGACGGGGTTGACCAACGGAGTCGGCTACCGCTTCGCCGTGGTCGCGGTGAACGCCGCCGGCGAGAGCGCAGCAACAGCGTCCTCGACGGTGACACCGATTGGCGTCCTCTCACTTCCGCCTGTCGCGGGTCCGCCGGCGGGACCATCGTTCGTGCCGTTGACGCCGGCGCGGTTGGCGGACACACGCGCCTCCGGCGTGAAGGTCGGATCCGCCGACGGCACCGCCGGCCCGTTCAGGCTGAACGTGTTCAACCAAGGCGGCCTCCCCGGCTCAGGAATCGGTGCAGTGGCATTGAACGTCACCGCAGCCAACGGCGAAGACCCGAACATCGGCGGCGGATACGTCACCGTCTACCCGTGCGGCACCCGACCCGACGCCAGCAACCTCAACTTCACCGCCGGCCAGACCATCCCCAACGCCGTCATCGCACCCGTCTCACCAACCGGTGACATCTGCTTCTACGTGTACGGCCAAGCCCACCTCATCGTCGACGTCTCCGGCTACTTCCCCGCCGGCAACGGAATCGTCTCGTTGACACCGGCGCGGTTGGCGGACACACGCGCCTCCGGCGTGAAGGTCGGATCCGCCGACGGCACCGCCGGCCCGTTCAGGCTGAACGTGTTCAACCAAGGCGGCCTCCCCGGCTCAGGAATCGGTGCAGTGGCATTGAACGTCACCGCAGCCAACGGCGAAGACCCGAACATCGGCGGCGGATACGTCACCGTCTACCCGTGCGGCACCCGACCCGACGCCAGCAACCTCAACTTCACCGCCGGCCAGACCATCCCCAACGCCGTCATCGCACCCGTCTCACCAACCGGTGACATCTGCTTCTACGTGTACGGCCAAGCCCACCTCATCGTCGACGTCTCCGGCTACTTCCCCGCCGGCAACGGAATCGTCTCGTTGACACCGGCGCGGTTGGCGGACACACGCGCCTCCGGCGTGAAGGTCGGATCCGCCGACGGCACCGCCGGCCCGTTCAGGCTGAACGTGTTCAACCAAGGCGGCCTCCCCGGCTCAGGAATCGGTGCAGTGGCATTGAACGTCACCGCAGCCAACGGCGAAGACCCGAACATCGGCGGCGGATACGTCACCGTCTACCCGTGCGGCACCCGACCCGACGCCAGCAACCTCAACTTCACCGCCGGCCAGACCATCCCCAACGCCGTCATCGCACCCGTCTCACCAACCGGTGACATCTGCTTCTACGTGTACGGCCAAGCCCACCTCATCGTCGACGTCTCCGGCTACTTCCCCACGTGACGGCGGATGGCGAGGGTCTGGAGCCGGGTGCGAGGATCGAACTCGCCACCTCATGATTACAAATCAAGTGCTCTACCAACTGAGCTAACCCGGCGGGGTCGAGTCAGGATACCGACGGACTCGCCGTCGACTGCTCAGCCGAGGTCTTCCCAGCCGACCAGCTCGCACGTCGAGACCAACCGGTACTCGAGACTGGTCGGCAGACGGTCACGCCTGGAGCACGCCACGAGCGAAATCGTCTCGCCACCGACTCGACGCGCCGTCGAGAGGATGTCGTTCGAGTACTTGCTCGTCACCACGTCGGACACCATCCGATAGGTGTACCGGCGGCCATCGGACGTCGTGACGTAGGCGAGGTCGCCGCCCCGCAGGAGATGCAGATACCGGTACGGGCCCCCGTGCTCCGTCCGGTGGCCGAACATCACGCTGTCGGCGCCCTGGCCGACGAGTCCCGTGCCGGCCCAGTGCCACGTGTTGCCGGAGTCGACCGTTCGTCTGGCGTCACCGTCGAAGACCCAGTGATTGATGCCGACGCGCGGCACCTGCAGCACCCAGGGAATCGGGCCACCTTGCGGCGGCGGGTTCACGGGTGGCGCCGTGGTGGCGCGCTGCGGGCGACCCGGTGTACCAGCCCATCACGTCGCAGATGACGTGACCCGTGCCGTACGAGTAGCACGCCACACCTCGGTCGCTGATCTGGGTGATCGCATGGTTGGCGATGGTCTGGCCCGGTCCGGTCACGTTCAGATTGGAGACTTCGTAGCGCGGGGTCTGTGCAGCAAACAACGTGAAGTAGCCGGCATTCGCGGTCCCGGTCGTCGTGAGGTTCATGGCGATCGCCTGCGCGCGCGTGTTGATGGGCGCAGGGAGCGCGAACTGGCGTGTCCATCCGTTCCACGAGCGAAGCTGCTCGCGTCGGGTGTCGAACATGCGCGTCGGCGTGATCGGAACGAACAAGCCGTCCGACGAGGCGGCCGCGCTCGGCCCCGTCATGTAGCCGACCACGTCGAAGAGCAGATGGGCGCCGGCGAAGTTGTAGAGATCGACGCCGAGTCGGCCGCCGGATGTTCCGAGTTTCGTGATCACCCCGACGGCGCGGGTTTCACCTGCGCCGACGTTCACGTTCGACGTGTCGGGGACAGCGCTCCCACGCGGAAATGCCGTCACGTAGCCGGACGCTGCCGCAGTCACCGCTGTCAGGGTTCCGACCACGGCGGTCGCATCGACGGGGATGCCGAGGCCGTCGAGAAGGACATTCGAGATCTCGCCGACACCCGGCTGACGACCCGAGTTGCGGGTGTCGAGGACCCGAAACGCCGAGGCGAACGTCACCAGACGACCGGACTTCACCGACGAAGCCGCCGGCCGATAGACCCCGATGAGATCGACGATCAGATCACAGTCGACGTAGGACGCGACGTCGACCGCGCCGGCGCCGAGTTTGATCGTGACGAGATTCGCGGCGGCGCCTTCGGACGCCGATGCGTTGAGACTCGACGTATCGGGCAACGGCTCGCCCGCCGGGAACACCGTGACGTAGTTCCACCCGGCCCCCCGGCTCACTGCCGTGACGGTCAGCACTGCGGCCACGGCGTCGGCCGGCACGCCTGGCTGATTCGTGATCACCGACGCGGATCCAGCGCTCGCCGAGCCGCTCGTATCCGAACCCATCGGGCATGCCCGGGCGAGCCCGCGTGTCGCACAGGCGCCGCTGGTCGACCACTTCGAAGTAGCTCGCTCCCGGTTCGACGGCACCGGCGGTGCCCGTCAGCAGGGTGGCGCCGGCGATCGCACCGGCGGCTCCGGCGATGAACGCCCGCCGACCGATCTGCATCCGCGCTCCGGCGTCGGCGGGGTACTCACCGGAGCCGGCGATCGCTGGGCTCCGGTCGCCACTCATCACTCCAAGTTACGACCGGTGCAGGCGCAGTCGTGAAACTTCGTACAAGGCAACCGCAGCTGCCGCAGACACGTTGAGCGAGCTCACATGCCCTGCCATCGGGATGCCGACGATCGAATCGCAGCGTTCGCGCACCAACCGCGACAATCCTGCACCTTCCGCGCCGAGGACGAGGCAGATCGGCTCGGTGGCGAGCGATCCGATGTCGTAGAGCCCCCGATCGGCGCCGTCGTCGAGACCGACGATCCAGATGCCGTGTTCGGTGAGCTGACGAAGTGCGGCCGGAAGGCCCGGCACGAGCGCCATCGGAACGTATTCGACGGCACCGGCCGCCGACTTGGCGACCGTCGGGGTGACGTGAACGGCCCGATGCTTGGGCAGCAACACACCGGTCACGCCGGCGGCATCACACGTGCGGATGATGGCACCGAGATTGCCCGGGTCGGTGACTCCGTCGACAGCGACGAGAAACGGACTGACTGCTCGACCCTGGCCGGATCGCCGGGCTCCGATCAGGTCCCCCAGGTCGGCCTCGGGGATCTCGGCAGCATGAGCGAGCACACCCTGGGGCGCCTCACTTCGCGCCTCGCGTTCCAACCGCGCCCTGGCCACGTGCAGGAGCGGGATACGGCGCGCCGCGGCGATCTCGACGATGTCGGCGACGCCGGCATCACCTTCGAGTTCGGCGCTGATCCACACCTCGTGCACCTTGCGACGCTCGGCGATGAGCAACTCGCGAACGGCCTGACGCCCTTCGACCTGGCGCCCGCCGAGCCCCTTCGCCGCACCGGCGCTTCCGCTCGACTGACGCGACGCGGGTGGGCGACCGCCCGAGGAACGTCCTGGCGGGCGGGCCCCCGACCCACGCGGCGCGCTCGATCGTGCGGGCCCGGCCTTCCCACTCGGACCCTTCCCACTCGACCCCTTCCCGGTCGAACGCCCTGCTGGTCGAACCCCTGCTGGTCGAACCCGTGCCCGTCGAACCCTTACCGCTCGGTCGACGGCTCGACGATCGACCGGTGCTCACGACGGGTCCCCCGTGCGATGGATCAGTGCCGACGCGAAACAGGCGACACCCTCGCCGCGCCCGATCGCACCGAGCTGCTCGGCTCGGTTGCCCTTCACGGTCACCGGCCCGGCGACGGCGGCCGACAGATTCCGCTGCATCTCGTCGCGCATCGGCGCCAGCTTCGGTCGCTCGCACACCACGGCGCAATCGATGTTCGACACCCGCCATCCGTCCTCGGCGAGCATCGCCGCGACGTGGCGCAGCAGGACCATCGAATCGGCGTCCTCCCACCGCGAATCGGTGTCGGGGAAGTGCATCCCGATGTCGCCGAGCCCCGCAGCGCCGAGGAGCGCATCAGCGCACGCGTGAGCGACCGCGTCGGCGTCGCTGTGGCCCTCGAGTCCGGGTTCGCCGGAGAAGTGGCATCCGCCGAGCACGAGGACGCGATTCGGATCGCTGCTGAATCGGTGGATGTCGAAGCCCTGACCGACTCGGAAGTCGGCAACGTTGTGCGTCATGAGGAGGATCCTGTCGGATCGGTGACCACGAGCTGCTGGCGGGCCCACTCGAGATCGTCGGGATGGGTGATCTTGCGGTTGCGGGACTCGCCGGCGACCACGACCACATGGCCGCCGATCCGCTCGACGAGCGCGGCGTCGTCGGTGGAGGCGTCACCATCTTCGTGCGCACGCCGCAGGATGTCGGCTCGGAAGGCCTGTGGGGTCTGGACGGCGACGAGGGACGAGCGATCCGGCGTGGACATCACCGCGCCGTCCGCGACGATCTTGATGGTGTCGGTGACGGCGACGCCGGGGATCGCTCCGTCGGCGCCCGCCGCGACGGCGTCGATCACCCGAAGAAAGAGTTCCGGCGTGGCGAAGGGCCGCGCGGCATCGTGCACACAGATGATCGTGGCATCTGCGGGCACGGCAGCGAGGCCCGCACGGACCGACTCGCTGCGGGTCGCTCCGCCCGCCACGGCACGTTCACGAACGGCGTCGCCGGAGGGGACGACGACGACGACCCCATCGCAGGAGGCCTCGGCAGTGGAGCGGGCGTGATCGATCACACGACGGTCCCCGAGGCGCTCGTACTGTTTCAGGGTCCCGAAGCGCTGGCCACTCCCTCCGCCGACCACGATCGTCCAGATGTGCTCAGCGCCGGTCACAACCGCGCAGGGTAGTACCGTGACCGAAGTCATGGCTCACGAAGACACCCTCGCCCGCACCGACTTCTTCGCTGACGCAGCGCCCGAGGCGTTGCGGCTCGTCGCCGCGGCCGGCCACGAACTCCACCTGATACGTGGCGACGTGCTGTTCAACGAGGGCGACCCTCCCGAAGCGCTCTATCTCGTCCTGCGGGGCCGGATCGCCATCGCACTGGCGAATCCGATCGACCGACGCGAGAGCGTGGTTGCACTGATGGAGGCCAACGACCTGTTCGGCGAGATGGGAATGCTCGACGACGGTCCGCGCTCGGCCATGGCCCGCGCACTCGAGCCGACGACGTTGCTGTCGATCCCGTACGAGCCCGTGTTCGAGATGTTCGAGCAGAATCCGAAACTGCTGTGGAACGTCACACGCATGCTGGCCCAACGGATCCGCGTGACCGACGAGGCACTCGCCGACTCGGTGTTCCTCGACGTCACGGGCCGCACGGCCAAGCGTCTGCTGGAGTTGGGCGACGGCACCGACGAGTTCACCCTGCCGGTGACGCAGGAGGAGCTGGCCGGCATGGTCGGCGCGTCGCGCGAGCGGGTCAACAAGGCGATCGCCAGCTTCATCCGTCTCGGCTGGCTCGAGCAGCACGACCGCACCTACCGAATCATCCAGCGCGACCGCCTCGAACTCCGCTCCCGCTGACCGTCACATCCGGTGTTACATCCGGGGTCAGACCCCAGATGTAACACCGCAGGTGCTGCAACTCAGGTGGTGAGCCAGGTGTGGGCGCGTTGGAAGGCGTCGGCGGCGTCGGCGGGGCGATGGGCCGGACGCTCGGGGGCGTGAGCGAATCCGTGCTCGGCGTCCGGGTACTGCACGACGTTCACGCCGGCCGCTTCGAGCGCGACGACGTCGTCGGGTGGCGTGTACGGGTCGAGTGCGCCGATGATCGCCAGCACACGCTCGGGATGACCGGCTGCGAGATGATCGAGCGGCTCGCCCTGGCCCGGGCCCTTCCAGGCATCGGGGAGCCGGATCATGCCGTAGAAGCTGGCGATCCGCGCGAAGCGATCGCTGCGTGCCGCCTTGAAGCAGTACATCCCGCCCATGCAGAACCCGATCAGGCCGACACGGTCGCAGCCGGTGGCGTCGGCAGCCTCTTCCAGGTCACGCAGATGGGCAGCGTCGTCGAGACCCGACATCGCGGCCATCCGAGGTTCGACGTCGGGACCGAGCTCGAGGCCGGGGAACGGCTCGACGGCGATCACTGTCATCGACCAGATCGATGACAGTCGAGCGACCATGTCGTCGAAGAGCGGCCGCATCCCGAAGATGTCGGGCGTGATGACCAGCCCCATGGTCGACGTGTCGTCGGAGTCGGTCGGCTCCGCGATCTCGGCCTCGGTCCCTGACGGCAGCAAGATGCGCATCGTCAGAACCTAACCAACCGGTTACTCGTGGTGTCTGACACCTTCGGTGACGGTCAGCGGGCGAAGGTGTCGATCATCAGATGCACGTCGTCGGCCAGTGGGTACAGGATCGGGCACGTACAGCCCGACGCGACGTACTCCTCGACCTTGGCGCGCACCTCGTCGGGCGTACCCGATGCGGTGATCATCTGCACGATGTCGTCGGGCACGAGCTTGCTCGCGGCGACCACCTCGTCGTGCGTGGCCGGCCACGTGAGCACCTTGCCGATCTCGTCGAGCAGTTCCTGCGGTACGCCGGACGCCTTCATGATGTGCGGCTGCTGGCCGAGGTACTGGGTGACGAGGAGGCGGGCGCCGTCGAGCGCGGCCTGACGGTCGTCGTCGACCGAACAGACGATCAGCTGCGGCCGGTCGATGTCGTCGAGCGTGCGGCCGGCCTTCGCCGCACCACGCGCCAGCGCCTCGAGCGCGCCCACGTTGTAGCTCGGTGAGACCAGGTAGTTGAGGACCGCCCCGTCGGCGATCTCGCCGGTCAGCTCCATCATCTGCATGCCGGTGGCACCGATGTAGATCGGCACGTCCTTCGGCCGGCGCTCCTGGTACACGTAGTCGAGTTCCACGCCGTCGAGATGTACGTGGTAGCCGTCGATCGTGACGGTCTCGTTGTTGAGCAGGCCCCGGACCGCCTGCACGACCTCGCGCATCACGGTGAGCGGCCGGCTGCGATCGATGCCGACCTTCGCGGCGAGCGGATCCCACCAGGCGCCGAGCCCGCAGATCATCCGTCCCGGCGCCAGGTCGTCGAGCGTCGAGAACGTCGAGGCGAGGCGGGCCGGGTTGCGAGTCCAGCAGTCGATGACACCCGAGCCGATCTTGATCCGGTCGGTCGTCGCGGCGAACGCCGCCATCGGGACGACGGCGTCGCGCACGAGGCGACTGTCGGCCTGCCACACGGCGTCGAAACCCTTGGCCTCGGCGTACCGCACGAGGTCGATGCCCTGGCGGATGTCGTGGGCGTCCTGCAGGTACAGCGCAACCGGATAGCTCATCGCCGCAGCTTCCCACGACCGTCGGGTCTCCCGCCAACGATCCGGCCACGGGCGGTTCGATGCGTGGCTCGGTAACGTGCTGCACCGAGGTCCCCCCACGATGTTTCTCGCCTTCAAGGAAATGGCTCGCGCCAAGGTGCGCTTTGTGCTGCTCATCGCCGCCATTGCGCTGCTGGTGTTCCTCATCCTGTTCCAGCAGTCGTTGCAGAACGGGTTGATCACCGGCTTCATCGGCGCAATCCGCGAACAGAGCGCTCCGGTGCTCGTCTACAGCGTCGACGGCCAGCGCGTGCTCCAGGGCAGTGTCATCACCCCCGAGATGGAAGCCCAGGTTCGGGCCGCTCCCGGTGTCGGCGAGGTCGGCCCCATCGGTCAGGGCACGTTCACCGGCCTGCCGAGCGGCAACGCCGACGGCGAAGCGTTCGACACGACGATCATCGGCTACGAACTCGGTCCGGACGGCAATGGCATCGGAGCACCGACGACCCTGATCGAGGGCACGCTGCCGACGGCCGACAACGAGGCGGTCGTCAGCGATGCCGACGTCCAACTCGGCTACGACATCGGCGACACCGTCACGTTGCTCCCGGGCGACAAGAAGATCACGATCGTCGGCATCGCCGAGAACGCCCAGCTCAACGTGGCGCCGACGCTCTTCGCCTCGTACGACACCTTCCTCGACGCCGTCAAGAGCGTGAACCCCGACGCCGGTACGCCGCTGCCCAACGTCCTCGGGGTCGTTCCCGCCGACGGGTACACCGCCGACGAGACGGTGGCGTCGATCAACGAGCAGTCACTCGATCTCGATGCGCTCACCAAGGACGATGCCGCAGCCGAGACCCCCGGCGTGTCGCAGGTGCAGCAGTCGTTCAACATCATCTTCCTGCTGTACGGGCTCGTCGTGCCGTGCGTGACGGGGCTCTTCTTCCTGATCGTGACGTTCCAGAAGGCGAATTCGCTCACGCTGCTCCGTGCGATCGGTGCACCGGCCGGCCGACTCGTGTCGGCGCTGTTGATCCAAGTGGTGGTGATCATCGGCGTCGGCCTGCTGATCGGCACGCTGCTCTACTACCCGGTGTCGCAACAGGACCTCGGAGGCATCGCGCTGCAGTTCGAGACGAACGCCGTGATCTTCTGGTCGGTGCTGCTGCTCTCGCTCGGCGTGCTGAGCTCGCTCTTCGCGGCGCGCCGGGTGTTGCAGATCGACCCGATCGAGGCAACCACCGGGCAGGGGGTCGGCTCGTGAAGCTCGCACTCAAGGAGCTGCGCCGGCGACCCGGTCGCTTCGCCACCGCCACCATCATCCTCACCCTGATCGCCATCCTGCTGATGTTCCTCGGGGGGTTGCTCGACGGACTGATCGCCACGTCGACCGGTGCCATCCGCGCGCAGCAGGCCGACGCGATCGTCTACTCCGACTCGGCCCAGGCGTCGTTCGTGCGCAGTCGGATCGATCCGGAGCTGCGCGCCCAGGTCGAGGCGGTCGACGGCGTCACCGAGGTCGGCGGGATCGGCAACGTGCAACTCGGTGCGAGGGTGCCGGGCAACGGCCCACGCGATCTGGCCAGCGTGGCGCTCTTCGGCTACGAGATCGCTCCCGACGGCGTCCCCGACACACCGCCATACGGCCAGGCATGGGCCGACGAGACGATCAAGGCCAGCGGCGTCACCGAGGGCATGGTCATCGAGGTCGGCCCGGCGCGAACCCCGATCGCGATCATCGGCTTCGTGAAGGACACGAACTTCAGCGGCCAGTCGAGCCTGTGGGTATCGCCCGACACCTGGCGCGACGCCTTGAGCGCGAACCGCCCCGACGCGCAGGTCGGCCCCGACGTGTTCCAGGCCCTCATCGTGCGCGGCGACGGCACCGGTCTCCCCGACGCCATCGACGCAGCCACCAACGGCGCAACCGATTCGTACACGGTCGACGACGCGGTCGCGGCGATCCCCGGGGTCACCGAGCAGCAGAACACGTTCAACCAGATCATCGGGGTGACCCTGGCGATCGCGCTCGTCGTGATCGGTCTCTTCTTCGCGTTGTTGACCGTCGAGCGCACGAGCCTGTACGGCGTCCTCAAGGCGCTCGGCGCCAAGTCGTCGACGATCTTCGCCGGGTTGGTGGCTCAGGCCGTCGTCGTCACGGCCATCGCCGCATCGGCCGCCGGCCTGCTCGTGGCGATCCTCGACCTGCTCATTCCGCCCGGATCGATCCCCCTGCTCATCACCCCCGCCCGCATCGTGTCGAGCGTCGTGCTGCTGTTGGTTGCAGCCGTGCTCGGCTGTTCGTTCTCGTTGCGCCGCGTGCTGCGCATCGACCCCGCCTCTGCGATTGGAACCACCTCATGAACAGTGCAGCGTCCGCCACCACGGCACCCGCCGCGACCGCCCTCGAGATGTCGAACGTCCGCAAGGTGTACACGATGGGCGACGGCTCCGACGTCGTCGCACTCGATCACGCCACGCTCACGCTCGGCAGCGACGAGATGGTCGCCCTCGTCGGACCGTCGGGGTCGGGCAAGACCACCCTGTGTTCGATCGCCGGCGGGATCCTGTCCGCGACCGAGGGGCACATCGTCGTCGGCGGCGAGGACATCTCCGGCCACAGCGCCAAGGAACTCACGAAGTTCCGCCAGGACAAGGTCGGCTTCGTGTTCCAGTCGGTCAACCTCGTTCCGTTCCTCAATGCCCGAGAGAACCTCCTCGTCGTCGACGAACTCGGCAAGCGCACCGGCGCGCCGGCGAAGGCCCGCGCCGACCAGTTGCTCGAAGAACTGGGTCTCGCCGATCGGGCGAAGAACCTGCCGTCGCAGCTGTCGGGTGGTCAGCGTCAACGGGTGGCGATCGGTCGGGCCCTCATGAACGATCCGGCCCTCGTGCTGTTCGACGAGCCGACCTCGGCGCTCGACACCAAGCTCGGCGAGCAGGTGATGGAGTTGATCCGCAACGAGATGAAGTCGCGCGGCACGGCGGCGATCGTCGTCACCCACGACGAACGGATCACCCACTACTGCGATCGCAGCGTCCACATCATCGACGGCCGCCTGGAGGCCTGAACCACCGAACCGTCGTACCCGGTCTGGGTCGACGGCGACGATTCGGCGTGTGCGATTGTCAGACCCCTCCGGCATGATCACGGTCATGCCATCAGCGATCGAGACGAACGCCCTCAAGAGAACCTTCGGGACCAACGACGCCGTGGCCGGCATCGATCTCGACGTGCAATACGGCGAGATCTACGGCTTCCTCGGCCCGAACGGCGCCGGCAAGTCCACGACGGTGAAGATGTTGTGCACACTGCTCGGCATCACGGCGGGAACGGCGACCGTCGCCGGCTTCGACGTCGCCACCCAGCCCGGCGACATCCGCCTGCGCATCGGTGTGGCACTGCAGGACTACTCGATCGACGGCAAGCAGACCGGCCGCGAGATGCTCCAGCTGCAGGGTCGCCTCTACGGGTTGGGCAAGGCCGACATCGCCGCCCGGATGGACGACGTGATCGGCCTCGTCGACATCGGCACCGCCATCGACGATCGCGTCGACTCGTATTCGGGCGGCATGAAGCGCCGGCTCGACCTCGCGATGTCGCTGATCCACCGCCCGCAGATCCTGTTCCTCGACGAGCCGACGACCGGCCTCGACCCGGCCAGCCGGTCGGCGGTGTGGGCCGAGGTCAGACGCCTGAACGGCGACCACGGCACCACGATCTTCCTGACGACGCAGTACCTCGAGGAGGCCGACGAGCTGGCCGACCGCGTCGGCATCATCTCCGACGGGCTGATCAAGGCGGAGGGCACACCGACCGATCTCAAGCGCTCGATCGGCACCGACCTGATCGTCGCCGAGGTCGATGGCGACGCCGGCGCCGCCGCCGGAGCGCTGCGCGCGATCGACGGGATCGACGAGGTCAAGATCCACAACAACGAACTCGCCTTGGCGACACCCAACGGTGCCGGCCTCATCGCCCAGGTGGCAGTCGCTCTCAACGGCTGCGGCGTGCCGGTTCGTTCGCTGACGCTGCGCACGCCGACCCTCGACGACGTGTTCCTGCAGGTCACGGGAACCCACCTCGCCGGCGACACCACGTCCGACAGCAGCGCCGCCGACACCGAGCACACGACCGACCAGCACGCATCCGACCAGGAGGTCGCATCATGAGCACCACGACAGCCGAAGCGGCGAGCGGCACCAGCTACGTGCCCCTGGCAACCCGGGCATCGATGTGGCACGACTTCGCGACCATTGCACATCGGGCCATCCGCGGCGTGTTCCGCGAGCCCGAGTTCTTCATCCCGGCACTCATCACACCGGTGTTCTTCTTCATCGTGAACGTCGGCGCCCTGCAGGACTTCGCCCAGGGCAGTGGCACCGTGCAGGACTTCAAGGCGTTCCAGCTGCCGGTGGCGATCATCTTCGCCGTCACCGGCGTGTCGCGTGCGAGCGCACTCGTCACCGACATCCAGAGTGGCTACTTCGACCGCCTGCTCCTGACGCCGATTCGGCGTCCGATGCTGTTGTTGGGGCTGATGGCGGCCGACTTCGTGTCGGTGATCATGCTCACGATCCCGGTGCTGTTGCTCGGCCTCGTGCTCGGTGTCACCTTCGAGACCGGGTTGATCGGCATGCTCGTGTTCCTGCTCTACGGCGCGCTGTGGGGCCTCGCCTTCGCCGGGTTCCCGTATGCGATCGCTCTCAAGACCGGCAACCCCGGCGCGGTGAACGCCAGCTTCATCCTGTTCTTCCCGTTCGCGTTCCTGACCACGACGTTCCTCCCGAAAGAGGCGCTCACCGGATGGTTGTCGACGGTGGCCACCTACAACCCGGTCACCTACGTCCTGGCGGGGTTGCGCAGCCTGGTCAGCGATGGCTGGAAGGCCGACCTGCTGTTGCAGGGCTTCGCCGCCTCGCTCGGGCTGATGGTGATCTCCTTCGGGCTGGCGAGCCTGGCCATGCGGGGTCGCATCAAACAGGGATAGAAATCTTGAGTCATGTGTTGTCAAGGTAGGTGAGTCGGCGTACTCTGTGAACAGCAGTTACACCCACTCACATTCAGGAGACAAGCTCATGCTCTTGCAGAACTCCCCCTTCCGTGAACTCGATGCGTTGTTCAACCAGCGCACGCCCGCCCGCTCCGCCTGGGCCGATCGGCCGTCCGATGCCGATGGACGCCTACCGCCGTGGCGACAACGTCTGGGTCCACCTCGACCTCCCCGGCGTGGCGGCCGATTCGATCGACATCTCCGTCGAGCGCAATGTGCTCACGGTGTCGGCCGAGCGCAACTACCAGAGCGAAGAGGGCGACCGCGTCTACTTCGACGAGCGCCACGAGGGCACCTTCCGCCGCCAGGTCAGCCTGGGTGAAGGTCTCGACGCCGACGGCATCGAGGCCGACTACACCGATGGCGTCCTGACGCTGCGGGTCCCCGTCGTTCCCCAGGCCCAGCCCCGCAAGATCACCGTGGGCACCGGCCAACTCGCCGTCGACACCACCGCGACCGACGCCAGCTGACCCGCACGTCCCCACCTCCCACACCTCCCACACCTCCCACACCCTCCAGCACCCCGCCCTGTCTGTTTGCGTTGCGGTTCCGTTGGCCCGTCCCGACGGAACTGCAACGCAAACTGGGCGAAGGCTAGAATGTCCGGGTATTCTTGATCGTTCGGGAATACTCGGATAATGTCGAGGCGTGGTTCCGGACTACGAGCTCGCACCAAGTGTCGACGCCGACACTCCCGAGCAGCTCCGAGCCCTCGCACACCCGCTGCGGAGCGTGATCCTCGACCTCGTCCTCGAACGGGCGGCGACGGTCACCGAACTCGCCGTTGCGCTGGACCGTCCGAAGTCCTCCGTCGCCTACCACGTCGACGTCCTCGTCGACACCGGCCTGCTCGCCGTCGTGCGGACCCGCCGGGTGCGCGCCATCGAGGAACGCTTCTACGGCCGCACCGGTCGCACGATCATCTACGGCGACGCCCCGCTGCCCGCCGGCGCCGTGCACCAGAACTTCCTGGCCCGAGCACAGGCCGAGGCCGTGGTGTCGGAGCCAGGTCGCATGCGCTCGACGATGCGTCACGCCCGGATTCCCGCGGACCGGGCCGAGGAGTTCTTCTCGCGGGTCGTCGAACTCGCTGAGGACTTCACCGCCCTGCCCCGTGACGGCGACGTGGTGTTCGGCTTCGTCGCCGCGGTGTACCCGACCGACCACCCGGTCCTGCCGGAGCCGTCGTGACCGACATCGCGACGGCGAACGCTCGCGCCGGGCTCGACCCGAAGCGGCTCGGCCCGAACTACTTCAAGCTCTTCTGGGCGAGCACGATCTCGAATCTCGGCGACGGCATCGGGATCATCGCCTACCCGTGGCTGGCGTCTGCCATCACCCGCAACCCGCTGTTGATCTCGATGGTCGTCGTCGTGCAACGTCTGCCGTGGCTGCTGTTCAGCCTGCCCGCCGGGGTCATCACCGACCGCCACGACCGCAAGCGGATCATGGTCACGGCGAACACGATCCGCGCCGTCGTCACGGTCGGCATCGCCACGATCGTCATGGCGCGCCAAGGCGCGCTCCCTGCCCCCGACGTCGTCTCCGACGCCGCGACGGTGATCACCACCGACACGACGCTCTACCTCCTGATCCTGGTGGCCACCCTCCTGCTCGGGATCGCCGAGGTGCTCTACGACAATTCGGCACAGACCTTCCTCCCCTCGATCGTCCACACCGACAATCTGGAGAAGGCGAACGGCCGCATGTGGAGCGCCGAGCTGGTCGCCAACACGTTCGCCGGCCCACCGCTCGCAGCACTGCTCATCGCCGTGTCGTTCGCGCTGCCGTTCTACGCCGACGCCCTCACCTTCGCGGCCTCAGCGGCGCTGATCGCCTTGATCCGACCAGCGAGCCGGACCCGGTCGAGCGTCGCACCTGCCGGTGCCGCGCCCGCGCCGACGTCATGGCGAACCGAACTCGTCGAGGGGTTCCGCTGGCTGTGGCGTCACGACCTGTTGCGAGCCCTCGCCATCACGCTCGGGCTGCTCAACCTGATCGGGGCGCTGTCGACCGCAACGTTCGTGTTGTACGGCCAGGAGGTACTCGACACGAGTCCGACGGAGTTCGCCATTCTCGGCACGGGCGGAGCCGTCGGCGGGATCCTCGGCGGGTGGACAGCCTCGAACGTCGCGAGACGCATCGGCGCCGGACCGTCGCTGGCACTCACCCTCGTGGGCGGCGGCGTCTTCTCGATCGGCATCGGGCTGATGAGCTGGTGGCCGGCGGTGTGGTTGTTGCTCGCTGCGTTCATGTTCGTCGGCACGCTGTGGAACGTGATCACGGTGAGCTTTCGCCAGGCCGTGATCCCCGACCATCTCCTCGGCCGGGTCAACAGCGTCTACCGCTTCTTCGGGTGGGGCATGATGCCGATCGGAGCGGCGCTCGGTGGCCTGATCGTGGTGATCGTCGACCAATTCGCGTCACGCGAGGTTGCGTTGCGGATGCCGTGGCTCATCGCCGGTGTGATGTCGTTGCTGCTGTTCGCCGTTGCCGGCCCACGCCTGACGACAGCGAAGTTCGCCGCAGCCCGCGCCGCTGCCGTCGTCGAGCACCCCGACGACGTGGAATGATCATCGACGAGGGCTGACACGGGGGTCAGCTCGCGATGACGGGGGGTGTCATGGTTGCTGCACTCGAAATCGGCCCAACGACCGAACCGCTGCTTGACGAGACCATCGGCCAGAACCTGGCGCGAACGGTCGCCGCCCACGGTGCTCGAGACGCCGTCATCTCCCGGCATCAGAACATCCGCTGGACCTACGACGACTTCGCTGCGCGGGTCGAGTCGTTGGCGACCGGCCTGGTCGCCGCGGGCCTCGACGTCGGTGATCGGGTCGGGATGTGGAGCCCGAACTATGCCGAATGGGTGTTGGTCCAGTACGCCACGGCCGAGATCGGCGTGATCCTGGTCAATCTCAACCCGGCCTATCGCACGCACGAACTCGCCTACGCGCTGCAGCATTCGGGGTGCCGCATGGTGATCGCCGCGCCGGAGTTCAAGACGTCGAACTACCGCGACATGCTCACCGACGTCGCCGAGCAGTGCCCGGACCTGGAGCGTTCGATCTTCCTCTGGGATCCGGCCTGGTTCGAGCTGGCAGCGGGCGACGCGAGGATCGACCTCCGTGCTCGTCGGGCGATACTCGGGCCGGACGACCCGATCAACATCCAGTACACCTCGGGCACCACCGGCTACCCGAAGGGCGCGACGCTGTCGCATCGCAACATCCTCAACAACGGTCAGTTCACGTCGGTGTTGCAGACGATGACCGAGCACGACCGGGTGTGCATCCCCGTGCCCTTCTACCACTGCTTCGGCATGGTGATCGGCAACCTCGGGTGTACCACCCATGGTGCTGCCATCGTGATCCCCGACGACGCATTCGACCCGTTGGCGGTGCTCGAGGCGGTCGAGGCCGAGCGGTGCACCGCGCTGTACGGCGTGCCGACGATGTTCATCGCCGAGCTGGCGCACGATCGCTTCGAGGAGTTCGACCTGTCGAGCCTGCGCACCGGTGTGATGGCCGGCTCGCCCTGCCCGGTGGAGGTGATGAAGGCCTGCATCGACAAGATGAACCTCGTCGACGTGACCATCTGTTACGGCATGACCGAGACGTCGCCGGTGTCGACGCAGACCCTCCCGGGCGACACCCTCGACCACCAGACGGCCACGGTCGGCAAGGCCCATCCACATGTCGAGATCCGCATCGCCGATCCGACCACCGGCGTGACGCTCGAGCGCAACGTGCCCGGAGAGTTCTGCACGCGTGGCTACTCGGTGATGACCGGCTACTGGAACGACGCCGAGCGCACAGCGGCCGCGATCGACGCCGACGGGTGGATGCACACCGGCGACCTGGCCGTGATGGCCGACGACGGGTACGTCGAGATCGTCGGGCGGATCAAGGACATGGTGATCCGCGGCGGCGAGAACATCTATCCCCGCGAGATCGAGGAGTTCCTGTACACCCACCCCGACGTGGAGGACGTCCAGGTGATCGGTGTGCCCGACCCGAAGTACGGCGAGGAACTGGTCGCCTGGATCAAACCGCGCCCGGGTGCGGCGATCACCGACGAGACGGTGCGGGACTTCTGCCGCGGGACGATCGCCCACTACAAGGTGCCGCGCTACGTGAAGTTCGTCGACGAGTTCCCGATGACGGTCACCGGCAAAGTCCGCAAGGTCGAGATGCGCGAGCAGTCGATCGACGAGCTCGGCCTCGCCTGAACGGGAACACCGGCGGCGCCGGCTGCGTTGGACCCCACCATGCAGATCTCCGAGGCACTCGACTTCATCCGCGACCATCGCAACGGCATCCTGATCGCCCTCAAGTCCGATGGTCGACCGCAGTCGTCGAACATCGCCTATGCGGTCGGCGACGACGACGTGATCCGGATCTCGGTCACCGATGGTCGGGCGAAGACGTCGAACCTGCGACGTGATCCGCGGGCCACGCTCCACGTGAACCGTGACGACTTCTGGGCCTACGCCGTCGTCGAGGCCGACGTGACGCTGCTCCCCGTGGCGCAATCACCCGACGACGCCACCGTCGACGCACTCGTGGCGTACTACCGATCGCTGGTCGGCGAGCACGACGACTGGGCCGAGTACCGCCAGGCGATGGTCGACGACAAGCGACTGCTCCTCGAACTCCGCCCCACCCACGCGTACGGCATGCTCACCCGCTGACTGGTTACGCCGGTGCCGGGCACCGGCGTAACCAGTCAGGCGTTCTTGGGGAGATCCGAGAAGGGGACGACCTTGTCCTGGTTCGGTTCCTTCGGCAAGCCGAGCACGCGCTCACCGATGATGTTCTTCTGGACCTGATCGGTGCCGCCGTAGATCGGTGGGGCCTGGGCGAACAGCGCCATCTCGGTGACGAAGCCGAGGAAGGGATTGCCCGTCGCGGCGTCGAGGGTCTTGCGACCCTCCGAGTCGTAGGCGTGCAACATGCCCTGCGGGCCGACGATGCGCAGCCCGAGATCACGCTGGAGACGCACCATGTCGCTCATCGAAAGCTTGGCGATGTTGCCCATCCCGGCGATCTCGACACCTCTCGTCTTGGCCGCCTTCACACGCAGGTTGTTCATCCGGCCGAGCTGGCTCAGCGTGTAGAGCCGCACGAGATCCTGGCGGATCGTCGGGTCCTTGGCCTTGCCGGCACCCTGAGCGAGGCTGATCATCATCTTCGACGTGTCGCGGAACGCGGCGCCGCCGGTGGCGGCCGGCTTGCCCGGATCGCGGACGTAGTCGCCGGCGCGGGTGTCGAGATGCCCGCCGACGGTGCCGGGGATCGCGGCACTGGCAGAGCTGCTGCCTCCACCGGAGCCCAGGCCCGCACGCTCGTTGGCGAGGGTGGTGTTGGCGACCGCCCAACCGTTGTTCAGTCCGCCGATCACCGCGTCGGCCGGCACGCGGGCGTCGGACATGAAGACTTCGTTGAACAGCGCGCGGCCGGTGAGTTCGCGCAACGGACGGACGTCGACGCCCGGTTGGTGCATGTCGATGGCGAAGTAGGTGATGCCCTGATGCTTCGGTACGTCGGAGTTGGTGCGGGCGATCAGCATGCCGAGGTCGGCGAAGTGGCCACCGGACGTCCAGACCTTCTGGCCGTTGACGATGTACTCATCGCCATCGAGCATCGCCTTGGCCTGGAGACCCGCGAGGTCGGAGCCGGCACCGGGTTCACTGAACAATTGGCACCACGCCTGTTGACCGGTGACGATGTCGCGCACGTACTTCTCGATCTGCTCGGGAGTTCCGTGCGTGGCAATGGTCGGAGCGGCGAGCAGCAGGCCGAGCCCACCGGGCGCTCCGAGCGCGCCGAACTCGGCGATCGCGTTCTGCACCAGCACGGCATCGCCGCGCGACAGGCCCTTGCCGTACGCGTTGGTCGGCAGCGTGGGTGCGGACCAGCCGGCGAGCCCGAGACGTTCCCACCATTCTGCGACCGTGAGTTCCGGGTCCCAGTTCTCCTCGAGCCAGGCGCGGACCTCGTCGACGACGTCGCTGGCCGTGTCGTTCTCTCGTTCGATCGTTGTGTCACTCATCGCCAACAGCATCGCCGATCGGGACCCCATCGCTCATCATCGAACGTCATCCGACATCGGGGTTGCAACGGTAACGATGTATCGCTACGCTAGCGATACATCGTTACAGATAGCGATAGCCAAGGAGTCCATCCATGACAGAAGCCACCCCTCCGAACACATCCACCGATCAATCGAGCCCATCGGCGAACAGATCCGCACGACGCGGCCGCCGCTCCAGGGGCCGACGAGGAGCACACATGCATTCCCACGACCACATCCACCACAGCGAACACGACCGGGGCGGGCGAGGCGGCGGACGCCATCGGGCCCGGCGCGGCGCCGTCCCGATCGCAATCTTCAACCTGCTGGAAGAACGACCCATGCACGGCTACGAGATCATCACCGAACTCGAAGCACGCAGCGACGGTCGTTGGCGACCCAGCCCCGGCTCGATCTACCCGACGCTCGATCGACTCGAGAACCGCGGCGCGATCACCTCGTCGGATGTCGACGGCAAACGACAGTTCGCGCTCACCGACAGTGGACGCGAGATGTTCGCCAAGATCCAGGCACGTCAGGATGACGACACACCGCCCTGGGATCAGCCGGGCACGGGCGGTCGCGGCGACATGCGCCGGCTGATGTCCGAACTCGGCGGACAAGTCCGCCAGGTCGCGAAGTTCGGCACGTCGGAGCAACGTGACGCCGCCACGGAGTTGCTCGAGAAGACCAAGCGCAACCTCTACGCCATCCTCGCCACGCCACCATCCCCCGACACCGCCGAAACCACCGAGCCCGAGCCCGAGCCCGAGTAACCGTTTGCGTGACACTTCGGTTGGCCCTCCCCAACGAAACCGTCACGCAAACGACCGGCCCGGACGCTCCGCCTGTTTGTGGTGCACTTCGGTTGGCCCGTCCCAACAGAAGTGTCACGCAAACACCCCGGGGCGGGTCAGTCGCGTTGGGTGCGGCCGTTGAGGAAGTCGATCGAGCGCTCGACGGTGGCGGCGACGAACCGCTCCAGCTTTGGCGCCTCGATGAACCGGGCGGTCGCGTCGAGCGGCAACGTCGAGCCCGAGTGCAGCGCCTCGAGCGACGCCGCCCGGCTCATCTTCACCGCATGGGCGTGGACGATGAACGCGGTCGTTCCGTCGAGCAGCGACTGCCGCTGGAGTTCGTCGCCGTAAGCCGCGAGATCGGCCGCGAGGGGCTCGACCTCGTGGCGCTCGCCGATCCTGGTGTGCCATTCGTGGCGACCCGTCCACTGGGCGAGGAACGTCGTGAAGAACACCAGGCGCAGCAGATCGGGCGAGGGCGCCTCCTCGCCGGCCTCACGATGATGCCACCGAACCGCATGCGCATAGGTGAGACCGTGGGTGATGTCGAGCCACCCGAAGTCGTCGGCGAAATCGAACTCACCGGCGACGTCGTAACGCAACATCCGCTCGCTCACCGCCTGCACGACGACGTCGAGCACGCCGTCGACGCCGGCGCCTCGGCGCAGCGCTGCAACCGTCGCATCCACCGGCGCCGTTCGCTCGTCGCCCAGCAGGGCAGCGAGCAGGCTGCCGTCGTCGACCCAACCGTCGACCGCCTCCACCGAGGCGAGCGCACCGAGGTCGACACCACCGAGCGACTTCATGAAGGGTCGCATGTACGGGAGCTTGTCCTCGCGGGTGCCGTAGACGAGCGTCGGCACGAGATGCGGCAACACGGTCGCGGCGCGGTCCCAGCCGATCATGTCCAGCAGCTCGAATGCTTTCTGCGTGTAGATCGCTCCGTGACCGTACGAGAGATGGTGATCGCTGACGACCGAACCGAACCAGGGGCGCAGATCATCGGCGACGTCTCCCCGCTCGATCGCCGCGAGCACGTACGACTGTGCATCGGCGGTGCACTCGCCCTCGACCGCAGCGCGGAAGGCGGCGGCCGTCGCCTCGGCCGACGACGCCGGTCGGGGCAGTGCGTTGACGGGGCGATCCCGTTCGGATTCGGCAATGCCCATGATCCCCTGCACGATCGGCAGCGCCCGCTGATCACCTTCGTACAGGTCGACCATCGAGAGGCAGTCGGTCGCCGACGCGACGGAATGACCCCAGCCGAACTCGGCGCGAGGCGCTCCGTGGGCGATCGCTTCCCAGATGAGTTCACCGGGGTTCGAGTCGGCCTTCAGCAGACGAACCACGTCGCGAGCCACCTGGCCCGTGTAGTCGTGCTCGATGCCGCTGCGCAGGCTGCTCAACAGCTGCGGGCGCAGGGTCGTCGGATCCGGCCGGTTGATCGTCACCCGCACCGCGCCGTCATCGGCCACCTCGACGTCGTGCACCCGCACGGACTCCTCACCCTGCACACACGCCCCGTCGGTCACCCGGAACTTCCAGTTGTGCCACGCGCACGTCAGGAGATCGCCGTCGAGTTCACCCTGGGTGAGGCCGTACCCCTCGTGCGGGCAGGCATGGTCGATCGCGTGAAGGCCATCGCTCGTTCGAACCAGACAGACACGATGGCCGTCGACCTTGATCATCTTCATCGTGCCGACCGCAAGGTCGTCGATCGAGAGGCCGGCGAGGAGGTTTGCGTCCATGGCGACCCAAGGTAAGACTTCAACCATGGTTGAAGTCAAGCGAAGAATTCTGACAGTCGGCGAGGTCGCGGCGCGGGCCGGAGTGGCAACGTCCGCGCTGCGCTTCTACGAGACCAACGGGCTGATCGTGAGCGATCGCTCCGATGCCGGCCATCGCCGGTATCACGCCGACGTGTTGCGCCGGGTCGGCTTCATCAAGGTCGCCCAGCGTGTCGGACTCAGCCTCGACGAGATCAAGACCGCGCTGGACTCGCTCCCCGACCGACGCACGCCGAACCGGAAGGACTGGGCGAGGCTCGCCGCGTCGTGGCAACCGATCCTCGACGAGCGCATCGCCCTGCTCGAAGCGATGAAGGACAAACTCGACGGCTGCATCGGTTGCGGATGCCTCAGCCTCGACACGTGCGTCTTGTACAACCCGAGCGACATGGCCGCGGATCGCGGCACCGGCCCACGATTCCTCCTCGGCGACCCACCCGCCGGCTGACCCTGCTTCCCCACCGCCCACCCCGCACCACACGCACAACCCGTTTGCGTTGCACTTCTGTAGGGCCGTCCCAACCAAAGCGTCACGCAAACGGGGAGGGGGCGCGAACGGGGAGTGTGCTGGGGACTGCTGGGGGGCTGCCTTGGGGAGTCAGCGGCGCATGGGGAGGGTGGTACGCCATTCGCCGTCGACGGCGTGGAGGGCAGCGGCGACCGCCGGCGCAGTGGGGACGAGGCCGATCTCGCCGACTCCCTTGATGCCGAACGGCGAGCGGGGCTGCGGCACCTCGACGAGATGCACCTCGATCTCGGGCACGTCCTTGGCGCGCAGGATCCCGAGCGACCGCAGCGTCATGTTCGTCGGAAAGCCCGTCTCGGGATCGGTCGGGAACTCCTCGGTCAGCGCATAGCCGAGCCCCATGTGCACGCTGCCTTCGACCTGGCCTTCCACGAGCATCGGGTTGACCGCCTTGCCGACGTCGTGCACGGCGACGACCTTCTCGATCGCACCGCTCTCCGGATCGGCGATCACCATCTGCGCCGCGAAACTGAAGACCGCGTGGATCGTCGGGTTCGGCACATTCGGATCGCCGAGCTTCTGGGTCCAGTCGACGACGTACTCGCCCTCGTAGTCGACCCCGATCTCGCAACCGCCCGCCAGCGCTGCAGCGGATGCGTCGCTCACCGAGCCGGCCACCATCAACGTGCCGCGTGATCCGGTGGTCTGGCCGAAGCCGAGCTCCCGTGTGGTATCGACGATCACGTCGATGCGCTCCGGCCCCACGCCAAGTTCCTGCGCGGCGACCTGCAGCGCCACGGTGTGCACGCCCTGACCCATCTCGGTCCAACCGTGGCGGACCTCGATCCGTCCCGGAGCACCATCGACGGGCTCGAGGAACCGTACGACCGCCTTCGACACCTCACGAAACCCGTTGCCGAGACCCGAGTTCTTCAATCCGAGGCCGAGCCCGACTGCCTTGCCGGAGGCGATCGCCGCGTCGTAGGACGCCTTGATCCGGTCGAGGCACGCCTCCGCTCCCCCGGCGCCGTCGTCCATGATCTGTCCCGGACCCCACTCGTCGCCGGGCTTGATCACGTTGCGCTTACGCATCTCCCAGCCCGAGATTCCGACCTGCTCGGCGAGCCGATCGAGGACGCCCTCCATCGCGAACTGTGCCTGGTTGGCGCCGAAGCCACGGAACGCGCCACACACCAGATTGTTGGTACGCACGGCGATGGTCTCGATGTCGAGCGACTGCCAGCGATACGGCCCGCACGCATGACCCGCGGCCCGCTCGAGCACCTTCATCCCGACGCTGGCGTACGCACCGGAGTCGCCGATGCCGCGGACCTTCAGTGCAGTCAGCCGACCCTCGAGGTCGCATCCCGCCCAGTACTCGAGTTCGATCGGATGGCGTTTGGCATGCATCCGGAAGCTCTCTTCGCGAGACAGCGTGCACTTCACCGGTCGGCCCAACTTCCAGGCGGCGAGCGCCGTCTGCGCCTGGTTGCTCATGTCCTCCTTGCCGCCGAACGCGCCGCCGTTGGACACGAGTTCGACCGTCACCCGCGAGGCGTCGACGTCGAGCACCGCGGCGATGTCGTTGCGGTCGTCCCACACGCCCTGGCCACCGGAGTAGACGTGGAGGGCCAGGCCACCGTCGTCACCGGTCGGGACCGCAACGGTCGACTCGGGTTCGAGGAACGCGTGCTCGATGCGCTGCGTCCGGAAGGTCTCGTGCACGGTGAAGGCGCTGGCCGCGAACGCGCCGTCGAAGTCGGCGCCGCGGGTGTAGGCACTCGTCGACAGCACGTTGGAATCGGTGCCCCACACCGACAGCGGCGCCGAGTCGAGCAAGGCTGCCCGGGCGTCGGTGTTCGGCGCGTGCACCTCGTAGGTGACCTCGACGAGCTCGGCCGCCGCCCGCGCGTGGTCGCGAGTGTCGGCCACGACGATCGCCAGCACGTCACCGGCGTACGAGGTGCGACCACCGACGGGGATCATCACCGGCCAGTCCTTGTAGATGATGCCGACGCGCAACTCGCCCGGGATGTCGTCGGCGGTGAACACCGCCTCGACGCCCGGGGCTGCCAGCGCCGCGGAGGTGTCGATCGCCTCGATGTCGGCGCGGGCGTGGTCGGTCAGACGGAGCGCGGCGTGCAACATGCCCGGCACACGGATGTCGTCGATGTACCCACGGTCGCCGAGCGTGAGTGGCGCCGCTTCGTACTTCGCTCCCCCGCCGCCGACGGTGGCGGACAGCGCCGGCGTGCACACGGTGCCCTGCGCGACGGCTTCGATCGCGTCGAGCACCTTGACGTACCCGGTGCACCGGCACAGGTGGGCGCCGAGGTGCGGCGCCATGCCCTCCCGCGTGAGCGCCGCGCCTTTCTTGTCGATCTGCGACTTGGCCCGCATCACGATGCCCGGGATGCAGAACCCGCACTGCAGTCCGCCGCAAGCGGCGAATGCGTCGGCGAACCTCTGACGCTCCGCCTCGTCGACGCCTTCGAGGGTGACGACGGAGGATCCCTCCACCTTGTCCATGTCGCACTGGCAGGCGACGATCGCCTTGCCGTCGACGAAGACGGTGCAGCACCCGCACTGCCCCGACGGCGAGCAGCCGTCCTTCGGCGAGGTGATGTCGAGCTCTTCGCGCAGTGCCGCGAGCAGGTGGGGGTGCGAACGCCGAACGGTGACCGCCGTGCCGTTCAGCTCGAATGCCACCCGCCCGTCGAGGTCGTCGTTCGTGGGCGCGTCGGCAAGCTCGGTCACATTTTACAGTTTGTCAAAGTTCGGACGCTCTGTCAGGCCCGCGGGAACGACGTAACGCGCAGTTCACTCCGTCGAGGTACCACTGCGTCCGATCGCGTCGCTCACGTCGAATGGGTGTCCCCAACTCTCGTGAGGTCGGATCGCCTCGTCACTAGTCTTCGAACCGTGTTTCGCCGTTCCAGTGCCGTCGCCGTCGTCTCGACCCTCGCGCTGCTGCTCGTCTCGTGCGGTGGCGACGGAGGCAACAACGCGTCGGGCACCACCGCGGGGTCCGCCGGGGCATCGACGACCGAGGCCATGGCGCCCGACACGACCACCGCGGTCACCGGACTCGACACGACGACTCCGGCGCCTGTCGGACCGCAGGTGACGACGACCGTCGTCCCGATGCCCTCCCACATCGTCGAGGTGCAACTGCCGTGGTGGACGGCTGACGGCGAGGCGCTCGTGCTCTCGGCGCGCTCGACCGACTTCCCCGGAATGCAGATCATCCGCATCGACCCGGACGGCTCGAACTACGCGTGTCTCACCTGCGACATCTCCTCGGGTGACCCCGTGCTGACGAAGCCGATCGCCTTCGACGACGGCCAGCGCGTGCTGGTCCGTGTCGGCAACCAGACCCCGTTCACCAACGGCGAGCACGCCGTGCTCGAGTGCTCCCCGAGCGTCAGGCAGTGCGACCAGGCCGAACTGGTCCCCATCGTGGTGCCGGTCGATGACTTGGTGGTGCAGCCCCAACGCGAGTTCCGGGTGGCGCCCGGGGGTGAGCGGGTGGGCTTCACGCAGATGCGCACCAGCAGCCGCGGCGAACCGCTGTACGTCTCGATGGTCGCCGGCCTCAGCCGCGCCGGCGATCACTACGAGCTCGTCGATCCGCGCGCGATCTCGTCGCGAGGCGAACTCAAGCAGTTCTCGCCCGACGGCACGACTGCCTACGTGTCGTCGTTCGTCGAAGGCCCCGAGGCCGGCAACGGCGACGTGATCGCCATCGACCTCGCGACCGGCGGCGAGCAACGGCTCACGTTCTACCCGGACTACGACGAGCCCGTCGAGGCCTCGCCGGACGGCGAGTGGTTCACGGTGGGCAGTGCACGAACCGCCGGGATCTTCGAAGCGATCGCCCAGGTACGGCGACCGAACGTGCTCGGCTCCGCCATCTCGCCACTGGCGCTCCACCTGTTCAACACCTACCGCGACGAACTCCTCGAACCCTGGCTGATCACCGCGGAGGGCGAGGCAGCCGGCGAACTCGGGACGCTGCTCAATCCCGGCAGCATCGACGAGGGCTGGGAGGGTCGGATGATCCCCAACTGGAACCGCGACGGGCGACGCATCGTGTTCTGGGAGGCGGCGATCGACTCAACCGCAGGCAGCGCCGACGCTGGCTCTCGGGTGGTCGTCGCCACCGTCGACGGTCTCGACCGTTCCGGTACCGCGCCGTCGCCACAGCTGCCGGACGTGTCGTGGGCACCGCCGCTCACCGATTACTCGCCCCCCTCTCCCGACCTTCCGGTCAGCCGGCCCGGCGAGGTGAGCGGTTCCATGGAATCGACGGTCACCGACGGCGACCTGCTCACCATCAGCATCACCTACACGGATTTCTCCGACGACGGCGAGTGGGTGCTCGACGGCACCGAGACCATCTCGAATGCTGGCGGACCGACCGGGTCCGTCACCTATGAGGCCGACCTCGTCGTCAGCGGTGACCACACCGGCTACCTCCGAGCGACCGGCGTCGACGGAACGGCATCGGACGGGTTCACCGGGCAGATCGTCAGCGAGGTCGACGGCCACCTGGTCGAACTCGCGCTCGGCTGAGTTCGGCTCGACAACGTCGCGACCCGCACGCGACGAGAACCGAGGCGGACGATGAGCGGGAGCTGACCAACCCCTGCCTCATCACGAGATGCGGCTCTCGCGCCCGACAAAAGACACGCTCGTGAACACTCCGTGACGAGCAGCTACGGGCAGGCGGGGCAGCGGACCGAGAGCGCGAAGTGGCCGAGCGAGAGGCGCAGGCCGTACTGCTCGTCGAGCCGGGCAGCGAGCGCGTCGAGTTCGTCCGCCGGGATGTCGGTCACGGCCCCGCACTCGTCGCACACCGCGGCGATCGTGCGCGCGCCGGCCCATCGGTAGGCGGCCGGGCCGTGGCCGAGGTGCACGTGTTCGATCACCCCGACCTCTTCGAAGTGCGCGAGCGAGCGGTACACCGTCGCGAGGTCGATGTCGTCGTGATGTTCGGCCAGTTCCTCCGCGGTGACCCGCCCGCCGACCGCGTACAGGTCCTCCAACAGGACCCGCCGGGCCCGGGTGATCCGGCCGCCGGCCCCGCGTACCCGTTCGAGGGCGTCCTCGAAGGCCACCGTCGTGGCGTGTTGCGAGCGGGGGGTCGTCACTTCGTCAGGGTAGACCGCGGACTGCTCAGGGGGCGGCGAGGGGGGCGTAGAGCTCGGGACGGCGGTACTTGGCGAAGTCGAACAGGGTGCCGGTGTACTGCTTGCACCAGTCGAGGTCGCACTCGGCGACGATCAGCTCGTCGTCATTCGTCGCGGCCTTGGCGAGCAGTCTCCCCGGACGGAGCGAAGATCGACGAGTCGGCGAGTGAGTCGACACCTTCCTCCACGCCGCCCTTGGCGACGCCGACGACGAACGTGCCGTTCTGGTAGGCACCGGCCGACATCACGAGCTGGTTGTGGAATCCCTGCAGCGGGTCCTGGCTGGGGTCGGGCGCATAGTGCAACGGCGTGTTGTAGCCGCACAGGATCAGCTCCACGCCCTGCAGCCCCATCAGCCGGTAGCTCTCGGGCCAGCGGCGGTCGTTGCAGATCATCATCCCGACCCGCCCGCCGAACGCGTCCCACACGCCGAAACCGTCGGGCGACGGCTCGAAGTAGTAGCGCTCGGCGTGCTGGAACGGTCGATCGGGTTCGTTGCCGGCGTGGCCGGGGATGTGGACCTTCTTGAACGTGGCGACGATCGAGCCGTCACGTTCGACGAGCGTCTGCACGTTCCAGCGATGCTGGGTGCCGTCCGGTGCGTCCTCGAGCAGCGCGTACCCGAGGCAGAAACCGATCCTCAGGCGCTTCGCCTCGTCGAACAGCGGCTGTGTCGCCGCGTTCGGCATCGAGCGCTCGTAGAAGTGGTCAGCGGTGCCGATGTCGTCGACGAACCAGCGGGGGAAGAACGTCGTGAGTGCGAGCTCGGGGAACACGACGAGGTCGGCGCCCTGCCCGGCCGCTTCGCGGAGCAGCACGATCATCCGCTCGACGACCGAGGCACGGTCGTCGGCGAGTTGCACCGGCCCGAGTTGGGCGCCGGCCACGGTGACGATGCGAGTCATGTAGGCATTCTGGCAGCGACCTGCACGAGGCGGTGCCCGTGCGCGTCGATGAGCCAGCCGAGCCCGGGCCGCGGCCCGATCACCGATCGTCGCGGCAGGGTCGCGCCGAGCAGTTCACCGTCGACCTCGCCGACCGACGTCATGATCAGCCCGCATCGGCAACGTGTGACCTCGCGCACCCAGTGCCCGTACGCGACGCGCACTGCTTCCAGCCGCGCGGCCGCGAGCACCGTCACTCCGGGCCGCCGGCCGGCAACGATCGCGGCGAAGTGCCCGCCGACGTCGTCGACACGGTCGGCGTCGTCGACCGCTACGAGCACAGGTGGTGCTCCGGGCTCGCCGCCCGCCTCGAGCACGGCCGGGTCGAGCGGGTGCGCTCGATCGACGAACACGGTCGTGCCGGTCGGGTTGCGTCGCGCCCAGGCCCGGTTGAGCTGGCGGAGTGCGGTCGACTTGCCGGTGCCGGCGGCGCCGCCGATGAACACGTGGTCGCCGACGGGAACGTGCAGCACGGCGGTGAGCAGGTCGTCGGCGGCCATCCCGACGGCCAGCCCGTCGGAGCATGCGTCGAGTTCGTCCGGATCGACGTGCGCCGGGAGTACCTCGATGGCCGGCGGGTCCGAACCGGCGCGTCGACGCGCCAAGCCGGCGAGCGGGTCGGGGTCGAACACGACCTGCGCCGCAAGACCCGAATCAACGACGCACAGCCGCCCGGGAATGGCCGGCGGCGGCATCGACCGCAGGCCAGCGGCCCGGGCGATCGTCACGTCGACATGCATGACCCATCGCGCGCCGGTCATCGTCGCCAGCACCACCGGCGAACTCCCGTCGGCGGTTGCGCACGTCACGATGCCCGCCGACGGTCCTTCCTGCAGCACGCGATCGAACCGCGACGCCGACTCCGATCGTTCGATCGCCGACATCGACGTGCGCACCGACTCGAGCCCGTCGACGACCAACACCACCTCGGGCCGGCGTGCGCCCGTTGACCCGCGCCGGTCGAGTTCGTCGGTCAGGCGGCGGAGCAACCGGTCGATCCGTTCCGCCTCGGTGACACGGATCACACCGCCACAGCGGTCGATCTCGCCCAACGCATCGAGCGCAGCGTCGCCACGACCGTCGATCACGTAGAGATGGATGTCGTCGGCACCGCGGAGTCGGGCCGCCGCCGCCACGATGGCTGTCGACGTCGTCCCCGAGCCGATCGCTCCGACGAGCAGCAGGTTCCCGCGATCCCAACGCAACGATCGGCGGGCCTGTCGGGCGGGGTCGTCGATCAGCCCGATCGCCGACGGATCGGCCGCGAGGTGCGAACGATCGATCACCTCGGGGAGCGGGTCGAGCCACGGACGATGCGCATCGTCGACTCCGGCGATGCCGGCCGCCCGCACGATCGCGTCGACCAGCACCTCCAGTTCGGTCGACTCATCGGAGCATGCCGCGCCGTCAGGGTTCGGCCGATCGATGGTGAGCCCAGCGCGAGGAGGACGCATCGGCCCGGTACACGAGGCGGTCTGGAACACCACGAGTTCATCGGGCCCGAGCCGCAGCGCGGCCCGACCCGGGATGCCGCGGGGGAAGGTCGCCGGAAGTTCGTCGCCCACCACGTCGAGCGCGTCGGTGCGATCGTGCAGTCGCAGCGCGACGCGGAGGTTGGTGTTGGCCCGGATGTCGTCGGTCACCACGCCCGCCGGGCGTTGCGTCGCGAGGAGCAGGTGGACGCCGAGGCTTCGGCCACGTTGGGCGATCGCAACCAACGCTGCGAGGAAGTCGGGCAGTTCGTTCGCGAGCGCGGCGAACTCGTCGACCACCACCACCAGCCGCGGAAGCGGTTCGGTTGCGTTGCGCCGGTACACGGTGAGATCGTCGGCGCGAACCGCGCGCAGCAGACGCTCGCGTCGACGGATCTCGGCATCGAGGCTCACGAGCGCGCGTTCGGCGAGCCCCTCGTCGAGGTCGGTCACGACCCCGACGGTGTGCGGCAGCCGCGTGCAGGTGTCGAAGGTGGCGCCTCCCTTGAAGTCGATGAGCACGAACGACAGATGCTCGGGGCTCACCGCAGCGGCGAGCGACACCACCAGCGTGCGCAGCAGTTCGCTCTTGCCGGCACCGGTGGTTCCGGCGATGAGGCCGTGCGGGCCGTCGCGGACCAGGTCGATCTCGACCGAGCCGTCGGCCGAGCGTCCGATCGTGGCGGCCGGCGTTGGGTCGGGTCCCGACTGCGACCATCGGCGGGCGATGGCGGCCGGGTCGGGCGAACCGAAGTCGCCGAGGCGCACGTCGCGAGGGCCACCCGTCGATCCACCGGCGACGTCCTCCGGATCGATGAATGGAGCGAGGCGGCGGGCCGCCGACTCCGCTGTGGATCGGGAGATGCCTGCGAGGTGGATGCAGGACTCGCCGAGCACGTCGGCGTCGCGCCAGTGGCCGAGCCCGTTGGCTCCGAGTTCCAGCACGCTGGTGCAGACCGCGGGAACCGTGATCGCCGGCGGGGTGACGACGATGCACGCGGCCGACGTCGCGTCGAGGAAGCGACGCACCGGTCCGGTGCGCACCGCCAGCTGGGCCGGCGAATCGGTGACGACGATCGTCGCCTTGGTGTCGTCGGTGGCCAACGCGCCGACAGCGTCGGCGCTCACGACGATCGACGAACCCGACACCGCGTGCGGCAACCAGTCGGCCCACGACCATTCGTCGGCGCTCGCCGTGATGATCACGAGTTGCCAGTCGGCCGGTCCGACGGTCGTGGCGAGTTGCACGATGATCGATCGAGTCAGCGCGGTCGCCGCGTCGAGGTCGCCGTGCACCGCGACAACGCAACCGGGAGCCAGGTCGAGCGGTACCGCGACGTCGGTCAGCTGCTCGCACCGGTCGACGGCGACGAGCAGATCGGGATGAAGACCACGTCGCTCGTCGTCGGCGATCGGCGCCGCCCATCGCACCGTCCCCCGCCCGAGCGTGACGCTCAACCGATCGCTGCGCCGCTCCCACACTCGGCGTTCCCATTCGTCGGCGTCGACCATGAGGTCGACGACCGAGCGGTGAGCCGTGCGGTGGCGTCGGTCGGCCTCGACGTGAGCCGAGTGCAGTGCGGCGACGAACTCGTCGACCTGCCGTCGATGGAGTGCAACGGCACGGCTCCGGCTCCGCCGGGCGCCGATCGCACCGACCGCCCACGTGGCGAGTGACGCCGCCGCGCCGATCGCCGCGAACAGTGCGAACATCGCCTGGCCGAGTACCGCCGCCATCAGTCCGGCGCCGGCCACCGCGACGGCCGCACCGACGAGGCCGACGAGCGGCGGAGCCCGATGCTCGCGGGTCGCTTCTGGCACGGAGACGGGCGTCATCGCAGGATCCGACGGCCGGATCGGGCCGCGGCGCACCACACGCCGCCACGGGTCGCGCCCGCGGTCGGCGTCGGCAATGCTGCCGGCACCGAGCGGCGAGGGTTCTGTCCGGCCCGGCGGACGGTGCCGGAACGTCAGCCGGCTCGCTCCGACCTGCAGCGACTGACCCGCCGCCACCTGCGCCGAAGCGCACGACTCCCCGTCGAGGCGCGAGGGGACCCGACCGGTCAGCTGCGTGAACGTGATCGAGCCGTCCACATCGATGTCGACGATCCCGTGGTGGAGTTCGACCGCCGGATCGTCGAGTCGGAGCCGCGCTGCCGGCGAGCGCCCAACGCTGTGTCGACCGGTCGGCAGCGCACGCCATCCGTCGCAGGACGGCCCCGCGATCACGGCCACCTCGACGACCGATCCCGACCTCGGTTCCCTCGACCCAGGCCCGCCTGGAAGGGCGACCTCGGCGCCGACGTGCAGCCCACACTCGGTCAGCAACCGGATTGCTGCGACGAGTCGGCCGTCGATCCTCAGCCCGGCCTCGGGTTCGCCGTCGAGGGCTCGGGCGAGATCGGCGATCGTGTCGGTGGCCGCGCTCGGGCGCAGGGTCGTACGCCGCCCGTCGACAATGACGTCACACGACGGAATCGGGTCGGATGGCAATGTCGGGTTCGATGTCACACCCGGCAGTGGGCGGCGGCAACCCCAGTGGGGCACCACATTCTCGACGTGAGATCCAGACGATCGAAAACCGCCCCTGAGCTGGCCCTGTGAGTCGACGTTCAGGAGATCGCGATGACCGATCCGAGGAATTCGTCGACCGGTGCGAGTACCTGTGAGCCCACCGGTGAGGGGTGATCGTCATGGTGCTCGCCATGACCACTCCACCTCGTACGGCTCCTCCTCGCACCATTCCACCCCGCACATCGTGCTTCTCGTACCGCCTCGATGCCGAGTGGGCACGGATTCGGACCGCCCGACGCTGCCTGCTGGCGGCTCGCCGGTGGGTCGACCGACGACCCGGCCCACCCGTTGGCGGTGCTCGTGGCCGACGCCACCGATCTCGACGTCGTCATCCGAGCGACGCAACGTGGCGTGTCACCGCTGGGATCCGACGAGGTGATCCTGCTCCGCCTCGTCGAACTCGCCCGCCACGACGAACTCGCCGGGCGGATCGTGATCCAACGTCTGTTGCCCGGCCTGATCAGCCAAGCGGTCACCCATCGCGACTTCTACGAGACGATCGACCCGATCGAACTGGTGGTCCCCGCAGCGTGGCTCGCGCTGCGCACCTTCGACACCGAGCGCCGCCGAGACCACGTCGCGGCGTCGCTGATCTCCGACGCAGTGTTCGCTGCGTTCCGCGCACCGCTGCGACGGAGGTCGGCGAGCGAGGAGATCCGCTCGCCCGATCGTTTCGCCGAGGCCGCGTACGAGCTCGCCCCGGCGTCGGCGCTGGAGGAACTCGCCGGCGTCGTTCGCGATGCACGGCGCGCCGGCGTGCCGACGGGCGACATCGAACTGCTGCGGCGCCTGGCCCAGGTGGAGTCGCCGAGCATGGTGGCCGACGAGCGCAACGTGACGCCGCGGACGATCCGCAACCATCGCGACCGCGCCGTCGAGCGCGTGCGCATCGCCCTCGCCATCGCCGCCTGAACGTCAGGACGTGAAGTTGGGGTGACGCTTCTCGAGGAATGCGGTGAAGCCCTCCTGGGCGTCGGCGATCATCGCCGCGTTGGCCATCGCGTCGATCGCGACCTCGTAGGCGTCGGCCTGGTCGAGGCCCGCCTGCGCGTAGAAGCTGCGCTTGCCGAGCGTCTTCGACAGCGCGCTGCCCCGAGTGGCCCGCCCGATCAGATCGGCCACCGCCGCGTCGAGTTCGTCGTCGGGGACCGCCCGGTTGATCAGGCCCCAGTCGGCCGCCGTCGCAGCGTCGATCGCGTCGCCGGTCAGCGCCATCTCGAGCGCCCGTTTGCGACCGATGTTGCGCGACACCGCCACGAGCGGCGTGTGGCAGAAGAGCCCGCCCTTGCCGCCGGGAATCGCGAATCCCGCCGACTCGGCGGCGATGGCCAGGTCGCACGTCGCCACCAGCTGACAGCCGGCGGCCGTCGCGAGCGCGTGCACCCGCGCGATCACCGGCTGGGGGATCCCCTGCACGGTGTCCATCATGTCGGTGCACACCTCGAAGAGCCGGTGGGCGTCGTCGAGGCTGGCGCCGACCATGTCGCCGAAGTTGTGGCCGGCCGAGAACACCGGCCCGTTCGCGGCGAGGACCACGCCGCGCGCGTCGGTGGCGCCGACCTCCTGCAGCGTCTCGGTCAACTCGACCATCACATCGAGCGCGAGCGCGTTGCGCTTCTCCGGACGGTTCAACGTGATCGTCGTGATGTCGCCCTCGCGGTCGACCAGCAGGTGCTCGTTCGTCATGGCGGTACGGTACGCCAATGGCCATGAACAGCAACCCCGCCCAACGAGAGCGGGCCGCGCTCTGTGAGCTCTTCGTCGAGGTCGGCCCCGACGCACCCACACTGTGCGGCGACTGGACCACCCGCGACCTCGCCGCTCACCTTGTGGTGCGCGAGCGACGGCCCGACGCAGCGGTCGGCATCATCGTGTCGAAGGCAGCCGGCTACACCGACAAGGTGCAGGCGGGCGTCGCCGACGGCGAGTGGGACGACCTGATCGACACGGTGCGCTCCGGCCCGCCGATCTGGTCGCCGACGAAGATCGCGGCGATCGACAAGGCGGTCAACACCGTCGAGTTCTTCGTGCACCACGAAGACGTCCGTCGCGCCGGCGACGACTGGGAGCCCCGCGAGCTCGACGCCGACCTGACCGAGACGCTGTACTCGATGCTGTCGAAGATGGCCAAACGTCTCGTGAAGTCGTCGACCGGTCGGCATCGTCCTCGCTCCCGACGACGGCCGAGCGACGATCGTCGCCAAGCAGGCCGAACCGTCGGTCACGGTGAGCGGAGCGTCGGCGAGCTGGTCATGTTCGTGTACGGACGCCAGGCCCACAGCCGCGTCGAGATCACCGGCGACGACGTCCCGATCGCAACGGTCACAACGCTTCGTTCGGAATCTGATCCGCGGCCACCGATGGCCGACCGTCAGCTCACCGGAGCGATCGTGGCGGTGGTCGGCGCAACCGGTGGCCTCGGCCGCGAGGTCGTCGCAGCGCTCGAGACCCGTGGCGCCACGGTCGTGCGCGCCGGCCGAAACGGGGCAATCGACGTCGAGGTCGACCTGCGCGACAGCACCGCCGGCGACACCCTGGTCGGGTACTGCGTGAGGACCCACGGCCGCCTCGACGGCGTGATCGTCGCGGCCGGGATCGTGGCGTTCGGCGACCTCGTCGACACCGACGACGTGGTGATGGAGGAACTGTTCCTCACCAACACGCTCGGGCCGATGTGGTTGGCGAAGCGGGTGGCACCGGCGCTCGTCGAGTCGCAGGGCTTCTTCGTCAACATCTCGGGCATCGTCGCCGAGTCGCCGATGCCCGGCATGGCCGCCTACTCGGCGTCGAAGGCCGCGTGCCGCGGCAGCGATGGAGTCGATACGACCGCGAGTTCCGCCGCGTCAAGGTGCAGGTGATCGACGCCCGACCGCCCCACACCGAGACGGGTCTCGCCACCCGTCCGCTCGCTGGAGTCGCACCGAAGATGGCCGACGGTCTCGCGCCACGAGTGGTCGCCGAGCGGATCGTCGTGGCCGTCGAACGCGGCGAGGCCGTGGTCGGCCCCGGCGAGTTCAGCTCGTAGCGGCGAGGGCGGGGGCCGCGTCGAGGTGGGCGTGGACGTGCCGGGTGAGCACCTTGGTCATCGCGTCGTCGGTCATGTCCTCGTAACGGTTCAGGAACTCGAGTGCCTCGAACTGGAACATGACGTCGAGCGCCGCCACGACGAGCTCGCGCTCGGACGCCTCGAGGTGGTCGAGCTCGGGAGCGAACTGGGTCACGAGTTGACCCTGGAGAAACGTGCGCACGTTGTCGACCTCGGTCAACACGGCCGGCTCGGTGAGGCTGCGGCGGATGGCGAGCCGGGTGAGTGGAGCGAGTTGGCGGTACGCGCCAAGGCGTGACGAGATGAACCGGCTGATGCGCTCGTCGAACCGGCCCTCGCCCAGCTGTTCGATGTCGAAGATCGGCCAGACGTCGCCCATGACGCGGGCGATGGCCGCAAGCATCAGCTCGGTCCGATCTTCGAAGTAGCGATAGACCGAGCGGTACGAGACGCCTGCCCGCTCGGCGATCAGCTCGACGGCCGGCTCCTCGTCGCTCTCGCCGGTGAGCGCGATCATGGCGTCGAGAACGGCGTCACGGTTGCGGTTGCGGCGAGCCGTGCGTCCGTCGGTGACCTCGGTGACATCCACTGGGTACAAGCCTACGGGGGTTCGACTCGGGGGGCCAGATCCCATCATGATGAAGCTGCGCGTCAGTCGGTCGAGTGCCTCCCCAGGGGCTCGAACCCTGAACCAATGGATTAAAAGTCCACTGCTCTACCATTGAGCTAGAGAGGCGGGACCGGCGCGATTCGCGGGAGAAAACCCCGTTGAACCGTCTGCGCCGGATTGCGGTTGGCCATCGTAGGGCCCGCAAACGAGCGCGCCGACCTCGAATCGGGGTGTCCAGCGCTGGCCGGTGCGATTCGCCCGGTTCGAGCGCGCTCGAGCGCCGTGTTGCGGCGGCTCGAGGACTCAGACCGCCTGGGGCCGAGCGAGTCCTTGGCGGAGCACGTGGTCGGCCGAGCTGCTCACGCGCATCGGTGGCCGATGACGGTGGTGAGCCCTGTTCCGCGTCGATTCCGGACTGGTTACTCTCGTGGTGAGGAGATGGGGGGAACACCATGGAGTATTTCGATCTCGGCGAGTACACGCGTGCCGTCACCACGGCCTCGGAGGAGGCGCAGACCTGGTTCGATCGTGGTCTCAGGTGGACCTACGGCTACAACCACGAGGAGGCCGTGGAGTGCTTCCGCAAGGCCGTCGCCGCCGATCCGGCCTGCGGCATGGCGTACTGGGGTCTCGCGTATGCCATCGGGCCGAACTACAACAAGCCGTGGGACCTCTTCGAGCCCGAGGAGAAGGTGGCCGCGTTGGCCGAGGCCAACGCCGCGCTCGACACGGCGCAGGCCCTCCCGGGGCTCTCATCGGTCGAGACGGCAATGATTCGGGCACTTGCCTCGCGTTACCCGTCCGATCCCGAGATCGAGGACTTCGGCCCGTGGAACGACGCCTTCACCGACGCGATGCGTCCGGTGTACGAGGCCCATCCCCACGATCTCGACGCGGTGGCCGTCTTCGTGGAGGCCGGCATGAACCGCACGCCCTGGCTCTTGTGGGACCTCGTGGCGCGGACACCGGCGGTCGGCGCGTCGACCGAGGAGGCCCGTTCGGCGCTCGAAGGGGCGTTCGCCGACGCGCCGGGGGCGTGGAACCACCCAGGGCTCCTTCACCTGTACATCCATCTCATGGAGATGTCACCGTGGCCGGAACTTGCACTCAGCCACGGTGATCGACTCTGCGACATCGTTCCTGACAGCGGTCATCTGCAACACATGGCGACCCACATCGACGTGCTGTGTGGCGACTACCACAATGTGATCACTCGCAATCAGCGCGCGGCCATCGTCGATCGCAAGTTCGAGGACTATGCCGGGAGCGCGAACTTCTACACCCTGTATCGGGTCCACAACGTCCACTTCGAGGCCTACGGTGCGATGTTCATCGGTCGCAAGTCGCAGGCGCTTGCCGCGGCTGAAGCCCTGCGGCAGTTGCTGCCGGTCGAGACGGTGGCCTTCCTCCCCGACTTCTTCGAGGCGTTCTGGGGCATCCGGCTGCACGTGTTGATCCGATTCGGGATGTGGCAGGAGATCGTCGACGAGCCGCTGCCCGACGATGCAGAGCTCTTCAGCTTCACGACCGCGCTGCAGCGCTATGCGCGCACGGTGGCACTGGCCAATCTCGGCCGAATCGCGGAGGCCGAGGCGGAGTTCGACCTCTTCCACCCGGCCCGCGCAGCAGTCCAGGAGACCCGCTACATGTTCAACAATCCGGCCGAGAGCGTGTTGGTGATCGCCGAACACATGGCCCAGGGTGAGCTCGCCTACAAGTCGGGGAACATCGACGGAGGGCTCGATCACCTGCGCGATTCAGTCGCCGCGTCCGACGAGCTCCTGTACGACGAGCCGTGGGGCTGGATGCAGCCACCGCGCCACGCATTGGCGGCACTGCTGCTCGACCAGGGCCGTCACGCCGAGGCCGAGGCGATCTACCGCGCCGATCTCGGACTCGACGACACCCTGCCGCGGGCGGTTCAGCACCCGCGCAATGTGTGGTCGTTACACGGCCTCGACGAATGCCTCGGTGCCAGAGGTGAGACCGTCGAACGGCCGCACGTGCAGGCGCTGCTCGCCCAGGCGCTCGCCCGCTCGGAGGTGGCGGTCCGGTCGTCGTGCTACTGCCGCGGGGCCGCCTGACAACGACCTCGGCGTGATGCCCCGACGAGTGGTCTCGTCGGGGCATCGACCCACGCTCAGAAGTGAAGCCCGGGCGAGTTCGCCTGATCGAGGCAGAACGATGCTCCCGGCGCGGGCCCATCCGGGCGGGCGCTCAGGTGGGCGGGAGCGCCGCCGGCGGCGCCGCCATCGCCGTTCACGTAGGTCAAGACATGCTCGCCGTGGTTCTTCCAGCCGGTTCCGAACATGTCTTCACATGTCGGGCCGGCCTGGGCGCTCGAGGTCGCTCCGAGCGCAACGAGCGCTGAGACGGCCAGGGTGGTGGTGATCTTCTCACCGGCCCAGCGCGGCGTCGAGACCAGCGGCGAGCGTGGCGAGATCATCGTCACGCTCGAGCAACGCGTTGGCGCGGTCGGCCGCAGGTGAGACCTGCATGATCAGATGTTTGTTCAGTCGGCGGACCAACGCAAGCCCGCCGATCGGTGGACACGTGAGCTGGTTCGGGTCGAGGGGTCAGCGGTGGGCAAGCGCGCCCGTCGCTCCACGATGGCGCCGGCCGTGATAGAGATGCGTCGACACCGCTCCGTCCTCCACACGATGCACGACCTCCCGTTCGACGACGACACTCCACTGGTCCTGGCGTCCGGCATCCGAACGCGGACCGACGCGGCCGGACACGTACTGATCGAGATCGACCTCGGCCGTGAGATCGACGCAGGGCCGAACGGTTACCTGATACTCGGTCTGCTCTCGGAGCCACGCACCCTCGACTCGATCATCGCCGCACTCGACGAACAACACGACGCGGGGACCAACTACATGCCGGCGATGGCCGTGCTCAACGGACTACTCGACTCCGACGGGCTCGTCCCCGTCGGACGCAATTCGACGGCGTCGACCGGGTGGGCCGACCCGGCGGAACAAGCCCGCATGCTCCACGACGACCGCCGGACGAACGACTACCTCCGAGCGATCGCCTCCGGGGTGCGGCCCGGCGACGTGGTCGTCGACATCGGCACCGGCAACGGCGTGCTCGCAGTCGCCGCCGCGCGAGCCGGCGCCCGTCACGTCTACGCCGTCGAGGCGACGGACATCGCCGACGTCGCGGAGCAGGTGTTCGCCGTCAACGGTGTGAGCGATCAGGTCACCGTCGTGCGCGGGTGGTCGCTCGACATCGAACTGCCCGAGCTCGCGGACGTCCTCGTCACGGAGACGATCGGCTCCGAACCGCTCGAGGAGGACATCCTCGGCGCGGTTCTCGACGCTCGCCGTCGGCTCCTGAAGCCGGGCGCGCTGATGATCCCGAGCCGACTGACCCTCCTCGCGCGGCCCCTCCTGCTGCCCGACGAGGCGGCCCGGCAACGATCGATCGGCCCGAGCGCGATCGAACGATGGCGACGGCTCTACGACATCGACTTCCGACCCCTGCTCGATGCCGCGTTCCCCGAGCCGCTGCAGGACCCGATCGAAGCCGAGACCGTCGCGCAGTGGCCCCCCGTCGGACCCGTGGTCGAGCTCGCGACGATCGACTTCTCGACGTTCGAGCACCGCCACGTCGAAGCGGTCGCCCACCTGGGCGTCGACCGACCGGGTGAGGCGAACGCCGTTGCGGTCACCTTCCACCGCGGACCTCGTCGATGGGATCGACCACACACTCGATCCGTGGACCTGGCCGCTGTCGAGCTGGGCGACCTCGGTCTGGGTGTTGCCCGAGACCGTCGTCGTCGGCGACGAGCAAGCGCTCCGGGTGCACTATCGGCACCACGTGCCAGGCGCGACCGATGGCCTCGCGGTCGAACTGGTCGATCGGTCCCCACGACAACCTCGCTCGTGAACTGCCGATCAGAACCGGTGGAATTTCACGGCGATGTAATGTGGGCGGATGTCGGAGTCGGAGCTCGTGGCCAGGGAGGTGGTCGTCGAACGTCCTGCGTCGACAACGGACGACAGGCCGGCGTCGAGCCACGTCGATCTCTCCGGTCAGAGCCAGTTGTCATCGATCATTCGTCGTGTCGCGACAACTCGGTTCACCGCGCTGAACGACGCATCGCAGCGAATACAGCGGTCAGCTCGGGCGTCACTGACCGTCGGCGCAGCCGACGACCCGCAAGAGCGCGAGGCCGACGTCGTGGCTGCCTCCGTCGTTCGGCGTCTGCGCCGACCTGATGATGCCGTTCGAGACGAGCGGGCGTCGCCGACGGAGGGCCCGCGGGTCCGCCGGTCAACTCGTGTCGTCGGCGCCGAAGGTGGCGACGTCGACCCTGCGACGGCGACGAAGATCGCGGGCCCAGTCCGGCGGAAAGCCACTCGACGCGCCGACTCGCACGTCGATGGAAGGCGCATTCGGCGCCGACTTCTCCGCCGTGCGGATCCACGACGACCAACAAGCGAGCGAGCTGAGCAGGAGCTTGCAGGCGGAGGCCTTCACCCTCGGCTCCGACATCTTCTTCAACGGCGGCTCCCCTGACACGACCAGCTCCGGCGGCCAGGAGCTTCTCGCCCACGAACTCACCCACACCCTCCAACAGTCGGGGTCTTCCCAGGCGCGGCGAACCATCCGCCGCCGCTACCTGGACAACGAGAAGGACTGGGTCGCCGACACCGAGTACAAAGGGACGTTCGGCTTCGGCACCGCCAAGCGCTCCAAGCCGCTGACCGAGATCGACAAGGCCGTCGAGGCATGGCAACAGGCATATGCCCTCGGCAACACGAGCTACCTCGAACTCGCAGCGCGATCGATCCTCGACAAGATCACCGCCTGGGAGACGAAGAAGGGCAAGGGAACCGACGAGTCGATGCGTGGCGCCGATTTCCGGATCCTCCGCGACGAGGCAACGTCCTGGCTGGCCGAGATGCAAGCGTGGAAGGCCGAGCACGCGCAGGTCGCTGCGCGCCACGATCTTCATCGCCAGACACTGCAGCAATGGGTCGACGAAGGGCGGGCCCAGACGGCCGACGTGCGCCTCCAGAACGCGTGCGAATGGGTGGCGAGCGGCAAGACGCGCTTGTTCGTTGCGAGCGAAGCGCCCGGTCCACGCGAGCGTGGTGCGGTGCTCAAGAACCGGACCCTCCCGTCGATGCCGGCAGACACGCGGGCGTACTTCCCCAATCCGTGGGCCGGTGCGGCCGGAATGCTGGGAGCACCCGCAGCGCTCTACGACCCGACCAACATCCGCTCGAATCAGAACATCGTGATCGACGAGGAGGGAGCGGGGACAAAGGGATGGAACGTCGCCAATGACCACATCGTCATCACCGAGGAGGGGATCGCCGACGGACGAGACGCCGCGTGGGGAACCCTCAAGCACGAGGTCCAGCACGACGCCGACAAGCACAAGGGCACCGAACTCGCCGCTGGCCTCGTCGCCGAGGAAGGCCGCAAGACGGCCGCAGAGGGCCAGGCGCAGAATCTGTACCAGACCTGGGAGCAGGCGTACCAAGCCGTCGAGGCCAACGACAACGCCGCGACGAGAGGCGCCAACGACAACGCCAAGCTCGCCTACGAGGGCTTCACCGGTGGAGCCGAGTACGCCGAGCGCGACGCCCGGGTCGCCTCGCAAGCAGCGTTGCAGGGTTACAAGACCGAGTATCGGGCGCATTTCTACGAAGGGCGCGCCAAGTTCGAGAACAAGACGCACGACCCGACCCAGCAGGTCACCAAGCTGGCGATGCAGTGGACCGAGCGCCAGTGGGCGATCTTTTCCAACATCTTCAACAACTATCCGTACGTGAAAGAGGCGTGGGGCGATCACACCAATGCCGTCGCGCCCACCGTGATCCAGACCGCGTTCCGGGCCGCAGTGAATGCGTATTGGAACCCTGACACCGAGGGGTTCAACAAGTACGACTCGCCGCGGGTCGACGACCTCTACCTGGCACTCGACGCCGTGCCGGCCGGAACGACCGATGCGGCCGCAGCGGAGGTGGTCAGCCTGCTCGCAGTGGCGAGGAAGTTGGACGAGAACGACCTCCGTTACCTCGCCGACTCGACGCAATCCGTGATGTTCAGCGCGAAGATCGACCGACATCTCGACGGGGCCGCACGCGCCGCGTTGCGTGGCTATTTCACCGAGGAAGTCTCCGACTACGACACGGGACTCGCGATCGCAGGTCTCTTCTCGTGATCGTCCGTACTCCCTCGGTCGCCCTCGGTGCCGACGGTCGACGTCTCGCCATCGGGACCGGCACCCAGGTCACGATCGTCGACACGCGGTCCGGCGCGCGGGAGACGTTCGAGACGACCGTCGGCACCGATGTGCTCTCCGTGCCGACCGATCCTTCCGCCGGGGTCGCCGTGGCCTCCAACGACGGTCTCGAGATCGCAGGGGGCGCGCGACAGCGCCTGGTGGGCCGAGCGGTCGTCATGCTGCGAAACGATGACCAACTGCTCGTGGTCACCCGATCGGACTCTGCAGGGACACACCTCGGCGCATACTCCGGCGACGAACTCGTCGCCGTGTTCGAGCCGGTCGCTCTCGGACCGGTGTCGGTACACACGGCCGAAGTCGCAAACGCATCGATGTGCCTGTTCGGCGGACGACGTGGTCCGCGGGCGTGGGATGGCGTCGGGGATCGCTACCTTCGTGGCGTACGCATCTCGTCCGACGGTGTCGAGGTGGTGTGGGATGGGGCCGACGTCGACGCATCCGCCCCCATTCTGGCGGCCTGCAACGGAACGGTCGTGCTCGGTCGAGATGCGGGCTTTGCCGTGGGGACGCTCGACGATCTCACTGCGGGAAAAGCAATGGCCGGGCCCGCGTTCGACGTCGGGGGATCGATCGCCGAGTTCGCGTCTGTCACCCTCCGGACAGTCCTTTTGTCTGACCGTCCGTGCCGAACCCGTGGTGAGGGTCGTGTCGGGTCGAATCGATGGTACCGAGCTCTTCGAGCACGGAACGCTTGCGTCGCTGACCTCATCGACGCTCCTCGCCGTCGACGACGACGGTCGCGTCGTCGTCGCCGAAGTGCTCTCCGCTCGGGAGATGACGCTGTCGGCTGCCGCCTCTGACTCGGCGCTGGAACTCGTGGACCACCACGAGTTCCCCAAGTCGGTCGTCGAGTCCTTCACCGAGTGATCCGACGCCAGCTGTGATCCCGGCGACCTCGGCTGCCGCGTCGACGCTCGCTGCGCGCTTCGAGACGACCGTCGTACCCGTCGATCAGAAGGGTGTGGTGATGGCCAGCGAGTACGTTCGAGCCGTGGGGTCACCGGCGAACAGGAGCAGATTGGCGTTTCTGTTCACCGACATCGAGGCGAGCACGCGGCGGTGGGAGGAGTTCCCCGACGCGATGTTCGACGTCCTCGGACGCCACGATGCGTTGCTGACCCGGGTCGTGAACGACCACTCCGGCACTGCCTTCCACTTCTCGGGCGACGGCATGATCGCGTCGTTCGAGCAGCCTGCCGATGCCCTCGCGGCCGCCGTGAGCGCCCAGCGGGAGATCGCCGATACCGATTGGTCGTCGGTCGACGGGATCGCGGTGAGGATGTGCGTGCACGTCGGCGACGTCGTGCTCCGCGGCGGCGAGCCATTCGGCTGGGCCCTGAACTTCGGCTCCCGGCTGAACTCGATCGGTCACGGTGGCCAGATCCTGCTGTCGGCGGCGGCGGCCGAGGCACTGGCGGACGAACTGGAAGGAGAAATGACGACCGATCCGCTCGGCCGTCATCGTCTTCGCGACATCGTGCAACCGGCCGAGGTCCACCAGGTGGTGGCGCCCGGCCTCCTCCGCGACTTCCCGCCGCTGCGCGGCACCGTCCGGCCGGTCGCGCTGGTCGAACGACCCCACCGGCTCGTCGGCCGCGACGACGATGTGGCCGATGTGGTGAGGTTGCTCGGCGAACGTCGGCTGGTCACGATCGTGGGGCCGCCCGGCATCGGGGCGAGCGAGGTTGCGGTCGCTGCGGTCAACCGGCTCGCATCAGAACATGCGCACGGGGTGCAGCACACCGATCTGGCCGGAGTGAGCCCCCAACGAATGCGCGATGCGATCGCCACGGAACTCGGCGTGAGTCCACGCCAGGGCACCTCCATGGAACGGCGACTCGTCGAGTGGATCGCCGAGCACGACATCCTGCTGGTCCTGGAACACGTCGAACACGGTGTCGAGACCGTCGCCCGGCTGCTCGGCGCTGTGCTCGAACAGGCTCCAGATGTCCGCGTGTTGTGCACGAGCCAACGTCCGCTCGAGGTGGAGGGCGAGTACGTCCGTCGTCTCGATCCACTCAGCCCCGACGATGCGGTCGAGTTGTTCATCCAGCGGGCGATGTCGAGCGGCGGGGCTGCCACCGATTCGCCGACACTGCGGGCGTTGTGCGAGCGACTCGACCGCTTGCCGCTCTCGATCGAGATCGTCGCCGGCAACACGTCCACCTACTCCGTCGAGGAGTTGGCCGAGATGCTTCGACGACGTGAGTTCCCCGAGCCTTCGAAGGGCGACATGTCCATGCGATCTGTGACCGACGCGTTCGCCGTGGCGATCGACGGTCTCGATCCGACCCACCGAACGATGTTGGAGGCCGCGACCGTTTTCTCGGGCCCGTTCGACCGCGACGCGTTCGCTGCAGTGTGCGCCTCCGCCAGCACGAGTCGGGACACCAACGCAGCACTGGACGACCTGATCACACGATCGCTGATCCACGTCGAACGCGACCGCGGCCCCGATCAGTTGCGACTGCTCCATCATCTTGCCGACGTCGTTCGCGAACGCGCGGACCCCGCACATCTGGAAGCGGCCGGAGATCGGTTCACCGAACTGATGGTCGCACTGGTCGACGAGGCGTCGGTCGGCCTCCGGGGCCCGGACGAGCTGCTGTGGGACCGGCGGCTCAGCCGCAACTTCGGCAACATCCGAGCGGCGTTCGGACGGTGCATCGCGGTGGGCGACGCCGTGCGAGCAGTCGCCATTGCGGCGCCGATGTGGGAGTACGGGTTCATGCGCATGAACGACGAGTGTTTCCGGTGGGCAGAACGAGCGGTCGCCACGTTCACGGGACGCGATGTCGAGGCGATCGTCGCCCCGGCGATCGGGGTTGCAGCACTCGGCGCCTGGATACGCGACGACCTCGACGACGCGTATGAATGGTCGAAACGAGCGTTGCGTCTGGAACACGAGCTCGACCTCGCGTTCGACCTGCCGGCACGGCTCGCCCTGATCAACGCCACGGTCTACTCCGGCGACGGTGCAGCGCCTCCGGAGATCTTTGCCGAGCAGGCGGCGTACCAGCGCTCGCGACCGGAGTTGTACTTCCACGTCAACGTGGCGACCCAGACCTCGGTGATGAGCACGTGGCTCGGCGATCGAGTGGCCGCCGAACGGCGTGCACTGCGTGCGGTGACGCTCGCACGGCAATCGCGCAACCCGTCATCGCTGGCGTACGCCCTGTGGGCGCTCGGCTCGGCGATCGAGGAGGACGATCCGCTGCGAGCCGAGTCGCTTCTGGGAACTGCGCTGGAGATCGCCCGCAACGTGCACAACGGGTGGATCACCGCGCTCGTCCAGATGTCGCTCGCCTCATTGCGTCGGCGGGTCAGTTCGCCGATCGACGCCGTTCCGCTGCTGCTCGACCAGCTCGACCTCCTGTGGAAGGCCGGGAACCGGTCACACCTGTGGGCCACCATCCGGCTGTGCTCGCTGGTGGCCGGTGACCTCGGCGACGACGAGCTGGCGTTCGGGCTCGACGCGTCGGTGGCAGCGGCGAGCCTGGCCATGCCGGCACTTCCCGCCGACGCGGCAGCGCTGCGGGCTCAGGACGAACGCATTCGAGCGCACCATCCCCCCGAGTGGCTGGAGCGGACCAGCGCCATTTCCGCAACATGGGATCTGGACACGATCGTGGCCGCCATCCGTTCCAACTTCGATCGCGCGCTCACCGACGCCGGCGCCTGAAGACCGCCCGGCAAGACACGTAGGCTCGACCACGGCGCAGGGAGGCACAGAGTGGCAGCGGGAACGGAGACGGAAGCCCAGCAGGGATTGCCGGCGGGCGTCAGCGGCGAGCTCGTGACGATCGGCGGCGGCGAGTACTACCGGATCGACGGCGTCGAGCAGATGGCACCGTTCCTGATGACGGTCGTGTCCGACGCCGACCTCTGGATGTTCGTGTCGAGCACCGGCGCTCTGACGGCCGGGCGAATCGACGCCGATCATGCGTTGCTCCCCTACGAGACCGACGACCGACTCCATCGCGCCGCCGGCATCACCGGTCCGATCACACTGGTCGCACGGGCGGCGGGCGGCGAGCGCGAGCTGTGGCAGCCCTTCGCGCCCGTGCCGGCCGCCGGATGCCGACGATCGATCGCCAAGAGCGTGCTCGGCAACCGGCTCGTGTTCGAGGAACTCCGGCCGTCGTGGGGGTTGACGTTCCGGGCCACCTGGGCACCGTCGGGCGCATACGGCTGGGTACGCACGGTCGAGCTGCGTCACGACGACGCTTCCGATGGATCGGCTGCCGGCAGCCACCGCGAGTACGAGGTGCTCGACGGGTTGCTGGACGTGATGCCCGCCGGTGTCGATGCGTTGACCGAGCAGATCCGGTCGAACCTGGTCAACGCCTACAAGCGTTCCGAGACGGGGCCGTGGGGGCCGCTGGCCGTCTACTCACTCGAGTCGCTGATCTCCGATCGCGCCGAGCCGGTCGAGGCGCTCACCGCGACGGTCGTGTGGTCGTCGGGCTTCCCTGCGGCCGACCTCGTGCTCGATGCCGGCGCTGTCGACGAGATGATCGCCGGGCGCCCGACGACACCCGCGGCACTCGTGACGGGCCGGCCCGGTGCCCACCTGCTGCGCGGCCGGGTGTCGGTGTCGCACTCCGAGCCCGCGTCGTGGACGATCGTCGCGGACACAGGGCTCGACCACCCGGGTGTGACCGCGGCCGTGCAGACCGCTCGCTCGGCCGACCCCCTCCAACTGGTGACCGACGACATCGCACTCGGGTCCGAGCGCTTGCGACACCTGCTGGCCGAGGCCGACGGGTTCCAGCACACCGGTGACCGGGTCGCCGACGCCCACCATCTGTCGAACGTGCTGTTCAACTGCATGCGCGGCGGCGTCTTCCCGTTCGGCCTGGCGATCCCCGTCGACGATCTCGCGGCCTTCGTCGCCGACCGCAACTGCGACGTGTCCGCACGGTACGCCGACTGGTTCGAGCGGTTCGGCGACTGGACCGACGAACCGACGCTGCGCTCCGATGCACTGGCGAGCGGTGATCCCGACCTGATCCGATTGGTGCTCGAATACCTGCCGCTCAGCTTCGCTCGCCGCCACGGGGACCCGAGCCGACCGTGGAACCGGTTCTCGATCAACGTGCGCGACGACCACGGCGAACCGGTGCTCTCGTACGAGGGGAACTGGCGCGACATCTTCCAGAACTGGGAAGCGCTCCTCCAGTCGTCGCCTACGTACTTCGTCAACGTCGTGGCGAAGTTCGTCGACGCCACGACGATCGACGGATACAACCCGTACCGGATCTCACGCGACGGCATCGACTGGGAGGTGCCCGACGCCGCCGACCCGTGGAGCCACATCGGCTATTGGGGCGATCACCAGATCGTCTACCTCATGCGTCTGCTCGAGATGTGGGACCGGTACGAACCCGGCGCCCACGACGACTGGCTGAACCGCGACGTCTTCGTCCATGCGGACGTTCCGTACGTGCTCGCCGATCATGACTCGATCGTGCGCGACCCGCGCAACACCATCACCTACGACACCGAGCACGCCGCCGACATCGCCGCCCGCGAGCACCGCGTCGGCGCCGACGGCCGACTCCTGGTCGACACCGACGGGTCCCTGCTCCACGTCGGGCTGCTCGAGAAGCTGGTGGTGCCGGCCCTCGCGAAGCTGACGAACTTCGTGCCCGACGGTGGCATCTGGCTCAACACGCAACGCCCAGAGTGGAACGACGCCAACAACGCGCTGGCCGGGCCGGGGCTGTCGATGGTCACGCTGTACCACCTCCGTCGGTACCTGGCGCTGCTCGGCTCGATCGTCGACACGATGCCGGCTGAGTCGGTCACCGTGACGGCGTCGGTCGCGGAGTGGCTCGCCGACATCCGCCGGATCCTCGGCGCACGAGCGGCGGGCCCTGTCGACGACGTCGAGCGTCGCACGATCGTCGACCTCCTCGGTCGCAGCGGTGAGGCCCATCGCAGGCGCGTTCGGTCGGGAGCGGGACTCGGAAAGGTCGGCCTCGCGCTCGCCGACGTCCGCGACCTGTGCACGACATCGTGCGACCACCTCGACTCGGCGATTGCGGCTGGGCGACGGCCCGACGGCCTCTACCACTCCTACAACCGAGTGTCGTTCCCGACCGACGACACCGCCTGCGTCGGCCACCTCGGCCCCATGCTCGAGGGCCAGGTGGCCGTGCTGTCCTCGGGAGTGCTGGACGCCCACGAGACGCTCGGCATCGTCGACGCGCTCTTCGCGTCCGGAATGCATCGCGCCGATCTCGACACGTTCGTGCTGTACCCACCGACAGAGCTGCGGCCGTTCCTCGACCGCAACGTCATCCCGGAGGAGGCGGCGGACCGCCTCCGTCACCTCGATGAGGCGACAGGCTGCCTCGTCGACGTCGTGGTCACCGACCCCGATGGTCGGCTGCACTTCCGGCCCGAAATCGTCAACGCGAGGGCACTCGAGCGCGTGCTCGACCGGGCCGGTGTCACCGACGACGACCGGGTCACGATGCTGGAGACCTACGAAGAGGTCTTCGACCACCGGTCGTTCACCGGACGTTCGGGCAGCATGTACGGCTACGAGGGGATCGGGTCGGTGTACTGGCACATGGTTGCCAAGCTGCTGCTCGCCATCGAGGAGGCGTACTGGGATGCCGTCGATCGCGGCGACCCCGAGACCACGATCGCCCGGATCGCCGAGGCATATCGGAGGATCCGGGCGGGCCTCGGCTACCGGAAGACACCGGCGGCGTTCGGCGCGATCCCGACGGACTGCTACTCCCACACACCCGCGCACGCCGGCGCACAACAGCCCGGCATGACCGGCCAAGTGAAGGAGGAGGTGTTGACGCGCTTCGGCGAGCTGGGCTTCCACGTCGCGGACGGCCAGCTGCTGCTGAGCCCCGGCCTGATCGCGCCCGAAGAAGTGCTCCGGCCCGTGGCGGGTGGCCGAGCGGAACCCGCCGAACTCACTGTATGTGCCGTGCCGATGAGCATCGAGACCGGTGCCGACGACGCGGTGGTGGTGGAACACAGCGACGGCACCCGCGAGACCCTCGACGGGCTGGAGCTCGACCTCGCACAGTCACATGAGGTGTTCGCCCGAACCGGGACGATCGCACGAGTCCAGTGGATCGTCGGCGAGCACACGATGGCCACATGGCGACGCCGCTCGACCCGTGGTCGGTGATCAGCCCCGGTCGTGTGAAAGCGCGTCGACCGCGACCGTGATGGCGAGGATCAGCGGGATGATCGTGGGGTCGTAGACCTCGACGCCGTAGGTGTCGCGGACACGGAACCACTTCTTGGAGACCTCGGCGACCTTGTCGCCCTTGCGTTCGATCTCGTACTCGTGGTCGACGATGTTGCCGTGCACCTTCAGGTCGTCGCCGTGCTCGACCTCGACGTGGAAGCGGTCCCGGATCCCGACGAGCGCCTTCTTGACCTTCGCCTCGGTTCCGTTCGTTTCGATCGTGATCGCGTCGCGGATCGACAGCACCTTCTCGCGGATCACCGCGACTTCGTGCCCGTCACGGTCCTTGAGCTTCCAGGTGTCGCGGAGTCGGGCGACCTTGCCGTCGACCTTGAAGACCCGATCACCCGAGTCGTTCTCGATCCAGTAATCGTCACCGAACGAGATCAGATCCTCGCGCATCCGGAACTGCTCGTGGCGGTCGTGGCGGTTTCTCAACAAGCCCATGTCTGCTCCTCTGGTCCGTCCTCAATCTACGTCGTGTTCATCGGGCGGATGAGCCCGGCCGCCCGACCACCGCCCAGTGTGTGTCACCCATCGTCAGTGAACGAGCACGTTGCGGAACTGCCACGGATCGTCGGGGTCGAGGTCCTCGGCGAACAGACCAGGTCGATCGGTGAGGGGCGTCCAGTCGGTGTAGTACCCGGCGACGGTGCCGAGGTACGGGCGCTGGATCTCCAGGCACCGACGATGGTCCATGTCGTCGGTCTCGACGATCCCGGCCTCGGGATTCTCGAGCGCCCACACCATGCCGGCAAGCACCGCCGAGGTGACCTGCAGTCCCGTGGCGTTCTGGAACGGTGCCAGCTCCCGTGCCTCCTCGATCGTCAGCTGCGACCCGTACCAGAACGCATTGCGCTCGTGGCCGTACAGCAGCACGCCGAGTTCGTCACGACCGTCGACGATCTCGTCCTCGTCGAGCACGTGCTGCTCCGACGGCCAGCGGCCGGCCGCACCGAACAGCTCGTGGAAGGACAGCACCGCGTCGTTGCACGGGTGGTAGGCGTAGTGGCATGTCGGGCGGAACTCGACCGCACCGTCGGCACCGTGCACCGTGAAGAAGTCGGGGATCGACAGTGCTTCGTTGTGCGTCACCAGGAACCCGTACTGCTCGCCGTGCGACGGGCACCACGTGCGCACACGCGTCTCGGCGCCGGGTTGTTCGAGGAAGATCCCCGGCGCCGCGGGATCGGCGAACGTCCGGGCGTTGTCGGGCATCCACTTCTCGTGCGTGCCCCACCCGAGTTCGGCGGGCTGCAGGCCCTCGGAGATGAACCCGTCGACCGACCACGTGTTCCAGAACGTGTCGATCGGCTTCGGTGAGCGCGTGCGTTGCGTGTCGCGCTCGGCGATGTGGATGCCCTTGACACCGGCGGCACGCATGTACTCGGCCCAGGCAGCTCGGTCGCCGGCCGCCGGCTCGTCGGCGTCGATGCCGAGATCGGAGACGAGCTCGACCAGTGCCTCCTTCACGAACCACGACACCATGCCGGGGTTCGCTCCGCAACACGACACCGCGGTGGTTCCACCCGGCGACCGCCGCCGCTCGTCGGTCATCGTGGAACGCAGTGCGTGGTTCGTGCGCAGGGCGTTGTCGGTGGACGGGTCGTAGTAGAACCCGGGCCACGGTTCGACGACGGTGTCGATGTACAGCACGCCGAGCTCTCGGCACAACCGCATGATGTCGACCGACGACGTGTCGACGGACAGGTTGACGCAGAATCCCTGCCCGTCCCCGGATGTCAGCAGCGGGGTCAGCAGCTCGCGGTAGTTGTCGACAGTGACGGCAGTTTCGAGGAACCCGAAGCCGTACTGCTCGACGACGCCTCGATCGCGATCGTCCGGTTCGATGACCACGGCGCGGGAGCGATCGAACTCGACGTGGCGATCGATGAGCGGGAGTGTCCCCCGCCCGATCGACCCGAAGCCGATCATCACGACCGGACCGGAGATCGTCGCATGGATGGGGTTGGCGGTGCTGGGTGACGGGCTGGTCTGTGACACGACGGACCCTTTCGAGATGATGGTCGGGCACATCCCCGACGGCCGGGTCACGCTACTGCTCGGCAGCACCGCAGATGCTTGCTCACCGCACCTGGATATGGCAGTGTCCGCCGATGATCGAACGGGGGCGTCAGTGCTAGTCGGCAGCGTGGAGGCGACGATCGCCGTGCTGTTCGCCGTGGTCGTCCTCGGACCGATCCTGGCCGAGCGACTGAGAATCCCCGGCATCGTCGGATTGATCGCCGGAGGCATGATCTTCGGACCGTTCGTGATCGGCTGGCTCGAGTCGGGTGGGCTCGTCACCGACCTTGGCTCGATCGGGATCCTGTACCTGATGTTCCTGGCCGGGCTGTCGTTCGACATCAAGGCCTTCAAGGACAACCGGCGCATGGCGATGACCTTCGGCCTGCTCGGGTTCTTCCTCCCGTTCCTGTTGAGCGTCGCCGTCGTCGATCAATCCAACGACATCGAGACGCTCGGCGCCCTGCTCATCGGCGCCATGTGGGCCTCGAACACGTTGGTCGCGTATCCGGAGGTTCAGTCGGCCGGTCTGCAGAGCACTCGATCGGTCGGTGCTGCAGTGTCCGCCGGTGTCGTCGCCGACCTGATGTCGCTGACCGTGCTCGCGTTCGCCACTGCGACCGCAGTCATCGAGATCGAGCCCCTGGACGTGCCGTTCGGCGCTGACATCGCCGAGCGGCTCGCTCCCGTCGGAGTCCAGCCGACGACGCCGGACCCCGCACTGCCCCTCTGGATCGGGTTGCCGCTGCTCGTCTTCGTGTGCCTGTGGGTACTGCCACGGGTGGCGAACTGGTTCTTCGTGCGCGTCGGGCGGACGCGACCCCAGCGTTTCGTCTTCACCCTGGCGCTGATGGCCGTCGGAGCCACGGTCGCCCTCCTCGGCGGGATGGAGGGACTGATCGGTGCGTTCCTCGCCGGACTGGGAATGAACCGCCTCATCCCCGCTCGAGGCCCCCTCATGGAGCGGCTCGACTTCGTCGGGACGTCATTGTTCATCCCGGTGTTCCTGATCTCGATCGGGCTCAACATCGATCCGGCGCTCCTGATCGATCCCAAGACGATCGCGTTGGGCCTGCTCTTCACCGCCTTCGTGCTCGTCGGCAAGACGTCCGCGGCCTTGATCGCCGGGCGGATCTTCGGGCTCTCGCGCGACGAGGTCGGGCTCATGTCGTCGTTGTCGTTCGGTCAGGCGGCGTCGACACTCGCGATCGCTCAGGTGGGCCTGACGCTCGGGATGTTCGGACAGAACGTGGTCAACGCCGCCGTGCTGACCATCGTCATCACCGCGTTCATCACGTCGTACGCGACTCGCTTCTTCGCCGCCCGGGTGCCACCGGTGGTCGTCGACCGACCGCCGATCGGTCAACAGGTGCTCGTCGACGTCCGCGGGGGCCAGACCGAGATCTCCATGCTCGTTGCCCTGGCAGGCGGTCTGGCGCGACCGGACGGCGGCCTCGTGATTCCCTACGGCATCGCCGGCGATGCGCAGCAGTCCGATGTTCGGTTGACCGTCGAACGAGCGGCCGCGGAGGCCGCAGCCATCGGACTCGACGGTGACGGCATGACGCGCGTCGGCGATTCGTTCACCAGCGCCACGGTCAACCTCGTCACCGAACTCGGTGCATCGCTGGTGCTGCTGGCTTGGGACGGGCCGAAGTGGGCTGTGGACTACATGTTCGGCAACGACATCGACAGTGTCGGCCAGGCCTCGCCGGTGCCGACGATCGCCGCCCATGTCGTTCGCCCGTGGACTCGCATCGTCGTGCAGCTCGGACATCCGCGCACGACCTGGCAGCGAGAGGACGTCGAGTTGGCAGCAGACGTCGTTCACCATCTCCGCGCGATCCGCCGACCTCCCGCTCGTCGTGCTGTGCCACGACGCCGACCTCGCACGCGCACTCCTCGACCCCGATGACGACCACGACGACACGACCATCGTCATCGATCGGGCGGAACAGGACGACGTCCTCGACCACGTCCTCCCGACCGATCTCGTCGTCGCTCCGGCCCACGTCGTGCACGACATGCCTCCTTGGCGCGCCCGTCGACTGGCCCGTCGGCTCCACGACGCGAACGTCGCGGTCGTCGGAGGGCCGCACCGTCTGACGATCTCGCAGGGCGTCACGGCGCGTCCACTGTCGACATCGATGGGCCAGCCGATCGTCACGACCTGACGGCGTCCGAGAAACCGTCAGCCGCCTGCCCGCTTGCGGGGGTCGGCGGGAAACGCTCGCGCCTCGATCAGGCGGGCCGAGATGTCGGCCGCCCGCGACGTGATATCGGCGAGGGAGGCACCGCACGCTTCGACCAGCGCACCTTGGCCGGCATCGGTCGACGCCTCGATCGCCGCTCGTGCATCACGGCCCGAGTCGGTGATCTCCTCGCCCAGCATCCATCCCCGACGCTCGAGCCGGCGCACCCCATCGGTCAGCGCTTCCGCGCCGAACCCTCGGGTCGCGCTGTACTCGCCGAGGCCGAATCCGAGCCACCGTTCGGTCAGTACGTTTGCCTCGACGGCATCGAGTCCAGCCACGGCGAGCGCGGCCAGGTGACCGTCGCCGCGATGCTCGCGTACGAGCTCGGCCGCCCGCCACAGTCGGCCACCCGGCGACGAGGGCATGGGGAGCGATCGCAACGCACTGAACAGCGGTCGGCCGAGTCCGTCGAGACCGTCGATCGCATCGAGCAGCGGGGTGGCGATCGCATCGCACTCGTCCTGAGCGGCAACCGAATCGAGGCTCGTGGCTGCGCCGTTGGCACGAGCAGCCAGGATGTCGTCACGCGATGCGCTCGCAACACCGGCTTCGTAGGCGGCGGCGATCATGCGGGGCTCGAAAACACCGAACGTTGCCGCGACGACGGCCGCGGTCGGCCTACCGAGAGCGGCGGCTCGACCCCAGACATAGCCAGGGAAGAAGTCGACGCCGAGCGCGGTCAGCGCCTCCCCTGCGGGTCGGGACCACCAGCCCTGCGTGGCGATCGGTTCCAGAGCGTCGCGAAGCAGACGGGCCGATGTCGGCGCCACGTCGGGCTCGGCGATCGGCTCAGCGAGCGGCGCCAGGAAGATGGCGGCGATGTCGTCGTAGGTCACGGACTCCGCCGGGACGTGAGGTCGCTGCTCAGGCGATCGAGCACGCCATGTCGGCGCCACAGCACATCGGCGACTTGATCTTGCCGTGGCCGTTGGGGCACTTGGAGACCTGCACCGACGAGCCGTCGTCACGCTGGATCGAGTCGTTGACCAGGGGGGCGTCACAGGCGCCGCAGGTCGCGTTGACGGACATTCCGCAGGTGGGGCATTCGTAGGTGGCCATTCGTGCAGCGTACCGCGCGCCCGTGGGCCCAACGGCCCTGTTGCACCATCGCCCCCGCCCGTACGGTCGCCTCGGAGGTGACGACATGGATTTCGAGATCGACGAGAAGATGTCGACGATTCTGACGATGGTGAACGAGTTCGTCGAACGCGAGCTCGTGCCGATCGAGCAGGAGATGCTGCACGGCGATCCGGAGACGCTCCAAGCGCTCGTCGTTGCCGCCCAGGCGAAGGTCCGCCAGATGGGGTTGTGGGCGCCGAACCATCCCGTCGACCTCGGCGGGCAGGGCCTGACGATGGTCGAGCACGGCCTGTTGAGCGAAGCGCTCGGGCGATCGCCGCTCGGGCACACCGTGTTCGGGGCTCAGGCGCCCGATGCCGGAAACATCGAGATCCTGCACAAGTACGCCACACCCGAACAGCGCGACCGGTTCCTGCGCCCGCTCGTCGAAGGTCGGATACGCAGCTGCTTCTCGATGACCGAGCCGGAGACCGCCGGATCGAACCCGGTGCTGCTCGCGACCACCGCCGTCAAAGACGGCGACGACTACGTGATCAACGGTCAGAAGTGGTTCACCTCCTCGGCCGACGGCGCAGCCTTCGCGATCGTGATGGCGGTGACCGACCCGGACGCGCCGCCGTACCAGCGCGCCAGCATGATCATCGTGCCGACCGACACCGAGGGCTTCAACCTCGTGCGCAACGTCAGTGTGATGGGCCACGTCGGCTCCGGCCATGCCAGCCACGCGGAGGTCATCTACCAGTCGTGCCGGGTACCCCAGGCCAACCTGCTCGGACCGGAGGGCGGCGGTTTCGTGATCGCCCAGGACCGACTCGGCCCCGGACGCATCCATCACTGCATGCGTTGGCTCGGCATCGCGAGTCGCTCGTTCGACATGATGTGCCAACGGGCGAACGCCCGCGTGATCAGCCCCGACGGCGACACCCTCGCCGACCGTCAGGTGATCCAGCACTGGGTCGCCGAACTCGACGCCGAGATCCGAGGAGCCCGACTCCAGACCCTGCACGCCGCGTGGATGATCGACCGGTTCGGTGCCAAGGCAGCCCGCGACGAGATCTCGGCGATCAAGTTCTCGGTCGCCAACACCATGCTGCATGCCGTCGACACGGCGATCCAGGTGCACGGAGCGCTCGGGGTCACCGACGACACCATCCTGTCGTACTGGTACCGCCACGAGCGTGCCGCTCGGATCTACGACGGCGCCGACGAGGTCCACAAGACCTCACTCGGTCGTCGCGTCCTGCGCCGATACGCAGTGACCGCGTAGACCCGCGCCGATCTCCGGGCGGCGGCCCACCCTGGGATCCGATCGACGAACAACGCATTCGCGCTTGACATTCGGCATCGTTCGGTTCAAACTCCGAACGATGTCAGGTAAACCGAACGGCGACAGGCGTTCCGTACGCCGTCAGGAAACCCAGGCCGAAATCGTCCGAGCGTCCTGGGACGTCGTGCGCGAGCACGGCCTCGCCGGGCTGGCGATGCGCGACCTCGGCGAACGCGTCGGCATGCGGGCGCAGTCGATCTACTCCTACTTCGCCTCCAAGCACGAGATCTACGACGCCATGTTCCTCGAGGGGTACCAGGCGTTCGCCGTCTCGATGGCGAACGACGGCGCCGCCACTGCCACCGATCCGATCGGTGCCGCCAAGGCGACGGCGCGCTCGTTCGTCGAGTTCTGCACCAACGACCCGGTGCGCTACCAGCTGCTCTTCCAACGAACGATCCCCGACTTCGCGCCGTCGCCGGAGAGCTACGCAGTGGCCGTGCAGGTCTACGAGGAGCTCAGAAATCGTCTGTCCGCCATCGGCGTGCGCGACCAGGCGACGCTCGACTTGTGGACCGCGATGCTCACCGGCATCACCGACCAACAGATCTCGAATGACCTCGGCGGGAACCGATGGACGCAACTGGTCGACCGGGCGGTCGACATGTTGCTGGCGGAGGCACGAATACACACCAACCCAGAAAGCGAGAAGGCATGACCACCATGATCACCACCGACGTCACCACGATTCCATCGATCGACCATCACGAGGCGATGGACCTCCAAGCGGCCGAGCTGGAGCGTGCGATCGAACTGCTCGGAACACTCGACTCGGACGACTGGTCGACCCAGACCGTCTGTCCCGACTGGGACGTGCGACGCATGTGGCTCCACGTGCTCGGCGCATGCGAGGCCGGGGCATCGATGCGCGAGAACACGCACCAGATGCTCGCCGGCCGCAAGCGCCGCAAGGAGCTCGGCGTGCCGCTCGAAGTCGGTCTGTCCGGCGTTCAGGTGGCCGAACGCGAAGCGTTGTCGCCGGCCGAACTCGTGGAGCGGCTCCGCACCATCGCGCCGAAGACCGTCAAGGGCCGCAACCGGACGCCACGACCGATGCGGGCGATCAAGATCGCCATCGACGCCCCAGTCGTCGAGAAGTGGACACTCGGCTATCTCATCGACGTCATCTACCTGCGTGACGCCTGGATGCACCGGGTCGACACCGCCCGCGCCACCGGCCGCGACCTCGTCCTCACCCCAGAACACGACGGACGAATCATCGCCGACGTCGTCGCCGAGTGGGCCCGCCGTCACGGTCAACCGTTCACGCTCGAGCTGACCGGCCCCGCGGGTGGCTCCTTCACGGCGGGAGGTGGCGGCGATCCGACGGTGATCGACGCAATCGAGTTCTGCTGGCTCCTCGCCGGCCGAGGCGAGCCCACCGGTCTCTTCACCACGATCGTTCCGTTCTGATGGACACCACCACCACCGAGATCGCCGACGGCATCTTTCGCCTCTCGACGTTCGTGCCCGATGCCGGCATGTCGTTCAACCAGATCCTGGTCAAGGCCGACGAACCACTCTTGTTCCACACCGGCATGCGGGCGCTGTTCCCGCTCGTCTCCGCTGCCGTCGACGCAGTGCTCCCGTTGTCGTCGTTGCGCTGGATCGGCTTCGGCCACGTCGAAGCCGACGAGTGCGGCGCGATGAATCAGTGGTTGGGCGCTGCGCCCGACGCACAGGTGGCCTTCGGTGCCATCGGCTGCATGGTGTCGGTCAACGACCTCGCCGATCGACCACCTCGTCCATTGGACGACGGCGACGTCATCGACCTCGGGGGCAAGCGCGTCCGCTACCTCGCCACGCCCCACGTGCCGCACGGATGGGAAGCGGGGGTCTTCTTCGAGGAGACCACCTCGACCCTGTTGTGCGGTGATCTCTTCACCCAGGTCGGCGACGGCCCGGCGGTTCGCACAGATTCGCCGATGGAACCGACGATCGTCGCCGAGGACATGTTCGGCTATTCGAGCCTGACCCCCTCGACCGCGCCGACCGTCGACCGGCTCGCCGACCTCGCGCCGACCACACTCGCACTCATGCACGGGCCGAGCTACCAGGGCGACGCCGGCCCATGGCTGCGCGATCTCGCCGCCGACTACCGGCGCCGCGCCGCACTGGTGCCGTCGTGAAGCCAGGCACGGCCGGCGGTCAGACCCGAGATGATCAGGCCCGGGCGGTCACGCAGGTGAGTTCGTTGACGATGCGGTAGGAGCCGTCGGGCGCCCGGAGGTGCTCCACGGCGGCCATCAACCGGGCGCGGAGTTCAGGCTCGCCGACGTCACGCAGCGCCGGGACGACGAGGCCCGGCGAGCGAAGGGCACGCCAGGCGATCTCGGCGTCGGGGAACTCGAGGACCGACTGCACGCCGGTGCGTTCGACCTCACTGAAGCCAGCGCCCTCGAGCATGGCCTCGGCGACACCGGGTGCGCCGATGTTGGCCAGCGACATCATCTCCTCGCCGACGCTCGGCGTCGACGTGCCGAGCGCGATGAACCAGTCGCGCAGCTCGAGCGCGTGGCCCGGCCCCCAGAACGTGAGCCCGATCCGGCCACCCGGGCGCAGCACTCGGTGGGCTTCGGCGACCGCGTCGTCACATCCGCCCCAGATGCCGTTGACCGCGGTGACGACGTCGAAGCTGGCATCGGGCCAGGGAAGCTGGAACATGTCGCCGGCACGGAGATCGGAGTCCGGCGCTCGGCGGCGGGCGATGTCGATCAGCGCGGCTGAGGCATCGATCCCTGCCGTGGTGGCACCGCCACGATCTGCCCGCGCGATGGCGAAGCCGGACCCGCAGGCGATGTCGAGCAGGTCGATGCCCGGCCCGACGCCCATCGACGAGAACAGATGCTCGATGGCGTCGCGGGCATACGGTTCGAACAGGTAGGCCCAGTCGCTCGCCGCGTGCCCCCACGCGTCGCCGGCCTGCTGCCAGGCCGGTGGTTCGGTCTCGATCGTGGTCATCGCGCTCTCCTCGTGGTGATGTCGGGGTCTGTCGAGACCACAGTGCGCCCAATGCGACGCGAACGCTTGGAGGCCGCGTGGAGAAGTGATGGAGATGACGTTGCGTCTCAGTCGACGAGGGGACGCCCGCGCAGGGCCAGGCGGGTCCGTTCGACCGTTGTCACGACGGGCAGCGACGCGCCGATCGACCGACATTCCGCCGCCCTGCTCGTTCCGAGTTGGGTGTCGAGCGAGTCGCGCGTCTCCAGCACCAGCTGTCGCAACGTCACCATCAGCGGTGGCGCCCCGACGGCGGAATGCGCTTCGATCGCTCCGAGTACCTCGGCGGCAACCTGCGGCTGGCCGATGCGGTCGAGGGCGATCACGCACCGCATCAGTGTGTGCCACTGCTGTGCCCACTCGCCGGCGCGGTACCAGACGTCGATCAGCTCGGCGAGCCCCTCGCAGCCCTGTTCGAGCTGTCCGTGCGACACCAGCAAACCGCTCGCCTCGGTGCGCGCAAACGCACTCATCCACCGATTGCCGGCCGAGCGCGCGAGTCGATCGGCATTGGCGAGTGCGGCCAAGGCCGCCTCGTCGTCACCAGAGCTCGCAAATCCCTCGGCCGCCCAGGACCCGGCGAGGTCGGTCGGGCCACCGGTTCGCAGCGCCGCTGCTCGCGACAACCCGACGAGGCGCTGCCCTTCGTCATAGTCCCCGCAGGAACTCGCTGCCACCGACGCCATGTAATAGGCGTGCGCACGTCGCGAATCGTCCCCCGACGCGTCGGCGATCTCGATCAAGCGGGCGTTCTGGGCGATCCCCGATCGCAACTCGTCGATCGCGTAGTAGACGTTCGCCCGCACCCGCTCGACGAGACCTGACGGATCGACGCCATGCGCGCGCTCGGCCACCTCGGCCGCGCCGGCCAATTCGAGAGAAGCGCCGAACTCGCCCCTCACGAACGCGCCGTACGCACGCACGGCCAGCACGATGCCGTGCAGCGGGTGGTCGGCGCCGCCTGGCACATCCGACATCGAGTCCGCCCATCCGAAGACCTCGTAGTGGAGCGTTCGCATGGCGTATTCGCGCATCGAGCTGACGAGGCCGAACGCGGTGGCGACATCGTCGATCTCGACCGAGAACCGCTGAGCGGCCCGCAGATCGGCGAACGACGCGTCGGCCCGCGCGACGCCATCGCGTTCAGCCGGAGTGCCGAGGGCCGCGGCGACCCGGTCGGCGACGCTCGCGAACTGGCGGGCGTGCGTGGAGTAGAGCTCCACGCTCTCCTCGTCGCCGAGGCGGCTGCGACCGTACTCGCGGAGCGTCTCGAGCATCTCGTAGCGAGTGCCCCCGGCTTCCGGTCGCCGAACCGCGAGCATCGAGCGTTGCGTCAGTCGGGTGAGCACGTCGAGTACGTCGTCGTCGGTGCAGATCGATTCGGCGGCATCGAGGTCGAATTGGCCGGCGAACACGGCGAGGGAGGCGAAGACGCGCTTCTCGTCCTCGTCGAGCAGTTCGTACGACCAACTGATCGCGTCGTGCAGCGTGCGGTGACGTGGATCGGCGCCTCGACGAACTCCCTTGAGGAGCCGGAATCGTTCGTCGAGACGTCGGGCGATCTCGGTGACGTCGATCGCATGGGCCCTCGACGCTGCCAGCTCGATCGCGAGCGGGATGCCACCGAGGCGACGGCAGATCTCGACGACGGCCGGCGCCGTGCGTTCGTCGAGTTCGAAGTCCGGGTCGGCCGCGCGCGCTCGTTCCATGAACAGCGCCACCGCGGGCACCGATCCGAGGTCACCGATCGGTGTCGTGTCGAGATCGGCGACCGGAAGTGGCTCGACCGTGCGGACGTGTTCTCCCATCACCGCCAGCGGCTCACGACTCGTGGCGACGATCGAGACGCGTGGCGCCGACCGCATGATCAGCCCGACGAGCTCGGCGATCGGCTCGACCAGGTGTTCACAGTTGTCGAGCAAGATCAACGCCTGGCGTCCGCGCAACATGTCGACGATCGTCTGCTCGAGCGACGATCCCTGACGGGTGTTGACGGCGAGGGCAGAGGCGACCGTCGCGAAGGCGGCATCACGATCGCCGACGGTGACCAGCTCGACGACGAAGACCCCGTCGGGGTAGTGCGAGGCGACCGAGCGGGCCAGTTCGAGACCCAGTGAGGTCTTGCCGACGCCGGCGCTGCCGACGAGCGTGATCAGACGATGCGCGGCGAGGTCGTCGACGAGCCGCGCCAGGAACTCCTGTCGTCCGATCAGCTGCTGCACCGGCATCGGCAACTGCGGCGGGGTCGCGACCTCGTCGGCCTCGACCGACTCGTCGGCCTCGATCGTGCGGATCTTGGCGATGAACTCGTAGCCCTTGCCGTGCACCGTGCGGATCACCGCCTGCCGGGATCCGTCGTCACCGACCGCTCGACGGGCGGACTTGATCCGTGAGGTCAGCGCCGATTCGCTCACGAACCGGTCGCCCCAGACCTCGTCGAGGATCTCCTCCTTGCGCACGACCTGACCGTGACGCTCGACCAGACAACACAGCAGCGCGAACACCTGCGGCTCGATCGGGACGTCCTGGCCACCCCTTCGCAACACGACGCGGTCGACGTCGAGCTCGCAATCGTTGAAACCGATGATCATGCCCACGCTCCCCGCCCGCGATCTTGCCACCTTCGGCGACGGCATGCGGGCGCTCGGTTCATGGAGACCCGGCAACAACTTCTCCACGTGGTCTCCAGTCGGCCTCCAAGCACTCGCCGCCCCGCTCCGTCACTGTGGCTTCCACACCAACCACGCCCCTCACGGGGACGACACACAGGAGACGACATGACCATCACCGAAGCAAACCCCGTCGACAACGGCGTCAACGTGGAAGCCCTCCTGGGCGCCCGCGAACACATGACCGAGATGCCGGAGCTGGCGCAGTTCCAGTGGCGCGCCGACTGCAAGTGGGTCAACGGAACCCACAGCCGCACGACCGTCCAGACCTTCAGCGGCGCCGGCGGCGAGCAGTCGCACCGTCAGCCGCACTCGGTCGAGACCGACCATCCCGAGCTGTTCGCCTCGGCCGACAACGGCATGACCCCGCCCGAGTTGGTGCTGGCCGGCCTCGCCGGGTGCATCACCGCCGGTGTCGCCTCGGTGGCGACGAACCGGGGCATCCAGCTGCGCTCGGTGCACGCCACGGTCGAGGCCGACATGGACCTTGCCGGCATCCTCGGCATCGACTCCGACGTCCGCAACGGCTTCAGCGGCATCCGCGTGCGCTACGAGATCGACTCCGACGCCACCAAGGAGGAGCTCGAGGCCGTGGTGGCGCAGTCGCAGAAGCGGTCCGCCGTCTTCGACGTGGTCACCAACCCGACCGCAGTCGTCGTCGAGGTCGTCTGACCGGCAGACCGGGGTGAATCCCATGCGCACCACCGACGTCGTCGTGATCGGCGGGGGGCAGGCCGGCCTCGCGATGAGCCACTGCCTGACCGGCCGGTCGATCGACCACGTCGTCCTCGAACGGGGCGACACCGCCAACTCGTGGCGGACCGAGCGCTGGGATTCGCTCCGGTTGCTGACACCGAACTGGCTCAGCCGGCTCCCCGGTTGGACCTATCGCGGCGACGACCCGGACGGGTACATGACCGCGTCCGAGGTCGTCGCGCATCTCGACGGCTACCGGCAGTCGTTCGACGCGCCGGTGATCGTTGGCACCGAGGTCGTCGGGGTGGCCCCGACGTCGGCCGGACACCGGGTCACGACCACCGACGGGGAGTGGCATGCGCGTGCCGTCGTCATTGCGACGGGGGCAGCCAGCGCCCCGAAGATCCCCAAGGTGGCCGAGCTGCTGGCGAACCACATCGACCAGGTCACGCCGATCGACTACCGCAACCCGGCGCAGCTGTCCGACCGCGATGTGCTCGTCGTCGGTGCCTCGGCCTCGGGGCTGCAGCTCGCCGACGAGATCGCCCGAAGCGGTCGGCACGTCACGTTGGCGGTCGGCGACCACGTCCGACTGCCGCGGACGTATCGGGGCATGGACATCCACTGGTGGATGGACGTGATCGGCCAACTCGACGAACGCTACGACGAGGTCGACGACATCGGCAGGGCACGGCGCCTGCCGTCGCTGCAGCTGGTCGGCTCGCCGGAGCGGCGGACGCTCGACCTCAACGCGGCCGCCGAACAGGGTGTCGACCTCGTCGGACGACTCGTCGGCGTCGCGGCCGATCGCGCGCAGTTCTCCGGTTCGCTGGCGAACTACTGCGCGTCGGCCGATCTGAAGGAGGTGCGCCTCCTCGACCGCATCGACGAGCACGCCCGCGAGACCGGCCTCGACGACGAGATCGAAGCGCCGACACGTCCAGACGCGACACGCGTCGGCCCGCCGTCACTGGGGCTCGACCTCTCGTCGATCGGCACCGTGGTCTGGGCGACGGGTTTCCGTCCTCCCTATCCCTGGCTCGACGCCGGCCTCCTCGATCGGAAGGGTGCGCTCGTCCACGACGGCGGCGTCCTCCCCGTCGCGGGGATGTACGTGCTGGGTCTGCCGTTCCAGCGTCGACGCAAGTCGAGCTTCCTCGACGGCGTGGGCGACGACGCGATCGAACTGACCGCCCACCTCGTCGCTCACCTCGCATCGAGTCGTGTCGGGACGAAGGCCCCTGGCACGGGACCTCCGGCCCTTGCATTGTGCTCGGATCGATCCGACACTGGATCCATGGATCACGACGAAATGGGGGTGATCCTCGACGTCACCCCGGGCGATCACGAGGGCTTCGAGCGCCACCTGCTCGAAGGCATGGGACATTCGGTGTCCGTGTGCCACGGGCCGGGCCACGACACCTGCCCATTGCTCGAGGAGGGCGTCTGCGAGAAGGTGAACCAGGCGCACGGCGTGGTGTTCAAGCTCGATCTCGACCGCGAGTACCACCGCCGGATCCTCGAGCAGTACAAGCAGACCCTTCCTGCGGACGTGCCGATCGCTGTGGCGGTGCAACCCGGACAGGAGATCACCTACGCGGCCCCGCTCGAAGGGTTGTACGTCTGGAGCCACTCGCCCACCGCCTCCGAACTCGACGGTTTCGCGGCACTGGTCGAGGCAGCCGACGACACCCGCGCCACCGACATCTGAACACCTTCGCGAGACGTCAAGAGATCGACCGCCCTGATCGAGGGCTCACTCGGTTCGTGATTCGAACCGACTTGGTTCTGATCACGAACGCACTCTAAGGTTCCGCCGATGGTCGACCCGAGCGATGACAGCGCGCCGCCGTGCTCGATCCAGCGGAGCCTCGAGATCCTCGGCGACCGCTGGACGATCCTCATCATGCGCGACGCGTTCCGCGGCATCCGTCGATTCGACGATCTGCGACGCGACCTCGGCATTGCCCGACCCGTGCTGGCCGACCGGCTGAAGCACCTCGTCGATGCCGGCGTGCTCGAACGCCGCCGGTACTGCGAGCGTCCGCCGCGTGACGAGTACCGCCTCACACCGATGGGCGCCGCCCTGTCACCGACGCTGGTCGCGCTGATGCGCTGGGGCGACGAATGGCTCTCCGACGACGGACCACCGACGACGCTCATCCACGACGTCTGCGGTGAACCACTCGACCAGGCATTCGTCTGCTGGCACTGCAACGAGACGTTCGGCAGCGGTGACATCGCCAGCCGTCCCGGCCACCCCACCTCACAAGGATCCACATGACCACGACCGAGTCGGTCTCAGCGATCGACACCCACGGCCTGTTGCACGAGTCGACCGCCGCGCTGATGGCCCGCGCGTCCACGATCCGCGACCGGGCGCACGGCACTCGCGTCACCTTCAGCCCGAAGGTGTTCATCCCCTTGACGTTCCTGTGCAACGACACGTGTGGCTACTGCACGTTCGCACAGCCACCGGCTCGCGTCGACAAGCCGTTCCTCGACCCCGACGACGTGCTGCGCATCGCTCGCCAGGGAGCGCGCAACGGCTGCCACGAGGCGTTGTTCACCCTCGGTGAACGCCCCGAGGATCGCTACGAGGTCGCCCGCGAGTGGTTGCGCGAGCGAGGGTTCGACTCGACGGTGCACTACGTCGCCGAGATGGCCCAGCTCGTGCTCACCGAGACCGGCCTGCTCCCCCACGCCAACGCCGGCGCGTTGTACGCCGACGAACTCGCACAGCTCCGACCGGTCAGCCCCAGCCAGGGGATGATGATCGAGTCGCTGAACCTCGACCTCGAAGCACACCGCAACGCTCCCGACAAGACGCCCGAGCGCAGGCTCGCCACGCTCGACGCCGCGGGCGAGCTCTCGATCCCGTTCACCACGGGGATCCTCGTCGGCATCGGCGAAAGCCGGGCAGATCAACTCGCCGCATTGGAGGCGATCGCCGCGAGCCACCGCCGCCACGGTCACGTGCAGGAGGTGATCGTCCAGAACTTCCTCCCCAAGCTCCGCACAGCGATGCGCGGAGTCAAGGCCTGTCCGAGCGACGACTACCTGTGGGCGATCGCCGCGGCACGCGTGATCCTGCCCGCCGACATCCATCTGCAGGCACCGCCGAACCTGTCCGATGATTTCGGCGTGCTCCTCGATGCCGGAATCGACGATTGGGGCGGCGTCTCGCCGGTCACCGCCGACCACGTCAATCCCGAGCGGCCGTGGCCAGACCTCGACGTGCTGCGCGATGTCACCAACGAGCGCGGGTTCGTGCTCGCTCCCCGACTCACGATCTACCCGGAGTTCGTCGCGAAGCGAGACCGTTGGCTCGACGCCTCCCTCCACTTCCCGGTCATGGACCGCGCCGACGCCGAGTGGCTCGGGCGCGACGATCCGGGCCAGGTCTGGCCGGAGAAGACGACCGCCGCCGACACCGTCGCCGACGGCGCCGAGTTCGTGCTGGTCGGCCATCGCTCGACCGCGTGGTACTCGGGTTCCGACCAGCGCCCGCCGACGCTCGTCCCTGCGACAACGGCGGCGATCAACGGTCCGGTCGCCGACGTACTCGTCGGCATCGACGCGGGCGAGGAACCGGGCATCGACGAGATCGTCACGCTGTTCCGCGCTCGCGGACCGGAAGTGGCTGCGGTCGCCGCCGCTGCCGACCGGATGCGCCAAGCGCTCGTCGGTGACACGCTCACCTGGGTCGCCAACAGGAACATCAACTACACGAACGTCTGCACGTTCAAGTGCAAGTTCTGCGGCTTCTCGAAGGGGCCACTGTCGCTCAACCTGCGCGGCACGCCATACCTGCTGACGCTCGACGACATCGCGGAGCGCGCTCGCGAAGGGTGGGAGCGCGGCGCCACCGAGGTCACCCTTCAGGGAGGCATTCACCCCGACTTCGACGGCGACTACTACATCGACGTCACGAGGGCGGTGAAGGACGCCGTGCCCGACATGCACGTGCACGGATTCACCGCGCTCGAGGTCACCGAGGGAGCCAAGCGGCTGGGCGAGGACCTCGCCACCTACCTCGGCCGGCTGAAGGACGCCGGGCTGGCATCGCTTCCCGGCACCGCGGCGGAGATTCTCGACGACGAGATCCGGGCGATCCTGTGCCCGGACAAGATCGACACGGAGGAATGGCTCGACGCCCACCGCGCGGCGCACGGTGTCGGACTGCACTCGAACGTGACGATCATGTTCGGCGCCGTCGAGGAGCCGATCCACTGGGCCCGACACATCGTGCGCACCCGCGACCTCCAGAAGGAGACCGGTGGCTTCACCGAGTTCGTCGGCCTCCCGTTCGTGCACATGGCCTCACCGATCTACCTGCAGCGCAAGGCACGCCGTGGCCCCACGTTCCGCGAGAACCTGCTGATGCACGCTGTCGCCCGGCTGGCGTACGGCGAGCTGATCCCCAACATCCAGGCCAGCTGGGTCAAGGTGGGCCTCGAGGGGGTCGCACAGATGATGCAGGCGGGGTGCAACGACCTCGGCGGGACGCTGATCAACGAGAACATCTCGCGTGCGGCCGGCGCCAGCCATGGCCAGGAGATGACCGGTGAGAGCTTCGCCGAGTTCGCCGCATCGCTCGGCCGCCCGCTCGAGCAGCGCACGACGAGCTACGGACGAGTCGCCGTCGGGTGATTCAGTAGACGATTCGGAATCCGCGCTCGGCGGCCGGTGGCTCGTCGGTGATGTCGAGGCCGGTCACCGTGGCGCGCGGCGGCCCCTCACGGCACCAGTTCAGCAGTTGGTCGACGCGCTCGCGAGGGCCTTCGGCGACCAGCTCGACCGTGCCGTCCGACCGGTTGCGAACCCATCCGCGTACGCCGAGGCCGCGTGCGGTCGATCGGCAGTGGTCGCGGAAGAACACACCCTGCACGCGTCCCGAGACGACCACCCGACATCGCACCTCACTCACGGACCCAGTCTCCCACGGTCGTCTTCGGGCGGGATTCCCACCCGGGCGGTGTGGAAGTCTCGGGGAATGAGCATTGATGTCGAGACCGGAACCGACGACCTCCTCGCCCGCATCGACGGGCATCTGGGCGTCATCACGTTCAACCGCCCTGGTCGACGCAATGCGTTGTCGAACCCGATGTACGCCGGGTTCGCTCGGGCGCTTCCGGTGCTGGCCGACGACCCCGAGGTGCGAGTCCTCGTCGTGACCGGCGCCGACGATGCCTTCTGCGCCGGCGGCGACGTGAAGGGCATGAACGAGTCACACCGGACCGGCACCCCGCGGGCGGGTCGGGGCGGCGGTCACGAGGACCAGGTCGCCAACCTGCGCCGGTCACAGCGGGCGGTGTCGCTCGCACTCCACGAGTTCCCGAAGCCCGTCGTCGCCGTCCTGCCAGGCGCAGCCGCCGGCGCGGGGTTGTCGATCGCGCTCGCCGCCGACCTCCGCCTCGCGGCAGAGCGGGCCCTGATCGTGACGGCGTTCGCCAACGTCGGCGCATCTGGCGACTTCGGCGGCTCCTGGTTCCTGACGCAGCTCGTCGGCACAGCGAAGGCCAAGGAGCTCTACTTCACCTCGCCTCGTCTCACCGCCCGCGAGGCGATGGCGCTCGGCATCGTCAACCAGGTGCTCGCCGACCAGGACTTCGAGCAACAGGCGTTGGCGTGGTGTCGCAAGCTCGCCGAGAACGCACCGATCGCACTCCGTCTCATGAAGGAGAACCTCAATCGAGCGGTCACCGCGGATCTCGCGACGGCGCTCGACGCCGAGGCGCCGAACATGATCCGCTCGATGTCGACCGCCGACCACCGCGAGGCAGCAGCAGCATTCGTCGAGAAGCGACGGCCGGTGTTCGTCGGCGAGTGACGATGAACCCGAACAACGACCGCGGCTCCACGGTTGCAGTTTCGAACAACAACCTCGGTGCACTCACCTCAAGATGGTTCCCGACGGCCGTCGGCGGCGTCGTCGCGATGTTCGTCCGCTGATGGCCCGCAGCGCATTCGACCGTGCGAGTGAGTGGGGCCGTTCGAGCACTCGACGAGCGGCGTCGTGGTTCACCGACCTGCGCGAACGGGTGACGATCGTCGACGTCGGCGCGCGTGTCTACGAACGCGACAAGGAGGCCGGGGGAACACTCCTGGGTAGTGCCCTGGCGCTGCGCCTCTTCCTGTTCTTCGTGCCGTTCATCCTGCTGGTCGTCGGACTTGCGGGCGTGTTGGGTGGGCCGTCGGACGGTTCGGCCACGTCCGAGAGCGCGGGACTCGGCGGCACGCTGGCCAACTACGTCGACGATGCATTCGCCCAGAGCGGCAAGACCCCATGGATCGCGCTCGTGGTCGGACTCGTCGGCGTCGCGACGACCGGATGGTCGCTGACGCGAGCACTCGTGCTCTCGAGCGCGCTGTCGTGGAGGATGGGCGGCAGGCAACACACACCCATCCGCGCCATCGGCATCGTCGTGGGACTGATCTTCAGCATTGCGCTGTCGGCAGCCATCGCCAATCGGATCAGCAAGGCGACCGGAGTCGCCGTCACGTCGATGTCGCTGATCGGCCTGATGGCCGTCTCTGCCGTGTTGTGGTTGCTGCTCCTTCAGGCGCTCCCGCGAGCGACGAGCGATCCGGGTGCTTCGCTCCCGGGCGCGGCGGTCGTCGCGTTGGTGGTCGCCGCCCTCCAGGCGATCACCCAGTTCTACTTTCCTCATCAAGTCACCAGCTCCTCGCAGCTGTACGGGCAGCTCGGTGTACTCGTGGCCTTCCTCGGCTGGTTCTTCTTCCTCGGCCGGACCATCGCGTTCGCGTTCGCGCTCAACGCCGTGATCTACGAGCAGCTGGGCAGCCTGTCGACACTGTTCTTCGCCCTCCCGGTGATCCGCCAGATCCCGCGCAGGGTTCCGGCCGTCGAGCGCTACTTCGCCCTCGATCACGTCGCTACTGGTGAGCCCGAGGCGCCGGAGCCCACCGGCCTGCCCAGGACCGATCGACTCTGACGCCCCCGACCCGGTTCGTAGCCGAAGACATCGCAGACCCACGACCTACCGAGGCTGCCGTCACGAGGGGTGTTTCCGTTGGGTTAGGGTTTTCCGTGAACACGACTCGTCCACGGGGAGGACTCATCATGATCCGTCGTTTCACGCCACCAGCACGGGCGGTCGCCGCGACCGTTCTCACGTTCGGGCTGGCGACTGCCGTCGCCATTCCGGCCTCGGCGGCCAAACCGTCGAGTGGATTCCTGACTCCGCAAGCTCCGTTCATCACCCTGGATCCCGGCTTGCCGTCGGGCGCCTCGGTCAAAGCGATCATCTCGAGTGGCGACACACTCGGCGACTTCGTCTTCGAGGGGATCCCCGACGGCATCGGACTCAGGCCCGGCCCGTCGAGGGGCACGGTCGACGTGTACGTCGCTCACGAGCAGTCCACCGTCCCGTTCCGGAACGCGCGCGACTTCGTGGACTCGTCGGTATCGCGTCTGACGCTGACCACGAGGGGCGGAAGGAACCAGGGGTCCGTGGTCGATGCGAGTGTCGCGTTGAGCCCCGACGAGGGTTTTCTGCGATTCTGTTCGGCCTCGATGTTCGGGCCCGACGAAGGGTTGGACGACTACGTCTTCTTCACGGGCGAGGAGACCAACGACATCGTCGAGGGCGTGCAGCGAGGTTTCGCGGTCGTGCTCAACACCGACACCGGTGAAAACACTGCGGTGCCGGGAATGGGCCGCCTCAACCATGAGAATACGGTGATCGTGCCCGGGGGCTGGGGCGACGATGACAGCGACGGCCACCACGGTCGTCGGGGCCACGAACGTGACGACGATCGACGCGGCCGTGGTCACGACGACGACGGCCCGCTGGTCATGCTCACCACGGACGACACGTTCAACGCGCCGTCGTCGCAGCTCTACATGTACATGGCCGACGATCAGGACGCGATCTTCGACGACACGGGGACGCTCTACGCGTTCCGCGTCACGGGGGTCGACGGCGTGCCACTCGAGGATCCGGAGAATCCGATGAACGGCGCCAACGACTACCTCGACCTCGGTGTCGGCATGTCGTTCCAGGGTGAATTCATCCCGGTGCCCGAGGACATCGCCAAGGGCGACCAGACCGCGCTGGAGAACTGGTCGAACGACAACAACGTGTACCAGTCGATCAGGCTCGAGGATCTGACGACGGATGCGAACGACCCCAGGGTCGTGTACATCGCCGACACCGGGGCCTTAGAGGTCGTTCCGGATGACGCAACCGGTCGCCTGAAGCGAGAGCGAGCGGGCCGTGGGGCAGGCCGACCACGGCCGAGTACTCAAGCTGGTGATGAATGCCGACGACCCGACCGTGGTCGACAGCCTCACGATCCTGGCCGACGGTGACGCGGTGGGCACCGACGTGTACGTGCCGTTCACCAGCCCCGACAACGTCGGAGTCAGCACGAAGAGCCTGATGGTGCAGGAGGACCGCAACGGGGCGGTGATCTGGCAGTACCGGTTCAACCAGGATTCGTGGCGGGTCGTGGCGAGCGTCAACGACCCGCTCGGCGAGTCGAGCGGCATCGTCGACGCGTCCGAATGGTTCGGCAAGGGCACCTGGCTCCTCGACGTGCAGGCCCACGGCACCAACGTGACGACGGATACCGGCACCGAACCGGGCACCGACCTGATCAAGCGTGAATCGGGCCAGCTGATGCTCGTCAAGATCCCGGGGTCCTGAGCACCTGATCACCTGTCCACTCGGGTCTACGGTGCTCGGATGGCTCAGGAACAGATCACCGAATACACGCCGGGCACACCGTTCCCGGGGGTGATCGGGCGCACGCTCGACGAGTCGTCGCCGGCGTGGCCTGCTCCGAAGCGGGCCGCAGCCGGATCGCCGAACGTGGTGGTGGTGCTGTGGGACGACGTCGGCTTCGGTCAGCTCTCGCCGTTCGGCGGGCTGTGCGAGACGCCGACGCTGGAGCGGATCGCGGCGCGCGGCCTGCGCTACTCGAACTTCCACACCACGGCGCTGTGCACGCCGACGCGCGGGTGTCTGATGACCGGCCGCAACCACCACTCGCTCGGGCTCTCGGCGATCACCGAGACGTCGCTCGGCTTCCCCGCCCACAACAGTTTCATCGGCTTCGAGCACGGCTTCCTGCCCGAGATGCTGCTGGAGCACGGCTACAACACGTTCGCCATCGGCAAGTGGCACCTCACCGCACCGACCGAGTCGACGACGGCCGGGCCGTACAACCGGTGGCCGCTCGGGCGGGGCTTCGAGCGGTTCTACGGGTTCCTCGCCGGGTCGACCGACCACTGGTACCCGGACCTCGTGTACGACAACCATCCGATCCCGGCGCCCGCGAGGCCCGAGGACGGCTACCACCTCAACGTCGACCTCGCCGACCATGCGATCCAGTTCATCAAGGACTCCCACGTCCACGCGCCCGACAAGCCGTTCCTCCTCTACTACGCGCTCGGCGCCGGGCACTCGCCGCACCACGTGGAGCCGGAGTGGATCGAGAAGTACGTCGGGCCGCTTCGACGCCGGGTGGGACGAGTACCGCCGTGTCGTGTTCGAGCGCCAGCTGGCCGAGGGGATCGTGCCCGCCGACACCGTGCTGTCGGAGCGGGACCCCGACGTGCCCGCATGGGACAGCCTGACCGACGAGGAGCAGCGGATGTACGCACGCGAGATGGAGGTGTACGCCGGGTTCATCGAACAGTCCGACCATCACGTCGGCCGCGTGGTCGACTTCATCGACGAACTCGGTGAGCTCGACAACACGATCATCGTGGTGATGTCCGACAACGGCGCCAGCGCCGAGGGTGGCGTGCACGGCACGTTCAACGAGGTGCAGTTCTTCAACGGGGTGCCCGAGACACTGGAGAAGAACCTCGAGTACTTCGATCGCTGGGGTGGGCCCGACACGTACCCGCACTATTCGTGGGGATGGGCGTGGGCGGGCAACACGCCGTTCCGTCGATGGAAGCGCGAGACGTACCGGGGTGGGGTGACCGACCCGTGCATCGTGTCGTGGCCCGCTCGGATCACCGGGCATGGCGAGGTGCGCACGCAGTACGCGCACGTCACCGACATCCTGCCGACGCTGCTCGACACGCTCGGCATCGAAGCGCCCGAGGTGATCCGCGGCGTCGAGCAGTCACCGATCCACGGCACGAGCTTCGCCCACAGCTTCGACGCACCCGACGCACCGTCGAAGCACACCACCCAGTACTTCGAGATGTTCGGCAGCCGTTCCATCTTCCACGAGGGTTGGAAGGCGAACTGCCCCGTGCCGGGCCCGAGCTTCGCCGAGGCCGCGGAGAAGGGTCGCCGCTTCGGCCAGGCGCTGACGGCGGAGATGCTCGAGCAGCTCGACGCGGACGGCTGGGAGCTCTACGACGTCGCCGCCGATCCGGCCGAGACCCGCAACCTCGCAGCCGACATGCCCGAGAAACTCGCCGACATGAAGGCGCTCTGGTACCGGCAGGCCGAGGAGTACGGCGTGTTCCCGCTCGCGTCGGCCGGCATCTCACGGTTGCTCACCGTGCGCCCGACCATCGCCGCTCCCCGCGATCAGCTGGTCTGGTATCCCGATGCGGCACCGGTCTACTTCGGTGCGTCGCCGCGCCTCTACAACCGGCCGTACAGCATCACCGCCGACGTCACGATCCCCGACGGCGACATCGCCGGCGGCGCATCGGACGGCATCCTCGCCACCCACGGGAACCGCCACGGGGGCTATGCGTTCATGGTGCTCGACGGCAGGCTGCGCCACGTCTACAACTGGGTCGGCTCGGAGCGGTTCACCACGGCGAGCGACGAGGCGCTGACGCCCGGCGACCACGAACTGCGCTTCGAGTTCGCGCCGACCGGTGCACCCGACCTGATGGCAGGCAAGGGATCGCCCGGCAACGGGTTGCTGTACGTCGACGGTCGGCTGGTCGGCGCCACCGCGTTCCCGTTCACCACGACGAACCGGATGGGACCGGTCGGCTTCAGCTGTGGCTACGCGGCCTTCGACACGGTCGCCCCCGATCTCTACACGACGCCATTCCGCTTCGCCGGCGCGATCCACCGCGTCACCGTCGACATCTCGGGCGACCTGCTCCAGCACGACGAGGCCGAACTCCGCGGCCTGATGGCCCAGCAGTAGCACCTTCGGGGCTCGGTATAGGGTGGCCCATGCCGATCTTCATGGACGTCCACCGGGACCTCGGCGAGGTCACCGAGGACGACATCCGCGCCGCACACGCACGTGACCTCGAAGTGCAGGACGAGCACGGTGTGCGATTCCTCACCTTCTGGTTCAACCAACCCGACGGGCACGCCTTCTGTCTGGTCGAAGCGCCGGACAAGGAGTCGGCGATCGCATGCCACAAGGCCTCGCACGGGCTGGTTCCCCACGACATGATCGAGGTGGAGCGACCGACGGTGAGCCAGTTCATGGGCGACTGGGAGGCGAACGTCCCCGACATCGCCCGCATCGCCGGGCCGGGGTCGAGTCTCGATTCCGGCCTCCGAGCGATCATGTTCACCGATCTCGAAGGGTCGACTGCGGTCAGCAGCCGCGAAGGTGACGGCCGGGCGATGGAGGTGATCGAACGCCACGACACCATCGTGCGGGCGGCGCTCGCCGCGGCGGGCGGGCGCGAGGTGAAGCACACCGGCGACGGCATCCTGGCGTGCTTCAACCACATCAGCCGTGCCGTCGACTGCGCAGTCGCCATCCAACAGGGCTTCGCCGAGGTCGGCGACGACCGGCCCGGTGGCCGCGTCACGATCGGCATCAGCGCGGGCGAGCCAGTGGACCGTGACGACGATCTCTACGGCGCGGTCGTGAATCTGGCGGCGCGCATCTGCGGACATGCCAAACCCGGCGAGATCCTCGTGTCGGCAGCGGTCAAGGAACTGGCGATCGGCAAGTCGCTCGGATTCGTCGACCGCGGACCGATCGCGTTGAAGGGTTTCGACGATCCGGTACGGCTGTATCAGGTCGGCACGATCGTCTGAAGCCGGATCCGGCGTTGCGCACGAGCGAGTAGTTTCATCGCATGGGGCACATCGTGATCGCAGGCGGAGGAATGTGCGGGTTGGCTGCGGCCATGATGCTCGCGGACGATGGGCACGACGTGACCGTGCTCGAACGGGATCCGGAACCACCGCCGCTCGACCCGACGAGTGCGTTCACCGACTGGGAGCGTCGCAGCATCGCCCAGTTCGGGTTGGCCCACCTGCTCCTCGGACGCGGCGGATCGATCCTGCAGCGACAAGTTCCGAGCGCGTACCAACTGCTGGCCGACAACGGCGGATTCCGTTTCAACCTCGTCCGGTACATGCTCTCGATGCAGCCGGGCGCCGACACGTCTGACGACGACGATCGGTTCGACTTCCTGACCGGACGGCGCAGCACGCTCGAGTGGGCAATGGCGACGGCGGCCGATCGGCATCCCGGTGTGACGGTGCGGCGCGGCGAAGCGATCGCCGGGTTCACGACGGGCCGTTCGGTGATCGACGGTGTCCCACACGTCTCGGGGCTGCGTCTCGCATCGGGCGAGGAGATCACGGGCGATCTGGTCGTCGACAGCGACCGGACGACGATCACCGACCGCCGACTGGCTCGCCGACATCGGCGCCGTCGCGCCGACGATCGAGGCCGAGGACAGCGGGTTCGCCTATTTCGGTCGCTACTTCCGTTCCGACGACGGGTCGGTGCCGCCGTACTTCGGGCCCGGCCTGGCACCCTTCGACACGTTCTCACTCCTGACCGTCCCGGCCGACAACGGGACCTGGTCGGTCACCCTGTACGCATTGGCCGACGACAAGGCGCTGCGTCGGTTCCGTGATCCCGACGTGCTCGAACGGGTGGTGCAGGCGTGCCCGCTCCATGCTCACTGGCTCGACGGTGAGCCGATCAGCGACATGACGTCGATGGTCGGGGTGGTCGACCGATACAGCCGATTCGTCGTCGACGGCCTGCCGTGCGCGACCGGCGTACTGTCCGTCGCCGACGCGAGCTCGTGCACCAACCCGTCGCAGGGGCGCGGTATCACGTTGGGGTTGATGCACGTCGAGATGATGCGGGCGGCGATCGCCGATCACTTCGACGATCCCGCCGCGCTGGCCCTCGCGTTCGACGAGGTCACCGAGCACGAGATGCGTCCGTGGCATGACGCCACCAAGGCCGTCGATCGGCGGCGCGTCGAGGTGATACGGGCCAACATCGCCGGGGAGGAGATCGCTGCGGATCCCGGCGAGCAGATCGGCGACCTCATCAGCGCCACATCGAGGACCGACCCGGTGGCGGCCCGCGTCATGGGCGAGATCATGATGTGTCTCGCGCTCCCCGACGAGGTGTTCGCGCGCCCTGGCGTACTCGACCACTTTCTCGGCCTCGCCGCGACGACCACGGTGGAGCCACTTCCGGGCCCGAACCGCGAGGAACTCCTGCAACTGATCGGCTGACGATTCAACGACCGTCTTCGATCCGGAACACCGGGTACCGGCTTGCGACCGCTTCGAAGTCGGCGAGTGGCGCTCGCCAGGAGACATCCATGTGTGGTCGAGCCCCGATGGCGAAGAGCAGGTACCGCTTGATGATCGGCGGGCGCTACACGACGGGAACCTCGACGAGGCGAACCTGGCGACGACGGCCATGGGTGAGGATCGCGGCGCCGTCGGCGGCCCGCACGTTGCGCACCCAGTTCGCCTGTTCGCCGAGCATCGACACCAGGTACCAGTCGCCGTGGTGACGGACCGTCACGAGCGGTACGTGAGTCGGTTGGCCCGATGTGCGGCCTCGCACCTCGAGCGCAGCGGCGAACGGCACGACCCGCGGGAGTGGGCCGGCCACGTAGCGGCGATGGATTGCCTTCGCCTCGTCGTTGGGCCGCCCGCCCGCGTACATGTCCCGCTTCTTCTGGGTCCATGAGCTCCGACGCGTCACGTTCGAACCGGCACCGTGTGGCAGTTCTCAGCGGTGGATGGGGAGGCGGATTCTCGCAGTGGTGGCTCCCGGCTGCGAGGTGAACGTGATGTCGCCGGCGTGACGATCGACGACGATGCGCCGTGTGATGTCGAGGCCGAGGCCGGTGCCCTTGCCGACGTCCTTGGTGGTGAAGAACGGCTCGAACACGCGCTGCAGCACGTCGGGCTCGATGCCAGGGCCGGTGTCGCCGATCTCGATCAGCACGTCGTCGCCGTCGACCGACGTGGCGATCCGCAGCGTGCCCTCCCCGTCCATGGCGTCGACGGCGTTGTCGATCAGGTTCGTCCACACCTGGTTGAGTTCTGCGGCGTACACGTCGACGTCGGGCACATCGCTGCCGTAGTCGACGGACCACCTCGATGCCGGCGAGTTTCGGAGCGAGCATCGCGAGCGTGCTCTCGATCCCGGTGGTCACGTCGATCGACTGCAGTGCGGCGCGATCCATCTGCGAGTAGTTCTTCACGTCCTCGACGAGGTGTGAGATGCGTGAGGTCGCCTCGCCGAGTTCGGTGAGCAACGCCGAGCAGCCGGTGGCGGCGGACACCCACTGCAGTGCGGCACCGAGTGCGTCGGGGCCGACCGCCGTCTCGAGTTCCTCGAACCAGGCCCGGTCGGCGCCGGACGCGGCGAACACCGGCGCCATCTGCCAGGCGAGTTCGACGCCGTGGGCGTCCATCCACTCGCCGACCGCCTCCTCGCGATCGGCTCGACCCATCGCCCCGTCGTCGACGACGACCCGGCCCTTCAGATCCGTCCGCAGGCGTTCGATCTCGAGGAACTGCGCCGGCTCGATGTGCTGTTGGGCGAGCCCGATGAGCGCCGCAAATCATGTAGCCGCTCGTGTTCTGCAGGGCGTCGACGGCGCGCATCGACGCCGACGCCGGGTTGTTGATCTCGTGCGCCAGTCCAGCGGCGAGCGTGCCGAGGGCGACGAGCGACTCGCGTTGGCGGGCAGTGGCATCGATGCTGCGGATGGTCTGGTAGACGCCCGAAATCATGTGCTTTGCGAACGGTGACCATTCGCCGACGAGCCGGCCGAGTTCGCTCGACGGAACCGCGAACACCCGACAGTCGGTGACGGCGACCCCGGTCGCCCTGGTGACGGCGTGCTCGTCGGGAGCGCCCCACGCCGACAGCCCGCCCGCCCATCGACCGGGCTCGTCCATCGTTGCCAGCGTGATGGTCTGGTCGCCGATGCGGCGGCTCAGCTCGATCTTGCCGTCGAGCAGGATCCACAGGATCGACGCAGGCCGCCCCTCGTGGAAGATCTCCTCGCCGGGAGCGAAGGTCCGTTCCTCTCCCGCGGCGATCAGCTCGGCGAGCTGGTCGTCGGTGAGCGAGCTGGTGAGGAAGGCCGCTCGGAGATCGTCGGCGACGCTCACACGGTCTCCAGGTACAGGTGCACGTTGCTGACCGAACTCGACCCCTCACCGACGGCCGAGGCGACACGTTTCATCGACGATCGCCTGACGTCGCCGGCAGCGAACACGCCCGGCACGCTCGTCTCGAGCAGGAACGGCTGGCGCTCCAGCGGCCAGCGCACGTCGCCGTCGAGCGCCGCCACGTCGGGCCCGGTGAGGACGAACCCGTGGTCGTCGCGGGCGACGTGGTCACCGAGCCAGTCGGTTCGCGGGCATCGCGCCGATGAAGACGAACAGCCAGTTGGCCGTGACCTCCTCCTCACCACCCGTCGTTCGGTCGACGATGGTGAGCGTCTCGAGATGATCGGAGCCCGTGCCCCGAGCGACTTCGGCCTCGAGCCGCACCTCGATGTTCGCGGCCGACTCGATCCGCTCGACGAGGTACTGCGACATCCCCGCGGCCAACGAGTTGCCACGCACCAACAGCACGACGCGCTTGGCGAACTGGGCGAGATGGAGCGCCGCCTGGCCCGCCGAGTTGGCGGCGCCGACGATGTAGACGTCGTCGCCCTCGGTCGCTCGAGCATCGTTGGCCGATGCGCCGTAGAACACACCTTTGCCGGTGAGTTCGCCGAGCCCGTCGGCGGCGAGGAGGCGGTAGGACACACCGGTGGCGACGATCACGGCGCGAGCCTCGATCTCCGAACCGTCGTCGAACCTGACGGCGTGGATGCAGCCGCGCGGTTCGAGCGCTACGACCGAACGGGCGAGCACCATCTCGGCGCCGAGGCGACGCGCCTGCATGGTGGCGCGGTGCGACAGGTCGGACCCGCTGAGCCCGTTCGGGAAGCCGAGGTAGTTCTCGATGCGGGCGCTCTGGCCCGCCTGCCCACCGGGGGCGTCACGTTCGATGACCGCGACCCGCAGCCCCTCCGACGACGCATACACCGCCGCCGCCAGACCGGCAGGTCCGGCTCCGACGACCACGACGTCGTAGAGCGCCGACTCGGCACTCGTGCTCAGCCCGAGTGCGGCGGCGAGTTCCGGCATGCTCGCGCCGCGCAGCACGCTGCCGTCGGCCATGAGCACCAGCGGGAGTTCCGATCCGGCGCCGTCGAACAGGTCGTAGAGGCGCTGCGCTTCGGTGTCGCGCTCGAGTTCGAGCCACTGGTAGGCGACGTGGTTGCGGGCGAGGAACATCCTCGTGTCGTAGCTGCGCTCAGACCACTTGTTGCCGACGATCCGCACGCCGTCGAAGCGCCGGTTGGCGTGGTCCCACTCGTCGAGCAGGTCGTCGAGCACGGGGTACAGGCGCTCCTCGGGCGGTGCCCACGGCTTCATGAGGTAGTGGTCGAGACCGATGTCGTTGATCGCCTTGATCGCCACGTCGGTGTCGGCGTAGGCCGTGAGCAGTACCCGTTTCGTGCCGGGGGTGATCGGCCGTGACCGTTCGAGGAGTTCGATGCCGGTCATCTCGGGCATCCGATGGTCCGACACGATCAGCGCCACCGGCAGGTCACGTTGCGCGAGTTCGTCCAACGTGGCGAGGGCCTCGGCGCCCGATGACGCTCGCACGATCCGGTACCGATCGGCGTACCGCGATCGGAGATCACGGGTGATCGCCTGCGAGACCGCCATGTCGTCGTCGACGGTCAAGATGATCGGTCGTGCCATGGGCCATCCAGTGCTGTGAGAGTCCGCCCGCAAGCCGCGGTCAATTCGAAGCTAGTCGTCGTGATCAACCGTCCGGCACTGGGGCGTAGGTGTCGACGTACTTCTCGGAGCAGAGGCGACCGATCTCGGCCATGAACCGGTCGGTCAGTTCTCGCCGAGCCCGATTGGTGCTCTTGGTGTACCCGAGATCGCTCGCCCTGACCGGCTCGCCGAGGGCGATGACGGCCTGCCGGAACGGCCGGACGATCCGCGAGCCGGTCGGCAACACGCTGTCGGTGCCGATGATGCCGACCGGCACGATCGGCGCTCCCGTCGTCAGTGCGAGGTGCGCCGCCCCGACGTGCCCACGGTGGAGGAGCCCGTCGCACGAGCGGGTTCCCTCGGGAAACACCCCGATCACCTCCCCACGCTCGAGCACATCGGTGACCTCGTCGAACACGTGCGGCAGGTCGCCCGGGTTCTGACGACGCAGCGGGATCATTCCGGCGCCGCAGAACAGCCAGTTGGTGATCGGGTTGTCGGTGTACTCGGCCTTGCCGATGAATGCCACGGGCCGAGGCAGGCTGAACATCAGCAGGATCGAGTCGAAGAACGACACGTGGTTGGCGACCAGGATCACCGGGCCGTCGGCGGGCAGATGCTCGGCACCATGCACCCGGAGCCGCACGAGTCCGCGTCGCGCCGGTGCCGTCAGCACCCGAACGAGTTCGTACGCCGTCCCGTGGGCCCTCCAGTCCCCCTCGGCCCGGGAGGCCCACTGACGGACGGCGTCGAACACACTCCGACTCTGGCCGCACCCGGGCACCTTCGGCCAGGGCCGGAGGTCCCGAGGGACTCCGGTTCAGTCGTTCTTCTTGCCGTTGCCGTTGCCCGAGTTGCCGTGACCCTGGTTTCCGTTGCCCCGGTTTGCGTTTCCGTTGCCCTGATTGGGGTTGCCCGTCGACTCGTGCACCTCGGGTGTGTCCTGCGGGGTCGTCACTGCGTCGTCGGACTCGTCGGCATCTTCGACCTCGTCGGCATCCTGATCGTCGTCGGTCTCGTCGGCGGCGTCGTCCATCTTGCCGCACTTCGAGTGCGCAGCGTCAACGACCTCGGCGTCCTTCACGGCGTCGTCGAGCGCATCGTCACCGCGGGCGACCGCGCTCACGGTCTTGCCGTGGTTGCCGTCGAGACAGTACGCCTCGTTGAACGCGGTCTCCGGGTAGGGGTCGACGAGTTCTCGGTCGTCGTCGTGACGTCCTCGTCGTCGCCGACGTCCTCGGTTGCCGCTGCGACGCGGGCAAGCGTGTCGTCGTCCTTGTCGTCGTCCTCGTCGGCGATGGTCGTGGTGACAACAATCTCCTCCGGGGCCACGGTGGTGACCGTCGTAGTGGTCTCGTCCTCGACCTCGATCTCCTCGGTCGACTTGGTGCCGCCGTCGTCACTCAGACCGGTGAGGTCGAGTGCCGGCCGGGCAGCGGCGGCGACGCCGCCGAATCCGATGACACCGGCGGCGATGAGCGTGGCAACACGAGCGCGTCGTGAACTGAACATGATGGTCCCCTTTGCGTGGCGATGAGTCGTCGCCATGAGTTCGACCATCTCGCTCTCCGATGCCAGTTCGGCCGGTGTCGCGGATCCGCGCAACGGGCCGATCAGGTCGTCGAGGTCGTCGAAATCGCTCATGACACCCTTCTCATCGCCTGGAGACCCGCATCTGTTACAGAAAGTTTCCGGCGCAGACGCGTCACCCCCCGGTGGACCAACACCCGCACGTTGCCCTCCGAGATCCCCATCACGGCTGCGACCTCGGTGATCGACAGGTCGTTCACCACCCGGAGCATCACGGCTTCGGCCTGGTCGTCGGGAAGCGACGACATCATGTCGATCGCCCGATCGAGTGCGTCGTTGCGTTCGTGCTCGACGTCGGCGGGCGGCGCATCTTCCACGGCCGACCCGGGAGCGCCGGCGTGGCGTACTGCCCGTCGCACCTCGTCGACGCTGCGACGATGGGCGATCGTGAACAGCCAACGCCGGAAGTCGTCGGCTCCGCCGTCGAACCGTTCGATTGACCGGGCGACGTCGATCCAGACCTGCGAGGCGACATCCTCCGGTGACACCATCCGTCGGGCCCGGAAGTAGCGCAGCAGGGGTGCCTGATGGGTCCGCCACAGCTGGGCGAGCGCATCACGCTCCCCGGCGCGGGCAGCTTCGAACCCGGTGGGTCGACGGCGTCCCATGCGGCAGTATCGACGCTCCGAGCTCCGAACTTGAGCGATTTCTCGAGCTTTGGGACAACGTTTACCTCTCGAAATCGTGGCTCCGCGCGTCAGCGCCGGTGCCGAAGCAGCACGAGGGTGGAGCACACGGCGATGATGCCGGCGAGCACCTGGCCGCCCTTGAGCAGCCGGTTGACGTCGACGGTCGGCTTCCACACGACCGACGTGCCGTGCACCTCGTAGACACCGATCGGGTTCACGTTGAGCCCGAACCCGGTGCCGAATCCCCCGCCCGACGAGCCTTCGTTGTCGGTGCCATCACCTCCCCCTCCACCGGCGCCGCCGGAGACGCGGGCGACAGGGATCACGGTCACCCCGTCGGCTTCGATCGGGTCGCCGTACCGCGGTGAACCGACAACGAGTCCCGGGTGCCCTTGATCGAGGTGAGCACTTCCTCGATCGACATGCGATCGGCCATGACAACCTCCTCTGACTGTTCCTGCATCGACCGTACGGCAGCTCCGATGGCGACTCAAGGGTCGGTGGTCACCCTTCGGGCCGCCATCGCGCTCTCCGGTCGTTACCGTCGACGCCATGCGAATCTTCTTCACGGGTGGCAGCGGCAAAGCGGGACGACATGCCGTCGAACACCTGGTCGCGTTGGGTCATCGAGTGACCAACGCCGACCTCGTCCCGGCCGGGCTCGCCCACGTGCCCGACCTCCGCGTCGACCTCACCGACGCCGGCCAGGTGTTCAACGCGATGTCGGCCTACGCCCGCCACAGCGAGCTCGAACCCGGCAGCGGCGTGCCGCGCTACGACGCCGTCGTGCACTTCGCCGCGATCCCGGCGATCCTCATCCGACCTGACAACGAGACGTTCCGGGTCAACGCGCTGAGCACCTACAACGTGCTGGACGCAGCGGTGAAGCTCGGGATCCGCAAGGTCGTCTTCGCCAGTTCGGAGACCACGTACGGGATCTGCTTCGCCGACGGCGAGGTGAAGCCCGACTACGTCCCGGTCGACGAGGAGCACCCGACGGTGCCCGAGGACAGCTACGCAATGTCGAAGGTCGTCAACGAGGTGACGGCCCGGTCGTTCCAGGCGCGGTCCGGCATCGACGTCTACGGGTTGCGGATCAACAACGTGATCGAACCGCACGAGTACGCCACCAAGTTCTCGGCCTTCATCGACGAACCGGCGCTGCGACGGCGCAACATCTTCGCCTACATCGACGCCCGCGACCTCGGCCACATGGTCGACTGTTGCCTGCGTACCGACGGCCTCGGCTACGAGGTGTTCAACGTGAGCAACGACGACACGTCGGTCGGCATCACGAGCGCCGAGGTGCGCGAACGCTTCTACGGCGGCGTGCCGGTGACGCACGAGATGGGCGAGTACGAGACGTTCTACGCCAACGACAAGGCCAAGCGCCTCGTCGGCTTCGCGCCGCGCCACTCCTGGCGCGAGGCACTTCAGCCCTAGGTTGGCATGCCATGGGCCGCTACTACGCCGACGACGAACAACTCGAGAGCGTCTACACGACGATGTTCGATGCCGTCGCCGACGACGACTCGATGGACACGCTCGTCGACGCGCAGATGGTGATCAACTTCCGGTTGAACGATCCCATCGCCGACATCTGGGTCGACGGCCGCTCCCGGCCGGTCGTCACCACGTTCGCACCGGTCGACGGCGTCGACGCCAGCCTCACCGCAACACTGAGCGCCGACTCGATGCACGAGCTGCTGCTCGGCACCCTCCCCCTCGGCAGGGCACTACTCTTCCGCAAGTTGAAGGTGTCGGGCTCGAAGTCGAAGGCCATGGGCCTCGAACCGCTCCTGCACGCCTGCCAGGCCGTCTATCCCGACATCGCCGCCGACGCCCTCGGCTGATCTCCGGCGTCGAGGCTCAGTTCGGTGGGCACGGTCGTTCAGTCTTGCACCCGCTGCGGAGCCCGAATCGAGGCGAGCCGGGAGTCGAGTCCACCGCCGAACAACGGCATGAGCGGCCAGCGGGCCACGAACGTTCCGGCCGTCGGATCGAGCTCGATCTCCAGCCGGTGCGGGGTGTCGAGGAACGACAGGTCGACGGCGATCGTGCCGTTGTCGAGGCGCGTCGCACAGGCGGCGATCGCGTCGTCGGCCATCGACCAACCCTGCGTCAGCGGCACCTCGATCACGCCGTCGTCCTCGTGGACGGTCATCGTCAGTCCGTCGGTCACGATGCTCGTGACCGTGGGATGCGACGTGCCGCCGCGCCGGAAGGTCATCGCCGGAACCTCCGTCAACGCGCTGCCACCCCGCCGCTCGCCGACCGTCGGCAACGCCAGCCCCCGCACCCGCGCCGCCAACTCCTCGTCCCCAACCCGAAAAATGGTCTCGATTGCCCGCTCAGCGCAAGATTCGCTCCGAATTTCGGGTTTGTGCAGTTCGGGTTTGTGCAGTTCGGGGGTGCATGGCGGGGAGGAGGTGATCCCACATGGCGTCGAGGATCACCTGCATCACCTCGATGCACGAGAACATCGCGATCACGGCGTCGTACTCGGGCAGGATCACCATGTACTGCCCGTACGCGCCGTCGCCGCGGTAACCATGGCGCGACATCCAGAACTGGAACCCGTAGCCCTGCTGCCAGTCGATCTGGTCCCAGTTGCCGTTGGGGGTCTGCACCGATGATGCCTCGGCGACCCAACCCTCGGGCAGGAGCCGCTGCCCGTTCCACACACCGTCGTCGAGATACAGCTGGCCCAGCCGGGCGACGGCGTCGAGGTTGGTGTACACGCCCGAGTAGCCGAGCTCGACGCCTGACCGCAGCCGCCGCCAGGAGAAGTCGCCGACGCCGATCGGGTCGAGGACGCGAGGACGCAGATAGTCGGAGAGTCGCTCACCGGTGACCTTCTGCAGGATGCGGGCCAACGTCAGCACCGGCGGCTGGTTGTAGGCGAACAGCGTTCCCGGCTCGGCGTCGGGCGGGATCGTGAGGAAGCCGTGCACCGGGTCGTCGGGGTCGGCCGCGAACGCTTCGAGGAGGGTCTCGGCGGCGTGGCCCGACGACATCGAGGCGATGTGACGGATCCGCATCCGGCGGGTCGCGTCCGGGGTGTCGTCGTCGAACAATTCGGGCAAGTGGTCGCTCACCAGGTCGTCGAGCGAGAGCCGACCCTCGCCGAGCGCGAGCCCGAGTGCGGTACCGGTGAACGACTTGCTCAGCGAGTACACGAGGCGGCTGCGTTCGCCCGTGTGCGGCGCCCAGTACCCCTCGACGATGCGCTTGCCGTGTCGCTGAATGATCAGGCCGTGCGGTTCGATCCGGGCGTCGCCCTCGACGGCGTCGAGGAACGCCGCGATGCCCTCCGGTCGTACTCCCTGCGCAGACGGGCTGCTGACGTCCATGTCACATCATGGCAACAGCGTGCCTCCCCGTGCCACCGGGCCGATCGGGTCGCGCCTGACTCGGGGTGACTGGTCGTTCGGCCCTTGCCCGCCCGGTCCCGGACGGTGCATCATCGATTCATCGAGGAATTCGAACGTGCTCCACCGTGCCGTGCGGAGAGGAGAGTGAGTCGATGAACAATCACATGCAGTCGAGTACCCCGGCGTCGGGGATGTCGTTGGTGCTGATCGGCACGTACCCGCCGACGGAGTGCGGCATCGCCACGTACACGGCGAACCTGCTGTCAGGTCTCGTTCAAGCCGGATTCGACTGCCGCGTCGTCCGCGTGATGGCACGGGGCGAAGCATCCGACACTCAACCTCCGCTCACCCCGAACGACGAGGTCGTCGTCGACCGGTGGTATCTCGACGACCCCGACGGCCCGGAGCGATGCGCCCGAGCGGCCTCGCGATTCGATGCCGTGCTCCTCCAGCACGAGTTCGGCATCTTCCCGGGTCCCGACGGCGTCGACGTCGTCCGCTTCGCCGAGGCCTGCCAGGCCCCGCTGTTCACCGTGCTCCACACGGCACTTCGGGACCCCACGCAGTCACAACGCCAGATCATCGAGCGCATCGCTCGCTGTTCCGCGCTGCTCATCGTCCACTCCGCGGTCGCACGCGCCAGGCTGTTGGCCGCTCACGACCTCGACGGGTCGCGGGTCGTCGTCGTGCCGCACGGCGCGACGCCCAACCTGTCGGGCCGGCCGGCACTGACCTCGCCGGAGCCGATCGCGCTGACCTGGGGACTGCTCGGCCCCGGCAAGGGAATCGAACGCGGCATCCGCGCCGTCGCCCAGCTGCGCCAGGAAGGCCTCGACGTGCGCTACGTCGTTGCCGGCGAAACACATCCGAACGTCCGCAAGCACGAGGGTGAGGCCTACCGCGACGGGTTGGGGGAACTCGCGACGGAGCTCGGCGTCGGCGACCTCGTCGAGTTCCGCGGCACCTACACCACCTGGGAGGACCTACGAGCAGTCGTCAGGAGCGCGGACGTGGTGCTCCTTCCATACGACACCCGCGACCAGGTGACCTCCGGCGTGCTCGTCGAAGCGCTCGCCGCCGGCAAGCCGGTGGTCGCGACTGCGTTCCCCCATGCGGTGGAGCTGAGCCGGACGGGTGCGGTCGAGGTCGTCGAACACGACGACGAGGGGGCGATCGCGGAGATCCTGACGCGGATCCTCGACGACGACCAGATGCGCGACCGAATGCAGGCCGCAGCGAGGGCCGAGAGCGCGCGGTACGACTGGCCGATCATCGGCGACCGGATCCGTGGCCTGATCCAGGCGTCGCTGCGCGAGACGACGCTCAAGCACCCGCTCGCGGGGTGACCGTGCTGCTCCCCGCTCCCTCGCCCACACTGGAAGTTCTGCGGGCTCGGATCGACCGTGTGGGGCTGATCGAACACTCCGTCGGATCCGTCCCCGACGCCACGTCGGGCCACTGCATCGACGACGCCGGCCGCGCACTCGGGATGGCGAGCCGCTTGGCTGCTGACCCCGATGCGGAGTTCGTGGCGGCGGTCTGCCTGCGACAGCTCGAGAGATCGGTCGTCCCCGGCCGCGGGCTCGTGCTGCGACTCGACAGCGACGGGCACCCCACGAACGATCCCCTGAGCGACGACGGCTGGGCGCGGACATTGTGGGGCCTGGCGCTCGCCTCCACGGGACCGCTCGAACTGCGCGATCGGGCCGGACAACTCCTCGAGGGGTTGGCAGAGCTGCACTCCCTGCACCCGCGTGCGGCCGCTCACGCGGTGCTGGCCGGACTGATCCTGCTCGGCGACAACGCCGGCTCGACGCTCGGCGCAGGACTCGTCGAGCGGCACGCGCCCCGTCTCCCGACCGGTGACGGACACGGCGCCTGGCGCTGGCCCGAACCGAGGCTGACCTACGGCAATGCACTCATCGTCGAGGCCCGCCTCGGACTGGCCCGGTGGCGAGAGGACGACGCTGCGATGCTCGCGTCGCTCGGCCTGCTCGACTGGCTCGTCGATCTGGAGACGAGCGCTGACGGCCATCTGAGTCTCACTCCGGTCGGCGGTCGCGGACCGGGCGATCCCGCAGGGTTCGACCAACAGCCGATCGAAGCATGGACACTCGCCGACGCGGCGCTGCTCGCCCACGACATCACCGGTGAGCGTCGGTGGGCCGACGTCGTCCGGTGCGCCGCGGCATGGTTCGAGGGCGCCAACGATCTCGGCGTGCCGGTCTGGGATCCGGCCACGGGAGGTTCCTACGACGCGTTGACCTCGAGCGGCGTCAACCTCAACCAGGGCGCCGAATCGGCCCTGGCGTTCATCGGGACCCGTTACGCAGCCGAACTCGTCGCGTCGTCCACGCCCGGGGCCTCCCGGAGGAGTTCGAGGAGATGACGCATCGACGCGGTCGCCGCGCCGACGTGGCGATCGGCGGCGCCGTACACCAGCAAGATGGTGTCGCCGTCGTCCTGCACGTGGGCGCCCTGGACGAACACGACGTCGTCGACGTCGCCGAAGCGTTCCCAATCGAGTTCCGGCTCGAGCAGCGCGTGATCGAGAATGGCGATCGGGCGGCCGGTGTGGGCGTCGAGCAGCGCGAGGTTCATCGTGTAGACGCCGTCCGCGCGCCGTTCGTGGAAGAACAGGAGCAACCCGTCCGGCGAGGCGATCGGAGGTGCACCCGCACCGATGCCGAGAGCACCGGGCGGCGGTCGCACGATCGTGTGCAACTCCAGGGCCTCGAGGTGCACGTCCCAGTACGCCTGGTCCGCGTTCCAGAGGTGGTGGAGGTCGTCGAAGACCGCGATCTGCATGTCGGGATGGATGCGATGGACCAGAGCGACGCGGCCATCGGCCAGGGCGAACACCACGGCGTCTTTGTCCTTCACCCCGTCGGGACCGAGCAGGCTCCCACTCGGTGGGTCGAGGTGGAAGCGTTCACCGTCGTGGCCCAACAAATGGGCGCCGACGCGCCAGGGCTCGTCGGGAGAGCACGGCAGGTTGGTGTAGGTCATGACGAGGTGGTCGCCGGAGCGATCGCACACGAGCTGCACCCGCGGATCCTCGAAGCAGTCCACCCCGTGATCACCGGCACGGGCGAGGACGTAGGCGAAGTCGTAGGTGTGACCGTCGAGCGACTCGAACACGACGATGTCGGACACGTAGTCGAGGAACCGAGGCCCGGGACCCTCGTTCGGCCGGTAACCGTCGCGAACCGCTCCGCGAAGAGGTGATACCGACCGGCGTAGTGCAACAGACCGGCATTGAAAATCGGGCCGTAGCCCGGCACGGATCCGGCCGACACGATCGGCTCGTTCGACACCCGACGCACCGGTCGGGCCGTGATGGTCGGTTCGGTCGTCATGCTCAGGTACGAAGTATCGGTTCTCAGGCGGGCCGAGGGGTGGATGCGCCGCTCGCTCATCCATCGGCATGCTGTGCCCACAACTGGAGGTTGACGTGAACAACGACGACATTCATCCACTCGAACTCTTCCGACGTCATCCCGACAATCCGATCCTCAAAGCGTCCGACTTCCCACGAATGGTCAACGCCGCCTTCAATCCGGCGGCCACCGTGTTCGACGGCCAGACACTGCTGCTCGTGCGCGTCGAGCTGCGCTCGGGACTCTCCCAGTTCGCCGTCGCGACGTCCGCCGACGGTCGCACGGGCTGGACCATCGACCACGACCGGCGTTTCGAACCCGCGGTCGACTCCTTCGCTGAACTCTGGGGGGTCGAGGACCCACGGATCACGCAGGTCGGCGAGGACTATCTGATCGTGTACACCGGCTTCTCCCGAGGAGGTCCACTGGTGTGCCTGGCATCGACCCGCGACTTCGTCACCTACGAGCGCCGCGGGGTGCTGATGACGCCCGAGGACAAGGACGCGGCGCTCTTCCCGACACAGTTCGGTGGCCGCTGGGCGCTCATCCACCGGCCGGTCCCCCGCACCGACCTCGGCGTGCACATGTGGCTGTCGTTCAGTCCGGACCTTCGCCACTGGGGTGATTCGGCGGTCCTGCTGTCCGCCAGGCAAGGCGGCTGGTGGGATGCGAACAAGATCGGCCTCGGTCCGCCGCCACTGCTCATCGATGAGGGCTGGCTCGTCTGCTACCACGGCGTGAGGGAGACGGCATCGGGTTCGATCTACCGGCTCGGGCTCGCGTTGCTCGACCGCGACGATCCGACGGTGGTGCTGATGCGGGGCAACGAGTGGGTCATGGGCCCGCACGCGCAGTACGAGCGCCAGGGCGACGTCCCCGACGTGGTGTTCCCCTGTGGGTGGATACTGCGCGACGACGATGACACCATCGACATGTACTACGGGGCCGCGGACTCCGTCGTGTGTGTCGCCACTGCGAGCCTGAGCGAGTTGTTGGATCACATGCGCACCCACGCTGCTCCCTGACAGTCGGCCGGGGCGGGGGCGCAACGGCGTCTGCAAGGATGAACGCGATGGGCGAGCTCGTGCTGTACCGGGGTGTGATGGTCGACAGCGAGCGATGGGAGCGCTTCGAGCACCGGGCGGGCGACATCGTGATCTCCACGCCGCCCAAATCAGGGACGACGTGGACCCAGATGCTGTGCGCGCTGATGATCTTCGACGGGCCGACGTTCCCGGCGAAGCTCGACGCGATCTCGCCGTGGCTCGACATGCGGATCCGTTCGGAGGACGAGGTCTTCGACATGTACGACCGCCAGACGCATCGACGGTTCATCAAGACACACACCCCGCTCGACGGCATCCCGATCCGCGACGACGTGCACTACGTGGTCGTCGGCCGGGATCCTCGCGACGTGATGGTGTCGTGGGAGCATCACATGGCCAACATGGACCTCGACGTCCTGATCCAGGACCGCGCCGACGCAATCGGGCTCGATGATCTCGTCGACGAGGAGCCGCCGCCTCCGCCCGACCCCGATCCGGCGGTGCGGTTCCGAACCTTCGTCGAGAGCGAGTGGTCGCCGAGTGAGTTGATGTCGCTCGCCAACGTGCTCCATCACCTCGAAACCGGTTGGGCCCACCGCGATGACGCCAATGTCGGCCTGTTCCACTTCCTCGACTACCGACGTGATCTCGTCGGCGAGATGGTGCGGCTCGCCGAGCTGTGCTCGATCGACCTCGATCGTGGTCGCCTCGCCGAGTTGGCGCCCGAAGCCGGCATCGACCGGATGCGCGACCGCGCCGACGAGATCGTGCCGGGCCTCGACAAGTCCGAGCACTGGAAGGACCCCGCCGGCTTCTTCCGATCCGGCACGGCCGGTGAGTGGGTCGAGCGAACCACGGCCGACGACCGTGCTCGCTACGACGAACGGGTCGCCGAACTCGTCCCCGACGACCTGGCCCGCTGGGTTCACGAGGGCTGATCGACGGCCACGAACCCGAGTAGGTTCGCACGACACGGCAAGGCTCTGGAGGGTCAGATGGGTGTACTCGAACAACTCGACTACGCGGTCGAGCCGGCGAACGCCGCGCAGCGCGTGACGCAGAAGATCGCGGCCAACCGCGCACGATGCCCCTGGTCGGCATCCCGATCGGCGACGACCTCGCGGTGATCGGGTCGAACTACGGCCAGAAGTCGACGCCCGGCTGGGTCTACAACCTCCAGGCCGACCCGACCGCCTCCGTGTCGTACCGCGAGCTCTCCGTCGACGTCACCGCTCGACCGGCGAGCGACTCGGAGACCGACGAGGCGTTCGAGATACGCGGCGTCGTTCTATCCCGGCTACGGCAAGTACCGGACCCGAGCCGGCCACCGCACGATCCGCGTGTTCGTCCTGGAACCCGCCACCTGACTCGCCTCCCGACCGCGCCGAGTCCGCCCAGTACGGTTCGCAGCATGCGCGCAGTGCGAGCCGGCAACGGCACGGTCGAGGTCCACGACGTACCGGTACCGAGCGGGCCGGGCGTCATGGTCGAGGTGAAGGCGGCCGGCATCTGCGGCACCGACCTCCATCTGATCAGCGGGGCCGACTTTCCTCCCCCACGCGTGACGCTCGGTCACGAGATCGCCGGGGTCACCGAGAACGGCACCGCGGTGGCGATCGAACCGCTGTCGCCGTGCGGCCACTGCGAACCGTGCCGGCGGGGCGACGAGCACCTGTGTGCCGAGAGTTCCGCGATGCTCTTCGGCGTCGGCCTCGACGGCGGGATGGCCGACCGCATCGAGGTGCCGGAACGATGCCTCGTGCCGCTGCCCGCCGGTGTCGACGTGCGTGACGCATCACTCGTCGAACCGCTCGCCGTGGTCGTCCACTCGCTGCGCCGATCGGCGGCGCGGCCGGATCAGCGGGTGGCGGTGATCGGTGGCGGAACGATCGGGCTCTGTGCGGTCGTGGCAGCCAGGGCGCGCGGCTGCGAGGTCGGGCTGCTGGCCCGTCACGACGCGCAACGCGCCGCGGGTGAACGCCTGGGAGCCACCGAGATCACCGACGGCGGCTACGACATCGTCATCGAGGCGGCGGGAAGCGAGAGCGCCCTCGGACGGGCGATCGACCTCGCTCGGCCCGGCGGCACCATCATGATCCCCGGCGTCTACTGGGGCCCGGTCACCGTGCCGCCGATGGCCTGGTGCTTCAAGGAACTGTCACTGTGCCCGACGGCGCTCTATGCCCGCACGGCCGGCGGTCGCGACATCGACGCCGCGGCCGCACTGCTCGCCACCACCCCCGGCCTCGCCGACACGTTGATCACCCACCGCTTCCCGCTCGACGCCGCAGCCGAGGCGTTCGAGATCGCAGCGAGTCGCGATCGCGGCGCGATCAAGGTCGTCCTCGAGCCGTAGAGCCGAGCGGGCTCAGAACAGCGAGTCCTGGGTCGGCTCGGGCGGCAGGGGGCCGACGTCGAGGAGCTGCGACGGCTCGGTGATCGGCGCGGCGCCGCGGCGAACCAGTGCATGGTTGGCGCTCGTGGCGCCGGCGCCGACCCACACGGCAACCGGGGCGAAGCGGTGGTCGAGGGCTTCGGTCGCTCCGGCCCAGGCGCCGCCGGTTCCGTCGTCGGACGTCACCACGAAGGTCACCTGCGACAGGGCGTAGATGATCTTGTTGCGGCCCACGGCATTGGCGGCCTTGAACGGCGCGTCGGGTGCGTACGGGCTGACGATGCACAGCTCGCCGGCGTGGACGCGCCGTCGGATCTCGGCGCTTCGCGAGGCCCTCGTGATCCCCTCGGCCGGCACACCGATCACCACTCCCCCGGCGTCGATCGCGCCGGCCATGGCTGCCTGATCGACGCCGTCGTCACGACCCGCGCCGAGACCGCTCACCACCGGCCAGCCGTTGTGCACGGCAACCTCCGCCGACCGACGGACGACCTCGAGGGCGACGGCATCGGCATCGCGTGAACCGACCACGCCGAGGCCCGGGTGTCCGAGCCATTCGATCGGCCCGGCCACGAGGAGGAACGGCGGGCAGGCCGCGCCCAGTTGCTCGCGCAGCCGGGCGGGAAACCGGTCGTCGAGTGCGGAGACGAGCGAGACGCCACCGTCGTGCAGCCGTTCCTGCTCGAAGCTCAACGCCACTGCGCCATCGAGCAACGTGCGGAGGCGACGAGCTTCGTCGGGAGCGACACCGGCGCGTTCGGCGACCGCAGCGGCATCGCCGTGGAGCAGGTCGGCGGGGTCGACACGCTCGATGAGCTGCCAGAACTCGCGGGCCGTCATCGGCGCGGCGTCGAGCGGCACGAGCCGATTGGTGAGCAGCAGTGCGGCTCGCGTGCTGTCGGGTGAGTAGGGCATCAGAACGATGAGGAGAGTGCCACAGGGTGGACGAGCGGCACGCCGGCGCGCCGCAGCACGCGGCCGACCTCGGTCATGGTCCAGCCCGAGTCGACCAGGTCGTCGACGAGCAGAACGGGCGCGTCGACGACCGACCCTGTCACGGCGAAGGCGCCGGCGACGTTGGCCTGCTGGTGAGCGGAATTCTGCTGTTGCTTCTGGGTGGGACGGTCGACGATGCGTTCCAGCACTGCGTGGTAGGGCAGGCCGAGGCGGGCGGCGAGACGTTCGGCGAAGTCGGGCACGAGGTCCGGGAAACGCAGCGACGGCACCGACGTGACCCAGACGGGTGAGGGCGTCGGGCACCAGTCGTCGACGAGTTCGGCGAGCGCCTCGACGAGGCGGTCGTCGAAGCGTCCGACGGTGTGCTTGCCGGCGCGCACGAGTTGGCCCCACCCGGCGTCGCCCCACATGGCGAGAGCCCGGCCGTCCTCGATCAGTTCTCCGGCCGGGATCTTCTTGCGGCCACCGGTGTCCGCGTCGAGGTACATCTTCTTCGGGTTGACCTCGATCGGGCGGGTGAGCAGGAACCGTTCGGCGGCCGCCGTCAGCTCGACGCCCGGTTGGCGGACCTCGGTGGCGCCGGTGCAGTTGTCGCAGATCCCGCAGTCGTCGGCTGCCGGGTCGTCGAGCAGGTTGGCGATGTAGCGCATCCGGCACCCGGTGGTGTGGAAGTAGTCGACCATCGACAGCTGTTCGAGGCGCCGCTCGGCCGTCACCGCCTCGACCCGGCTCGCCGGGTAGGTCCATGGCTGGAGGGTCCGTTGGTAGCTCGTGCCCGTGACTCGTTCCAGCACGCCGTCGACGTCGAGTTGTTTGACGACGAGTTCGAGCGTGCCGATCTTGACGTTGAGCTTCACCTGGATCCGCATCAGCGGGACGGGTCCGTCGAACGAATCGAACGCGTGCACGATGTCGTTGACGAGGTGCTCCTCGGCGAAGGCCTGCTCGATGAACCAGTCCTGGATCTGTTCGTCCTCCAGCCCGCGCAGCAGGATCCCGCGGCTGGTCTCGAGCGCCCGCCCGGCGCGCCCGACCTGTTGGTAGTACGCGACCGGCGAACCGGGTGACTGGAAGTGGACGACGAAGCTGAGATCGGGCTTGTCGTAGCCCATGCCGAGGGCGGTGGTGGCGACGAGGGCCTTGATCTCGTTGGTCTGCAGCTTGCGTTCGGCTTCGATGCGAGATTCGTTGTCGAGCGAGCCGAAGTAGGCCTCGACCTCGATGCCCTGCGAGGTGAGCCAGGCGGCGACGTTCTCGACGTCGCGCACCGTGAGGCAGTAGACGATGCCCGACCCGTCGAGTTCGGGGAGTGTTTCGGCCAGCCAGGCGAGGCGTTCGGCCTGCCGGTCGAGGCGGATCGTGCTGAGCGCGAGCCCCTCCCGGCGCAACGGCCCGCGGAAGGTGGTGAGCTCGGCGCCGAGCTGGTCGGCGACGTCGTTGACGACGCGGTCGTTGGCGGTGGCGGTGCAACCGAGGATCGGGACCGACGACCCGGCGAGGCGGTCGACGATGCGGCCGATGCGCCGGTAGTCCGGCCGGAAGTCGTGGCCCCAGTCGGAGATGCAGTGCACCTCGTCGATGACGATCAGACCGGGCCGGGCACCGACGATCGGCATGATCTTGTTACCGAACTCGGGGTTGGCGAGACGTTCGGGCGAGATGAGCAGGAGGTCGACCTCGTCGGCGCGCAGCTGCCGTTCGAGCTCGGCGATCGTGGTGTTGGATGCGCTGTTGATCGTTTCGCATCGCAGCCCGAGCCGGCGGGCCGCGTCGATCTGGTTGCGCATGAGGGCCAACAGCGGTGAGATCAGCAGCGTCGGCCCGGCGCCCTGCTCGCGCAGGAGGTGCGTGGTGAGGAAGTAGACGGCGCTCTTGCCCCACCCCGTGCGCTGTACGACCAGCACCCGGCCACGATCATCGACGAGCGCACCGATCGCCTCGCGCTGGCCGTCACGGAACTCGGCATCGGGCCGAGCCGTGAGCCGCCGAAGCGCTTCGAGCAATGGGTCGGGTGCCGCCATGGGCCCCATCATGGCGGACGGGTGTCACGCGGTTGCCAACGTCGATGAAAGCGCTTACATTCATGGACCCGTCGACCGACGGTTGCATCTCCGTGGAAGGGCCTCCATGACACTGCGTCTCGACGATCACTGGATCTGGGACTTCTGGTTGATCACGCACGACGACACGCACCACCTGTACTTCCTCCAGGCGCCGAAGGCGATCGGCGACCCCGACGCCCGGCACTGGAACGTGTCGATCGGCCATGCCGTGTCCAGCGACCTGCACACGTGGACGGTCGTGGCAGATGCATTGGCGCCGTCGAATGTCGAGGCGTGGGACGACAAGTCGACGTGGACGGGCAGCGTGGTCGAGCACGACGGCCGGTGGGTGATGCTCTACACGGGCACGTCGCACGCCGAGGACGGCCTCGTACAGCGCGTCGGACTGGCGACGTCGACCGACCTGTACGAATGGGAGCGGCTCTCCGACCCGGTGCTCGTCGCCGACCCCGAGCACTACGAGTTGTTGAGCCCCGACATGTGGCACGACCAGGCGTGGCGGGACCCGTGGCTGTTCTCCGACCCCGACGACGGGCACGTCCACGTGTATCTCACCGCCCGAGCGAACACGGGCGAACGCTACGACCGTGGCGTCGTCGGCCATGCCCGATCGCGTGATCTGCACACGTGGGAGGTGCTGCCTCCGGTCGCCGCCGCTCCCGGATTCGGACAGCTCGAGGTGCCACAGCTCGTCGAGATGGACGGCCGCTGGTACGTGCTGTTCGCCAGCGACCTGGAGACCCAGAGCGCCGACTTGCGCGAGAGCAGCCCGGGCACGGGCACCTACTACCTCGTCGGCGATTCGCCGTACGGACCCTTCGACATGATCGGCGACGGTGCGCTCGAGGCCGACCGCGTGGGCAGCACCTACGCCGGCAAGATCCATCGGACCCACGACGGCGTGCCGTGGTTCATGGCCTGGACGCGAGTCGACGACGATGGCGAGTTCGCCGGTCACCTGACGGCGCCCCGGCGCGTCGAGGTCGCGCAGGACGGCTCACTGACGATCGTGACCGCTCCGTGACGACCATCTGGTCGCGGATTCATGTCGACCAGCTCGACGTCGTCGACCGGCTCCCGTTCATCGCCGACAGCGACGTGGTCCCGGTTGCCGAGGGCATCGACATCTGGGACTCGTGGCCCATCCGCACGCCCGACGGCTCGATCGCGGACGTGTGCGGTGAGGTCGTGTGGGTGGCCCTCGCCGCACCGTACGACGACGATGCGGGCCGGCGCCACGACGTCGCCGAGCTCCGAGCGATCGTCCGCCACGACGACGGTACGTTCACCGACCTCGGTCCGCTGTTCGACGGCACGCCGCTCGGCAACCGTCAGTGGGCCGGCTCGACCGTGCTCGACGGCGATCGGGTGATCGCCTATTACACCGCGGCCGGTGTGCCCGGTGCGTCGACCCCCGGCTTCCGCCAGCGGCCCGCGATGGCGACTGCCACGCTGCAGTGCGTCGGCGGTGCCCCTCGCTTCGTGGGCTGGTCGGAGCACGTCGAGATCCTGCAGCCCGATCCCGCCGGCTACGACACGGCGGATCACGCCGATGGTGAACCCGGATTCATCAAGGCGTTCCGCGATCCATGCCCGTTCGTCGACCCGGCCTCGGGCGAGGAGTATCTGCTGTTCACCGGCTCGCTCGCGCCTGCCCGCTCGACGACCGACTTCAACGGGGCGATCGGCATCGCCCGCCGTACCGGCAGCGGTGACGATTGGGAGCTGTTCGATCCGCTCGTGTCCGCCGACGGCGTGAACAACGAGCTGGAGCGACCACACGTCGTCGTCCACGCCGGCCGCTACTACCTGTTCTTCTCCACGCAGAGCCGGACCTTTCATCCCGACGTCGCCGCGCCGACCGGTCTCTACGGCTTCGTCGCCGACACGCTCCTCGGACCGTACGAACCGCTCAACGGCCATGGCTGCGTGTTCGCCAACCCGCCCGAGCGTCCGCTCCAGGTCTATTCGTGGCTCGTGCTCGACGACCTCAGCGTGGTCGGCTTCATCGATGCGTTCGGCATCGACGCATCCGGCGAGGTGGTGTCGACGACGTCGTCTCGCCCGACGTTCGGTGGAACGTTCTCGCCGACGGTGCACATCTGGCTCGACGGCGCCAACGCGGGACTCCTCGCCATCTGATTCCGGCGCCCATCGCGGAGCCGGGCCTCGCCGCGTCGACGGTCAGGCGGCGGGTTGGGTGAGTTCGGTGCCGTCCGGGCGATGGACGTGCCACGTACCGTCGCTCGCGCGGTGGGCGGTGTAACCATGCGACTTGATCCGGTTGTGGCGCCCGCAGGCGGGGCCACCGTTGTCAGGCGTCGTCAATCCTCCCCGAGCGTGCTCGTGGGTGTGGTCGATCTGGTTGCGTGACGACGCCCGACCGCAGCCGGGCCACAAACATCGGCGACCGTCGAGCAGCACCGCATCTCGGGCTGCCCCCGTGAACCGACGCTTGCGGCCGAGGTCGATCACCCGCCCGGACGAGTCGACCACCACCCGGCGGACGTGGCCGAGCATCGAGGCGATCACCGCGTCACGCGTGCTGATCGGGATGCCGGTCGTCGTCTCGCAACGCTTGGCATCGACGTCGTCGACGGTCGCCGGCCTCACCGGGTCGCCACCCAGCATCGCCGTGAGCTCTGCGTCGTGCTCAGCTTTGGTCATCATGATGTTGACCAACGGCTCCGGCGCCACCGCGTCCGGCGCGGCGGACACCCCGCGCACCAGCAGACGGTGGAGCGCGTCCATCCGTCGCTGCGCGTCGGTCCGCGCCAGGCGGGCCATCGGGTCGCCGGTGTGATCGGAGACGGTGTCGGTGTCCTTGTCGGTGTTCTCGGCTCGGGCCTGTTCCCAGTCGGCGAGGAACTCGGCGTCGCACTGACGCTGGAAGATCTCGATGAGTGCGGCGCCCTGACCGGTGCCGCATTTCGCGTGGACGTGCACCACGCCGTCGCGCTCGAACACCATCGCGTCGCGACGTTCGTGCGCTTCGGCATGGCCCTGCTCAGCGCCACGCGGATCGCCGAACTGGGCCCAGCGGTGCAGCACCTCACTGAACGACTCGAAGTCCTTCGCCGCGTGGCCGACGAGGCGCTCGTCGCCATCGACGACCAGCTCGCGCAGACGCGCGTTGGCGTGCAGCTTGGCGATCTCGCGCACCTGCTCCACCCCGACCACTCCCGCGGCCAGCGACGCACGTGCCTCCGGGAGGTCGCGCAAGGCCCGCATCGTCTGGAGGCGACGCCGAGTCTCGATCGGTGACGAGTTGGTCAGCGCCGTCGACCAGCCTCGCACCGAGGCATGCCCGTCGTTGCGGAAGTGTCCGGTGGTGTCGGCCCGATCGAGCACCGCCACGTACGCCGCCTCCAACCGGCGGCGAGCGACCTCGAGGTCGACGAGCGCCCGATCCAGGTCGGAGCCGCACAGCTCGGCCACCTCGGCCGGTGTCGGAAGCGCCCCCACATCCATACTCGGAATCGTAGAGAAGGGGTGTCACAGAGTTGGCCGGGCTCCGGCAGCGATCCACGAATTCGGAGATCGCGTCACCCCATCTCGACTCGAGCGACGCCATCGTCGGTGATCTCGTAGACACCCGACTCGAATGAGAGGGCGTCCGCGGTCGGCCGAGCGATGCCCTCGATGTCGATGCACGGTGGTGGCGGTGGGTCCGAGTGATAGGTGCCAGGTCCGTGGAACTGGCCGTAGCGCAGCACGACGCCGCCGATGCCGAGGGTCAGTTCCTCCAGCCGCTCGACCGATGCCGGACGGCTGCCGTTGACGAGCCACGCGATGCTCTGCGCGACGAACTTCGACGCGCCGCATCGTCGGGCGGCGTCGACGAGGTTCGCCGTTCCGACCTCGCGGATGCGGGCGTTGCCCTCGAGCCGGGCCGGCACGTCTCGGGCGTCGTCGGGCAGGTCGGTCAACTGATGGATCACGGCCTCGGGCCCGAACCGGGCGACGGCCTCGACGAGCGCGACATCGATCGAAGACGTCGCAGATGACCGGTTCGGCTCCGAGTCCGGCGAGCAGGTCGGACTTCGACGGGGAGCGGGTCATCGCCGCGACGACATGACCTCTGGCCACCAGCTCCGGGACGAGCCGGACACCGACCAACCCGCTCCCACCGGCAACGAACACGCGCATGGCCGTCACCGTACGACACGACAGTCGCAACGCCGGGTCGACGTCGCCGGTCAGCGCTGCGCGGCGAGCCGCTGACGCTTGGACTCGTACTCGGCGTCCGTCAGGATGCCGTCGCGGTGCAAGGCGACGACCGCCTCGAGCAGCACCTCGGCTTCCAGTCCGCGCTCGTACGACGACGCAACAGGTTGGAAGACCACATCGACCTCGGAACGAACCACCACACTCATGCATCGACACCATCCGTCTCGATCTTGACGACGTTCGCGGGTCAGGTCGAGGGTTGCGACCAGATCGGCCGGTCGCGTCGGTCGAGCTCGTCGAGCAGGACGATGGTCTCCGCGGAGCGCACGCCTTCGATCTGCTGGAGTTCGTGCAGTGCGACGTCACGCAGGTGGGCAAGCGAGTCGGCGCGCACCATCAGCACGAAGTCGAACCGTCCCGTCGCCACGCCCAGCCACTCGACCCCGGGAAGTGCGCTCAGCTCGGCGCGCAGGTCGCGCCACATCCCCTGTCGGACATTGACGAGCACGAGGGCCGAGACGGTCACGCCGACCGCGGCGAGGTCGATCCGCGCGGAGAAGCCGGTGATCGCGCCGCGCTCGACGAGTCGATCGAGCCGGGAGTACGCCGTCGCCCGGCCGATCCCGATCGCCTCGGCGAGCATGGGCGCCGTCGCGCGCCCGTCGTGGCGCAGCGAGTCGATCATCTGCCGGTCGACGTCATCGAGTTCGATCATGAGACGAACGTATCAATCTGATGATGTTCGGGAGATGTTCATCTGCAATTTCGAACCTATTGACGCTGATCGATCTCCGGACGCGACAATGGAGAGATGCCGGTGCGACCGTCGACGACACAGTGCAGCGATGACGCCCTCGCCACGCGTGCGCCGGTGTCGTACTGGAGGCGTCGCGAGCGCATCGCCGAGCGGGCGGCCGGGCTCGACGTTCCGGCCGCCGTGATCGACTATGCCGACGTCGAGCACGACGTGTGGGCGACGGTCGCCGCCACGCTCGACCCGATGTGGGCCGAGCACGCGTCGGCCGCTGTGCGTGCAGCCCGCGATGCGCTGGCGCTGCCCGTCGATCGGGTTCCCCAACTCGCCGATGTCGATGCGCTGCTCCGTCCGATCACCGGGTTCGGCTACCGAGCCGTCGCCGGCATCCTGCCGGCGGGTGAGTTCTTCCAAGCGCTCGCCGAGCGCACGTTCCCCTCGACGCAGTACCTGCGATGGGAAGGCGCGCCGCTCTACACCCCCGAACCCGACGTGATCCACGAAGTGATGGGCCACGGCAACTGTCTGGCATGCCCGGAGATCGCCGAACTGCACCGCCTCGCCGGCGCGGCCGCGACTCGCGTGCACGACGAGCGCTCGCGCAGGCTGATCGCGGACGTGTTCTGGTTCACGGTCGAGTTCGGGGTCGTCCGCGAAGGCGGCGAGCCGAAGGCATACGGCGCCGGACTGCTCAGCTCGCCGGGCGAACTCGATTGGTTCGCGACGCACGCCGACATCCGCCCGATCGACATCGCCGAGATGGGCACGATCGGCTACGACATCCACCACTACCAACCCGTGCTGTTCGAAGGCCGCTCACTGCAGCACGTGCTCGACGTCGTCGGCGGCTTCTTCGCCGACACCGACGACGAATCGATCGCGACACTGCCGGCCGAGCGCTGACGATCAGCGTGACCAGGTGAACGGATACTGCTCGTCGCACGCGGCGCGAGCGGCGTCGGTGACGTTCAGCGGAGCGAACGTGTCGAGCATGACCGCGACCTCCTCTGTCGCGGCTTGGTCGAGGCTCGCCTCGACGCTGCCGGGCTGGGGACCGTGGACGAACCCGGCCGGGTGGTACGAGATCGAGCCGACGTCGATGCCGGAGCCGGCACGGCTCATGAAGTTGCCCGCCGAGTAGAAGAGCACTTCGTCGGAGTCGGTGTTGGCGTGGTGGTACGGCACCTTCACGGCGTCGGGATGGAAGTCGAACAGCCGCGGCACGAACGAGCACACGACCGCGCCGGGGAGTTCGAACGTCTGGTGCACCGGTGGCGGCTGGTGGAGCCGGCCGACGATCGGCTCGAAGTCGGCGATGTTGAACGCGTAGGGATAGACGCAGCCGTCCCACCCGACGACGTCGAAGGGATGCGTGCGATGGACGTGCCGTGACCATCCCGCCCGGTTGCGCACCAACACCGGCACGGGGCCTGCACCTCCATCGTCCTCACCGTCATCGTCGACGATGACCAGTTCGGTCGGGACGCGGAGGTCGCGCTCGCAGTAGGGGGCGTGTTCGAGGAACTGGCCGGAGCGCGACAGGTACTTGGACGGCGGCGAGATGTGGCCACGGCTGGCGACGACCAGGGCACCGAGCGACGTGTCGCCGGTGACGAACCAACGGTGCGTCGTCGACGCAGGGACCACGACGTAGTCGCCCGGGCCGACGTCGAGTCGGCCGAACACCGAGTCGAGCCGGCCGTGGCCGTGCTGGACGAAGACGAGCTCATCGCCGACTGCGTTGCGGTACAGCGGACTGTCGGTCGTGGCGTCGACCCACGCGACTTCGACATCGTCGTTGGCGAGCAACATCGTGCGACCGGTGACCAGATCGGTGTCGAGCGTGGCGGCCAGTGACGTGGTACGGATGTGCCGCGGGGTCAGTGGCACGTCAGCGGTCGCCTCGGCGACCGGGATCCCGGCCAGCTCGATCGCGGTCAGGGCCGAGGGCGAGTGGCGGTGGTAGAGCAGCGACGAGTTCGACGAGAAGCCCTCCTGGCCCATCAGTTCCTCGGCGAAACGGTGACCCGACTCGTCGAGGTGGTGCGTGTGGCGCTTGGACGGCACGTCGCCGAGCGAGCGGTAGTAGGGCACGTCAGCCTCCGCTCACAGGTTGCCCCGGCGCTCCTGCTCGTGCTCGATCGACTCGAACAGCGCCTTGAAGTTGCCCTCGCCGAACCCGGTGGCGCCACCGCGCTGGATGATCTCGATGAACACGGTCGGGCGGTCGGTGATCGGTTCGGTGAACAGCTGCAGCAGGTGCCCGTCGGTCTCGTTGTCGACGAGGATGCCGAGCTGCTCGACGGCATCCCACGGGACGTCGAGAAAACCGAGCCGATTGCGCACGTCGTGGAAGTACTCGTCGTTCGCTTCGAGGAACCGCACGCCGCGGGCGCGCAGGGCGGTGATCGCCTGGACGATGTCGCTCGTGCCGAGGGCGATGTGCTGGACGCCGGGCCCCCGGTAGGTGTCGAGGTACTCCTGGATCTGGCTGCGTTTGAGGCCCTCGGCGGGCTCGTTGAGCGGCATCGTGACGCCGGCATCGTTGGTCATGACCGTGGACCGCAGCGCGCTGTAGTCGGTGGCGATCTGATGTTCGTCGAAGTGGCGGAGTTGGCGGAAGCCCATCACGTCCTCGTAGAAGGCAACCCAGTCGTCGAGCTTGCCCGCTTCGACGTTGCCGACGACGTGGTCGATGCGCTCCAAACCGACCAGCGGACCGACCGGCTTCGGCGGCAGCCCCGTGGTGACGTAACCGGGGCAGTAGTGGCCGGTGTAGTCGCGGCGGTCGACGAAGGTGTGCTTGGTCTCGCCGTAGGTGCCGATCGCGGCAAGGCGCAGCGTTCCGTACTCGTCGGTGAGTTCGTAGGGTTCGCGTACCGAGCGGGCGCCGCGAGCGAGGGCGGCCTCGTAGGTGGCGGTGGCGTCGTCGACGACGAACGCAAGATCCTGCGCGCCGTCGCCGTGCTCGCGGACGTGAGTCCAGATCGGCGAATCCGGCGTGAGGCCTGCGGTGACGACGAGGCGGATGTCGCCCTGCTCGAGCAGGTACGAGGCGATGTCGTCACGGCCGGTCTCGGGGCCCGCGTAGGCGGTGACCTCGAAGCCGAACGCGGCGGTGAGGAATCCGGCGGTGGAGCGGGCGTTGCCGACGTAGAACTCGAGCGAGTCCCATCCCTTCAGACGCGACGCCGGTGCAGTGATGGCGGTGGTGAGTGTCGTCATGTCAGATCCCCCGAGAGTCAATGTCGATCCATGGTCCCGCAATCGGGCAGAACGATCAACAGATCGCTCGATGACTGCACAGATTGCCTAGTCTCAGGGCATGGCAGAGCTCGGAACTGGTCACGATGTCCAGTGACATCTGGGACGATCTCGACGCCCGGCTGATCGGTCTGCTGCGGGTGGCACCGAACCTGCCGGTGATCGAGATGGCCCGCCGGCTCGACGTCGCCCGGGGGACGGTGCAGGCGCGGCTCGATCGGTTGACCCGCGACGGCCTCATCGTCGGCTTCGGTCCCGACCTCGATCGCACCGCCGCCGGGTTCGGCGTGCTCGCCTTCGCAACGCTCGAGATCGCACAGGGCAGCGACGCGCAGATCCTCGCCGGCCTCGACGACATCGCCGAGGTGTTGGAGGCCCACGCCGTCACCGGCCCCGGCGACCTCCACCTGCGCATCGTCGCCCGCTCCAATGAGCACCTCCACGACGTGCTGCAGCGCATCCTCGAACTCCCCGGCATCACCCGCACCGAAACGCACCTCGCGCTCCACACCTCGATCGACCGAACGGTCGCCGATCTCGTGGCACGTGGTCGAGACGAGGTGACCCGGCGGGACCAGGGTTCACAAGGATCTGAGGCGGGGTCGACTCGCTCCTGATCTGCCCGGGATGCGTGGGCCGGCGAGGGGTGTCAGGGGGTACCGAGTCCGGTGGCGTCGAACCAGTCGAGGAAGCGGTCGATCCACGTGTCCGACGGCAGGTGCTTGGTGCGCATGCCGAATCCATGGCCGCCGCGTGAATACATGTGCAGCTCGACCGGAAGGCCGGCGGCTCGCCAGGTCTCGTAGAGGGTGATCGAGTCACGGGCCAGGCCGAGTTCGTCGTCGGTGGCGGCGACGAGGAACATCGGCCCACTGCCGGCGGGTGGTGCATCGAGGTCGACACCGCGGATCGTGGCGTAGACCGGGGCGAGGAAGTCGGGACGGGCGCCAGGGTCGTCGGTGTGGGCGACGCGGACGGTGACGTTGCCGCCCGCCGAGAACCCCATGAAGCCGACCCGGCCCGGGTCGACTCCGAAATCGTCAGCACGCAAACGCACCAGCCGCACTGCCGCCTCGGCATCGGCGGCGGCAAGCGGGGCGATTTGGTTCATCTCGGCGAGCATCGCCTCGAAGTCCCCGACGGCCTTGCGCATCATCTCGGCGGCGGCGTCGTTCTCGCACTGCACGAGCCGGTACGTGAGGACGAATGCGGCGATGCCGTGGTCGGCCAACCGTTCGGCGACCTGGAAGCCCTCGCTCTGGATCGACAGCACGTGGTAGCCACCGCCGGGCGCGATGATCACGGCGGCGCCGTTGCCCGTTGCCGAACTCGGCAGCACCGGCGTGAGTGTCGGAGCGACGACGTTGGTGACCACCTCGGTGTCGAGCAGGTCGCTGAAGTAGCGCTGCTCACCGTGGGTCCAGTCCTCACTTCCCGGTGCCGGTCCGTCGTACAGCTCGATCGCGTCCATCCCGCAACACTGCCCGATCAACCGATCACGTCATCCATCGAGCGAGGAGTCGATCACCACATCGGCGTGTGGTCGAGTCGCGGCAACGATCACCGCGTTCGCTTCGTCCGACGTTCGGACGAACTCGCGAGCTGCTTCGAGCGATCGGCCGTGGCGAACGTGGCGGGCGACGAGTCGCTCGACTCTCGTGGCGTCGTCGACGTCGAGGTAGGCGGTTCGGTCGAACAGTTTCCGGAGCGACGCCCACGGCGGAACGTCGAGGAGCAGATAGTTGCCCTCCACGATCACGATGTGGTCGTCGGGCCCGACCGTGATCGCGGCGTCGATCGTTCGGTCGGCGAGTCGATCGAAGGATGGTGCCGACACCGGTTCGGTGCTGTGCGTCAACTGTTCGACGAGCCGCACGAAGCCCGCGGCGTCGAACGTCTCGGGAGCACCCTTGACCCTCGACAAACCCAACCGATCGAGCTCGGCGTTGTCGAGATGGAATCCGTCCATCGGCACCACGACCGCGCCGAGCGCCTCGGCCAGTCGCGCGGCCACGGTCGACTTGCCGCTTCCCGGCGGACCGGCCAGGCCGACCACGTAGCGACTGCGGCCCCGAGCATCGTCCGCGACCTGCGAGACGAGGTCGGCGAACCTGAGCTTCGCCTCGTCGCCGGCCTCAGCCATCGATGCGGGCCGGCGTGGTCGGCCAGGTGCCGGCTCGGAACGCCTGCCAGGCGCCGGTCGCGCCCAGCGCCCAGATCACCAGCACGGGTTGGAAGAACAGCCGTCCGAACCGCTTCGCGTCGGTGTCGAGCCCGAATGCGTCGACGCCCTCGACCCACTGGGCGATGTTGCCCGGGAACACGACGACGAAGAACGCCGCGACGATCGTCCCGACGATGACCCGGTGGCGGGGCAGCCCGATGAGCGCAGCGCCGAGGGCGATCTCGACGATGCCGGACGCGATCACGACGAGGTCCTCGTCGATCGGGAACCATTCGGGCACCTGTGCCTGGAACTCGCTGCGTTGCGTGGTGAGGTGGCCCGACCCCGGCGACGATCAACGTGCCGCCGAGCAGCCATCGCAGCACCGAACGAACGCCGACACCGTCCGTTCGTCGTGAGGTGTCGGACATGGTGCGATGGTACGCCAGGACCGGCGCGGCGTCGCTCAGGATGGCTCGGCCCACGAGAGGGTGTCGGACTCGACGCCCTCTCGGGTGCACTCGACGAGCACGGCACCATCGACTCGACAGTCGCGTCCGGTGGCGGTGCCGAAGCGCACATTGGTGAAGCGGGTGTTCTCGAACGAGCATCGTTCGAGGAGGGCGCTGTGAAACGTGACGCCGGTGAGGGTCGCTCCGCCGAAGTCGACGTCGACGAATTGCGTCTGGTCGAACGACGTCTCGGCGATGTCGGCCGAACGGAACGATGTTCGGGTGGCCCTCGCCCCCACCACCGACGCGTTGCGCAGCGTGGCGCCGGCGAAGTCGGCGTCGTCGAGATCTGCACCGTCGAACCGGGTGAGCACGAGTTCGGCACCGGCGAGGTCGGCGCCGACGAGCGACGCCGTCGCCAGCGACGTCCCGGTGAGGTCTGCCTGTCGGAGGTCGGCGCCGTCGAACCGTGCGCTGACCAGCACCAGACCGCTCAGATCCACGGCGCCGAGCGCAGAACCGCTGAAGTCCGCGCTCTCCAGGATCGACGGCCGGTGGTCCGAGCGGAACTCGTTCCATTCGTCCGCGCCGCGCCACAGCGTCTGCAGTTGATCGATGACGGGCACCCAGTAGTCGTCGTCGAGGGTCACGTCGTCGAGGCGCGTCGCTTCGAGCCGGCAGCGCGAGAGCACCAACCCTCCCACTCGGGCTCCGCTGAGGTCAGCGCCCGTGAGGTCGCAGCGGGCGATGCTCGCTCCGGAGAGGTCGACGCCTGCCAGATCGGCGCCTCGCAGCATCGTGCGCTTGCCGACGGGCACGGAGAGCATCGAGCGGTTGAACGTCTCGACGTCGTCGACGAGCAGCGTCCGCCAGGCTTCGTGGTCGAGTTCGGCCTCGCCGCTCACGACGCAACATCCTGGGGGGTCTGCTTGGCGAGCTGCTCTGCGCGCTGCTTCTTCTCGGCCAGCAGACGCGGGATCGCCGCGCTGTACGCGGCGATCGTTGCCCGCACGGCCGGGAGGTCCGCCTGCTTGTACTTCTTGAAGAACGCGTCGTCGTCGACGAACTTGGGGTCACCCTCGACGTCGCCGCGCACGATCTTCTTGACCCGAACCGACTCGGTGCCGATCGTGAGCACCTCCTTGAATCCCGGCACCTCACCCTTGAGCGGGCCGAGGAGCAGATCGGTGGCATCGCACAGCCGGGCCATGTACTTGCCGGCGCGGTACACCGCGTACCTCGGGGCGTCCTTGTAGTGCTCGATCGAGTGCAGTGAGTCGCCGACGTTCTCGTTGACCGACTGGAGGTACAACTCGGGCTTCAAGTCGTAGTCGACCTTCGTGAGGTGCTTCTCGCCCTTCTCGTTCCTGAGCTTGTCGAGCTTCTTGCCGGCCCCCTGCTTGAGCACGGTGTGCTGCACTGCGCCCTCGGTGGCGTAGACCTCGTTGGCGTAGGTGAGGGCCTCGGCGATCTTGTTGCTCAGCTCGACACCCAACCCGCTGATCGCTGCGGCGTTCGCCACCGGGTCGACGCGGAGCTTCTCGATCCGCAGGCGCAACTCCTTGACCTCTTGCAGGTTCTCCTCGTAGATGGCGTTCGCCGCCCGGGTGAAGCTTGCATCCTCTTGGAAGTGGTCGCCGTGGTCGCCGGCGAAGGCGCTCCCGCCGCCCGCGCCGAAGAACGCCTTCTCCTGGGCGGTGAGTTTGGTCAGCATCGCTGCCTGGCGGTCGTTGACGTTCTTCTCGAAGGCCTTGAACTTCGTGTTCGCCTCGTCGAGCTTCTGCTCCATCCCGGAACGAGCCGTCGCGTCGGGGAGACCGTCGAGGGTCATCTTGACGTACGTGCCCCACTCCGCGTCCGCCATGTTGCGACGGATCTTGACGAGCGACCAGACCTCCATCGTCTTCGTGCGCTGCTCCTGATCCGGGGCGGTCATCCCCGACACCTCGGCCGCCGGAGTGATCGTGCGGACGCCGTCGGCGTTGTCGGAGAAACTCGCCTCACCGTGGATCCAGTCGGAGGCGTACACGTTGATGTCGAACACCGTTCCCGGGTCGTACGGGATCATCCGACCGGGCGCGAATGCGGTCCGGAACCGGCTGTTGACGAACTGCACGCCGAGCTCGGAGTTGGATCCCCCCGTGGAGAGGTCCACGTCGGAGGTCACCGCTTCGGCGCCGACCGAATCGAAGACGTCCTGGAAGTTCTTGCCCTTGTCCTTGTCGCCGTTGCGCAGATCCTGCAGATCGATGTCCGACTGCAGATCCTGGTCACCACCTCGTGTCGCCGCCTTGACGGACGTGGCGGAAGCGGCCCCTGTTCCCCGGGCCCGCTCGGCGCCGGCACCTCCGCCTGCCCGAACATGCGCATGCGCTCGTCGAACTGCGGCTTGACCACATCTTTCACGAAGGCCCCCCACTTGGCCTTGCGCATGACCACGAGTGCCTGCATCAGCTTGATCGAGACCTCGTGCGACGGCTTGACCTCGCAGGAGGCGGGCCACTGGTCCATCGTCAGACACGCCTTGGCCTTGAACCAGTTGGCTTCGAACGGGCCGAGCAGGATGTTGAGCAACACGTCGTGGTTCTTCATCCACGTCGGGGCGCTCCGCTCGGCGTTCGCAGCCAGCTCCGCCAACGTGGTCGGCTCCTTGCCCACCTTCTCGACGGGCTTGTACGGCGCCGGCACCTTGCCGATCTCCCGCCGGATCACACGATCGGTGCCGGCCCGCCGGATCTCGGTCGAGACCGCGAGTGGTGAGCGCTGGATGCGCTCGGATCCGTCGGCGGTGGGTGCATCGTTCGCAGCGCGCCCCGCGGCGCGTTGAACTCGCTGCGCCTTCGCCGTGTCGTCTCCGTCACCGGCCGACCGAGGGGATCCGGACGTCCGCTGCACCCTGCTCGACGAGTCGACGACGGCGGCGACCCGGGCCCGGGGTCGCGCCGCAACGCGCTGACGATCGCGTCGGCCACGTCATCGGCCTCTCGTTCGAAACGATCGTCGGCGGCGCCGACACGCAGCGCGGTGGAACGCGACACCTCCGGCGCTCGATCGGCTGGGGACACCACGGGCGCGACGGTCTCTGCGGTCGGGCGCACCGGCTCGGACGCCAACTCGGTCATTGCGACATCACCGCTGCGGAGCGTAGCCATCGCAGCCCGGTGCGTGACCCACGTGCGCGGTCGAGATCGAGCACGTCGGATGCTGCCCGGTCCTCGCTCCGGCCGCTACGACGTGCAATTCTCAGCTGATGAGCACTGAGGCCCAACGGGTCAGATCTCCCGCCGACATTCTCCGACTGGTCGTTGCCGCCGTCGTCCTGGTCGTGCTGCTGCTGGTCGAGTGGCTCTTCGGCAACGCGCTCGTCGTCTTCGCCTCCGATCTGCTCAACGGGCTCGAGGCTCTCCCCGACTGGCTGCTCACGACGATCGTCGTCGGCACACGGATACTGACGATCGTCGTGCTGGTGGGCGGGTTGGCGTGGACCGCGATCAGGCAACGTTGGGATGCCACCTCCACGATGGCGCTCGGGGCTGCGATCGCAGCGGTCGTCGTGGCGCTGCTGTCGGGTTGGGTCGACAACGACTTCGGCGACCCCGTCGCCGTCCCCGACACCAACCTCGGTGCGCTCACCAACGGGTGGTTCCCGACGGCCGTCGGCATCGGGGTGCTGGCGGCGGCACTGACGGCGGGTGCTCCCTGGCTGAACCGGTCGTGGCGACGAGCGGGCTGGATTGCCGTCATCGGCCTCACCATCACGCGGACGCTGACGTCGGAGATGTCGTTCGGCTCCGTTCAAGCCGCTGCGATCGGATGGTTCGCCGGCGCCGGCGCGCTGGTCGCGCTGGGGGCTCCGGCGCGACGAGCCGACGCCGAGTCGATCGCGGCAGGGCTGGCGAGGGTGGGACTCCCGGTGGCGACCATCGAGCCGGCAAGCGTCGACGCCCGTGGTTCGACGCCCTACTTCGCCGTCATGCCCGACGGCGGTCGGCTCTTCGTCAAGGTGCTCGGGCGTGACGAGCGCAGCGCCGACCTGCTCTTTCGCGTCTACCGTCGCCTGCAGCGACGTGATCTCGGCGACGAGCGCTCGTTCTCCACACTGCGCAGGGCGATCGAGCACGAAGCACTGCTCGCACTCGCCGCACGCGATCTCGGCATGCGCACGCCACGTCTGCGCACGCTCGCCTCGGCCGAGCCGAACTCGTTCGTGCTGGCGTACGACGCGGTCGACGGCAAGTCGCTCGATCAGCTCGAGCCCGAGCAGGTCACCGACGACGTGCTCCTGGCGATCTGGCAGGCGATCGCCGAGCTGCGACGCCACGGCATCGCGCATCGAGACCTGCGCCTCGCCAACGTGTTCCTTGCCGACGATGGCGAGGTGTGGATCATCGACTTCGGATTCAGCGAGCTGGCGGCGTCCGACCTGCTGCTCGCCAACGATGTCGTCGAGCTCGTGTGTTCGTCGGGCGCCTACGTCGGCGCCGAGCGGGCGGTCGCGCCGGCCCTGGCCACTGTCGACGACGACACCCGCTCCCGCGCGATCGAACGTCTGCAACCGTGGGCATTGAGTGGCGCCACCCGGTCCGCGATGAAGGCACAACCCGGGCTGCTCGACGACATCCGGCGGCGGCTCGGGGCATGAATCCCTGGTGGCTCGTCGCGTCCGCCGTCGGGTTCGTGATCCTCGCTGCGTCGGTGAACGAAGCGCGGCGGCCCACGATCAGCCCCACCGAGTCCCGTGTGTTCCATGCCGTCAACGGCCTGCCGAACGGCCTCTACTGGCCGCTCTGGCTGCCGATGCAACTGGGCAACCTCGTGGTGGGCACGCTGGTGGGGCTCGCCGTCGCATGGGCGGTCGGCGATTGGTGGGTCGCAGCCGGCGTCGTGGTCGCGACGATCAGCAAGCTCGGCACGGAGAAACTGGTGCGACGCGAGATGGCCGACTACCTCGCGATCCGCCAACGGCCCGGCACCAGCGAGGTCGATGCGATCCTGCGGGGGGCCGACGTGCCGAGTTCGGGTGCCAGTTTCCCTTCCGGGCACATCATCCTCGTCGCCGCCATCGCGACCGTCGTCATGCCGGCGATCGCGGTCGGCTGGTGGTGGGTTCCCGTCGTGCTGACGTTCCTCGTCATGTTCGGTCGGGTCTTCGTCGGTGCCCACAATCCCCTCGATGTCACCGCCGGTCTCGGTACCGGCCTGATCGTCGGCGGCATCGTGGCGGTGTTCGTCCGCTGAACGACGCTGCGACGCTCAGGCCGTGCGGGTGAGACCGTCGAGGATCAGGTCGAGGACGAGGTCGAAGCTGCGGGCGGTGTCGCCGTCGAGGTGTTGCTGGATGTGGGCGACGGTGTGGGGGAGGTCGTCGGCCGAGATCCCCTCCATGAACGATCGGGCGAGGGCATCGGGATCACCACCGGCGGGGACGATGTAGGCCATCGCCTGTTCCTGGAGGGTGTAGCCGATCACGTGGTTGTTGACGGCGTGGAAGGCGAGGTGGGCGACACCGGGCGTCATGTCGGTGGCGGCGAGGGCGGCGAGGTGATGTTCCATGTGCCGGACGCGGGCCGGGCCGGGGAGTTGGCGCAGCCACAGCCCTGCGGCCCACGGGTGCCGCACGAGCGCGGCGCGCGTGTCGAGGGCGAGGGTGCGCACGGCGACCAGTGGGTCGTCGTCGGGGTTCGGGGCAGGGACCTCGGCGGCGACCGCGTCGACCATGAGTGCGAGCACCTCGTCCTTGTTGGCGACGTGGTTGTAGAGCGACATGACCTCGTAGCCGAGCTCGGCGGCGAGCTTGCGCATCGAAAGGGCGTCGGTGCCGCGCTCGTCGGCGAAGGCGACCGCCCGGGCGACGATCGCGTCGCGATCGAGGGGCTCGCGTTCGGTCGCAGCAACACTCACGCTTGACAACGTACACTGTACGCAGTACAACGTACAGTGTACGTCCCTGCGATCGGAGCATCCCATGTCGTCCCCCACCCCAACCCCCACCCCCGAGTCGGCACCCGCCGGACACCTCCCGACCACGATGACCGCCGTCACCTCACGCGCCTACGGCGGGCCCGAAGTGCTCGCCACCGAGGAGATCCCCGTGCCGACTCCGGAAGCCGGCGAGCTGCTCGTCGAGGTGCGCGCGACCTCGCTCAACGCGCTCGACTGGCACTTCCTGACGGGCACCCCGTACCTCATGCGGTTGATGTTCGGCCTGCGTCACCCGAAGCGCTTCGTGCGCGGCGCCGACGTCGCCGGTGTGGTGGTCGCCGTCGGCGATGGCGTCACCCGCTTCGACGTCGGCGACTCGGTGTTCGGCGAGGCCAGCGGCGGTGGCTGCGGCGAGTACCTCACCGTGAAGGAGACCAGCGTGGCGGCGATCCCCGAGGGTGTGTCGTTCGAGGCCGCCGCGGCGACCCCGGTCGCCGGGCTCACGGCGCTGCAGGGCCTGCGCACGCACGGTGCGGTACAGCCGGGCGATCGGGTGCTGATCAACGGCGCCGCCGGTGGGGTGGGCACGATGGCGGTCCAGATCGCCAAGGCGTTGGGTGCCCACGTGACGGCGGTGTGCAGCACCCGCAACGTCGAGATGGTCCGCTCGCTCGGCGCCGACGAGGTCCTCGACTACACCAGCGACGACGTCGTCGCCGGAGGCGCCCGTTTCGACGTGATGCTCGACAACGTCGGCAACCGGCATCCCAAGGAGGTCCGCAGCGTGATGCTCGAGGGCGGGCGCTATGTGGCGATCAGTGGGCCGAAGGCCAACCGCTGGGTCGATCCCCTTCCCTACCTCGCTCGGGCGCGACTCGCGTTCGTCCGGTCGGATGCGTCGTTCCACAACTTCACCGCCGCGGCCGACGTCGACGATCTCACCTTCCTCGGCGAGTTGCTCGCGTCGGACCGCCTCGTCCCGGAGATCGATCGGGTGGTCGGCCTCGACGGCGTCGCCGACGCGCTCGCCGAGATCGGCTCCGGCCACGCCCGCGCCAAGATCGTCGTCGTGCCATCTCGCTGACCGACCCGTCTGACCGTCCCCCCGACCCTCCCCCGGATTTGTGTGAGCGACAACGTCGTGGTTGGACGTCGTCGCTCACACAAATTCCGAGGGTGTCCGAAACTGACGGATGAGGGACCGATCAGGCGCTCGATCGGCTCGACACGCAGATCGGGTTGGCGCACTCGGTCGACTTGCACGGCCGTCTGGCCCGGTGCCGCCGTGCACGTTCCTGCGCGAATGCTTCGACGCACACCTGACTCGGGCAGTTCTCGAACCCGCAGGGCAACCCGGCCCGGTGCCGCTCCGCCTGTCGACGAAGCATCTCGTCGGGATCATCCTTCTGCCCGTCGGCGCGCTGCAACCCTGGCGCGGGGGCCGCGGCGTCGGCGTGTCGCGCCCTGACGCAGACGGCCTCCGGACAGTTGCTCCTGCCGCACGGCTGGCCCTTCGCGTGCGCGTGCGCTTGCGCGTCGGCCTTTCGTTGTGCCTTCTTCAGACGTCGGGTCTCACGCAGTGGCGCGCAGATCTCGCAGCCCTTCTTCTTGCAGATCCGTCCGCGTGAATGCGCCAGTGCCTGCTGTTGCTTCGGCGTGAGCTGGGGTTCCTCGGCGGCGACCTTCGTGGAAGCGACTCGGCTGCTCACTCTTCGGTGCTCGCGGAACTGGATGCTCGACCATCGTGCGACCGAGTATCGCCGCGTTGGCGCTCAGACCCACTCCGTGGGGACCGGCGCTCTACTTGAGGAGCGGATCGCGAGGCAGACCGAGGATGCGTTCGCCGATCTGGTTGCGCTTGATCTCCGACGTGCCGCCGGCGATCGACATGCCGCGATGCATGAGCACGAGCAGGTTGCTCAGCCCGCCCGGGCCGTCCATGAACAGCGAGTCGGGTCCGTTCAGCTCGGTCATGATCGCCGCCGCCTCGTGGCCGATCTCCGACAGCACCAGCTTGGTCATCGCGCCTTCCGGGCCGGGCTCGCCACCGGCGACCGCACGGTTCGCGCTGCGCAGGTTGAGCAGCCCCATCGCCTGGTGTTCGGCGATGTAGCGACCGACGCGCGCCGCGCCGCCGTCGAGGCGTTCGGGGTGGGCGTCGAACGGGGCGACCAGCGCGGCGCCCGGCAGCGACATGCCGCCGCTTCCCCCGCCGATGCTGACGCTCTCGTTGCCGAGCGTCGCCCGGGCCACGGTCCAGCCGCCGTCGACCGGGCCGACCACGTCGTCGTCGGGCACGAACACGTCGCTGAAGAAGACCTCGTTGAAGTCCGAGGCGCCCGACGTCTGCTTCAGCGGGCGCACCTCGACGCCCTCGGCGTGCATGTCGATCGCCATCATCGTGATGCCGTCGTGCTTGGGCACGTCCGGATTGGTGCGCACGGTGGCGAAGCCCATCCCGGCGACGTGCGCGCCGCTGGTCCACACCTTCTGGCCGTTGACGAGCCAGCCGCCGTCGACGCGGGTGGCCTTGGTCTTGACGCCCGCCGCGTCGGAGCCGGCGTCGGGCTCGCTGAAGAGCTGACACCAGATCACGTCCTGGTTCAGCGCCGGGTTCACCCAGCGGTCGATCTGGTCCTGGGTGGCGTACTGGATGATCGTGAGGATGTTCCACGCCGTGATCCCGTAGGCCGGCCGGGAGATGCCGGCCTCCGCGAACTCCTGCTCGATGACGAGCTGCTCGACCGCCCCGGCGGCGCGCCCGTAGGGCTTGGGCCAGTGCGGCATCACGTAGCCGGTCTCGATCAGGCGGGTGCGCTGCTCGTCGGCCGGCAGGTCCTTGATGCTCTGGGTGAACGTGCGAACCTCCTCGCGGATCGCGTCGGCCTCGGGCGGCAACTCGACGGTCTTCTCGCGGGCGACTCCCTGGCGCACGACGTCGGTGAGTTCCTCCGCGGCACCGGTGGCGTCGAGGTAGTGGAGCAGGGTGGTGGCCCGGCGCATGTAGAGGTGGGCGTCGTGCTCCCACGTGATGGCGATGCCGCCGTGCACCTGGGTGTTGAGGTTGGCGCACAGATCGGCGGCGGGTGCCGCGAGCGTGGCGGCCGCTGCGGCCGCGTAGGTGAGCTGGTCGCCGCCGGTCGCCGACGCGCGGGCGGCGTCCCACACGGCGCTGGTGGCGAGTTCGGTGGCAACGGCCATGTTGGCGCAGTGGTGCTTGACCGCCTGGTACATCGCGATCGGGCGGCCGAACTGGATGCGCTCCTTGGAGTAGGCGGCACCCATCTCGGTGCACTCGCGGGCGACGCCGACCGCGTCGGCCGACAGGATCACCCGGGCCAGATCGACGAGCACGCGACGGGCCCCGGCCATCATCGTGACGGGCGCACCGTCCAGGGTCACCCGGGCGCTGGGCCGGGTCGGGTCGAGGCTGGGCGGCGAGTCGATCGTGACGCCGTCGCCGACCTCCCCGTCACCTCGACAACGGCCACGTCGTCGCCGACCGGCACGAGGATCAGCGACGCGAGTCCGGCGCCGAGCACCACGCCGGCGTCGCCGGACGCCACACCGTCGGACACCGTCACCGAACCGCCGAGCGCGACCGCGCCGATCGTCGAGCCGTCGGCGAGTCCGGGCAGGACACGCGACCGCAGATCGTCGGAACCGGCGGCGGCGATCACCGCGCTGGCGATCACGGTCGGCACGAACGGCCCGGGCGCGACCGCTCGGGCGAGTTCCTCGACCACGACGACCAGCTCGTCGATCCCGTAGCCGGATCCGCCGACGTCCTCCGGCAGGTGCAGCCCGAGCCAGCCGAGCTCGGCGAGTTCGGCCCAGAACTCCGGCAGCACGTCGTCGGACGACTCGAGTCGTGCGCGGGCGGCGCCGCGCAGGTTGCGCTTCTCGGCGAAACTGCGCACGGTCTCGGCGAGCGAGCGATGGTCCTCGGTGATGGCAATCGACATGGTGAACTGACCTCTGGTAGCTGGTGACGGGACGCCGCCATTGTCACCGACCGCCCCACCCCGCAACGACCCAGACCGCCCCGAGCGATGAGCCGAGCGGATTTGCTACCAGTCGACGTCGGGCGTCGGTGGGAACAGAGGCGTCGCGTTCGGCGGCGAGGCGTTCGCAGTCCCGAGTCCGCGTCGACGCGCCGCAGGATGACCGGACTCTTGGCGAGGTCGGGGTACTGGCGCCAGTTGGCATTCGAGCTGGCGAAGATCGGGTCACTCGCGCCGATGACCAGCTGTTCGGAGTTGTCGGTGACCAGACCGGTCAGGACGTCGGGTTCGGTGAGGAAGGCCTCGAAGGCGAAGATCTCGCGGCGGGCGATGTAGAGCTCGCCGATGAGTTCGGGCGTGACCTCGATCGTGACGGTCAGGCCCGGATTTCCATCGCCGTCGTCGTCGACGATACGCGGATCGTTCGGATCGGTGGGGAGCGACTCGGTGAACGGATCCTCGAGCCGGATGCCCACCGGCGTCGGCGTCGCCGACCGCTGGACCCGCAGCACGCCGTCGACGACGTCGATCTCGAGGGGGACGGCCGGCGGCCTGATCGCCTGGGTCGCGCGTCCGACAGCGATGTCTGGATCGGCTGATCGGTGCGCTGTTCCGAGAAGCAGAACGACGCCTGGTCGACGATCTGTCCGTCGACCTCGGTGAAGTCGTTGAACCCGTAGCTGATGATCAGCGTCTTGAGCAGGTCGTCCTCGTAGGCCACGACGTCGTAATGCGCCCATCGTCCGACCAGCTCCTGACCGAGCACCGCCGTCGGTTCGGTGACCGGCGGCGGCGTTGTGGCCGAGTCAGTCGCCGGCGGTGTCGTCGGCTCGGTTGCCGTGGGTTCGGGCACCGTCGCGTCGGTCGCTCGATCCATCACTCGAATTCGACGCATCGCTCCCGCATGCCACCATCGCGCTCGCGGCGATCAACAGCAGGAGCGGTCGGCGCACCGGTCGGATGGTAGTGGGACCGCCGCGCGAGTGCCCTGGTGAACTCGGAATTGGTGGCGGTCGGCTCGCCGCGTCAGGCGGCCGGGCGGCGCCAGACGCTGACGTGGGAGGTACTGTCGCCGGTGAACGCTGCGCGGTCCCATCCGGCCCAACGATCCTCCAGCGTCAGGCCGGCGATCGCGCGCCATCAGGTCGAGCTCCGACGGCCACACGTAGCGGAACGGCGCGGTGAACTCGCGGAACGTGCCGTCGGCGGTGCGGTGGAAGTGGCGGGACCGGGAGATCTGGAGGTGGGTGCGATCGATGAAGTCGTCGATGCCGAGGTAGTCGTCGGTGATCGTGAACGGCACCCCGACGGCGCCGGGCGGCAGCCGACGCAGGGCGGGGACGCCGTTCTCGATCACGAACCGGCCACCGGGGGCGAGGTGGCGAGCGGCGTTCTCGAAGCAGGCGACCTGTTCGTCCTGGGTGGTCAGGTTCGTGATCGTGTTGAACACGAGGTACACGAGCGAGAAGTCGCCGTCGACGCGGGTGGTCGCCATGTCGCCCTCGACGGCGTGGATGTCGCCGCCGCCGGGAGCGCGTCGGAGTTCGGTGAGCATGTCGGCCGACAGCTCGATCCCCGTCACGTCGACGCCACGCTGGGCGAGCGGGAGTGCGACCCGGCCGGTGCCGACGGCGAACTCGAGCACCCGTCCTCCGTCGGCGAGCGATTCGAGGCAGTCGACGGCGGGGTCGAGCACGTCGGGCGCGAACATGCGGGCGACCGTCTGGTCGTAGGTGCGGGCGACGTCGTCGACGAAACGGTTCTCGGGCATCGACCGCAGCGTGTCGCGGCCGAGGCGACGCACGCAACCAGGATTCACTGCCGTGGTCGCTTCGTGGCGATGCGAGGCTGTGCGGATGCTGGTGATCGATGCCGCCAATGTGATCGGGTCGCGACCGACGGGGTGGTGGCGTGATCGGCCGGGCGCCGCAGGTCGCTTCGTCGAGCAGGTGCGCGCGACGGTGACGGCCGGCGAGCTCGATGCGCCGGTGACGATCGTGCTCGAAGGTCAGTTCCGCAAGGGAGCCGACGAATCCGACGTCGATGGTGTCGTGGTGGTGCACGCGCCCGGCGAAGGCGACGACACGATCGCCGCCATCGCCGCAGCCCACGACGAGGCGGTCGTGGTCACCGCCGACCGCGGGTTGGCCGAGCGGGTCCGGGCGGTCAATGGCACGGTCGTCGGGCCGAGTTGGCTGCTCGACCGGCTCGTCGACTGAGGATCTCCGTCGGCAGCGAGCCGATCCGGGTGGACCTCGGCCCCTGCGCTCCCTGCAGAGGAAGAGGAGACTGGTGGGTGGAGGTGAGTTCGATGCGTCGATCACTGGTGCTCAGCGGCGTCGCGGCGGCGATGGTCGGATGGTGGAAGTGGTTCACACCGTGGCAGCGCGCCTGGGGTACGACCGAGGCGGAGGTGGCGATGGCGTTGCCCGGTGACGAGTTGACGCCGCCGCCGTTGGAGCAGAGCACGCGAGCGATCACGATCGCCGCGCCGCCGGAGGAGGTGTGGCCATGGCTGGTGCAGATGGGCGCCGACCGCGGCGGCTTCTACAGCTACGCGTGGCTGGAGAACCTGTTCGGGCTCGACATCCACAACGCCGACGGGATCGTCGACGAGTGGCAGCAACTCGCTGTCGGCGACTGGGTGTGGGCCGCCCGCAACCGCTCGGCCGGCTGGCTGGTCGAGCACCTGGAGCCGAACGGCGCTCTGGTGCTGAAGACCGCCGACCCGACGACCGGCCGGGCCACCAGCCGCGACGAGGGCATCGGCTTCGAGTTCCAGTGGACCTTCGCCCTGCGCCCCGCCCCGCTCGGCGCCACGAGGTTGCTGATCCGCGAGCGGACCGCCTGCGGCCGACGGCTGACCCGATTGCTGATGGCTCCCGTCGGCCTCGTCAGCTTCGTGATGACCCGCAAGATGCTCGACGAGATCCGCGTCCGGGCCGAGTCGGCACGACGGTGAAGGAGAACGACATGAACGACTCAGACGACCGAACCGCCGAAGTTGCCACCGGCGTGGTTCAAGCATCTCTTCTGGCGGGTCCACCGGTTCGTGTACCGCATCCTCGGCGCACGTGTGCTGTGGACCCCGCAGAGCAAGCGCGGTCGGGGCGCGATGCACCTGACGACGGTCGGCCGGAAGTCCGGCGAACGGCGTGGCGTCATCGTCGGCTACATCGAGGACGACTCGGTACCCGTCGTGCTGGCGATGAACGGCTGGGACGAAGGCCAGCCGGCGTGGTGGCTGAACCTCGAGGCGCTCCCCGACGCCGTCATCCGCCTGAAGGGTGAACCGGAGCGCCCGGTGCGTGCCCGCAGGGTCGAGGGTGACGAGCGTGATCGCTTGTGGCGCCGGTGGGCCGAGATCGACGAGGGACTCGACGCCTACGCCGCCTCGCGCTCGGCTGACACGCCGGTCGTCGTCTTCGAACCGTCCCCGGCTCCCGGCCGGGCCGACGACCTGACACATCTCGGCGGAATACGTCCCGGAAACCGGAACCCATTCCGCTCAGAAATGCAGCCCGGAACCTCGCACGTCCTTCGCCGCCGCGTTCGAGATCATCGGCCGAGCGATCTCGGCGGGAGGTTCAGGCCAGCGTGAGGAGGCGAGCGACGCGGGGATCGTCGGGGCCGAGGTAGTGCACGAGCACGCCGGCGACGGCCTCGACGTCGAGGGTGCCGGCCAGCTGCATCTCCTCGAGGTCGGCCCAGTCCCTCGTCCGGTCGAAGAAGGCCTTGAACACCGCCAGGTCTCGGCAGGCGAGGAACGGGACGTCGTGTCCGGCGAAGGGTTCCGATCGGATGCGCCCGCCGGCGTCGGCGTGGAACGGTGTGGTGTCGAGGAACACGTCGACCGGCGTGTTCGTCCACCAGAGGCGGGTCTGACCGTCGGCTTCGAGTTGTGCGACCTCAGTCGTCGGTGGCCGAGATCTCGGTGGGCAACGCCGCGAGGAGATCGCCGGTGCGCTCGGCCGGGACGAACACGTTGACGTCGATGTCGATGGTGCCGCGGGCGCGTTGCGTGCACCAGGCGAGCGCGAGCGCGCCACCGAATGCATGCGGCAGGTGTGCGGCGTCGAGCGCCTGGTGGATGGCGACGATCTTGTCGGCCAGGGAGGGTGCGTCGGTCATGCGACCGCACCGAACTTGGGGGCGGTGAGCGTGGGGCTGTGGCGCGCCGGGAACATCTCGGCCAGCTCGAGCACCTCGACCAGTTCACGCCCACGAGCGACGGGATCGATGGCGACGTCGGCCGGTCGCACCTCCAGCGTGACGTCGACGCGGAAGCCGCACGCGGTGAGGATTCGGTCGAGGGTGTCGACGTTGGGTGTCTTGTGGGCCTGTTCGTACGCCGCCAGGGTCGAGTGCGAGGTGTGAGCGCGCCGAGCGAGTTCGCGCAGTGAGAGTCCTGCCCTTCGCCGCGCCATCCGGATCAACCGTGCTGCGTCCATCTCCCACATGTTATCCGACCGGTATCCGTTCAGATACCACACCTTGCCCGCGCACCGAACTCGTCGAGCGTGCAGCGCTACGGTCCTGGCGGTGGACGCGGATCTGTACCGGTTCGACGCGGAAGTGTGGGAACACCAGGGCTCGGCGGCGTGGTTCTTCGTGAGTCTTCCGGAGGAGCTGGCCGACGACATCGACGAGCGCTACGGGCACCTGGAGGCAGGGTTCGGTTCGCTGCGCGTCGAGGTGACGATCGGGTCGACGACGTGGCGGACGTCGGTCTTCCCCGACACCAAGCGTGGGACGTATCTGTTGCCGGTGAAGAAGCAGGTACGGACCGCCGAAGGCCTGACCGAAGGCTCGGCGTGTTCGGTCGAACTCACGGTCGTCGCCGGCGAGTGAAGGGCCGAGACGGGAGGGCGGGACTTCTCGATCAAGGACAAAGGTTATACTTACCGGTATGACTCATCGTGTGGGGCCGAAAGGGCAGGTCGTCATCCCAAAGGACCTGCGCGACGAGCTCGGTATCGAGCCGGGTGACGAGGTGAGCTTCTGGCGCGACGGCGACCACGTCGCGCTTCGCCCGGCCAGGCACCGCCCCGCCCTCCAAGGTCGTTTCGAGGGATCAGCCCTGACCGACGACCTGACGGCGCAACGGCACGCCGACCGGACCCGCGAACTCGAACGGTGACCATCGTCCTCGACTCCTGGGCGGTGTTGCGCTTCCTCGAGAACGCCCAGCCGGCTGCCGACCTGGTGGCCGCGTTGCTCGACGAACAGCGGCCGCTCATGTCGTGGATCAACCTGGGCGAGGTGCACTACATCGTGCGGCGCACACACGGCGAGGACGCGGCGATGGAAACGGTCCGCGACCTCCGAGACGTCCTCGACGTGCGCCTCCCCGACGAGCGGACGGTGCTCGATGCGGCCCGGATCAAGGCCGATCACCCGATGGCCTTCGCCGATGCGTTCGCTGCGGCGCTGGCGATCGCCGAGCGGGCGACGTTGTGGACCGGCGACCCTGAGCTCCTGGTCGCCGACGCTGCCTGGCAGTGGCGGGACCTCCGCGACTGAACAGACATGAGACTCGAAGCGGTACTCGGTGACATCACGTTGGAGGAGGTCGACGCGATCGTCAACGCGGCGAACTCGTCCCTGCTCGGTGGTGGGGGCGTCGACGGGGCGATCCATCGGGCGGCCGGCCCGAGACTCGTCGAGGCGTGCCGTGCGCTCGGCGGTTGCCCGGAGGGCGGCGCCAAGGTGACGCCCGGGTTCGATCTCCCCGCCACGTGGATCATCCACGCCGTCGGCCCGCGCTGGCGCGGCGGTGGGTCGGGCGAACCGGAGCGACTCGCCGACTGCTACCGCAACTCGCTGGCAAGAGCCGACGAGGTCGGCGCCACCACGGTTGCGTTCCCGGCGATCTCGACCGGCATCTTCGGCTACCCGCTCGATGCCGCAACCGAGATCGCGATCGACACCGTGCGCTCGACTCCCACGTCGGTCGCCAGGGTCCGATTCGTCTGCTTCGACGACACGACGCTGCGGTCCTACCTCGAACGGCTCGCGGATGGGTGACGATGCCGAGCCGGCGACGCTGACGGTCACCGTCTTGTACCGCGAGCGGATCGCCATGCCGCCGAACGCTGCGCTGATCGTGACCCTCGCGGACGTCTCCCGAGCCGATGCGCACGCCGAGCTTGTGGCGAGCCGGCGGGTCGAGGAACCGGGCAACGTGCCGATCGACGTCGAGCTGACCTACGACCCGTCGATCATCGACGAGCGCTTCACCTACGCGGTCCGGGCGACGATCGAGGTGGACGGGGAGATGTGGTGGACCTCGACCCAGGCGCACCACGTCCTCACGCGCGGTGCGCCGGACCACGTCGAGGTGATGGTCTCGCGCGCGCCGCAGCTGAGCGGCGCCACTTCGACGGTCAGTCGTCGAGGGCGCCGAGCCGACCCTCTCGCAGATTCTGTGAGAAATCGGCGGGATCGAAGGCCTCGGGATCGAACGGAGCGCCGATCCAGTCGGTGAGGTCCCGGTGATCGCGATGGGTCGGGTCGGCGAGCGCTTCGAGGAGGTGTTCGTACCCCCAGGGACCGCCGCAGTCCTCGGGTGGGCATGCTCGACGTCCGCCGATGCAGGCAGGCACCGTCGTGCCCGTCTCGGCGGGAAGGACCTTCTCGACGGTGACCCGGTGGCTCCAGCCGTCGCCGAAGTCGTACAGGTAGCCGAACGTCGAGCCGACGGTCACGACCGTGTCGAGGCGGACGCGCCGCTCGTCGACGGTCGGCGGCCCCCAGTCGTCGTCGGGGTCCGGGTCGCCGTAGCGCGTCCCGTCGATCTCGAACTCGTGGAGGTGGTAGTTCCACCATCCGAACGCGGCCTGGATCACCTCGTGGACGTGGTCGAGGGTGCTGCCGGCGTCGACCAGGACGCGACGCCACACCGGCGGTTTGATGTTCTGGAGTGTGACCTTCAGTTGGAAGATGCGCGCGGTCGCACTCGGTCGGATCGCGTTCGCGATGGCCGGGTTGGGTCGGTGGGAGCCGGGGAACTGGATCACGTTCGACGGGGGTTCCGGCTGCTCGTCGGCGCCGAGCACGACAGCGAGTTCCGGTCGGGCGATCCGGTCCCCTTCATGAGCGGCCCGACGATCATCGTCGACATCCGCATCGAGAGCGCCGGGAGATCGCCGTTCACGGCGCCGAACATGCGCTCGCCCACGATGCCGAACTCGCTCATCACGCCGACGATGCTGCGGTTGTCGGTCGGTGCGATCCGCTGGTCGCTCATCGCCGCCAACTCCGACGCGATGATCGTGTCGTCGACAACCGCAGCATCGTCGGCGTGATGAACGAATTCGCCATGCTGGGCGAGCGCATGGTCGGCGACGTGCACGACGATCTCCCGGCGCTCTCGATGCGGATGTCGACCATGATCGTCGGGCCGCTCATGAAGCGGACCGGATCGCCCGACCGCGAACTCGCCGCCGTGGTCGCCGCCGACGAGCAGCCGCAACCCCCGTCGAACGTGATCCAGTTTCCCGGCTCCCACCGACCCGATCCCGCCCTCGCGAGCGTCACCCGACCGAGTGCGACAGGGCGCGTCTTCCAACTGAAGGTCACCCTCCAGAACGTCAAACCGCCGGTGTGGCGTACGCGTCCTGGTCGACGCCAGCGGCACCTTCGACCAGGTCCACGAGGTGATCCCGGCCACGTTCGGATGGTGGAACTACCACCTCCACGAATTCGAGATCGACGGGACGCGCTACGGCGACCCGGACCCCGACGACGACTGCGGTCCGCCGACCGTCAACGAGCGGCGCATCCGCCTCGACACGGTCGTGACCGCCGGCTCGACGTTCGGCTACCTGTACGACTTCGGCGACGGCTGGAGCCACCGGGTCACCGTCGAGAAGGTCCTTCCCGCCGAGGAACAGGGCTCGACGGTGCCGGCCTGCATCGGCGGACGTCGAGCATGCCCACCCGAGGACTGCGGCGGTCCCCTGGGAGTACGAGCACCTCCTCGAAGCGCTCGCCGACCCCGACCCATCCCGACCACCGGCACCTCACCGACTGGCTCAGCACGCTCGACCCCGAGGCCTTCGATCTCGCCGATTTCCCACACAATCTGCGAGAGGGTCGGCTCGGCGCCCTCGACGACTGACCGTCGAAGTGGCGCCGCTCAGCTGCGGCACCGCCGAGACCATCACCTCGACGTGGTCCGGCGCACCCGCGCGTGAGGACGTGGTGCGCCTGGGTCGAGGTCCACCACATCTCCCCGTCCACCTGGATCGTCGCCCCGGACCACGTAGGCGAAGCGCTCGTCGATGATCGACGGGTCGTAGGTCAGCTCGACGTCGATCGGCACGTTGCCCGGTTCCTCGACCCGCCGGCTCGCCACAAGCTCGGCGGGCGCATCGGCTCGGGAGACGTCCGCGAGGGTCACGATCAGCGCAGCGTTCGGCGGCATGGCGATCCGCTCGCGGTACAAGACGGTGACCGTCAGCGTCGCCGCTCCAGCGATCATCACCCGTCCGCGAGCCGTTCGAGGTAGGACCGCAGCGTCGTGTCGTCGAAGCAGACGAATCGGACCCTGGCGACCGACGTTGGAGTCGAGCGCACGGTGTCGATCACGATCTCGGTTGCGGCATCGAGCGGGTAGCCGAAGATGCCGGTCGAGATCGCCGGGAACGCAACCGTGGTGGCGCCGACCTCGTCGGCTCTTGCCAGCGAGTTGCGGTAGCAGTCGGCGAGTCGCTCCGGTTCGCCCGACCACCGCCGCGCCAGACGCGGGCCGACGGCGTGGATGATCCACGTGGCGGGGAGATCGAACCCGGGCGTCACCTTGGCGCCGCCCTCCGGGCGACCGCCAAGCGCACGGCACGCCTCGACGAGTCTCGGGCCGGCCGCCCGATGGATCGCCCCGTCGACGCCCCCACCACCGAGCAGGGACAAGTTCGCCGCGTTAACGATCGCGTCGACCTCCTCCAACGTGATGTCACCGAGTACCGCTTCGAGTCTCATGTCTGTTCGTCGCGGAGGTCCCGCCACTGCCAGGCAGCGTCGGCGACCAGGAGCTCAGGGTCGCCGGTCCACAACGTCGCCCGCTCGGCGATCGCCAGCGCCGCAGCGAACGCATCGGCGAAGGCCATCGGGTGATCGGCCTTGATCCGGGCCGCATCGAGCACCGTCCGCTCGTCGGGGAGGCGCACGTCGAGGACGTCTCGGAGGTCGCGGACCGTTTCCATCGCCGCGTCCTCGCCGTGTGTGCGCCGCACGATGTAGTGCACCTCGCCCAGGTTGATCCACGACATGAGCGGCCGCTGTTCGTCGAGCAACGCGGCCACCAGGTCGGCAGCCGGCTGGGCGTTCTCGAGGAAGCGCAACACCGCCCAGGAGTCGAGGACGATGGTCACCGTTCGAGTTCGCGGGTCCGGTCGGCGTGCCGTTGGCCGTCAGGTCGTCGGTCAGGGCTGATCCCTCGAAACGACCTTGGAGGGCGGGGCGGTGCCTGGCCGGGCGAAGAGTCCCGACGTGGTCGCCGTCGCGCCAGAAGCTCACCTCGTCACCCGGCTCGATACCGAGCTCGACACGCAGGTCCTTTGGGATGACGACCTGCCCTTTCGGCCCCACACGATGAGTGGTCCCCAGTAAGTATAACCTTTGTCCTTGATCGAGAAGTCCCGCCCTCCCGTCTCGGCCCTTCACTCGCCGGCGACGACCGTGAGTTCGACCGGACACGCCAAGCCTTCGGTCAGGCCTTCGGCGGTCCGTACCTGCTTCTTCACCGGCAACAGATACGTCCCACGCTTGGTGTGGGGGAAAGTTGACGTCCGCCACGTCGTCGACCCGATCGTCACCTCGACGCGCAGCGAACCGAACCCTGCCTCCAGGTGCCCGTAGCGCTCGTCGATGTCGTCGGCCAGCTCCTCCGGAAGACTCACGAAGAACCGCGCCGCCGACCCCTGGTGTTCCCACACTTCCGCGTCGAACCGGTACAGATCCCGCGTCCACCGCCAGGACCGTAGCGCTGCACGATCGACGAGTTCGGTCCGCGGGTAAGGTGTGGTATCTGAACGGATACCGGACGGATAACATGTGGGAGATGGACGCAGCACGGTTGATCCGGATGGCGCGGCGAAGGGCAGGACTCTGCGCTCGCGAACTGGCCTCCAGGCGCGCTCACACGTCGCACTCGACCCTGGCGGCGTACGAACAGGCCCACAAGACGCCCAACGTCGACACCCTCGACCGAATCCTCACAGCATGTCGCTTCCGCGTCGACGTCACGCTGGAGGTGCGACCGGCCGACGTCGCCATCGATCCCGTCGCTCGCGGGCGTGAACTGGTCGAGGTGCTCGAGCTGGCCGAGATGTTCCCGGCACGCCACAGCCCCACGCTCACCGCCCCAAAGTTCGGTGCGGTCGCATGACCGACGCACCCTCCCTGGCCGACAAGATCGTCGCCATCCACCAGGCGCTCGACGCCGCCCACCTGCCGCATGCATTCGGTGGCACGCTCGCCCTCGCCTGGTGCACGCGGAACGCGCCACGGCACCATGAGCATCGACGTCAACGTGTTCGTCCCGGCCCAGCGCACCGGCGATCTCCTCG
>CAVVFL010000022.1:0-752751 GCA_963747375.1 Ilumatobacteraceae bacterium
GACGCGCATCGCTCTCATCGACATGCAACACGGCAGCATGGGCTACGAAGGCGCACTCGACATGATCCGCGCCGCCGACATCCACGGGCTGGCCAGCGTCGTCCGCGTCCCCTGGAACGAACCCGGGATCATCGGACGAATGCTCGACGCCGGCGCCGAGGCCATCCTCATCCCGATGATCGAGACCGCCGACGACGCACGCGCCGCCGGTCGACGCCTGCCGCTACCCGCCGGCAGGCCGACGAAGCCTCGGCCCCATCCGAGTCGGCACGCGCGACGGAGTCGGGTACATGCGATCCGCCAACGGACGCGTCACCGTCATCCCGATGATCGAGACAGCACAAGCCCTCGCCGACGTCGAAGCCATCGCCGCCGTCCCCGGCGTCGACGCCTTGTTCGTCGGGCCCTTCGATCTGTCGATCGCGCTCGGGCTTCCGCCCGGCGACAACGACGGCAATGAGATCTTCGACGATGCACTCACCCGCACCATCGCCGCCGCATCGGCGGCGGGCATCGCACTCGCCGTGCTGTCCAACCAACTGGTCGCTCCGCGCCGGGTCGCTCAAGGCTTCCAGATGGTGTCAGTCACGATGGACACCGTTGCGCTCGCGACCGCCAGCACCGGCGCGCTTGACACGGTCCGCGACGGCGGTCGAGGCGAGAGCGTCATGAGCTTGGACGAGGCCACCCGCAACGCAGATCGCCGACGCCTTGCGCGAGGCGCACCGGACGGGCAACCCCGATCCACGCCTCACCGCGACCTATCCCGACATGGACATCGAGGATGCCTACCGGGTGCAGGAGATCTTCATCGCCCGCACGCCTCGAGGACGGCGGACGCATCAAGGGCTACAAGGTCGGGCTCACCTCCAAGGCGATGCAGGAGATGGCCGGCGCCAGCGAGCCCGACTTCAGCGCCATGACCGACGACATGTTCCTTCCCGAATCCACGCCGATCCAGCGCGCCAGTCTCATCCGACCGATGGTCGAGATGGAGATCGCGTTCGTCATCGGCTCAGCTCGCAGGGCCCGGCGTCCTGCCGGCCGATGTCGTGCGCGCCACCGAGTACGTGCTCCCCGCGATCGAGATCGTCGACTTCCGGGTCGAGCTCGGACCCGGCTTCGGGATCGTCGACACCGATCGCCGATCTCGCCGCGTGCGGAGCCGCAGTCCTCGGCGCGAACCCGCGTCGCCTCGATCAGATCGACATCCGCCGCGTACGGGGCACCCTGTCACGCAACGGCGACCGTCGAGCAGGAAGGCGAGGCGTCCGCGGTCCTCGGCAACCCGGTCACCGCCGTCGCCTGGCTCGCCAACAAGCTCGCCGAGTTCGGCATCGCCTTCGACCCGGCGACGCGATCCTCACCGGTTCGTTCGTCAGGCGCATGTCCCGGTCGTGGCGGGCGACGAGATCGTGTGCGAGTTCGACCACGGGCTCGGACGGCGTCGACGTGTCGTTCATCTGACACGAGTTGCGTCGGAACGTATTCTACCGTGCCTCTGCGAGGTGCAGGTCAGCTCGCAGCGAGCAGCGTTCACCAGCCTTCCCTCGTCGTCATCGTGGAGGTTGTGGCGGGCGAGGAGTGTTGCGTTCACGAGGGCGACGACGCGACCGCGATCGTCGCTGTGGCCGTCGGGTTCGAGCCAAGCCTGTACGTCGGTCCAACGCCACAGCGGCGATCTGGTCGAGGTGCCGTAGGCGGAGCGGGAAGCGGGAGCTGTCGGCGTCACGCTTGATCCAGTGGTTCACGGCTTGGCGACTGCGCCCGGTGCGTTCGGCGATGTCCTGGTGAAACGAGTTCTTCGCCCTCGACGCGTACGACGTGGAGGTCACGAATGGACCGGCCTGGGTGACTGCTGAGGTGATGGCGTCGAGCAGCGTGGGGGCTTCTGCCGATGTCGAGGGCGGGGTGTCCGTCGAATGCCGTGATCGCGGCGTCGTCGAGACCGGCTTCGAAGAGCAGGTCGCTGGTCGCCTCGTCGATCGGGCCGTCGAGGATCAGCATGAAGTTGTGAGTGTCCATGTGGTGTCGATTCATGTGTTGCGACGGATGTGCCGTTGGATCTGCTTGGCGTGGTTGTCGGTGTTCTTCGGCGTGGACCACACCCGGAACGGGTGAGGTTGATCACCGCTGATGACGTGGGTGGAATGACCGTGGCCCAAGCGTCGCTCACGGTCAATCCCGTCTTTCAGCCTCTCGGAGTGCCTTCTCGATCTCCTTCTTCGGGTGAGGTCTCCGCTGCACGATCAGACCCTACGGACAGGCGTAGACAATGTCAACTACGCGGGTTCAGGACGTCGTCGAGAATATGGGCGCCGCCGATGGTGGGTTTGATGCGGTGTCGGTAGTGCTTCTGGAGCATGCGGAGGTCGCGGTGGCCGAGTTGGTCTGCAACGAGTTCGATAGGCATGCCGGCGTCTGCCATGAGGCTGGCGGCGGAATGCCGAAGGAGATTGGGCGTCCAGTTGCCCTCGATCCCGGATGCCCTGACGATGCGATTGAACTCGTTGCGGACCGCCTTGGCGTCGCTCGGCCGACCGAGCGGCGACGTGAACACCAGGTTCTCCTCGTTGGACCAGAACGGGCCCATGGCGAGGCGTTGCTCGTTCTGGCGCTTGCGGTGCTGGGTGAGCGCTTCCAGGACGGGTACCGGCGCATCCAACGTTCGGATGCTGCCCGGCGTCTTCGTCTCGCCGACCACGGCCTCCCCACGTTGGCCGACCTTCCGGGCTCGCCACACGTGAAGGGTTCCGGTCTCGAAATCGATGTCGTCCCAAGCGAGTCCGGCTGCCTCGCCGGGACGGAGACCCAGGTAGAGCATCGTCACCCACATGGCTTCGAGTGGACTGCCTTCTGCCGCTTGCAGCAGCGTCTTGGCCTCTTCGACGGAGAGCGACTTGCCGGCTTTCGAGGCGGATGCTGCCGCCGGGGATCTCGACGAGCGCAGCGACGTTGCGAGCGACGAGGTTTCGTCGCTGTGCCCACGTCAGGGCCTGACTGAGCGTCGAGCGAAGTTTGATCAGCGAGCCGCGAGACAGAGCGGCGCCCGACGTACGGCCGCGACCCTTCCGCTTCTTGACGTCGATCGGCTTGGTTCGCCGCAGGAACGCCGCCTCGATCTGGTCGGCGGTGAGCCTGCGCAACTTGATGTTGCCGAGCTCCTCGTTGAGGATCTTGATCGCCCAGGTGTGGCCGGCGATGACGCGAGGGGGAGAGGTTGCGATTGGGGAGTGCTTTGTCGGCCCAGACCTCGAGCAGGCCGGCCACGGTCACCGTCCCGGCCGTGAGCGGCAGCCCGTCGTCGACCGAACGGCGAAGAGCGTCGAGCTCTCGTCGAGCTTCGGACTTCGTGGGCGCCGACACCGTCCTGGGTTGGCCGTCGATGATCACCCGGCCGACCCAGCGGTCACGGTCAGAACGGTAGAAGAGCGATCCCTCGCCACGTCCTCGTCGCTTCGCAGATGGCGGCATGCGTTCGCTCCTCTCGCTCGGCTGACACTGCTCTGGTCACCTTACGGAGCCGAACGATCGACGAACAAGGAGAAATCGTCGTGAACAAGAAATGCGGATCTACATGGACAAACACGAACAATCGACGAACGTCCACGAACGATCAAGCGATGAATGGCATGGAAGAGGTCAGGAGTTCGATTCTCCTTAGCTCCACGGAAAACCCCAGGTCACAGGCATCGAAGATGATGGCGCCTCTTTGGCTGGCCCATCGAGCTGACACCTTGTGGAATCCGTTTCAAGCCTGCAAACGGCGTGATTCGGGCCTGCTGGGGCCCTTCGCTGGTGGCTCAGGTGCCCGCCGACCGGTCCGACCTCTTCCACGCCACCCGAGAGGTTGAGCCGCCGTCGACGGGTATTGCGCAATGCCGGACGTCGGCCTTGGGGTCAGTGGAAGGACACTCCGTACGTGACGCCCGCCGCGAGGATCACCGCGACGAGGAAGTCGATCGTGGCGCAGAACGGGGGCCACCATCGAGTGCCGTCGACGAATTGGGTTCGGTGCTGCCAGAGGTCTTTGACTCCGTGAGCGGCATAGCCAGCGACCAGTAGCCAGGCTGATCCAGTGACGCCCACAGCGGCCAGGATGAGAAACGCAGCGGCGACCGAGCTCTCGACGGCGATGACTCGTGGTCTGCCGTCCGCGACAGCGAAGCCGATGTAGACGGCGGCGATGAACGCGATGTAGAGCGTGTGGAGGGTCGCGGGCTCGAGCCATCGGAGCGCGACCGGGGAGGCGGCTTGGATGGCGCCGACCAGCAGGCCCCAGATGATTGGCCGGAGGTTCGACTTCCCAGCGTGGATGTGCCTGTGGCTCACGACACGACTCGGATCAGTTCGGTCCTCGAGATCCATGGCGCGCCTCAGCCGTCGCCGCGGAGCAGGCGTTCGCCGTATTCGTCGGCGGTGATCAGGTCATCTTCGGCCGCGGCAAGTCCTTGGAATCGTGTCGGCAGGAATGGCTGCAGCGCGTCGATCTTCTTCCAACCAGGCAATGGAGAATTGCCATTGGCATCGGGCACGTACCTCGACGCTGTTCCGGTCGTGTGTGGAGTGATGTAGCGGGGACAGTTGACGAAGATGTCGGTGACCTTGGCTCGGACGATGAGGTCGGCACCCGGATAGTCGCCCATCATCGGGTCGTCACGGTTCACGACGGCGTGGGCGTGTGCGCGGATTCGGTGTGGACGTTCGAAGTCCATGAACAGCAGGCCGATGCGCCCGTCGCCGGCGATGTTGCCCATGGAGAGGAACATGCCGTTGCCGTCGTAGCTGGGGAACACGATGGTCGTCTGGTCGATCACGCGAACGAGCCCTGCGGCACCTCCTTTGTGGGAGACGGTCGGTTGGCCGTCCGCGTTGACAGTGCTGAGGAAGAAGAATGTTCGTGATTCGATGAAGGCCTTGGCGTCGTCGTCGATGTCGGGTCGGACGATCGCGGCTGCGAGCACGTCGGCGATCTCGCGGCTGTCGAACTGGTCCTGGAGGCGGCGGTGTTGTTCGCCGTAGAAGGTGGTCATGGTGTCTCTCTCGGTTGTGGCGGATGGTTCGTGGGGTGGAACGACTGCGTGACGAAGGTCTTGTGGATGGCAATGGCGGCTGCGGAGCCGTCGGCGGCGGCGAGGAGCACTTGGTGCGGCCATGGGCGGCGGGCGACGCACGTCTCCGGCGGCCCACACGAGTGGGTTGCTGGTGGCCCCGGTGTCGCTGGTGACGATGTAGCCGTCCGCGTCGATGTCGCAGCCGAGCATCCGTGCGATCGAGCTACGCGGCACGACGGGGGCCTTCACGAACGCAGCCGTCGCCGCGATCGAGCTGTCCGTCGCGAAGCGTCACGTGGCTGAGCGAGGTGCCGTCGCCGACGAGCGACCGCGACGTCGGCCGCGGTGACGACGGTGACGTGCGATGTCCACGACCGGACCAGAGCTGCGAGGTGGTCGGCACCGGGGGCGGCATCGATGACGACGACGGGTTGGTCGCGATGTTCCCATCCGTCGCAGAACGGGCAGTTGAACACCGACTTGCCCCACCGATCGGCGAGACCGTCGATCGGTGGGAGTTCGTCGTGCACGCCGGTGGCGAGCACCGACGGCGTCGCCGCGAACGGTGGTGCCGTCGGTGAGCGTCAGCGACACGTTCGCGATCGGTGCTCACGCGCTCGTGCTGACCGTGCCGTGGACGACGCTCACGCCGTACGACTGCAGCTCGGCGAGTGCGTCGGTGCGGAAGCGGTCGGGGGCGGTCGCGTCTCGGGTGGGGAAGCCGTGGAACTCGTCGACGGTTGCGTTGCGATGCGTCTGGTCGTCGACCACGGTGACCCGGTGCCGGGCCCTGGCCAGCACGAGGGCTGCCGTGAGGCCGGCCGCACCGCCACCGACGACGAGTCACGTCGCCGATGACGGCGCTGCGGTGGTGCTCATGACGCCGACACCTCCGCCGGTGCTGCGGCCTCGACTGACGGCGCTGTGGCGAGTGGTGACCGGTGTGGTGACGGCGCATGGCCGTGACCGGCGTGCACGATCGGCGAGCCGTCGTCCTGGCGGGGCAGCTGTGTGAAGGTGACGATCGCGGCGCAGAACGCAAGGCCGGCGGCGATCCACAGCGAGCTGTGCATCGAGTCGACGAACGCGGTCGCGGGCGACGGCGGCGATCTGGTCGGCCTGATCGCCGAGGTGCCGGCTGGTGTGAATGGCGGCGCCGACGTTGTTCGACGAGCATGCGTGCGATCGATGTCGGACAGGTTCGGGAACTGGTCGAGCTTCGCCGCGCATCGACGTCGCGTACGCCGTGGCGGCGACGCTGCCGATGACGGCGACGCCGAGTGCGCCACCGAACTCGCGGACGGTGTCGTTGACGGCGGAGCCGACGCCGGCGCGGGCCGGGGGCAGCGTCGCCATGATCATCTCGGTCGCGGCGGGCATCGCGATGCCGGCGCCGAGGCCGAACAGCAGCAGCCCGACACCGGTGGGCACGTACGAGCCGCCGTCGACGAACGCAGCCTGCACGGCGACGCCGGCGGTGGCGATCAGCGTGCCGGCGGTGACGGCGATGCGTCCGCCGTGCATCTCGGCGAGGTGCGCGCCGGCGCCGGTGCCGAGCAGCATCCCGATCGCGGCGGGCACGAGGGCGAAGCCGGCTGCCAGCGGCGTGTAGTCGAGGACGAACTGCAGGTACTGGGCCTGCAGGAACACGGTGCCGGCCATGGCGAAGAACAGCAGGGCGAGTGCGATGCTGCCGGCGGAGAAGCTGCGGTTGCGGAACAGCGACATGTCGAGCATCGGGTCGTCGCGGCGCATCTCCCAGCCGACGAACACGATCGCGATCGCCGTCCCGATCGCGAAGTTGACGACCGAGGCGGTCGAGGTCCAGCCACGCTCGGGTGCCTGGATGATGGCGTACACGAGCGTGCTGATCGCAGCGATGGACAGGCCGGCGCCGACCGGGTCGAGCCGTGTGGCGTGGGGGTCGCGTGAGTCGGGAACGAGGTGCAGCGCTCCGATGAAGGCGGCGACGAGCAGCGGCACGTTGATCCAGAACACCGACGACCACGAGAAGCTGCGCATCAACGCGCCGCCGACGATCGGTCCGAGGGCGATGCCGGCGCCGCTGGCGGCGGTCCATGCCGGCGATCGCCTTGGCGCGTTCGCGGGGATCGCCGAACACGTTGACGAGGATCGACAGCGTGGTCGGCATGATCAGCGCGCCGCCGACGCCCATGACGCAGCGGCCGGCGATGAGCGCCGTCGTCGAGCCTGCGGTGGCGGCGACGACGGAGCCGGCGAGGAACGTGGCCAGGCCGGCGAGCAGCGCGTGGCGGCGACCGAAGCGGTCGCCGATGCTGCCTGCGGTGAGCAGCAGCCCGGCGAACACGATGGTGTACGAGGCGACGATCCACTGCAGTTGGGCGGAGCTGGCGCCGAGGTCGCCGACCAGGCGGGGCATGGCGACGTTGATGATGGTGTGGTCGATGGAGGTGACGAGCAGGGCGAGGACGAGCACGCCGAGGATGCGCCACCGGTGGGGGTGGCTGGCGTGTGTGTCGCCGAGGGACTGGGTGGTGGGACGGCCGTGCATGATGACTCCTTGGGTGTGGTGGTTCGGTGTGGTGGTTCGGTGGTGGTGTCTGGTCGTGGCGCTACGGGAGCAGGCGGGTGATCTCGTCGATGACGACGCCCGGTTGGTCGATCTCGATGTGGTGGCCGGTGTCGTCGACCGACACCAGGCGGGCGTCGGTCGACAGCGCCATCCAGTCCTGCTGGCCCTGGTTCCACGCCTCGTTGAGGCGTGTCGACTTCTGACGCAGCCAGGTCGGCAGGAAGCTCGCGGTGGGTGGCGGTGATGACGGCCATCGGCAGCGAGCCGAGCGAGTCGATCTGGGACGCCTCGGCGAAGGCGGCAACGACGTCGAGGTGCTCGCCGTTCCCGGTGGGCGCGAACGTGCCGGTGCAGAGTCCGCGCAGCATCGCGGCGGCGTCGGAGCCGTCGTCGGCGACGGCGCACAGGGCGGCCGGCCAGGTGGTGGGGGAGGCGTCGATGAGGACGAGCCCGGTGACCTCGTCGGCGAACAGCGAGGCGAACGTGACCGCTTCGGCGCCCCCGAAGGAGTGGCCGACGACGACGTACGGTCCGGGTTCGCCGATCGTGTCCAGCAGCTCGTGCAGGTCGGTCGCCTGGGTGGTGAACGTCGCGGTCGAGGCGGCCGGGTCGCTCGTTCCGGTGCCGGGTCGGTCGTAGGAGCACACTCGGGCACGGGCGGCGATGGCGGGCTCGATCGAGGCCCAGCCGGTGGCGTCGCCACCGAAGCCGGCGATCAGCAGCACCGTGGTGTCGCCGTGGCCGACACAGCGGACGTGAACTCGCACGCCCTCGAGTGTCGACCAGCTCGTCGATCGTCGCGGTCGGGCGTGCGACGAGAGGCGACCGTCGTGGTCGGCGGCGCGACCGATGTGGTGGTCGTCGTCGTCGGCTGCCGGCGTGGTCGGTGGACGTGGGTCGAGCCGGACTCGTTCGTCGGGTCGGTGCCGCACGCCGCCGCAGCGAGGAGGGCGGTGGTGAGAAGGACGAGTCCGAATCGGCGCGCCTGTCTCGGTTGGCCGAACTCAGTCCGGGCAGTGCGGTGTCGAATCGTGTCGATGGGGTTCATGGGAGACACGATCGACCTAAGGGGTGACGGCTCGCATCGGCCACACCCCCTCAGATCTCGGGCGCGACGCGACCCGGACGACGGGCTCGCTCGACAAGCAGGCGATACTTGACGGCATCGTCCACGACCGCCTGCCCGCATCGGACTTCGTCGGCCGGCGCGCCGAGCTGGCCATGTTCGAACGCGCGGTCGCAGATGCACGCAACGGGCTGCCCTCGGTCGTGCTGGTCAGTGGCGATGCCGGCATCGGCAAGACCACGATCGTCAGCGAGAGCGCCGCCCGCGCCGGCGTCGAGCTGTACCTGGGGCGGTCGACGCACATCGGCGGCGACACCATTCCGCTGGCGCCACTCGCCGATCTGTTGCGCCAGGTGCGGCGGACGAACCCGATGCTGTTGAGCGAGACGCCCGACGCTCGCGACGTTGCAGCACTGGTTCGACACCGCGCGACGGCCACGCCCGCGTCGCACGGCTCGTCGCACGGCGGGTTGTTCGTCGCCGTCCTCGAGCTGATTACCCAGCTGGACGCCGACGCAGCAGTGATCGTCGGGTTCGAGGACCTGCACTGGGCCGACACGGTGACGTGGGATCTGTTCGAGTACCTGGCTCGCAACCTGATCGACGAGCAGGTGGTCCTGGTCGGGACCTACCGTGCCAACGAGGTCGCCAACCACCCGAGCCAACGCGGTCGGCTGGCCGAGCTGACCCGGCTGCCGGCCGCTCATCGAATCCACCTGGAAGGGCTGGACGCGGACGAGGTCGCTCAGCGCGTCGCGTCGCTGCTCGGTGGGGCCGCGCCGAGCGCGCTGGTCGACCAGGTGGTCGCGCGCGGTCGCGGCAATCCGTTCTTCACCAGCGAGCTCGTCGCCGCACACCTGTCGGGCGAGGCCATCCCCCTCGTGCTCTCCGATCTGATCTCCACCGAGATCGCCGACCTCGACGACCACGCACGACTGGTGTTGGGCGCCGTCGCGGCGATCGGCCGCGACACGAGCCATCCAGCTGCTCGCCGCGGTCGTCGACCTGCACCGAGCACGAACTCGAAGCCGCAGTGCGGACAGTGATCGACTCACGACTGCTGGTCGTCGACAACGACGCGTATCGCTTCCGTCACCCGCTGCTCGGCGAAGTCGTGTACGCCGACCTGCTGCCTCCGCAACGAGCCCGCCTGCACCGCAGCATCGCGGCCACGCTGCAGCAGCAGACGGCCGATGCGTTGCGACGAGCGGACCGTGCCGGTGAGCTGGCGTTCCACCTCGACCGTGCGGGCGACATCGAGGCGGCCTTCTCGGCGTTGCTCGCGGCGGCCGATGCGGCAGAGACGATCGCTCCCGCTGCAGCGTTCGCTCACCTCGAGCGTGCCTTCGAGCTGTGGGATTCGGTCGGCGAAGCGCTCCGCCGAGGTCCATCGAGGTCATCGATTGTGGCAGGCCGCCGACATCGCCACCTCGACAGTCGGCAACGAGCGAGCCGTGCAACTGGCGCGAGCGGCCTTCGAGTACGGGCCGCCTCCGCTCGGAGCCGCGTGGGGCCATGAACGGCTCGGGCGCTACCTGTGGGCCACGGGCCGCTCGGAGGAGAGCAGCGCCGAGTTCGCGCAGGCGGTCGCGTTGCTGACGCGAGGGCATCGCCGCCGCCCCGGTCTACGCAGGTCTCGGGCAGGCCGAGCTGATGGCTGGCCACTACGTGACGTCCGAAGGCTGGTGCGCACAGGTCTTCGACCTCGTCCCCACGCCCGACGACCACCCGTGGCGTGGGGGATGGCGCAGCGTGTGCTGGGCATCGTGCGCAGCAACCAGGGCGACCCGGCCGAAGCGGTGGAGCTGTGCCGGGCGTCGGTTGCTGCCGCAGTCAGCGCACAAGGTCGGGCGCTCGCCACGGTCTATCTGTGTGTCGCGCTCGGCGATGCCGGCGACGACCAGGCAGCGCTCGACACCGCGCTCGACGCGGTCGCTGAAGGTCAGCTCACCGGGCTCGATCGAGGCTTCGGCTGCTATCTCGATTCGCTCGCGGCGGAGGCCCTCATCCGGCTGGGTCGGTGGAGCGAGGTCACCGGCGTACTCGCCCGCCAACCGATCGCCGACACCCTGCCGGTCGGTCTCCTGCGACTCGCGCGAGTGCAGGCGATGCTGGCGGCCCGTCGGGGAGACTCCGCTGACGCACTGCGAGCACCTGGCGGCCGCGCACGTACTCCCGATCGACGGATGGCACCAGACCGTTCGCGATGCCGACGACGGCCGACGTCCATCTCGCGCTGGGCAACTGGGACGAGGCGGCGCAGGCGGCCGAGACGGGCTGGGATGCGACCGGCACGACCTCCGTGCTGTGGGCGGCGAGATTCGCGATGTTCGGCGTCGTGGCCGAGGTGGAACGAACGCTCGACCGACAGGCGCGTCGAGAGCCCGTCGACGTCGATGCGACGATCGCCCGCCTGCAGCAGCGGCTCGACGCAGTTCGCACGTTCGCTGACGGCGTGCCTGGAGGCCCCCAGCGCGACACGGCCGCACACCTCGCACACGCAGCGGCCGCTCTGACACGGCTCGACGGTCTCCGATGCGGGTGCCTGGGGCGAGGCCGTCGCGCGCTGGAGCGAGCTCGGTGATCGTTGGGCGACAGCCGTGGCGCTCGTGCGCGAAGCCGAGGCGTCGGCGTTCATCGGTGCCGCGGACCGCGCCGCGGCGTCGTTGCGCGAAGCGCACGCGATCGCGTCCGAGCTGAATGCGCTTCCATTGCTGGCAGAGATCGACGCAGTGTCGAGCCGCACGCGGGTCAGCATCGAAGCCCCCACCCGCGTCGTGCTCGACGAAAGTTCCGTGGAACGCCTGGGCCTGACCCCACGCGAAGCGGAGGTGCTGGCCCTGGTCGCCGCCGGACGCACCAACCGTCAGATCGGCGACGAACTGTACGTGTCGGACAAGACGGCCAGCGTGCACGTGTCGAACATCCTGCGCAAGCTCGGCGTCAACAGCCGGGTCGATGCGGCAGCAGTGGCGCAGCGGCTGGGTATCGCCTGACGCGAACTGTCGTGATCTGAGGGGGAGCACCCGATGCGCTCGCCGCCGCCTTAGGCCGACCATGAGGTCATGCCTTCGCCGACCGACCGGTCGAACCCATCTCCGCCCGACGCCGACCTCGACGTGTGCGGAGCCATCCCGACCGGGCTGTCGGGCCGACTGGTGGCACTCGACCCGGACAGCGTCATCCACTCGGTTCTCATCGGAGATGGCCGGGCGTCGTACAGCGACCGCCGGCTACGGACCGAGACAGTCGTTCACGACCTCGTCTACTTCGGCGGCTCGACGCTGGTGTTCGGTGACGACTCATGCGCGTATGAGCTCGGACCAGCCGGCGACACGCTGCGCCGTGTCGACCTTGCGGGCCAACGCCGCTCACTTGCTGTGCCGCCGAAGCATGACGCGGCGACCGGCGAGCTGCATCTCATCGCCTACGACACCAACGGATCGCAGGCGTACGTCGTCGTCTCCGCAGGTGCGCTCACGCGTCAGAGTCGCCCCCTCCTCGACACCCCCGAGCCAATCCAAGCCCTCGTCATCAGCTGCGACCATGCCGTCTTCGTCGCACACGGCTACGTCGGTGTCGCTTCCCGCAGCGGCGAGCTGCGAACGACCTGGATCCCGACAGACATCGCCGCCGCACACCCCGTGCACGCGCACGACGCGGGTGACAGCGTCATCGTGCTCGCGCTCACCCCGCTGCTCGAACGATGGACGCTGCACCTCGAAGCCGGAACCATCCAGCGCGAGGTGCTCGATCCGACGCCCCGACGCTTCGCCCATTGCAGCATCGACGGCGCCGACGGGGCGCCGCCCTGCGTGTGGACGACCGGCTACGGAACCATCGGCTACCACGATCTCCTCGACAACCACCACGATCACCACAGCCTCTACCCCAGCGCGGCAGGCGACTTCGTGTTCGTCACCGATGCGACGCGCCAGCGCGATGCCGATGGCGGCTGGCTCGTCGGGTTCGTCCACCACCCCTCCGGCAAGGGGACCGACCTGACGGTGATCGACGCAGCGCACATTGCCGGACCGCCCATCGCAAGCGCCTCCATCCCTCGAATCCTGCCTCCAGAGCTCGACTGCACATGGATCGCCTCGACTCGGCAATGAGACACCCCGCAATCACCATCAACGAAGGAGCACCAACCATGAACACCATCCACCACGCAGAACCGTCAATCGAGCCGGTTGCGGCGATCGTCGACGACGACCGGCCGGCCGTCGTCGACGGCCAATCCCGTCGGGAACCCATCTGGCGAGTCGTCGGAGGTTCGATCGCCGCCGGCTTCCTCGGAGCCGTCGTGCTGACGCTGGGAATCTTCGGCGGCGCCGCCGAGCACGTCATCTCCGCCTCGGCCCTGCTCGCATTCGCCGGGGGCTGGGCGATGCTCGCCGTACTGTCGAGTCGCTTCACCAGCCAGCCTCAACACTGGGCACGTGTGCCGGCGGTCCTCATGGCCGTCGCAGCGCTGCTGCTTCTGGTCGCACAACCCGACGATCGAGCTCTCGACAACGCTGGGTGGGTGTGGCCGTCGGCGGCGCTCGTGCTCGCCGTGTGGATGGGCGTCCAGATTCACCGCCACCTCAGCGGCCGCGTCCGCTGGCTGATCTATCCCGTCGTGGCCTCGCTCGCCATCGGCGCCGTCGGCGGCATGTACGAGACCGTTGCCAGCGCCCAGGATCGGAACGCCTACCCGGCACCCGGCACGCTCTACGACGTCGGCGGTCACCGCCTGCACCTGCACTGCACCGGAACCGGCAGCCCCACCGTGGTACTCGAGCAGGGGTTGGGAGAGACGTCGGCCACGTGGACTCGAATCACCACCGAAGTGGCTCCCACGACGCGCGTCTGCGCCTACGACCGAGCCGGGCAGGGTTGGAGCGACGACGTCGCAACGCGCCAAGACGCACAGGACATCGCAGCCGACCTCCACACACTGCTCACACGTGCAGACGAACCGGGCCCCTACGTGCTCGTCGGGCACTCTGCCGGCGGACCGTACGCCATGACCTTCGCCGCCACATACCCCACAGAGATGGCTGGCATGGTGCTGCTCGACTCGATGAGCCCAGACGAGTTCACCGACCTGCCCGGCTTCGCCACCGAGCAGTCCATGATGAGTCGAGGCCTCGGCGTGCTCCCCACCCTCACCAGGTTGGGCGCCGGTCGGACGCTGCCAACATCTGCGTGGTCGAGCCTCCCTGAGCCGGCCGCATCGCAGGTACAGGCCTTCGCCGCCAGCGCCCGCGGCATGCGCAACATGCGCGACGAACAGTCGATGTATCGCACCGTGTTCGAACAGGCAAAGGCATTGACGTCGCTCGACAACACGCCGCTCGTCGTCGTCACCGCAACCGAGTCGACAGACAAGCACGAAGAATGGATCGACCTCCAGGACCATCTCGCCGCGCTGTCGACCAACAACGACCACCGAGTCGTCGACGCCACCCACGCAGGACTCATCGACGACAGTGACGCCTTCCACGCCTCGGTGCAGGCCATCGTCGACGTCGTCCGATCAGTCCGGACCGAGCAGCCCGTCGTCACGCGGTGACGAACACCGACCCATCCGATCACCACCAACCCAACGAGAGGAACCCATGAACACGACCACCAACACCAACACGCCACACGGCAGCTCGAAGGCCTCGACCGTGACGATGCGAGCCATCGTGCAGGACCGCTACGGCTCCAGCGACACCTGGAAACTGACCGACATCGGCCGTCCTGAAATCAACGACCACGAAGTGCTCGTCCGTGTGCACGCCGCGGGCCTCGACCGGGGAACCTGGCACGAAATGACCGGCCGTCCCTACCTGATGCGCATCATGGGCTTCGGCTTGCGCTCACCGAAGAACCGGGTGCCCGGACGTGCCGTCGCCGGGAGGGTCGCGGCTGTCGGAGCGGGCGTGACTCGGTTCACGGTCGGCGACGAGATCTTCGGTGTCAGCCGAGGAGCCTTCGCCGAGTACGCCGCCGCACGTGAGGACAAACTCGCGCACAAGCCGTCGATCCTCACCTTCGAACAGGCCGCAGCAGTTCCGATCTCAGCAACCACAGCCCTCCAAGGCCTACGACTCGGCCGGATCGAAGCCGGACAAGAAGTCCTGATCATCGGAGCATCCGGTGGTGTCGGCAGCTACGCGGTGCAGCTCGCCAAGGCGTTCGGTGCCCAAGTCACCGGCGTGTGCAGTGCAGCGAAGGCCGACTTCGTGCGCTCGCTCGGCGCCGACCGGACGATCGACTACGCCAGTCGAGGAGTTCGCCGACGGATCCCGCCGCTACGACCTGATCCTCGACGTCGCCGGCAACACCACACTCCGACGCCTCCGGCGCTCCCTCGAATCGACGGGCAGCCTCGTCATCGTCGGCGGCGAGAGCAAGGGCAACCTGACCGGAGGCTTCGGGAGGAGCCTGCGAGCACCACTGATGTCGCTGTTCGTGCGTCCTCGACTGACCATGCTCGCGTCGAAGGAACATCATGCCGACCTGGCGCCATTGACCGAACTCATCGAGGCGGGCAAGGTCGCGCCGAGCATCGAAGCGACCTACTCACTCGACCGAGCGCCCGACGCGATGCGCCAACTCGAGGCCGGCACAGTTCGGGGCAAGGTTTCCATCACGATCTGACGGATCACCCGGCGAGCCAGACTCATGCCGACTCGGGTGATCAGGAGTCGGACGTCGTGACGTAGTCGACCCCGTGGCGGTCGAGCACCTCGAGGATTCGCTCGGGATCGAACCGTGGTGGTTCAGCCGGCACCGTCGTCCTCCGTCGGTGGGCGCATGTCGGCGACGAGCGGTGGTGATGAGGCGGTCGAATTCGTTGCGCACGGCTATGGGGTCGGCGGGTCGCCCGCTGGGTGAGGTGGAATCGGGTTCCGGAGCGGGAATGGTGATCGGCGACCCACGTTCGTCCAGCGTGGGGGCCCGGCTACCTCCGGCAATGCGGCTGACCTCTTCCGCGTCACGCAGAAGGTTGGCAGGTCTGTCAGTCAGGCTTGAACTCGTCGTAGCGGGCGAGCGCCTCGTCGAGTTGGGTGATGTCGAACGCCTCGATGCTGCGCACGCACTCGTCGGCGAACCGGTTGACGAACACCACGTGCGTCTGGCCGATCTCGCCGACGGCCGTCTCCACTCGCTCGAACACCGATCCGGCGTCGGACATCCGATGGATGCGTGGGATGGTGAAGACGACGTCGTGTTCCATCGAAGCGATCGTCGTTCGCATCAGCTCCGCGTCGCCGCTCGGGTACATCAGCGGGCGATGCTCGGTGTACTCGAAATCCGGGGCCAGGAAGTCGAACATCGCGTCCGGATGGGGGTGGTAGAGCAAGCTCCAGTGCGGTTCGAACCAATGGTCGCCCTGACCGGTGGAGGCGAGCCACCGGCGATCGAGTTCCAGTTGCGCGTCGATCAGATGATCGTCGTCGAACCAGGCCATCGTGATGACACGCTCGCCGTCGGTTTCGATGACCGCCAGCATGCGAAGGTTGTCGTCGTCGTACCAGCTGTCGACGTCCACGAGGCAGAGGTGCTCATCGCGCACCGCCACAGTTTCGAGGTCCAGCCGTCCGTCGCTTACAGCGGCCCGCGAAGTGAGGACGAAGTCGACGAGGAACTGGATGCTCGACGTCTCGACCGTCCGCAGGCGGTTGTGATACGCCACCGGGCCGTCGGGGTCGAACAGGTGACCGATGGCGCCGGCACCGCCGTGTTCGAACGCTGCCAGGAATTCCCACGCAATCTCCGACGCCCGGTTCGTGATGGGGCCGAGCGATGTTCCGGGGGCTGCGCCGGAGTCTTTCCGGTGGTCTGCGCGCCCATCGGTGAGGAGACGATCGAAGCATACGATCGCGCCTTCTTCGTCGTCGACGTCGAAGATCTCCATGTACACGATCCTGCCGTCAGTACCGAGCTCAGTGAGGATGAGGCCCGGGCTCTGATCGGCACCACCGTCGGTTTGCTCGATTCGCTCACCGAGCGCGAGTTGGTCCGTCAGGCGCAGATAGCGAGGTATGACGACCTCAACGGACGCGACCTGGGTGTGGCGAGCCTCGCCGACGACGTGGCCACCGCCTCGTCGAACACTCGACCGAGGACATCGAGTTCGGCGGACCGGCCGACGAACACGGTGACGTCATCGCTCGAATCGTGGGCACTCTGGTCGTCGCGCTCGACGACCTGGAAGGTGGCGACGGCGTCGGCCTTGCCCTTGACCCTGACCTCGCCGAGCACCTCGTAGGTGGCGTTCGAACGGGTGAGCCGCCAGGTGTCCTCGCCGACCAGCACCCGACCGGGCTCGCAGGCCGCTTCGAGCCGTGACGCGGTGTTCAGGACGTCGCCGACCAGGTCGGCGTCGTCGGCGCCGATCACGAGCTCGCCGGTGTTGATCCCTACCCGCAGGCCGAGTTCCACGCCGTGGCGCTCGCGGATGTCGTCGGCGAACGACCGGAACCGCCGCTGGAGCTCGACCCCGGCCGCTACCGCTCGGAGCGCATCGTCCTCGGCGACCTCCGGCACGCCGAACAGCGCGAGCACGCCGTCACCCAGGAACTTGACCACTGAACCGGCGTGGTCGTCGATCGTCGACTGCAACATCGCGAAGTAGGGGGCAAGACTCGACCGGACCGCCTCGGGATCGACGCGCTCGGCGAACGAGGTCGAACCGACCAGGTCGGCGAACAGTGCCGTCACCCGCTTGCGCGATGCGCTCGGAGAGGCGGCCGACGTCGGCGCCGGCGAGGGCGCGGCGGTCAGCGGGGTGCCGCACTCGTCACAGAACTTCGCTGCCGGTGCCTGTTCGGTGTCGCACGCTGGGCACCTGCCGCGCTAGTGGCGTGCCGCATTCCGAGCAGAACTTGGCGTTCGGCTGGTTGTCGTGTCGGCACGTGCCACAGATCATGCTGTTTGCCCCCGGGAGATCATCTCATGACGACGCTCGATCCTGCAGTACCGATGTCATGAACGATGTCACACGATCCGACGTGGGCAGGTCTCGCGCCTCAGCTGCGTCAGTTCGGTTGCCACTACGGTGGGCGGATGGATCGTGCCGGGGGGACCGCGCCAGCACCGTCGGGAACGGTGACGTTCCTGTTCACCGACATCGTGGGGTCGACGCCGCTGTGGGATTCGTTTCCCGACGCGATGGGCGCGGCGCTGGCCCGCCATGACGAGATCGTCCGTCGTGCGATCGACGCCGAACGGTGGCCATGTGTTCTCGACCGCGGGTGACGGTTTCGGTGCGGTGTTCGGCCGGGCGGCGAATGCGATCGCCGCGGCATTGGCGGCGCAGCGGGACCTGTTCGCCGAGGCATGGGTTGGTGGCCCGGTCGTGCGGGTGCGGATGGGCGTGCACACCGGCGAGGCCGAGGAACGCGACGGTGATTTCTTCGGGCCGGCGGTGAACCGGGCGGCGCGGATCATGGGCGCGGCGAACGGCGGCCAGGTGCTGGTGTCGGATCTCTCCGCGGGGCTGATCGAGCAGGTGGCCGACATCAAGCTGGTCGACCTGGGTTCGATCGAGTTGAAGGGGGTGATCGAGCCGGTGCACGTCTACGGCGTGGCCGGCGACGACCACGAGTGGCTCGACATCCCGCTGCTCACCGGCCAGGTCACGCGGGGGAATCTGCCGCGACTCCAGACCGAGTCGGTCGGTGACCTCGCGAACCTGCAGCGCCGCGTCGCGAATCTGGCTCAGGCAAGTGTGGTCACGTTGACGGGGTCGGGTGGGGTGGGCAAGACGCGCGCCGCGATCGAGATCGGGTGGCTGGTCGTCGACGAGTTCGTCGACGGGGTGTGGTTGGTGGAGCTGGCACCGGTGGCCGATCCGGATCTGGCGGTCACCACGATCGCCACTGCGTTGGGTGCGCAGTCTGCAGCCGGGCTCGACGATGATCGAGTCGATCGTCGACTGGTGTCTGGGGCGGCGGATGCTGTTGATCGTCGACAACTGTGAACATGTGCTCGACCCGGTGATCGACGTCGTGCAAGCGATCGTTGCGGGTTGTCCGACGGTGACGATCATCGCCACGAGCCGCGAACCGCTCGGTGTCGCTGGCGAGACCGTTGCGCGGATCGCGTCGCTCGACGAACGGTACGCCAGCGAGTTGTTCGTCCTGCGGGCCGGGTCGGCCGACGCCGGTTTCGAGCCGACGGATGCCGACGCCGAGGCGATCGCAGCGATCTGTCGGCGCCTCGACGGGATTCCGTTGGCGATCGAACTCGCCGCGGCCCGGATCCGTTCGCTGAGCCCCGCCGAGTTGTTGGAGCGTCTCGACGACCGGTTTCGGTTGTTGCGTGGCGGTGGCCGTGGCGGACTCGAGCGACACCAGACGTTGCGGGCAACGGTTGCTTGGTCGTATCAATTGCTCGCCGGCGATGCGCAGTTGCTGTTCGACCGGTTGTCGGTGTTCGCGGGCAGTTTCGATCTCGCCGCTGCCGAAGTGGTCTGCGCCGGCGACGACCTCGACACCTACGACATCGTCGACCTGCTCGGCGATCTCGTCGACAAGTCGATGGTGATCGCGTCACGCACCGATAGCGGTACCCGATACCGGCTGCTCGAGACGCTGCGCCAGTACGGCGAGGAACGCCTCGACGACCGCGGGCAGACCGCCAGCGTGCGCGACGCTCATCTGCACCACTTCGTCGAGGTCGCTCTCCGCCTCGAGCAGCGTTGGATGAGCCCCGATCAAGGAAGCGCCGGCGACCAGTTCGACGACGATTGGGAGAACATCGGCGCCGCGCACAGTTGGGCGATCACGACCGGCGGCATCGAACACGCTCACGACCTCGTCGCAGCAACCTCCCAGCACGCATTGTCACGGGTTCGGCGTGACCAAGAGGAGTGGGGCGTGCGCACACTGCAACTGGCCGAGACCGCCGGGCGACACGATGCTCGCACGCTGTGTTCGCAGGGCTTCTGGGCGTTCATCGACGGCGACCCCGATCGGGCGGTGGCGCTCGGCGAGCTCGCTGTCGCCATCAACCCCACGGGAGCCGGACTGATTGCTCAATGCTGTCACGACGCTCGGACACTTGGCCGCGGGCCGTACCGACGCTGCCGGTGAGATCGCCGACGAGCTCCGTGCGGACCTGCCCACGCTGGTCGACCCCGTTGATCGATGGTGGGCGACATTCGCGATCGTGCAGATTTTCGACCCCGACACGCTTGCGAGCGACGCCGAGGACGCGCTCGCCGCTGCACGCGCGGTCGGCGCAGCCCATCTCATCGGCGACGCCCTCCGCGCGGCATCGACTCGCTGGTACTTCATCGATCCTCCGAGGTTCGATCGCGTCATTGCGGAACTCGACGAGGCGATCCGACTGCACGAGTCGGTCGGCGCGTCGTCGGCGTGGGACCGGCTCACACTCACGTGGGCCCGAACAATGGCCGGTGACGAGCAGGCGAGCGACACGTTGCACGAAGCGATCGTGCGCATGTACGACGAACGGAACTGGGGGGCGATCGACGGGACGCTCGAAACGGCACCCGTGGTGCTCGCTGGAGAGGCTCCGACGGTCGCCGCCACGATCTACGGCTACCTCGAGGGTTCCCCGCCGCCATGGGGTCGAGGTGGCGTCGACATCCGAGCCCTTGCGGCGGACGTCGTCGATGCGATCCCCGACGCCGAGGTCCACCGCGCCCGCGGCGCCGCGAAGGATCGCCACGAGATCGTCGCCCTCACGCTCGCAGCCCTCGAGCACAACTGATCCCAGGGGGAGTAACCACATGTCCGAACATCCCGATCTCTCTGCCAAGACCGCCATTGTCACCGGTTCCTCGAGTGGGATCGGTCGCGCCATCGCCGAACGCCTGGGTGCGAGCGGCGCCGCAGGCGCTGGTCGGTGCAGCTACCGGCCACGTCGTGAACGTGTCGTCGGTGGCGGCGTTGCGACCCGACTCGGGTGCGTACGGCGCGACGAAGCATGGCGTGAACGTCATCACCGAGACGTTGCCGCTCGAGCTCGTCGATGATCCGATCCAGGTGACGTCGATCATGCCGGGGCTCGTGGCCACGAATGTCGGCCGCAACGTCCACCATGCTTGGAGTTTGATGCCGCCGAGTTCGTGGGTGAGGATGCGGATGGCCCAGTCGTGGCCGGCGAGGCGGGCGGGGGAGAGGTCCCGGTTGGGGAGTGCTTTGGTTCGCCAGAGTTCGAGGAGTTCGGCCACGGTGCGGTCCCGGGTGATGACGGGGAGCCCGTCGTCGCCGGCGCGGCGAAGTTGGTCGGGTGGGTGGGTGGGGGAGCCGACGGCGTTGGTGAATACGAGGTCGTCGCCATTCCAGTGCCTCGATGACAGCGGTGGGTCGGCGGTCATGGATCGGCCGGGTTGTGGGCTGCGCGCGGTGGCGGGGAGTCCGAGGGAGTGGCCGAAGGCGAGCGGGTCGCCGCAGCCTGCATGAGGTCACCATCCGATGCCGTGACGTCGTAACGCCACGTACACCGTCGACACGGCCACGCCGAGTCGGGCAGCGATGTGGGGCCCACACAGCGACTGGTAAGGTCCGGCGATGGGGTTCGAGTCGGTCGACGCTCCGTCGGTCGCAGTCCAGCAACGCGTTGACCCGACCCAACGCGAAGTGGCGCCCACCATTGCCCGCGTCACCAGGACGGTCAACAGGCTGCCACTCGCCCACACCCCGACCTTCCCGACACCGGCGACAGGATCACGTGCGAGCCGTGCGATGCTCGCTGGCGATGTCGAGACTCCCGCGACCCGGACCGACAACACCCGGGTCCAACGAGCCACGGCCCGCAGCCAGCCCGGTCGAAGCCACCCGCCCGCCGCGCCGAGGATCCAGCGACGCGCCACCCTCATTCAGCGCCTCCCCGCCTCCGGCAACCTGCCACAGTCCGCCGACCTCGCACCGGTGCGCGCCAAGGTCGACGGGTTCCACGCATTAGCCGAGACGGCCACTTTCCAGGAAAGGCTGCGCTCCCTGAAGACGCTCGACGACGCGATCTACGCTTGGTTCGCAGCGCACCCCAGCAGCGACATCGACGCCCAACCGGGCGGCCCCGAGATGCGCGCCCTCCTCACCGAGTCGGAGACCGAACACCGCAAGCTCATCGACGCTGTCCGGGCTGACGGCAACGCCCTGCCGATCGACACCACCGGCATGACCGACCTCGATCGGGCAGCGTTGTTGGTGCTGTGGAAGTCGATCGCTGTGCAACAGGGCAACATCAAGCTGGCCGGGGACCCCGCATTCCTCTCACGTACCTACGCCCGACTCGCCAAGATCCTCCAGACATCCATCGGACGCGAACTGCTCACCTACCTCGACTCGCCCGACCCCCGGGCCGACGCCCCCAAGGACCAGACCGTCACCATCTTCGGCCGCATCGCCGACCTCGACGCGAGCTTCAAGGACATGGAAGGCGGCCGAGACAGCAACAGCAGCTACGCCCGTTCGGTCGACACCGTCGCCGACGACACTGCCGATCAACACTTCCTGCAGCCACCGAACAGCAACGGCGCCGACACGACGTTCACCGATGCCACCTCCCCCAACGACATCCGCCAAGCGATCCTCGCCGGCAAGGGCGGCGTGAACGTTGGGGGCGAGGCGCAGGCGTTCGGAACCGGATCGTCCGTCGTGGTCAAGATGAGCGAGCCCGCCCCCGACCCGAACGAAGACAGACGCATGTACGGTGCGGCGCAGGGCGAGGAGATCATCAACCCCTCGTTCGTGACACTCGCCCACGAACTCGGTCACGCCATGAAGATCCGCGCCGGAGCCCTCGTGTCGAACGTGCACAAGGACAACCCGTTCTTCAACGCCTTCGAGGGCGATGTGAAGGAGCAACAACTCTGGGACAACGCCGAGGAATACGTGAACATCGAGGACATCGAGAACTCGGTGCGAGCGCAGAGCGGCATGAGCGAACGCAAGTACCACAAGCCGGTCGGATCGGTGGACGCCGCCAAACGCAGTGACCAGCGCGAACGCCACGCTCAACGGACTCGTGATGCGAGATGCGGTGATGGGCGATGACCCGGAATGGCGACAGCTGTGGGCCGCACACTCGAAGGCAAAGAAGGACCTGAGCTACAAGGACAAGGGATTCACGGACGGGCTGATGGCCAGGATCGACGCGCTCGACCAGAAAGCGACACCCGCCTACACCCGAGCTGCGCGAGTGCCCTTCGTCGACCCCAAGATCGACCTCCTGCGAAGCAAGATCAGAACCGCGGTGTCGGGGTCCGGCAAACGAGGCAGTAAGTTCGCCCGTTCAGCGGAATTCGCCACCTTGCTCGACGAGGTCTGCAACGAGCTACGAACCGAACTGCTGACGGGCAAGGAATTCCGGATCACCACCGAACGGCTCGACAAGTACGTGGCGTCCGTGATGACCAACCTCCGCATGTTCCGGGGCGTCTGAACATCAGCGTAGATGTCGGTGTCGGCAGCCCGTGTCGGTGTGCACCCATATGGCTTCGAGGTCGCATGTCTCAGCTGGGCATTCGATCATCAATCGAGGCAGAACTCGTTTCCTTCTGGATCAGCCATGACGATGTGTCCAGCGGACATGGGCGCTGCGGGCTCGTGGCGGCGCAGAGGCGTCGCTCCCATTGCCATCAGCCGTTGCTCCGACGCAGCCATTCGTCCCACTCCGCTCAGTCCAGGAGCGGCTCGGACGTCGAGGTGAACGCGGTTCTTGGCGATCTTGTCGTCGAGTACCTGTTGGAAGAAGAGGCGAGGTCCGTGCCCATCGGATCGTCGAGAGGGGGTCAGTTTTCACCCGCTGGCGACGCCTCTGGTATCCCGAGTCGTTCGAGGAACTCGTCCCACGCAGCGAGCGGCCCGTCAAGCCGTTGCTCGCGTGGGCCGGTATCGCAGGGCGATCGCCCCCGACCGGAACTCATGGCGATCCACCAGCTCGAGTTGGATGCGCTCGCGCAGACCGGCGAGCAACGTCGGCCCGTGTCCGGCGAGAACCGGCTGCACAACGAACTCGTACTCGTCGATCAATCCCAGATCTGCCAACGCCAGGGGGAGCGTCACGCCACCCACCCACAATCCCTCGCCTGGCTCTTGCTTGAGCTGCTGAACCGCTTGCCCCACGTCGCCTCGCACCAGCTCGGCATTCCAATCGACCCCGCTCAGCGTGCTCGACACGACGAACTTCTTGGCTCGGTCGATGTTCTCGGCGAACGGGATCTCCCACTCATCCATCCAGTCAGGCCACGTGCCCGTGGCGGGCTGCCGCCATGCCGACTCCATCATCTCGTAGGTCACCCGGCCGAACAGCAGGGCATCGGCTCGTGCCATCGCCGCGGTCCAGTAGCGCATCGACTCCTCGTCCGGAGGGAGCCCTGCCTCGTGATGGCAGCAGCCGTCGAGCGTGACGTTGATCGAGTATCGAAGTGGTCTCATCTCGTTGCTCTCCCTCGACGCGCACGCCCGACCTCAGGCCTGCAGCGCGCACAGGTTGCCCGCTCTCGACGCCTGACGCAAGCGTCGATCTCAGCCCGGAGGCTGCTTGGGCGCGAGGTCGGGGCACGGTTGAGTCGTCAGAACACCGCTGTTCGATCGCGTCGACTGGTCGGGAGGGACCACGAGATCGCTGATCTCGCTGAGACCGTCGCGTCCGTACCGTTGACGACTGTGACCGGTCCTGGTGGCGTGGGCAAGACGGCGTTGGCGCTCGCGATGGCTCGCGGCGATCGCTGCGGGCCACCGTGGAGTGGAGCGACGCCCTGTTGCCCGACGACGAGCGCCGGCTGCTGCGACGGATGGCCGTGTTCGCCGGCGGGTTCGGTCTCGCCGCGATCAACGCGGTGTGCGCGAGTGAGGGTCAGAGTGCGGCGAAGGTCGCCGGTCTGACCGGTCGTCTCGTCGAGAAGTCATTGCTGCTGAAAGCATGAGGCCACCGGTCAGTACCAGCTGCTCGAGACGATTCGCCAGTACGCCACCGAGCAGCTCGCCCTGGCCGGCGAACTCGACGTGATCCGCGATCGTCACGCGTACTGCTACCTCGAGATCGGGCTTCGCGAGTCCGGCGCCACGATGACTGGTCCGGAGCGTCCGCACCTGGAGGTGCTCCATCGCATCGAGGACAACACTCGCGTGGCGCTCGAACGCCTCCTCGAGATCGATCCCGAAGATTCTCACCCATGCAGCCCCTCCACTCGACGCCCAGTCTCACACACGCCCAATCCAACCGAACCCGGCTGCGCACCGGACATGAACACCGCTTGACATGAATTCCCGCACGAGATCAGCACCTGTAATCACGGCTTCGAACCGAAATCAGGTGCCGGGCCATGGTCCGTATCGAGCGCCGCACGACCGCGGCCGCAGCATGTCCGGTGGGGGACACCCACCGGACCTGACGTGCCGCATTCGACACCGCTTGGACCTGTTCGCTCCGTCCGGTGCATCGACTTTGGCTGGCGACTGTTGTCGTTCTCCAGTTCCCGGTGGTGTGGTCAGGCGGTGGGTGTGTCGAGGCCGCCTTCGGTGGCGCCTTGCACGATGTCGCCGAGTCCGCCGGGCAGCGACTCGGCGACACCGTCGACGCCGAGCGCCTCGGTGGCTTGTCCGACGTCGACGCCGAAGTTTTCAGCGAGTGTGCTGCCTTCCCCGAGGAACCCTTCGACGTGTTCGTTGAGTCCGGTCGACTCGAGGACACCTTGGAGACCCTCGCCGCCGAGCAGCCCTTTGATCGCCTCAATAATACCCATTGTGACATACCCTTTCAGTTGTGTTGGTAGGTGAGATTGTAGGGGGCGTCTGATGCAACAGAACGCCGGGACCGTCACACGAACCGGTGTTCTTCCGGGCTGGTCGGCGAGGTCTGTCTCACATGACGGGTGGCGTTCGTGCGCTCGCCGCCGCGTCGGCCTGGCCGGGTGCGGCACGGTTCGTGGATGGACGCAACACTGATTGGATACGCCCGATGCTCGACTGACGAGCACGACCTGATCCGGATGCGCACCCTCGAAGGGATGGCCGTCGCCAGGGCGCAGGGCAAGTTGAAGGGCCGGCAGCCGAAGCTGTCTGCGATGCAGCAGTGTGAACTGAAGCGGATGCACCAGACCGGCGAGTAGGAGGTCGGTCCGCCGGACAGAGCGGCGACCGAACTCAAACCGGGATCGGCGACCGGACGAGGATCAAAGTGGATCAGATACCGAGGACGGCTCGCAGGCCTTCGTCGATGTCGTCAATCAGTACCTCGGGCAGCCTGCCGGCCTGTTTGCCGAGGAGTGACCGGTCGATCAGCTCGAGCCCGAGCGGAACGGCGACTGAGTCTTTCGGCAGCCCGCTTGCCCTGGTGGGAAGGAGCACGTTCCCGGCGATGCCCGCTCGACCGACATTCGACGTGATCGGCACGACGTGGGTCTGCCAGACATCGACACTGAGCACATCGTCGGAGGACACCACCACACACGGGCGGTGTTTGTCGAGATCGATCCAGCACACCGCGCCCCTCGTTACCACGGTGCGGAACGCTCCATCCGCTCCAGTGCTGCCAACGACTCCGCCACTGTTGGAGGTTCGGCGTTCGCGAGCTCGGCGTCAGCCAGCAGCTGCTGGGCGAAACCCAAGGCGGAATGGGTAGCGGCATGGTGTCGGAGCTGATCGGCAACCCACGTGGAGAACGGAACCCCGAGCCCGTCAATGATCGGCACCACGTCCTCCGGAAGGCTGATCGTCTTGTTCGGCATGTACGCATCATACATACATACCAAATGGGGCCGGCCGTCTGCTTTGACCCTCTGGCTGCAACGGCAGCCAGGTGCGACCTCGCAGCGGCCCGGTCGGCGGCCGGGTGCCGTGCGGCTCCACGGATCGTGCAATGGTTGCTCGATGTCGGCCGTCACGCTGCGCGAAGGTGTCGAGGAGGCGCTCGTCAACGGGCTCGTCGAGATCGACGTGCTCGACGACGAGCCGACCACGGCCTTCATCCCCGTGTCGTCGATCGGGCGCGCAGCATCGACCCGAGCGTTCCCGTTCATCCCGCAGACGCCGACCTCGATGCGCTTCCCCTACGCCGTCGACATCGATGGCGACACGATGGTCGTCGCCGACACGGCCAACAATCGGATCCTCGTCCGGGACACGGTGCCGACGAACAACAACCGGGTGACGGTGTGGGATCTGAGCCAATGACGAGCCTCCCGGTCGATCAGCGCGTGGCCGAGTACATCACCGTCTCGGGCGTGGTGCAGGGCGTCGGGTTCCGGCCCTTCGTCTACCGGCTCGCCCGCGAACACGGTCTCGTCGGCCACGTCGGCAACGACTCGACCCGGGTGTTCATCGAGGTCTGCGGCCCCGGTCACGAAATCGAGGCCTTCGCATCGCGTCTGCTCGCAGAGGCCCCTCCGCTCGCTGTCATCGAGCATGTCGAGCGCCGGCTCACCACGCTCTCGCCGACCGACGAGTTCGTGATCGTCGAGAGCCGATCCGAGACCGGCACGCGCACGCTCGTGGCACCGGACACCGCGGTGTGCGACGACTGCCTCGCCGAACTCCGGAACCCGAGCGATCGCCGCTACCGGCACCCATTCATCACCTGCACGAACTGTGGACCACGGTTCACGATCATCCGATCGTTGCCGTACGACCGACCCGCCACCACGATGGCGCGGTTTCCGATGTGTCCGCAGTGCCTCACCGAGTACACCGATCCGACCGACCGTCGGTACCACGCCCAACCGATCTCCTGCCACGACTGCGGACCGGTGTTGCAGCTATGTCGACGAGCACGTGGTCGAGGGCGCCTCGACGATCGATCTCGCCCGCTCGGCGCTGGTCAGGGGCCGGACGGTCGCCGTCAAGGGGCTCGGCGGATTCCATCTCGCGTGCGACGCGACGAGCGACGAGGCGATCGGTCGGTTGCGGGCTCGCAAGCATCGACCGGAGAAGCCGTTCGCGATCATGCTCCGGAATCTCGTCCAGGCCGAGGAGTTCGCCGAGATCAGCAGCGGCGAGGCCGCGCTGCTCCAGTCGCCGGCCCGACCGATCGTGCTGCTCCAGGCCCGTCGGCGGTCGTCGCTCTCAGAGCTGGTCGCGCCGGGGAATCCGCTGATCGGGATCATGTTGGCGTACACGCCGGTGCAGCACCTGCTGCTCGACGGGTCGATGCCTCCGCTCGTGATGACCAGCGCCAACCTGGGCGGGACACCGATCACGTATCACGACGACGACGTCGAATTGCTGAAGACGTTGAGCGACGCCGTACTCACACACGACCGGCCGATCCACGTGCCATGCGACGACTCCGTGGTCCGGCTGCTCGGCGATCGTCTCCTTCCGATCCGCCGTGCCCGCGGCTACGCCCCGATACCCGTGGCGATGCCGGGTGGTCGTCGGTCGGTGCTCGCCGTCGGCGGAGAACTCAAGAACACCTTCTGCGTCGCGTCGGGGGGCCACGCGTGGGTGAGCCAGCACATCGGCGACATGGAGAACCTCGAGACCCTGGACGCGTTCGATGCCACGGTCGAACTCTTCGAGACGATGTATGCCGTCACCCCCGAACTGGTCGCCGTCGACGCCCACCCCGGGTACCTCTCGTCGAAATTGGCACGCACGAGCGGCCGCGGTCCGGTCCTCGAGGTGCAGCACCATCACGCGCACGTCGCAGCTGTGATGGCCGAACACGGACTCGACCCGCACGAGCCGGTGATCGGCATTCGCCTTCGACGGCACGGGGTACGGCGACGACGGCACGATCTGGGGCGGCGAAGTGATGATCGCCGACGCCGACGGGTACGAACGGGTGGCGCACCTCGTCGTACGTGCCGTTGCCCGGTGGCGACGCCGCGATCCGCAATCCGTGCCGGGTCGCGCTCGCCCACTTGCGGTCGGCCGACGTGGATTGGGACCGACGAACTCGCCCCGGTCGCGGCCCTCGACGAGGTCGAACTGGAAGCTCCTGCGTCAGCAGCTCGCCCGTGAGGTCGCCTGCGTGCCGACCATCGAGCATGGGGCGCCTGTTCGATGCCGTCGCGTCGCTGCTCGGGCTGCGCCACCACATCACCTACGAGGCGCAGGCCGCCATCGACCTGGAGATCGCTGCCACGGCCGGCACGCCGCTCGACCCGTACCGCTTCACCATTCACTCCACCGCGGACGGCGATGACGTCGACCAGCGCCCGGTGGTCCGCGCCATCGTCGACGATCTTCGCCTCGGCAGAGTGGGTGGCCGACATCGCCCTGACCTTCCACGTCGCGGTCGCGGAGTTGGTCGTCGCCGTGGCCGAGCGGGTCCGATCAGACCGTGCGCTCGCCACCGTGGCGTTGACAGGCGGCGTCTTCCAGAACAGCTTGTCGACCAGGAGTGCGTCGACCGACTCGCTGAGGCCGGATTCGTCGCACTGACCCATCGCCTCGTCCCTCCCAACGACGGCGGCCTGGCGCTCGGCCAGGCATACATCGCCGCCCACCGAACGGAGCCTTAGATGTGCCTCGCAGTACCCGGCCAGATCATCGACATCCGTGAGGACCGCGGCACGCGGATGGCGACCATCGACTTCGACGGCATCCGCAAGGAGATCTGCCTCGCGTATCTTCCCGACATCGACGTGGGTGACTACGCGATCGTGCACGTCGGATTCGCGATCTCGAAGGTCGACGAGGCGTCGGCACTCGAGACGCTGGCGATGTTCAAGGAGCTCGGCGTTCTCGACGACGAACTGGGTGCCCCGGTCGACGCACAGGACGACATCGGTGACCAGGAGTCACGGTGAAGTACCTCGACGAGTTCAACGACCCGGTCGTCGCCCGGCAGCTGTTCGACGGAGATCGAGCGGATCACCACTCGACCGTGGGCGATCATGGAGGTCTGCGGTGGCCAGACCCACAGCATCATCCGCAACGGCATCGATCAGCTGCTGCCCGACGACATCGAGCTGATCCACGGACCCGGTTGTCCGGTGTGCGTGACACCGATCGGCATGATCGACAAGGCGCTCGACATCGCGTCGCGGCCCGGCGTGATCTTCTGCTCGTTCGGCGACATGCTCCGCGTGCCCGGGAACCGGCCGCGACCTGTTCCAGGTCAAGAGCGAAGGTGGTGACGTCAGGGTCGTCTACTCGCCGCTCGACGCGGTGAAACTCGCCGAGGACCACCCCGACCGCGAGGTCGTGTTCTTCGCGATCGGGTTCGAGACCACGGCGCCGGCGAACGCGATGGCGGTCCACCAGGCCCGCCAGCGCGGACTGACCAACTTCTCGGTCCTCGTCAGCCATGTGCTCGTGCCACCGGCCATCGAGGCCATCGTCGTCGTCGCCGACGAACCGCGTCGACGGGTTCCTCGCGGCTGGTCACGTGTGTTCGGTGATGGGGACACGGCAGTACGGCCCGCTGGTCGAACGGCATCGGGTGCCCATCGTCGTCACCGGGTTCGAACCGCTCGACGTTCTCGAGGGCATCCGCTGCGTGGTCGCTCAGCTCGAGGCAGGGACCGCAGCGCTGGAGAACGCGTACGCCCGTGTGGTGACCGAGGCCGGCAACGTGGCCGCACAGCAGATGGTCGACGACGTGTTCGAGATCTGCGACCGCCAGTGGCGGGGCATCGGCGAGATCCCGCTCAGCGGGTGGCGGCTGTCCGACGCGCTACGCGGACTTCGACGCCGAGGCACGGTTCGACGTGGCCGCCATCGACTCGCCCGAGTCGTCGCTGTGCCGCAGTGGCGAGGTCCTGCAGGGGTTGATCAAGCCGCACGAGTGCGAAGCGTTCGGTACGGAGTGCACGCCGCGTCGGCCGCTCGGCGCCACGATGGTGTCGAGCGAAGGGGCCTGCGCGGCGTACTACCAGTACCGCCGACTGGACATCCCGGCCAATCCGGTGCCGGTCACGCTGAGCGGTGTCGGCGGTGGCTGACCCGATCGACTTCGACGGGTGGTCGTGCCCGCTTCCACTGCGCGGTCAGGACCGGGTCGTGATCGGTCACGGAGGCGGTGGCAAGCTGTCGGCCGAGCTGATCGAGCACGTCTTTCTCCCTGCGTTCGGCACGTCACCCGAGGCGGAACTGCACGACTCCGCGATGCTCGACGTCGACGCCGCTGACCGGCTCGCGTTCTCCACCGACTCCTACGTCGTGCGACCGCTGTTCTTCCCGGGTGGCTGCATCGGTGATCTCGCGGTCAACGGCACCGTGAACGACATCGCCATGAGCGGTGCGCAACCGATCGCGTTGTCGCGCCGGGTTCATCCTCGAGGAGGGCCTGCGGATGAACATCCTCGGGCGCATCGCCGACGAGATGGGTGCGGCTGCACGGCGGGCCGGGGTGCGTGTCGTCACGGGCGACACGAAGGTGGTCGATGCGGGCCTCGCCGACGGGCTCTACGTCAACACCGCCGGTGTCGGCGTGATCCCGCAAGGCGTGGACATCCGGCCGAGCCGGGCGCGCGCCGGTGACGTGGTGATCGTCAGTGGCCCGATCGGGCTGCACGGGATTGCCGTGATGTCACAACGCGAGGGCCTGGAGTTCGGAACGGAGATCCGCACCGACTCGGCTCCGCTCAACGGGCTGGTCGCCGCGATGCTCGCCGCGAGCACCGATCTGCACGTGCTGCGCGATCCGACTCGTGGGGGAGTCGCTGCATCGCTCTGCGAGATCGCTGGTGCCGCGCACCTGGGTATCGAGTTCGAGGAAGCCCGAATACCGGTGCCTGCGGAGGTGGCTGCGGCCTGTTCGTTCCTCGGTCTCGATGCGATCAGCATCGCCAACGAGGGAAAGCTCGTCGCCATCGTCCCGCCTGACATCGTCGACGAGGTGATGACGGCGATGCGAGCACACGAATTCGGCCGAGAGGCGTGCGTCATCGGCCGTGTCGTCGAGGAGCACCCTGGCGTCGTGGTGGCGCGGACGGCGTTCGGCGCATCGCGGGTCGTCGACCTGCCACTCGGCGAACAGCTGCCGCGCATCTGCTGAACGCCGGACTCGACCGGGTTGATCATTCAGCCCGCCAGATCGGCTCGACGTTCGTGCGCCGAGCGGGCGTCGAGCGACGGAGACCCGTCCAGGTCGTCAGCGCCGATTCGAGCGGAGCGCGCGAAGCAGTCGTGCCGTTGTCGGACGATCAGCGTCTGATTCGAGCGATGAAGCTGGGCTTCCTCATCGGTGCGCCGGCGACGTTTGTCGTCATCGCGCTGATCAGCCTGGTCGCCGGAGCCGCGGCCGTGGAGGCGGCAGTGATCGGCGGATGGTCCGCGCTCACGTCGGGCTGGTACTTCGGCGGCATCGCCTTCCTTCCGCGTTCGAGCTGAACGGAACACAAGTGGACATCCAGGCGTTGTAGCCGTCGCTGGATCTGCTCAGTTCTCTGGGTGCCGGCATTCGACGGTTGATGCCAACGGGATGAGGAGATGGAACATGAGTGAGACGACTGAGCGCGCTGTCCTTGCGGGCGGGTGCTTCTGGGGGATGCAAGACCTGATTCGCAAACGGCCCGGCGTGATCTCGACGCGGGTCGGTTACACGGGTGGCGAGGTCGACAACGCGACCTACCGCAACCATGGCAATCACGCCGAGGCGATCGAGATCATCTTCGATCCTGAGAAGGAGTCGTTCCGCTCGCTGCTCGAGTTCTTCTTCCAGATCCACGATCCGACCACCAAGGACCGCCAGGGCAATGACCGAGGCGCCAGCTATCGGTCGGCGATCTTCTACACCGACGAGACCCAGCGGGCGGTCGCCGAGGACACGATTGCCGATGTCGATGCCTCCGGAATTTGGCCCGGCAAGGTGGTCACCGAACTCGCACCGGTCGGTCCGTTCTGGGAAGCGGAGCCCGAACACCAGGACTACCTCGAGCGGTATCCGGCGGGCTACACCTGTCACTTCATTCGGCCGAACTGGAAATTGCCGCGCCGCGACGCCACCGTCTGATCTGTCAGTCGTTGCGGTCGTCGATGTCGGAGGCGGTGACGACGAGGCTGCTCTGCTCGGGGTCTTGCCCGACGCCGATCAGGCCCCGCACTGCGTAGAACAGCATGAGGATGACCGAGATGAAGAGCCCACCGGTACCGGCGCCACCGAGCAGCACCGCGTAGTACACCCACAGGTACCACCCCCGATTGACGTCGGCTTCGCCGAGCGGAAAGCTGAGGAACATCAGCAACATCACGGAGACGACGATCACGGCCGTGGTGAGCCGTGCGATCTCGCGGATGCGGCGGTAGTGACTCTCGCGGAACTCCATGTCGTGCGAGATCGAGAACGTGACCAGCGTCAGCATGAGGGCGAGGATCGTGGCGCCACCGGCGATGTAGGCCGATGCAGCAAAGCGAACGGTCGGCAGCACGGCGTCGAGCAGACGCCTCGCCTCGAATGCGCTCGCGGTGCCGACGACGACCATGCCGACGAACACGATGACGGCCGACGCAATGCCGCCCACGGCGGCCCATCGAAGGTCTTCTCGGCGGTTGGGCGGATTCTGATGCGACCCGACGGCGGATCGGTCATTCTGATCGGATCGCACGCTCACCTGAAGTCCGTGTGATCGGCGTCGACGGTGAAGTGGGCGTGCGGAGGGGGCGTCATGAGTGACGGGTACCCGCTCACGGCTCCGTTCAATCGTGGGCGGTCGGTTGGCTGATCACCCGTCTCGCAGCAGGTCGCGCAACTGGCGCATGCCGATCGTCTCCACACCGGCCTCGGCCAGTGCGGCCCGGCCTGCGTCGCCCCCGTAGAACCGGCGCTCGAAATCGCGTTGATGGGCGGTATCGGTGATCGCCGACAACTCGTCGCCGCCTTCGGCTGGGTGACAGATGAGGTAATTGAGGCCGGGTTCGAGTTCGCGGATCCGCCGCTCGTTGTGGGCCGGGCCCTGGCCCGGCTCGAACTCGAGCGAGTTGGCGTCGTAGCCGTCGAACACGATGAACCCGTCGGGATCCGGTCGGAGGTCCTCGACCCGCGGCAGGAAGAGCGGCAGCCGATACTCGCGCCCCAACTCCAGATAGACGTCGAAGAACTTGGGGTGGAACACCGTGCCCATGTGCGAGTCGAGGTGGGTCACCTCGATGCCCGCCGCGAACACCGCATCGATCTGGGCCCGCAACTCGGTACGCACGTCGTCGACGCTGCCGGACTTCACCGTCTCGCGGCTGGTGCGATGGAGGTGCCCGGCCTCGTCGACCAGACTCGGCACCGCCGTGCGGCCCGCCACCGGTCCCCACCGGTACCCGTCGAACTCGGCATTGAGGGTCAGGTGCACACCGAGATCGACGTTCGGTCTGGCCTGCGCCATCGCGGCCGCCTCACTGAACCACGGGCACGGGACCATCAGGCTTCCGCACGTCGCCGGCCCGGCGTCGAGCGCCGCAAACGCGCCGACGTTGGCGGCATGGCTCATCCCGATGTCGTCGGCGTGTACCACCGCGACCGTGGTTCCGGCCGAGAATCCAAGACGTTCCAGGGTTTCCATGTCGCAACGCTCCCACACCTCGCGTCGCCCACGGTGCTCGGACGTACCGATCGCGGCCTTGGGGCAACACATTCCGTGAGCTCGCGGGAGATGCACCCGACACCAGACCAGATCGAGGCGGGTCATGCGTTCTACACGAAGCGGCGCATCGCTCGATACAGCCCGGAGATCTACAGAGCCAGCCTGCTCGAACCGATCCCGCTCGATGTTCCCAGGTTCGATTCCGTCGGGTTGAACTACGTGCTGCACTGCGTTCCCGGCGACATCGTCGCGAAGGGCATCGTGTTCGATCACCTGAAGGCGGTGATGAACCCCGCGGTCGCGGGCATCGCCCCGCACCCTCATCCGAGGATGGTGCGGGCACATTCGACGATCACGTCGGCGGCGCGTCGCGGCATCGTCGATCGTCGTCTTCCACGACGACACGCTGACCCGCATCGCCGTCTCGCCGCGCCACTTGGTCGGGCCACACCAGACGCGTCCGTCGCGCTGGATCTCGGCGAGGAGGCGCTCGGTCGTCGGACCGTCGACGAATCGCACGAGTACCTGGTTCAGGACGACGTCGTTGAGGACGACCAGGCCTGCATCGCCGAGTTCGTCGTCGAGCCGCCCGGCGATCGTTGCAGCAGCGTCGGATGCCTGTTGCACCATCGCCGCCAGCCCCGCACGACCGAGGGTTCGCAGCACGGCCCACACCTCCACCTGGCGGGCGCGTTGGGACGACTGCGGTGTGTGATGCATCGCCTCGAACCCGGTCTCCGGTGGGAGGTAGCCCGCGACCGACGCGAACGTGCGACGCAACGCGCCCGGGCGGCGGACGAAGGCGATGCCGCAGTCGTAGGTGACGTTCAACCACTTGTGGCCATCGGTCGCCCACGAATCGGCACGGTCGAGTCCCTTCACGAGGTCGGCGCGCGACGGGTCGGCGAGCGCCCACAACCCGAACGCGCCGTCGACGTGCATCCACGCATCGCGCTCGGCGGCCCAGTCGGCGATCGCGTCGAACGGATCGAACGCGCCGGTGTTCACCTCGCCCGCCTGGGCGCAGATGATGATCGGGCCGTTGGAAGGGTCGAGATCGGGAAGCAGGTCGGCGCGCATGCGGCCCTGTTCGTCAACTGGCACCACGCTGACGCGTTCGCTGCCCAGCCCGACCAGGCCGAGCGACTTGCGGATCGTCGAGTGGACCTGTCCACCCACGACGACCTGAATCGGCGGGGCCCCGAACAATCCCTGCGTCGGGCTGTCCCATCCGCAGGCGGCGAGTTGGGCGTCGCGGGCCGCGGCGAGGCAGCTGGCGTTCGCCACGGTCGCACCGGTGACGTAGGCGACGTCGGTCCCGCCGGGAAGGTGCAACGCCTCGATCAGCCAGCGGGCTGACACGTCGTACAGCTTGGCGGCGACCGGTGACATCACCGGCAGCGCCGAGTTCTGATCCCACGCATCGGCGATGAACGCGGCGCCGAGCGCGACCGGATACGTCGCTCCGTTGACGAACCCGAAGTAGTTCGGGCCGGTCGAGCCCATCGTGGCGGGCCCACCGATGCGGTCGAGGAGCTCGATCGTGTCGGCGGGGTCGGTGGGTTCGTCGGGGAACGGCTCGTCGAACGACGCGAGGCCTGCGATCGCGACCGGTGTGGGCGTCACCGGACGATCGTCGACGCCCGCCGCGTAGGCCAGTGCACGATCGGCAGCCGAGCGGAGCACGTCGAGGTCAGGAGTCATCGCACAGAGTGTGTCCGATCCGCGCCCTCGAGGTGAGCCGGCTCGCCGGTCACGTCGGCGTCGTCGAACGAGTCCTCGCCGGCGGCGGTGACCTCGCCGTGATGACCCTCGACGTCGATGCGCGGCAGGATGCGGTCGAGCCACTTGGGGATCCACCAGTTCTTGTCGCCGAGCAGCTCCATCGTCGCCGGGACGAGGAGCATGCGGACGATCGTTGCGTCGATCAGCACGGCGATCGCCAGGCCGAAGCCGAACAGCTTGAGCGAGCGGTCGTCGCCGAGCACGAAGGCGAAGAACACGCAGAACATGATCAGCGCCGCAGCGGTGATGACCCGGGCGGTCGCCGCGAGGCCGTCGGCGACGGCGAGCGAGTTGTTCTTGGTCCGCTCGTACTCCTCCTTGATCCGCGACAGGAGGAAGACCTCGTAGTCCATCGAGAGACCGAACACGATGGCGAACAGGAACATCGGGATCCAGGCGTCGATCGGCCCTGCCTTCGGTACGCCGATCAGGTCGCTGAACCACCCCCACTGGAAGATCGCGACGATCACGCCGTAGGCGGCACCGATCGAGAGCAGGTTCATGATCACCGCCTTCAGCGGCACGAGGATGCTGCGGAACACCGCCATCAGGAGCAGGAAGCTCAAGCGCCAGCACGACGCCGATCAGCAGCGGCATCCGGCTGCCGAGGTAGGCCGAGAAGTCGGTCGCGCCGGCGGTGAATCCGCCGACCTTCGCGTCGAGACCGCTCGCCGGGATGACGTCGTTGCGCAGCGTGTCGACGAGCGTCGACGTCGCGGCGTCCTGTGGTGCACTGTCGGGGTAGACGATGACGAGCGCAACCGAGTCGCTGATCGGGTTCGGCACGGTGAACGCGACGTCATCGGTCGCTTCGATCGCGGCGACGAAGGCTCCGAGCTGCGCCTGGTCGGTGGCAGCGGCGCCCTCGACGGTCACGAACAGCGGTCCGTTCGACCCGGGCCCGAACCCGTCGGCGATCAGGTCGTATGCCTTGCGCACGGTTGCGTCGTCGGGGTAGTTGCCGTAGTCGCCGAATCCGAGACGGATCGACAACAGCGGAATCGCCAGCACGACGAGGATGACGACGGCCACGATGGCGCTCGGCCACGGACGGTGCTGGATGAATCGGCTCCAGCGATACCAACCCTGTTCCTCGCGCGGAGCCTCGCGGCGGTGCGGAACGAAGCGTCGCAGCGGCTTGATCGCGAAGCTCGCTGCGAACAACACGATGGCCAGACCCAGTCCGGCGAGGAAGACGGCCGAGGCACCCGAGATGATGCCGACGATGGCGCCGACCACCACCAGGGCAACGGCAGCGAGTGCCGCCCACGTGGTCTGGTCGATCCGGCGGCCGACCCAGCCGAGCAACGCCGGCAGCAGTGTGAGCGACGACGCCATCACCAGCAGGACACCGAGCGCGCTCGCGACGGCGACGCCCTGCACGAAGTTGAGCCCCATCAGGAACAGGCCCATCAGGGCGATGATCACGGTGATGCCGGCGAACAGGACGGCTCGTCCGCTCGTGTCGATCGATGCGACGATCGCGTCCTCGACCGGCGCCCCGGCGTTGAGATTCTCCCGGTAGCGGGTGACGATGAAGAGGGCGTAGTCGATGCCGACGCCGATGCCGATCATCGCCACCATGGCCGTGGTGAAGTCGGGCATCGAGATGACGTGGCTGCCGATCGTGACGAGCGCCGATGCAACGCCCAGTCCGAAGAGGGCGGTGCCGATCGGCAGTCCCATCGCGAGCACCGAACCGAACGCGAGGATCAGGATGATCACCGCGGCGATCAGGCCATAGATCTCGCTCTCGGGCATCGCGAACTCGGCGAACAGATCGCCGCCGTACTCGATCTCGAGCCCGTCGACCGTGTTGGCCTCGGTCGCCGTAGTCGATGATCTCGTTGCCGACGTCGGTGAGTTCGGTGAACGATCGGGTGTCGGCGATGTCGAGCTGGGCGAAGGCGATCCTGCCGTCGGGGCTGATCTGCTGCGGGCTGTCGTACGGGCTGGTGACGGTGATGTCACCTTTGCCGGCGACGAATGCGAGAAGGTCCTCGAGGGTCGCTCGCACGTCGGGGTCGTCGAAGCCCTGCTCGCTGCGGGCGACGATCTGCGCCGTGAATCCGGCCCGATCGGGTGCGTTCGCTTCGAGCAACTGCTGCACCTGCTTCGTTTCGCTCTCCGGAAAGCTGAAGTCGGTCTTGAAGTCCGGCCCGATCGCTCCGGCAACGGCATTGACGGCCACGAGCAGGACCACCCAGGCACCGATGACGATCCAACGGTGGCGGGTGCACGCCCGGGCGAGGCGTGGCAGGAAGTCCGAGTCGTTGCTCGGACTGGCGTTGGTCTTCACGTTGTGCTCCGATTCGGTCGATCGCCGAGCCGGTGTGCCGACGTTACGAGGTCAGACGGAATGGCGGTCGCGATTTCATCGGCCGCAGCGGTACGACCGTACCCCGCTCGGTCCCGGCGGTCACGCAGGTTTCCTGCCGTCGGTGATGGGTCGCGCGTTCGGCGCGATGATTTCGCGCGATGCGATCCGTCTGCTACCCGTGTCAGTCAGACTTTCGACAAGGAGAACCCGATGTCCCTTCATCCGTACCTGTTCTTCACGGGCACCGCACGCGACGCGATGACCCGCTACCACGAGATCTTCGGTGGGGAGCTCGACATCATGAGCTTACGCCGATCTTCCCGCCGGTGAGGAGATGCCTTCCGAGGTGCCCGATGACCTCGTGATGCACGCCGCGCTCACGTTCGGCGACGGCGACCTGCTGCTGGCGTCCGACGACCCGACCGGCGACGGAGGCGGGGTGAAGGGCGCGTCCCTGAATGTCACGGTGGCCGACCGCGACGAGGCGCGCCGCATCTTCGAGGCGCTCGCCGAGGGCGGATCGGTCGGAATGCCCTTGGGCGAGACGTTCTGGTCACCGATGTTCGGAGCGTGTACGGACCGGTACGGCGTGACCTGGATGGTCAACGTCGAGGAGGTGAACTGATGCGCATCGTGCTGAGCGACTTCATCAGCCTCGACGGCGTGATGCAGGCGCCGGGCGGCGCCGAGGAGGACATCGACGGCGGGTTCGCCCACGGCGGATGGTCGATGCCGTACTTCGATCCCGAGAGCATGGGCGGGTTCATCGACGAGGCGATGGGGACCACCGAGGCGCTGCTGTTCGGCCGGCGCACCTGGCAGACGATGGCTGCGGCCTGGCCCGATCGCGACGACGGCACCGATCCGTTCGCGACCCACATGAACACGATCACCAAGTACGTCGTGTCGACCACCCTCACCGACAGCGACATGACGTGGGCCAACTCGATCCTGCTGCCCTGGCGATGATCCGCTGAGCGCCGTCGCCGCTCTCAAGCAGCAGGAGGGCGGCGACCTGGCGGTGATGGGATCGTCGCAACTGGCGCGCACCCTCGTGGCCGGTGGCCTGGTCGACGAGTACCGGCTGCTGATCGAGCCGGTGCTCCTCGGTGGCGGCAAGTCGGTGTTTCCCACCGACGGGGAACGTCGGCCGCTCGAACTGGTCAGTGCCACCCCCACGCCGACCGGCGTGCTGCTCTGCGTGTACCGACCCGGCGAGACGCCGCCAGTGCCCGAGTGGGCGTCGGAGGGCTGAGCGGTGCCGCAGATCATCACGAACCTGTGGTTCGACACCGAGGCGCTCGAGGCCGCCGAGTACTACTGCTCGATCTTCCCGAACTCGGAGATCACACGTGTCGCCCACTACACCGACGCCGGGCCAGGACCGGCAGGAAGCGTGGTCGACCGTCGACTTCCGCCTCGACGGAGCGCCATTCACCGGCATCAACGGCGGTCCCGAGTTCTCCTTCACCGAGGCGGTCTCGCTGCTGATCGACTGCGCCGACCAGCACGAAGTGGACCACTACTGGGAGGCCTTGTCCGCCGGCGGCGAGACGTCGATGTGCGGCTGGCTCAAGGATCGGTACGGGCTCTCGTGGCAGGTGTGCCCCGACGAACTCGGTGGATTGTTGGCCGACACCGATCCGGAGCGGGCCGAGCGAGCCTTCCGGGCGATGCTGTCGATGGCGAAGATCGACATCTCGGCGGTTCGCGCGGCGGCCGACGGCGGCGATCCGGTCGAGTGATGGCGACCGCCGACCTGCAGGCCGTGGACGAGTTGTGTCGGCTCGCCGTCGCCGCCCGGCGGCTCGGTTGCCGTATTCACCTCGCCGATGCCGATCCCGACCTTCGCGCACTGATCGATCTCGCCGGGGTGGACGACGTGCTCGGTTGGTGCCCGGCAGGATCACCCGCTCCCGACTCGACCAGAGGAGATCTACGATGACCAAGGTGACTGCGTCCGAAACGGTCCCCGCCATTGCCGACTTCGAGACTCACCGGCGCGAGTTGACCGGCTACTGCTACCGGATGCTCGGGTCGGGCTCGGAAGCCGAGGATGCCGTGCAGGAGACGATGCTTCGCGCCTGGCAGGCCGCGGACCGCTTCGAGGGTCGCTCCAGCGTGAGGACGTGGCTGTATCGCATCGCCACCAACGTCTGCACCGACATGGGCCGCAGCGCTCAACGCCGGGCCCGACCGATCGACCTCGGCCCGTCGCGTCCGCCCGATCCGGTGTACCTGAGCGACGTGCTCCCCGAGACGAGCTGGATCACCCCGATACCTGACGCGTCGGTGTACGACGTCGATGGCGACCCCGCCGATGTCGCCGTCGCCCGCGACAGTATCCGTCTCGCGTTCGTCAGTGCGCTCCAGCACCTGCCGGCCAGACAGCGCGCCGCGCTCGTGCTGTGCGACGTGTTGCGCTGGAGCGCAGTCGATACGGCCGAACTCCTGGACACGACGACGGCCTCGGTCAACAGCGCACTCCAACGCGCCCGGCTGACACTCGCCGAGTCACCGACGGCACACACGACCCCGATGTCGGATGAGCAGCAGCAACTCCTCGTGCGGTACACCGACGCGTTCGAGCGCTACGACATGGCGGCGCTCGCTGAGCTGTTGCACGAGGACGTGATCCAGACCATGCCGCCCTATGCGATGTGGCTCCGAGGTGTCGACGACGTGCTCACGTGGTACGTCGGCGCCGGAATCGAATGCAAGGGTTCGCGCCTACTGTCGGGTCAGGCGAACGGTTGTCCTGCGTTCGCGCAGTACCGCGTCGACCCAGCGGGTGGCTACGCGCCGTGGGCATTGCAGGTGGTCGAAGTACGCGGTGACCGCATCGAAGCGATTCATGCGTTCCTGGACACCGCAGAGGCATTCGACCGATTCGGCTTCCCGCCCCACCTCGACTGAGCCGCACCGATATCGTCGCCGACGGGAAGGCAGGTCTCATGAAGCCCAACGCACAACCCGATCCGCCACCGAGCACCTCGGATGTTCCCGACGTGCTCTGGGGAGCCGAGACGGCGAAGGCCGTGGAGAACTTCCAAGTCTCCGGTGAGCCCATGCCGGCGCCTGTCATCCGCTGGCTCGGGCTCATCAAGGCAGCGGCCGCGGAAGCGAACGCCGCGCTGGGGCTCGTCGACCCGACGCTCGCCGAGGCGATCGTTGCTGCCGGACGGGACATCGCCGGTGGAGCACACGCCGAGCAGTTTCCCGTCGACGTGTTCCAGACGGGCTCGGGGACCTCGTCGAACATGAATGTCAACGAGGTGATCAGCACCTTGACGGGTGGTCGGGCGCACCCCAACGACGACGTGAATGCCGGACAGAGCTCGAACGACGTCGTTCCGTCCGCTGTGCACCTCGCGTTGCTGGAACTGGTGGGCCGTGACCTGCTCCCGGCGCTCGAGACCCTGGAGAAGTCGTTCCGGTCGAAGTCCGAGGAGTTCAGCGATGTCGTCAAGGCGGGGCGCACCCACCTGATGGATGCCGTACCGGTCACGTTGGGCCAGGAACTCGCCGCCCATGGCGATCAACTCCGAGCAGCGCGCCAAGGCATCCTTCGGGCGCTTCCCGAGGTCGGTCGACTTCCGATCGGAGGAACCGCGGTCGGCAATGGCCTGAACACGCACCCCGAGTTCGCCGGACTCGTCCGCTCCTGGTTGCGCAGGGAGCTCCCAGCGTCGACGGCCGATCTGGTGGACGCTCCGGTCGACCACTTCGCCGTGCAGGGTGCACGCGACGCGCTGGCTGCGTTGTCCGGATCGTTCAAGGTCACCGCCATCGCGTTGACGAAGATCTCCAACGACCTTCGCTGGATGGCCTCCGGCCCCCGGACCGGGCTCGCCGAAATCACTCTGCCCACGCTCCAGAAGGGCTCGTCGATCATGCCGGGAAAGGTGAATCCGGTCATTCCCGAAGTGGTGCTCCAAGTCGCCGCCCAGGTCATCGGCAACGACACGACCATCACGGTGGCCGCGCTCCAGGGCAACTTCGAACTGAATGTGATGATCCCGGTGATTGCTCGCAACGCACTCGAATCCTGTCGACTCCTGACGACCTCGATGCGAGCGCTGTCTGTCTGTGTCGACGGCGTCGAGGCAAACCGTTCCAACTGTCTTCGAGCTGCCGAAGCAACGCTGGCTTCGGCCACCGCCCTCGCTCCCGTGATCGGCTACGTGGCGACCGAGCGGATCGTGCAGCGTGCACTCAACGAGAATCGCCCGCTCCGGGAGGTCGCGATCGATGAGGGTGTCGACATCGACGTCGTCGACTCGGCGCTCGACCTGCGACGTCTCGCATCCGGCAACCGGGCGGAGCCTCAGGCGGAATGACTCATGCGGCGTGCCCATCCGCGATGAGTTTCTGGCCCGCGGGGTGGCCAGAAACCTCATCGCGGCGGGGTGTTGGGGCGATGTCGAGCTGACGCGCTCAGCGGATTTCGGACTCCTCGACGACGTGCTGGCCGTCGGATGACACGTGGCGTTCGCTGTGCACCCGGTTCCTCTTGAGCGACATGTAGCCGGCCCCTTGAATGGCGGCAACCACGAGCGCCAGGAGACCCCCGGCCATCATGATGTAGCCGATCGCCGTGAGGTCGGCTCCATCGACAGCGCTGTTGATGCCGAACGCCACGACGGCGCCCGTCACGATGAGGATGATTCCCAGTGCTGCAAACATGTGTGACTCCTTGATGGTTCGTTCACTCGACTCCGGCGGTCGCCGGTCGTGATGTACTTCCCAGGCCCATCCGCTCGGAAACCTCGAGAATTCGTCACGGCCCTGTGACGGGCCTGCGACCCAGTGCCGGTGTCGTGTTTGGCGGTCGCTCTGATCGGTTACTGCGGTGCTTTCGAAAGGACGGGAGCAACCGTGGCGATGGAAGATCAAACACTGGCACCTCCGTCGGCGATGTCGACGGCGTTCCGAATCGGGCTCGTCGTGCTCGTGGTCACCGTGCTCGGACGACTCGTCCTGCGCCTGCACGACACGATCGGTCTCGTGCTGCTTGCGGCCGCCATGGCGGTGGTGACGAGCCCGTTGCAGCGCGCCCTCGCCGGGCGCGTCGGACGCGGCGCGTCGTACGTGCTGACCACGCTGATCACCTTCGTCGTGATCGTCGCCGCGGCTGCGATCCTCTGGCACGACTTGGCGGTGCAGGTCGAACGGCTGGCCTCGTTGCTGACCGACCGCATCGACGGGCTTGGTGAGGGCACCCTGCCCGCTCGCGTCGCCCAACTGACGCGGGCGGATGAGGGCATCGACGCCGTGCTCGGACGGTTCCCGAGCACGGTGGTCGCCGGCGAGGAATCGACCGTCGGCGTCGGCGCCAAAGCGATCAATCTGCTCGTCACCGTCGTGTTGGCGGCGTTCTTCCAGGCCGGAGCAGGCGCAGCGTTCGATTGGGCCGTGGCGAAGTGGTCGCGAGACGACCGTGCCGAGGTGCGCGATCTGGTCGGTGACATCGAGCGGCATGCGGGAGGCATGGCGCGGCGCTCGATCGCTCTGGCGGTGGCGGCGTCCGTGCTGGCGTCGGTGGGGGCGTTCGCACTGGGGATTCCGGGCGCAGTCGTGCTCGGCTGCTGGGCAGGGGCCTGGCTGGTGGTGCCGACAGTCGGAGCGGTGGTCGGGCTCGCTCCGCTGCTGGCGGCGGCGTTCGCCACGTCACCGCTGACCGGTGCCACGGCGCTCGTCGGCGCGGTGATCTTCTTCGTCGTCGTGCGCGCCATCAGGCGGGCGCACATCGATTCGCTGCTCGAGGTGCCCACCGTCGGGTGGGTGCTTGCCATCGGGGTGGGGACGCTGATCGCTGGTCCCGGTGGCATCGTCGTCATGCTGTTGGCCGTCTCAGTCGCGTGCGCTCGACTGACGCAGACGGCCGCGGTTCCGAGGTTGAAATCGTCTGACGACGGCCGCGCCCAGCTGTTCGAGGTTCACGGCTCCGCGGTGTACGTCCTCCCCTCGTCACGATCGGTGGTCGAGGTCCTGGTCGGAGCCTTGGCGGTGGTGTTGGTGGGCATGGCCCTCGGTTCCACCGCGCGAGCTGTCGTGTGGATCGTCGTGGCCACCATGATCGCAATCGCACTGGACCGCCCAACCTCGTTCATGGAACGCCATTCCGGTCTGGGGCGCCGCGGCGCTGTTGCATTCGTGATCTCCGCCGGCGTCGTGCTGGTGGTCGCGATCACGATGCTCGGCGCCCGAAGTGCGTCGGAGACGACGTCGGAATTCAGCAACAATCTGCCGGTCGTGGTCCGCGACCTCGAAGACGCCCCGCTGATCGGAGAGTGGCTTGCCGACCGTGATGCAGCGGTTTGGTTGGATTCACAACTGCAGGACCTCCCACAACGCCTCGCCGCAGGCGGCGAATTCGCCGATCACCTTCCCGTCGTCGGCAACCGGGTGATCGACCTGCTGTGGACCCTGTTGTTGGCCGCTGCGCTGCTCATCGACGGTCCTCGACTGGCCGCCGCTGCTCGTCGCCGTGTGCCGGCGCAACAACGCCGACAGGTCGTTCGTCTCTCCACCGTGTCGCTCCAAGCGGTGAGCGGGTATCTCGGCGGGGCGATGGTTGTTGCCGCCATCAACGCATCGGTGGTGCTCGTCCTCGCCATCGCGCTGGGCTTGGCCCTGGCCCCGGTGCTCGCCGCGTGGGCGTTCATCTGGAACTTCGTGCCTCAGATCGGGGGATTCATGGGTGGCTTTCCGCTCGTCGTGCTCGCACTCACTGCCGGACCGCTGCAGGCGGTGATCGCCGCCATCGTCTACGTGAGCTATCAGTTCATCGAGAATCACGTCATCCAGCCGAAGATCATCGGTGAGGCGATCGATGTCCCGCCGTGGGCCACGCTGTTGGCGGCGTTGTGCGGCGGTGCCATGGCCGGGTTGCTGGGGGCCGTCGTGTTGACCCCCCTTGTCGGCGTCGTCCACTTGACCGTGAGGGCTGCTCGCGGTCCGGACTTCCCGGGACGCGTGTCGGAAACCGTCAGTGCCGACGAACCCGATGGTCACGCCCGCCAACATCGAGGGAACGAGCGCAGCCCGAGTCACACGGCGTGAATGGCGTCGATGAGTTCGCGCTTGCCCATCGTGCTGCGACCCTGAATGTCGAGTTCCTGTGCCCGGTCGTACAACTCGGCCTTGGTCCACTCATCGAGGACAGCAGGGGTTCCATTGCCCGGATCGACCGCTCTGGCCGCGTCGTCCAGGAGGGCGACGGCACCGCGCTCGGCGGCCCGACCTGACCGTGTCGTCTGAGCCCGCGCCTGACCGACGGCTTCGTTCGTGTTGCGGCGTGCCGCCGTGGCGGTCCGGTCGATCGCCGAGCGCGTCTGGCCGACGGAGGTGTTGACGGCGTGGCCCGCGACGGTGGTCACTCGTGAGATCTGGCGGCCGACGTCGCGTGCGATGCTGCCGGTCGTGGCGCCGATGCGGTCGGCACCGGCGCGCCCGAGTACGACGGCCTTTCGGGGAATCGGCGGAAGACGACGTTCGAGGTCGTCCAGCCGTTGGATGACCGACGATTCGAACTCGTCGAACCGGCGCTCGATCTCGGATCGCACATTGCTGGTGTTCTGCTCTGAAAGTGCCATGACGGTGGAGTACCCGGGACCGATTCGTCCGAAACCATGGCTCACCGCAGGCGACTCGACGGATCGTCCACACCGAGGGCTGCGGAGCTGAGGTTTGAACGGCGTGCCGTCGGGCATCCTCGAATCACGCGGGGCACGATCCGCAGTCCCGATCCGACACCTCAGGAGTATTCATGACCGCACCGATTCTCGATCACATTCGCTCCGTTGCCCACGACGCAGGTGTGGCGACCGGTGCCGTCGTCGCCGATCTGTCCGATGGAGCGGTCGAAGCGTTCCACTCGATCGACGCCGAACGAGTCGCTGATGTCACGGCACCCTTCGTCGGTGGCGCCATCGGTGCCGCATCGGAGCTGAGACGGCGACTCGACCTCCGCACCGTGCTGATCACTCTGGGAGTGGTTGCGGCTGCGGGCATCATCGCCGCTGCGATCGTGAGATCCAGGCGCCGACGAGCTCGGACAGCATCGGATCGGGCTTCGACGCGCGTCACACGACAGGAACCGCGGAGCGCAGATGTGCAGCGGACGCGACCGGACGACCAAGCGGCGACCACAGACCAGCCGGAGTCGGCCATGGCCGCTCGAGGCTGAGGCACAGCCGCGCGATCATCGCTGAACTCGGAGTCGCGCAGATCGATTTCCCCGGTGCGGCTATGGCTTCGGTGTCGGGATCACCCCGGCCTGGCGCAGGCCAGCCAGGTTGTCGACGATGCCGCGCTGGTGTGCCACCTGGCCCGAGTCGTTGAACGTGAGGATGATCATCTCCTCGAATTCGAGTCGCTTGCCGGTTGGGGGTATCGGACCCCAGTCGCCGAGCTGCGTCCCGGAGATCCGCAGATGCACGGCGACGGTGTCGTCCTCGGCGACCATGGCGAGGAGTTCCTCGTGGTAGTCCGGCATCGTCAGAAATGCCCGCTCGACCATCTCGCGGACCGATTCGCGGCCGATTCGCAGCGGTGCGTACGGGCGGTAGTCGGCGACGTAGTCGGGCGCGTACAGCTCATCGATCACCTCGAACTTTCGTCCGTTCCAGATCTCGTCGAACAGACGGCGGACGACAGCCTTGTTCCTTTCGACGCTCATCGCTCCTCCAGTGGATGGTCATCTTCCACGCGCGCGTTGCTCATTGCAACGGAATTCTGCGCGTCGCCGCAGGTCGGAGGAGTGAGCGTGCTGATGAACCGAGTGGCGAGCTCGGTGGCACAACAGGGTATGAGTCCCGAACGTCGCATCGGTCAGTCGGAGTGGTCGACCTACACACGCACCTGGTGGTGGTTCGTCGTCGCCGGTCCCGCCATCATCGTCGGCGTCCTCGTCGGTGCCGGCGTCGGGATCGATGCGTGGTTCCTCGGCTTCTTCGCGGTGATCCTCGCATTGCTGTTGATCGCCGTCGGGCTCACGCTTGGCCTCGCCCACGCGTACTCCCGGCGGGGATCGGTCGCGCGTGCATGAGCGCGTCGCCGTTCAGCGGAATTCTGTGAACCAGGGGACGCATTCGGTGGCACAGTTGGGCATGTCACGGGGGTGTCCGGACGGACGAAGCGATGCCGAACTCGTCGCCGCTGTCGTCGATCGCGACCGCGGAGCCCTCGAAGAGTTGTACCTCCGACACGAGCCGTGGCTGTCGATCCGACTGGCCTATCGCTGCTCCGACCGGTCGTTCGTGGAGGAGGCGGTGCAGGACACCTTCGTCGCGGTGTGGGGATCAGCCGACAGCTACCACGCAACCGGGCCGGTCGCAGCGTGGATCTGGGGCATCGGCATTCGACGGCTCCTGCATGTGATGCGACCGCGCAAGTCGCTGCGCGAGCGGCTCATGGCTCAGCGGTCGCCGGATCTGCTGTCGGCCGAGGACGAACTGCTCGTCGGTGTCGAGCACGGTGATGTCGGTTTGGCGCTCGGGCGGTTGTCGCCCGAGTTGCGGATGGTGGTGCAGGCCACCGTGCTCGACGGGCTCAGCTGCCAGGAGGCAGGCCGGCTGCTCGGCATCCCATCGGGCACGGTCAAGACACGGATGATGCGGGCGAAACGAGAGATGCGGGAGGCATTGATATGACGGCCGTCGACGAGTGGCACGTGAGTGACCACGAACTCGAGCGCTATGCGAACCACACGATTCCCACGTTCGCTCGGGCGTCGGTGGAATCACATCTCCTCGAGTGTGATCGGTGCCGATCGACACTGACGCTGGTGCATGCACCCCCGGTACGCACGCGTGCCGCCGACGAGATGTGGTCGCGGATCGCCGACCGCATCGACGTGACCGGTCGCCCGTTGCGTTCGTCGACCACTGCATTGCAGGTGTCGACCTCGAGTCCACTGCTGATCCTGGCCACGCTCGCGGTCGCGCTCGGGGTGATCATCAGCGTCGCCATCGCAGCGGCGGCAGCTCCGCGGGCGTCGTTGCCGCTGTTCGTGATGCTGGCGCCGTTGGCGCCGGTCGTCGGAGCGGTGTTGGCGTTCCAGACCGGGATCGACCCGGCCGGGCAGCTCGCGCGGGCGACGCCGCTCGCGTCGGGGCGGCTGCCCTTCATCCGAGCCCTGCTGTCGTGCGGCGCAGCGCTCGTCGCAGTCGCGATCTCCAGCATGTTCGTCCCCGTCGGGCTCGACGACGTCGCTGTCTGGCTGCTTCCGGGCCTCGCGCTGACCGCGCTGGTGGTGGCAATCTCGACCTGGATCGATCCGAGTCGCGTCGCGTTGGGCCTGGTGGCAGGATGGGCGGTCGCCGTGTCGGTGTGGTCATGGGGGCCGAGATCGCGCAGCGTTCGGCTCGATCTGGGTGACTTCGCAGCCGAGCAACGCACGGTGCAACTGGCGCTCATCGCCGTCACCCTGTGTTCGGCCGCGGTTGCCTTCGTGCGTCGCAACGAACTCCCTGTCTGGAGGTCACGATGAGTGCTGCAGCGGTGATCGAGCTGACGTCGTTGTCGAAGCGATATGGGGCGACCCCGGCGGTCGACGATCTCGACTGGTCGGGTGGGCGAGGGGTGATCGGCCTGCTCGGTCCGAACGGCGCCGGCAAGAGCACCTTGTTGCGCATGCTCGCCACGGTGCTCGCTCAGGACAGCGGTGCGATCCGTGTTTTCGGCCTCGACCCTGCCGTGGCCGACGAACGCCTGGCGATCCGTCGGCGGCTCGGCTACCTCCCACAGGAAGCCGGCCTGTACCGCAACTTCACCGCGTACGACCTCGTCGACTACGTCGCCGTGCTCAAGGAGATCACCGACCGAACCACCCGGCGCGACGAAGTGCGCCGAGTGCTCGCGGATGTCGGCCTGACCGACGACATGCATCGACGGATCCGCACGCTGTCGGGCGGCATGCAGCGTCGGGTGGCACTCGCGGCAGCGCTGCTCGGGCACCCCGACCTGCTCGTGCTCGACGAACCGTCCGCCGGGCTCGACCCCGACCAACGGCTTCGCCTGCGAACGGTGTTGTCGGAGGTCGGCCAGCGCGCCACCGTGTTGCTGTCGACCCACCAGACCGACGAAGTCGCAGCGTTCTGTCAGCGGGTACTCGTGCTCGACCGGGGCCGACTGCTCTTCGATGGTGCACCTCGTGACCTTGCGAGCCGGGCGACCGATCGGGTGTGGATCAGTGACGCGGCCCATGCAGGGGCACTGCGATCGTGGGTCACCGGCGACGGCGACATTCGCAACATCGGGGTGCCGCCGCCCGGTGCCTCGGTGGTCGAGCCGACACTCGACGACGGGTACCTGCTGGTCGCGACCGAGCAAGGAGCTCGGATATGACGATCGTGTTCGACCCGCTGACCTCGGAGACTCCGTCGGTCGGCCGCTCCGCGATCGTCGAACTCGCGCGAATCGAATCCTTCCGGATGCTGAGACGGGCGTCGATCTGGATCGGACTCGCCCTGTCAGTGCTGCTCGCGGTGACCGAGGCGCGCAGCGTGGAGGACTGGTCGGCGCAGAAGTACCAAGCGCTCGTCCCGATGTCGGTGTTCCCGCTGGCGATGGGGACCTATGTGGCCGGTGTGCGTTCGGGCAACCGCGACCGTTCGCACCACCGGCCGGCGCTCGCCGAGGAGGCGCCACTCGACGGCGACGCGCGAGCGTGGGCCCGACAGGCGAGCCTGATCGTTCCGGTCCTGATGGCAGTCGCGTTGATGATCGTCATCGGTGTTGCCAGCCGGATCGAGGGTGGGTTCTGGATCGGGGAGGGACGGTTGCGGACCTATTCGGCCGTGCACTCGGTGTTCGAGTTGGCGCAGCCGGCGCTCGCCGTCGGTCTGGTCGGAGCGGCGGGCGTCGCCATGGGGCGCGCCGTGCGGCGGTCGGGTCCGGCGCTCGTGGTCGGTGTGGTGCTGTTGTTCTTCGCCGTGGGTGTGTACTGGTTGTGGAACGGCCCTGTCGTCTACACCACGGCGCTGCTGCAGGTGCAACCGATGGGTTTCGATCGCAGGGAGGTCATCCACACACCCACCGTGATTCTCCATGACCTGTATCTGTTGGGGCTTGCGACGCTGTTCGTCGGTCTGTCGCTGCGGACGAGCCCGCGTGGCCGCCTCGTGGCTGCGGGCGGAGCGGTCGCTGCCGTCGCGGTCGTCGCCCAACTCGCCGTGTCACCGTTCTGAGGCCCACATGATCCGCGCCGACGTCGCCGTCGAGTCATGGCGACCGACCCTGCTCGCCACCCCGTGGCGTCCGCTGCTCGCCATCACCTCGGGCCTGATCATGGTTGCCGTCGTCACCAGTTGGCGAAGCGCGCAGGCCTCCGATTTGATGACGGTCGCCGGCGCCGGGGCCCTCGCCGGCGGCGTCGCTCTCGGCTTGGACGACGAGGCGAACACGATGCTCCGTTCGTCGCCGACGGGCGCGCTGACCCGTCTCGGTCATCGGCTCGCAGTCCTCGTGCCGGCGTTGCTGGTTGCCACAGCGTCACTCGTCGTCGTTGATCGGCTCCTCTTCGATCAGCGGTCGACCCAGCCGTCAGCGGTGGCACTTGCGGCGCTCGTCGCGGCGGGAATCGCCGTCGAGGTGTGGTGGAGCCGCCGCCGGCACGAGACCGCCGCCGAGGGTGCTGCCATCGCCGTGATGGCGTGGGCACTCGCCGGATCAGTGATTCCCGACGTGTGGCTCGTCCACCGGTTCGCCGAGGCCTGGCACGCCGACGCCCCCTGGGTGCTCGGGGTGTCGATCGTGCTCGTGGTTGCCGGCGCCTGCGGTCGGGGAGCCTGACGTATCGACAGGAGAACGCCCGTCGATCGGTTCGATCTCGATGAAGATGCATTCACCGGGACAGTCCAAGGCTGCGTCGACGACCTGCTGTTCGAGCTTGCCGGGCACGGCGACGGTGCTGTGGCGACCGCCCGGATCGTTGCCGATCGATTTCGACGACGGGTCGCGCACGTAGGAGATCCCGTCGTCGAGCAGGATGAAGACGTCGGGACAGTGATCGGTGCACAATCCGTCACCGGTGCACAGATCCTGATCGATCCACACCTGAATCACGCCGAACCCTCCGCTGCTCTCACGACAGCGTTCGGATGAACAACGTCCGGGCGGCCTCGTCGAAACGAGGGTGGGTGGGTTCGACCACGATCGTCGAGCTCTCCGGAAGCAGGGTGCAGGTGATCCAGAAGTCGTGGTGCGCACGCGTCCGGTAGGCGAGTGCGGCGATCACGACGAACAGGCCGAACGCGGCCAGCCCAGCGGTCGCCGTCACGACACCGATCGCGCCGAACGTGACACCGGCTGCCAGCGTCGCCAGTGCCGCAGCATCGCGGAACCGCCACATCTTCCAGACTCGTTCGCTGACGGGCAGGGCAACGGTGCACCGCTGATGTCGAGGCAGGCGACCGGCGACCGGCGCGAAGCCGGGCACACCGAGCAACCACCGTCGCCCCCGCCACTCGGTCGCGGTGACCCGGACCGCTCGCGGTGTCTCCACGCCCGACAACACGCAGCGCTCCGGATAGATCCCGGCGAGCTGATCAGCAACCCGCAGGACCGACCGTGCCATGTTCACCCTCGCTCGGGACCGATGTATCGGGGTCGCCCCGACGATTGACGTGCATCGGCGCGCCGCCGGTCGGCCGATTGACGACCATGCCGACGGGGGCCGGGATCTCGGAGGAGACGGCGGTGATGTCGAGGCGTTGGGCGAGTCGGGCCACGATCAACGTGAGTTCCATCTGGGCCAGCGCGAATCCGATGCAGTTGCGGGCGCCTCGACCGAACGGCACCCAGGCCATGTCGGCCAGTGCTCGTTGATCGTCGTCGAGGTCGGCGAATCGATCGGGGTCGAACCGCAGCGGATCCGGCCAGGCAGCGGGGTTGCGACCCGCGAGGTGCGCGGACCACAGGATCAGCGTGCCCTTCGGAATGAGATAGCCGCCGACGGTCACGTCGGTCGCTGCCTCGCGAGGGCTCAACACTCCGGCCGGATGCAGCCGGACGGTTTCACGCATGACCCGGTTCGCGAGGTCGAGCTGGGCCAGCGTGCCCGCGTCCGGCGTCGCAGTCATGTCGGCGGGCGATCCGAGCACTCGGTCGGCCTCAGAGTGAAGGCGATCCCAGAGTCCGGGCACGAGCGTGGCCCGAATCAACATCCAGGCCAGCGAGGCCGATGTCGTGTCGTAGCCGGCGCCGATCAGCGTGGCGACCTGGTCGCGGATCTCCGCGTCGTCGAGTGACCCGTCGGCGATCAGCGTTTCGAGGATGTCGAGTGGGTCGCCGGTCGGGTTCGCCCGCCGGTACGCGATCTCCGCATCGATGATCACGTCGAGCGCCTGGCGGTCGGCACGCACTCGCGCCCGAGCAGTGTGTGGAAACGGATGGGGAAACTGGCGGAACGCGGACGACTCCAAGTAGTCCTGTGGTCGTTGGAAGAGGTCACCGATCTCGTCGCAACGCTGGCTCATCCGCTCCCCGAACAACGATCGCACCACGATCTGCAGCACGAGCGCCCGACCCACCGGATACATGTCGATGGCTGCCCCCGGCTCGAGTCGCTCCGCCAACCGGTCGATGGCCGCATCCGTCTGTTCGACGATCATCGGGATCCACCCGCTGAGTCGTCGCCGGCTGAACGCAGTCTGGACCGAGGATCGCCGTCGGCGGTGGTCGTCGCCGTCCGACACGATCATCGAATGCTTGCCGACCACGAAGCCGAGCACGTTGAACTTGTGGTTCCACCGGAAGGAGTTGTTGGGCATGGCGAAGAGTTCCCGCAACGCCGCCGGATCGCCGACGATCGCCATGCGCACCGGCCCGGCACCGAGCCCGCAGACCGGGCCGTACTGCTCACTGAGATCGTCGAGGACGACGTGCGGGGTCCGGAAGATGCGCCGGAGGTGTCCGGGTTGATCACGCCACGGAGGGTGGGGGAGGGGTTGGGGTTCGCTCATGGGTGCTCACACGATGTCGGTCACGGCGCCGAGCACGGCGCCGGCGGCTGCGAGCGTGCCGACGCCCACCAGTGCATAGCCCGCGAGGCGGAGGCCTGAGCTGTTGACGGCCGGATCGAGCCGGCCGTGCGAGATCGCTCGACCCGCGACGTACACGATGGCGCCGAGCGTCAGAGGTGTCGGAAGCAGCAGCCAGAGGAGCGACACGTTGGCGATCTTCCGCCGTCGCGGGGACTCCGACCGGAGTTGATTCAGCGGCACGAGGGTGGCGTCCAGCCAGGCGAGCAGGGCACTGAACGTCGTGCCGAACAAGAGGGCGGTCAGGCACACCAGCGTCACGGCGAGCCACAACGGCGAGAGGATCGAGAAGTCGACGTTGTCCGGCGAGAGCGGGTCGCTCACACCGAACGTCGCGAGGAGCAGCAGGCCGAACAACGTGCCGGCGAGCCAGGCCGGGCGCGGCAGGATCCGCCGCAGCGGGATGAACACGAGTGACGAAAACAGGGGGATGAGAATCCCGGCGAAGATGAAGAAGCTGAGCGAGCCTGCGAAGGTGATCTCGCCGACCTGCTCGCCGGCGTCGGTGGTCCGTCCCTGCGCACTCGCCCCGGAGGTGGCTGCAAGCACTCGCATGACGAGGCGTCCGCCGAAGCCGACGACGAGCACGCCGGCGAGGAAACCTGCCGTCAACGCGCAGGCCAGCGTCCGCAATGCGTCGAAGGCAGCCGACGCGGCGGTGGTGGGTGTGTCACGAGGTGCCACCACCGCAAGGCGTCGGCCACGCCAGGCAATCGTCATTGCAGCGACGACAGCGGCCGTGCAGATCACCACCAGGACGAGGTTGCCGATGCGCATGTCGTCACCTCATTCCGCTGCCGGTGAACGAAGACCGGCTGCCAGCGACAGCGCGGGCAGCATGAACAGCGCGATCAGGGCCAGAGACTCTCGTTGGATGTGTTGGCGGCTCATGCGGTGACTCCCTGTTGCGTCGAACCCGTCGATCGGTTCACGCCGTCGGGGGAGCCCACCAGCGCTCCGTCGTCGACGATCAGACCGATGGCTTCGGAGCGATGCTGCGGAACTCTGCCAGGACCGGCGGATCCCAGACGACCACTTCACTCGTTCCGCGGATGGGCACTCGACCCAGGCGGCCACGAATGCCGAAGCGGGTACCCACACCGATCGTGTCACGCCGTCGGGACCAGTTCCGTCGGCGATGTACCATCGTCGTTCATCCGATCGACGGAAGGGGCCCCGTGAGCGAGAACCTGCGCAACTACACCAAGGCGCTGTACGGCTTTGACGCAGTGATTCAACGTGTACCGCCGGACGCATGGGATGCAGACTCACCGTGCGACGGTTGGTGCGCCCGCGACGTCGTCGCCCACGCATGTGGCGTGATGAACGCGGTGGAGGCCATGGCGCGGACCGGCGAGAACGCGCGTCCGCAGACCCCGGACGCAGGCAACGATCCGGTCGAGTTGTGGAACACCTCGCGCGACAGTCTCCTCGAGGCACTCGACCATCCAGACGTGATCGGCCGAGTCGGGAACTACTGGTTCGGAGAGTCGACGATCGACGACATCCTGGCGTTCTCCGTCTGGGACCCGCTCGGCCACGCATGGGATCTGGGCCAGGCCGTCGGCATCGATGTGCATGCCAGCGACGACGTCGCGGAGGCATCGATGGCCGTCATCGGTACAAATGCCGAGATGCTCCGCAGTATCGGACTGATGGGTGATCCGATCCAGGTACCTGCAGACGCGTCGCCGATGGTGCGTTTCCTGGGACTGACCGGTCGCGACCCGAACCGCTAGCGCCGCCCGGCGAAGTACTTCTTGTACTGCTCGGCCGAGGCGAGCAACGCGGGATCTGCGGCGAACTTCGGCTGGAACTTCTCCCACGCCTCCTCGCGCTTGTACGGGATGTACTCGCGGGGGAAATAGCCCTCGTGCGGCCGATAGTCCTTGAGGATGCGGCGGGCGACCGTCGACTTGTGCACCTCGTCGGCGCCATCGGCGAGCCCCATCGTCGGGGCCCCCGCATACATGTCCTGCAGCGGCGTGAGGTCGGTGGTGCCGAGCGAGCCGTGGATGTGCAGCGCGTTGAACGAGATCTCTCGCAGCACCTTGGCCATCGTGAACTTCACGGCGGCGATGTCGGTACGGGCCTCCTGAGTGGACGTGTTGTCGATCTTCCACGCGGTCTCGAGCACGAACAGGCGCAGCATCCGCAGTTGGGCGTAGCTCTCGGCGATCTTCTCCTGCACCATCTGGTGCTCGCCGATGATCTTGCCGTGCGACTCGCGCGACAGTGCCCGCTCGCACATCATGTCGAAGGCCAGCTTGCACTGGGCGATGGTGCGCATCGCGTGGTGGATCCGTCCCCCTCCGAGACGGCGTTGAGCGAGGACCTTGGCGCCGTCCTCGGGTCCGAGCAGATGGTCGAGTGGCACGCGAACGTCGTGGTACTTGATGTAGTTGTGGTTTCGTGGCTCCGGCATGATCTCGACGCCGGGCGCGGTGCGGGGCACCACGAACATGCCGTTCGTGCACATCACGAAGAGGATGTCGGCGACCCGCCCGGCGCTGGTGAACCACTTCTCGCCGGTGATGACCCACTCCTCACCGTCGCGGACCGCGGTGGTCTTGAACAGGTTGGGGTCGGAGCCGCCCTGCGGTTCGGTCATCGAGTACGCCGAGAACATCTCCTGGTTGAGCAGCGGCGTGAGCCAGCGCTCCTTCTGTTCCTCGGTGCCGTAGGCGGCGAGCATCTCCATGTTGCCGGTGTCGGGTGCCGCGGCGCCGAACAGCTGCGGGGCAGCGGGGTAGCGCCCGAGAATCTCGTTGAGCAGACCCAGTTTGAGCTGACCGAAGCCCGGCCCACCGAGTTCCTCGTCGAGGAAGATGGCCCAGAGCCCTTGGTCCTTCACCTGCTGCTGGAGGTTGCGGACCAACTCCTTGACCTTCGGGTCGGGCGATCGCACCGCATACGGGAACACGTAGTGCAGCGGTTCGACCTCCTCCTTGCAGAAGTTCTCGACCCAGTCGAGCTTCTCCTGGAATTCCGGGTCCGTTGAGAAGTCCCACGCCATCAGTGTCTCCCTGTTCGTCGCGTCGTTGTCGCATGCATGTTTGCCGCTCGACGGCAGCTGCACGTCATCGAAGGCCGGCGTGGGGAAGTTGGTCGTACGATGAACGCTGATGACATCACGTGGACGAGCGATCCTCGCCGACCGCTACGTGAACAAGGGCACGGCCTTCTCAGCAGAGGAGCGCCGCCGGCTCGGACTCGACGGATTGCTCCCGCCGGTGATCGAGAACCTCGAGACACAGCTGCAGCGCGTGGAGGTGGAGTACAGGTCGAAGATGACCGACATGGGCCGGCACGTGTTCCTCCGAGCGCTCCAGGACCGCAACTCGGTGCTGTTCTACGCGTTCGTCGAGCAGCACCTCGCCGAACTGTTGCCGATCGTGTACACGCCCACCGTCGGGATCGCCTGCCAGGAGTGGTCGCGGATCTACCGCCGCGAGCGTGGTCTGTTCCTGTCGTGGCCACAGCGCGACCGGGTCGACGAGTTGCTCGACAATGCGGTCGGCGACCTGGAGGTCGACGTTGTCGTCGTGACCGATGGCGAGCGGGTCCTGGGTCTGGGTGACCTCGGGATCGGCGGGATGGGCATCCCGGTCGGGAAGTTGGCGCTGTACACCGCCGGTGGCGGCCTCGATCCGGCTCGGACGTTGCCGGTGATGCTCGATGTGGGAACCGACAACGACGCCCTGCTCTCCGATCCGCTCTATCTCGGCTGGCGGCACCAGCGAGTACGCGGCGCCGAGTACGACGAGCTGGTCGATGCGTTCGTCGACGCGTTGGCGAAGCGGTTTCCGAACGTGTTGTTGCAGTGGGAGGATTTCGCACAGCTCCACGCGAACCGGCTCCTGGCTCGCCACCGCGATCGAATCTGTTCGTTCAACGACGACATCCAGGGCACCGCTGCGGTGAGCGTCGCAGCGATCGTTGCCGGGCTGACCACCGTCGGGACCCCGATCTCCGAGCTGAGGCTCGTCGTCGTCGGCGCCGGCTCGGCCGGTACCGGGATCGCCGCCCAGGCCGTGCGGGCCATGGTGGTGGCAGGGCTGTCGGAGGAGGAGGCCGTACGCCGCTGCTGGCTCGTGGATCGTGACGGGTTGCTCCACGATCGGATGCAGGGTCTGGCGTCCTTCCAGCAGCGGTTCGCCCGTCCGTGGGACGAGATCGCCGACTGGGATGACGATGGTGACGGCGTCGTCGACCTGCTCGATGTCGTCAGCCGGGTCGGACCGCACGCGCTCATCGGCGTCACAGGTCAACCAGGGATCTTCACCGAGGCGGTGATCCGGGCCCAGGCTGCCAGGGTCGAGCGGCCGATCGTGCTCCCGCTGTCGAACCCCACCCCCCGGGCCGAGGCGATCCCTGCCGACGTTCTGGCGTGGACCGATGGCGCCGCGCTCATCGGGACCGGGAGTCCGTTCGGCCCCGTCACCGTGGGCGGCCGAACTGTGCCGATCGCGCAGGTCAACAACGTGCACGTCTTCCCCGGCGTCGGCCTCGGCGTCGTTGCGGTCAGCGCGCGAGCGGTGTCCGACGAGATGCTCACCGCCGCGGCGACGGCGATCGGCCAGCTCGCAGCCGAGAACCACGACGGCGGCATTCTCCCGCCGATCACCGAGAGCCGTCATGTGGCCCAACACGTCGCGTTCGCGGTTGCGAGGGCAGCTGTCGACCAGGGTCTCGCCGCGTCGATGACCGACGACGACATCGCTGCCCGGATCGCGCAGGTGAGCTGGACCCCGGTGTACCGCGACCTCGACGATCACCTCGACAGCTGACGCCGCCATGGTGTGATCTCTGACGCGCCGAACGCGTCTGCGGTCGCCCGACTCGGCCGGTCACTCCACGTCGTCGTCGATGGGCACCGAGCGGTGTTGATCGAGCACGTCCGCGATCGATCCCTCGTTCGGATGGTCGAGCGTCGTGGGCACTTCGAGTTCCTCGTCGTCAGGATCGATGAAACGCTCGGCATCGACGTCGACGTCGTGGGTTGGCAGGATGTCGTCGTTGGCGGCCATGGGCCCACCATCGCACTGCGAGCGGGACATGCGCCAGGGTCGGAGTACTCGACCTCATCACGCGGGTGGGATGAAGGCGCCCTCGATGCGTACCGTCAGGTTGAACCCCGAGCCACCGATGGGAGTCGTCACGTCGCCGACGCCGAGCCAGTCGAGCAGCATGTTCTGGTTCTCGAGACGCAGGCGTGCACATCCCTTGCTCTGCGGGTTCGTGGGGACGTTGTTCGCACCGTGGATGGCGAGCCCGCCGTCGAAGTAGAGCGGCTTGTACATGTTGCCGTTGATGGGGTTGTCCTCTGGCGCAGGGAACTCGGTGCTGTCGTGCCATCCGCCGTTGTCGAACGCCGGGTCGTAGCGATACACCTTCGACCGATCCTGGAGCCGCGTCTCGAAACCGGGCTGGCCGGTCGACGTCGGGAAGATGAACTGCAACTGCTGGTTGCCCGCCCCGATGAACATGACCTGACAGGTCTGGTCGATCAATGCCCATCGTTCCTCCTCGACCGGAGCCGAGAGCGGGATGTTGAGCTGGGTCGCCGCCATGAGGATCTGCTCCTCCTCGCTGCCCTCCGCCATGTCGAGCGTGCTCGTCGGCAGGCCGAGCCCCATGCGGGCGGCGCACAGACGCTGCCGCGTGACCGACCCCGACACACCGTCGATGGGCAGATCGGCCATGCCCCATCCGGCGAAGAGCTCGTTGAGCTTGGCCTGCTGGATCTCGACGTTGGCCATCGTCGCTTCGGCGACCAACACCTGGTTGCGTTCGCGGGTTTCGCCGGTGCGGTCGTCGAGGCCGTTGTCGACGCAGACGTCGAGCAGCTGATCAGGTTGGATCGTGTCGTCGGCGAGGTCGTTCTCGGCGCGGATCGTGTCGACGCGCACGGTGTCATCGTCGAACCGATCGGCGATCAGGCTCAGCGATTCACCCGGTGCGACCTTGACGACGCACAACGGGTCGTAGACGTCGAGTCCGGGCAGGGTGGTGGGTGGCGGCGCGACGGTCGTCGTGACCACGGCGGCGGTCGTCGGGGCGCTCGTGTCGGAGACGGCATCGAGCGCGTCGGTCCCCGTCTGGGCGGACGCGCTGCAGGCCGCCAACGCCAGGATCGAGGCCGCGAGCAGCAGTGGTGTGGCCCGTGCGGTCATCGGTTGGACGTTACCGAGCCCGGCCCGCCGAGCGGCGCCATGCCTCACACGATGCGGACGGGAATCGACCTCGGGCCGCGGACCTGGCCGCCGGCCCATGTGACGAGGGCCGGGTCGACGAGTTCGAACTCCGGGATCTGCGCCAGCCACTCCTCGACGGCGACGCGCAACTCCATGCGGGCGAGGTTCGATCCGGCGCACCGGTGGATGCCGGCACCGAACGCGAGGTGGCGGTTCTGCCGGCGGTCGAGGATGACCTTGTCGGCGTCGGGGAACACCTCGGGGTCGCGGTTGGCGCCCGGGAAGTTCATGAGAATGCGCTCGCCGGCCTTGATCGGACAGCCGTTGTACTCGGTGTCCTCGACGAGACGGCGGGCCATGGTGACCGGGGCATAGGCCCGCAGGAATTCCTCGATCGCCGTCGGCATCAGGTCGGGTTCGGCGATCAGTCGGCGTCGGTCGTCGGGGTGCGTGGCGAGGTGCCACATGGTGGAGCCGATCGACGACCACGTCGTGTCGATGCCCGCGATGAGCAGCAGTGCGCACATCCCCATGACGACGTCACGGGTGATGGGTTCGCCGTCGTGCTCGGAGTTGAGCAGTTCGCTGATGAAGTCGTCGGTGGGCTCGGCCTCGCGTTCGGCGACCGCTTGTTGCAGGTACTGGATGATGCCGACGATGCCGCGACGACGGCGTTCGGGGTCGTGGGCGAACTCCAGGACGTCGCGCACCCACTCGGTGAAGGTGCCGGCCATCGACTCGGGCACCCCGAGGATGTGCCCGATCACGCGCACCGGAATCTGCTGGGCGTACTCCGCAGCAGCGTCGCCGTCGCCGCGAGCGATGATGTCGTCGACCAGACGGCGGCACAACTCGCGGGTGAACACCTCGTACTCGGCAACCCGAGCCGGGCTCATCGTCGGCAGTACGAGTCGCCGGGTCCAGGTGTGCAGCGGCGGGTCGGCGCTGATCGGAGGGACGCCGGACGTGAGCACCGGCGCCGTCGGGGCGGCCGCGGCGGTTCCGTCCGGGGCGATGTCGACCATGGGCACGACGCTGATGCCGTTGCCCGACGGAAACTTCTCGGTGTCGTGCGCGATCGCGTAGACGTCGGCGTAGCGCGTGGGAAGCCACGACCCACCCCAGCGGTCGCTGTGCGCCATCGGGCACGACTCGCGCAGCTCGTCCCAGATGCCGTAGGGGTCGGCGACGTACTGCGGATCGAAGATGTCGTAGTCGCCGGCCCAGTCGGTCACCGGGGGCGTGACGGGGGCACCGGTCGATGTGTCGTTGCTCACTGGTCAACCTCCAACTCGGGCCTCACGGCCAGGACGAATTGGAACAGTGTTGCAGACCGCAGCGGTGGGCGTGAACCGGTGGCCCGAATCGGTCGGTCAGAAGGTGACGGGAACCTGCCGTGGCCCGCGGACCTGACCGCCCGCCCAGGTGACCTCGGCGTCGTCGGTCAGTCGGAATGAGGGGATCCGTTTGATCCACTCCTCGACGGCGACGCGCAGCTCCATGCGGGCCAGGTTCGACCCGGCGCACCGGTGGATACCGGCGCCGAACGCGACGTGGCGGTTCTGTGCCCGATCGAGGATCACGTCGTCCGGGTTCTCGAACACCTCGGGGTCACGATTGGCGCCCGGGAAGTTCATCAGCACCTTGTCGCCGGCCTTCATCGGGCATCCGGCGACCTCGATGTCCTCGACAGTGATCCGAGCCATCGTGACGGGCGAGTAGGCGCGCAGCAGCTCCTCGATCGCGAGGGGCATGATCTCCGGTTCGTCGATCAGGCGCTGCACATCGTCGGGATGGGTGGCGAGGTGCAACATCGCGGAACCGATGCTCGACCACGTGGTGTCGACGCCGGCGATGAGTGTGAGCGCCGCCATCCCCATGATGATCAGGTCGTCGACGGGTTCTCCCTCGACGTCGGCCTGCAACAACGCGCTGATCAGATCGTCGCCCGGCTCGGTGCGGCGCTCCTCGAGCCGTGCGAACAGGTACTCGGTCAGGGCGTCGGTGGCCGCGCCGCTGCGCTTCTCGTCGTGGGCGAACTCCAACACGTCCTGCACCCAGCCGGTGAAGGTGTCGGACATCTCCTCGGGGACGCCGAGGAGCAGTGCGATCACGCGCACCGGGATCTGGCGGGCGTAGTCGCCGGCAGCGTCAGCCGATCCCGACTCGATGAACCCGTCGATCAACCGGTTGCACAGATCCCTGGTGTACGGCTCGTACTCGGCGACCCGGCTGTGCGAGAACCACGGCAGCAGGAGCCGACGGGTCCAGGTGTGCACGGGCTGGTCCTGATCGATCGGCGGCACCGGGATCTCGATCGGCCGCGGCGGCCGTTCCTCCGGGGTGAAGCTGAGCACACCGACGTCGCTCGATGAGAAGTGGGCGTGGTCCTGGGCGATTCGCTGGACGTCGGAGTACCTCGTCGGCAGCCACGACCCGCCCCAACGGCCACTGTGGGCGATCGGGCACTGCTCGCGGAGGTCGTCCCACACCGGATACGGATCGGCCACGTAGTCCGGGTCGAGGATGTCGTAGTCGGTGGTCCAGTCGGTCACGGGCTTCGATTCCATGGCACGTCTCCTTCGGCTCGGTGGTGCTGGCGTGAAACTAGTGCGGGTCGCCGGAGTGGAACGGCCCGGACGGTTGCGCCGACTACATTCGCCAGTCGGCGCAGCCATGGGGGTCTGCGACCTGAGGGGGAGATCATGACCATTCCGCAGCATCCCGACGACATCACGGTCGAGTGGTTGAAGGACCATCTCGGCTGGGAGGTCACGCACGTCGAGGTACACGAGATCGGCGCAGGGATCGGTGTCAGCAGCGCGGTGTACCGGGCACGGTTGACCGGCACCGACGTACCGGCCAGCGTGGTGGTGAAGCTCACAGCGATCGACCCGGCCGCAGCGTTCACCAGCACCGTGCTGAAGATGTATCGGCGCGAGGCAGCGTTCTTCAACGGGCTCGCCGGGGACGTGCCGGTACGGGTGCCGGCCGGGTACTACGGCGAGGTCTCCGACGATGGCGCCAGCTTCGTCGTGGTGATGGAGGACCTGGTCGGCAACCGGATGCTCGATCAGACCCAGGTGATGGCGGACGCCGACGCCGAACGGTGCATCGACACGATTGCGGTGTGGCATGCCAACTGGTGGAAGAACGTCGAGGGCATGTGCGAATCCGGCGTCGCGGTGGCGCTGAGTGATCCGATCTACCCCGCCATGCTTCCCGGCTTGTTCGACGAAGGCTGGGCCAAGGTGTGCAGCTCGGCGCACTGTGTGCCGCCCGAGGCGCTCCAGCCGGTCGGACCGAAGTACGCCGCAGCGGTCGAAGGCCTGCTGACAACGCTGAGCGAGGGCCCGTTGACGCTGCTGCACGGTGACTTCCGAACCGACAACATGATGTTCGACGCCGACGACAACCTCATCCTCATGGACTTCCAACTGACCGAGTGTCGGGTCCGCGGCGTACGACATCGCGTACTTCATCGGATCGTGCCTCGATGTCGACGCCGCGGGCGAGCGTGCGCTCTACGACCGTTGGATCGCCGGGTTGATCGCCGCTGGCGTGCCGGAGGCGGATCTCGACGACATGTGGGACAAGTACCGGGTGGCGGCGCTGTTCTGCCTGGTCTACCCGGTCGTCGCGAGTCGCGGCATGGACCTCGAGGTTCCCCGTGAGCAGGCACTGGTGAACGTCATGATGTCCCGCCAGGCGCGCGGTGCGCTCGACCTCGACTGGATGTCGTTGCTGGATTGATCGCCCACCGAACGCGGGGCGCGAAAACGGACCCGTGAGGTGCGCTCCCGTTGGCGGGGAAAGGCTCGGATCAGTCAACGAAACCGAAAAACCGGATTCGTTCCTGGATCCCTGTGTGACACCTCTACGGGTCCGACTCGATAGTCGCGCCGTTGTGCTCGAAAAGCAATGGGACCTTGGTCCCCCACGGATCAGATGACGATGTTCACCATGCGGCCGGGGACGACGATGACCTTCTTCGGGGTCGCCCCGCCGAGCGAGGCGATCACCTTGTCGTCGGCGAGCGCGGTGGCCTCGACGGTTGCCGCATCGGCGTCGGTGGCGACCTCGATGTGACCGCGGACCTTGCCGTTGACCTGGACCGGATATTCGACCGTGTCGTCGACGAGCAGCGCCGGGTCGGCCTCGGGGAAGTCGACGTAGGTGATCGTGTCGGTGTGGCCGAGCATGCCGCCACAGCTCCTCGGCGATGTGGGGCACGAGCGGTGCGACCATCAGGACCATGGGCTCGGCGACCTCGCGGGGCGTCGCGTCGAGCTTGGTGAGGGCGTTGTTCAGCTCGATCAGCTTGGCGATGGCCGTGTTGAACCGCAACGCATCCATTTCGGTGCGCACCACGTCGATCGTGCGGTGCAGCAGCTTGCGGGTGTCGTCGTCGGCCGGCGTGTCGACGACGACGCACTCGCCGGTCGTCTCGTCGACGACGTTGCGCCACAGGCGCTGCAGGAATCGGTACATGCCCACGACGTCGCGGGTCTCCCACGGGCGCGACGCATCGAGCGGACCGATCGCCATCTCGTAGAGGCGCAGCGTGTCGGCGCCGTACTGCTCGTACATGTCGTCGGGCGACGACGGCGTTCTTCAGGCTCTTGCCCATCTTGCCCCACTCGCGCGTGACGGGCTTGCCCTCGTACGTGAAGCCGGCCTTGTCGTCACCCTCGATCCTCGTGGCGTCGACGTAGATCTCGCGCTCGTCCTTGTAGGCGGCGGCCTGGACGTAGCCCTGGTTGAACAGTCGGTGGTACGGCTCCTTGGAGCTGACGTGGCCGAGGTCGTACAGCACCTTGTGCCAGAAGCGGGAGTACAGCAGGTGCAGCACGGCGTGCTCGACGCCGCCGACGTACAGGTCGACGCCACCGGGATGGTCGGGACGGACGTCGGTGCGCGGCCCCATCCAGTACTTCTCGACCTCGCGGTCGACGAAGCGCTGCTCGTTGGTCGGGTCGAGGTAGCGCAGCTCGTACCAGCACGACTGCCCGCCCACTGCGGCATCACGTTGGTGTCGCGGCGGTACACCTGGGGCCGTCGCCGCGTCGGCAGATCGAGTTCGACCTCGACCCAGTCGCCCAGCCGGTCGAGCGGGCTCTCCGGGTTGGAGAACGCGTCGTCGGCGTCGAACGTGCGCGGCGAGAACGACTCGGTCTCGGGCAGCAGCACCGGCAGCATCTCGTCGGGCAGCGTGTGCGGGTGGCCGTCGACGTCGTAGACGATCGGGAACGGCTCGCCCCAGTAGCGCTGACGGCTGAACAGCCAGTCGCGCAGCTTGTAGTTGATGGTGGCGTTACCGGCGTCGTGCGCTTCGAGCCAGGCGTTCATCCGCTCGATGCCCTCGGCCTTGGTGGCGATCGCCGTTCAGGTCGAGTTCGTCGTTGGCCGACTGCACGTACGGCGCGTCGCCGATGAAGGCGACCGGCCACTGTGACGTGTCGAGCGTCGGCTCGATGTCGTGGCCGGCGAACCACGCCGTCGGACGGCTGCTGGATGGCGAGGATCGGGAGGTCGAACTTGCGGGCGAACTCGAAGTCGCGCTGGTCGCCGCACGGCACGGCCATGATCGCGCCGGTGCCGTAGCCCATGAGGACGTAGTCGGCGATCCACACCGGGATCTGTTCGCCGTTGACCGGGTTCGTGGCGTACGAGCCGGTGAACACACCGGTCTTCTCGCGGGTCTCGTCCTGGCGCTCGAAGTCCTTCTTCTTGCCGGCCAGCGTGCGATAGGCGGCGACGGCGTCGGCCTGCTCGGGCACGGTGAGCTCGTCGACGAACGGATGCTCGGGCGACGAGCACCATGAACGATCGCGCCGAACAGCGTGTCGGGGCGGGTGGTGAACACGGTGATCTCGCCCGCCGGTGACGGGAAGTGGACCTCGGCGCCGTGGCTGCGACCGATCCAGTTGCGCTGCATCGTCTTGATGCGCGTCGGTCCAGTCGAGCAGGTCGAGGTCGTCGATCAGCCGGTCGGCGTACGCGGTGATGCGCATCATCCACTGGCGCATGTTGCGCTTGAACACGGGGAAGTTGCCGCGGTCGCTGCGGCCGTCGGCGGTGACCTCCTCGTTGGCGACGACGGTGCCCAGGCCCGGGCACCAGTTGACCGGCGCCTCGCTGACGTAGGCGAGGCGATGGTCGTCGACGACGTCGGCGCGCTCGACCGCTCGACAGCTCGGCCCACGGCCGGCCGTCGGGCGTGGCGCGAGCGCCGGACTCGAACTCGGCGATCAGTTCGGCGATCGGGCGCGCCCGGTCGAGGTCGTGGTCGTACCAGGCGTTGAAGATCTGGCTGAAGATCCACTGGGTCCAGCGGTAGAACTCGGGATCGGTCGTGGAGACGCTGCGGCGCGGGTCGTGCGCGAGGCCGAGGCGGCGCAGCTGGCGGCGGTACGTGGCGATGTTCTCGTCGGTGGTGATCGCCGGATGCTGGCCGTGCTCGACGGCGAACTGTTCGGCGGGCAGTCCGAACGCGTCGAAGCCCATCGCGTGCAGCACGTTGTGGCCGGTCATCCGCTTGAAGCGGGCGAAGACGTCGGTGCCGATGAAGCCGAGCGGGTGGCCGACGTGCAGTCCGGTCCCCGACGGGTACGGGAACATGTCGAGCACGAACAGCTTCTCGCCGCGCCGGCCGGCGAGGTCGGGATCGGCCAGCGGGCCGGCGGTGTTCGGGGTCTCGAACGTGTGGTTCTCGTCCCACCAGTCCTGCCAGCGAAGCTCGATGTCCTGCGCGAGTTCCGCGGAATAGCGGTGCGGAGGTGCATCGGTGCTGGTCGTGGGGGTGGGCGTCATGTCACTCATACCGGCTGACAAGCCTAGGCATCGGGCCCATGAGTACGGGCCTGTGATTGATCGACGTCAGCGGAGCGGCCGCGTCACATCTTCGTTCTGCGTGAGCGGCAAGGCCGACCGACGACGTCGTCGCTCACGCAAAACGTCAGAGGTGGCCGTGGGCGAGTGTGCCGGCGACGATCGTGGCGACGAGGTTGCCGTCGTGGTCGAGGATCGTCAGGTCCGCGCGGGTGCCGACATCGAGCCGGCCCCGGTCGATGAGGCCGAGCAGGTCGGCCGGAGTGGTGGTGACGGTGGCGAGCGCATCGGCGAGGGTGCAGCCCGTGAAGGCGATCAGGTTCCGTACCGCCTGATCGAGAGCGAGCGCGCTTCCGGCGAGCACCCCGTCGACGGTGCGGACACCGGTCTCGTCGTGGACGATCTCGAACCCGGCGAGCCGCATCCGGCCGAATGGCATGCCCAGCGCCGGTGACGCATCCGACACGAGCGACGTGCGCGACGGCCCGAGACCCCGCCACGCCATGCGAACGGCCACCGGGTCGACGTGGATGCCGTCGCAGATGATGCCCGCCACCAGGGAATCGTCGGCCAGCACCGCCCCGATCGGACCAGGGGAGCGGTGGTTGAACGGCGCCATCGCATTGAAGAGATGCGTGGAGTACGAGATCCCGGCATCGCGCGCCGCCGCCAGATCGTTCGGCGTCATCGCGGTGTGCCCCGCCGACACGACGACGCCGCCACCGGCGAGACGTTCGATCGAGTCGACGGCGCCGGGGAGCTCCGGTGCGATCGTGACGAGCGAAACGACACCGGACGCGATCCACTCGTCGATCTCGTTGACATCGAGCGCGGCGACGTGAGCGGGCACGTGCGCACCGAGGTGCTGTCGGGAGATCATCGGACCCTCGAAATGCAACCCGATCGGATCGGCCCCGGCGGTGGAATCGCTCCGTTTCGCGCCTCGTAGCGCCTCGATCGCCGCGAGGCGCCGAGTTGCCGGGCTGGTGACCACCGTCGGGAGGAACGACGTGATGCCGAAGCGGGGGAGTGCGCCGGCGACCGTCTCGATCGCCGTCGCATCGGTCGTGATGTCGGCACCGACGGCGCCGTTGCACTGGAGGTCGATGAAACCGGGGGAGATGACGAGACCGCTGCACTCGACGAACTCTGCGCTCGGATCGAGCTGGTCCCCGATCGCGGCAATGACCTGACCATCGAGGGTCAGGTTGCTCCGGGTGAATCGGCCATCGATGAGCAGGTCAGCGCCTGCGAGCAAGACGCGCGACATCGGTGCGAGCTTCGCAGATGCGACGGCGGCCGACACACCGTCCTGATCGACTCGGCGGCAGCCAGTGATCGACATGCCCGCCGACTAGCGTCGTGGTGATGAGCGACGACAAACCGCTGTCGACCATCGAGCGACTCGAACTCGCGGCCGACTCGGGAACCGGGGTGACGTTCGTCGGGGCCTCGATGGCCACCGACGACGGTCCGCTGCAGGTGAGCTGGCGCGAGATCCACGACGATGCCCGGGCCGTCGGCGCCGCGCTCCAGGCCCGTGGGCTCGTTCCTGGCGATCACGTGGCGATCCTCGGGCCGACCAGCCGTGAGCTGATGACGATCATCCGCGGGTGCTGGATGGCGGGCCTCGCGTCGATGGTGCTGCCGCTGCCGATGCGGATGGGGTCGCTCGACGTCTTCATCGAGAGCACCCGAGGCCGGATCCTGCACGGCGACGCCAAGCTCCTGCTGATCGACGACCTGCTCGCCGACTTCTACGTCGCCGCCGACGGCGACCCGCCGATCCTGCCGATGAAGGCCGTGATGCCCGGAGCATCGAACGTGCCGACCGGCGACGCGCTGGAGATTCCACCGCACGATCCGGAGCGGCTCGTCATCCTGCAGTACACGAGCGGGTCGACCAGCGAGCCCAAGGGCGTGATGATCCCCGACCGGGTGCTCAGCGCGAACATCGATGCGCTGACCGAGGCGGTCGAACTGGGCGGTGACGAGCTGTTGGTGTCGTGGTTGCCGCTGTACCACGACATGGGACTCGTCGGGTTCCTGGCCATGCCGATGACGAAGGGGGTCGACCTGGTGCAGGCGGCGCCGCAGGACTTCCTCGCGCATCCCGGCAACTGGATGCAGTGGCTCTCGGACTATCGCGCGACTGCCACGGCCGGTCCGAACTTCGCCTGGGTGCTCGCCACCCGAGCGCTCAAGCGGATGAAGGACCTCGACCTGTCACGGCTCACCGTCGCGCTGTCGGGCGCAGAGCCCGTCGACCCGAAGGCGGTCGAGGCGTTCGTCGCCGAGGCGGGCCGATTCGGGTTCACACCCGGCGGCATGTTCCCCGCGTTCGGCATGGCAGAGGTGGCGATCGCCGGCACGTTCCCGCCGCGGCGACGTGGCCTGCGTGACCGACACCGTCGACCGGATCGTGCTCGAGACGCAACGCGTCGCCAAGCCGTCGAGATCCACGACGACGACGAACTCGGGTTCGACCGCCCGCCAGCTGCCGCTGCTCGGCAAGCCGGTGCCCGGGCTCGAGATGAAGGTCGTCGACCCCGAGACCTACGAGGAGCTCCCCGAGCGACATGTCGGCGAACTGCTGCTTCGTGGCACGTCGGTGACGCCCGGCTACTACAAGCGGCCCGATGCGACCGCCGCGCTGTTCCGCGACGGCTGGCTCTGCACCGGCGACCTGGCGTACGTGCTCGACGACGAGTTGGTGCTGTGCGGCCGGATCAAGGACGTGATCATCGTCGGCGGACGCAACGTGTTCCCCGAGGACATCGAGCGCGCGGTCGGGCCACTCGACGGGGTGCGCGCCGGCAACGTGATCGCCTTCGGCATGGAGGGCTACAAGGGCAAGGAGAGCGTGGTCGTCGTCGCCGAGGTGCGCGTGAGCGACACGTCCGGTGGCCTCGACGAGATCCGCGAACGGATCCACCATCGCACGCTCGAGGTGTGCGGCCTGCCGCCTCGCGACGTCATGCTCGTCACGCCGGGAACCCTGCCGAAGACGTCGAGCGGCAAGCTTCAGCGCGCCAAGTGCCGCGACGAATACCTCAACGAAGAACTCGCCCTCGCCTGACCGGTTACGCCGGTGCCCGGCACCGGCGTAACCAGTTACGCGATCAGGGGGGCGAGGGTCTGGCCGAGGAGGGCCACTCGGCCTTCGACGTGGCCGTTGGCCGGCATGTTGACGGTGAAGCCGTCGATGCCGGGCACCAGCATCTCGGCGAACGTCTCGCCGACGGTGTCGGGGTCGCCCCAGATGAAGTTGGCGAGCCACACGGCTTGTTCGTCGTCGGACATCGAGGCGAGATCCAGCCCGCGACGACCGAAGTAGGCGACGAGATCGGCCTTGGCCTCCTCGGCTGTCGGCGCGATGCACGCCGTCTTCTGCCACGACACGGTCAACTCCGATCGATTCCGTCCGAGTGTCGTGCAGTGCGCGTCGAGCGCATCGAGCTTGCGCTGGACGTCGGCGGGCGGGCAGATGATGTTCGACTCGTCGGCGTACTGGGCGACCATGCGCAGCGTCTTGCGTTCACCGCCGCCGCCGATCATCACCGGGATGCGCGAGATCGCCGGCGGCTCATTCATCGCCTCCTTGGTCGTGTACCGGTCGCCGGCGAGTGACGGTCGTTCGCCACGCAGCATCGGGACGATGATCTGCAGGGCCTCCTCGAGCTTCTCGAAGCGGTCGGTGAAGGTGCCGAACTCGATGCCGAACGAGTCGTGTTCGAGTTCGTACCAGCCGGCCCCGATGCCGAGCTGGGCTCGACCGTTCGACACGATGTCGAGCGTCGTCACGGTCTTCGCCAACACGGCGGGATTGCGGTACGTGTTGCCGGTGACCAGCGCGCTGAGCCGCACGTTCGTGGTCTCGCGGGCGAGCGCCGACAGCAGCGTGTAGCACTCGAGCATGTACTGGTCGGGGTCGCCCAGCATCGGCAGTTGGTAGAAGTGATCCATCACCAGCACGGTGTCGAAACCCGACGTGTCGGCCTCCTTCGCCTGCGCCGCGATCACGTCGAACAATTCGGACGGGCCGACGCCGGGATAGGTGAAGTTGGGGATCTGGTAGCCGAGACGGGTCATGGACGGATGAGACCATCCATGTGGCCCGGTGTCAAGCCCAGCGCCGTCAAGCGGCTGATGAGGCGAGTGTCTCTCGGCATCTCATAAGCTCCGAGACACGATGAGCCACGGTTGGGAGACCCGACAGCAGCGGACGCGCTCGGAGATCCTCGCGGCAGTCGGCGACATCATCGCAACGGACGGCGTCGACGGGCTGACGATGCGCAAGCTCGCCGAGCGTGCAAACGTCGCCGTCGCGACGCTCTACAACCAGTTCACCGATCGCAACGGCGTGCTGGTCGCCTTCGTCAGCAACGGGCTGGACGAACTGGAGCTGTCGCTCGACGAACAGCCCGCGTCCGATCCCGTCGACGGCACGCGTGTCCTCCTCAGCGCGCTCGACGACACCATCGGATCGGCGGATCACGTCTGGCGACCGGTGCTGGCGACGATCGGAACGAGCCCGGGCTCGCAGCGCATGGGGTCCGTCGGCGACCGCATCATCGCCAGCATCGAGATCGATCTGGCGAAGGCCCGCGGCGGCAGGGTTGTTCTTCGTCGACTGCGACACCGACCGACTCGCGCGCCACGTCTTCGTCCAGTGGATGCGCGGACTCGAGCGGTGGGCGCACGGCACGATCGACTGGGCCACCCATCGGGCGAACGCTGAGCTCGGCCTCGAACTGGCGCTTGCGGCGGTGCTCGTCGAGCCCCACCGCACCGACGCGTTGCGTCGTGCCGGGATCCTCGGCTGATCGATGGGGTCGTCGATGTTGGTGGTCGCCTCCGATCGACATCGTGGGCACGCTCCGCTCGCCGAGATCGAGTCGTCCGGGCTGCAGCCGCCGTTCGAGCACCCGGGTCGAGCGGACGCGATCCGCGAGACGCTCGCTGCCGATGATCGTTTCGAACTGGTCGAGCCCGACACCTGGGACGCCACCGCGATCGAGGCGGTCCACGATCCCGGGTTGGTGCGGTTCCTCGAACGCGCGTGGGCCGAGTACCAGGTGCGTCATCCCGGAACCCACGATGTCGTGCCGGACGTGTTCGCCGTGCCCGGCCTCGTCGACGGCATCGGTGCGTTCCCCGAACGGGCCCCCGTCGATCACGAGCTCGGCCGGTGGTGTTTCGAGACCACGACACCCATCACGGAGGGCACGTACGGTGCTGCTCGCTCGGCGGTCGACATCGCGCTGTCGGCAACGACGGCGGTGCTCGATGGCCGTCGCAACGTGTACGGGCTCTGCCGGCCGCCGGGACATCACGCTCCGACGAGCCTCTACGGCGGGTACTGCTTCTTCAACAACGCCGCGGTCGCAGCCCACCACGTCGCCTCGACCACCGGGGCGAAGGTGACGATCCTCGACGTCGACTACCACCACGGCAACGGCACCCAGCAGATCTTCTACCGGCGTGACGACGTGCAGTACGTCTCGCTCCACGGTGATCCGGCGCGGGCATATCCGTACATCACCGGCTTCGCCGACGAAGCGGGCGCCGGACACGGGCAGGGGCGCGAACCTGAACATCCCGCTGGCCGCGGGAACCGACGACGACGCGTACCTCCGGTCACTGGAGGTGGCCCTGCGATGCGATCGCTTCGTTCGGTCCGGCCTGCTGATCGTGTCGCTCGGCGTCGACACGTTCCACAACGACCCGATCTCCGACCTCGCGATCACCACCGACGGATTCCGCCGACAGGGCGAGCTGGTCGCCCAGCTCGCCCTGCCCACGGTCGTTCTGCAGGAAGGTGGCTACGACGTCGACGCCATCGGCGACAACGTCCGCCAGTTCCTCCTGGGTGTTACATCTGGGGTCTGACCCCAGATGTAACACGGGGTCAGAGGAGGCCCTTGGACTGCAGCCATTCGGTGGCGACGGCGTCGGACTCGCGCAGCGCGATGTCGGTCTCGGTGTTCCAGGCGAGCAGGTCGTCGGTGGTGATCATCGCGCTCAGCGCGTTGATGTCGGCGGCGAGCTGAGCGCCGTAGGCATCGAGCACGGCCTTGGTGATGATCGGGGCGATGTTCTGCGCCGGGAAGAGGCCCTTGTCGTCGTCGAGCACCTTGAAGCCATCGGCGGTGATCTGCGGGGCTGTGGTGTTCCAGATCACCGCGTCGACCTCGTTGCTCGACAAGGCCTCGCCGAGCAGCGGGCCGAACTCGAGGGTCACGAAGTCGGCGAACGTGATGCCGTAGATCGCGGGGTCCTCGAGGCCGATGAGACACTGCGGCCGCTCGGGGCACTGTGACGACGCGCCGAGCTTGTAGTCGAGCCCGGCGACGTCGGAGATCGTTGTCGCCTCGGAGTCACCGCGAACGACGAACGCATCGCCGTCGACGGCGGGGGAGTAGTCGAGCAACGTCGCGCCGATCGCCTCGAACGCGGGTGCGATGACGGCGACGATCTCGTCGGGATCGGCACTCGACGGGGCGTCGGGAGCGAGCGCCGCCTGGGCGCCGCCGATGTAGTCGACGATCAGATCGAGATCACCGTTGGTGATGCCGTCGATGGCCTCGGTCCGGAACCCGGCCGGTGTCTGGATCTCGATGTCGTAGCCCTTGGACTGCAGGTACTGGCCGTACACCTCGGCGATCGTGATCGCTTCGCTGAAGTCCTGGCCCCGCAGTCGAATGGTCGGACCATCGGGGGCCGGTGCGTCGGTGCCGGCCGAGGCCGCTTCGGTGGTGTCGGCACTGCTCCCGGAGGAATCGTCGTCGCTGCCGCAGGCGGTGGCGACGAGGCCGAACACCACGAGCGGCGCCAGCAGCTTGGCGAAGGTACGCCGGTTCGAGTGGTTGGTCATGGTTTCTTCTCTCCTTGTTGTCGAACGAGTCGGCGAACGCCGGTCGGCAGCACGAGTCTTTCCAGCAGGACGAATCCCAATCCCGTGACGGCGGCGAGCGCTCCGATGAGCACGATTCCCCCGACCACGAGCGTGGTGTTGTTCTGCCCGAACCCATCTCGAACATATCGGCCCAATCCGTCTCCGCCGAGGAATGCCCGGATCGGTTCGGTCGCCACGACCTGGATTGCGGCCACGCGGATGCCGGCCAGAATCAGCGACGCCCCGAGGGCGAACTCGACCCGACCGAGTACCGAGGCCTCGCCGTAGCCGAGTGCTCGAGCCGCATCGACCGACCCCTCCGACACCTGCCGGATCGCCACATAGGTGTTGAGGTAGATCGGTACGACAGCGAGCAGGAAGAGCGCGATGAAGATCGGCCAGGGCTCGAATCCCCATCCTCGACGCAGTGACCACGGCACCAGGAGCGCAGCGATCGCGAACGTCGGAACGGCGCGGCTCAAGCTCACGAGCCAGGTGCTCGCCACCTGGGCCTTGCGGTAGTGGGCGAGCACGGCGGCGATCGGCACTGCCACGAGCGCGGCCACGGCGGTGGCTGCCGCGCACAGGATCACGGTGTCGAGCAACGAGGCGAGGATCCCGTCGGCGCCGGTCCACGTGTCGGCGTCGAAGAACCAGTCGAAGAACCCGATGTCGCGGGGAACGGCGGTCTGCGTCGGCAGTGTCGTGGTGAGCGTCACCGTCACGCGTCGACCTTCCGTTTGCGCCGCTGCCACGGCGTCAGCCAGATCCCGACGAGCAGGATCAGTGCATCGAGCGTCAGCGCAAGGATGATCGAGAGCGACGCGCCGACCGTCATCGGTGTCCAGAACGCGCGCCGCAGACCGCTGAAGATCAGCCGGCCGAGCCCACCTTGCCCGATGATCGCCGCCACTGTCACGAGCCCCACCGTCGACACGGCGGCGATGCGAATGCCGGTCAGCATGTACGGCATGGCGAGCGGGAGTTCGACGCTCCACACGCGCCGCAGGGGTGACATGCCCATCCCGTCGGCCGCGTCGCGGACCGGTTGGGGTACGGACAGGAACCCTGCGACGGTGTTCGTGACCAGGATGAGCAGGGTGTATGCGGCCAGCGGCAGGACGGCGGTCCAACGCGACAGGTTGCCGAACACCGGCGCGAGCAGGGCGAACAACGCCACACTCGGCAGGGTGTAGATGAGGCTGGTGGTCGCCGTGATCGGTGTGGTCATCCACCGGAACCGCAAGATGAGTGCGGTGAGCAGGGCGGAGACCGCCATCCCCAACAGCAGGGCGAGCACGGTGAGGATCAGGTGCTCGACGATCGCGGCGCGGATCTGGTCCCACTCCTCGACGACCCATTCCCATCGGATGATCGGGTTCGTGGCCGCGGCGAGCGCCGTCGTCGAACTCACCGGTCGGTCGCCGCCAGACTCCGCCGGATGTCCTCGAGCGTGACGACGCCTCCGAAGGTGCCGCCGTCGTCGATCACGGCCACCGATGAGTTCGACACCATGATCAGTTCCATCGCCGCGCGCAGGGTGCTCGTCGGCTCGACCTGTGCAGCGGGCACATGCAACGCCACATCGTCGAGCTCCGCACCCGTCGCGTGCTTCGAGCGCACCTCGGTGACATCGGCCCACCCGAGGAACACGCCGTCGCGGGTGACGCCGACCCAGTCGCTCGGCTCGATCGTGAGCACACGCTCGATCTCGTCGAGACCGGCCGTCGACGCGACCACTGGCCCCTGGTGGAACGGCAAGCTGCTCACCGGATTGAGGGCCAGGCGCCTGAGGCCGCGATCTTCGCCGACGAAGCTCTCGACGAATTCGTTCGCCGGCGAGCGCATCAATTCGTTCGGGGTGGCCAGCTGTTCGATCACGCCGCCGACGTTCATCAGGGCGATCCGGTCGGCCAATCGCAATGCCTCGTCGACATCGTGGGTCACGAGCACGATCGTCTTGCGGACCTTGGTCTGCAGGTCGAGGAGTTCGTCCTGCAGGCGGGCCCGGACGATCGGATCGACTGCTCCGAACGGTTCGTCCATCAGCAGCACCGGTGGGTCGGCCGCGAGGGCTCTCGCCACGCCGACGCGTTGCTGTTGACCCCCGGAGAGCTCGTCGGGGTACCGGTCGAGGAGTTCGTGGTCGAGGCCGACCAGGGTCGTGAGTTCCTCGACACGTTCGGTGGTGCGCCGCTTGTCCCAACCGAGCAGATGAGGAACGGTGGCGATGTTGCGGGCGATCGTTCGGTGGGGGAAGAGTCCGACCTGCTGGATCACGTAGCCGATTCCACGGCGCAATTCCTGGGGTGAGTGACTCATCGCGTCGACACCGTTGATCTCGATGCGCCCCGACGTGGGTTCGATCAGCCGGTTGATCATCCGCAAGGTCGTGGTCTTGCCGCAGCCCGACGGCCCGAGCAGCGCCATGATCGAACCGTCATCGATGTCGAGCGACAGGCTGTCGACGGCTGCCGCGGACGTGCGGTCGAAGCGCTTCGTGACCTCGATCAGCCGAATCGCGAGATCTGTCACCCGGCAACCAGCCAGTCGACCCCGTCCGGTGTGTCGCGCACTTCGATGCCGGCCTTGATCAGTTCGTCGCGGATGGCGTCGGACACGGCGAAGGCCTTCTCGGTTCGGGCGACGACGCGAGCTGCGAGTGCTGCTTCGACGACAGGCCCGAGGACGTCGCGGACGTCGCGCACTCCCTCCGTCGCGGCTGCGCCGAGGCGAACGATCATCGACCGGAGAGCGGCGCGGGCGCGATCGACGTCGTCGGACTGCAGGGTGTCGCGCGACCACTCGACGATCGCCGACTCGAGTTCGAGGATCGCGGCCACCGCAGCATCGGCGTCGCGGGCTTCGAGTGCGGCGGAGAACGCCGACTCGTGGGTGGCGGTGGCGGCGGCGAGCGAGTCGATCGATTGTGCGTTCGCGGTTGCTGCTTGGTCCTTGCCGCTTTCACTTCGGCCAGGGGTCAGACCGAGGTCTGACCCCGGTGCGCTGGAACCGGAGAGTTGGGAGGCGGGTGAACTGGTGGACGTGGGGCCGGCGCGGAGTACGTCGATTGCGATGGTGCGACCCGATTCGATGCGGACCGACTCGCCGTTGCGGCGCAGCGTGACGGCGCCCTTGCCGACGATCTCGGCGGTGTCGGCATCGAGATCCATGATCACGCCCGTGTGCTCGTCGATGCCGAGCACGAATGCGCCGTCGGGGAGGTCGGGCTCGAGCATCGCCAGGCGGCGTTCACCGAGGTAGCAGAAGTTCGTGTCGTGGTTGCCCCCCTCCTGGTTGTCGTAGTGGGGGATCACGGCGACGTTCAGTCCGACCTCGCGGAGCACGTCGAGTCCGGTGGCCCAGTACGGGTCGGCGCCGACCTTGTAGATCTCGTACACGGGAACGGTTGCCACTCCGAGCGTGAGCGCCGCGGCCGACGAGAACACGACTGCGCCTCCCGAGCGGAGCATCGTGGCCAACGCATCGGGAATCGGCGTGTTGCGCCACTGTTCGAGCGCGAACGTCGGGCTGCCGGGGCCGGCGAACACCCAGTCGGCGTGGCGCACCCGTGACACCCCTCGCTCGATGGCGACCACGTCGCCGGTGTCGGTGCGACCGAGGCCTGCCGGGACGACCTCACGACCGACAGCGTCGCGGAAGTACTCCGTTGCCTTGGCCGCGAGGATCGGCGCGTTCTCCTGGAACCCGAACGGTGTGTCGAGCAGTACCGCGTCGACGTCGGTCCCGAGCCGTTCGAAGATCGAGCGGTGCGGGCCCTTCATCGTCGGCGCGGTCTCGCCCGATCCCATGATCGCCAGGATTCGAGGGGTCGTCACGTTCGGGTCTCCGGTGTCGGGAAGAAGTCGGGCTCGGCGACCGCCCGGTGGAGGAGGTCAGCGACCTCGGCCGGTCGTTGAGCGTGGACGTCGTGATGGGCGGGGCTGAACCACTCGGCTCGTCCGCGGGGGAGTGAGGCGACGGCCGCATCGACCGCCTCGTGTTTCGAGTGCGTCCACGCCACATCGCCCGTGTCGGCGGCGATGAGCAGTGCCGGCACCTCGATCAGCGGGTAGCGAGACGACGGCTGGTGCTCCCACAGTCCGCGCAGCACCATCATGTGGCGCTCGAAGGTGAGCCACGGAGCGATCGTGCCGTCGTCGCGGACCTCGAAGTTCGCGAGCGTCCCCTGGCGGCCCTCCTCGGGCCAGTCGGCCGCCGACGTCTGCAACCACGCAGTGATCTGATCGAGGGGTGTGCCGATGAGACGTGGCGGGGCGAGTGCCGTCGCCGCGTCGTCCCAGTCGGGAAAGCGAGTGCCGAGGTCGATGAAGCCGCCGTCGACGCAGACGATCGTGCTGACGGCCTCGGGGTGGCGGTACGCGAGTTCGAGCACGACGTTGCCGCCCCACGACTGGCCGGCGACGGCCGGCCGCTCGAAGCCGAGGACCTCGATGAGCGCCAGAAGATCGTCGGCCACGGTGACCATGTCGAAGCCGGTGTCGGGCTTCGACGAGCGGCCGTGCCCGCGTTGGTCGATGGCCACCACGGTGTGGCCGAGTTCGGCAAGATTCCGAGCGACGCCGTCCCACAGGCGGGCATTCGACGCCAAGCCGTGCACGAGCAGCCACGGGGTCAGATCGGCATCGGCGCCGCCGGGCGGATCCCAGTGGACGCCGTGCAACTCCACGCCCGATGGCAATGCATGCATCTCGTGGCGTGGCTCGATCATCGGCTTGCCTGCTCGATTCGTTCGATGAGGGTCAGGAGATCGGCGGTGGCAGACATGGGTCGGGGCCAGGGTGCTTCGCCGCGGACTGCGTCGGCGAACGCATCGACCATACCGAGATACGGATCGCTCGGAGTCACCGACACCGTGCGGACGCGGCCGTCGCTGCGGGCGACCATGATGGTGTCGGCGCGCGCTCCGCCCGTGTGTGCGTCGGTCGCGAGCACGAGGGAGGCGTCGGTGCCGATGATCTCGATGCGCTGTTCCTCGGCATCGACGAACGAGCACCGGATGCGGGCTTGGCGTCCGTCGACCCATTCGAGGGTGGCCTCGGTTCGGGCGTCGACGCCGCTCGTGTGCCACAACGCCGTTGCCTCGACGAGGTCGGGGCTCGCTCCCCAGAGTTCGACGATCGGGCCGAGGCAGTAGATGCCGACGTCGAGCAGGGCGCCGCCACCCTGGTCGGCCGACCAGCGGTAGTTGTCGTCGCCCTCGGGGCCGATCGTGAACGTGAACGAGGCATCGATGTCGATGATCTGGCCCAGATCGCCGCTCGCGGCCATCGACATCGCTCGTCGCCAGCGCGCATCGAACGGAGTCATCCACGCCTCGGCGAGCAGCACGCCGGCCCGCTCGGCAGCGTCGGCCAGACGTCGGGCGTCATCGGCGGTCGGCGTGATCGGCTTCTCGCACAGCACGTGTTTGCCGGCGGCGATGGAGCGCTCGACCCATTCGAGGTGCATGCCGTTCGGCAGTGGGACATAGACGACCTCGACGTCCGGATGGTCGAGGACGTCGTCGTACAGGCCGGCGCCGAGTTGCTCCCACGGCTCGGGGATCGGCCCACCGAGCGACGACACGGCCACCAGCCGTGCCCGATCGGAGGCATCGATCGCCGGCATCACCGCCCTGGTCGCCACCATCGATCGAGCACCGATGACCCCGAATCCAACCGGCGTGGTGTCCGTCATGGTCACCCGAGTTCGATCAGTTCGCCACCGTTGACGCCCGACCGGTGGCCGGCTTCGAGGACGGCCACGACATCTCGTGACTGTTCGGGGCGCACCGCGAGCGGCTCGCCGAGGAGCAGGTGGTCGGCCAGGTTGCGATGGAACCCCCAGCCGGGGGCGGGCGCCGGGCTGACGACCGACTCGCGCAGGCCCATCGATCCTTCATAGGTCGCGACCCTGAGGTCGACCGGTACCTCGGCGTGGTGCGAGACCTGCTCGACGTGTCCGCGTCCGGGTTCGATCGAGTCGGTGCGCAAGCGGTAGGTAGTGACCCTCGATCGTGCCGCGGGTGCCCTCGACATGGAACTTCGGGCGGCGGATCGCGCACACGTCGCTCTGGCGGAACGTGGCCTCGCGCCCGTCCGGCCACTGCATCCAGAGCGAGATCTGGTCGGCGTTGGTGGTGTCGTGCCACACCCTGTTGTGCGCACTGCACAGCACCCGGCTCGGCGCGGAACCGTAGAGCTGCACGATCCAGTCGACATGGTGGGATCCCCAGTCGTAGATGGCGCCGCCCGAGATCGATTCCTCCGAGTGCCAGGCACGGCAGGGGTGTTCGAATCCGCCGACGAAGGTCTCGATGTTGAAGACGTCGCCGATGTCACCGCTGCCGACGACGTTGCGGACGGCGAGCCAGTCGCGATCCCACCGACGGCTCTGGTGGACCGTGACGGTCAGGTCGAGTTCATCAGCGGTGGCGATGATCTCGTCGGCGTCGGCCCGGCGCAGGCACATCGGCTTCTCGATCACCACGTGCTTGCCGGCGTGCAGCAACTGGAGTGCGAGCTGGGCGTGGAGCACCGGGGGAGTGGCGATGATGGCGATGTCGACCGCGGGGTCGGCGGCCAGTGACGCGGTGGAGTCGTGAGATGCGAGCTCGGGAAAGTCGGCGCGAGCGGCCACGAGCCGCTCGGCGGCCGAGTCGGCAGCGGCGACGAGGGCGAGGCCGTCGGTCTCGGTTGCGGCGAGACCGTGCAGATATCCCATGCCGCCGAAGGGGCCGTAGCCGACGACGCCGACGCCGAGATCGGTGGTGCGTGCCGGGGCCACGGGATGGAGCAGACGGGCGACGAACGGGCCGAGTGTCGGGTGGCGTCGGATGGCCGCGAGGTCGCTGATACCGGTGGACACGACCCGGCCGGCGCCGACGGCGCGGACCACGATGGTCGGCTGGTGCTCGAATCGAATGCTGGTCGTCGCCGCGACCTGCACGTCGTCGGCCACCGGTCGGAGGGGTCGAAGCGCAGACGTGACGGCGACTTCGCCGTCGAGGCGGGCGCCGGCGGCACGATCGGCCAGGGTGACGAACCACTCGGTGGTGGGCAGATCGGCCGAGACCTCGACACCCGCGAGCGCGGCACTCAGGGGATCATCGGGCTCGAGCGCGATGAGCGCTGCTCCGCCGGATCGAACGAACCGCTCGAGGTCACCGGCTTGCTGGGGATCGAGTCGGCCCGTCACCAGCTGCGAGTCGTTCCAGCATTCCGAAGCCATTCGGGGGACCATACTCAAGGGCTTCGGCCGATGCTCGCTGGGCTCCGATGTGGGCGCTCCGGCGAGATTCGGGCACGACGTCGTGTTGCGAACAGGTCGCAACTAGGTTTGCACCAGTGATTCGCCATTCCGCCACGAACAGCCCCCTCGGTCGACTGGCTGCTGCCGGCGCGGCAGTGGCCCTGATCGTCGGCCCTCGCGGCATGCGGGAGCGATGAGTCGTCCGGCGCTTCGTCGTCGGTCGGCGCGGCGGTCTCGTCCGATCGACTCCAGGTGGTCACCACCGTCGCGCCGATCACGTCGATCGCCGCCAACATCATCGGCGACCGTGCCGAGATCATCGGGATCGTCCCCGAGGGCACCAATTCGCACACGTTCGAGCCGCCGCCGTCGGCGGCCGAAGTGATGAGCACCGCCGACGTCGTGTTCATCAACGGGCTGCAGCTGGAGGAGCCGACCAAGGAGCTCGCACTGGCCAACGTCGCCGACGGCGTCCGCGTCGTCGAGATCGGCGATCAGGTGATCTCGCCCGACCAGTACAAGTTCGACTTCTCGTTCCCCGAATCGGGCGGCAAGCCGAACCCGCACCTGTGGACCGATCCGGTCCTGGTCAAGGCCTATGCCGAGGTCATCCACGACACGATGATCGGGATCGATCCGGAGGGCACGAGCGTCTACGACGCCAACCTGGCCGAGTTCGAGCAACTCGTCGACGACTTCGATGCTGCGACCACCACGGCGTTCGACACGATTCCCGAGGACCAGCGCAAGCTCGTGACGTACCACGACGCCTACGCCTACTTCGCCGACACCTACGGCTGGAACGTCATCGGCGCGATCCAGCCGTCGGACTTCGGTGACCCGACGCCGAAGGAGGTCGCCGACCTCATCGATCAGATCGAGGCGGAGAACGTCTCGGCGATCTTCGGGTCGGAGGTCTTCCCGTCGCCGATTCTCGAGCAGATCGCCAAGGAGACCGGCGCCACCTACGTCGACGACCTCCGCGACGACGATCTGCCGGGCGAACCCGGTGAGGTCGATCACTCGTGGTTGGGTCTGATGAAGTTCAACTTCGTCACGATGACCGAGGCGTTGGGTGGGGATGCCGGCGCGCTGAAGGATTTCGTCGTCCGCAACGTGGTCAGCGACAACGCGGAGTACCCCCAGTGACCGGATCATGAGCGCCAAGCCGTCGGCCGAGTCGATGGGCGCGCTGGTCGTCGTCGATCACCTGACCGTCAGCTACAACGGTGGCGCGCCGGTGCTCATCGACGTCGACCTGACGATCGAACCCGGAGATCTCGTCGGCATCGTCGGCCCGTCCGGCTCGGGAAAGTCGACCTTGCTCAAGGCGATGCTCGGCACGGTCGCGCCGGTGGCAGGGAGCGTGCGCCGCCTCCCGGGGCTCGCGGTGGGGCTCGTGCCGCAGGTCGAGACGATCGACTGGAACTTCCCCGTCACGGTGGCCGAGTGCGTCGGGATGGCCCGCGCCCGAGGTCTGCGCACGCCGTGGATCAGCAAGAACGAGCGGGTCGAGATCGCCGCGGTGCTCGATCGCCTCGGGCTTGGACGGTCTCGGTGGCCGACACATCCGCGAGCTGTCGGGTGGGCAGCAACAGCGCGTGTTCCTGGCTCGAGCGCTGTTCACCAACGCGCAGGTGATCTACCTCGACGAGCCGACGTCAGGCCTCGACGTACGCACCCGCCACGACGTGCTGCACCTGCTCGACGATCTCAACGCCGAAGGCCTCACGATCGTGCTCACCACGCACGACCTCAACGGCATCGCTGCGCATCTGCCGACGGTCGTGTGCCTCAACCGCTCGGTGATCGGGGCGGGGAGCCCCGAGGAGGTGCTGGTGCCCGACATCCTCGAACGCACCTACGGCTCGCCGATGGAAGTGCTCGAGCATGGAGGAATGCGTGTGGTCGTCGATGCGCCGCTGCAGTCCAACGTCACCCCGTTGCGGCGTCGATCGGAGGAGTCGGCATGAGCTGGTCGGAGCTGCTGCGTCCGTTCGAGTTCGAGTTCTTCCGCAACGGCCTGTATGTCGCCACGATCGCCGGCGCGCTGTGCGGTGTCGTGGGGTGCTACGTCGTGCTGCGCAACATGAGCTACATCGGCCACGGGCTGTCGCACTCGATCTTCGGCGGCTACGCCGTGGCCGGCCTGGCCGGTGTGAACCTCTTCCTGGGCGCCGGAATCTGGGGTGTGATCACCGCGCTGGCGGTCGGGGCCATCGTTCGGCGCCGCCCCATCGGATCCGACGCGGCGATCGGGGTGGTCACCACGGCGTCGTTCGCGCTCGGTCTCGCCCTCGTGCAGCTGTACGGATCACCGGGCCGCAACGCCGACGCGCTGCTGTTCGGCAACGTGCTCGGAGTGACCACGTCGGACGTCTGGCTGATCGTCGGCGTGGCACTGGCGACCGCAGCGGTCGTCTTCTTCTTCTACCGACCGCTGCTGTTCACCACGTTCGACTCGCAGGTCGCCGCGGCGACCGGTGTGCGCACGGCATGGATCGATGCGCTGTTGATGATCGTGCTGTCGGCCACGGTGTTGGCCACGATGAACGTGATGGGCGTGACGTTGATCGCGGCGACGCTCGTGGTGCCGGCGGTGGTCGCCCGGATGTTGACCGACAGCTTCGGCACGATGCTGGCACTGTCGGCCGTCATCGGTGCCGTGAGCGGGTTCGTGGGCATGAACGCCAGCTACCACCTCGATGTGGCGTCGGGCCCGACGATCGTGCTCACCTCGGCCTGCTTCTTCATCGTTGCGTACGTCTTCGGCGGCCGGTTCCGCCGCCGCGCCGGCACCGTCGCCCACGCCCACTGACCGTGACGCCAGGGGTCAGACCCCCGGCGTAACGTTCGAATGCTCCCGGTCAGGCGGCTCGGAGGGCGGCCATCACGGCGGCCCAGCGCTCCGGATCACTTGCGTACGGCGCATAGAAGCTGATCCGCTGGATCACGTCGCCGTAGCGTTGCGACAGCTCAGGGGCGATGCTCTCCGGTTCCCCGACGACGGCGAAGGTGTTGAGGATCTCGTCGTCGATGAGCGTGCCCATCTTGGCCCATTCGCCCTGCTTCGACAGCGTGTTCAGCTCGTCCTGAAGCCCGCCCCAGCCGTGGATCTCGAGCACGTTGCGGTAGGCCGGCGTCGATCCGTAGAACGCGATCTGCTGGCGAGTGGCCGGTCGCGGCCGCTGCCAGTTCGGCTTCGTCGCTGCCGGTCACCACGAACGAGGGGCCGATGATCTCGAAGCCCTCCATCGACTTGCCGGCCTTCGCCCTGCCTCGCTCGAGCGCCGGAATCGTCACCTCGCGCAGGTACTTCTCGGTGGTGAAGCCGTGGCAGATGAACCCGTCGCAGACTTCGCCGGCGACCTCGGTCATCAGCTCGCCGACGCCGGCGAGGAACACCTTGGGCGGACCGAACCCGTCGAGTTCCTTGGCGTCCGGCGTGAAGAAGGGTGTCATCAGCGTGTGGGTGTAGAACTCACCGCGGAACTCGAGCTTCTCGCCGGTCAACCACGTGTTCCAGATGGCCCGCATCGCGAGCACCATCTCGCGCATCCGCGGCGCCGGGTGGCTCCACTCCATCGAGAACCGCTTCGTGATGTGCGGTTTGATCTGGCTGCCGAGGCCGAGGATGAACCGGCCACCCGAGTACGCCTGGAGGTCCCAGGCGGTGTTGGCGAGTGTCATCGGGTTGCGGGCGAACGCCACGGCGATCGACGTGCCGAGCTCCAGCTTCTCGGTGTGCTCTGCTGCCAGGAGGAGTGGCAGGAACGGGTCGTGCGAGGTCTCGGCGGTCCAGGCACCCGAGTAGCCGGCGGCCTCCACCTCTCTGGCGTTCTGCGGAACGCTGCGAAGGTCCGTGCCGATGCTGCCGTCGATCTTCATGGAGCCGAACGCTAGACCGCCCGTCACCACCGACCGACCCGACCCTCCGAGACACCGAAAACTCCCGAAAACGCCCGAAATTCGGAGCCGATCTTGCGCTCAGCGCAAGATCGGCTCCGAATTTCGGGTTCCTACTTGTGGTTGTGCGTGGAGATTTGGGCTGGTCAGTCCTGGTCGCGGAGGAATTGCTGGATCTCGTCGGCGAGTTCGTCGCCGGAGCGCATCTCGAACGCCGGGCCCGGTGACACGTCGCCGTCGGTCGATGCGTCGTAGAGCTCCTCGAGCTGGCGCAGCATCGTGAGATGGTCGGCGTTGTCGGCGATCGATGCATCGATTCGTTGGCGTTGCGGGCCGACCGCGGAGCGCAGATCGGCGGCGGCCACTTCGATCCCCGTCACTTCGGTCAGCCCGTCGAGCAGCGCCACCGACGCTGCCGGGTACGGGAGCGCCGACACGTAGTGCGGCACCTGCACCCAGATGCCGAGCGCCGGGATCTTGCGCGCGTGCATCGCGTGCTCGAGCGCGGCCGCCATGCCGGCGGGAACATCGACGGAGCTGCGCGCGAACGTCACGTTCGCGAGGACCTCGGTCGATGGTGACGAACATGACAGGCGCGGCGTACGGGTGTGCGGCGCAGCGAACGGGTAGGCGCCGAAGGCAACCATCTTCGTGACACCGAGTTCGACCGCGATGTCGGACATCGACCGGGCGAAACGGTGCCAGGCCATGTCGGGTTCCGGGCCGGTCAGCAGGAGGACGTCACGACCCGACGTCGACCGCCCGGAACGCAGCTCGATCGTCGACCAGACCAGATCGGTGTTGACCCCGTCGCGCAGTTCCATGATCGGCCGGCGGGCCCGGTAGTCGATGAACGTGTCGTCGTCGAACCGTACGAGCGGGCTGGTCTCGCACTCCTTCGACAGCGCCGCGGCCGCCGATGCCGCTGCGTTGGCGGCATCGATCCACCCGGTCAACATCACCACGAGAACGGGTTCGTGGAGCATCGGTTCGTCGACGAGCCACTCGTAGGCGCCATCGCCGGTGCCGCGCCCCGACCGATCGCTCACGGCAATGCGTCCAGGTAGCGCTCGGCGCTGGCGGCGGCTTGTTCCACCTGCAGCTTGAACGGCGCGAGTTCCTCCGGCGGTCGATCGCCGAGCGCACCGCCGAGGTAGCGGGAGTACACGCCCTCGATGATGCAGGCCAGCTTCCAGAACGCGAACGGCGACGTAGAAGTCGAGCTGCGAGATGTCGCGCCCGGAGACCTCGGCGTAGCGCTCGGCGAGTTGGCGGCGGTCCCAGAATCCCGGCGCCGATGTCGACGTGCCGCTCCAGGCGCCTTCGGCGTCGTTCGGGCCGTTCCAGTACACCTGCAGCAGCCCGACGTCGGCGAGCGGATCGCCGAGCGTGCAGATCTCCCAGTCGAGCACGGCGACGACCTCGCCGTCGTCGCCGACCATGCAGTTGTCGAGGCGGTAGTCGCCGTGGACGATGGTGGCCGGACCCTGCTCGGGGATGCGGCGTCAGCAGGCCGTCGTGCACGCGATCGACGGCAGCCAGGTCACGGGTCTTGCCCTGGTTCCACTGGCCGTACCAGCGCTTGAGCTGGCGGTCGATGTAGCCCTCGTGGCGGCCGAGGTCGGCCAGCCCGGCGGCGTCGAGGTCGACCGCGTGGATGGCCGCCATCGTGTCGACGAGGGACCGGCTGGCATTGCTCCGTCGTGGCTTCGTCGGGAAGCGCCGCCTCTGCGGTGTCGCGGTCGCGCAGCACGTGACCGTCGACGAATCCCATGACGTAGAACGGCGCATCGTTGACGTCGAGGTCGTCGCAGAACCCCATCACCGGGGGCACGGGCACGGCCGAGGTCTGCAGGCCCGACAGGATGCGATGCTCGCGCCCCATGTCGTGGGCGCTCGCCAGCACGTGTCCGAGCGGCGGGCGACGCAGCACGAACCGGCGTGCCGTCCGCCCCGGTGACGCGATACGTCAGGTTCGAGTGTCCGCCGGCGATCACATCGAACGTGAACGGTCCGACGGCACCGTCGACGTTCGACTCCAGCCAGTCGGTGACCGCTGCGACGTCGATTCCTGGCACGGCGTTCACGGCATCTCGCTCCCCAGTCATGTGAAGCCGAGGGTACTCATCGGTCACGGGTAGCGTTGGGTCCATGGCAGCCATCGATGTCACCGACGCAACCTTTCAGACCGACGTGATCGACAAGTCCGCTGAGGTCCCCGTCGTCGTCGACCTCTGGGCGCCGTGGTGCGGCCCGTGCAAGACGCTCGGGCCGATCATCGAGAAGGTCATCGACGAGACCGGCGGCAAGGTCGTGCTGGTGAAGGTCAACGTCGACGAGAACCCCGGCCTGAGCCAGGCGTTCAAGGTGCAGTCGATCCCGGCGGTGTATGCCGTCAAGGACGGCGCAGTGGTCGACGGCTTCATGGGCTCGTACCCCGAACACGCCGTCAAGGAGTTCGTCGACGCGCTGCTGCCGACCGAGGAGGAAGTCGCCGTCGCCGAGCTCCTCGCGGCGGGTGACGAGGGCAGCTTGCGCATCGCTTGTCGATGGAGCCGGCGAACGAGGACGTCATCGTGGCGCTGGCCGAACTGCTCATCGCCGAGGGCGAACAACGACGAGGCGCTCGCGCTGCTGGCGCGGATCCCGGAGTCGGATCGCACCCGCCACGTCGCCGCGCTCGGCTCGCGTCGGTAGCGCCCCCGATGACGACTACGACGACCAGCTCACGGCGTTGCTCGATCAGGTGAAGACCGACGACGACGCCCGACAGAAGTACGTCGACCTGCTCGAGCTGATGGGCCCGACCGACCCACGCACGGCCGAGTACCGCCGCCAGCTCACCTCGCGCCTGTACTGACCATCGCCGTGTCGCCGACCGAGCGACGGTGGGCGAAGAATTCGCCGAGCCGCTGCTGGAACGCCGCGACCACCTCGGCATAGGTCGATCGGAGGTCCGCGCTCGACCGGCGTCGGATCCAGTGATTCGGGGAGTTGGGGTTCGGTCCGCAAGAAGCGTTGGCACGCGGCCAGCTGCACGAACGCGTCGGCGAGGACCTCGTCGGCAACGTCGTTCGACAGCTTCGTCGCCGTGGCGCGCAGCGAGTCGGTGAGCGATCGGGCACGCGTGTCGATCGCATCCAGGTTCCACATTCGTCGAACCAGTGCATCGTCGCCGCCCGACAGCAGCGGCCCGCGCGTCACCAGCGCGTCGGCGAGGTCGCCGGGGATGTCGATGTTGGCCGGCCGCAACCAGGTGTCGGGTCGTAGCTCTCCGAGCCGGGCGCCGGCCATTCGCGATCGGAATGCTCGCCGGTCGGCGACGGAGCGACGTTCGGCGAGCACCGCCACGAACCACCAGGTGCCGTCCCAGGTTGCAGGCGGATCCTGTCGTCCTTCGTCCTGCTGCACCTGGCGTTCGAGCAGCCGACCGCTCAGCCGGTAGACGCCGTCGTCGTTCGCCAACTCTCCACGCGTCACCATCCTCGACAGTGCGGTGCGTGCCGCGCCGTCGGCGATCCCGAACAGTGACGTGAAGTCGAGCAGGCGGCCGACGGGCATCGACGGCGGATGGGTTCCGAGCAGCACCGAGAGCACGATCGAGCGCGGACTGAGAGGATCGAGGTGCCCGTCGCGATTGTCGAGATTCGTACGCTCGTTGATCACAGTGATCAGTGAGTGTAACATGGTGGCATGACGCAGATGGCCACACCGCCGGCGCAGCGCACGATGGCGCCGCCTGCGGACGACCTGCCCGACGTGCTGCCGACCGATCGCCTCAACGAGCGTGGCAAGCCCCGCCCCCCGCTGCGCAACGAGTTGCGCCACATCTCCAACGCCCGCAATGTGGTCGCGGTTGCGAGCACGCTCCTGCAGTCGTTCGGGGTCGTGATCGCAGCGGCGTGGATCAACACGTGGTGGTCGTATCTCGTGGCGTTCGTGTTGATGGTGCGAGGGCACGTGTGCCTCAACATCCTCGCCCACGAAGCGGCACACCGACTGCTGTTCACCCGGCGGTGGCTGAACGATGGCGTCGGCCGCTGGTTGCTCGCCTATCCGACCTATCAGGCGATGCTCGCCTACCGGCGAGCGCACTTCGCCCATCACCGCGACGAGATGGGGCCCGACGAGCCCGACCTCGCGCTGTACTCGGGGTACCCGGTGTCGCGTGACTCATGGCATCGCAAGCTGCGCCGCGATGCCACGGGGAACAGCGCTTCGAAGAACTTCCGCTCGCTCTATCACGCACTGCGACGGGGCCAGACCGAGGCCCGGGAGATCCTGCTGGTCCAGGTGCTCATGTTCGGCACGTCGCTCGTGTTCATGCGGCCGTTGGCCTACGTGGTCTGGATCCTGTCGTGGTCGACGCTGTGGAAGGTGTCGAACCGGTTGCGGGCCATCGCGGAGCACGGCGGCATGGTCCGCTCGAAGGACCGCCGCCTGACCACCCACGTCATCCGCCAGAGTCGCCTCGCTCGCTACTGGATGGTGCCGTACAACACCGGCTGGCACCTCGCCCATCACGTCGACATGGGTGTGCCCTGGTACAACCTGCCCAGCCTGCACCAGGAACTCGTGGCGTCGGGATGGGTCACCGAGGCCATCGAGTATCCGAGCTACCGAGCATTCTGGCGAGCCGCCTCCTCCGGCTGAAATGAGACGCGGGGTCAGACCCCGCGTCTCAGTTGAGTTGGTGCGTCGGGCCGGTAGGTTCACAGCACCGACTTCCTCCTGATGACGTTGCGCCGCGCGCATCTTCCGGTCGAGGAGGTCGATCGTGGAACCCCTGTCGAGACCCACCTCGCCGAGGTCGTTCGCTGAACGGGCCCGGGCGTGGATCGAGTGGTTCGGCGTCGGACGGCTCGTGGCGGCATCGCTGGCCACGGTGGTCGTGTGTGTCGGCGCCCTCTGGTTGATCAGCAGCCCGCCGCCGCCCACCGAGGCGTCGCTGCCGACGGCAACGAGCACGACGCTCGTCGAACTGCCGCCCGTCGTCGACGGATCCCAGCACGCCGGCACCTTCGACGGTGCTGGTGCACGTCGCGGGCGCAGTCGTCGAACCCGGCGTCTACGAACTGCGGCCCGGAGCCCGGGTTCGCGACGCGATCGTGGCGGCGGGCGGGCCGACCGAAGTCGGCCGACTGGAACGCCGTGAACCTCGCAGCGGTGGTTGTCGACGCCACGCGGATCTACGTTCCCGTCGTCGGCGAGGAGGTGCCGCCGGAGGTGGTCGTCGGGTCGGGCTCGGGACTCGCGTCGATCCCGACGGGTCCCGTCGACGTCAACCGGGCGACGGCCGACGAGCTCGACGAACTCCCTGGTGTCGGCCCCGCCACGGCGCTTGCGATCGTGACCGAGCGTGAACGCAATGGGCCATTCGTCGACGTCGACGACCTCGATCGCGTTCCCGGCATCGGCCCGGCCAAGCTCGAGGCCCTGCGTGACTTGGTGACGACGTGAAGGGCTCGGCGAACGGATCGGTCAGAACAACGAGTCGGAGATCACGGCCGCAGCGATGGCGAGCGCCAGGCAGGAGCCGAGCCAGATCCCGCCGCACATCCACGCGAAGTGGTGCCAGTAGTCGTTCCACGTCGCCACCGGACTCCGGGTCGCGCGTCGCGACGCCAGGAAACCCACGAGGAGCCAGAGGAGCACCGACGCGCCGATCGCCAGCCCGTAGAGGTCGTGCTCGCCGAATGGTGCGCCGACGAGCAGCAGGCACGGGGCAGCGCACACCCCTCCGATCAGACCGACGGCACCGCTCCACGTTGCGTCCGACCATTTCAGAGCGGCGTAGGCGATTGCGCCCAGGATGCCGGGAACGATCAGGCCGACCAGCGGGCCCCACGTGCGGATCCGCGACCGGTACCAGCGGGGTCCCTCGGTGAGCGGCGCGGGCGTCAACGAGTGGTACGCGGGTGGCCGGGCACCGGGAGGAACGGGGGTGAACGAGGTCACGGGATCGCCAGTTTACGACGATCGTGGCGGCGCGACGCTGCACCCCGCAGACGGTGATCGCCCGGTGGTCGGCGACGGCGCGATCGTCGCTCTGGCGGTCGTGACGGTGGCAGCGGTCTGGACCGCAGTCGCCACTGGTCGGCGTGGGCGCCGTGGCGCTGGTCGGCGTGTTGTCCAGAGCGGCGCGTCGGGCGGGCTGGCGTTGGTTCGCGGTGGCTGTCGTGGTGACGGTCGGCGGCGGGCTGCATTCGCAGCAGAGCTGGGCGGATCTGACGCCCGACCGAGTTGGGGCCGTTCGCGGGGTGGGGTCGGTTGATCGACGATCCGCAGCCCTACCCGTCGAGCACGCGTGTGATCATCGAGCTCGAGGGTGAACGGTTCGAGATGTGGTCGCGTGGCCGGGCCCAGCAACAGCGGGTGATGCACTGGCGCGGCGGACAGTGGATCCGGCTGCAGGGCGTGCGCGTCCGCCTCGACGCCGAACGGGCGCATCGGGTCGCCTGGCAGCATGTCGTCGGTCGCTTCGATCTCGACTGGGCGAGCGACGTGGCACCAGGCGGCCCGGTGGCCCGCGCCTCGAATCGTGTCCGTGCGGCGATCGAGCGGGCCGCCGAGTTCATCCCCGAACCGCACGGCGCCCTCTATCGCGGGCTGGTGATCGGTGACGACCGCGAGCAACCACTCGACATGACTGCACGATTCCGGGCCAGCGGGCTGTCGCACTTGACTGCCGTATCCGGACAGAACGTGGCATTCGTGCTGGCGGCGTGTGGACCACTGCTGGTCCGGTTGCGCCCGGCGCTGCGGTGGGCGGTGACGGTGTCGGTGATCGCCTGGTTCGTGGTGATCACCCGCTTCGAACCGTCGATCCTGCGGGCGGGCGTGATGGCAGGGCTGTCGGCGACGGCGTTCATGACGGGGCGGGAGCGATCGCCGGTGCGGATCCTGGCGCTGGCCGTCACCGGATTGCTCGTCGTCGATCCGTTGTTGTCGTGGTCGGTCGGGTTCTGGCTGTCGGTCGGCGCCACCGCCGGCGTCTGCACGGTGGGTCCGTGGCTCGCCGAACGCTTTGCGGCCCTCGGGCCGTTGGCTCTCCCGCTCGGCATCACACTCGGCGCACAGGTCGGCGTGGTCGTGCCGAGCCTGCTGGTGTTCGGGCGACTTGCGCTGGTGAGTGTGGTCGCCAATCTCCTGGCGGTCCCGGTGGCCGGGATGGTGATGCTCTACGGGTTGCCGGCGGGTCTCCTGGTCGGCGCAGTCCCGGCGCTCGGGCCGGTGGTGATGTTCCCCGCCCGAGTCGGGACCAAGTGGGTCGACACCGTCGCCATGCTCGGCGCCCGGCTCGAACCCGATCCACCCTGGTCGTGGATCGGCTGGGCCGTGGTCCTGGTCGCCGTGTTCGGGGTGGCTGCTGTGGGGCAGGTTCCATCAGGAGTGACCGGACGCGATAAGAATCGAGGTCTCCATGGCGACCCATCTCCTCACCGGCAACGACGAGTCGATCCTGCGATCCGCCGTCCACGAACTCGTCGACGAGCTGGTCGGTGCGGGCGACCGGGCGATGATGGTCGACGAGTTCGACGGCGAGGAGTACGAACTGCGCCTCGTGGTCGACGCCGCGCAGACGCCGTCGTTCCTGACCGACAAGCGGGTGATCGTCGCCCGCGACGTCGGCCGCTTCAACGCCGCCGACCTCGCTCCGCTGCTCGGATACCTCGCCGACCCGCTCGACTCGTCCGACCTCGTCCTCGTGGTCAACGGCGGCGCCGTGCCGAAGAAGCTCGGCGACGCCGTCAAGGCCGTCGGCACGGTCACGAACACGTCGCCACCGTCGCGACCGAAGGACCGTCAGGAGTGGATCTCCGATCACATCGCCGCTGCGGGTCTGCGGATCAAGCCCGATGCCGCGTCGCGGCTCGGTCAGTGGCTCGGCGAGGACGCGGGCCGACTCGACGGGATCCTGGCGACGCTCACCAGCACGTACGGAACCGATCACGTGCTCACGTTCGCCGACGTCGAGCCCTTTCTCGGCGAGGCCGGGGGAGTGCCGCCGTGGGACTTCACCGACGCCATCGACGCCGGCAACACCACCAAGGCACTCACGCTGCTCGGACGCATGATGCATGCCGGTGGTCGGCATCCGTTGCAGATCATGGCGATCATGCACGGTCACTACTCGAACCTCGCCAAGCTCGACGGCGCCGAGGCGCGCTCGGAGTCCGATGCTGCGGCGGCGACGGGCCTGAAGGGGTATCCCGCCAAGAAGGCGCTGGAGACCTACAACCGCCTCGGCGCCGGTCCGATCCGACGGGCGATCGAACTCCTCGCCCAGGCCGACCTCGACCTGCGCGGCGCCAAGGACCTGGATCCCGAGCTGGTGATGGAGGTCCTCGTCGCCCGCCTCTCCAAACTCCGCCGCTGACACCCTCACCCCGAAAACCGAAAAATGCCTGGAATTGCGCGCTCGAGCGCGCATTCCCAGGCGAAATTCGGGGGTGGGAGGGTCAGCCGGCGGCGTTGACCTTCTTCATGAGGCGGCTCTTCTTGCGGGCCGCTGCGTTCTTGTGGATGATGCCCTTCGAGGCGGCGCTGTCGATGCGCTTCACGGCGAGGCGGACCGCGTCGTCGTTGTCGTCGGTGCCGATGGTGTCGTTGGCACGCTTCGTGCGCGTCTTGACCTCGGCCTTGACGGCCTTGTTGCGCTCGTGACGCTTCTCGTTGGTGAGAATGCGCTTCTTCTGGCTCTTGATGTTGGCCATGGCCTCGTGCTTTCGTCGATCGTCGCGTTCGGGAGCCCGATGCCCCACTGAACAGCCCTGCGACTCTATCGGCGGCCTTCCGTCAGCGGCAACGTGGCGACATGAGCGCCAACGTGCCCAGATAGCGTTGGGTCGGTCATGGATCTCGGCCTCATCCGCAATTTCTCGATCATTGCGCACATCGACCACGGCAAGTCCACACTGTCGGATCGCATCCTGGAGATCACCGGGGCCGTCGATGCCCGCGACATGCGCTCGCAGTACCTCGACTCGATGGATCTCGAACGCGAACGGGGCATCACGATCAAGGCCCAGAACGTCCGCGTCGACTGGAAGGGCCATGTCTTCCACCTGATCGACACGCCCGGCCACGTCGACTTCGGCTACGAGGTCAGCCGGAGCCTCGCGGCCTGCGAGGGCGTCGTGCTGGTGGTCGACGCCGCGCAGGGCATCGAGGCCCAGACGCTCGCCAACTGCTACCTGGCGCTCGAGAACGACCTCGAGATCGTCGCTGCGCTCAACAAGATCGACCTGCCGGCCGCCGATCCCGACCGCTACGCCGCCGAGATCGAGAAGATCCTCGGCATCCCCGCCGACGAGATCATCCGCATGTCGGCCAAGACCGGCGAAGGTGTGCCCGACCTGCTCGATGCGGTCATCGAGCGCATCCCGGCACCGGTGGGCGACGCCGATGCCCCGCTGCAGGCGCTGATCTTCGACTCGCAGTTCGACCAGTACCGCGGCGTCGTGTCGAGCGTGCGGATCATGCAGGGCACGATGACGTCGGGTTCGAAACTCACCTTCATCCAGGCCGGCGCCAACCACGAGGCCATCGAGATCGGCACGCGCCGCCCGGTACCGACGCCGGTGCAGGAGCTCGGCCCCGGCGAGGTCGGCTACCTCATCGCCGGCATCAAGGACGTGGGCGACGCCCGCTCCGGTGAAACGGTCACGACCGCGTCGGGCGGATCGACCGACGCGCTGCCCGGCTATCGCGACCCGAAGCCGATGGTGTTCTCCGGGTTGTTCCCGATCGACGGCGACGACTTCGAGAACCTGCGCGAGTCGCTCGAGAAGCTGAAGCTCAACGATGCGTCGATCACCTACGCGCCCGAGTCGTCCGGGGCGCTCGGGTTCGGATTCCGCTGTGGCTTCCTCGGTCTGCTCCACATGGAGATCGTCAAGGAGCGCCTCGAGCGCGAGTTCGGACTGGCGCTGATCGCCACGGCGCCGAGCGTCGAGTACCGCCTGACCCGCACCGACGGCACCATCGAGTTGGTCGACAACCCCGCCGACATGCCCGAGGCGCAACGCATCGCGGCGATCGAGGAACCCTTCTTCAAGATCTCGATCATCACGCCGACGGAGTACACCGGCACGCTGATGGACCTCTGCCAGACGCGGCGTGGCGAGATGAAGAAGATGGACTACCTGTCGCCCGAGCGCGTCGAACTCGTCTACGAGGTGCCGCTCGCCGAGGTCGTCATCGACTTCTTCGACCAGATGAAGTCGCGCACCAAGGGCTACGCCAGCCTCGACTACGAGCTGTCGGGCTATCGGCCGTCGCACCTCGTGAAGGTCGACCTGCTCCTCAACGGCTTGCCGGCCGACGCGTTCAGCACGATCGTGCACCGAGACTCGGCCTATCACTACGGCGCCCGCATGTGCGAGAAGCTCAAGGAGCTGATCCCACGCCAGATGTTCGACGTGCCGATCCAGGCGGCCATCGGCGGCAAGGTCATCGCCCGCGAGACCGTCAAGGCGAAGCGCAAGGACGTGCTCGCCAAGTGCTACGGCGGTGACATCACCCGCAAACGCAAGCTCCTCGAGAAGCAGAAGGAGGGCAAGAAGAAGATGAAGTCGATCGGTCGAGTCGAAGTCCCCGGCGACGTCTTCATCAATGCCCTCAAGCTGGACGACTGACGCCCTGCAGCGGGCGCAGTCGTCTGAGGTCGGCTCGGTCCCGGTCAGCCGCCCTGGGTGAACAGGTTCTCCGGGAGGTCAGGGCAGTTCGCGTTGGTCCACGTGTCGAGCTGAGCCGCAACGACGTTGTACTTGGCGATTCCCTCCTCCATCGCCGACAGGTCGGCGTCGGGGGAGGTGTCGGCCGTTGCCGCGGTCAACTCGGCGAACACGGCGGCGAGGGTCGTCATCTCCTCGGAGATCTCGGCCGGAGCGACCACGGCGAGGTCATCGAGGGCTTGGAGCGCCTCGCTGTCGACGTTGTCCTGTGATGCCACGTCGCCGAGCTGGGTGCAGAACTCCTCGACGCTGACAGCGTCGTTGCCTTCCGTGGAGCTGTCGCCGCTGCCGCAGGACGTCAGCGCCAGCAGGCCGACCGTGAGTGCGGCGACAGCGCGCCGACTCGAGGCAATGGATGTGAGCGTCATGACACCACTCCTTCGTGGATGAGTCGAGAGGGGCTCTCACGTCGATCATCCGCCTGTCTTCGCTGCGCCAGGAGAGGCGAAGGTCATGGCCCGCGATGTTCCGGGCAGTTCGGTCGTGCGATCGCTCGAGCGAGCGGTAACGATGTGTGGCTGGTGTCGACGTTCCGTTCGCTGAAGTATCACAACGCCCGGCTGTTCTTCGCCGGGCTGGCCGTCTCCAACGTCGGCACCTGGCTGCAGATGACGGCGATGTCACTGCTGGTCTACCGATTGACAGGCGAGGCAACCGCCGTCGGGATCAGCGTCGCAGCGCAGTTCCTGCCCATGCTGCTGCTCGGCGCGTGGGCCGGTGTGATCGCCGATACGTACGACAAGCGCACGATGGCGATCATCACGCAGAGCGGCCTCGCTGTGCAGGCGCTGCTGCTCGGCGCGCTCGATCTGGCCGGACTCGTGACGCTCCCCGTCGTCTATGTGCTGTCGCTGGTGCTCGGTGTGATCGCCGCATTCGACAACCCGGCGCGTCGCGGGCTCGTGACCGAGTTGGTGCCGACGGCCGACATCTCGAACGCGACATCGTTGAACACGGCGGTCATGACGGGATCACGAATCTTCGGTCCTGCAATGGCAGCGGGGTTGGTGGCCACGATCGGAACCGCGTGGTGCTTCATCTTCAACGGCATCACGTTCTTCGCGATCATCTTCTCGCTCGTGGCGATCCGGCGCGACGAGATGTTCCCGATGCCGCGGCGTCCGAAGGGCGGCAAGCCGATTCGCGAGGCGTTGCGCTTCGTTGCCGACCGACGGGACATGGCGATCATCTACGTGTTGCTGGTGATCGTCAGTGCCGTTGCGTTCAATCAGGCGGTGGTGCTCCCGAAGCTCGCCGATGAGCGATGGGGTGGCGAAGCGCTGTTCGGTCTCGTGCTGGCGGTGATGTCGGTCGGCTCGCTCACCGGGTCGCTGCTGACCGCACGACACCAGAGCGTGACGATGCGGTGGTTCTTCGGTTCACTGGTGGTGATGGCCTTGGCCGGTTTCGGCCTCGCCTGGTCGCCGAACCTGTGGCTGGCATTCGTGTGGGCGATCCCGTTCGGCATCGGGAGCGCCGGTTTCATCGCCGGCGCCAATGCGATCGTCCAGCAGGAGTGCCCACCGGACATGCGCAGCCGACTCCTGGCCCTGCAGGCCGTGGCCTTTCTCGGGTCGACGCCGATCGGTGGTCCACTCACCGGGCTGATCGCCGACAACGTCAGCGCCGAGTGGGCACTGGCCTACAGCAGCGTGATCAGCCTCGTCTGCGTCGCGGTCGCGGGGTGGTACTGGCAGGCGGGTCCACATGAGGCCCGCGAGTTGGCACCGGCAGTATTGGCTCAGCCGACCGACTGAGTCGCGTTCGCGGCGACGGATCGTCCCCAGGCCTCGGCCCGTTCCGTCTCGTCGGTTTCCAGACGGTTGGACCTGTCGACGAAGAAGCTCTCCGGTTCGGCGAGCATCTCGAGGCCGAGACGGCGGAGGCGTGTGGCGATGCCCTTCGATGCATGGCCGCGGCCGAGGCGACGGATCGCCTACGCCTGGGTGCGCCGAGCGGTTCCGACGCACGGTCGCCCGCGACATGCTGGAGGGGTGGATCGCCGCGCACGGATCCTGCTGACGGTCGGTGTCGTCGGCCGCGCTCGTGGCCCCGGTGGTTCTCGATCGCGACAGCTTTCCGTTGTCGACATACCCGATGTATTCGCGGACGCGCGGTGAGGCCATCACCTTCGTGACGGCCCAAGCGGTCGATGCCGAGGGGTCGGCTTCGGCACTGAGTCTTGGTGTGATCGGCGACAGCGATGATCCGCTCGTCGTCGCCGGCGAACTTCGAGCTGCACTACGTGAGGGCCGTGCGGACGTCAGCTGCAACGAGATCGCCGAACGAGCGCAGAGGTGGTCTGGGCTCCCGCCCGATGCCGTGGCGATCGAAGTCGTCGCCGAGCGTCACGACGTCATCGCCCAGGTGTCCGGGGCGGCGAGTCTGCTCGATCGCACCGTGCACGCCCGGTGCGGGATCGAGGCGTCGTGACGGCGACGCCCACGCTCGAGCGGCGGCCGGCCGAACCGGAGCTGTGGCGAATCGTCGATGCTCAGGCGCCACCCGAGCGCCTTGCCATGCTGCGGATCCTGACCGGCGTGTTCGCGTCTGCCTACCTCGCGATCCGACTGCCGGTGTTCGTACAACTCGCCGATCGGGAGTCCGGGTTCGTCGGCGTCGGCGTGGCATCAGCGCTGTCCGAACCGGTACCCGACGGTGTGCTCCTTGCTCTCGATCGGCGTCACGTTGGTCGCCGGCGTCGCGTACACCATCGGGTGGCAGTTTCGGTGGCTGGCACCGGTGTTCGCGCTGGGCTGGCTTGCTTTGGGGACCTATCGCAGTTCGTGGGGGCAGCTGCTGCACTTCGAGAACCTGTTCGTGCTGCATCTTCTCATCGTGGGGCTCTCTCCGGCCGCCGATGCGTGGTCGCTCGACGCCCGGGCCGGTCGGCGACGAGCCCGTCGGGACCCGACGAGTTACGGCTGGCCGATCGCGCTCGCTGCGCTCGTCGTGGTGGCCACCTATGTCATCACGGGACTCGCCAAGCTGCGATATGGCGGATTCCCCTGGATCGTCGGTGGCACATTGCGCAACCACGTCGCGTACGCGGCTGCTCGCCTCGACCTGTTGGGCGGCGACCCGTCACCGCTTGCCGGCCTCGGCGTGCGAGTCGCGTGGTTCTGGAGGTTCGCTGCGCCCGTCACCGTGCTCGTCGAACTGGCAGCGCCGGTGGCGCTCCTCGGGAGCCGCGTCCGAACTGCCTGGGTGATCGCCGTGTGGACGCTCCATGCGGGGATCCTGGCGTTCATGCTGATCGGGTTCGCGTACCCGTTGTCGCTCGTGGCGTTCGCTCCGCTGTTCCGGGTGGAACGGCTGTGGACCGATCGGCCGCGGTGGCTGCGACCGATCGAGGCTCAGGCGTCGGCGTGAGCCCTCACCGCGGACTGGGCGACGGAGCGTCCCCACGCCTCGGCGCGTTCCGTCTCGTCGGTTTCCAGACGGTTGGACCTGTCGACGAAGAAGCTCTCCGGTTCGGCGAGCATCTCGAAGCCGAGACGGCGGAGGCGTGTGGCGATGCCCTTCGATGCATGGCCGGTCAACGCCATGGTGGCGTGAACCCGTGTGTCGAATGCAGCTGCGCGTCCCCGCGGTACATCGGCGAGCGCGTCGAACCAGTCGCGCAGCCCGGGCCCTTCGGCGTCTGGTTCGAGGTGGAGTTCGTGGTCCTTGGAGGCAATCTGCTTGGCGCTGCGGCGGCTGCGATTGCTCGACAGGCCATGCACGTGAGTCGGGCCGCCGACGACGAGGATGTCGGCGGTTTCCACGAGATCAGCCGTGGCATCGTGCACCCCGACCACGGTGGTTTCGAATTGCGTCTCCGAGACCGGTCGCGATGTGTTCGGCGATCACGCGGGTGTTGCCGAACATGGACTCGTAAACCACCAGGGCGCGCGATTTCATCTCCTACATGTCGGCGTTCTCCGTCGATCGTGCACCGAACCCGACTCGGATACACGGGGAAAAGGTCCTGACTCGGCCGGCCAGGACGGCAATACTTGGTCGATGCCCGCAACGACCGCAGAGCTCGACACCCGAATCGACGACGTCATGTCGGCTCCGGCCCAGGTCGGAACCGTCGAGCTCATCGTGGCCCGTCCCGCCGTCGGCGAGCGCCGGGTGCTCGGCGACGGTCAGGTGCGCCCTGGCGTGGGACTCGTCGGCGACAATTATGTCGAACGCGGCAGCAGCCGGCCCGAGGGTGGCCCGGCCGATCCGCTCGCCGAGCTGAACATCATGAGTGCCCGGGCACTGGAGGCAGTTGCCGGAGTCGACCGCGAGCGCTGGGCTCTCGCCGGTGACCAATTCATCGTCGACTTCGACCTGTCACTCGACAATGCACCTGCCGGTACCCGTCTGCGGATCGGCACGGCGGTCATCGAGATCACCGAGAAGCCCCACACCGGCTGCGCGAAGTTCGCCGAGCGGTTCGGTGTCGATGCCGCGCGCTGGGTGAATTCCCGCAAGGACCTGCGCTTGCGCGGCGTCTGCGCCGTGGTCGTCGAGCCGGGGACGGTCTCGGTCGGCGACGAGATCTCCCGGGCCTGATCTTCGACGCCGACGCGATCCGGCTGCCGCCGGAGTTCATGTGAGGCCGGACAGGATTCTTGGGGCGACTTCGTTGGACGGTGCGGTGAGAACGTCGCATCGCGGGTACAACCGGGGTCGTGGCAGCAGCAAGACGCTCGATCATCTGGTTCCGGCGGGACCTGCGCCTCGCTGACCATCCGGCGCTGATTGCGGCCGGCGCCGATGGGCAGCAGGTCGTCCCGGTGTTCGTCGTCGACCCGACGTTTGCCTCGTCGGGTGCCCCGAGGCTGGCGTATCTCCACGACTGCCTGCGCTCGCTCGACGCAGCGATCCGGGAGCGGAGCGGGACGGGCCTGGTGATCCGCCACGGCGATCCGGCCGATGTGATCCCTGCCGCGGCCGCCGACTTCGACGCCGACACCGTGTTCGTCAGTCGGGACTACTCGCCGTACGGGCGACGCCGTGACGCAGCGGTTCAAGCAGCGCTCGGTGCAGCGACGCCGACACCTCAACGGTGTCGGGTCGCCGTACGCCGTGACGCCTGGTGCCGTCACGAAGGACGATGGCACGCCGTACGCGGTGTTCACACCGTTCTCGAAGCGATGGCGCGCAATCGGGTGGGATGCTCCCGATCGACGACTCAGGCGACGACATCCGATGGGTCGGGGCCGGAACGAGTGGGATCGCATCGGACCCGCTCGGCGATCGTCCCGATCCCGGCATCGACGAGCCCCTCGGCCGGGGAGGACGCAGCCCACGACCTGTGGGCGGCGTTCCTGCCGCATGGCGTCGACGAGTACCCGGATCAGCGGAACCTTCCCGCGGTCGAGGGCACGAGCAAGCTGTCGCCCGCGCTCAAGTGGGGCACGATCCATCCCCGCCAGTTGCTCGCCGACCTCGATGCTTCCGGTGCGGGTCCGAAGGGTCACACCGTCTTCTCGAGCGAGGTGGCCTGGCGTGACTTCTACGCCGACGTGCTGTTCCAGCAGCCGCGCACGGCCTGGGAGAATCTCAACCCGAAGATGGATGCGATGCCGGTCGACACCGACGCAGCGGCCCGGAAGCGATTCGGTCGTTGGGCGGCGGGGGAGACCGGGTTCGGGATCGTCGACGCCGGCATGAAGCAGCTGGCGGCCACGGGCTGGATGCACAACCGGGTGCGCATGATCGTTGCCAGCTTCCTGGTCAAGGACCTCCATCTGCCGTGGCAGTGGGGTGCCCGATGGTTCATGCAGCACCTCGTCGACGGTGATCTGGCGTCGAACAACCACGGCTGGCAGTGGGCCGCCGGAACCGGCACCGACGCCGCCCCGTACTTCCGGGTGTTCAACCCCACCCTCCAGCAGGAGCGCTACGACCCTGATGGCGAGTACGTCGCCCGGTGGGTGCCCGACCCTGTTGCACCGATGCTCGATCACGGGGCCGAACGTGACGAAGCCCTCCGCCGCCTCGCCTCGATCCGCTGACGGTTACGCCGGTGCCTGGCACCGGCGTAACCAGGACATTGGGCGCTGGGCTGACCGGGGCGTTGGCAGTCGATAGTCTGGAGTGCCAGATGTTGGACGACCGCAAGACAGCGATTCTGACTGCAGTTGTGCAGGAGTACATCGCCACCGCGCAGCCCGTGGGATCGAGCCACATCGCCAGGGCGCCGAGCATCAAGGTGTCCTCGGCGACCGTGCGAAACGAGATGGCCCACCTCGAGCACGAGGGATATCTGGTGCAGCCGCACACCTCGGCGGGGCGCATCCCCACCGACAAGGGCTATCGCTACTTCGTCGATCACCTCACGGCACCCGGTCCCCTCGACACCGCCACCACCAAGCAGGTCGGCGAGTTCTTCTCGGCGGCGCACGGCCGGCTCGAGGAGATGCTGCATCAGACGTCGAATCTGCTCGCCTCGCTCACCAACAACGCGGGCGTCGTCGTCGGTCCGCGTGCCGAGGCCGTGCCCGTGCGGCGAGTGCAGATCGTGTCGCTGTCGACGACTGCCGCCACGGTCGTGGTCGTGTTCGCGCAACGGAACCGTCGAGAACGTGCCGATCGATCTGTTCGAGGGCGACGACGACCTCAAGCTGTCAGCCGCCGGCGCTCACCTGTCGGCGGCGCTCGACGGTCGTGTGCTCGGCATGACCGTGGCGATCACGCCGACCGGCGACACCGTGGTCGACCGGCTGTGCGACGAAGCGCTCGCCGCACTGCGATCGGCCGGCAGCCCCGAACAGGTCTTCACCGGCGGAGCGGCGGCAGTTGCGAACGCGTTCGACGCCGTCGAGATCGTCCGATCCGTGCTCGCCACCCTGGAGCAACAGTTCGTGGTCGTCACGCTCGTCAGTGACATCGTCAACCGTGGCATGTCGGTGGCCATCGGCGTCGAACACGGCGTCGAGCCGCTGTCGGCGTGCTCGGTCGTGGTCGCCCCTGTGGTGGTCGACGGCGAGCATCTCGGCTCGGTCGGTGTACTCGGGCCCACCCGAATGAACTATCCGCAGGCCCTTGCGACCGTCGAAGTGGTGAGCGAACAGCTCGGCCACCGCATCGAGGAGGGCTGAGTCACGGTGTCGAAGTCCCGGCATGATGGGGCCTCCCATGGCTGACTACTACGCACTCCTCGGTGTGCAGCGCACCGCGACGGCCGACGAGATCAAGAAGGCCTACCGTCAGCGCGCTCGCGAGTTCCACCCCGACGCGAACCCGGACAACGCGGAAGCCGCCGAGCAGTTCAAGAAGATCGCCCAGGCCTACCAGGTGCTCTCCGACGACGACCAGCGCGCTCGCTACGACCGCTACGGCGAGGCGGGCGTCGGTGGCAACAGCGGCGGCGGACCGACCGCGGAGGACCTGTTCGGCGGGGGTCTCGGCGACATCTTCGAGACCTTCTTCGGGGGTGGCGGAGCAAGCCCGTTCGGGGGCGGGCGTCAGCGTGGTCCATCCGGGCCGCCCCGCGGCCAGGACATCGAAGTCGTTGCCGACATCACGTTCGAGCAGTCGGTGTTCGGCGATCAGATCGATGTGTCGCTGAAGCTGCCGGTCACGTGCGAGGAGTGCAGCGGTTCGGGTGCCGGCGCCGGTACCAGCCCGGTCACCTGCTCCGAATGCGGTGGCAGTGGCCAGATCCAACGTGTGCGCCAGAGCTTGCTCGGCCAGATGGTCACGGCGAGTCCGTGCAGCCGCTGCGGTGGCCTCGGCCAGATCATCACCACACCATGTGGTTCGTGTCGTGGTGAAGGTCGCGTCACCGTCGACAAGACGTACCAGGTCGATGTTCCCGCCGGTGTCGACTCCGGCTCGACCCTCCGTTTGACCGGTCGGGGAGCGGTCGGCCCTCGCGGTGGGCGGTCGGGCGACCTGTACGTCCACTTGAGGGTTGCACCGCACGACCTGTTCGTCAGGGACGATCACGACCTGGTCACCGAGGTGCCGATCTCGATCGCCCAGGCCGCGCTCGGCACCGCCATCGAACTCGAGACGCTCGATGGCACGGAGCATCTGGTCATTCCGCCCGGCACGCAGCCCGGACGCGAGTTCGTCCTGCGCCAGCGCGGTGTCCCGCACCTGCGCGGTCGCGGTCGCGGTGACCTGCGGGCACGGGTTCGTGTCGAGATTCCCCAGACGCTCTCCGACAAGGAGGTCGAACTGCTCACGGCCTACGCCGAGGGGCGCGGTGAAGTGGTCGGACACGAGAAGGAAGGCCTGTTCAGCCGCATCAAGTCGGCGTTCCACTGACGGCGCCGCCGATGGACGTGTCATCGCTGCGGTCGACCAGCACCCATGTTCTGGTCGAGCCGGAGCAGTTGGGGGCGCTGTCGATCGATGACGACACGGTGCATCACCTGCGTCGGGTGCTGCGCCTGCGTGACGGCGAGCAGGTGAGCGTCACCGACGGTGGTGGCCGCTGGCTACTGGCCTGCGTGCGCGTGGACGGTTCGTCGTTGACGCTGGAAGCTTCGAGCGAGATCGTCACCGAGGCGCCTCGCGTCGATCCGTTCACCTTGGCGGTGGCCATGCCCAAGGGGGACCGGCTCGACTGGCTGGTGCAGAAGGTGACCGAACTCGGCGTCGACCGCCTCACGCTGCTGCATGCCGACCGTTCGGTCGTGCGATGGAAGCCCGATCGTGTCGACTCGCAGCTCGTACGCCTGCGGCGGATCGCCGACGAGGCGTGTCGGCAGAGCCGCCGTGTCTGGCGCGTCGAGATCGATGCGCCGGTCGAGGCATCGGGCGTGCTCGCCCACTTCGTGGTCGCTGAACCGGGTGGCCGGCACCTCGATTCCGCAGACCGGTCGGTTGCGATCGGGCCCGAGGGCGGGTGGTCGCCCGACGAGCTCGATCTCGCGCGCGATCTGGTGTCGCTCGGGTCGAACATCCTCCGTACGGAGACCGCCGCGGTGGCCGCAACGACACTCTGCGTGACATCTGAACGCTGACAGTCTATAATGGCCGAGTTACCCTCGGGTAACGTGTCGGGCGGTCGGCAGGCGGGCGCCACCGAACGCAGAGCGTACAAACAAGGCGGGATACCCATATGACAGTCATGGACGACGAAGCACCCTCGGTGTACAGCCAACAGGTGGGTGAGCGGTTGCGTGTGATCCGCAAACAGAAGCGAATGTCGTTGCAGGAAGTCGAGGCACAGTCGAACCAGGAGTTCAAGGCGTCGGTTCTCGGCGCCTACGAACGCGGAGAGCGCGGCACTGTCGGTGCCGCGTCTCGACCGGCTCTCGCAGTTCTATTCGGTTCCGGTCGAGCAACTCCTGCCACGTGAGGTCACGGGGACCCAAGCTGCAGCGGCGCTCCAGTCGCCGGTCAACAAGAAGCTGGCGATCGACGTTGCCAAGCTGGTGCAGCTCAAGGGATCGCCCTTCGAGATGCTGGCTCGGTACCTGCGGCTGATCCAGGTGCAGCGCCAGGACTTCAACGGTCGGGTGATCACCGTGCGTGGTGACGACACCCGATCGATTGCAGCGATGCTCGACGTGCCGGTCGATCAGGTCGCTGAACGTCTCGCGGCGCTCGACCTGCTCTTCGTTCCCGCCGGCTGACCGCCCTGATGACGTCGGGCGCGGTCACATCGCGCCGAGACTCATCGGTGGGCGGTTGACTGGGGCGATGGCTGCAGCGACGTTCGGGGTGTATGTCCACATCCCGTTCTGCGCGTCGAAGTGCGAGTACTGCGCGTTTGCCACATGGACCGATCGTCATCACCTGGTCGACGCGTACATCGCTGCGCTGCGTACCGAGATCGCCCGGGCGGTCGATGCCGGGTTGCCGGTGGCCGACACCGTGTTCGTCGGGCGGCGGAACGCCGACACTCGTCCCGGCCGACGATCTGGCATCGGTCATCGGCTCGATCCCCGTCAGTGCGGGCGCCGAAGTGACCGTCGAGTGCAATCCCGACGACGTCACCGTCGAGATGCTGGCCACGTACCGGAGCGCTGGGGTCAACCGGGTCAGCCTGGGGGTGCAGTCGATGTCGGCACACGTGCTCGCCTCGCTCGGCCGGACCCACGACCAGGCGAACGTCGAGCGGTGCGGTCCGGGCGATCAAGGAGTCCGGCATGCCGTCGTTCAACCTCGATCTCATCTACGGCGCAGCCGGTGAGTCGATCGACGACTGGCGCTCGACCGTCGAGCTGGCGCTCGCCTTCGATCCACCGCACATCTCCGCGTACGGGTTGACGGTGGAAGCCGGAACGCCGCTGGCGTCGCAACCCGATCGGCATCCCGACGACGATGACCAGGCCGACAAGTACGAGCTCGTCGATGACCTGCTCACCGAGGCGGGCCTGTTCAACTACGAGGTGTCGAACTGGGCGAGGCCCGGCCACGAGTCACGCCACAACTTCCTCTACTGGGACCAGGCCGACTATCGGGGTTTCGGCTGCGCCGCGCATTCGCACGAATCCGGTCGCCGGTGGTGGAACGTGCGCACACCGGATCGGTACATCGAGTTGATCGACCGTGCCGAGACCGTCGAGGCGGCGTCGGAAACGCTCGATGCCGACACGCGCCGCTTCGAGGGCCTGCAACTCGCGCTGCGTACCCGTGACGGTGTGGAGCGCGACGCCTTCTCGACCGACACGCTCGAACTGCTCGACGCGATGGTGGTCGACCATCCCACCGACCCCGCCCGGGTGGTTCTCACCCGTCGCGGACGTTTGATGGCCAACGAGGTGTCACTGCGCCTGCGGTGACACGTCTGTCGCGATCGTGTCGAACAGTTCGGGGAACACCCGGGCGACCTTGGCCGTGAGGTACTCGCCGTACGAGCCCTCCCAGGCGAGCACGTCGGCGCCGTCCCACCGCTCGCCCGCAGGGTCGGCGACATCGGCGGTGATCGGCAGGGTCGGCACGGTCGCATCCCACGATGGATCGAAGAAGTAGGGGAACGACAGGCGCGATTCGCCGGAGGTGTTGCGCACCCGGTGCGGCGTCGATCGGTAACGCCCGGCGGTGAGCCGTTCGAGCATGTCGCCGAGGTTGCAGATCAACACATCCGGCTCCGGGAAAACGTCGATCCAGGTCGCATCGAGACCTCTCACCTGGAGGCCACCGTGACGGTCCTGTGCGAGCAGCGTGAGCAGCCCGTAGTCGGTGTGCTCGCCCACGCCCCATTGGTGGTCGGTCGGGTCGCCGGGCGGGTAGTGGAAGATGCGGAACAGGATGGTGGGGTCGGCGGTCAGGTGTTCGGCGAACCAGGTGGCCGACAGTCCGAGGCCGAGGGCGATGCCGCTCATCACGGCGTCGGCGACCGATCGCATCGCGTCGAGCCACTCGAGCACGAGTGGCTCGAGTTCGGGCGGGTCGGTCGGGAACTGGTTCGCGCCGTGGAGCGGTGTCGCCGTCCGCACCCGGGGATGGTCGGGTGGATGTTCGAGACCGAAGTAGATGCCCTCCTTGCGGTCGGGCACGCCGGAGGTGAGTTCGCCACCCACCGGGAACCAGCCGCGCCACGCTGCACCGGCGTTGGCCATGGCGATCTCTGCCTTGTTCGCCATCCGGCGTCGGAAGAACTCGTGCGATGCCGTTTCGAGCCGGTCCTGCAGATCCGGGCCGACGCCGTGTCCGGTGACGGCGAAGAATCCGACGTCGCGGCATGCCCGATCGATGGATGCCGCGGTCTCGGCGACGTCGGCCGTCGGCGCGTCGTTGTCGAGCAGGGCGGCGATGTCGACGACCGGCAGGTGTGGTGCGGCGCTCACGAGTTGGTAACGTACTGCTCCGCTACGGGCGCGTAGCTCAGTTGGTTAGAGCGCTACCATGACACGGTAGAGGTCCCGGGTTCGAGTCCCGTCGTGCCCACCCCGCAAGCCCTGGTCAGGAGCAATCCGACCGGGGCTTCGTCGCGTTCTGGCGCACCTGGTCAAGGGGAGAGCCGGTCGGCGAGATGGCGCAGTGCGATCGGGTAGCGGTACTCGATCGCCATGTGGGTGGCATCGAACAGTTCGAAGAAGGTCGGTTCGACGTCGACCGAGGCGAGGGCGTCGACGAAGGCTTGGGCTCCGAGGTCCAAGTAGAAGTCGTCGCGTGTCCCGCGTCGACGTAGATCGCTGAAAGGGATCGCAGTGCGTCCACATGTTCGGTGACCATGCGCACCGGATCCCAGGCGAGCCATCGCGCCCAGACGTCCTCGTCGAGAGCGCCGGTGCTGACGTCGAATGGGAGCCGAACGGTGCCGTCGTCGTCGGTGGACCAACACGCGGCCATGCACCATGTGTTGATCAGGGTCATGTCAGTTGGCTTGCTCATGGCGGGACGATTGCGGAGATCGGTCCAGAAGGCCGGATAGGAGCCCTCGTAGGCGCGTAGAGCACGCGCCGTTTCACGGAAGTCGGGTTGGAAACACACATCGAAGAGCGCGTCACCGGCGTGGGTTGCGAGCCCGCCGAAGAGATCGGGGCGCAGCATCGGCGTGATCATCGCTCCATAGCCACCGCTGGACTTACCGGTGATTCCCCGATGGTGCGCACCTGGGAGGGTTCGGTATCTCGCGTCGATCCAGGGCACGATCTCGTCGCAGAGGTAGCTGTGGTATCGGCCGGTGCCGGGTGAGTCGACGAACTGGCTCCCGCCCAGGCTGGTCCAGCAGTCCACCATCACGACGATGCAGGGCGGTACCTCCGGGTCGGAGAACGTCTGGTCGATCAGCTCGACGACGTTCGGGCGGAACGGGGTTCGGTTGCGCCACATGTCGATCTGACCGGTCATGCCCATGATGAGATACAACGACGGGTAGTGCTCGTCGGTCCCGTCGTAGCCAGGGGGGAGGTACACCCAGATCGGTCGGCGTGCCGGGTCGCCCAACGGATTGTCGATCAGCAGCTTGCTGTCGATCCACGACTCGTCGACTCGTCCCTCGAGTTCTCGTGCCCAGGGTTCCATGGCGCGAAGCTACAACTGGATCGTCGTCAGCCGCTCGCTCTGTTCGAGCTGCTGTGCGAGCAGCTCGAGCCTGGAGCTGTACTCCGCGAGAAACGCATCACCAAGCACTCGGTCAGTTGCAGAAATCCGATCGGGTCGGGACTCGTGTGTTGCCTATGGAAGGGGCATGCCGGGGGTGTCGACGTCGATGGCGACCAGCGCCGGACCGGGCAGGTCGCTGGGCACGTAGGTCTGATCCGCCAGATTCACGGCATACATCGTGAACTCGGTCGCGCCGATTCCGAAGGCCATGCTCGTGGGACCATCGAGGCCTTGTTCCGCGTCACCGGCGATCGACACGACCGTGCCGTCGGGTTCGACTCGCACGATGCCGTTCGTGATTGCGTCGGTGACGTAGACGCGCCCGTCGGCGTCGAGCGCGATCCCGTCCGGAATGAACGCGAAGTCCGACACGACGTACGGAACCATCTCGCCGGGGGTGCCGTCGTCGAGCACCGGGACCGTCCAGATCGAGGTCTGCTCGAGGACGTTGACGTAGAGCACCCCGTCTCGGAATGCGATGCCGTTCGCCCCGACCGGCTTGCCGAGGTTGAAGCGGTTCGGACCACCGAGCGTGGTGTTCTCCAACCACTTCTCGGCCACGCCGTCGGGGGTGATCTTCCAGATCGCACCGAGCGGAATGTCACCCTCCATCCCTGAGTACGACTCGGTCGCGAACAGATTGCCCTGGTCGTCGAAGGCGAGTCCGTTCGCGAAGAGCATGGTTTCCGTTCCGGCGAACCGAGTCCCCTCGCCGGTGCGACAGTCGAACTTCCAGACGCCGGAGCGGTCGGGGCTGTCCACTGCGGCGTACACGTTGCCGTCTGCGTCGAGCGCCAGTCCCAGGATGCCGGAATGGTTCACGACGCCCTCAGGCGGAATCTCGAAGATCGGTCGGTAGTCCTCGGGGGCGAGGTCCCAATCGGGAACCTCCGCGAACACCTCGTAGTCGCTCGATCCCGGCGCGAACCGCAGAATCTGGCCGAGGGGCGGGAGCGACACGTACACGTTGCCCGACTTGTCGACGGCCACGCCCTCGGCGATCTGGAACGCCGTCCGGTCGAACGACGCGACGGTCCCGGCCGGCTGCGCGACCTCGTTGGGAACCGCCGGTGGGCACGCCGGCTCGGGCTCCGCAGTCGTCTCGGGCACAGCCTCGACGCTCGTGGCGACCTGCTCCGGCTCGGTCGTCGGTTGGACGGACTCGACGGTCTCGGACACCGCGGTATCGGGGGGTGAGCTCGCCGATTCGTCGCTCCCCGAACATGCCGCAAGTGTCAGCGCGGCCGTTGCGAGAGCGGCGAGACAACGGACTGGGGGACGGGGGAGTCGGCCGATCTCCGACGGTCGGTGTGGCCGCAGGCGCAGCGGCGTCGTTCCTGGTTCGGTGATCTGGGTCATCGTCTTTTCCCCTGCCGTGAACTACCGTTCGTGGTGTCTGCAGACCGTAGCGGGCGGAGCAGATGCCCCCCGACGAGGCTTTGAGTTCGACCTCGCGGGGCGTGCCGAACGACAGATCACCTGCCGACTCGACGACCGGCCATGCCCCGGCACCGTGTGGGTCGTTGTACCGGCACGCCTCGATGAGCCTGCCGTTCGTGCTGCCGAGATCCTCGAGCATCACCCGCCCGCTGTGCAACTCACTTGGAGGTGGCGCCGCGACAGCAACGCGTCAGTGGGTCACCGCATGCTGGAGACATGCATGGCCGACGTGCACGCTCGGCGACACGATCGGTGTTCCCGTGATGTACTGGAGTCGTGGACATCGCCGAGCTCGAGTGGATCGCGTGGACGAACCCGATCACCGCAGCGTTCGGCCGGGAGGTCTCGGCCTCGGACCTGTCGGGCCGCACCGTGTCATGTTGTCAGCACATCCTGCCGGACATCATCGGCATCGTCGGCCCGCTCGTCGAGGCCGGCGCCAGAGTCCGAATGGCGCCATGCAACCCGGAGAGCACCGACGACCGCACGGTGACGCATCTTGCTTCGATCGGTGTGGAGATCCGTGGCCACGCCGGCATGTCGACCGGTGAGTTCGCCGACGCGCTGGCGTGGCTGGCGAGCGAACCAGCCGACGCGTTGTGTGACATGGGCGGTGAGTTGATCGTGGCGGCAGCGGCGGCGGGATACCGTCCGGCCGGGGCCCTCGAGGCGACCACGACCGGTTTGCACCGCCTGGCCGGAGTCGAGATCCCCTTTCCGGTCTTGGATTGGAACGGGATCGCACTCAAGGATCTCATTCACAATCGTCATCATGTCGGCGCCGAGACGTGGCCGGCGTTCACAGCGATCACCAACCTGTCGCTGTACGGCCGCGAGATCGTCGTCGTCGGTTTCGGTCCTGTCGGTCAGGGCGTGGCGCTACGCGCCCGCGATCTGGGTGCCATCGTCACGGTTGTCGACCTCGACCCGGTGCGTCTGGTCCAGGCACAGCACTTCGGCTGCCGGGTTGCCGACTTCGACCAGGCAGTTCGGCGAGCGAGCGTCATCGTCACGGCGACCGGTTTCGATGGCGTCGTGGAAGCGGCACAGATCGAGCTCCTTCCCGACGGCGCGATCCTCATGAACGTCGGCCACAGCAACCGTGAGATCGACGTCGACTGGCTCGATCAGCACTCTCACGTCAGTCTTCGTCGACATCTCGAACGCTATGAGGTCAACGGCCGACGAGTGCATCTGCTCAACCGGGGCAGCCTCGTCAACCTGGCGGTCGGTCTGGGCAGTGGCGCGCCACAACTCTTCGACCCCTTCTCGGCGATCATGCTGCTCGGTCTCGACGCGATCCTCCACGGCAGAATCACCGACCTGTCTGCGGGCGTTCAGCGATACCCCAGAGAACTCGAGAACAGAGTCGCTCGCGCGCTCATCGACACCACCTCCGACTGAGCCCACACGAGGACCAGGATCAGGTTGGCGACCCGGTGGTGAACTCGATGAAGTCCCATGCGCGTGAGCCGCGGACCGTGCCACGCGGTGGGGCGGGTCAGCGTGCGACAGCGTTCGCGCGTCGCGACGACAACCACTGTCGCGCGGAATGTTGAGCCATTTGTGCCCGTCAACCGTCCACGAGTCGAGCATCTCGATCCGACCGAACGGTCCGCCGGACGCGGCCACGAACGAACCCACCGGTGGGGTTACGGTGATGCGATGGAGCTCACCGTCGAAGAACTTCGTGTGCTCGGCTGCCTGATCGAGAAGCAGGCCACAACGCCTGACCTCTGTCCGCTCTCGACGAACGCGCTCGTCAATGCGTGCAACCAGAAGTCGAACCGCGAACCGCTGGTCGACTACAGCGAGCGAACCGTGATGGACGCGATGCTGCTCGTGCGTCAGAAGGGGCTTGCCCGAATGAACAGCAGCGGCCGCACCGACAAGCACCGCCACATTCTCGAGGATGCGCTCGGACTCGATAGCGACCAGTTGGCACTGCTGGCCGTGATGATGTTGAGAGGTCCGCAGTCGGCCGGCGAATTGAAGACACGCACCGAGCGATACGCGACCTCGCAGGGAACGGGGTTCGAGTCGATCGACGACATCGAGGCAGTGCTGACGCGATTGGCGGAAGGCGTCGATCCGTTCGCGGCGAACATCGGGCGGGGCTCTGGCCAGAGCCAGGATCGCTGGGCGCATCTGCTCGGTGACGTCGTGCCCGATGTACATCAAGCAGCGCCGGGCCGGGTGGCTCAACCCGCCGACCTCGGCCCATCGCTGGCACAGCGCGTCGCGGTCCTTGGAGGCGCGGCTTGCAGCGCTGGAATCAGAACTCGGCGTGTCGTCGGAGCCGTCGTCGCCCGACGCCGTCGTCGACCCGAGGGACTGAGGTATCAGGGCGCAACGGGCCGCCTCCGACCACGATCGGGAGGGAGAATCCGCAGACGCTTCGGCCTGTGTCACCTGGCCGACGAGCCGCGAACTCATCCCGTTGGTTTCATCCGTCGAAGTCCGATCGGATTCGTGATCCACCGTGTGACCGGCAGCGTCGTCGCCGGTGGCTGTGACGCATCATCGATCGGTGAGAATGGCGAGCGTGAGCGATCTCCCACGTGACCCCACCACCTTCGTCGACAACCAAGTCGTCGTCGACGGCCACGTCGTCGGAGTCGACGCGCTGGTCTCTTCGCCCAAGCTCGCCGTGCTCTCCGGTCTGTTGTCGGTCGACGAGTGCGACGCCCTGATCGCAGCGGCGCGCACGGTGATCGCTCCGTCACTGGTGATCGACGAGCGAACGGTCGACAACACCGTGCACGAGACCCGTACGAGCTCGGGCATGCATTTCCCGCCCGGTTCTTCGACGATCGCCGACGAGATCCAGCGTCGCATCATGTCGATCATCGGACTTCCGATCGACCGTGCCGAGCCGCTCCAGGTCCTGCGATACGGACCCGGTGAGGAGTACGTGCCCCATTTCGACTTCTTCGCTGTGGGTGAGCCGACGGGTGAACCCGGCGAAGGCCCGGCGACGACGGTGTCCCGTTTCGGACAGCGCGTCGCGACCATGATCTGCTACCTCTCGTCGGTCGAATCGGGCGGCGCCACCGTCTTCCCGGAGATCGGGTTCGAGGTCAGGCCGCTGCCCGGTCGGGCGGTCTACTTCACCTACCTCGGCGCCGACGGCGCGGTCGACCCGATGTCGCTGCACGGTGGCGCCGCAGTGCACGCGGGGGAGAAGTGGATCGTCACACAGTGGTGCCGCGAACGTCCGTACCGCGAAGCCGCAGCCTGTTGCATGGGCGCCGCCGACCGATTCGCCGCGGATCGACCCCGGACGCTGAACGGCGCGCGATCGACGCTCAGGCGACCGGTGCGTAGCGCGCGAGGCCCTCGTCGAAGTGCCGCAGCAACTCGCCACGTTCGCGCAGGTGCTCGAGGTGGGCATAGGTCTCGCTTTCGGCCATCTCACCCCACGACCGTTCCTTGAACAGCACGCGCATGAACTCGGTGACGGTGCCGTTCGGCAGATCGGGAAACGCCTCGCGGATGACGTCGAGCCGTTCCTCGTGATGCTCGATGATGTCCTCGGCGCGTCCGCGGAGGTCCTCGAACGGATGGCCGTGTGCCGGCAGGGCGATGGAGATGTCGTTCATCTCCGCCATGCGCTTCAACGATTCGAAGAAGAGGGCGAGTGGGTCGGCCTCCGGCGCCAACCCGCTGATGTGCGGTGTGATGGAAGGGAGCACGTGGTCGCCGGTCAGCACCACGCCGAACTCGGGGTCGTACAGGCAGAGGTGGTCGTAGGTGTGGCCCGGCGTGTGCATCGCCACCCATTCGCGTCGTGCCAGTTTGATCGTTTGTCCATCGACCAGCGGTTGTGTCGGCCTCGGGGTCGCGAAGATCGATCCCGCCGATCCGTCGGAGCCGCGAATCCGTTCGATGAACTCGGGCGACGGCCCGGCGCGGCGCCCTCCCCATGGGGACGGCCTCGAGAACCAGCGTTCCATCGCCGCGGCGCGATCGTCAGGGGAGTTGACGTCGAGTTCGTCGGAATCCTCATGATCATCGAGGTCGGAGGTGTCGAAGATCGTGCGAAACGTCTCGTGCGTGACGATCTCCGCGCCGGCCTCGTGGTGGAGCCTCATGGCGCCGCCGAAGTGATCGGGATGGGAATGGGTGACGACCACGGTGTGGACGTCGTCGACTGCCCACCCGCCCCGAGCGAGCCGATCGACCAGGTGGTCCCACGATTCCAGACCAGGAAGGCCGGGGTCGACGACCGCGATACCCCGTTCGTCCTCCAGCACGTAGCAGTTGACATGTCCGAGCCCGGGCATGCTGATCGGGAGCTGTGTTCGAACGATTCCCGGGGCCACCTCGACGACATCGGTCGATGCCGGTTCCTGTTCCTGCTTCGGCGTGCGCGGCGCAACCGGTTCGCCTGGACTGCCCATGCCGGTCGGGTCGTGGTGGTGTTGGTGTTGCATGAAGGTGCCGACCTCCGCCGACGCTGCGACCTCGTGGGTGGTCCGCCCGATCATGCTGCCCGATCGGAGCCGACCGATCCGCACCAGAGTCCGGATCACGAACAGGTGAGCGCTCGACGGGCGGAGTCGGGAACGCGGTGACCGCTCAGTTCGCGAGTGCGTCGACCACCTGCTGGGCCCGCGCCTGGCTGCCGATGGAGTCGACGTGCACCGGGTCGAAGAACCACTCGCGATGTGATTCGGCCAGCGAATACCAGTCGATCACCGTCACGTTCTCGGCGAGCGCCGCTCGTGCGTCCAGCGTGCTGTTGAAGCTGGACGTCGCACCGACGAAGTTGAAGGCAACCTGCGGATCCTGGTGATAGTCGAGGTTCACCCACCACACACTCGAACCTGGAGTGACCGCAGCGAGCATCGAGTCGATCAGCGATGCCGCAATCATCGGATCGCCGCCGCCGAAGATGAGGTCGTTGGATCCGAGAGCGACCACCCAGCAGTCCGCTTCGCCCCAACTGGATCGAACCTGTCGGGCAGCGAGCACACCGCTGTACGGAGCACGGACCGTTGCGGGGATTCGGCGACTGGGCTGTGCGTCGATGACGCTCGAAAAGCCGGCTCGGTCGAGCGCGCTGCTGAGATACCAACGAGCGTTGTCCATGAGCGAGTCGCCGATCACTGCAACACGGTGACACCCGGGTGGGTTCGGCAAGGGCCTGATTCGGACCTGCTCACCGCGGCTCGCCGGCGCCGATGCCCGAGCCGACACCGCCAATTCGAGCGGTGACGTGGCTTCGGCTTGCGCAGACGTGGACGTTCGGGCGAGCAGACCGACTGCCACGAGTCCGAGCGCGAGTCCGGCAGCGGCCACGAGCTGGACGATGCCGGGTGATCGTTGCCGCACCTCAGCGACACTATTCCGTCGCCGCGTCGACGGAGACAGACCGCTGCCGGGGTCGGCGAATAGAGTGACGGCCGGTCATGCTCATCCTGGCGAACTCTGATCGAGCGCGGCGCCGCGTGCGCCGCTCCGTCGTCGTGTTCGGGGCAGTCGTCCTGCTTCCCCTGTTCGTTGTCGGTCTCACCGTTGCGGATTCCGACGGTGAGGTCGAGGGGATCGTGCTGAGCAAGGACATCATGCTGCCGGCGCCCGGCCCGCTCGGGCCCGTGACGGTCGTCGGTGACTCGGTACTGCTCGGCGCCGGACTCTGGAGCCCGACGCTTCCGGACCAGTTGCAGGCAAGCGGCTGGGGCCCGGTCAAGTTCCGTGCCGGCGTCGGTGACAAGGCGGGGCCTGCCGGCAGCACCTCGACGGCGGGCTGGTGGATCGAAACCTGGAGAAGCCAGGGTTGGGATGCACCCAACGTCATCGTGAACCTCGGTGCGAACGACTCGGCGATCTGCCGTACCGATGTCGCCTGCTCGCGCAGGCGCATCCTCGACGTCGTCGACGCTGATCGGCCCTGGCCATCGGATCTGGTGGCCGATGATCACACGAAATCCCGGCAGCGAAGCCGACGCGGCGGCGTGGAACACCGCGCTCGCTCAGCTCGCGTTCGAGCGTGACGACTTCTTCACGTGGGACTGGCCCCTCGAGATGGCCTCCGGTGGCTATGTGAGCAACGACAACACGCACCTCGACGTCGCCGGATATCAGCGGCGTTCTCTACGGATGGCGGCCGCGTTCACCCACGACCTCGCACTCGCCGTGCGGGTGGGGGGCGATGCCGCTCTCCCCGCACCGACCGCAGCGGCCAGCCGATTCGTGCCGCTCGACCCGGTTCGTGTCGTCGACACGCGCCACGACGCACCGGGCCGGCGACCGGACGGCAGCGAGCTCACGGTGGATTTCGGTGGTCGACTCCCCGCGGGAGCGACGGCGGTCGCGATCGGTGTGACCGCGGCGGGACCGGGAGCTGACGGCTACCTCTCGGCCGGACCGTGCGGAACAACCAACAGCGGATCGACCGTCAACTTCACGCGGGGCATGTCTCGCGGCGCCATGACCGTGACGCCCCTGGGATCCGATGGTCGGGTCTGCATCTTCAACAGCGGCGAGACCGACGTCATCGTCGACCTCCAAGGGGCATTCGTCGGGCGCGCCGGGGAGAGTGGATTCGCCCCGCTCGACACGAACCAGCGTCTCGTCGACACCCGCGCCACCGGCCGGTCGGCCGTTCTGGTCGTCAGCACACCGCCCGGAGCGACCGCGGTGGCGGTCAACCTCACGGTGGTGAATGCCGCCGAGGCCGGGTGGCTGCGGGCTGCCCCGTGCGACGCCGTGTCCGGTGTGTCGAACGTGAACTACGGGCCGATCGAGGCGGTCGCCGGCTCCGCATTCGTGGCGACGTCGGCGCAGGACACGATCTGTGTGGAGACGAGCACCTCAGCCGATGTCATCGTCGATCTGACCGGAACGTTCGGAGCCGGCGGGCTGTCCTTCGTTCCCGTTCCCCCGACCCGGATGCTCGACACGCGGAACGCGATCGGTGGATGGTCGCCGATCCACGGCGCCGGCCAGACCCTGGACGTGCGTGTCGCGCCGGCCGGCGCGAAGGCGGTCACCGGCACGATCACGATGGTCACTCCGATCACCGGGGGCTACCTGGTGGGGAACGCGTGCGGCTCGGCGCCACCGACGTCATCGGTCAATGCCGGCGCCGGTCAGGCGCTCGCCAACTCGCTCACGACGGGCGTGTCCGACTCAGGGAGGTTGTGCGTGTACTCGTACCCCGTGACCCAATCGCTCTTCGACGTGACGGGGTGGTGGGTACCGTGACATCTCGCCGTCTCGTCCTCGGTCTGGTTTCAGGGTTCGATCGCCGCTACGTCGGTGTTCGCTCCACCAGTGGCGGAGGTCGTTCACGCCGCGCCGCCCGAGCATCGTGTCACGCTCTTCAGCGACTCCGTCGGTCTGGGCGCCGCCGCTGCGCTGCCGCGGGCATTTCCTGTCGATTGGCAGGTGAACACCATCGGCACGCCGGCGTACATGGTCGAGCAACTGCGTGACGGGCACGTGATCCCGACGCTGACGTCCAACCGATCGATCATCGGGGATCATGTCGTGATCGGCAGCGGGTACAACTACCCGTACTGGGACCCGGCTCGTTTCGACCGATCGATCGATTCGATGATCGACACCCTGACGAACGCAGGTGTGGAACACATCTACTGGGTGACACTTCGTGAGGTGAAGCCGCAGTACGTCTCGGCGTCGGCATGGCGGCAGATGCTCCCGTACTCCTGGTATTTCCCGACGGTCAACGAGCACCTCGAGCGGGCGGTCGAGCGGCATCCCAATCTCACCTTGGTCGACTGGGCGGCGGCGGCAGACCAGGCCGGGCTCACCTATGACGCAATCCACCTGAACCCGACCGGCGCGGCCCTCTACAGCGCGCTCATCGCCGAGGCGGTCCACAACACCGAAACGCGTGTCGATGACGCCACGGTGACCAGGGTCCATGTCGCTGACGCGTCCACCACAGCGGTGGCCCTGAACCTCACCGCCACCGGAACTCGTGCCGCGGGCTTCTTCACCGCGTATCCCTGCGAGGCGGGCCGACCCGACGTGAGCAACTTGAATCACGGTCGCGATCACACGGTCGCGGCCGGCGCGATCGTCCCGGTCGGCCCGAGTGGTGACATCTGCGTGTACAACCAGATCGCCACCGAGCTCATCGTCGACGTGTTCGGTCGATTCGACGACACGGTGGACCTCGTCGACGCGACGCCGAGGAGGCTCCACGACAGCAGAATCCTGGGCGTCCGTCAGCCGGCGTTGGCCGAACTCGAACTGCATGTCGCCGATCCGGGCACCGGGGCGGTGGCGTTGAACGTCACCGCCCTCCAACCGGATGCGCCTGGGTTCGTGACCGTTCAACCGTGTGGTTTGGCGACCCTCGAGACCTCGAATGTGAACGTGGTGCCCGGATCGGTCACCCCGAACCTGGTGATGACGCAGCCGGACGCCGACGGCAACGTGTGCATCATCGCGTCGACCGCGACGCACCTCATCGTCGACCGATTCGCTTCGTTCGCCACGGGCGCACCGATCGATCTCGTGCGCCCCGGTCGGGTGACCGACACACGATCCGACGGTTCGGCGCCCGCTCCCGGCCGGGTGGTTCGTTTCTCGGTGGGTGACACCGCACTCGACACCACGGCCCCGATCGGCGGAGTCTTCATGAACCTGACGATCGTCGGGGCGCAGAGCGCCGGCTACGCGACCGCGTACCCGTGCGCCGGAGGTCGTCCCGACACCTCGAACATCAACTATGTGCAGGGCCAGACGATCGCCAATTTCGCGGTGGTGCAGCCGGACGCCAACGGTGAGATCTGTGTCTCTTCCTTCGCCGCTGCCGACATCCTCATCGACGTGATGGGTTCAGCCGGCCCTGGCTTCGAAGGAATCAGGCCGCTCCGGCTGGTCGACACGCGATCGGGGATCGGAACACCCTGACACCTACGGCCATGCGGTCGACCTCGGGTATGGTCTCGCAACCGAGCTGGGATGGGGGTCCACATGAGCAGTGACAGCGCAACGCCGGAATCGGTCGGGATGAGTGCAAACCGACTCGAACGACTGCGACCGATCATGCAGTCCTACGTCGAGGAACGTGGGGTCGTCGGCATCAGCACGATGATCAGCCGACGCGGGCAGATCGTCCATGCCGAACAGTTCGGCCATCGCGACAAGGAAGCCGGTCTGCCCATGACCGCGGACACGATCTTCCGGATCTACTCGATGACCAAGCCGATCGTGTCGACCGCGTTGATGCTGCTGCACGAGGAGGGTCGCTTCCAGCTCGAACACCCGATCGCGACCTACCTGCCGGGGTTCGGAGGGGTCAAGGTGCTCGCCGGTGACGGCACGCTCGTCGACCCGGTCAGGCCGATCGACATCCGCGACGTACTGACCCACACCAGTGGACTCACCTACGACTTCATGATCGACACCCCGGTCGCTCAGATGTATCGCGACCACAACGTCTGTCACGACGCCACCCGCACACTCGAAGCGATGATCGACGAACTCGCGACCCTGCCGCTCGCGTCGCAACCGGGTGCTCGCTGGCACTACAGCGTCGGCATCGACGTCGCCGCCCGACTGATCGAGGTGATCTCGGGGCAGCCGCTGGGCGACTTCCTCCGCGACCGCCTGTTCGATCCGCTCGGCATGGTCGACACCGGCTTCGGTGTGCCCGACTCGGAACTGGGTCGTCTCGCCGCGATGTACGGGCTCCCCGATCTCGTGGGCCCGAACTATTCGGCTGTCCAACTGGTCGAAGCGGCGTTGAGCGGGTTCAACGAACGCATCGACGTGTCAGGCACGTACCCGACCGGCACCCCGGAGGTCTTCAACCGCGGTGGTCTCGGGCTGTTCTCGACCGTCGGTGACTACATGCGTTTCGCCCAGATGCTGGCGAACAACGGCGAGGTCGACGGCGAACACATCGTCGGCCGCAAGACGCTCGAGCTGATGCACAGCAACCACCTCCCGCCCGCTCTGATGCCGTGGGAACTGCTCGGTCAGGTCAATCCCGGGATGGGCTTCGGCCTGGGCTCACGGGTCATGCTCGACCCTGCGCAGACGGGCGGAACCGGTTCTGTCGGCGAATTCGGCTGGGCGGGTGCCGCCAAGACCTACTACTGGGTCGACCCCGCCGAGGAGCTGGTCGGAATCTTCATGAGCCAGTACATGACCGGAGTCCTGTCGCCCGATCGCGACATGCGATCACTGACCTACCAGGCGATCATCGACTGATTCGTGGCGGACGCACCGAAACGACCCATCGACGACGTCCTCGCGGCGACGCCGCTGTTCGGCGTTGCCGCTTCCCGAACGATCTCGGAGCTGGCCCGCTCGTCCCGATGGAGGACGATGCAACGCAACGAGGTGTTGTTCGCCGTCGCCGAGCGCGCCTCGTCGATCTACGTGGTCGTATCGGGTTCCTTCCGGGTCTTCACATCGTCGATCCATGGCACCGAGCCGACGCTGGCGCTCATCCACGAAGGTGAGCTCATCGGCGAACTCGGTGTACTCGACGACCAGCCACGCTCGGCGTCGGTTGCAGCGCTGCGCCGTTCGGAGATCGTCGAGGTACCGGCCGCGTCGTTCCGCTCGGCGTATCACTCCGATCCGGCCATCGCCCAGCAGATGGTGACCATGCTCGCCGCTCGGCTCAGAACGGTGACCGACGGCCTCGCTGACCTCGCCTATCTCGATCTGGGTGGTCGGATGGCCAAGTACCTCCTCAACGAATCGCAACGTCAGGGCCGAACGAACATCACGCTCACACTCACGCAGGCGGAGCTGGGCCAGATGCTCGGCGGGGCCAGGCAGACCGTGAACCAGGTGATGCGGATGCTGGAGGAGGCTGGATTGATCGGGCTCGACGGCCGGACCGTGCGGATCGTCGACGAGCGGGCGCTGCGGCTGCGTTCGATGTCGGCCGGCGGCCGATTCGAATGATTTTCTCGAGAGTGTCAGACGGATGACATCTCGCGGCGTGGCGCTCGTGCATACTTCGATTCATTACAGGGGATGTGGAGCCGACACCGAGGACGCTGGCAAGCGTCCGACGATTCGTCACAGTGAGGCCCTCGACGACGAGGGGCACCGGGGCATGGCGCCCTGACACAGATCGTTGAAGGGGCACCGACGGTGGGGTCGGTGTCCCTTCGGCGCGTATTCGGCGCGTTTCAGCTGCGGGAGATCCGGTAGTCGGCGATCTGGACGTCATCGACACCTGCATCGGTGTAGTTGTCGGCGCCGCGGGCGTTGATGAAGTCCCGGAACACGAACGAGCGGTACGCCGGCGTGCCCATCGCCAGGTCGGCCATGGGCGCGACGTCGGCGTCGATGCGCGGGTTGTAGAAGTAGGGGATGCTCATGCGATCGGTTGCATCCATGGGCAGGACCCGATGGAGAGCGGCGCGATAGCGGTCGTTCGTCCAGACCTGCATGCAGTCGGCCAGGTTCACCACCACGGTTCCGGGACGCGGTTCGACATCGATCCACCCGTCATCGGTCGACAGCGCCTGGAGGCCACCGGTGGCGTCCTGGATCAGCAAGGTCAGCAGCCCCGAGTCGGTGTGTTCACCGAGGGCGACGTCGTCGGCCAACTCGTTGAGGTCGCCGCGTTGATCCTCGGGAACCGGATCGTCGACGGTGTAGTGGTTGAGTCGCATGTGGCTGGAGGTCCGGTCGCCTCGATGGTCGTCCACGGCCGATGTCGGTAGTTCGAGTGCGGCGAAGACCAGCTCTGTCGTGCGGGCGGCCAGATCGCTGAAGGCGTCGTAGTGGGCGCACATGGCGTCACGAAAACCATCGACCTCGGGCCACCGATTGTGGTGCGCTGCTCGCCCGTGGGTGGGATCGACGAAGTCGAACACCTCCTTGTGGTCGCGTCGCCGTTTCGTCAGTTCACGGTCGTTGTATCCGAGCGCCACGCGAGCGTCGCGGCGAACGTCGTCCTTGAGTGATCGGTCGGCATCGAAGAACCGTCGAGCCGCGGTGAACGTGTCGGCGATCACGTGGTCGAGGCCGTGACCCTCGAGGAGGAAGAAGCCATGGCTCCGACACGCCCGGTCGAGCTCGTCGAGCGACGTTGCGCCCGGGTTCCGGATGTCGACGACGGGGACGAGTTCCACACCGCCACGGTACGCGCGATCAGCGCGTGGTCCATCACGCACACGTCGCACGGCGACGCGCACTTCGACGCTTCTCGTCGCATCCGTCGCGCCTACGGTCGCGGCATGCGTATCTGGCGACTGCAGGAACTCGGCGAACCGGCCGACCAACTCGAACTCGTGGAGCAGGACGCTCCGACGGCAGGCGAGGGCGAGGTGCTCGTCGATGTCGAGGCGGTCGGGTTGGCGTTCCCCGACGTGCTGCAGTGTCGGGGCAAGTACCAGGTGAAGACCGGCCCCGGCTTCACGCCCGGTGGCGAGCTTGCCGGCATCGTCAGCGCACTCGGCGATGGCGTCACCGACCTCGACGTGGGCCAGCGCGTCGTCTTCCTCGGTGGCGGCGGGCTCGCCGAGCAGGTCACGCATCCGGCACGTGCGGTGTACCCGGTGCCCGATGGAGTGTCGGCAGCCCAGGCAGCGGCGATCCCGATCAACTACTGCACCACGCTCTACGCGCTCCACGACCGCGGCAAGCTCCAGGCCGGCGAGTCGGTGCTGATCACCGGCGCCGCGGGTGGAACCGGCACGGCGGCGATCCAGCTGGCCAACGCCGCCGGCGCACGGACGATCGCCGTCGCCGGTGGTGAGGAGAAGGCGGCGCTCGCCCGAGACGTCGGCGCCGACGTGGTGATCGACCACCAGGCCACCCCCGACTGGGTCGACCTCGTCCGCGAGGCGAGCGGCGGTGGTGTCGACGTCGCCTATGACCCCGTCGGCGGCGACACGTTCCACCAGGTTCGGCGCTGCATGGGCTGGGACGGACGGTTGCTCGTGATCGGCTTCGTCGCAGGTATCCCCGAAGTGGCCACGAACCATGCCCTGCTCAAGAGCTACTCGATCGTCGGCGTGCACTGGGGCGCATCGCTCGGTCGGCGCCCCGAGTCGCTCGGGGAGCAGATGACGACGCTGCTGGAGATGGCGACGACCGGGGCCATCGACCCGCCGCTGTTTCCGCCGTACGCGTTCGAGGATGCGGCCACGGCGCTCCAGGATCTGGCGAACCGAGCCACGTACGGCAAGGTCGTCGTCACGTTGTGAGTGTTCCGTCACGACGCAGATGATCGAGCATCGACGATGACCGCGCGTGTCGTGATCGATCGGCGACCGGACGGGTCGTCGCGTTCGCCTGAACGTCTCGTCGTGTTCTTCCACGGGTTCATGACGATGCCGACCAGCTATCGGACGCTGCTCGGTGCGCTCGCCGACGATCGCACGGTCGTGATCGCTCCACGCATGTACCGGCCCGGTCCCGCGGTGCTCGCGGGCCACCCGACTGCGCCGCAGGAAGCCGCCTCCGGCGTGTCGATCGTCGACGAGGCATTCCAGTCGTACCACCCGGCAGAACTGTGGCTCGCGGGACACTCGCGAGGTGGCCAGGTGGCATGGATCGTGGCAGGTGACACAGCGCCCGACGGAGTGATCGTTGTCGATCCGGTCGACGGCGGCGGGCCGAAGGCGGTCCGGCCGAAGGCCACCGCCGAGCCCGCGAACTTCGAGAGTCGAACGCTCGTGATCGGCGCAGGCCGAGGCGGGCGATGCGCTCCCGACCCGGTCAATCATCGCCAGTTCGCGAGAGCAGCTCCTGTCGGGGCGACGCATGTCGTCGTCGAGGACATGGGCCACGCCGATCTGCTCGACGACCGGCCACGTCGGGCCGCCCGCCTGCTGTGCCCCGGACACGACCACCCCGATCTGGCCCGTCGGACGATCGTCGAGTTGATGCGAGCGTTCCTCGACGGCGCGCTGCCTCCGAGCGGTGCGACGCCGTTGGCCTTCGAGGTCCGCTGACGCCGTGTGCAACCAGCGTCAGCCCGGTGTGACCAGGTCGACGACGACGCCGGCGTGGTCACTGGCCCAGACCGGCTCGCCATCGACCAGCACGGGTTCGGTGCCCACCAACCCGGCGGCCGACGGATTTCCGACAGGTTTGGGTCGGGGCCACGACACCAGTACGTAGTCGAGGCGGCGATTCGGCCACGCGCTGTCGGCGGTGAGTGGATTCTCGCGGCGCCAGGTCCACCCTGGCCCATCGCCGACGTGTTCCCACGCGTCGGACAACACGATGCCGCTCACTGCGTCTCGTCGCCCTGTCAGCAGGCGGACCTCGTCGCTGTCGGCGACGGCGTTCAGGTCGGCGCCGATCACGACCGGGAGGTCGATCGCGGAGTCGCCCCGCCACTCGTCCGCCAATTCGAGGAGTCGGAGCGCCTGGCGTTCGCGGGTGGCGGAGTCGTCGAAACGATGGTCGAGATGGGTCGAGGCGACCGGCCACCGCCCCCACGGCGACTCGACGTCGGCGGCGATCACCCGGCGATGACCAGGCGTGCCGTCACGGCGCGGAAGGGCCTCGTCCGTGATCGGCTCGATCGGCCATCGCGACAGCACTGCGTTGGCGAAGCCGACCCCGCCGCGTCCGATCGCGTCGGTCCGCGCCGTGTGGAACCCGAGTTCGTCGCCGACGACCGTGGCGAGGTCGGTGTCCCCATCGACCCACACTTCCTGGAGGCACACGATGTCAGGGGCAGCCTGACGCAGGGTCTCGACGATCGCATGTTGACGTTGCTCCCAGTCGCCGAACCTCCACCACAGGTTCCAGGTCACGACGCGCACCATCGCATCCTTGCCGACGGGTGCGAACTCTCGCGTCGTTCAGCCGTGAATGGGCGCGAGGCGGTCGGCCCAGGGACTGGCCACCTCCAGTTGCGACGCGACCCGCAGCAGCAGCGCCTCGTCGTCGATCGGTCCGACGAACTGCACCCCGACGGGCAGGCCATCGTTGCTCCAGTGGAGCGGCAGCGACACTGCCGGCTGGCCGCTCACGTTGAACTGTGCGGTGAACTGCAGAATGCTCGTCAGCCGCTCGGTGCCGAGTTCGGGATCGCTCAACCAGCCGATCGGGGGCGGCGGAACGGCGATCACGGGCGTGACCAGGAGGTCGAAGTCGTCCCACCACGCCTGGAGGCGGCGAGACCACGCGTGGACCCAGTTGATCGAGTGGACGTAGTCGGCCGCCGGAACGGCCCGTCCGATCGAACCCATCAGCCAGTTGCTCGGCTCGACATCGTGCTCGACGATCGGCCGCCCGATCGCATCGCCCATGTTGGTGAAGTCGATGGCCGTGGCCACCGCGACGATGGTCACGAAGTGACGGGTGAACTCTGCGTCGAAGAAGGCGTCGGGCTGGGCGACCTCGACGTCGTGTCCGAGTGCCTCCAACAGTGCACCGGCGCGCTCGACGGCGGCAACGCACTCCGAATCGGTGGTGACGCCGGCGTGATCCGGCGCCAGCCCGACGCGGAGTCGACCTGGATCGACACCGACCTCGTCGGCGAACGGGCGTGTCGGCGGTGCGGCAGTGTACGGATCGCCGGTGTGACGTCCGCTCATCACATCGAGCATCGCAGCGGTGTCTCGAACCGAACGCGACACGACGCCGTCGGTCGTGGACCCCGCCCAGCCTTCGCCGAGCTGTGGCCCATGCGTGATTCGCCCCCGGCTCGGCTTGAGCCCGACCAGGCCGCACTCACTCGCGGGAACTCGAATCGATCCGCCGCCGTCACCGGCATGGGCCATCGGCACCATTCCGGCTGCCACCGCCGCCGCGGAGCCGCCAGAGGAACCGCCGGTGGAGTGATCGGTGTTCCACGGGTTGCGTGTGGCGCCGAACGCCAGCGGCTCGGTGGTGATCGTGCCGCCCAACTCCGGCGTGTTCGTTCGGCCGAGCGTGATCAGGCCGGCCGAGCGAATCGACTCGTAGAGGTACGAGTTCTCGGTCGCTCGTACATCGGCGTCCTTGAGCGCCTGGTTGCCCATCGTGTGCGGTTCGCCGGCGATCTCGCAGCCGAGGTCCTTGACCAGGAAGGGCACACCTCGGAACGGGCCGTCGGGGATCGCCCCGGCCGCCTCGGCCCGCGTCTGCGTCGAAGCGTTCGTGGATGACCGCATTGATGGTCGGGTCGAGGCGTTGCACCCGCTCGATGGCATCGTCGACGAGTTCGACCGGCGACGCAGCACCCGATCGGATCAGCGCAGCCAGCTCAGTGGCATCCGGAAGTGGGGTGGTCATCGAGGCTCCTGCCGGTCAGGTCGTCTGCACGATGAGGACGGAACACTCGGCGTGATGCGCACAGCGACTCGACACGCTGCCGAGCAGGAAACGCCGTGCACCCTGCATGCCGCGGTTGCCGATGACGAGCAGATCGGCGTCGACGTGCTCGCAGAGCGAGAGCAGAGCGTCAGCGGCATCGCCGGTGAGAGCATGGGTCGTCGCCTCGACGCCCGCCTCGGCGGCGAGGGCGGCTGCCGCTTCGAGTCCGAGCTTCGTCGATTGTTCGCTCGCCTCGCCCCACTCGTTCGAGGCAACCACCATGTCGGGCGCCACGAGGACTGGGATCCGCGGCGCCACCATGGCCACGTGCAGCTGAGCGCCGGTCAGCGCGGCCAATGTCGCCGCGTGCGTGACCGCTTTGGCTGCGGTCGCGGATCCATCGGTACCGACCACGATCGATGTGTACATGTGTGCCTCCTCGGAACGTCGACGTACCGTAGCAATCGTCAGTGCGTCAGCTCGTGGCGCCGGTCGAGCAGCGTTCTGATCTCGTCGTCGGCGAGCAGGTCGCGACCCATCTCGGCGCACCGCTGCTTCGCTCACCGCAACGCGAAAGCCTCCATCGACGTGCTGTCGGATCCCGAATGGTCCTGCGGCGTCGATGCGCCATCAGCGAGGTTCGCGTGGGAGTCCGAGCACCCGCTCGCCGAGGATGTTGCGCATGATGTCGGACGTGCCACCCATGATCGTGTAGCCGGGCGCGTACACGAGTCCACGAGTGACGTCGTCCCACAGGAGTGCGTCGGCGCCGAAGGTTCGAGCAACGAACTCGGCGACGCGGATCTCGTGCTCGGTGCAGAAGCACTTCGTCGCCGCCGAGAACCCGGCCGGTGCCTGACGCAGCACCTCCCTGGTGACGAGGATGCGCCCGATGCGATATCCGGTCTCGAGCGCTGCCATCTCCTGGCGGACGCGCGGGTCGGCGTGGTCGGCCCGTTCGACGGCGAGTTCGTAGAGCGCCCGGTTCGACACGAGACGATCGATGCCGCCTCGCTCGTGTTCGAGCTGCGCCATGGTCTGTTTGAATGCGTTGCCCTCGAGGCCGACCAGGTTGACGACCGGCACGCGCACGTCGGTGAAGAACACCTCGCAGAAATGCCGGTTCGTCGTCATGTCGGTGATCGGGCGGACTTCGATGCCGGGTGTGTTCATCGGCACGATGATCTCGCTGATCCCCTTGTGCGGAGGACCGTCCGCGTCGGTGCGGCAGATGAGGTAGCAGTAGTCGGCGAGCTCGCCGAAACTCGTCCAGATCTTCTGGCCGTTGATGATGAAGTCGTCGCCATCGCGCACGGCGCCGGTCGTGAGTGAGGCGAGGTCGGATCCCGAGTTCGGTTCGGACATGCCGATGCACCACGTCGTCTCGCCCGAGAGGATGCCGGGCAGGAACTCGGCCTGCTGATCGGGTGTGCCGTACTTGATCAGGGTCGGTCCCATCTGGCGGTCGGCGAACCACATCGCCGCGATCGGAGCACCGGCGGCGATGAGTTCCTCGCCGACGATCAGTCGGTTGATGGCCGGCTGGCCACCGCCGCCGAACTCGACCGGCCAGGTCATGCCGATCCATCCGTGGGTGGCCATCTCCCTGGCGAAGTCCTTCGAGAATCCGTTGATCCACGAGTCGTTGTGGCGTCCGTAGCGTTCCACCGCATCCACAGCGACGTCGTGGGCTCGGTCGCGAAGGGCGGTCTGCTCGGCTGTCCAGTCGAAGTCCATCGGTGCCGAGCGTAGATGGTGATGGTCCGCGCGTGCCTGTGGAGCGGGCTGCCTCCGGTTGCTACAGTGTAGACAAGTTGTAGACAAGTCGAATCGAGCGAGCAGGAACCAACATGAGCGAGATCACCCCGTCCACCATCATCTACACCTTCACCGACGAGGCTCCGGCGCTGGCGACGTATTCGTTGCTGCCGATCGTCGAGGCGTTCGCAGGTGCGGCAGGGATCGACGTCGAGACCCGCGACATCTCGCTCGCCGGGCGGATCATCGCCAACTTCCCCGAGCGTCTGACATCGGAGCAGCGCATCGGTGACGCGCTGGCCGAACTGGGTGCGCTCGCACTCACGCCGGCAGCCAACATCATCAAGCTCCCCAACGTCAGCGCCTCGGTGCCCCAGATGAAGGCCGCGATCACCGAACTCCAGGCCGCGGGCTACGACATCCCGAACTATCCCGACGAGCCCTCGTCACCCGAGGAGGTCGAGATCAAGGAGCGCTACGGCAAGGTGATGGGATCGGCCGTCAACCCGGTGCTGCGCCAGGGCAACTCCGATCGTCGTGCCCCCAAGGCGGTGAAGGACTACGCCAAGTCGCACCCGCACTCGATGGGAGCATGGTCGGCCGAGTCGAAGACGCACGTCGCCACGATGAGCGACCACGACTTCCGCTCGAACGAGCTGGCTGTCACCTTCGACGCCGACGCCACGTTGCGCATCGAACATGTCGCTGCCGATGGAACGGTGACCGTGCTCAAGGATTCCCTCCCCGTGCTGGCCGGCGAGGTCGTCGACTCGACCGTGATGGAGGTCGCAGCACTGCGGACATTCCTCGCCGAGCAGATGGCCGATGCCCGCGACCAGGGCGTGCTGTTCTCGCTCCACCTGAAGGCGACGATGATGAAGGTCTCCGACCCGATCATGTTCGGACACGCCGTCGAGGTGTTCTTCGCCGACGTGTTCGCCAAGCACGGTGACGCGATCGCTGCCGCCGGTGGTGACCCGAACAACGGGTGGGCGAGCGTGCTCGCTGCGGTCGAGTCGATGCCGGCCGACCAGCGCGCCGCCATCGAAGCCGACATCGCCGTCGCCTACGAGAACGGGCCGGACCTCGCGATGGTCGACTCCGACAAGGGCATCACGAACCTGCACGTGCCGAGCGACATCATCGTCGACGCCTCGATGCCGGCGATGATCCGCACGTCGGGCCAGATGTGGAACAAGGCCGGCGAGCAGCAGGACACCAAGGCGGTCATCCCCGACAGCTCCTATGCCGGCGTGTACCAGGCGGTCATCGACGACTGCCGAGTCAATGGTGCGTTCGATCCGTCGACGATGGGCACCGTGCCCAACGTCGGACTGATGGCGCAGAAGGCCGAGGAGTACGGCAGTCACGACAAGACGTTCGAGGCCGCCGCGGCCGGCACGATCCGCGTCGTCGACGCCGCGACCGGCAGCATCCTGATGGAGCAGGCCGTTCAGGCGGGCGACATCTTCCGTGCGTGCCAGGTGAAGGACGAGCCGATCCGTGACTGGGTGCGCCTCGCTGTCGAGCGGGCACGCGCGATGGGCGCCCCTGCCGTGTTCTGGCTCGACGCCGGCCGTGCCCACGACGCACAGCTCATCGCGAAGGTGAACCGCTACCTCGGCGACCACGACATCAGCGGCCTCGAGATCGAGATCATGTCGCCGGAAGCAGCCACGCAGTTCTCGATCGAGCGCATCCGTCGCGGCGAGGACACGATCTCGGTGACCGGCAACGTGTTGCGCGACTACCTGACCGACCTGTTCCCGATCCTCGAACTCGGCACGAGCGCCAAGATGCTGTCGATCGTGCCGCTCCTCAACGGTGGGGGACTGTTCGAGACCGGCGCCGGCGGTTCGGCACCCAAGCACGTCCAACAGCTGGTCAAGGAGAACTACCTGCGGTGGGACTCGCTCGGCGAGTTCCTCGCACTGGCCGTGTCGTTCGAGCACCTCGCGAACGTGACCGGCAACGAACGTGCACGCATCCTCGGCACGACCCTCGACGTCGCCACCGGCCACTTGCTGGAGAACGGCAAGTCACCGGCGCGCCGGCTCGGCCAGATCGACAACCGCGGCAGCCACTTCTACATCGCGCTCTACTGGGCCCAGGAGCTCGCCGCGCAGACCGACGATGCCGAACTGGCCGCCACGTTCGCCCCGATCGCGGCCGAGCTCTCCGCCAACGAGCAGACGATCGTCGACGAGTTGCTCGCGGTGCAGGGCCAGCCGGCCGACATCGGTGGCTACTACGCCCCCGACGCCGAGAAGGCCACGGCGATCATGCGTCCCAGCCCGACCTTCAACGCAGCCATCGACGCCATCGCCTGAGTGTGACGCCAGGGGGCAGACCCCCGGCGTCACAGGTCAGCGGTTGGCGAGGTCGACGTAGTTGCGCTCGTCCGGGCCGGCGTACCACTGGCGCGGCCGGGAGATCTTCTGGGCCGGATCGTTCAGCAGCTCCTGCCAGTGCGCCAGCCATCCCGACATGCGTGGGATGGCGAACAACACCGTGAACATCTCGACGGGGAAGCCCATCGCCTGGTAGATCAGACCCGAGTAGAAGTCGACGTTCGGGTACAACTTGCGCTCGATGAAGTAGGGGTCCGACAACGCGGTGTCCTCGAGCGCCAGCGCGATGTCGAGCAGCGGGTTCTTGCCCGTGACCTCGAACACGTCGTAGGCAGCCTGCTTGATGATGCGTGCGCGGGGGTCGTAGTTCTTGTACACCCGGTGGCCGAAGCCCATCAGGCGGCCCTCGCCGACCTTGACCGAATCGACGAACGCCGGGACGTTCTCGATCGAACCGATCTCGCCGAGCATCCGCACGACCGCCTCGTTCGCGCCACCGTGCAGCGGCCCGTACAGTGCCGCAGCGGCACCCGCAGCCGACGAATACGGGTCGGCGTGGCTGGAGCCGATGACGCGCATCGCCGTGGTGCCGCAGTTCTGCTCGTGGTCGGCGTGGAGGATGAAGAGCACCTCCATCGCCCGCTCGAGGCGGGGATCGACTTCGTAGTCACCGATCTTCCACATCATGTTGAGGAAGTTGGCGGGATACGACAGATCGTTGTTCGGGTAGTTGAACGGCAGTCCGACCGAGAACCGGTAGGCCATCGCTGCAAGGGTCGGCGCCTTGGCGATCAGACGCAGGATCTGGCGTTCGCGTTGGGTCGGGTCGAAGATGTCCTTCGAGCCGTCGTAGAACGTTCCGAGCGCGGCCAACGCCGAGATGAACATCCCCATCGGGTGGGCGTTGTAGTGGAAGCCGTCGACGAATCGCTTGCGCATGTTCTCGTGGATGAACGTGTGGTGCGTCACGTCGCCGACCCAGGTGTCGAGCTGCACCTTGTTCGGCAGCTCGCCGTTCAACAGCAGGTAGGCGACTTCGAGATAGGTCGAGTGCTCGGCGAGTTGCTCGATCGGGTACCCGCCGTAGCGCAGGATTCCGGCCTCGCCGTCGAGGTAGGTGATCGCCGACTTGCACGACGCCGTCGAGAGGTACGCCGGGTCGTAGCAGTACAGCGTCGGGTCGAGTTCACGCAACGCCGATGAAGGAAACACCCCGCCTTCGATGGGGACGGTGACGGTCTTTCCGGTGCGATCGTCGGTGATGGTGATGGTGTCGGGCACGTGGCTTCCTCTCGTGGCGCGAACTCGTTGTCGATGCCGCCGAAGGTTCCTCCCCGGCCGCAGGGCCACGATAGTGCGAGCCCGCCCTCGCCACCCCAACCGGCTCCGCCTTCGTGAACCCGCAGGGCCCGCCGTCGGTGTGGTGGTCAGAGCGGGCTGTTGCCGTGCTTGCGCCCGCTCAACACCTCACGCTTGTCGACGAGCGCATCGAGCGCGGCGACGATCTCGCGGCGGGTGTCGGCCGGATCGATCACGGCGTCGACGAGCCCTCGTTCGGCGGCGACGTACGGGTTGAGCAGCCGGTGCGCATAGTCGAGTTCGAACTCGGCGCGTTCCTCCGGAGTGGCCCGCCGCTGGAGGATCGCCGCTGCCTGACCCGCACCCATCACGGCGAGTTCGGCCCACGGCCACGCCAGGCACAAGTCGTTGCCCATCGTCTTGGAGTCCATGACGATGTAGGCGCCGCCGTAGCTCTTGCGCAGGATCACGCAGATGCGTGGCACGGTCGCGCGGGCATAGGCGTAGACGAGCTGCGCTCCGTGGCGGATCATGCCGCGCCACTCGAGGTCCTTGCCCGGGTAGAAGCCGGGCGTGTCGACCAGGGTGATGATCGGGAGGTTGAAGGCGTCGCACATGGCGACGAATCGAGCGGCCTTCTGCGACGCCGGGATGTCGAGCGTTCCGGCGAGCGTGATCGGCTGGTTGGCGACGATGCCCACCGGGGCCCCGGCGATCGTGGCGAATGCCGTCACGACGTTTGCCGCCCACTGCGCCTTCAGTTCGAGCATCGAGTCGACGTCGACGATGGCGGCGGCGACCTTGCGGACGTCGTAGCTCCCGGTGGAGGTCGGCGGGATCAACTCGCCGGCCTCGGGGCAGCTTCGATCGGCCGGGTCGTCGGTGGCGACGACAGGTGGTTCGGCGTCGACGTGATCGGGAAGGTACGCGAGAAGGTCGCCGACGGCCTCGATGGCGGCATCGCGATCGGCGACCACCATCGTGGCGACTCCGCTGTAGCGGCCGTGGTTCGCTGCGCCGCCCAACTCCTCGACGCCGATCCCGATGCCGGTGAACTCCTCGACCATCGTCGGCCCGTTCACGAACGCGTAGCTGTCCGCGGTCATCACCGTGAGATCGGCGAGACCGAGGAGCAGGGCCGGCCCTGACACGGCGGGTCCGTCGACGATCATCGCCATCGGCACGATCCCCGAACACTGGACCATCTCCGCGGCGACCGTGCCCCACGCATGCAGCGCCGGGATCCCTTCGTCGATCGCGGCACCGGACGTGGCCAACACGATGACCAGTGGCAGCCGGTGCGATCGTGCAGCTCGGGCGGCGCGAGCCAGCTGCAGCGATGATTCGGTGGTGAGGGGAGCGGTGCGATCGTCCGTGATGAACTCGGCCCACACCACGTCACGTCCGTTGAGCGGACGAACCGACACGGCAACCTCGCTCGGTGTGTGTGCAGCGAGCGCCAGCCCCATGGTCGTCGATGCCGGCTCACTCATGCGTGGCGACAGTATCCGTCAGCGCAGGTGGATGGAGAACGACGGGTCAACCCGACCGGCTGAAGGGGATGGCGGCGGCCTCCGGATGCACGCCGTGTTGGGCGTGGCCCTGCTCGCGGGTGACGTCACGAAGCGTCGCGAGCGCCGCCATCGTCGGGGCGCTCGCGCTCGGGCGACGCCGTCTCGCGAACGCGACGACTCGGCGGGGGAGTTCGGGCACCGTGATGAGGTGGAACGAGCCCTCGAGCCACGTGGGCACGGCGGTGGCAGGCACGATCGCCGCGCCGAAGCCGTCGAAGGCCAACGACGCCAACAGGCGGACACCGTCGACTTCGGCCTGGGCGCGCAGTGTGATGTCCGCAGTGGCAGCGGCGCGTTCGAGGACTCGTCGAAGCGCGGCTCCTGGCGGCGGCAGCAGCAACGGCACCTCGTCGAGGTCGGCGAGCGGAATCGTGTCGCGATCGGCGAGGGGGTGCCCGTCGGCCGCGAGCAGCAGCAGGTCTTCTGCGAAGAGTGGCTCGATGACGAGTTCCGGATCGTCGACAGGGAGATGCACGATGGCGGCGTTGAGCTGCCCGGTGAGCACGTTCGGAACGAGCGACGACGTCGCTCCCTCCTGCACGATCACGCGGACGAACGGGTGGCGCTCGCCGAGTCGGTTCAGGAATCCGGGGACCAACCACCTTGCCGTGGTGCCGATGACGCCGATGCGGGTCTGGCCGGAGACATTGTCGTGGCGGCTCGACATGTCGGCAGTGATGTCGTCGATCTCGTTGAGGATCCGGCGGGCCCGCTCGAGGACGCGAGTCCCGTCCTCGGTCAGCCCGCCCTGGGCGCGGTCGACGAGCGTCACGCCGAGCTCCTTCTCCAGGCGGGCGATGTGGCTGGAGACGTTGGACTGCACCGTGTAGAGCGCGCGGGCCGCCGCCGAGAACGTTCCATGGTCGGCAATTGCCACCAACGTTGCCAGTTGCCGTACGTCCATCTCCGCAAACGATAGTGGATATCTGTTTGTTCTACTTGCCAGATCGTTTGTTCACGTGCATACTTTCACAAGCAGATCGCAGTGAGAACACCCCCCATGTTCCACTCGAAGGGAAGTCCGCTATCCGATCCCCCAATCGGAGGACATTCCCAGGTTGAGAGACCCGGATCCCCCATCCGGGTCTTTCCCGTTTTTCGGCCCAGGTCGACGAGCCGGGGTCTCCGGAGGAGTGCGTAGTCTGGCCCGGTGACCTCGCCACGTGCCGCTGCCTTCTTCGACCTGGATCGCACGCTGCTGCGCGGTGCGTCCGGCGAAGTGTTCGCCGGGGCGATGCGTCAGGCCGGCCTCGTCGGTGTTGACCCGATCCCTGGCGAACAGTTGGTCTACCGCCTCTTCAACGCCATCGGTGAAACGCTGCCGTCGATGGTGCTCGCCCGGCAAGCCGTCGGCCTCGCCCGAGGGCGTTCGCAGGCGTCGGTCGCCGCGGCCGCCTCGATGGTCGCCGACGAACTGTGTGCCATGGTGCAGCCGTTCGCCGAAACGGCGTTCGCCGTTCACCGCGCTGCTGGTCGGCCGATCGTGCTCGCCACCACCACGCCGTACGACCTCGTCAAGCCGTTCGCCGATCGTTTGGGGCTCGACGACGTGGTTGCGACCCGCTATGGGGTCGCCCCGGACGGCACCTACGACGGCACACTCGATGGTCCCTTCGTCTGGTCGGCGGGAAAGCTGGCGGCGATCACCGACTGGGCAGACCGCAACGGCGTGGATCTCGCCGAGAGTTATGCCTACTCCGACAGCGTGTACGACACGCCGATGCTGGCGGCAGTCGGTCATCCGGTGGTCGTGAATCCCGATCCGCGGATGGTCCTCGTCGCCGCTGCCCGTCGGTGGCCGACGCTGAACCTCGACGTGTCGCCGGGCGTGCTCAAGGTTCCGGTGATCGGGCTCGAAGTGCAGGAGCTCGCCCTGCGATTCGCTCGCCCGAGCCTGTACCCGTACGCCCGGTTCGACATCGACGGCGTCGAGCACATTCCCCCCGCCGGTGCGGCGATCCTGTGCGGGAACCATCGCAGCTACTTCGACGTCGTGGCGATGTCGCTGACGATCGCGAAGAGCGGGCGAGCGGCCCGCTTCCTGGGCAAGAAGGAAGTGTTCGACGCGCCGATCGTGGGGCCGATCGCGGCCGCGATGGGTGGCATCCGCGTCGACCGCGGAACCGGATCGAACGAACCTCTCGCGGCCGCTGCGGCGGCCCTGTCGGGTGGTGAGATGGTCACGATGATGCCCGAGGGGACGATCCCCCGGGGACCGGCGTTCTTCCGCAAGCCGGTCGGTCGTTGGGGAGCGGCGCGGCTCGCGGAGTTGAGTGGCGCACCGATCATCCCCGTCGGGCTGTGGGGAACGGAGCGGGTGTGGCCACGGTCGAGTCGGGTGCCGAACGTGTTCAATCTCACGTCGCCGCCAACCGTTCGGGTGCGAGTCGGCGAGCCGGTCGAACTCAAGGGCCGCTCGCTCGAGGCCGACACGAAGCGCTTGATGGCCGCCATCGTCGCGCTGCTCCCGGCCGATGCGTACCGTCGTCGCGCCGTGAACCCCGACGAACTGATGCTGACCTATCCGCCCGGATATCGCGGCGATCCGTCCAGGGAAGTGGGTCGCCGCCCCGGCACGGACATTGAGTAGGAAAAACTTCGGCGTTTCGTCATCCGGCTCTGTCGGTGGGTTCGTAGAGATCACATGCCGCTTCGCTGCGGCGTGAACAACACAGCGAATCCACCCCTACGAAAAGGAACCCTCATGAAGCGCACCCCCACCCGTCTCGTTGCCGTCGGCGCCATCGCCGGTCTCCTCGTGCTCAGCGCCTGCGGATCGGACTCCAACGACGAGAGCTCGTCGACCGAGGCCCCCGCCGCCACCGAGGCCCCGGCCGCCACGGAGACCGAGCCGAGCACGAGCGATGACCGAGACCACCGAGGCCATGGCCGAGGAGCCGGGCACGATCGTCGATGTCGCCGTTGCCGCCGGCTCGTTCGAAACGCTCGTCGCCGCCGTCACCGCTGCCGATCTCGTCGACGCCCTGTCGGGCGAAGGCCCGCTCACGGTGCTCGCGCCGACCGACGACGCATTCGCCGCCCTGCCCGCAGGTCTCGTCGACTGCCTGCTCCTGCCGGAGAACAAGGACGCCCTGACGTCGATCCTCACCTACCACGTCATCGAGGGTGCCGTCATGTCCGGTGACCTGACCGCCGGCGACGTCCCGACGCTGCAGGGCGAGAACGTCACGGTCGACCTCACCGACGGTGTGATGTTCAACAACGCCACGGTCATCCAGGCCGATGTCGAGGCGAGCAACGGTGTCATCCACGCGATCGACGCTGTCATCGTCCCGCCGAGCATCGATGTCGAGGCGTTCCTCGCCAGCTGCCCGGCCTGAACCGTCAATTGACGTCGGTCAACTGAATACGTCGATCCGTGGGGTCGGTCGCCATCGTGGCGGCCGGCCCCACGTTCGCGTACGGTGGCCGGCGTGCCGGCCGACCCGAACTGCGAGCTGTGTGAGGCCACGCCGTTCACCGAGTGGTTCCACAACGACGAGCTGTGCTGGATCGCTGAATGCGACTCCTGTGGGGTGCCGATGGTCGTGTGGCGATCCCACGATCCGTCGCCGCCGCCCGAGGTCCGAGCGGTGCTGCACGAGCGGCTGACCACGGTCGTCGAGTCGCTCTCGTCAGCACCGTTCTGGATCGACGACCGGCTCCGCTCCATCCCGGACCACTATCACGCCCACGCCCGCCGCCGACTCGATTGGACCTCCTGATGGCATCGCTCGAACTTCCGCGCCCCGACGAACTACTCCCGCACCGACCGCCCTTCCTGTTCGTCGACGAGATGCTCTCGATCGTCCCCGGGGTGTCGGCCTCGGGGATCTGGCGCCTGACCGGTGAGGAGTTCTTCTTCGCCGGGCACTTCCCCGGTCGTCCGACGCTTCCGGGGGTCCTGATGTGTGAGGCGATCGCTCAGGTCGGAGCCGCCGCTGTCCTGGCCGACGAGAAGTTCGCGGGCAAGCTTCCGCTCTTCGGTGGACTCGACGGCGCCAGGTTCCGCCGACAGGTGGTACCCGGTGACGAGTTGGTGATCGAGGTCGAACTCGGTCGGATGTCGGCGCGGGCCGGCAAGGGCTCGGGCCGCGCACGCGTCGGTGACGAGATCGCCTGCCAGTGCGACCTCCTCTTCGTCCTCGCCGACGCCTGACCCACCCCCCGAATTTCTCCTCCAGGTGCGCGCTCGAGCGCGCACTGGGAGGAGAAATTCGGGGGTCAGGTGGCGGGGGCGACGACGACGGAGCCGTTGTGGCCGCCGAAGCCGAAGTTGTTCGAGATCACGGGTCCCGGCTCCCAGGCGCGTGCCTCGCCCATCACGAGGTCGATGTCCATGTCGGCGCTGATCACCTTGGTGTTCGCCGTCGGAGGGATCAGACGGTGCTCGATCGAGAGGAGCGCTGCTGCGGCTTCGAGAGCACCCGCGGCGCCGAGGGCGTGTCCGGTGACGCCCTTGGTCGACACGACGGGAACGTTGCCGGGCCCGAAGACTGCGGTGATCGCCGCCGCCTCGGCGGCGTCGTTGAGTGGCGTCGAGGTGCCGTGCGCGTTCGACCTGCTTCACGTCGCCGGGCTCGATGCCCGACTCGGCGAGTGCGAGGCGCATGCATGCGATTGCGCCGACACCGCCCGGGGCCGGCGCAGTGATGTGGTGGGCATCAGCGTTGCTGGCGCCGCCGAGGATCTCGCCGAGGATCGTCGCGCCTCGTGCGACCGCGTTCGACCACTCCTCGAGGATGAGCACCGCCGAACCTTCGCCGAGGACGAACCCGTCGCGTTCGGTGTCGAACGGTCGGCTGACGCCGACAGTCGACAGGGCCGTCATGTTGCCGAATCCGGCGAGCGCGGTCGCGGTGGCTGCGGCTTCGCTGCCGCCGGTGGCGACGGCATCGACGACGCCCCAGCGGATCAGTCGGGCTGCATACGCGATCGCATGTGAGCCGGCCGCGCAGGCGGTGCAGATCGTCTCGTTCGGACCCTGGAGCCCGTAGCGCATCGAGATCGACGCACCCGATGCGTTGGCCATCATCATGGGCACGAGGAAGGGGGAGACCCGACGATCGCCCTTCTCCAGGCGCACCTCGACCTGTTCCTCGATGGTGTGGAGACCACCGACACCGGTCGCGAAGATCGTCCCGAACCGCGCCGGATCGACGCCGATGGCATCGACGCCACCGGCCTGATCGAACGCCTCGCCGGCCGCAGCGACAGCGAACTGCTCGACGCGGTCGGTGCGGCGTGACTGCTTGGGATTGTCGAAGTAGGGCGCAGGGTCCCAGTCGTCGATGACGAGCGACTGGCCGGTGGTTGCTCCGGGCCCGAGCAGTCCGTCCCAGAACGCGTGCCGACCGATTCCGGTCGGTGCGACGACGCCGAGACCCGTGACTGCGACCCGTCGGCCGCCGTTCATCAGAGCTTGGCGACGACGATGTCGTACGCCTGCTGGACCGTTTCGACACCCTCGAGGTCCTCTTCGGGGACCGAGACGTCGAATTCCTCCTCGAGGGCCATCACGAGTTCGACGAGATCGAGGCTGTCGGCGTCGAGATCGTCACCGAAGTTCGCCTCCGGAACGACGGCGCTCTCCTCGACGGACAGCACCTCGACGGCGCACTTGCGGAAACGGGCGAACAGAACTTCATCCACGGTCTTCTCCTTGAGGTCTCGGCTCGATTGCGTAGGTTGTCGAGTCCGCTTGAGTGTAGGCACACCGGGTTCGGCGCACCCATGATTCGGTCTGACTCCAGCGGTCAGTGTCCCATCCCGAGGCCGCCGTCGACGGGGATGACGGCTCCGGTGATGTAGGCGGCGTCGGCCGATGCCAGGAACGCCACGACGCCGGCGATCTCGTCGGCGTCGGCCATCCGTTGCAACGGGACCATGGCTGTGAGGTCGGCGAGTCGGTCGTCGGCGAGCGCAGCCGTCATGTCGGTGGCCACCGGTCCGGGCGCCACGACGTTCACCGTGATCGATCGCGACCCGAGCTCGCGGGCGATCGATCGAGCGAAACCGACCAGCCCGGCCTTCGAGGCCGCGTAGTTCGACTGTCCGGCCGATCCCAACAGACCGACGACCGACGACACGAGCACGATCCGGCCGGACCGTGCCTTCAACATGCCCCGTGACGCTCGCTTGACCACGCGGTAGGCGGCGGTCAGATTGGCATCGACGACCGAGGTGAAGTCCTCCTCGCTCATGCGCAACAGCAAGCCATCGCGTGTGATGCCTGCGTTCGACACGACGATCTCGACGGTGCCGCCGAAGTGATCCTCCACTGCGCTGAACGCAGCGTCGACATCGTCGTTCGAGGTCACGTCGCACTTGACGCCGAAGAGGCCCTCGGGCGGGGGCGACGAGTTGTAGGTGACGGCGACCCGGTCGCCGAGTGCTTCGAATCGACGTGCGCACGCGAGCCCGATCCCACGGGACCCTCCGGTGACGAGAACGATCCGTCCGGTCATGTGGCAGCGCTCCGTTCATGCGCCGTCTGATTCCACCGCACCACGGCGCTGGCGGAGGTCATGCCGGCTCCGAACCCGACGAACAGCACCAGGTCGCCATCGGTGACACGGCCGGCGTCGAGGGCGGCGGCGAGTGCCAGTGGGACCGATGCCGCCGAGGTGTTGCCGGTGTGATCGAGAACGATCGATGCTCGATCGAGGCCGATCCCGAGCCGATCGCACGACGCGGAGATGATGCGGATGTTCGCCTGGTGGGGCACGACGAGCGCGATGTCGTCGGCGGTGACACCGGCGTGGGCCATGGACTTCGTGGCGGAATCGACCATGATCCGCACCGCGCGCCGGAACACCTCCTTGCCCTCCATCTGCAGCACACCACCGTGCTCGCAGTACAGGGCGTCCTCGGCGCTGCCGTCGGCGTCGAGGTCCCATCCGAGCAACTGCCCGGGTCCGTCGACGGCCTCGATCACCGCGGCTCCCGATCCGTCGGCGAACAGAATGGCGGTGTTGCGATCGGTCCAGTCGGTGATGCGTGCGAGCGTGTCGGTGCCGATGAGCAGGATCTTGTCGGCACCGGTCGCGATGAACCCGTGGGCGGCCACGAGTCCGTAGACCCAGCCGGAGCAGGCGGCGTTCACGTCGAACGCGCCGCAGCTGAGGCCGAGTTGGTACTGCACCGTCGCAGACGTGGCCGGCACGGCGCGGTCCGGTGTCGTCGTCGCGAGAATCAGCAGATCGATGTCAGCGGGGTCGACGCCGGACATCTCGAGCGCTCGACGTCCCGACTCGACCGACAGACCCGCGGTGGTGCCACCGACGTGGCGCTCGTGGATCCCCGTGCGCTCGACGATCCAGTCGTGGCTGGTGTCCATCGTCTGCTCGAGGTCGTGGTTGGTGACGACGCGATCCGGCAGGGCGGTTCCCCACCCGGTGATCACCGCCCCGCGCGTGCCCTTCGGTACCGCTGGCATCGTTTCAGCTCCCCTCGCTCGTCATGATCCATCACTACGCAGCCATGCGATCGGCTGGCGTGGGGTGACCCGTTCGGTGTCGAGGGCGATGTAGCTCTGGAGAATTCCCGCGAACGGAGAACGGACCTCCACATCGCCGACGTGGCCGATCACCGTTCCCACGGTGATGATCGAACCCTCTGTCAACGAACCGATCGGTGTGAAGACACCCGCTGCGGGGCTCACCACGAGACGCTCGACGGCGAAGAGGTGCTCGCCTTCGTGCTGGGCGGGTGCCGACGTCGTGCCGGCACCGACCCACTCGAGCAGCTTGTCGAGATCCTCGGGTGTCGCCACCGAGATCGTTCGTCCGCCGGTGACGGTGCGTTTCGCCATGCCGGTCAGCACAGCGCCGGGCCCGAGCTCGGCGAAGTCGGTCACGCCACTCTCGGCGAGCGTCAACAGGCAGTGCTTCCAGCGCACCGGGCTCGAGAGTTGGGCCGACAGCAGGCTCGCCCAGTCCGCGCCCTGGTCGTGGGCCAGCGCGTCGACGTTGGACACCACGGGGACATCGGAGTCACGCGGGTCGGCCGCCGCGAGCGCCGTGCGCAAGCGGTCACGAGCACTCGCCATGAACGGTGTGTGGAACGCCCCGGACACCTGGAGCGGCATCACCTTCTTGGCGCCGAGTTCCTTTGCATGGACAGTCGCCGCCTCGACGCCCGACGGCGAACCGGCGATCACGACCTGGCCGGGCGCGTTGAAGTTGGCGACCCACACATCGGCATCGGCTCGGCGACACGCGATCTCGACCTGGTCGTCATCGAGGCCGAGGACGGCCGCCATCGTGCCCGGCTGGGCGAGTCCGGCGTCGTGCATGGCGGCGCTGCGCTCGGCGACCAGTCGTATGCCGTCGTCGAAGCCGAGCGCCCCGGTCGCGGTCAATGCCGTGTACTCCCCGAGGCTGTGGCCGGCGCAGTAGCTGGGCTCGATGCCGAGCCGCTCGACAGCGTCGAGCACCATCAGGCTCGACACGAATGTCGTCAACTGTGCGTTGCGGGTGTCCTTCAGTTCGTCGGCGTCGGCTTCGCAGAGCAGGGCGCCGACATCGCGTCCGGCGATGTCGCTCGCCTCGTCGACGAGTTCCCAGCTCTCGTGGTCGCGCCATGGCAGCCCCATGCCCGGGCGCTGTGAGCCCTGACCGGGGAAGGTGAAAGCGAGCATTGGGCGCAGGCTAGACCTCCGCTCAGGTTTGTACGAGCTACCGCCCGGTAAGGCCGCTAACCTCGGCCGTCACGCGCGCCCCGGTAGCCCAATTGGCAGAGGCAACGGTCTCAAACACCGTCAAGTGTCGGTTCGAGTCCGACCCGGGGCACTGTGCCGGTCAACGAGTCGATGCCCGAAGTAGATTCGGCGTCCTGATGGGCAACTGGTTGGTCGAACGGCGTCTCTCGCAGGTGGCGATCCGATTGAAGTCGCTTCGCTCGGAGCTGTCGGTGATCGACGAGCAGATGATCCACCTGAACGACGATGCCGAGGACCAGGCGATCCGGGCGCTCGTCGCCGAGACCGCAGGAGCGTCGTACGAGGCGCGGGACGCGCGTCGTCACGTCGAGGCATTGGCGAAGCACCGCTCCAAGGTGATCGACGAGATCGCATCGCTGGAATTGCGCCAGGACGAACTCCTCGACCGCATGTGAGGGTGGGGACAGCTGACATGCTCGGTCGATGGATCCCACCATCGCGCGCAAGACCTGGCGGACCCTCGAACCGGTGCACGGTGCGATCTACTTCGTGCCCGAGGCCCGCGAGGAGTACGCGGCCATCGGTGTCGACGACCGGATGCGGGGCTATTTCGCGTCGCGGGCTGCGCCGATGGGAGCGGTGCCGGCGTCGGTGGTGATCGCCACGTTCTTCAACTTCGACCCCGACCTGGTGCGAGCGAGCATGGACGGGGTTTGGGACCAGATCACCCCTGATGACATCTCGGCGGCGCGACTGCGAGCTGCGGATCGGATGCTGCGACGGCTGGCGCCCGGGGGCGTCGACGGGCCGGACATCATCGAGGCCGCCGAGTTGGCGCGAGCCGCAGCACTCGCCGCCTGCGAACGCCCGGAGGGGCGCCCCTTGTTCGCCGGCCACGCGTCCTGGCGTGGCCGGACGAACCGCACCTCGTGCTGTGGCATGCCCAGTCGCTCCTGCGCGAGTTCCGCGGCGACGGGCATGTCGCCGCGCTGACCGTCGAGGGGCTGAACGGTTGCGAGGCGCTGGTGACGCACGCCGCGGCCGGTGACGTGAGCTCGGAGATCCTCAAGGCCACGCGCCAACGTACCGGCGACGACTGGCTGGTCGCGGAGGAACGGCTGCGTTCGATCGGCTGGCTCGACCCTGACCTCGCGTTCACCGACCTCGGTCGGCAACGGCGTGCCTGGATCGAGCAGCGCACCGACGAACTCGCTGCCGCTCCGTACGACGCCATCGGTGTCGACTGGTTGCGAGCGCCTGCGTGAGTTGGCACGACCCATCAGCAGGGCGATGGCGTCGGCGTTCGGATGAGCGCCGGCCGACATGGATCAGGGCCGATGGTGGGCTCCCGGTGATCAGTCGTGCACGGCTCAGGAGCGGATCGGGCCGGCCACCTGCTAGATAAGGAGTCATGCCGTTGCGTGTCGTGATCGCCGAGGACGAGGCAATCATCAGGATGGACCTTCGTGAGACCCTCGAAGAGGAGGGCTACGAGGTGATCGGCGAGACCGGACGTGGTGACCAGGCGGTCGAGCTGGTCAGAGGCCTGCAGCCCGATCTGGCGATCCTCGACATCAAGATGCCCGGCATGGACGGACTCGAGGCGGCCCGCATCATCAACGGCGAGAAGATCTGCGGTGTGCTGATGCTGACCGCGTTCAGCCAGCGCGAGGTCGTCGAGCAGGCCCGCGATGCGGGCGCACTGGCGTTCCTCGTGAAGCCCTTCCAGAAGAGCGACCTGATCCCGGCCATCGAGGTGGCGATGGGGCGCTTCAAGGAACTCCGCTCGCTCACCGGCGAGATCGATGCGCTCGGCGAGCAACTCGAGTCCCGCAAGGTGGTCGACCGCGCCAAGGGCGTGCTGATCGACGAAGCCGGCATGTCGGAGGCCGACGCGTTCTCGTTCATCCAGCGCACGGCGATGAGCGAGCGGACCCGGATGCGTGACGTCGCCGACAAGATCCTCGACGGCTCGCTGCGCCCGGGCGCCGACTGAGCGCCGACATGGGCACCTATCTGGTCGTCGACGGCAACTCGCTGACCTACCGCGCGTTCTTCGCGCTGCCGACCGACATGGCCACGGCGAGCGGTCAGGTGACCAACGCGGTGTTCGGGTTCACGTCGATGATGATCAACGTGATGAAGGATCACCGCCCCGATGGCGTGCTGGTCACGTTCGATCGTCCCGAGCCGACGTTCCGTCACGAGGCGGAGCCGCTCTACAAGGCGCAACGGGAGGCTGCCCCGGACATCCTTCGTCAGCAGATGGGGCTCGTACGCGAGGTGCTCGACGCGATGGGGATCACCACGGTCGACCTGTCGGGATGGGAGGCCGACGACCTGATCGCGACGGCGACCGACCGCCTCGTCGAAGGCGGTCATCAGGTGATCATCGTGACGGGCGACCGCGACAGCTACCAGCTCGTTCGTGACCCCGATGTGAAGGTGCTCTACAACAAGCGCGGCGTCAGCGACTACGCGTTCTACGACGAAGCGGGGATCGAGGAGCGCACCGGTGTGACGCCGGCGATGTACCCGCAGTACGCCGCACTGCGGGGCGACAACAGCGACAACCTGCCCGGGGTCCCGGGCGTGGGGGAGAAGACCGCGGCGAAGTTGATCAACGCCTACGGCGGCCTCGACGGCATCTTCGAGCACGTCGACGAGCAGACCCCCAAGCTGCGTACGAACCTCACCGAGCACGAGGAACGGGCGCGCAAGAATCTCGACCTGATGCTGCTGCATCACGACGCGCCGATCGAGATCGACCCCGACGATCTGGCCGTGACGCCGAATGCCGACGAGCTGAAGCGACTCTTCGACTTCCTCGAGTTCCGAACGCTCGCAGGGCGCCTCGACGAGGCGCTGTCGGCGATGGGTGCGTCGGTCGACCTCGGGCCAGTCGACGAACGCGCCGAGCTGGTGGCAGAAGTGACGACGGCGACATCGGCGGCGCAGGCGGCCGCCGCGATCACTGCCGCGGCGACGCTCGATGTCGCGGCCACGTGGCTCGGCGAGCCCGGGCGAACTCCGCTTGCCGGGATCGCCGTGGTCGTCGACCCGTCGATGGCAGACGTGCTGTGGATTCCCGCCGAGGTGCTCGCCGACGATGCGGTGCGAGCGGCACTCGGCTCGCACGCCGATCTGCGCGGACACAACGTGAAGCCGCTGATGCGCTCGCTGTTGGAGTTCGACGTGGAGGTGCGCGGCCTCACGCTCGACACGGCGATCGCGGCGTACCTGATCGACCCGGCCGAGGCGCGGTACACCTTGCCCGACCTCATCGAGAAGTACACGACGTTCGCCCGGCCGTCCGACGACGCCGCCGGGAGTGGTCAGCTCGATCTCGACGGAACGTCGCTGGGAGATGCCGAGCTGGCCGCTCGCGATGCGCTCGCCGTCAACGCGCTCGGGGCGCCGATCGTGGCGAGCATGGAGGCCCAGGGGATGGCCGAGCTGTATCGCACGATCGAGAATCCGCTGGTGCTCGTCCTCGCGAAGATGGAGCACGTCGGCATCGGGGTCGACGTCGACGAGCTGCGCGCGCTCGGCAAGCGGCTGTCCGACGAGGTCCAGACGCTGCAGGCGACAGCTGCGTGAGGTGGCAGGTCGCGACGACCTGAACCTCAACTCGCCGAAGCAGCTGCGCGAGATCCTCTACGACGAACGCGGGTCTGGCGCCGGGCAAGAAGACCAAGACGGGCTACTCGACCGACGCAGCAACGCTGGAGAAGATCAAGGACCAGTGGCCCGAGTTCCTGGAACCGCTGCTGCGCTACCGCGAAGTCGAGAAGCTCCGCAGCACCTACGGCGAGGGCCTGCTCGCAGAAGTTGCCGACGACGGGCGGATTCACGCCACGTTCAACCAGACGGTGGCGCGCACAGGCCGCCTCTCGTCCGATCGGCCGAACCTGCACAACATCCCCGTGCGCACCGACGAGGGGCGCCAGTTCCGCAAGGCGTTCGTCCCGGCGCCTGGCACGACGCTGCTGGTCGCCGACTACAACCAGATCGAGTTGCGCTGCATCGCCCATCTCGCCAAGGACCCCGGTCTGATCGAGGCGTTCACGAGCGGCCAGGACATCCACAACGCCACCGCGGCGAGGGTGTTCGGAGTCGATCCGACGTCGGTCACCGTCGAGCAGCGCTCGAAGGCGAAGATGGTGTCGTACGGGCTCGCCTACGGCATGGAGGCCTATGGGCTCGGCCAGCGGCTGAACATCCCGACCGAGGAGGCCGCCGTGATCCTCGACGCGTACTTCGTGGCCTTCCCCAACGTGAAGGACTACATGGATCGCACGGTGATCGAAGCGCGCGAGCGCGGGTACACCGAGACGCTCTTCGGGCGTCGCCGGCCGATCCCCGAGCTGATGAACTCCAACTTCCGGGTGCGCCAGGCGGGGGAGCGCCAGGCGATGAACGCCGGTATCCAGGGCCTCGCCGCCGACATCTTCAAGGTGGCGCTCGTCAACATCGACGCCGCACTCGTCGCCGGCGGCTACGACAGCCGCGTCGTGCTGCAGGTGCACGACGAGGTGATCGTCGAAGTGCCCGAGGATCGAGCACGACGTCGTCGGTGATCTCGTCGTCGGGCTCATGCGCGACGCTGCCGAACTCGACGTTCCCCTCGAAGTGAATGTGTCGTGGGGCGAGACCTGGGCGTCGGCGAAGGGCTGACGATGGGCGACGTCGACGACGCACGACCGCCGGTCGGCTCGATCGTCGGGCCGGCGGAGCTCGCCGAGTTGTATCGGCAGCCCGGGCGGATCGCTGCGTCGAAGAAGTCGACCGTTCTCGACGACGCGACCATCGGGTTCCTGGCGGCCTCGCCGTTCGCGTTGATCGGCACGGTGGGCGCGGATGGGGCGGTCGATGTGTCGCCCCGTGGCGGTCCGGCGGGGTTCGTCCGCGTGCTCGACGAACGCCACGTCGCGATCCCCGACCTCAACGGCAACAACCTGATCGACACCCTCCGGGCGGTCGTGGCGACCGGGCAGGCAGGACTGCTGGTCACGGTGCCCGGCAAGGACGAGACAGTTCGCATCAACGGTCCGGCGTGGGTGACCACGGATGCCTCGACGCTCGACCTCTGGCACGACGAACTGCGGCGGCCGACCACCGCGATCGTCGTGCGCACCGACGAGGTCTTCATGCATTGCGCCAAGGCGTTCCGGCGTGGCCGGGTGTGGGACCCGGCGAGTTGGGATGAACTCGCTGCGGCTCCCGACGGCCTCGACGTGCTCAGCGCCCAGGGCCTGGTGGCGGACAACGACGATGCGACCCGCGAGTACCTCGAGCAGGCGTACGCGTCGGATCTTGCAGCCGATCTGCCCGAGGTGTGAGCCGGGTGACGGACCGCGACCACTGGTTCGAGGATCTCGCCGACCACATGGGCGAGGCGTATGACCGCTACGCGCACACCAAGGGCACGGTGCAGGAGGTCGACCATGTGGTCGCGGCCCTGCGGCTGCAGCCGGGGGAGCGGATCCTCGATGTCGGCTGCGGCACCGGGCGTCATGCCGATCGAGCTCGCGTCGCGCGGCATGGAGGTCCATGGCGTCGACATCAGCCAACGCTTCATCGAGATCGCCCGATCCCGCGTCAGCGATGAGCGAGCGGCCCGGATGTCGGCCGTTCGCTCATCGCTCTCGGGTCAGGCGACGTTCGAGCGCGCCGATGCGCGGGCGCTCGACTTCGACGGCGAGTTCGATGCGGTGATCTGCCTGTGCCAGGGGGCGTTCGGGATGATGACCGCTGACGGCGAGGACGATGCCGTCGTGGCCGGCATGGCGCGAGCGCTTCGCCCGAGCGGTCGGCTCGCGCTCAGCGCGTTCAATGCCTACTTCGCGGTGAAGTACCACGACGACGCCGAGTTCGATGCTGCGACGGGGGTCTCCCACGAGATCACCGAGATCCGCTCGGAGGTGGGCGAGGCGCGATCCGTCGACCTCTGGACGGGGTGTTACACCCCACGTGAGCTGCGCCTGCTCCTCTCGGCGCACGGTTTCGTCGTCGACTCGATCTCCAGCGTCGAACCCGGCGCCTACGGATTCGACCCGGCGTCCACCGAATCCCCCGAATTCCTCGCCCTCGCCCACCATCCCTGACGATCCACCCACCCGCGAACCCCCGAACCCCCGAAATTCTCCCGTCAGTGCGCGCTGAGCGCGCACTGCGAGGAGAATTTCGGGGTTGAGTTGGGGATTGGGGGCGGGGGATGCGGGCCATGGCCGTTTAGGCGGGTCGCTGGTAGCATGGTCGGCTGCGTCACGCCAGTGGCGTTTCTGTCCATCTACTCACGTCCGTTTCGAAAGCAGTCCGTCCCTTGTCCGACACCGCAACCACCTCCGAGTCTCCTGTCAACCAGATGGGAACGTTCGACGACGAGGGCGTCTACACCCCCCGTGAGATCGTCTCCGACGACCTCGGCATGTCCTTCGCCGACGCGATCGACGGCACGATGGTCACCGTCGAGGACGGCCAGCTCGTCCACGGAACCGTCGTCAAGATCGACAAGGACGAGGTGCTCCTCGACATCGGCTACAAGAGCGAAGGTGTCATCCCCGCTCGTGAGCTGAGCATTCGCAACGACGTCGACCCGTCCGAGGTCGTCTCGCTCGGCGAGGCCGTCGAAGCCCTCGTTCTCACCAAGGAGGACAAGGAAGGCCGACTGCTGCTGTCCAAGAAGCGGGCGCAGTACGAGCGTGCCTGGGGCGACATCGAGGCCAAGAAGGAAGCCGACGCCGTCGTGTCCGGCCCGGTCATCGAAGTCGTCAAGGGCGGACTCATCGTCGACATCGGTCTGCGTGGCTTCCTGCCCGCATCGCTCGTCGAGCTGCGCCGTGTCCGCGACCTCGCCCCGTACATCGGCGAGACCGTGCACTGCAAGATCATCGAACTCGACAAGAACCGCAACAACGTGGTCCTGTCCCGTCGCGCCTACCTGGAAGAGAACCAGAAGGAGACCCGCGACCAGTTCCTCACCAACCTCAAGGTCGGCGAGGTTCGCGAAGGCACGATCTCCTCGGTCGTCAGCTTCGGTGCGTTCGTCGATCTCGGCGGCATGGACGGACTCATCCACGTCAGCGAGCTGTCGTGGAAGCACGTCGACCACCCCGGCTCGGTCGTCGCTGTCGGCGATCCCGTCAAGGTGCAGGTTCTCGACGTCGACTTCAGCCGTGAGCGCATCAGCCTCTCGCTGAAGGCGACCCAGCAGGATCCGTGGCAGGAGTTCGCCGAGAGCCACCAGGTCGAGCAGCTCGTCTACGGCCGTGTCACCAAGCTCGTCCAGTTCGGCGCATTCGTCCAGGTCGGCGAAGGCATCGAGGGTCTCGTGCACATCTCGGAGATGTCGGCGCATCACGTCGATTCGCCCGAGCAGGTCGTCACGCCCGGCGAGGAGCTGTGGGTCAAGATCATCGATCTCGATCTCGCCCGTCGCCGCATCAGCCTGTCGATCAAGCAGGCCGCCGAAGGTGGCGAACTCGCCGCCGAGTACCGCGAGCACTTCGAGGTCGACTCCGCCGGCAACTGGGTTCAGGGTGAGGCGTCGGCCGAGGCCGAAGCGGCATGGTCCGAGTACTACGGCGAAGGCGGCGAGGGTGCAGGCACCGAGCCGGTCGAGGCTCTCGAGGCTCGTCGAGGTCGTCGAAGTCACCGACGAGTCCGGTGTCGAGGCCGTGATCGTCGAAGATGTCGTGGTCGATGATGTCGTCGCCGAAGAAGTCGTCGTCGAGGACGTCGTCGCGGAGGAAGCACCCGCCGAGTGATCCTGGTCGGTCTGACCGGGGGAATCGGAGCGGGCAAGTCGACGGTGTCGGCGATGCTCGCCGAGCGCGGTGCGGCAATCGTCGACGCCGACCAGATCGCACGCGATCTCCAGGCTCCGCACAGTCCGGTGCTGGCGGCCATGGCCGAGCGGTTCGGCGATCAGATCCTGCTCGCCGACGGTGCGCTCGATCGCGGTGCCGTCGCGAAGATCGTCTTCAACGACGAAGCGGCGCTGAAGGACCTCAACGGCATCGTGCACCCGGCGATGCAGGACGAGATCCAACGCCAGATCGATGTCCACAAGGACACCGATCGGGTCGTGGTGCTCGACTTCCCGCTGCTCGGCGAGAACCCTCGCAAGGGACTCGCCGCCACGATCGTGGTCGACATCCCCGTCGATGTGGCGGTGCGGCGACTCGTCGATCAACGGGGTATGGACGACGCTGACGCTCGAGCGCGGATCAACAGCCAGATCAGCCGCGACGAGCGACTGGCCACCGCAACACACGTGATCGACAACGGTGGCGACCGGGATTCCCTCATCGAGCAGGTCGACACACTGTGGACGACGCTCACCGAACTGGCGACCGCGACGTCAACCGAGCAGTGACAGCGAGATCTCCAGTACCGGCACGTCCGGTGCCGGGGTCGTCGCATAGATCGTCGAGTGGTGCGTGCCGAGATCGGCGAACGCTCGGTCGACGAGATCCCAGTACGAACGTCGGATCGCCGCTCGGTGTTCGTCGCGGGCTGCCTCGTACCGCTCGATGGCACTCGGCCGGGGGACATATGTCACGACCCGTTGGGGACCCGTGCTGAGCTCCATCTCGATTCGGTCGGTCACGTCGGTTCGCTCGTAGTCGCGTTCACGCCAGTCCAGTTGGGCGAGCTCGTCATCGGTGACTCGCACGGCGACACCGTTGCAGAACTCGCCGTCGGCGGCGACGAGCCCGAGCGAGATGACCACGCCGTGACGTACGTCGATGTCGTCGTGGCGCCAGTCGCCCCGCAGATGCAGCGACCCGTAGTTCCATCGTCGTCCGTATCCGTGAAGATGGGCGGCAGTCACGTCACCGGGCGCAACATGGCGTCCGATGGTCGTGGCCAGCGAGGTCGGCGACACCAGCGAGCCGTAGCCGAACACCCAGGTGTCGGCACTCATGCGTGGAAGTGTTCGTGTACGGCCCCCACCAGCAACCGGACGCCCAGCGCAATGGCGCGTTCGTCGACATCGAAGTGGCCGGCATGGAGGTCGAGCGTCGGGCCCGACGGATCGCGAACGCCCAGGCGGACGTAGGTGCCCGGAATCTCACGGGTGAACCACGCGAAGTCGTCACCACCCCAACTCTGCTCGACCGTGGCAACCGACTGCGCGCCCACCACGTCGATGGCCGCACGCCGGATCGTCGCGGTGACGTCGGCATCGTTGACGACCGGTGGGACGCCGTGGGTGTAGACGATCTCCAGGACTGCGCCGGACTCGCCGACGATGCTCAGCGTTTCGCCCTCGATGAGGATGGGCAGGCGCTCCCAGACCTCGAGCGACGGGGTTCGAATCGAGGCCTTGAGTTCGCAATGGGTCGGAATGACGTTGGCGGCATCGCCGGCGTGGATCGCTCCGAACACGACCTTGACCTCGGTGGGATCGTCGAGGCGGTCGGCGACGCGCACCGGCAGTTCGCGGATGATCCGGGCCGCGAGCGCGACGAGATCGACGGTGAGTTCGGGACGGGCGGTGTGCCCGCCCGGCCCGACGAGGCGGATCACGGCCATGTCGGCAGCCGACGAGATCGCACCGGCTCGGAGGCCGATCGTGCCGATGTCGAGTTTGGGTTCGCAGTGCACCCCGACGATCGCTCCGACACCGTCGAGCCCGCCGTCGCCGATCACGTCGAGCGCACCGCCGGGCACGCGCTCCTCGGCCGGCTGGAAGACGAAGCGGACGGGTCCGGGCAGTTGGTCGCGGTGATGGGCGAAGTACAACGCTGCGCCCAGCACGATCGTGGTGTGTACATCGTGCCCGCAGGCGTGAGCGACGCCGGGATGGCGGCTGGCGTACGACACGTCCTTGTCGTCGGCCATCGCCAGTGCGTCGATGTCGGCGCGCAGCGCGAAGAGCTGCTCTGAACCGGTGTGGTTCAGTGGATCGAGGTCGCACACGAGACCGGTTCCGACGGCCAGGCGACGCGGTTCCATCCCGGCGAGGCGGAGTCGTTCCTCGACCAGCTCGGTGGTCGCGTGCTCGGCGCCACTGAGCTCGGGATGGGCGTGCAGGTTGCGTCGCAGAGCGATGAGACCTTCGCCGTGTTCGTCGAGCCACTCCGTCAATGACGGTGCGACGGACGTCATGGGAGAAGTTCGTCGGCGGTCAGGCTGTCGACCAGGAGATGGACCACGTCGACGAGCGTACCGCCCGCCTCGACGACTGCCCGTTGGCGTGTTGCGCCCGTGCCGACATCGAGCACCATGAGGAGGTCGTCGAGCTGCGCAGTGGTTCCGAGTTCTTGCGCGGTGGGCCTGAGTTCGTCGACGAGGTCGGTGAGAACGTTGCGCACCGAGCGCCGATCGGGGTGCCCGGTGTCGGGGTGCTCGACGATCAGGTCCGCATCGATGCCGAAGCGAGCCGCCAGCCATCGGTTCTCGCGCACGGTCCACTCGCGGGGAGCCATGGGAAGGGTACCGTCGTCGATGCGAGCGTTGCACCAGCTCACGAGGGTCTGGGCAAGCCCCGCGAGTGCCACGGCTTCGCGCACGGTCGGGGTTGCGTCACACATGCGGAACTCCACCGTTCCGAAGTCGGGGTGCGGGCGGATGTCCCACCAGACTTCACGGATCGAGTTGATGCACTTCGAGTCGAGCAGTGTCGACATGAAGGCCTCGAAGTCGGTCCAGTCGGCGAGCTGCGGCGGGAGTCCGGCGGTCGGCAGCGACTCGAACACCTTCGAGCGTGCCGATGCGAGCCCCGAATCCTCGCCCTCGAAGTACGGGCTCGATGACGACAGCGCCAGGAACAGCGGGAGGTGACGTCGCAACTCGTTGATGATCGCGATCGCACGACCGCCGTCGCTCACCCCGACGTGCACGTGCACGCCGCAGATCAAGAGCCGACGAGCGGGCCACTGCATCGACTCGATCAGTTCGTGATAACGCGGATCGGGGCTGACCAACTGATCGCGGGCGAGTGCGAACGGATGGGTGCCCGAACTCATGAGCGCGAGGCCCCGCCGATCGGCGGCGACGCGAAGCTCGGCGAGCGTCGTGCAAAGATCACGGCCTGCTTCGGCAGGCGTCTCGCAGACACCGGTGATGATCTCGATCGTGCTCTGGAACAGTTCGTGCTTGGCCTTCGGGTGCACGCCCCCGGGGTGGCCGGCTCCCAATTCGGCGAGCAGTTCGTTGGAGGCGGAGACGAGCTCACCCGTGACGCGATTGACCACGTGGAGTTCCATCTCGATGCCGACCGTCGGCCGCTCGTTGTGGGTGAACTCGATCGTCATGCTGGCAGACGACCGACGATCTCGATCAGCGGTAGCTGTCGAGCGTTTCGGCCACCTGTTCCGGTGTCGTCGGCGGGGCGAATCGGGCAACGACGTTGCCGTCCTTGTCGATCAGGAACTTCTCGAAGTTCCACGTGATGTCGGAACTGTCACCGGCTCCCGGTTGCTCGGCCTTGAGCCACTGGTAGAGCGGGGCGGCACCGTCGCCGTTCACCTCGATCTTGTGGAACATCGGGAATGTCACGCCGTAGTTCGACGTGGCGAATTCGAGAATCTCCTCGTCGGTTCCGGGCTCCTGGTTCGCGAACTGGTTGCAGGGAAATCCGAGGACGGTCACATCGTCGTTGTCGTCATGAAGCGCACGCAGACCTGCGTACTGAGGCGTGAGGCCTCAAGCGCTGGCGACGTTGACGATCAGGCAGATCTGGCCGCGGAACTGGTCGAAGGAGACCTGCTCGCCGGTGATCGAGGTCATCTCGAAGTCGTGGAAGGCTGACATCGGTGGGACTGTAGTGCCTGAGCGACGCCCAGCGTGGCCGGACCCGGCTGCGCGGTCCTCACGGGTCCGCTCGCGGACGGTAGCTCTGCGCAACGGCGAGCGCGGTGCGGTGACTGCTCGTGGATCGCTTGATCGCCTCGAGGAAGTCGGCGCGTTGGATCACCGCCAGTCGGCTGGGTTCGGTCGCCGTGACCGTGGCGGTCCGGGGCGAGTCGTGCAACAGCGCAACCTCGCCGAAGGAGGCAGGGGCGGCGACGTGGTCGACGAGGTCTCCCGCAATCGTGATGTCGGCGGCGCCCTCGAGCAGGATGAAGAACTCGCTGCCGTGGTCTCCCTCGGCGATGAGGCGGCAACGAGCATCGACCTCGCGGCACTCCAGACCGCCAACGAGACGCTCGAGTGTGGGCAGCGGAAGCGGTTCGAGGAACGCGACCCGACGGAGCGCGTCGAGCGCGGCATCATCCGCGGTCGACGTCGAGGCGCGTCCCGTTCGGCGCAACCCGAGCGAGAGCGCCACGAGGACCAGGGCCGCGACCGCGCCGAGCACGACGAGGACCGTGGCGAGATCGTTGTCGGCGATGACCATGCCGACGACGGCGGCCCCGATCGATGTCGCGATCAGCAGAGCGGAGTCCTTCACCCCGAACGCCCGACTCGTCATCGTCTCGTTGCACACCCGTTGGAGCATGGTGTGGGTGCCGATCTCGGCGAATGCATTGCCCGATCCGAGGAGGGCGGCCAACACCAACACGGGGAGGAGCCGCGTGGGCTCGCCGAGCGCGAACAGCGGCACCGTGAGCAGCAGCGCCCCCGCAGTGGTCAGGGTGCTCAGACTCCATCGGAGACGGCGGCTGACGGCGAGTGACGCCACGAGCGCACCGACGGCGAATGCTGCCGTCAGCGCAGCGCTCGCACTGCCGCCCCGCCCGAGTTGGTCGAACGCAATGGCGACGAACACGACGTCGAACGCACCGATGAGCAAACCGGTCGCCCCGATGAAGCCGATGACCCGTCTGGGATCGCGATCGGTCATCACGTAGCTGATGCCCTCGATCGAATCGGTCACGATGGACCGCAACCGCAGCGTGGAGGCGGTGCGGTCGTCGCGGGGAAGTCGAGCCTGGATGGTTGCGGCGGTCAGCGCACACGTGGCGGCGATGGCGCCGAACACGACCGACGGCTCGGTGAGTGCCAGGAGGACGGCCGTGATGACAGGTCCGACGAGGGTTCCGCCGGCGCGCATCAGCGATTGTCCGACGTTCCAGTGCATGAGCTGCATCGGTGAGCGGGCGTGGTGCACCAGCAGGCTGGCCACGGTGCCGGGCGTGGACACCCATGCGACCGTGAACACCGCAGCGGCGGCGTAGACCACACCCAATCCGAGGTCCGTCGCCAGGGCGATCGCGATCACCGTCGCCGCGACCGCGAGCACGGCAAAGCCCACCGAGAGCACGAGATGTCGAGGGAACCGGTCACCGGCCGCGGTCACCACTGGCGCGAGCAGTGCGGCAGGAACGAGCTGGAGGGCGACCGCCAGACCGGTCGCGGCAGCGCCACCGCTCTCGAAGGCGACCACGAGCACCGTGATCCAGGCAGACCACTCGACGACCGAGTGCACGAACGTGACTCCGAAGAGGCTTCGCCCGCCGGGCAGGGAGTTGGAACGGTCGGCGCCTCGGGTTCCCATCGTCACGTTCGCGTGCTCCCACGTTGCACTGTCGTCGGACAGACCTTCGCGATGGTAGGCCAACGCCGAGTCCGTGTGGTAACCGTGTCGTCCCAGCAGCGGACCCGTGTGGATATCATCTGTTCACCCATGTCCGCCGACCGAAAACGAAGTTGACGCCGTGCTGACTGCTCTCGGGCTGATCGGTGTCGTCGCCCTGATCGCCGCGAACGGCTATTTCGTCGCCGTCGAGTTCGCGTTCGTGACGGCGCGCCGGAGCGGGTTCGTGGAGCTGGCCAACGAGGGTGACCGTCGTTCGAAACGGGCCATCGCCGTTCACAAGCGGCTGAGCTTCATGCTGTCGGGCGCGCAGCTCGGCATCACCGTCACGACGCTGGTGCTCGGTTTCATCGCCGAGCCGGCCATCGCCTCGGTGCTCGCTCCCGTCCTCGAAGCGACAGGCATCCCCGAGTCGGCCTCGCTCGCGATCGCCCTGGCCTTGGCACTCCTCTTCGCGACGATGGCCCAGATGGTGTTCGGTGAACTGGCGCCGAAGAACCTCGCCATTGCCCGCCCCGAACCCATCGCCCGTGCGCTCGCGCCGTCGACCTGGCTCTTCATGCGCGTCGCCGGTCCGGTGATCCGCCTCTTCGATGGCGCTGCCAACCGGCTGCTCCGGCTCGTCGGTGTCGAGCCGGTCGAGGAACTGCACAGCGCGGTGTCGACCGAGGAACTCGACCTGATCGTCGATTCGTCCGCCGAGAGTGGACACCTGACGATGCTGCAGGCCCAGCTGCTCGAGCGCGCGATCGACTTCGGCGAACTCGAAGCGTCCGATGCGATGGTGCCGTGGAATCGGGTGGTCACGATCGCCGCCGACGCCACGGCTGCCGACCTTCGTGATCTCATGTCGTCGTCGCATTCGCGTTTCCCGGTCGTCGACGACGACGACGGGATCCACGGCATCGTGCACGCCAAGGACCTGCTCGGCGTCCCTCGTTCGGAGTACGAGACCACCGCGGTGGCGTCGCTGGTGCGAGAGATCCTGGCGGTCCCCGAAGCTGCGGGTCTGAGCGTCGTGCTCGCCGAACTGCGTTCGCATTCGACCGAGATGGCCGTCGTGATCGACGAGTACGGCGGCCCGGCAGGCGTGGTGACGCTGGAGGACATCGTCGAGGAACTCGTCGGCGAGATCGAGGACGAGTACGACCCGAGCGCTGCAGGTGAACACGTCGAGATCGAGCCCGGTGTGTGGTCGGTCGCTGCGAGCTCGCGCCCCGACGAGATCGAACGGATCACCGGATTCGATCTCCCGGATGGCGAGTACGACACCGTGGCCGGTCTCGTGCTCGACCGACTCGAGCACATTCCTGCAGTCGGTGAGATGTTCGTCGTCGACGGCATCGAGATCGAGGTCGTCGAGGTCGACGGTTTCGCGATCCAACGTCTGCAGTTGCGCGTCGCCGAATCCGACGACACGGACGGCTCGGACGACGTGGACGGCAGCGAGTGATCCTGCTCGCGGCCTCCGAGGGCATTCAGATCGGTTGGAGGAGCCTCGGCCTCGCGGTCGTGCTGCTGGCACTCAACGGGTTCTTCGTCGCGGCCGAATTCGCCCTGCTCGCCTCGCGTCGCTCGCGTCTCGAGCAGTTCGCGGCCGAGGGCGACAAGCGGGCCAAGCACGCGCTGGCCGGTCTTCGCGAGTTGACCCTGATGTTGGCCGGAGCCCAGCTCGGTATCACGATGTGCTCACTCGGCCTCGGTGCCGTCGCCGAACCGGCGGTCGGGCGCGTCATCGAGGGTGTGCTCGGTGAGGTGTTCACGCTGTCCGACACGGCTCGTCACATCATCGCGTTCACGATTGCACTGTCGATCGTGGTCTTCCTCCACATGGTGGTGGGCGAGATGGCGCCGAAATCGTGGGCGATCGCCCACCCGGAGAAATCGTCGTTGCTGCTGGCTCGACCCTTCCGCCTGTTCGCCCGGGTCTTCCGACCGATCATCCGCCTGCTCAACTGGATGGCGAACGTTGCGGTGCGTGTGGTCGGCGTGGAACCGCAGGACGAACGAGCGATGGCCCACTCACCGAGCGAGCTGCTGCTGCTGCTGGACGAATCGGCGGGGCGCGGTGGAATCGCGGCCGAGGAGCATCAGCTGCTGGCGCGCTCGCTCGAACTCTCCGGTCTCACGGCGGCGGACGCCATGACCCCACGCCGTGACATCGTCGCCGTTCCCGCCGAGGCGACCGCTGCCGATGTCGCGGCCGAGGCACATCGGACCGGACGCACTCGGGTGATCGTGCACGAAGGTGACCTCGACCACGTGCGCGGATTCGTGCACGCGAAAGACGTCATCCGGCTCGAGATGGGCTCGTGGCCCACCACGCAGGCGGGCAGCATGGCTCGACCGGTGATGGTCACCCCCGAACACCACGGCCTCGAGGATCTCCTGCTCGAGATGCGGACCGAACGCCACCACGTCGCACTCGTGGTCGACGAGCACGGTCTCGTCCTCGGACTGGTGACGCTCGAAGACGTCATCGAGGAACTGATCGGCGACTTCGACGACGAGTCCGACCGTCGCGTGGGGGAGTGCGAACAACTCCCCGACGGGAGCTACAGGATGAGCGGGACGACCAGGGTCGAGCAGTTCGAGGAATTCACCGGTGTGGCGCTCCCCGAAGGCGACTGGCAGACGGTGGCCGGATACGTCATCGACGCACTCGACGACATCCCGTCGGAGGGCGACCGGGTGCGGACCGATCTCGGTGAATTCGAGGTGCTGAAGATGGACGGGTTCGCCATCGACGCGCTGCGCATCCGTGTGACCGTGTCGGGCGCTCGCCCGGACTGACACGGCGATGGCCTATCCCAGCCGACTTCTCAACGACAACGAGAGCGTCACGGTCGACCTGCATCCGCACTGGTGGTTCCTCGCCGGGCCGACGATCGCGGTCGTGGCATCGATCGCGGCTGCGGTGGCGACGTTGGTGATGACCGACACCGACACCACAGAGCAGTCGGTTGCCGGATGGGCGTCCTTGATCGCGCTCGGTGCGTCCGCGATCTGGCTCGTCGTGAGGTACTCGAAGTGGTTGACCACACACTTCGTGATCACGAACCTGCGGATCATCTTCCGGTCGGGACTGGTGTCGAAGCGGGGCATCGAGATCCCGCTCGATCGGGTCAACACGGTGCACTTCCATCAGGGCATCATGGAGCGGATCGTCGGAGCGGGCGACCTGCTGATCGAGTCGGGCAGCGAATCCGGCCGGCAACGATTCACCGACATCCGTCAGCCCGATCGGGTGCAGCGGGTCATCCACGCCGAGATGGACGGCATTCGTCAACGCCGTCGTGGTGAGTCTCCGACCGACGTGGCCGGCCAACTGGAGCGCCTCGAGTCCATGCTCCAGCGCGGCAGTCTCACTCCCGACGAGTTCGACCGCCAGAAGCGGCGCCTCCTGGGATCGTGACCGCATGCCGCCTCGCGTGGTGAGCCTCGTACCGTCGAGTACCGAGACGCTGTTGGCGCTCGGCGCCGACGTCGTTGGCTGCACCCGGTTCTGCGAGCAACCGGAGCTCCCTCACGTCGGCGGCACCAAGAACCCTGACATCGAGGCCATCGTGGCGCTCCATCCCGACGTCGTCGTGATGGACAGCGAGGAGAACCGACGCGAGGACCACGACGAACTGTTGGCCCGCGGCCTCAGCGTCGACGTGAGCACCGTCCGCAGCGTCGATGACGCGCGTGCGGTCGTCGTCCACCTGGCGAGCCTGCTCGGCGTTGATCCGCCTGCGGCCGAACTTCCTTCGATGTCCGTCGCCGCAGCGCGGACTGCCTTCGTGCCGATCTGGCGGCGACCCTGGATGTCGATCAACGAACGGACCTATGGCGCCTCGATCCTGGAGCACCTCGGCCTCGAGTTGGTCACCGCCGGGTCACCGGAGCTGTACCCGACGGTCGATCTGGATGCGATCGCCACGCTCGCCCCTCGTGTGGTGCTCGTTCCGAGCGAGCCCTACGAGTTCAGCGAGTCACATCTGGCCGAACTTCGCGCAGCGATCCCGAATGCCGCCGTCGTGCGCGTCGACGGTCGTGACCTGTTCTGGTGGGGGATCCGGACCCCGGCGGCCATTCGTCGCCTCGCGGTCGTCACCCAGGGTGTCTGACACCATGAGGAACGCGATGGGCGCCGGGGGAGGGCACGACGCGCCAACCGGTGCTGATGGCCCCTGGTTCGCAGAGTGCCACGACGCAGCCTCCGAAGCCGCCTCCGGTCATGCGGGCACCGAAGACCCCAGAGGTGTGCACCAGCCGGTCGACGGCAGCGTCCATGGCCGGTGTCGACGTGTCGAAGTCGGACCGGAGGCTGTCGTGGCTCCCGGTCATCAACCGGCCCGCTGAGACGTAGTCGCCTCGTTCGAGCGCGGCGGCGAAGTTCCGTACCCGCTCGTTCTCGGTGACGACGTGGCGGGCCCGCCTCCAGGCCACGTCGTCGAGCGTCGCTCGATGGTCGATCACGTCGTCGATGGTTGCCGTTCGCAGCGGCCCGACCACGGCTTCGGCGCGGGCGCATTCGGCGACCCGGTCGGCGTATGCGGATCCGACCAGCGTGCGGTGAGCGATGAACTCGACGACGATGTCGATGTCGGCCGGCACCGGCACCTGGGTCACGTCGAGGGTGTGGCAGTCGATCATGGTCGCGTGCCCCGCCGTGGAGGCAGCGATGCAGAGCTGGTCCATGATCCCGGTCGGTACACCGGTGGCGGCATGCTCCGCCCGCCGGGCCGCGACTGCCAGGTCGACCGGCGAACCGTCGAATCCCAGCGCGAGCCCGATGGCGCACTCCAGCGCAGCGCTCGACGACAGCCCGGCGCCGGAGGGGATGTCGGAGGTGATCTCGCCGGTCAACCCACGGTCGGCGCCGAGTTCGCGGGCCATGGCGGCGACGTACGTCCCCCACCGGGGGATGACGGTGGCGGGATCGTCGATGATCGGAAGGGCGATGTCGACGATGCCGGGCTCGTCGGTCGACGTCAGCCGGATACGTCCGGCGGTGGTGGTGAACTCGATTGTCGTTCCACGGTCGATGGCCATGGGGAAGACCAGCCCGCCGGTGTAGTCGGTGTGGTCGCCGATCAGGTTCACGCGGCCCGGAGCATGCACTCGATGTAGGTCGACCACGCAGCGCACGGTATCGAGATTCGCCGGCAGGTTCTGCAACACTCGCCGACATGCCACGCGCGTTGTTGCCCTCGGGAATCGAACTCGAGTACCGAACCACCGGAGACCCCTCCGATCCGGTGCTCCTGGCGGTGAACGGGTACACGACACAGCTGATCTCCTGGCCGCAGCCCTACATCGACCAGATCGCGGCGCAGGGCCTGTTCGTCGTGCAGTTCGACAATCGTGACGTCGGCCTGTCGACCAAGCTCGACGGCCAGACCGTGTCGCCCGGTGCCGTGCTGAAGTCGATGCTGGCCGGTGAACCACTCCCACCCGTGCCGTACACGCTGTCCGACATGGCGGCCGACGGCATCGGTCTGCTCGATCATCTCGGTGTCGACCGGGCGCACATCGTCGGCAACTCCATGGGCGGAATGATCGTGCAGACGATGGCGATCGAGCATCCGACCCGTATCGCCAGCGTTGTGTCCGTGATGAGCAGTACCGGGGATCCTCTGGTCGGAAAGCCGACACCCGAGGCGCGCGAGGCACTGCTCGCGGACTCCCCACCCGATCGTGACGACTACATCGCGGCGTCGCTGAACTCGAGGGTGTGGGCATCGAAGAAGCATTACGACCCCGAGTGGCTGCAGACGCTCGCCGCTGCGCAGTACGACCGGTGCTTCTACCCGGAAGGGGCCACGCGACAACTCGCTGCGATCTACGCCACCGGTGACCGCAGCGCCGGGCTGGCCGAACTCGACGTACCGATGCTCGTCATCCACGGTCGTGACGACACGCTGATCACCCCGCAGGGAGGCGAACGCACCGCCGAGCTGGTGCCCGGAGCGCGCTATCTGTTCCTGTCGGACATGGGCCACGACATGCCTCGGCCGCTGTGGCCCGTGCTCGCCGAGGCCATCGGCGGCCATGTGCGTGCCACGCTGGCGTCGGCACCCTGACGCATCCCCTCGACCGTTCGACTCGATCATCCCCCTCGACCATCCCCCTCGATCATCCCCCTCGATCATCCCCTGACCATCAAGGAGCGCCGACATGGCTGGACCACTCACCGGATACCGCATCATCGAAATCGCCGGCATCGGCCCCGGGCCCTTTGCTGCCATGCTGCTCGCCGACATGGGCGCGGAAGTCGTCCGCGTCGAGCGCGCAGGAGCGGTACGTGGACCCCTGCCCGATGGGGCGCACTACGACGTCCTGCTGCGTGGTCGACGCAACGTGGCGATCGATCTGAAGCACCCCGACGGCGTGGAAGCGCTGCTGACCCTCGTCGAGTCGGCCGATGCACTCATCGAGGGATTCCGCCCCGGCGTGATGGAGCGCCTCGGAATCGGGCCCGATGTCTGCCTCGCTCGCAACCCGAAGCTCGTGTTCGGGCGGATGACCGGCTGGGGTCAGGAGGGCCCCTACTCGCAGGCCGCCGGCCACGACATCAACTACATCTCGCTCGCCGGTGCGCTCGCTCACTTCGGCCGCGCCGGCGAGGCCCCGGTTCCGCCGCTCAACATGGTCGGCGACTTCGGCGGGGGCGGCATGTTCCTCGCCTACGGCGTGGTGTGCGCCCTCCTCGAGAGCCAGCGCAGCGGCCAGGGCCAAGTCGTCGACACGGCGATGGTCGACGGTGCCGCGGTCCTCATGTCGATGTTCTGGGCGTTCCGTTCGATCGGGATGCACGACGAGAACGCCCGTGGCACGAACCTGCTCGACACGGGTGCCCACTTCTACGACGTGTACCGCTGCAGCGACGGCAACTACATCTCGCTCGGTTCGATCGAACCGCAGTTCTATGCCGAACTGCTTCGCCTCACCGGACTCGAGGGTGACGAACAGTTCGCCAAGCAGATGGACAAGGCCGAATGGCCGGCGTTGAAGTCCCGCCTGACCGAGTTGTTCGCCCAGAAGTCGCGAGCGGACTGGTGCGAGATCATGGAGGCAACCGACGTGTGTTTCGCTCCGGTGCTCACGATGGGTGAGGCCGCCGAACATCCGCACAATGTCGAACGCAACACGTTCATCGACGTCGCCGGAACCACACAACCGGCGCCGGCCCCCCGGTTCAGCCGGACCGTGCCGGAGGTGTCGATGCCGCCCGCATTCGCCGGCGCTCACACCCGCGACGTGCTCGCCGAGTGGGGTGTCGGCGCCGACGTGATCGAGTCCTGGGAATCGTCGGGCGCCATCAAGCAGGCCGAGCCGGCGGCCGGCTGACGTGGGAACGCTCGTCTGTTTCCACGCTCATCCCGACGACGAGGTCATCAGCACCGGCGGCACGATCGCCCGCGCGGCGGCCGAGAACCACCGGGTCGTCCTGGTCGTGGCGACGAACGGTGACCACGGCGAGGTTCCCGACGACCTCGGCCCCGGTGAGACGCTGGTCGATCGACGCCGCGCCGAGACCGAGGCATCGGCTGCCGCGCTCGGGATCAGTCGGATCGTGTGGCTCGGCTACACCGATTCGGGCATGACCGGCTGGGAGCAGAACGACGATCCGGCCAGCTTCATGCTCGCGCACCCCGACGAGGCGGCCGAGCGGCTTGCCGCGGTACTCCGAGAGGAGTCCGCCGATGTCCTGACGATCTACGACTGGCACGGCAACTACGGTCACCCCGACCACATCGCCGTCCACCGCGTCGGCGCCGCGGCCGGTCGTCTCGTGCCCTCGGTGCGGGTGCTCGAGGCGACGATGAACCGCGATGCCTTCTCGCGGATGATCGACATGATGCGCGAGGCCGGGATCAGCAGGGAGGCGACGGAGGACGGTGAGCCGGAGGAGTTCGATCCGAACGGTCCCGCCGACGACGGCAATCCGATGGGAATGCCGGAGGCCGAACTCACGTTGGCGGTCGACGTGACCGATCACGTCGCGGCCAAGCGCGAAGGCATGCGCTGCCATCGCAGCCAGATCTCCGACACGTCGTTCTTCCTCGAGATGTCCGACGAGGTGTTCGCTCTGGCGTTCGGCACCGAATGGTTCATCGAGCACGACGCCACGCCGCCCGTCAGGCACGGTTGGATCTTCGAGCCCACCTGACCGGGAGATCCCCGTCTCGTCGGCAACACTGGACCATGATGTCCAGCATGAATCGGCGACTGATAGCTGGGGTGGCGGTGTTGGGTCTGCTCGTCACCGCGTGTGGTGGGTCCGACGAGACGTCGAGCGAGACCACGACGGAGTTCACACTGCTTCCGACGACCACGCCGCCACCCTCCACGTCGACCACCTCGACCACCTCGACGACGTCGACGACCACGGCCACCACCTCGACGACGTCGACGATCGTCCAACCCTCGACCACGGTCGCCGATCCGGCAGTGCTCGCACTGGTCCTCAGCGGTGAGGGCATCGGGACCGCCGGGTTCGGCGCTGATCCCGACGGCGTGATCTCCTATCTCAACTCCTACATCGGCGAACCGACGAACGACACCGGCTGGGTCGATCCGTTGACGATCGGGATCTGTTCGGGAACCGAACTCAGGCGCGTGTCGTGGGGCGTGTTGACGCTGCTGTTCGGCGATGTGTCGTCCGTGGTGCAGGGCCGTCGGCACTTCTTCGGATACACCTACGGTGACCAGGCAGAGATCGGGGCGGCCCCGGCCGGTCTGACGACGAGTCGCGGCGTGATGATCGGGTCGCGTGTCGTCGACGTCAAGGCGGCGTATCCGGCAGCACAGATCCTGCCGGAGGACGACTTCACCCCGCCGTTCTTCATCGTCAACGACAGTCTGCGCGGATTCCTGACGGGTGTCGACGACGGCGCCACGGTGACGGCGATCATCGGCGGCGACGACTGCGGCATCTAGCCGTCGTGTGATCGCGTCCGACCGTTGACTCTGTACGACCTGCACCACGCGCTCGCCTGGTTCCTGATCCTCGGCAACGCCGCCGTGGGTGTCTGGGCGCTCGCCGCACAGTACGTGCCGGTCACTGCGCGTGCGTCCGATGTGGTGGGCGATCGGTGTCGCGCAGCTCTCGGCGTTCGTGATCGCCATCGTCGGAGTGCTGATCGTCAATCGCTACGACGTCGAACTCGACCAGTTCCATGCGCTGTACGGCTTCAGCGCGATCGTCGCCGTCGGCATCCTCTACAGCTACCGGGGCAGCCCGTTCGTCAAGGACAAGGTGTACCTGTTGTACGGCCTGGGCAGCCTGTTCATCATGGGCCTGGGCATCAGGGCCATGTACCTCGGAACGCATTGACGCCGATTCCCTGGGGCAGCTTGGCCGGATCCCACGACAGCTGTGAGAGTCCTTCCTGGCATGCGAACCGGTCGGTCATCCCGGCGACGTAGGCGACTGCTGCCCGCAGTGCGTCGGTGCTCCCGGCATCGAGATGGCCGCTCTCCCGTTCGCCGAGTGCGGCGGCCACCGTCTGGAGCGGAATGGCATGAGGGCGGTCGGCATAGTGCTCGACGAGCGCGCGCAGGAGTGAGACGACGGCGCCGGCCTGCTGCTGGCTCGCCGGGCGGAGGTAGATGCGTTCGTAGTTGAACCGACGGAATGCCGTGAGGGCCTCGGCGACGTCGGGAGACATGCCGATCCGGCCGGTCGCCGTCGTCGTCTCGACCAGCGCTCGAACGAACGTGCCGAGCTGGCGCGATCGGTCGCGGCCGCACTGCTCGGCGACGATCGGCGGCAGCATGTCGGCAGTGACGATGCCGGCGGCGACCGCGTCCTCGAAATCGTGACAGACATAGGCGATCCGGTCGGCCCACGACACGACCTCGCCCTCCGGAGTCCGCGGCGCGGGCAGGCTCCAGGAGTGGTTGCGGATGCCATCGAGCGTTTCCGCGCACAGGTTGAGCGGTGCCAGCGTGACGTCGGCGCCCCATGGGGCGTGGTCGAACCCGCCGTCGAGGTAGGGCGACAGGGCGTCCTCGCTGGCGTGGCCACCGGGCCCGTGGCCGCAGTCGTGGCCGAGGGCCATCGCCTCGATGAGCGGCACGTTCAGGCTGAGCGCGTCGCCGACCGAGCGGGCGACCTGGGCCACCTCGAGCGCGTGGGTCATGCGGGTGCGCTGGTGGTCGTCGGGGAACACGAAGACCTGGGTCTTGCCGGCGAGGCGCCGGAACGACGAGTCGTGCAGGATGCGGTCGCGGTCGCGCTCGAAGCACGTGCGATACGGGTCGGGGGATTCCTCGATGGCGCGATCACCCGCGCCCGACAGCGCGGGTCGCGTTGGTGGCGAGCAGTTTCGACTCGGCTTCCTCGCGTGCTTCGCGCGTGCGCACGATCGCCTCACCGACCGTCGCCGTCGAGTCGGCGTGCGCGACGACGATGTCGGCAGCGCCGTGGCCGGTCATCGTGGCAGCCCACCGATCGGCGCGATCCGCGGCGGAGTCGGGGAACGGAAGACCGGCCATGGCGAAACGATACGAGATGCCATCCGATTGACGGCGTTAGCCTCACGGGAATGTCGCAGTTCGTCGACGAGTGCCAACTGAACGTTCGTGGAGGTGACGGCGGCGCGGGCTGCGTCAGCTTCCGTCGTGAAGGTCCTGAGTCGATGGGCGGGCCGAACGGTGGCGACGGTGGCAATGGTGGCAACATCTGGCTCGTCGCCGACCACAACGTGTCGTCGCTGCTGGCCTTTCGCGATCACCCGCACCGTCGTGCGGGCGACGGCGTGCACGGCAAGGGCAAGGATCTCCACGGTCGGCGCGGTGAGTCGATGGAGATCACCGTGCCGATGGGAACGGTCGTGTTCGACATGTACACCGGCGACATGCTCGCCGAGCTGGTCAACCACGGCGACCGGTGGCTCGCAGCTGCTGGTGGTCGGGGCGGCCGGGGCAACGCCAAGTTCCTGTCCAACAAGCGGCGCGCGCCGAGCTTCGCCGAACAGGGTGAGCACGGCGAGGAGCGGTGGCTCAAACTGGAACTCAGACTGATCGCCGACGTTGCGCTCGTCGGGTTCCCGAATGCGGGCAAGTCGACGTTCATCAGCGTGATCTCGGCGGCCAAGCCCAAGATCGCCAACTACCCGTTCACGACGCTGGAGCCGAACCTCGGTGTGGTGAGTGTCGACGACGAGACCGACTTCGTCGTGGCCGACATCCCCGGACTCATCGAGGGCGCCAGCGACGGCAAGGGGCTCGGTCACCAGTTCCTCCGCCACGTCGAGCGCGCCAGGGTGCTGTGTCTGCTGCTCGACCTCGCCTCGATGGACGGCGTCAGCCCGCAGGAGCAGGAACGGATCCTCCTGCACGAACTCGGTGCATACCAGCCCGAGCTCCTCGAACGTCCACGGGTCACGGTGGGGACCAAGGCCGACAGCGTGCAGCCCGACGAACTCGCCGCGCTCGGTTGGGACGGGCCGATCATGTCGTCGGTGACCGGCCAGGGTGTCCCCGAGGTGGTCGGCCAACTCGCGCAGAAGGTGCACGACATCCGACAGGCGATTCAGTGGGCCGAGGGCGTGGTCGTCCTGCGTCCCGAGGTGAGTGGCGCCGCGGTCGAACGAGTCGCCGACGGTGAGTTCCGCCTGCTCGGCCGCGACGTCGAGCGCGTGGTGGCGCTTGAACGACGTGACGACGCCGGAGGCGCTGTCCTACATCGACTACCGGCTCGAGCGGCTCGGCGTGCCCAAGATGCTCGCCAAGGCAGGCGCCCGCGAGGGCGACGTCATCTGGATCGGCGATTTCAGCTTCGAGTACTCACCGGATCTGTAGGCACACCAGATCCATGAGAGTCGTCGCGAAGATCGGCACGGCATCGATCACCGACACCGGGGGAGCGATCGACGTCGTGGCCATGGCGAAGCTCGCCGACGAGGTCGCCGGTCTGCGCGCCGAGGGCCACGAGGTGATCGTGGTGTCATCGGGCGCGGTCGCCGCTGGGGTGGCGGCGCTCGGCCTGACGGCCCGGCCGACCGACATGACGACGCTCCAGGCGATCTCGGCCGCCGGGCAGAGCCGCCTGGTCGAGGCGTACAACCAGCAGTTCGCCCGCCACGGATTGGTCGGCGCGCAGGTGCTCCTCGACCCGCACGATTTCGTCGATCGCACGCAGTACCTGCACGCCCGCCGCACGATCGAGCGGTTGCTCGAGCTCGGCTGCGTGCCCGTCGTCAACGAGAACGACGCGATCGCCAACGACGAGTTGCGGTACGGCGACAACGATCGGCTCGCGGCACTGGTGGCGAACAGCGTCGGTGCCGACGTGCTCGTCCTGCTCACGGACATGGACGGCGTGTACACCGCCGACCCGCGCCGCGATCCGTCGGCGACGCTGATCCCGCTGGTTCGGCGGGGCGATGCGCTGCTCGCCGTCAGCGTCGATGCCGGTGGGAGCGGCCGCGGGAGTGGCGGCATGGCGTCGAAGCTGACCGCAGCGCGGATGGCATCGTGGTCGGGTCTTCGCAGCGTGATCGCTCGGGCGTCGCGGCCCGATGTGTTGGCGGGTGCGGTGTCGGCCGAACTCGTCGGCACCACGTTCGAGGCGCACGATCGCACGTTGTCGGCGCGCAAGTTGTGGATCGCGTTCGCCGCCGAAGTGATGGGCACGGTCCGCGTCGACGCGGGAGCCGAGCGGGCGTTGACCGACCGGCCCAACAGCCTCCTGCCGGCCGGCGTGGTCGCTGCGGACGGCGACTTCGTCGAGGGCGACACCGTCGACATCGCCGGCCCGTCGGGCCGGGCGTTCGCCCGTGGACTCGCCGCGGTCGATGCCGATGTCGTGCGCCACGTCCTCGGACATCACACCGCCGACCTTCCCACCGGCGTGAAGCACGAAGTCGTCCACCGCGACGACCTCGTCGTCCTCCCCGCCTGATACCCATCCCCACCCCATCCCCACCCCACCCCACCGCCACCGCACCGCACCGCATTCGGTTTGCGTTGCACTTCGGTTGGCGCGGGCCAATGGAACTGCAACGCAAACCGAATTGGGAGTGCGGGGTCAGGTTCGGCGGAGGCGGCGGCGGACGGCGTCGAGCTCGCGAACACCGAGCGCGAACAGCACGCCGAGGTAGACGACAACACCGACGACCGCACCGACGACCAGTCGAACGACCGCATCGGCACCGGCGTTGCCGCCCACCAGGTGCGTCACCACCCAGACCGCTTCGGCCATCAGCAGCGCCGCCAGCAGCATCGGGCCGATGCTGACGAGGATCGAACGCACGGAGAACCCGGGCACCTTGTAGCTCAGGACCTGCATCGCCCACAGCGACGAGATCATGTACGCCAACGCGAACGCGAGCCCGAGTCCAAGCACGCCGTAGCGATCCACGAGGACGAAGGCGAGCACGATGTTGATGAGGTTCTCCACCACGTTGATCTTGAACGGTGTCTTGGTGTCCTTGTGCGCGTAGAAACCACGGAGCACGAACATGTAGATCGAGAAGGCGCCGAGGCCCAGGGCGAGACCGGCGAGGGCGCGTTGTGCGGCATCGGCATCCGCTGCGCTGAACTCGCCACGCTGCAGCAGCGCCCCGATGATCGGCTGGCGAAGCACGAAGATCCCGACGCCGGCCGGGATCGTGAACAGCGCGGTCATCCGCAGGCCGAGCGACGCCTGGTCGACGAATCCGGGGCGGTCACGGCGCGCCACCGACCGCGACATCTCGGGTTGGAACGTGGTTGCGATCGACACTGCCAAGAGGCCGTGGGGGAGCACGAAGAAGGTGAACGCGTTGATGTAGGCACTGGCGTCGCTCGAGCCGGGTTCGGCGAGGTTGCGCACCACGAGCAGGGCGATCTGGTTGGCCACGACGAACCCGATCGTCCAGAACGAGAGCGACAACAGTTTGCGGACCGCGGGGTGTCGTAGGTCGAAGTTCGGGCGGAACTTGTAACCGGTCGCGAACATCGCCGGCACGAGCACGGCGGCCATCGTGGCGATCCCGACGGTGGCGCCGAGCCCGAGCGTCCAGCGGAGCCGGTCGTCGGACAGCACGTCCTCCAACTGCCAATTGGCCGAGCCCGGGTTCGGGAGCGACAGCAGGAAGGCGATGATGATGACATTGGGCAGGATCGGCGCCCAGGCGGCGGCGAAGAACCGGCGCCGGCTGTTGAGGAATGCGTTGGCGAGGCCGACGAGACCGTAGAAGAGGATCTGGATCAGGAAGATCCGGGCCAGCGTCGTGCCCACCGAGCGGTACAGGTCGGCGTCGACGTCGTCGGACACGTTGACCGAATAGAGCCCGAAGATCAGCGGGGCGGCGATGACCGCCACCACGGTCAGCGCAGCCATCAGCATCACCGAGACGGTGAGCACGACGTTGGTGGACTCGTCGTCGTCGGTCTCGACGAACGTGGAGAACAGTGGCACGAGGGTCGCCGACAGCAGACCGCCGAGCAGCAGTTCGTAGACGATGTTCGGCGTTTCGTTGGCGATCAGGTAGGCGTCGGAGAGCGCCGTCTGGCCGAGGACGTATCCGAGGATGATCAACCGGAGCAGACCGGTGATCCTCGAAAGCGCGGTGCCGCTGGCAACGACGACGTTGCTCCGTAGCAGCCCACTCATTCGAGCGAACGCTACTGCGACCTCGCGATCAGTACGTGCCAACCAGCCCCAGCCGAAATTCGGATCGAGCGTCCCGCCAGGCGCAAGGACGGCTCCGAATTTCGGGTTGGGTCAGTCGACGTTCCAGACGAGGAGGGGGTGACGGTTGCGGCGGCCGCGGGGTCGATCGTGGTCGGGGAGGGCGCGGAGTTGTGCGAGGACGGGCTCGACGACCGTGGCCCATGTGGCGTCGTCGACGTCGAACAGCGATGAGTAGATCCGATTCTCGATGTGGTCGATCTCGTCGGCCACCGTGCTCGGGTACCCGTCCCACGGGGTGAACCCCTGATGAGCGAGTGACAGGCCGGGGAGGTCCGCCGCGACGATCTGGTGCTGCCCGAGCCGTTGCGTTCGCAGCGGGGCGAGGCCGTCGATGATCGTTGCGATCTCATCGGCCGGGTCGAATTCGGCGTTCGAGAGGATGGCGATCACGCGACCGCCGGGACGCACGATCCGTGCCGCCTCGCTCAGCGTGACGATCGGATCATCGACGAGTTGGAGCACCCAGACGAAGTAGGCGGTGTCGGCACACTCGTCGACGAGCGGGAGACGGTCGACGTCGGCGACTGCAACACGCGAGCCGATTCGCCCGAGGGCCAGCCGCATCATCGTGTCGCTGAGGTCGAATCCGACGACGTCGATGCCGTGACGCTGCAGATCCCTGGGCGATCACACCGGTGCCGATGCCCAACTCGACGACGGTCGGTCCGACGATCCACGGCGCGAGTGCGTCGGCGAAGTGGTCGCCGCGTCGTTCGCCTCCGCGGGTCTCGTCGTAGATCGTGGCGATCTGATCGAACGACGTCCCGGACATGTGTCCGAACCCTACGCAGCTCCGCCAACCTTCCCGCGATGAGCGACGAGCCCGTATCCGGTCCGTTCGCTCATCGCTCGGGAGGTATCGGTGGTAGCGATGAGCGACGAGCCCGTATCCGGTCCGTTCGCTCATCGCTCGGGAGGTCACGTAGCGACATCCCAATTGACCAGCGGGTCAAGGCGCCGGGTAGCGTTCGATGTCATGACCACGACGGATGCCGGGGCGCCCGGTAGCACCACCCATCGCTTCGAGAGTGTGCAGTCGGTGCGCGACGCTCTGCGCGACGTGAACTATCTCGCCGACGACGGCATCGCCGGCGTGGCCTACCTCGCCGACCGGCTGCAGAAGCCGATTCTCGTCGAAGGACCGGCCGGAACCGGCAAGACCCAGCTGGCCAAGTCGATCGCGGAGATCACCGATGCCCGGCTCATCCGACTGCAGTGCTACGAGGGCCTCGACGAGTCCAAAGCCCTCTACGAGTGGAACTACAAGAAGCAGCTCCTGCGCATCCAGACCGAGCGGGGCGAGCAGGGCGAGGACTGGACGGAGATCAAGGACGACATCTTCTCCGACGAGTTCCTCCTCACCCGACCGCTGCTCGAGGCGATCACCGCCACCGATCCCGTGGTGCTCCTGATCGACGAGGTCGACCGCGTCGAGGTCGAGACCGAAGCGCTGCTGTTGGAGATCCTCTCCGACTACCAGGTGTCGATCCCCGAACTCGGCACGATCACGGCCACGCAGATCCCGCTGGTGTTCCTCACGTCGAACAACACTCGCGAGCTGTCCGAGGCACTCAAGCGTCGGTGCCTGTACCTGCACGTCGACTACCCGCAGCTCGAACGCGAGAAGGCGATCGTGCTCGCCAAGGTGCCCGACATCTCGGAGCATCTCGCCGATCAGGTCGCCCGTATCGTGCGCTCGATCCGCCAGCTCGACCTCAAGAAGGCGCCGAGTGTGTCGGAAACCCTCGACTGGGCTCGCACGCTGCTGCTGCTCAACATCGACAACATCGACGAGCAGACCGCCAAGGACACGCTCAACGTGCTCCTCAAGTATCAGACCGACATCGCCAAGGCGGCCAAGGAGCTCTCCGTGGAGAGCAGCTGACCAGGGCGCTGTCGGCACCCGGTAGGCGCACACCTCATGCTCGATCTTCTCAACGGCTTCGTCGTCGAACTCCGCAATGCGGGGCTGCCTGTCAGCCTCACGGAGAACCTCGATGCGATGGAGGCCGTCCAGCACATCCCGATCGAGGATCGTGACGCGTTCAAGTACGCCCTCGGCGCCACGCTGATCAAGAACCATGCGCACTGGCGCAGCTTCGAGACGGTGTTCGAGGTGTACTTCAGCCTTCGGGGTCCAGAGTACAAGCTGGTCGAGGGTGGCGACGACGACACCGACATCGACGAGCTGTGGCGCGAGCTGCAGGAGCAGCAGAAGCAGGACGGCTCCGGGGGTGCCGGTGGGCTCGACAGCCTGACCCCCGAGGAGATCGCGCAGATGCTCATGTCGGCGCTGATGAACGGCGATCAGGGCGTGATGCGGGCGATGGCCAAGCAATCCGTGCAGCGCTTCGCCGGCATGGAGCCGGGCCGACCCGTCGGTGGCACGTACTACCTCTATCGCACGCTGCGCAACCTCGACCTCGACGGCATGCTCGAAAAGATGATGGAGCAGGCGCGTCAGGAGGCCGACGGCGAACTGACCTCGCTCGAGGAGCGCCTGGAACGCGAGGAGTTCGAGGACCGCATCGAGAAGTTCAAGGGCGAGATCGAGGCCGAGATCCGACGCCGCCTGGTCGCCGACCGTGGTGCCGAGGCGATGGCCAAGACGCTGCGCAAGCCGCTGCCGGAAGACGTCGAGTTCATGCACGCGTCGCGTGACGAGATGGTGGCGCTGAAGAAGTCGCTGTACCCGCTCACCCGCAAGCTCGCGGCGCGTCTGGCCCGCAAGCGCCGTCACGGCCGCAAGGGCCCGCTCGACTTCCGCAACACGGTGCGCCACTCGCTCAGCTACGGCGGCGTGCCGGCCGAGCCGAAGTTCAAGTATCCGCGGCCGGCCAAGCCCGAGTTGGTCGTCATCGCCGACATCTCCGGGTCGGTGGCGGCGTTCGCCCGCTTCACCTTGATGCTCGTGTACGCGATCCAGAACCAGTTCTCGAAGGTCCGATCGTTCGTGTTCATCGACGGCATCGACGAGGTCACCGACTACTTCCGTGCCACCGAGGACATCACCGAGGCGATCCATCGCGTCAACACCGAAGCCGACGTGGTCTGGGTCGACGGCCACTCGGACTACGGCCACGCCTTCGAGGTGTTCTGGGAGCGCTACGGCAAGGACATCGGCCCGAAGTCGACGGTGCTGCTGCTGGGCGACGCCCGCAACAACTACCACGCCAGCCAGGCGTGGGTGGTCAAGGAGATCGCCCAGAAGGCTCGCCACGTCTACTGGCTGAACCCCGAGCCGCGCAGCTACTGGAACACCGGCGACTCGATCGTCGGCGAGTACGGCACCCACACCGACGGCGTCTACGAGTGCCGCAACCTGCGCCAACTCGAAGCGTTCGTCGAAAAGCTCGCCTGACCCGTCACCGATCATCCGAAATTCGGAAGAATCGTTCCCGCTGCAGCGGGAAGATCGCTCCGAATTTCGGACTGGCTGGACTGGCTGGGGGCTGGGTGTGGGGTCAGGAGCGTTGGTAGTTGGGGGCTTCCTTGGTGATGGTCACGTCGTGGGGGTGGGACTCCTCACGGCCGGCCGTGGTGACGCGCATGAGGCGGGCGCCGCGGAGCCCGTCGAGCGTCGCCGCGCCGGCGTAGCCCATGCCCGAGCGGAGCCCGCCGACGAGCTGGTAGGCGACGTCACCGAGCGGGCCGGCGTAGGGGACGCGACCCTCGATGCCTTCGGGCACGAGTTTGTTGCTCCCGGCGCCGACGGCGGTCTTGCCGCCTGACGACTGGCCCGTGGCGTATCGGTCCTGACTGTCGCCCGTCATGGCGCCCATCGAGCCCATGCCGCGGTAGCTCTTGTACCGGCGTCCCTCGAACAGTTCCATCTCGCCGGGGCTCTCCTCGGTGCCGGCGAGCAACGACCCGAGCATCACGGTGGACGCGCCGGCGACGACCGCCTTGACGATGTCGCCCGAGAAGGTGATGCCTCCGTCGGCGATCACCGGAATCCCGAGTTGGCGGCCGCGTTGGGCCGTGAACCAGATCGCCGACAGCTGCGGCATGCCCGCCCCGGACACCACGCGGGTGGTGCAGATCGAACCGGCCCCGACACCGACCTTGACAGCGTCGGCCCCGGCCTCGGCGAGCGTCTCGACGCCTTCCTCGGTGACCACGTTGCCGGCCGTGACCGGCAGGTTGGGCCACGACCCTTTGATGCGTTGGATCGCCTTGACGACATTGGCCGAGTGGCCGTGTGCAGTGTCGATCGACACCGCGTCGACACCCATCGCGACGAGCGCCTCGACCCGCTCCTCCAGATCGGCGCCCACGCCGACGGCAGCGGCGCATCGCAGCCGTCCGCCCGCGTCACGCGAGGCGTTCGGGAAGTCGAGTCGCTTCTGGATGTCCTTGACGGTGATCAATCCGGCGAGGTGACCGTTGGCGTCGACGAGGGGAAGCTTCTCGATGCGGTGCTGCTGCAGGATCGCCTTGGCCTGGTCGAGCGAGGTGCCGACCTCGGCGGTGACGAGCCCGTCGGCGGTCATGAAGTCGGTGACGGGCCGTTCGAAGTCGGACCCCTCACAGAAGCGGATGTCGCGGTTGGTGAGGATGCCGACGAGCCGTCCGTCGGGGTCGGTGATCGGAACGCCGGAGAACTTGAAGCGGTGCATCAGGGCCTCGGCCTCGTGCAGCAGGGCGGTCGGGTCGAGGGTCACCGGGTCGGTGATCATGCCCGACTGCGACCGCTTCACCTTCTGGACCTCCGAGGCCTGGTCGGCGATCGACATGTTGCGGTGGATCACGCCGATGCCCCCGTGGCGGGCCATGGCGACCGCCATGCGGCCTTCGGTCACCTTGTCCATCGCAGCCGACACCAGGGGCACGGCGAGCTCGATGTCGGCGGCGAACGTCGCCGAGGTGTCGACCTCGTCGGGCAGCGTCTCGGAGTAGCCCGGAATCACGACGACGTCGTTGAACGTGAGCGCCTCGAAGCGGTCGAAGAAGTCGTCGTTCGGGCTGGTGCGGCGTTGATCGGTCATGCGGAGACCTCCGTGCGGTCGGGTGTGGCGGTGCAGAGCGAAGCGAGTGTGTCGACGAGGAGTTGGTGTTCGGTGGCGTGAACGAGTGCCGCGAAGGCGTCGAATCCCGCGGCGGTGTCGATGTCGATCGTGGCGGTTGCGAGCACCGGTCCGTCGTCGACGCCCTCGTCCGGCACGAAGTGGACCATCACGCCGGTCTGCGTGCGTGTGCCGGCGATGGCGTCGTCCCACGCCCGTTCGATGGCGCGCGTGCCGGGCAGGTCGCCGGGGAGGGCCGGGTGGAGGTTGACCACCCGGTTGGGGAACCAGCCGAGAAAGCTGATGGTGAGCAGGCGCATCCATCCGGCGAGCACGACGAGATCGGGGTCGAATCCGGCGACGACGTCGGCGAGACGGGCGTCGTAGTCGGCCCGTTCCTCGCCGGGGTGCACGCCGACGTGCACCGCAGGAACGCCGGCGGCATCGGCGCGCTGGAGTGCGAACACGTCGGCCTTGTTCGAGACGACGGCCACGACCTCGGCCGGCAGGCGATCGTCGGCGCAGGCATCGATGATGGCTTGCAGGTTCGACCCGCTTCCCGACACGAGCACGACCAATCGCTTGGCCCGAGTCGGGCGGTCGGGGTCGGTGGCTCCCATGTGTCGAACCTAGCGATCGATTGCGGCGACACCGGTGAGCCTGAACGAAAAATCCACGCGTACGCCCCTTCGACCCCACAACCCCGAAATGTGCAGCGACTCGTGCGCTCAGCGCGCACCTGGCTGCAATTTCGGGTCAGGTCAGGTCAGATCAGGTGAGGTGGACGGTGCCGGTGCCGGGGCGCAGGCTGCCGATGATCCACGTGGGCTCGGCGATGGTCGAGCGGAGCGCGTCCACCTCGTCGGGGCCGCACACGATGACCATGCCGATGCCCATGTTGAGCGTGCGGTAGAGCTCGTCGGTCGCCATCAGCGGCGTCAACTCCCGCGCCAGCCGGAACAGCGGCGACACCGGCCACGAACCGAGCTCGATCACGGCGTCGACATCATCGGGCAGCACCCTCGGGAGGTTCTCGGGGAGCCCGCCGCCGGTGATGTGGGCGAGCGCCTTCACGAGTCCCGAATCGAGCGCGGGGCGCAGCACGTCGAGGTATGAACGGTGCGGCTCGAGGAGCGTCTCGCCGAGCGGGCGATCGAAACCGTCGGGGACGGCGTCCATCGGGATCCAGTCGAAGATCTTGCGCAGCAGCGAGTAGCCGTTGGTGTGCGGTCCGCTCGACGTGACACCGATGAGCACGTCGCCGTCGGCGACATCGGCCCGGGGGAGCAGCTCGGACCGTTCGGCCACGCCCACGAGTGTGCCGGCGATGTCGAACGCACCCGGCAGGTACACGCCCGGCATCTCGGCGGTCTCGCCGCCCAACAACGCGCACCCGGCAGCTCGACAGGCGTCGGCCATCCCGCGCACGACCTCGGCGACCATGTCGGCATCGAGCACGCTGGCCGCGATGTAGTCGAGGAAGAACAGCGGACGCGCCGACTGGACGAGCACGTCGTCGATGCAGTGATTGACGATGTCCATTCCCACGCCCCGCACCATGCCGAGCCGGGCGGCGAGTTCGACCTTCGTGCCCACGCCGTCGGTCGATGCCACGAGCACCGGATCGTCCAGCGCGAGGATGGCCTTCGCGGAGAACACACCACCGAAGCTGCCGACACCCTTGAGTACGCCGTTGTCGTGGGTGGCCTCGACGGCTGCCTTCATCTCCGACACCGCTCGGCTGCCCTCGTCGATGTCGACACCGGCTGCGGCATACGACGCGAGTCCGGCGCCGAGCGAGCGCCAGCCGATGTCGCGGCGCACCTGCATCCCGTCGAAGTGGATGTTCGCCATGTGTTCGTACGCGGCGCGCCGGGCCTCCGCGAGATCGAAGCCGATCCCGGTGACGGCCAGCACGCGCCCGCCGGCCACTCGACCCTCGGCGTCGACGGCTGCGTCGAAACGCAGCGTCGTCGTGCCGTCGGGACCGATGACACCGCTCTCCATGTTGTCCGAGACGATCGCACCGGTCACCGGGGCGGCGGGGTAGCCGGGCGCTGCTGCGACGACGGTGAGCGCCGATTGCGAGCGCACGACGAGCGGGATGTCGTCGAGCGAACCCCGAGTGCATGCCAGGGCCAGATCGGCGAGGTCGGTCTCGAGCAACGGAAGCACGGCCTGGGCCTCGGGATCACCGAAGCGGACGTTGTACTCGATCAGCCGAGGACCGTCGGCGGTCAACATCAGCCCCGCGAAGAGCACCCCGACGTACGGCGTGTCGTTCGCAGCGAGGTGATCGAGGACCGGCTGGACGAACGTCGCCAACAATGCGTCGGCGGAATAGGGGATCGGGGCCGGTGCGAACGCTCCCATGCCTCCGGTGTTGGCCCCGGTGTCGCCCTCGCCGATGCGCTTGTGGTCCTGGGCCAGCGGCAACGCCACGGCACGGGTACCGTCGCACAGCGCGAGCAGTGAGCACTCGGGGCCGTGGAGTCGTTCCTCCAGTACGAAGGGGCCGACGCCGGCCGCTGCTGCGATCGCGGCGACGGTCTCCGCGTCGTTCGCCGGCACGGTGACGCCCTTGCCGGCTGCGAGACCGTCGAGCTTGACGACGACGGGGCGTGCCAGATCTCTCCACCATGCGATCGCTTCGTCGGCATCGTCGAAGCGGCCGAACGCCGGGCCGGGGATGCCGAGTGACGTCGCCAGTTCGCGGGCGAACGATTTCGACGACTCGAGTCGGGCGCCGTCAGCGGTGGGGCCGAAGCACGGGATGGCGCGACGTGCGCACTCGTCGGCGACACCGGCGACGAGTACCGCTTCGGGCCCCGGGATCACGAGATCGGTGTCGTCGGCCGACGCATCGCCCAGCGCCGGTTCGATTCGCACGTCGTGGCCGTGGTGCCGACAGGCCCATGCGATCGCCTGCTCGCGGCCACCCGATCCGATGACCAGTACCCGCATCAGGCCGACACACCGTTCATGCGAGGACGCCCTCGAACGAGAGCTTGGGCTGCGCATCACCGACGTTCATCGGATACTTGCCGGTGAAACAGGCGTTGCAGTAGCCGTCGTCGTCGTTGGCCGTCGTGTCGGCCACCGCCAGCATCATCCCGTCGAGCGACAAGAATGCGAGACTGTCGGCGCCGATGTGCTCACGCATCTCGTCCACGCGGAGCCGAGCGGCGATGAGGTCGCCGTCGTGGCCCATGTCGACGCCGAAGTGGCATGCATGCGTGATCGGCGGACACGTGATGCGCACGTGGACCTCGGTCGCTCCGGCATCACGCACCAACTTGACGAGGGGTCCCGCCGTGGTGCCGCGCACGAGCGAGTCGTCGATCATGACCACCCGCTTGCCTTCGAGGTTCTCGCGGAGTGCATTGAACTTGAGGGCAACGCCACGGTCGCGGATGTCCTGAGTGGGCTCGATGAACGTCCGGCCGATGTACCGGTTCTTGATCAGGCCGTCGTTGAAGGGGATGCCGCTCTCGTTCGAGTATCCGATCGCCGCCGGGATCGACGAATCGGGCACGGGAATCACGACGTCGGCATCGGCGGGAGCTTCCTGGGCGAGCTGCAGTCCGAGCCGCTGGCGGACGTGGTGGACGTTGCGGCCGGCCCACACCGAGTCGGGGCGTGAGAAGTAGACGAACTCGAAGGTGCAGCGCGCGGTCCGGGGCTGCGGAGCGAGCACCTGCGACCGGTGCACTTCGGCGCCGGTCAAGGTGACCATCTCGCCGGGCTGCACTTCCTCGATGTCGACACAACCGAGCGTCGACAGGGCGCAGGTCTCGCTGGCGACGGCATGGCCGCCATGCGGGAGGCGGCCGATCGACAGCGGCCGGAATCCCCAGGGGTCGCGCACGGCGATCACGTGGTCGGATGCCAACAGCACGAGCGAGAACGCGCCCTTCCACGCCGGCAGGGTGCGCTCGAGGCGCTCCTCCCACGTCTGGCCGCCGGCGGCGGCGAGCATCAGCGTCATCACCTCTGAATCGCTGGTCGCCGTGAGCCCGAATCCCCGCTTCAGCAGCTCGTCGCGCAGTGCCGGCGCGTTGACGACGTTGCCGTTGTGGGCGAGGGCCAACGGACCATGCATCGTCTCGACCAGGAACGGTTGGATGTTCCGCTCGGCATTCGACCCGGTGGTCGAGTACCGGTTGTGGCCGATGGCGTGGTAGCCGGTGAGCGGTGCGAGCGCCTCGGGTGTGAACACATTGGCAACGAGGCCCGCCTCTTTGTGGACCCGGGCCCGCTTGCCGTCGCTGACCGCGATGCCGGCCGCCTCCTGGCCACGATGCTGGAGGGCGAACAGGCCGAAGAATGCCAGCTGTGCCACACCGTCGCCGTGTGGCGTCGAGATGCCGAGGACTCCGCATTCGTCCTTGGGGGAGTCGTCGTGCGGCAACGCCGTCACGCTGATGGGTCGATGGTGTTTGGTCATGTCAGGTGATCTCCAGTCGCGCGACAGCGGTGTTGATCCGTGGTCCCGCAGGGTAGACGCCCGGGATGAACGTGGATCCCGTGAGGCGCTCGTAGGCGTCGATGTAGCGCGCCGATGTGGCAGCCCACACCTCGGCAGCCAGCTTCGGTATGGGGCCGTCGCCGGTGTAGCCGGCGTCGGCGAGTGCTCGGCGGACGACTTCCTTGTCGAGGCTCTCGGGCTCGGCGCCCGCCGCCAGGCGTTCGCCGTAGGTGTCGGCGATCCACCAGCGCGACGAATCCGGAGTGAGTGCCTCGTCGATCAGCAACAGTTCGCCGTCGGCAGTGACGCCGAACTCGAATTTGGTGTCGGCGAGGATGAGGCCGGCCTCGAGCCCACGTCGGGCGCCGCGCTCGAACAACGCGAGCGCGGCGGTCTCGACGGCGGCCCACAGCTCGGCCTCGACGAATCCCTGTTCGACCACATCGGTCGACGACAACGGTTCGTCGTGCGTGCCGGCCTCGCCCTTCGTGGTCGGGGTGATGATCGGCGCGGGAAGTGGCGTGTTCTTGCCCAGCCCGTCGGGGAACTCGTACCCGTAGATCACGCGCTCGCCGGCCGCGTAGCGCGTCCAGAGGGCGGTGTCGGTGACGCCCGTGATGTAACCGCGCACGATCACCTCGACCGAGAGAGGTGTTGCCTCGCGCGCGAGCAACACGTTCGGGTCGGGCGTCGACAGTGCGTGATTGGCGACGATGTCGCGTGTGTGCTCGAACCACCACCACGAGAGCTGGTTCAGCACCTGTCCCTTGTAGGGGACCCCCGCGATGACGCGATCGAATGCCGAGAGCCGATCGGTGGTGACGAAGAGCCGCCGGCGGCCGGGGAGTGCGTACGAGACGCGGACCTTGCCGTCGCGTCGATCGAGGAGCGGGAGGCCGACGTCGAGATCGACGTCGACGAGGGGATCCGGCAGCGCCGACAGGTCGTGGTCCATCACAGCCCCTCGGCGTGGCGGACGCCATTGCCGAACAGACGCAGTCCGAGGTGTTGCGGGCCGCCACCGCCGCGGTGATGCTGGGGATGTTGGCGTGACACGACGTGATTCTCGGGGTGCGGCATCAACCCCAGCACCACTCCGGAGGCATCGCTGACCCCGGCGATGTCGGCCACCGATCCGTTGGGGTTGGTGCTGCGATAGCGCAGCGCCACTTGACCCGCCGCTGCGAGCCCATCGGGATCGGGGTGGACGTAGCGGCCCTCACCGTGGGCGATCGGGCAGTGGATCGGATCGTCGATGCCGTGTGTCCACACCGACACGCTGGTGGGGACCGGGTCGAGCTCGACCCAGCGACAGTCGAAGCGGCCCTGGGCGTTGTGTCCGAGTGCACCGGGAAGCAGCCCGGTTCGGGTGAGTACCTGGAAGCCGTTGCAGATCCCGATCAGCGGCCGCCCGGCGTCGACGAACGTGCGAAGCCCGTCGCCGAGCCCGACCATGAGGTCGAGGGCCAGCATCCGTCCGGCACCGAGTGAGTCGGCGTAGCTGAAACCGCCCGCGACCACGGCGAGCCGGGCGTCGTCGAGGAGGTGAGGTCGGCGGATCAGCTCATCGGCGAGCACGATCTGCACCGAGGCCCCCGCCAGTTCGAGTGCCAGCTCCACGTCGCGGTCGCGGTTGGTGCCGGGTCCGGCGATGACGAGGGCAGGGACTCGATTCATGCGTCGACCCCGCCTCGGAATGCGTCGACGAGCGAGTTCAGCGGCAGTGATTCCACCCCGGCGATCTGGAGTGTCGACGTGTCGTTGACGGTGCCGATGCGGATGGCCCGGTTGTCCATCGCCTCGAGGAACGCTGCCACGCGTTGGGGCTGGACCTCGACGACGAGTCGGCCACACGACTCGGCGAACAACGCGGTGGCCAGGTCGTCGTGGGGCAAGGTGTCGATGGTGGCGCCGAGTCGGCCGGCGATGCACATTTCGGCAAGCGCCACCGCGAGGCCTCCCTCGCTGACGTCGTGGCACGATTCGACCAGACCGGCGCGCATGGCTGCGTGCAGGTGGCGGTAGTCGGACGGCGCATCAGGGACCGGTGAGGGCGCCAGGCCGGGATGGCCCGGAGCGCTCGCACAGCATGTCGAGATGCGACCCGGCGAACTCGGTGTCGGTCTCGCCGATGAGGAGCAGGACGTTGCCGGGGTCGGCGAGGTCGGGCGTGATGCAGTGGTCGGCGTCGGGCACGTGGGCTACCGCCGTGATCACGAGCGTCGGTGGCACGGCATGACGTTGGCCGTCGGAACCCACGTACTCGTTGTTCAGCGAGTCCTTGCCCGACACGAACGGGGCGTTGTACATGCGAGCAGCGCCGCAGCACCCTTCGACGGCCATGACGAGTTCGCCGAGCGTCGACGGACGCCGGGGGTCGCCCCACGAGAAGTTGTCGAGCAGCGCCACCCGTTCCGGGTCGGCGCCGACCGCGACGACATTGCGAATCGCTTCGTCGACCACGGCGTAGGCCATGGCTTCGGGATCGTGCAGCCCGTACCACGGGTTGACGCCGATCCCGATCGCGATGCCCTCGGTGGCAGTCGGTTCGGCGAGGACCACGCCGTCGGCAGGGCCGTCACCGGCGGCGCCGACCAGCGGGCGCACCACCGTGGACCCGAGGATCTCGTGGTCGTACCGGTGGATGGTGCCGGCCTTGGAGGCGATGTTCGGGTGCGCCAACAGTCGGAGCAGCGTGGCGGCGGGATCGGTGACGGTACGCGTCGTGCGCTCGGCACGGTTCGGTGCCGGCAACTCTGCCTGCATGCGTCGTTGCGGCCGACCGTCGTGAAGGAATGCGGTGTCGATGTCGGCGACCGTGGTGGTGCCGTTGCGGACGACGAGTCGGCCGTCACCCGTGAACGATCCGATGTCGGCGACCTCGACGCCCACGCGCTCGCACCGCTGTCTGAGAGCATCGAGGTGCTGGGGCGCAACGGCAACCACCATGCGCTCCTGCGCCTCGGAGAGCCAGACCTCCCAGGGCTCGAGACCGGGATACTTGCGCGGCACCAAGTCGAGTTCGACATCGGCGCCCACACCCTCGGCCATCTCTCCGATGGCCGACGAGAGCCCTCCGGCCCCGCAGTCGGTGATCGCCGAGTAGAGGTCCTCCGCTCCGATCAGGGCGTCGATGAGGAGCTTCTCGACGATCGGATCGCCGATCTGCACGCTGGCGCCCGCCACCTCGCCGGTCGTGGCGTCCATCGTCGCCGACGAGAAGGTGGCGCCACGGATGCCGTCGCGTCCGGTGGCGCCCCCGAGCACGACCACGCGGTCGCCGGGAAACGGTCCGGTGTGGAGTGGCCGTGCCACCGCGGTGCCGATGCACCCGGCGAAGACGAGTGGGTTGGTGGTGTAGGCGGGGTCGTAGAGGATGGCGCCCGCCACGGTCGGAAGGCCGATCTTGTTGCCGTAGTCGGCAACACCGTCGATGACGCCATCTCTGATACGGCGTGGGTGGAGCGCGCCGTCAGGAAGATCGGCGAGCGGGAGTCCCGGGGGCCCGAAGCACAAGACGTCGGTGACGGCGATCGGTCGGTGGGCAATGCCCAGCACATCGCGGATCACACCACCGACGCCGGTGTTGGCTCCCCCGAACGGCTCGACCGCAGATGGATGGTTGTGCGTCTCGGCCTTGAGGGCGATCGTTGTGCCCTCGGTGAACTCGATGACGCCCGCGTTGCCGACGAAGGCGGATCGGACGAACCCCGCATCGATCGAGTCCGTGCAGTTGCGGAGTTGAACGAGCAGCGGATCGACCGTGCGATCGCCGTCGGTGTCATCGGTGACGTCGATGATCGCACGGAACGTCTTGTGGGCGCAGTGTTCGCTCCAGGTCTGTGCCAGCACTTCGATCTCGACGTCGGTGATGTCGCGCCCGAGCCGTTCGTACTCGTCGCGGATCGCCCGCAGCTCCTCGATGTCGAGGTACAGCGAACGGTCGTCGTTGAGTTCGCGGAGCCCCGCGTCGTCGAGCCCGCGAATCACGATGACCGCCGCGCCCGCACTCGATGGTGTGTCATCGACGTGCGGTGGCTCGATCACACCACGGCACCACCGTTCGATCACCGGGTTGGCCACCAGTCGGCGGACGAGTTCGTCGGCGAGGTCGGGCTCGATGGAATCGCCGAACTCGACGCGTCGACCCGTGGCGGCGGCGTCGGCCGCGACGCCGAGTTGCGCGGCAGCGTGCCTGACCGCGTCGGCGGCGGTGTCGGTCACGCCGGGGAGGAAGGTGATCTCGACGCCGTCGCTGCCGGGGAGGTCCCAGCTGCCATGTTGCAGCAGGGGATCGACGAGCACGCCGTGCAATCGATCGAGGTCACCGGTGTCGAGTTCACCCTCGATGAAGACGATGTCGGCGACGTCGATCGGTTCGGGTGCCCGAATCCCGACCGCGTGGGCAGCTGCACCGAGCGCGATGGCTCGGGGGTCCCGGTCGAGTGTGCGAATGGTCAGTCGATGCCGGGTGGCCACTGGTGCGACCCTACGGATCGCGTCGGCGCAGCCCGGGCTGATTGTACGAAATGTCTACGCCGGTGCCCCTGAGCAGGGTGGATGAGTCGTCAGATCCCGAGCCGGAACATCGACGATGCCGTCAGCGACTGCACCATGTCCTCGGTGGGGAAGACCGGCACCCAGCCCTCGGGCGACAGCGAGGTGATCGTGATCGTCTCGGCGCCGAGTTCGGCGGGCATGATCGACTTGCGAACGATGCCGGCGCTGTCGATCCAGAGTTCCATGGTGAGCGTCTGGGCCGTGTCGAATCCCGGTTGCAGAACGACGCCGGGCGACAGTACGACCGTCGGCTCGGGAGGAGCCGGGGCAGGAGTCCCGTCGGCAGGCGGCGGGAGAGTCGGAGGCACCGCCGTGGCCTGCGCGATTGCGGTGGGATCGACCGACACGAGCAGTCGCGTGGTCGCCTCGGTGCCGATCGACGACTCGGTCGCCCGTTCGACGACAGCCGACTCTCTGATCGTCGGCGGAAGGACCTGGTCGAGCGAACGGATCCAGCGGGTGATGCCGAACTCGGAGTCGACCGGGAACTGTCCGCGATCGAGCCGGTACCAGGTCGGCTCGTCCACGCGTCGAATGAAGGCGGTGTCCCAGAGCGTCAGGATCTCGAGGTCGGGAGCCTCGGTGCGGGTGACGATCACCCGGGAAACGCCGGTCTCGAAGTCCGTCGTCACCTCGAACGTCTGTGGCCCCTTGAGCGCATCGGGGCGCTCCACCAGGAACGTCGCGGTCCTGATCGGAGCGACCGGCACAGCCGGCGAGGGGAACTCCAGCGCGAGCGCCGGCTCCTCGACGGCGGTCTCGCCGGTGGCCTGCTCCATGAGATCGGATCCGTGGGTGAAGCCGACGTATGCGATGCCGCCGATCGACGCGAGCACGATCAGCCACACGAACTTCCGTCGTCCCGAACGGCGCTTCTTGACAGGTGCCGGCTTCGCGGTCGGCGACCACTGCTGGTTCATCGACGTCGCGAACGGGTTCGCGTCGGGAGCGACCGGCGGCCGCGGTGCGACAGGGGCGATCTGCGGCAGTGCCGGGGCCTGACTGATCTGATTCGGCGGCCGCAGGAATGCGGGCGGGACCGGTGGCGGTGGCGGATAGCCGTTGACTCCGGGGATCCCGGCCGATGGCGCCTGGAGTTCCGTGGTGTCCTGCATGATGATCATGTCATCGGCCGGTGCGGTCGCACTCTTGAACACCAACGTCAGGTCTCTCGTAGTCTCGTCATGTGACTGGGGCGTGGGTCGTGGTGGGAGGCGGAACCGCAGGATGCGTGGTCGCCGCCCGTCTCTCGGAAGATCCGCAACGGCACGTCGTGCTGGTCGAGTCGGGTCCCGATCTGGTGACGGGTGCCGTGCCGCCGGAGATCGACGCCGACAACTTCTTCGCCGTGGCCGGCCTGCGCGACCGCAACGACGGCGCCGTGCTGGCCACTCGCACCGCCGGGGGCACGCCGCGCCCGTACCGCCGGGGTCGCGGTCTCGGTGGTTCGTCGGTCGTGAACGCGATGGTCGCCCTGCGAGGCGATCCGAACCTGTACCGATCCTGGGGGTGGGACGATGTCGACGCGGCATGGTCGGCGATGGCCCTCCCCGAGGAACTGGCGCTCGAGAGCGAACTCGGCGCGATCGATCGGGCCCTCGTCGCCGCTGACAGCGACGCACGACGCGTTCCGCTCACTCGGCGTGGCGGTCGCAGGGTCACGTCGGCCGAGGCATACCTCTGGCCGGCCCGCGAGCGTTCGAATCTCGTCGATTCGAGCCGATGTCACCGTCGAGCGTGTGGCGTTGGACGGTCGGCGAGCGGTCGGCGTCGTGCTGACGTCCGGCGAGGAGATCCCGGCTGAGCGCGTCATCCTCGTCGGCCGGTGCCATCGGGACACCGACGCTGTTGCTGCGATCCGGGTTCGACACACCGGGAATCGGGCGCGGCCTCCAGGATCACCCGTCGGCACCGCTGACGCTTGCGCTACGCGATGGTGTTCCCGCCGATCCGGAGGGGCTCGTCATCGGGACCTTCCGCCAGCGCAACGGCATCCAGCTCCTTCCGATGAACCACCTCGGCCCCGACGCGCCCCACCTCGGCTTGCTGCTCGTGACGTTGATGACTCCACACAGCCGGTCCGGCACGGTCCGCCTGGATCCGCTCGGGAAACCACTCGTCGACTTCGCCTTGCTCGATGACAGTCGTGACATGAAGGCGCTCGGCGCGGCGGTGGTCGAGGCCGTGGCGATGCTCGGCGACGGCTCCGTTCGCCGAGGTGGTCGACCAGGTGTACGTCGACGATTCGGGCACCACCGTCGACGCCCTCGGTGACGCCGCCGCGATCGAACGGTGGCTGCCGGCGGCGCTCGGCGACTGCGTACATGCATCGGGCAGCTGCGCCATGGGCTCCGTCGTCGACACCGACGGCGCCGTGCTCGGCTACGAGGCGGTCCATGTCTGCGACGCATCGGTGTTCCCCACGATCCCGGACGCGAACACGCACCTCCCCACGACGATGCTGGCCGAGCGACTGAGCGCCCGCTGGCGACGCAGTCACCCGTGACATGATGAGGCGATGGGAGCCACCGACTACACCCTGGGTCTGCACGAACTGGGCGACGGCTGTTTCGCGTACCTCCAACCCGATGGCGGCTGGGGCTGGAGCAACGCCGGTCTGATCGTCGGCGAGGGAGAATCGCTGCTCGTCGACACGCTCTTCGACCTCGACCTGACTGCGGCGATGCTCGACGCGATGACTCCGGTGATGGGCGGCGCACCGATCGACACGGTGGTGAACACCCACGCCAACGGCGACCACTGCTACGGCAACGGCGAGGTGGTCCGTCGACGGCCCGACGTCGAGATCGTGGCGTCGACTGCGACCGCGCACGAGATGGCCGAGGTGCCGCCGGCCATGATGGCGGCGCTGAACCAGGCCCCTGGTGACATCGGCGAACTCTTCCGGTCGTTCTTCGGTGAGTTCCACTTCGACGGCATCGAGCTCGTCGTGCCGACGACGACGTTCGACCGCCGGCTCGACATCGAGGTCGGCGGCCGACTCGTCGAGCTGATCGAGGTCGGCCCTGCCCACACTGCGGGCGACACGATCGTTCACGTGCCCGACGCGCGCACGGTCTACACCGGCGACATCTTGTTCATCGGCGGGACGCCGATCGTCTGGGCGGGCCCGTTGTCGAACTGGGTGGCTGCATGCGATCTGATGTTGGGCCTCGACGTCGACACGGTCGTGCCCGGCCACGGTCCGCTCACCGACAAGGCGGGGATCGTGGCGGTGCGCGACTACCTCGGCTTCGTCGACGCGGAGGCGACCGTGCGTCAGGCGGCGGGCGTTGATGCGTTCGAGGCCGCCCGCGACATCGGTCGGCTGCTCGGCGTCGACGAACGGTTCCACGAGTGGGGCGAGTTCGGTCGCATCGCGGTGAACGTGGAGACGGTCTACCGGACACTCGACCCGGAGCATTCGACACCGGACGTCGTGGAACAGTTCCGCCGCATGGCGGAACTCGAACGCAGCTGAGGCATGACGCAACCCCCGCGCAACGTCGATGTGGTCGTGATCGGCGACGGCCCGGCCGGCAGTGCGCTCGCCTGCGCCTGCCGAGCGCGCGGGGTCGATGTCGTGCTCATCGGTCCTGGCGATGCGTGGAACCCGACGTACAGCACGTGGATCGATGACGTTCAGGGAGTCGAGGGGATCGGCGACGACGTCGACGCTGTACTCGGACAACGACTCGAGACCATTGCCGTGTACACGGCGCAACCGGCCGAGATCGCCCGACCGTACGGCGTCTTCGACAACGAGTTGCTGCGTTCGCGCCTGCGGGACGGGGTCGAGCACATCTCGGGCCGGGTGCTCGATGTTCGCTCCCCGCACGGCGATCGTCATCGGGTGGTCCTGGCCGACGGATCCGAACTGCGGGCGCGCCTCGTCGTCGACACGAGCGGCTGGCCCTCGTCGTTCGCCCGCCTCGCGGGAACCACGCCGCCGGCCTGGCAGACGGCGATCGGCGTCGTGTTGGCCGAACCACCGTCCGGTGACCTCGGACGCCCGACACTGATGGACTTCCGCGCCGTCCGGGGCGCGAGCGGAGCGGGCCGCCCGTCGTCGATCGGGCCGAGCGGCGTGACGACGTTCTGCTACACGTTGCCGGTGCACGACGGGTGGTTGGTCGAGGAGACCGTGCTCGCCGCGCGGCCGTCCGTCGAGCCGATCGCTCTGCTCGCCCGGTTGGCCGCTCGGCTCGGGCGGCACCCCGACGACGTCCTGGCCGACTCGGTGCGAACCGAGTACGTGCGGATTCCGCTCGGTGGGAGTCGGCCCGGCATCGACGAGCCCGTGGTCGCCTTCGGCGCCGCCGCCGGCTACGTCCATGCGGCGACCGGATTCAGTGTGGCGTCGTCGTTGCGAGCTGCGCCCCGAGTTGCGTCGGCGATCGTTGCTGCACTGCAGTCGTCTGCGCCTGCCGTCGATTCCTCGGTCGTGGCCGAGGTGGTGTGGCCGGCAGCATTCCGCCGCAGCCGGGTGCTGCACGATTACGGCCTCGAACTGCTGCTGCGACTCGACGACGACGACGTGCGCAACTTCTTCGGCGCCTTCTTCGCTCTGCCGGTCGAGCAGTGGCGCGGCTACATGCGCATCGACACGCCGCCGTCGGAGGTGGCCGCCGTGATGGCGAAGCTGTTCAGAGCGTCGTCGTGGTCGATGCGGCGTCGACTGCTGGCGGGGAATCCGACGACGTTCGCTCGTCTGCTTCGTCCGTGACGTCGAGGTCCTGACGGCGGTGTGCGGCGATCGATCGCCGCACCGCCAGCACCCATCCGAGCAGCACAGCGGCGGCGAAGATGAACCACTGGACGGCGTAGGACAGGTGGGGACCGCTGCTCAACGTCGGTGGTGGGACGGGTACTGGATCACTCGCGGTGATGTTCGGAATGGCGCCGATCAGGTCGAGATACACCGGCAGCAACTCGCCGGGCAGCTGTTCGTCGAGTCGTTGGAGGTCGATTCGACGAACTTCGGTCACCGGACCGCTCGACGAGTCGGTCAACTCTCCGAGCTGGCGGCCCGGAGGCACGCGGATCCGACCGAGTACCTCGATGTCTCCGGTCGGCGGCGGGTGATCGTCGTCGCCGAGCAGCACGAATCCGCGGTTGACGACGACGGTGGAGTCCCCGTCGACCAGTGCGGTGAGGATGTTGTCGCCGGCCAATCCGTCCTGCGATCGGTTGAACCAGACGATCTGGTCGGACAGGTATCGGCCGGTCACGGTGACCTGACGCCATTCCACGGAACCGGGGTCGGTGCGCGCCGACGCCGAGGAGTTCGTCGAGCGGGACCGGGGGCTGGTCGATGCGTTCGGTCACGGTGGCGTTGAACGCTTGACGGGCGTCGAGGCGCCGGAGCTGCCAGAACGCGAGCCAGATCATGAGGGCGATCGAGCAGAACACCAGGACGTGGAAGGCGATCCACTTCGGACTCAGCAGGAAGGCACGGCTCGACCCGGACATCTCGGGCCCGACGGTAGCGGCCTCCCAGCACTACCGTGCGTCGCGATGAGTCCTGACGACATCACCGCCGACTGGTTGTCCGCCGTGCTCGGCGGCGAGATCCACTCCGTGGAAGCGTCGCCCGATCGGTGACGGGCACGTCAGCACGACCATTCGCTTGTCACTCGTCACCGACGACCCGACGATCCCGCCGTCCATCGTCGCCAAAGTCCCCGCCGAGGACGAGCGGAGTCGAATGCTGGCGGCATCGGTCCGCAGCTACGAGCGGGAAGTGAAACTCTTCCGCGAACTGGCTGCCACGGTCGACATCCGGATGCCGCACTGCCATCACGCCGACTGGGACCCGGCGACCAACGACTACATCGTTCTGCTCGAGGACATGTCGCCGGCCGAACAGGGCGACCAGCTCGCCGGCTGCTCGATCGATCGAGCCGACTTGGCGGTCCGCGAACTGGCCCGGTTGCACGGACCGCGATGGAACGACCCCACGCTGTCGGACATCGACTGGCTGTCGGGCAACGAGCCGGGAGTGGGCGCGGACGGCTACGCCATGATGTGGGCACTGGTGTTCCCCGGCTTCGCCGGCACCTACGAGCGATACCTCACCGCCGAGATGCTCGCGCTCGCCGAGCGGTTCGGCGAGCACATCGGTGCGTTCATCGGTGGTCGCGACCGTCCGTTCTCGCTCGTTCACACGGACTATCGCCTCGACAACATGCTGTTCGGTACCGACGCCGGCGGTCCACCGATCACGGTCGTCGACTGGGGATCGCCGGCCCACGGCATGCCGATCACCGACCTGTCGTACTTCTGCGGGGCGGGCCTGCTCATCGACGATCGCCGCGCCCACGAGCGCGACCTCGTCGCCGCCTATGCCGATGCGCTCGGCGCGTATGCCATCGACGTCGACCGCGACTGGGTGTGGGAGCAGTACCGGCGTGAGGCGTTCCACGGCCTCTTCATCACTGCGATGACCTCGCAGATGGTCACCATGAACGATCGCAGTCTCGACATGTTCGGCGCGATGGCGTCCCGCCACCTCCAGCACGCCCTCGACCTCGACTCGCTCTCCCTGATCTGACGTTACGCCCGGGGTCAGACCCCAGATGTAACACTGGCGGGATGGAACTGCCGGACTTCCACATCCCGCATGCCGAGAAGATCGAGTGGATGATCGAGACGACCGGGTGGGCGCTGGAACCGGTGGCCGCCGATGTCGACGCCGAGCCGCCCACCCCCGGCTACGCGTATTCGATCGGCATGCCGTCGGCGGTCGGCTTTCCCGACATCGCCGTGTTCGGTCTGACGCCGGTCGCCGCCAACGGGTTGATCACGCTCGTTGCCGATGCGTGCCGTGGTGGCACCGAGATTCCGCTCGGTGTCGAACTCGTCGGGCTGCTCGACAACGACCTGCGCTGCATGTTCGCGCCGATCGACCTGCAGCGGTGGGGGCCGTGGTTCTCGACGGCGGCGGCCTGGTACCGAGGCGCGCCGTTCGAGATCGTCCAGCTGCTCTATCCCGACCGCAACGGGTTCATGCCGTACGAGGCCGGATTCGAACAACGCATGACGTTCGCCCAGCCGGTCATCGGTACCGTGTCATGACTTCATGAGTACCGCCCGACCTCTCCCTGTGACCGGTGCCTGGAGACCGGGCGACGAGCCGGGACATCGCCAGTTCTTCACGTTTGCGACCGATCGACGGTTCGCACTCGACTGCGGCGTGGCGTTGTCGGACGTGACCGTCGCCTACGAGACCTGGGGCACACTCGACGCGGACGGCGCCAACGCCATCCTGCTGTGTCATGCCTGGACGGGCGACAGCCACGCCGCCGGACCGGCCGGGCGGGGTCATCTCGCCGCCGGATGGTGGGACGAGACGGTCGGCCCGGGCAAACCGATCGACACCGATCGGTACTTCGTCGTGTGCGCCAACGTGTTGGGTGGATGTCAGGGCTCGACCGGGCCGGCATCGCCCCACCCCATCGACGGACGCCCGTACGGATCGAGATTCCCGGTCGTCACGATCCGCGACATGGTCCGAGCGCAGGCCCGACTGATGGAGTATCTCGGTGTCCGACGCTGGCTGGCGGTGATCGGCGGATCCATGGGCGGCATGCAGGCACTCGAATGGGCTGTGATGTACCCGCGTCGGGTCAGGTCGCTCGTTGCGATCGCCACCTGCATGCAGGCCACGGCTCAGCAGATCGCGTGGGGAGCCATCGGCCGACGCGCGATCCGCCTCGACCCCAAGTGGCGCAACGGGGACTACTACGACGCCGAGCCCGGCGACGGCCCGACCGAGGGACTCGAGATCGCCCGCATGGTCGCGCAGGTGACGTTCCGCAGCGACAACGTCTTCACCGACCGGTTCGGCCGTGAACTCGCCGACAAGGCTGCCGTCGGCGACACGCTGGGCATGTGGCAGCGGTTCGAGGTCGAGCGCTACCTCGAGTACCACGGCCAGAAACTGGCGCGTCGGTTCGACACGAACAGTTACCTGGCCATCGGCAAGGCGATGGACCTCCACGACATTGCTCGTGGCCGCGGATCGCTGGATCGGGCGATGCTGCGGGTGACGGCGCCGACCATGGCGGTGGGGATCTGGAGCGACATGCTCTATCCGGCGTATCAGCAGCAACAGATCCACAGGACGCTGGTCGCCAACGGCGTGCCGAGCGAGTACGTCGAGATCGACTCGCCGCACGGCCATGACGCGTTCCTGATCAACAGCGATCAACTGGACGAACCGATCGAACGCTTCATCGCGGCGGTTGCCAAGTCCGACATCTGAGCGGACCGAGGAGCCACTGCAGGTGCCCGAGGGGCTCGAAGCCGAGATCTGGCGGTCGGCGATGGAGGTCACCGTCGGTCGCACCATCAGAGACGCGTGGGTCGACGAGCGTGTCGCCGCCCCGGGGTTCGTCGATGCGATCGTCGGCGTCACGATCGACGGGATCAGGCGTGCCGGCAAGATCGTGCTGGTCGACACCGACGGCCCGACGATCGGCCTGCACTTCGGGATGACAGGACGGGTGGTCATCGACGGTGTCGCCCCGATTGACCGACTGCAGTACGCCTCGGACCGCGACGAGCCCGAATGGGATCGGCTCCGGGTGTTCACCGGCGGCGATGTTCCTGCCATCCGATTCAACGATCCGCGTCGACTCGGTCGTGTCAGCCTCGATCCCGACATCTCGGCGCTCGGTGTCGACTTCACGTCGGTCACCGCCGCTCGGTTGGGCCTCGCTGTCGCCGGTCGCCGACCGGCGATCAAGACCGTGTTGCTCGATCAGACGGTCGTTGCAGGGCTCGGCAACATGTGCGCCGACGAGGTGCTCTGGTGGGCGGGGATCGATCCGCACCGGCGCGCTGATGGTCTCGATGCCGCTGAGATCGGTCGACTGGCGCACGCGATTCGACGCCGCCTGCCGATCATGTTGCGGCGAGGTGGAAGCCATCGGGGAACGCTGTCGCCGGCGGTGCGCGCGCAATGTCCACCATGTGATCGTGACGGCTGCCCGTTGCGGCGAGACACCATCGGCGGCCGAACCGCCGTGTGGTGTCCGCAGCATCAGCGGTGACGCGGGTGATCCGACGCAACAGTCCTCGAAACTGGCACAATCTCGGTTCCGTGCGAGAACTCTCCACTCCGTTGTCGAACGCTGCGCGCAGCTCGGTCGTCGTCGCACCAGCGCTGCTGGGTGCCGGTGACCCGGGTTCGACGCGGTCTGGTCTACGCAATGGTGGCCGGCCTCGTTGTGATCGGGTTCTCGTTCATCCTGTTGGGAGTCTGGCTGTTTCGTCAGACCAGGTACGACCCGCCTGTCCTGGCGCCGCTCGAACGCATGGGCGACAAGGACTGGCGTCGCCAGAGCGACCCTGCGACGCAGCGCCGCGTGCTCGACGAGGTACGTCCCGAGGGAGCCGAACCGCTGCGACTGGAGTCATCACCACCGAACCTCGATGCAGAGTTCGAGTTGGCCGAGCGCCCGGTGACGTCGATGAGCGACCTCGAACCCTCGAAGCTGTCTGTCGAACGCTCGAAGCGCGACATCGCGCCACCGCCAGTCGAGCCGGAGGCACCGTCAGTCGAGCTCGGAGGCACCGGTCGTGGAGTCGGACGAGCCGGTCGTGGAGTCGGACGAGTCGGTGGTGGAGTCGGACGAGTCGGTGGTGGAGTCGGACGAGTCGGTGGTGGAGTCGGAGTCGAGCCGGTCGGTGGAGTCGGAGGAGCCGGTCGTGGAGTTGGACGAGCGCCCCGATGAGATCGAGATCGTCGAGGGTTCGGCGGACGGCGTCGACCGGTAGGGTCGTCGACGTGGCAACCTTCGATCCCGACGAGATGGTCCAACGGTTCAAGGAGCGAGCGGCGGCGGTGAAGAAGCGCCCGATGCCGCCCGTCGAGGGGGAGGGGCGGCGCCACTTCATCGAACAGTCGAAGCTCGACTTCCAGGACTTCGCAATGCTCGGTGACGCCCAGGCGAGCATCGACGACGGCATCTTGACGCTGCGCGTCGACCTGCGGCCGCCGGATCAGCGCTGACCCGACACGGTCACCGGACTCGATGTCCGGTCTGGCGAGGTGACTGCTACATTGTGGCTTCCTCGCGGACGTGGCTCAGTTGGTAGAGCGCAACCTTGCCAAGGTTGAGGTCGCCGGTTCGATCCCGGTCGTCCGCTCCAGAAACCCCTGCTCTGCAGGGGTTTCCTGCTTTTTCCGACATGGCCCACGTCAGCAGGCGCCACACATCGGGACTCTCTCGAGATCGAAGAGTTGACATGAGTTAGCGTCTCGGTTCTCGCACGCAGAGGAACACGGAGGCGTCATGGATTGGCTCACTGCCGTAGCTGGATTGCTGACGGCCGTCGCAGCAATCGCCGCTGGAGTCTTCGCCGTGTACCGGTACTTCGCACTCCGGGAGCGAATGGCGGCAGTTCGAACGGCATTCGGCCAGGCCATCGACCTGCTGAGCTCTGACGATGCGGTGCACCAACGCACCGGGGCGATCATGCTGCGGCGCTTCTTCGATTCGAAGACCGAACAGGGCGGCAAGGGGACCCCGTACGCGGGAGAAGCGTTGAACGTGATCGCTGCGGTGTTGCGCGGTGCCGAGACGGGCGGCCAGCAGAAATTGCTCGCCGATGGTCTCGCGTACGCTCCCGACCTGCGCGGCGCGGACCTCCAGAAGACGAACCTCCAGCAGGCGTATCTGGGCGCACGAGCGGACCATGACGTCGATCTGTCCGGAGCGGACTTCTATCGAGCCGATCTCACCGGAGCCTCACTCAAGGGCGCCATCGCCCGACAGGCGGTGTTCTATCAAGCGCGCCTCGTCAACACGGTGTTCCGCGACGCCGACCTGACAGGTGCGAACTTCTACGAAGCGGACGTCAGCGGGGCCGTGTTCGCAGGTGAGCGGCTCCGACTCGGCGGGGCGAACTTTGCTCACGCTCGCAACGTGCCGGCACACATTGCGGAGCGCCTGAGCGAGGGCGGCGTCTATGACGACCCGGCACCGGGGGAGCCCCCCGCACCGTCGGCACCAGCTGTCTTTCTCAGCCGGCCCGGTTCGGCCGACATCGATGTGCGCCGCTCCCTCTGGGCGCTCGCCGATCGCGTTCAACAACAGGGCTTGGATGTGGTCGAGATCGATCGCGGCTCGTACGCATCGACCGGAGCCGTTGCCGAGGTGAGGCGGGTGATGAGAGGTTGTTCAGGCGTCATCGTGTGCGCCGTGGCCGATCTCAGAGTTGCGACGGCAACGTGGCGCAGTGCGACCCCGGAGACCCGCGACATCTCCGACATCGGTCTGACAACGCCCTGGACGATGCTCGAACTCGGCGTGGCAGTTGGCCTCGGCCTGCCGGTGCTGCTCGCCCTTGGTGACGACGTCGATCCGCAGGCGTTCGACTTCGGTCTCGCGGAGCCAGGCGTGTCGCTGCTGCATCTCGGCGAAGATCATCTCTCGCAGGCCTTTCGCGAGCGATTCGACGACTGGGTCGGCGCCGTCAGGGAGGTGGCTCGCCGCACCGGCCACCCCGAGTCCCTCGCTCGGCCAAGGACTACGGTCGTGACCGATGAGTGATTCGGCGCCAGTGAACGGTGGTGCGGTCGGGCCGACCCCCGGAAGTCAGCAATGGTTGGACTCGGTCGGCGAGGACGTCGTCGATCCCGATGCGCCGATCATCGATCCGCACCACCACCTCTGGCCCGCGGGCGAGGGGATGCACTATGCGCTCGCCGATCTCGAAGCCGATCTGGCGAGCGGTCACAATGTCATCGACACGGTGTTCGTCGAGTGTGGCGCCGCGTACCGGCGAGGCTCCGGTGATCCCGCGGCACCGGTCGGCGAGACGGAGTTCGTCACTGCCGAGGCGGAGCGCTCGTCGCGCCAGGTGATGGGTGGCATCGTCGCCCACGCCGACCTCACCGACGCCGAACATCTCGACGCCGTCCTCGATGCCCACGAGGCCGCGGCTCACGGCCGGCTGCGCGGCATCCGGCATGCAGGATCGCATGCCTTGCATCCCGAGGTGCTCACGATTCCCGGTCGCGCACCGGTGGGGCTGTACGCCGATCCTGCGTTTCGTGCCGGTGTGGCCAGGCTGGGGGAGCGAGGGCTCACCTACGACACGTGGCACTACCACTATCAGAACCAGGAGTTCGCGGCGCTGGCCCGCAGCGTCCCCGGCACGACGATCGTGCTCGACCACTTCGGTACGCCACTCGGTGTCGGACCGTACGCGTCACAGCGCGAGCAGATCTTCGGCCAGTGGACCACCGACATCGCCGACATCGCGACGTGCGACAACGTGGTCGCCAAGATCGGCGGGCTCGCCATGCCCGACAACGGGTTCGGCTGGCACACCGCCGAGCGGCCGCCGACATCGGACGAGTTCGTCGAGGCCCAGCGTCGCTACTACCTCCACGCGATCGAACAGTTCGGACCCGGTCGCTGCATGTTCGAGTCGAATTTCCCCGTCGACCGGCGCTCGCTGTCGTACCGGGTGGTGTGGAACGGCTTCAAGAAGATGATCGCCGACTTCTCGCCGGACGAACGCGACGCGATGCTCCGTGGCACCGCCGCTCGGATCTACCGTCTCTGAACCCGATGATGGTGGTCACGCGGGCGGCGTCATGGCCGCGATGACCTCGGCGATCATCTGCGAACGCGGCGGCATGCCGGGGAAGTCCTCGGGGGGCGACGGATTCAGCTGCTCGCCGATGCTGTGGAAGCGCTCGACGGCGATCTCGAGCCAATCGGGGTGCGGGAAGATCCAGTACCGACCGGTGCGCACCGCATCGACGACCAGGTCGGCGACAGCTCCCGGTTGCATGCCCTCGTCGATGGCCCGTCGCAGGTAGTTGAGGCTGACTTCCTGGCCGGCGTCGCGAACCGGTGCTTCGCCGAAGGCCTCTGGCCAGTTGCGTTCGGAGTGGGCGATGCCGGTCTTCACCCAACCGGGACACAGGCAGCTCACGCCGATCGGCAACTGCGCTGCCTGCATGCTGGAGTAGAGCCCCTCGGTGAGGGCGACGACCGCATGCTTGGTGGCGTCGTAGGGCGCAGCAAACCCCGGATAGAGGCCGGCCATCGAGGCGGTGTTGACGATGTGGCCGCCGCCGGACATCGCAATGTGGGGGAGGAACGCACGAACGCCGTGGACCACACCCCAGAAGTTCACGCCCACGACCCACTCCCACGACTCGATCGGCCCGAACCAGGGATCGCCGGCTCCGCCGACGCCCGCGTTGTTGCACACGACATGCACGGCGCCGAAGCGCTCCATCGTGGCAGCAGCGAGCGCTTCGACCTGCTCGACCTTGCTGACATCGGTCACCACCGTCAGCACATCGACGTTGTGAGCGCCGACCTCGACAGCGGCGGCCGCCAGCGCGTCGTCCTGAACATCTGCGAGTACCACCGAGCAACCAGTCGCAGCGAACGCGTTGGCGAGCGCCAAACCGATGCCACTTGCCCGCGCCTGTGACCACTGCCACCTTGCCTGGTCCGAGTTCCATCAGCTGCCCCTTTGCTCGTGATCCGATCGGTGCGACGAACCTAGTTGGCCGATTCAGTTCGCTGACGACCGAGCCGAACGCCTGCGATGGCGTAGGCTTCCCGGACCCATGGGAAAGGACCGTCGATGACCGAGAACTCCGTGATCACCCACCGAAATGTCGGCGTTCTGTCGGTCGAAGCAGTGGAAGCACCCGACATCGTCACGTCCGCGTGGATCGACGAACAGTTGGCGGAGACCTACGAACGCACCGGCCTCAAAGCCGGAACGCTCTCCGAGCTCGCCGGCATCGAGGCTCGTCGGTGGTGGCCCGAGGGTGTCACGTTCGACCAGGCAGCAGCGATGGCGGGTCAGGCCGCGCTCGATGCGGCGGGCATCGATCCGAGCCGCGTGGGGATGCTCATCTCCACCTCGGTCTGCAAGCACCATCTCGAGCCATCGGTTGCGTGCGCGGTGCACAACCATCTCCAACTCGCCCCGAGTTGTCTCAACTTCGACGTCGGCAATGCCTGCCTCGGATTCATCAACGGCATGCAGATCGCCGCCAACGCGATCGACGCCGGAGCGATCGACTACGCGTTGATCGTCGATGGCGAAGGAAGCCGGTACGTCCAACAGAACACGATCGCTCGCTTGCAGCAGCCGCACATCGAGGCTGCCGACGTCTTCGCCGAGTTCGCCTCGCTGACGCTGGGATCGGGCGCAGCGGCGGCCGTGCTGTGCCGCCTCGACGAGCATCCCGAAGCCCATCGCCTGGTCGGGGGAGTGGCCCGAGCGGCGACCCAGCACAACCAGCTGTGTGTCGGCGATCTCGAGCGCATGACCACCGACACCCACGGTCTCCTGGTCGCAGGTCTCGATCTCGGGGAGGCGGCCTGGAAGCATTCCGGCCACCACTTCGACTGGGAGCTCGGCATGGACTGGTACATCATCCACCAGATCAGCCAGGTGCACACCCGACTGATGACCGAGCGTCTCGGCATCGATCCGGACAAGGCGCCCCTCACGTTCCCGCAGTACGGCAACGTCGGGCCCGCGGCAATTCCGATCACGCTCGCGAGCGTCGCCGATCGGATCGAGGTCGGCGATCGCGTGCTCTGCATGGGCATCGGTTCCGGCCTGAACACCAGCTTCACCGAAATCGTCTGGTGACCGCGGCGGTCGACACTGCCGGGGCCGCCACCTGGTCGCCGCAGCCACCGACCGATGATGACTGGCGTCGCTGGAACCTCGAACCCCAGTGGTCGCGATTCGTCGACGTCGTCAGCCACACCGGTGGCACACACCGTTGGCACGTGCTCGACACCGGCGTTCCGGAGGGCGCTGACGCGTCGTCGACTCCGACGGTGCTGTGCGTCCACGGGAATCCGACGTGGGGCTACGCCTGGGCGACGTTTCTGCGACGGCTGCACGGTCGCTACCGGGTGGTCGCCATCGATCAGCTCGGCATGGGCTTCAGCGATCGCGTCGGAACGTCGGCGCTATGCCGATCGGGTGCGCGATCTCGACGACGTGATCGTCGCGCTGGGGTTGCCCGGGTCGTCGCCCCTCGTGGTCGCGGCGCACGACTGGGGTGGGGCGATCGCCATGGGCTGGGTCGTTCAGGACCCGCGTCAGGTCGCGGGCATGATCCTGTGCAACACCGGCATCGCCGTCCCCGCGGGCCGCAAGGCGCCGTCGATCATTCGCCTCGCGGCGTGGGCGCCGATTCTCGACTTCGTGTGCCGGGGTACGACGATCTTCGTCGAGGGCACGGCGCGGTTGGCGCGTGGCCGGATCTCGAAGATCGATCGCGAAGCCTTCAGGGCGCCGTATCGGACTGCCCCGTCGCGTGCTGCGATCGCCGACTTCGTGGACGACATCCCGTTGAGCCCCGGCCATCCGTCCGAAACGGCGATTGCCGAGGTGGCGGAGCGGCTCGGGAGTGTGCGAACCCCGGTGCTGTTGGCGTGGGGAGCGAAGGACCCGGTGTTCAACGACGACTTCGCGGCCGATCTGGCCGCGCGGCTCCCGAACACCACCACCCATCGATTCGCGACGGCAAATCACCTCGTGATGGCCGAGGCCGATGTCGCGGGAGTTGCCGACGCGTGGCTCGAGGACCTGTTCGACGGACGGCTCGCGTCGGTTCCGGCAGCAGGTGAGTCCATTGCTCGGCGCCGGGAGTCGACGGTTGACGGGTCGGTCTGGTCGGCGATCCTGTCCCGACGCGACGGTGAGCGTGAGGCCTTCGTCGACCTCGCCACCGGTGATTCGGTCACCTTCGCCGAGCTGGCGCAGCGGGTCGAACGCGTCGCGGTCGAACTCGTCCGCCGGGGGGTACGGCCGGGCGATCGTGTCGCCATGCTCACGCCACCCGGTGTGGATTTCGTCGCTGCGGTGTACGGCGTCTGGCGCGCAGGGGCCGTGACGGTGATCGCCGACCGCGGTCTCGGTCTCCAAGGGCTCGGTCGAGCGGTGCGCTCGACCCGTCCGTCGTGGGTCATCGGCCCGAAGCGAGCGCTCACGGCGTCGAGGGCACTGCGATGGGCGCCGCGGGCCACGCGGCTCGAGGTGGGCGACCTCGTCGGTGCCCCGGCGGGCGAGCTGCCGCCGGAACCGTCGGGCGACGACGAGGCCGCCGTTCTCTTCACCTCGGGTGCGACCGGGCCCTGCCAAGGGTGTGCGGTATCTCCATCACCAACTCATGGCGCAACGCGACGCGCTCGCCGCCGCGTACTCGATCACGCCTGACGACCGGCTCGTGGCGGCCTTTGCCCCGTTCGCGCTCTACGGTCCGGCACTCGGCATCCCGACGGCGCTGCCGAGCTGCGACGTCACCAAGCCGGCCGAACTGACGGCGGCGGCGCTCGATGAGGCCTGCGCTCGGATCGGCGCGACGCTCGCGTTCGCATCGCCGTCCGCGCTCGCGAACGTCGTTGCGACCTCCGATGGGTCCTCGTTGCCGGGTCTCGAGGCGCTACGCGTCGTCTTGTCCGCCGGCGCTCCGGTGCCGTCGGAGACGCTCCGTGCGGTGGCTGGGCTTGCCCCGAACGCCACGCTGCACACCCCGTACGGCATGACCGAGGTGTTGCCTGTCGCCGACATCGAACTCGGTGAGATCACCGCCGCCGAGGCAGACGACCCGGATGGTGGCGTGTGCGTCGGTCGTCCGGTCTCCGGCGCGCAGATCCGGATCGTGCCGCTCGACTTCGATGCCGATGAACTGCCCGATGCGGTCGCCGACGGCGTGACAGGGGAGATCCTGGTCCACGCTCCCTGGGTGTCGGCGGGCTATCTCGGGCTGTGGGCCACGCAGCGTGCGGCCCGTCCCGGCTCGGGGGAGTGGCATCGTTCGGGCGATGTCGGCCATGTCGATGCCGACGGTCGACTGTGGGTCGAGGGCCGAGCCGTGCACGTGGTGCACGGTGTCGACGGCCCGATCACGTCGGTGCCGGTCGAACGGGCTGTGGAACGGGCTCTCGGGGTACGGCGTTGCGCGGCGGTGGGCGTCGGACCCGTCGGGAGTCAGCAACTCGTGGTCGTCCTCGAGGAGCCAGGAGTCGCCTCCGGTGCTGCAGGCGCCGAGGCCGCCGACAGGGTCCGCGCGGCCGTGGGGCACCCGGTCGCCGCGGTGCTCAGCGCGCCTTCGCTCCCGGTCGACATCCGCCACAACGCGAAGATCGATCGCGCCGCCGTGGCCGCGTGGGCCGCGGACGTGCTCGCCGGACGACCTGTCCGAAAACTCGCGTGACGGCGATGAAGGTCCTGGTCACCGGTGGATCCAGCCTGATCGGTGCCGCTGTGGCGAATGCATTGGCCGCTCGCGGCGACGAGGTCGTGTGCCTGCAGCGCAGCGGCTCGGTGCTCGTCGATGAGGTCGTCACCCAACGTCTCGGTGACATCCGCGATCGTGAGGTCGTCGTGGAGGCAGCCCTCGGCTGTGACGCAATCGTTCATGTCGCGGCCAAGGTCGGCGTGGTGGGGCCATGGGAGGACTACCGGTCGGTCAACGTCGATGGAACAGCAAATGTCGTGGCCGCTGCCGTCGACCGAGGTGTGCCTCGGGTCGTTCACGTGTCGTCGCCGTCGGTCGCCCATGGCGGCGAGCCGATCGTCGGTGGAGCGGCCGATGCGCCGGTCCTGGGTCGCAAGCGTGCCTGGTATCCCGAGTCGAAGGCGATGGCTGAAATCGTCGCCCTGGACGCCGCGTCGGACGTGATGGCCGTGGTGGCGGTTCGACCGCACCTCGTGTGGGGTCCCGGCGACACGCAACTGGTGGGCCGGATCGTCGAACGGGCGCGTGCCGGTCGTCTCGCGCTCGTGGGCGGCGGTCGGGCGTTGGTCGACACCACCTATGTCGACAATGCCGTCGCGGCACTGATCGCCGCGCTCGACGCCGCACACCCGGGTGCAGCGTGCTCGGGTCGGGCGTATGTGGTGTCCAACGGTGAGCCCAGGATGATTCGTGAGCTGGTCGAGGGGATCTGCTCGGCGGCCGGCGTGCCCTTTGCTCCTCGTGATGTGTCGCTGCGAATGGGGCGATCAGCCGGCGCAGTGGTCGAACGGGTGTGGCCGATGCTGCGACGCGACGACGAGCCGCCGCTCACCCAGTTCCTCGCCGAGCAACTCGGCACGGCGCACTGGTTCGATTCTCGGCCGGCGCGTGACGACCTGGGCTACAGCCCGACGGTGTCGATCGACGAGGGGTTGCGTCGCCTCGGCGTGTGGTTCGACGCGCAGGCCGCTCGGTGAACAACTGCCCGAGTTCGAGGCCGCCCCGCTATCCTCGGCACCTGACTGGCGACGTGGCCGAGTGGTTTAGGCAACGGCCTGCAAAGCCGTGTACATGAGTTCGATTCTCATCGTCGCCTCCAACCCCTGAGCAGGGAATCAGCCTGCTCAGGGGTTCTTCCGCTTCGAGCAGGGTCCTCCCACCCCCGAGCGATGAGCGAGCGGCCCGGATCCCGGCTCTTCGCTCATCGCTGGGGTGGTTCGAGGTCGAGCGATGAGCGAGCGGCCCGTATCCCGGCTCTTCGCTCATCGCTGGGGTGGTTCGAGGGTCAGCGTCGTCGGCGCACCAGCACGATGACTGCTGCGATCGCGCACAGCGCGAGGCCGCCGATCACGAGACCCGTCACGACGCCCGAGTCGACGTCGCTGTCGGTGGTCGGCGCGACGGTGTCCGGGATCGCAGCGGCGGTCGTCGATGGTGCCTCGGTGGTCGCCACGACCGTCGACGACTGTTCGAGCACCGTGGCCATGGTGTCGAAGGCCGGCTTGGGTGTGTCGCTGGCATCGAACCACAACCCCCCGCCGAAGGCGCCGCCGGTCGAGTCCGCCGTGGGCGGGACGCGGTCGGTCACACCCCAGGTGACGAAGGTGTCGCATGCCGTCGACTCGACACAGGCCGACAACGTGTCGGCGTAGACCTGAGCCTGGAAGGCCATCGACTCGGGGTTGTCGATCTCCGTCACCGGGAGCGGTACGTCGAGCTCGGTGATCGCCCAGCGCAACCCGAGATCTTCGATCCAGATCGGGAACTGGGTCATGTCGACCGGATCCGGTGAGCGGATCCGTGACTGCAGACCGACGCCGTCGATGGGCGTTCCGGCGGCGATGAGGGCCGCGACGGTGGCCTGAACCCCGACACACTTGGGCACGTCGGCGCAGTTCGATCGCTCTGTCGTCGCTCCTGGCACGATCGCGACGCCGTTGTCGACGGCATCCTGGGTGACCGACAGGTCGTCGTAGAAGTCGTCGTAGTACAACTGCGCGTCCGGGTCGGCGGCCCGTGCCGCTTCGAAGGCGATCCGCAGGTAGTCGTCACCGATGATGCGACGCCAGATCGAGTCGCGCAGCGTGCCATCGGGGAGAAATGCATCCTCGACCACGTCCCATTGGGTGACCACCCCTGGATTGCGTTCGGCGTATCGACCGACGACGGCGGTCACATGGTCGGTGAGGACCTGGCTGAGCGTCTCGGCAGTCCAGTCGCCGTTGACGATCCAGTCGGGCAGTCCGTCGGCCGTGACGAGTCGATGACCGCGAGCGGTCATGTCGTTTGCGGCGGCGAAGTCGACGAGGGTGTCGGCGCGGGTGAAGTCGAAGACGCCCGGCTCCGGCTGGACCACCCCAAAATCCACTTCGTCGACCGTCGAGACCATGTTGACGTTGTCCACCAGCAGGTTGCGGTACGCCTCGTCGGAGGTGAGTGCGTCGATCGTCACCGCGGCACCGAAGTTCAGTTCGGCGGCATCGGCGGCTCCGCGTAGACCGGTGCCCTGCGCGGAGGCGACAGGAACAAACGTCGACATGGCGGTGCCGACGGCGATCAGAGCGAGGGGCAGTCGTGTACGCATGGCTCATTCGACGGTAGTGCTCGTCGGTTCCGCGTCGGTGTCAGTCGCACAATGCGTTGTCGACCATCGGGTGGCGGCCAGTAACCTGGGCGGGTGCGCGGCACTCCGTGTTCGCCGCACGGACTTCTCCCACATGACCACGAGCATCCCCACCACGACAGTCGTCGTTCCCGGCACCCACGTGATGACCGCCCTCGTCGGCCCGCGTGACCAGCACCTGAGGCTCATCGAGCAGCAGTTCCCGAGTGTGCAGATCAGTGTGCGCGGCAACGAAGTGCGCATCTCCGGCGACGAGCCCGCCGACGTCGCCGGTGTTGCCAGCCTGTTCGAGGAACTCTCGATGCTGCTGCAGGGCGGTCAGCAGCTCGACGCCGTCACGCTCGATCGGGTCGTTGCGATGGTGCAGGCCAGCGAGCGACCGAGCGAGATCCTGTCGCACCAGGTGCTGAGAGGCGCCAAGGGACGTCAGGTCAAGCCGAAGACGGCTGGACAGAAGCGGTACATCGATGCCATCGCCGAGAACGTCATCACCTTCGGCCTGGGGCCCGCAGGCACCGGCAAGTCGTGGCTCGCCGTCGCCATGGCAGTGCGTGCGTTGCAGGCCAAAGAGGTGCAGCGCATCATCCTGACCCGGCCCGCCGTCGAGGCAGGCGAGCGTCTGGGATTCCTGCCCGGCGACCTGATGGCCAAGATCGATCCGTATCTCCGACCGCTCTACGACGCCCTCTACGACATGCTCGATCCCGATGCCGTCCAGCGTCTGCTCGAGCGTCAGGTCGTCGAGGTCGCCCCGCTCGCGTTCATGCGCGGTCGTACGTTGAACAACAGCTTCATCATCCTCGACGAAGCGCAGAACGCGACGCCCGAGCAGATGAAGATGTTCCTCACCCGCATCGGCTTCGGGTCACGCGTGGTGGTCACCGGCGACACGACACAGGTCGACGTGCCCACCGGCAAGAGTGGGCTGGCAGGCTTGGAGAAGACGCTCGCCGGGATCGATGGGTTGGCCTTCGTGCGCCTCTCGGGTGCCGACGTCGTGCGCCACAAGATCGTGGCCGACATCGTCGCTGCGTACGAACAGCAGAGCGAGCAGGCAGCCACTCCGTGATGGCCGTGGCGCGTGACGACGTCACGGTCGTGGCCGCCGACGAACGCAGTTCCGACGACCTGCCGATGCCGATCGTCGACCTCGCCCGGTGGCGTCGACTCGCCGAGCACGCGCTGGTCGCAGAGTCCGCTGTGGGCGAACTGACGCTCACGTTCATCGACGTGTCCGAGATCGCTGCGTTGAACGCCGAGTACATGGGCAAGGTCGGCCCGACCGACGTGTTGTCGTTTCCGATGGACGACGAACCGACCCCAGGTGTTCCGACGCTGCTGGGCGATGTCGTGATCAGCCCAGCGGTCGCGAGCGCTCAGTTCGCTGAGCACGCAGGCACGCTCGATGACGAGCTCGCCTTGTTGGTGGTCCATGGGGTGCTGCACGTGCTCGGCTACGACCACGCCGACGCCGACGAGGCCGCAGCCATGCGGCGCCGCGAGCTCGACGTCCTCGAAGCTCATCATTGGGGAGGATCCGCGCCGGCCGGGTTCCGCCAAGTCCACGACTGAGCCGGACGCCGCCCACTGTGACCGCGCCAACCTCGCCGCCGTTGATGCCGCCGCCCGGCTGGTATCCCGACCCTGAGCAGGCATGGACATGGCGCTGGTGGGACGGCAGTCGATGGACGGACCTGCGCGCACCGCAGACGGGATGGGCCCCACATCGCGATCCGCTACTCGTTCTCCGCGTGGTTCGAGGGTTCCTTCACCGCCTTCAAGGCCGTCGCCCGACGTGTCGGCTGGATGGTTGCCCTGGTGTGGGTCGCTGCGACGGCACTGATCGGCGTGTTCGTGGTCGCCGTGTACAACAGCGGCAGGGGTCGAGAGTTGCGTGACCTTCTTCAATTCGACCGGAGGTTCGGCTCGGGAGACACCGTGGTGCTCACCGATGCGGAACTGGACCGTGTGGGGGAGTTGTTGCGCGACATCGCGATCGGTTCGATTCCGTGGATGATCGCACTCGCAGTGGTACTCGTGGCCACGTGGACCTGGACGGCCGCCCTCTCGGCCCGGGTTGCCGCGAGGGTCGGGCCGCGAACCGTCGACCACGTGTCGCGTGTCGACGATGCGGCTGACTCGGTTCGACGGTGCCCGGCGGTGCTTGCGTCGCTGCTCGCCCTCGCCGGAATCTCGGGCGGGGCGATCCTCGTCGCCTTTGCCCCGATGCTGGTTGCCATCGGTCTCGGTGGCGGCGGCGGAGCGGTGGCGGTCGCTGCCGTCTTCGGGCTGCTCGCGGCGTTCACCTTCACCTTCTTGATCTACGGACGCCTGTCGCTCGCCGCCGCGCTCGCGGCGGTCGGAGGCCACGGCATCGGGGTTCGCCGGAGCTGGGAACTCACCGACGGCCATTTCTGGGGTGTCGTCGGCCGTCTCGTGGTCGCCGGCCTGGTCGCCGGAGTGGTCACGTTCCCATTCAGCTTCGTCACCTCGTTCGGCGCAGCGCTCGGGTTCGCCACCTGGCTCGTTCTCGTCGTGTTCCTCCAGGCTGCGTCGAGCGTGATGACAACGCTGGTGAGCATTCCCGCTCAGGTCGTACTCGTCGAGCACCTCACCGAGCAGCACCCGCAGTGACCGCCTGAGCGGGGTTGGGTCAGCCGTCGCGACGTGGAGCGTCCGGCTCGTCCCGCCCTGGTGTCCAGTCGTCCGGAGCCAGTTGGAACCCGTCGAAGGTGAAGCCCGGAGCAACCACACACGACATCAAGGTCCAGTCACCGACCGGTTCGGCCGCTTGCCAGAGTCCCGCCGGAACCACCACTTGTAGGTGCTGACCGCCCTCGAGGTCTCGTCCGAGGACGTGTTCAGCGACCGGCGCTTCACCGTCGGAGATCGACAACCTCAGCGGATCACCGTCGTGATACAGCCACAGTTCGTCCGCGTCGACCCGATGCCAATGCGATCGTTCGCCCGCTTGCAGCAAGAAGTAGATCCCGGTGCCGGCGGCCCGGTCTCCCTCTTGGGCAGGCGCTCTCCACGTCTCGCTGTACCACCCGCCTTCCGGATGGGGCTGCAGACCGAGCAAGCGGATGAGGGCGTCGGCATCCATGGGCGAACGCTACGTCGTGATCAGCGTTCGAGTCATCGGTTCGTACCGGCTCGCCCCGCCCACGTAGCGTCGGCGCCCATGGAGATCTCACTCGACGGCAAGGTCGCACTCGTCACCGGCGCATCGAAGGGCATCGGCAAGGCCATCGCCGCGTCGCTCGCCTCATCGGGTGCCAAGGTGATGATCAACAGCCGCAAGCAGGACCAACTCGAAGCGGCCGCGGCGGAGATGGACGGCGAGGTCGAGGTCTTCGCCGCCAATGCCGGCGATGCCGACGCGGGTGAGCGGGCCGTGTCGGCCACGATCGAACGCTTCGGCGGACTCGACATCCTCGTCAACAATGCAGCGACCAACCCGTACTACGGGCGCACGCTCGACGTCGACAAGGGCCGCTACGACAAGACCTTCCAGGTGAACCTCGAAGCACCGCTGCTGTGGTGTCGTGCGGCCTGGGAACAGTCGTTCAAGGACAAGCCCGGCACGATCATCAACATCGCCTCGGTCGGTGGTCTGCGGACCGACGGTGGCGGCCTCGGGATCTACAACCTCACCAAGGCCGCGCTGATCCACATGACCCGCCAGCTCGCGTCCGAACTCGGCCCGACCCGGGTCGTCGGGATCGCTCCGGGGCTCGTCGAGACCGATTTCGCCGCGGTCCTCGTCGACAACTTCGGAGAGCAGCTCGCAGCGCGCATGCCCCTGAAGCGCCTCGGTGATGCCACAGGACATCGCCAACCTGGCGACCTTCCTGGCGAGTGACCTGGCCGGCTGGATCACCGGCGAGACCTACGTCATCGACGGCGGCGCCGGCGTCGCCGCGGCCGGCTGAACTTCAGCGCCGACGCAGCTTGCCGATCCCCGTCCGGGGGAGCGACGACACGATCTCGATCCGCTTCGGCGCCATGAACGCCGGGTGACGCTGCTTCACGTGGTCGCGGACGGATTCGAGCGTCGGCACCGATCGGCCGGGCACGATGACGGCCTCGACGAGCTGCCCCCACTCGGGGTCGGCAATGCCGCGCACCATCACCTCGGCGACGTCGGGGTGATCGGCGAGCGCCGCCTCGACGGCCTCGGGCCATACGTTCTCGCCGCCGGTGATGATGAGGTCGCCTCGACGGCCGTCGACGTGGAGCCGCCCGTCGTCGAGCCAACGGCCCAGATCACCGGTCGGGAACCATCCGTCGGCGTCGAACGGCACGGTGCCGTCGCGGTAGCAGCGCAACAGCATCGGCGCGCGCAACACGATCTCGCCATCGTCGTCGATGCGCACCTCGACACCGTCGAGTGGGACGCCGTCGTAGACGACACCGCTGCCCGTTTCCGTCATGCCGTACGTCGTGACGCTGTTCGCCGGCCGATCGGCCGGAGGTCGGCTGCCCCCGAGCACGATCACCCGGAACCGTGTCGGCGTCGACCCTCGGGAGCGTCGTGGCCACCAGCGACACGAGGGACGCCGTGCTGCGGTTGACAGCGCCGGCGTCGAAGCCGGGCAGCACCGTGAGCCTCGTACCGACGTGGAGCGCCCGGGTGACCACCGACAGCCCGCCGACGTGTGACAGGGGAAGGCACGCGAGCCAGTGATCGTCGCTCGTCACGCCGAGTCGGCGACTCGTCGCCTCGGCCGACGCGGCCACGGCATCGTGCGTGAGGACCACACCTTTGGGTTCGCCGGTCGATCCGCTCGTGGCGATCACCACGGCATCTCCCGGCTCCACCGGTTCACCGACACGCATCGCCGCCAGGATCGCTGCCTTGGCCGGCGGCGGGAGTCGCTGGTCGACCGGGAATGCGGCGTCGCCGGCATTCCAGATCCGTTGGAGTTCGTCGACGAACTCCGGACCTCCCGGCTCGTCGATCGCGACGAGTCGACTCGTCACGCGTCCGCACTCATGGCATGATCGGCTCGATCGGTGTGATCGTGCCGACGAGCGACTCGATCTCGGCCGCGACCGTGAGGCAGCGCAGATCGCTGAAGTGGTCGCCCATCACCTGGACGCCGACCGGCAGGCCGTCGACGACGCCGGCGGGGGTCACGACGGCGGGGGTGCCGAGCAGGTTCGACGGGATCACCGGCCGGATCGTGTCGGTCATCATCTCGACGCCGGTCACCGGATCGAGGTCGGCGCCGGCGACGAACGCTCGCTGCGCCCACGTCGGCGAGATCATCACCGGGTACTCCAGGTGGAAGGCGGCCCAGGCCCGCATGATGCCGTAGCGCTCGGCATGCATCAGGTGCGTGTCGGGGATCTTCGTCGGCTCGGAGGTGATGTCGAACTGGTCGAGGAGCGACATCGCGTCAGCGCCCATCACCATGCCCAGCAGTTCGCGCTGGGCGCGCACGTCGTCGATCATCAACATGCGCCACAGATCGATCGTGCGCTCGTAGCTCGGAGGGGTGGCCTCGACGACGTCGTGGCCGGCATCGGCGAGTCGGTCGGCGACCATTCGAATCGCTCCGGCGATCCCGGGATCGGTGCTCCCGCCCGGTGGGTCGACGAGCACGGCGATGCGCAGCCGTTCTCCCGGCGCCGAGTCGGTGAGGACCGCGGTCACACTGCGTGGGTCACGCCAGTGCTGGCCGGCCAGGATCTCGAGCCCGGCGCGCACGTCGGCGACCTGGCGTGCCATGGGACCTTCGGCGACCATCAGCTGCGACGACAGGCCCATGTCCTCGGGCGGCACGACCGTGGCCATCGGAATCACACCGACGGTCGGCTTGATCGATGCGATGCCGCAGCAGTGAGCCGGATTGCGCAGCGAACCGCCGATGTCGTTGCCGAGGCCGATCGGGCTCATGCCCGACGCGATCGTCGAACCCTCACCGCCACTCGATCCGCCGGCGGTGACGTCGGGGTTCCACGGGTTGCGCGTGAGCCCGTGGAGCTGGGAGTGGGTGTGCACCCGCAGGCCGAAGTCCGGCAGGTTCGTGCGGGCGAACGGGATGGCACCCGCGGCCCGCATGCGCTCGACCGTCGGAGCATCGATCGACGCGAGTGCGTCGGCGAGCGCGATCACGCCATTGGTGGTCGGGGTGCCGGCGACGTCGATGTTCTCCTTCACGCTGCACGGAACGCCGTGCAATCGACCGAGCTCGTCACCTCGGGCGACCGCAGCATCTGCGGCGTCGGCGGCCGCCAGCGCTTCCTCGGGGAGGAGGCGAACAACGGCGTTCAGATAGCCGTTGCACTGCTCGACACGGGCGAGGTGCGCCTCGAGAACCGACCGGCTCGACACCTCCCCGGCCCGGATCAGTTCGGCCAATTCGAGTGCTCCCAGTTGCCACAGCTCCGTCATTGCCCCATCATGGCGCACACATGAATCGTTGGATCACCGGAGCGCGTCCCCGAACCCTGCCTGCCGCTGTCGTTCCGGTGGCCGTTGGCGCTGCCGCTGCGATCGGCGAACCAGGCGACATCGTCTGGTGGCGCGTCGTGGCCGCCGCTCGTCGTGAGCCTGGCTCTTCAGGTGGGCGTCAACTACGCCAACGACTACAGCGACGGGGTGCGGGGGACCGACGACGTCCGCGTCGGTCCGACCCGTCTGGTGGCCGGCGGCCTCGCGAGTCCGTCGTCGGTGAAACGCGCCGCTCTGGTCGCGTTCGGCATTGCCGCGATCTGTGGCCTGGCAATTGCGTTGTCGACCTCGCTGTGGCTGCTCGTCGTCGGTGCGGCGGCGATCGCAGCCGCATGGTTCTACACGGGTGGACCACGTCCGTACGGGTACATGGGGCTCGGTGAGGTGTTCGTGTTCGTCTTCTTCGGCCTGGTGGCCACGGCGGGTACGACGTATGCAGCCATCGAATCGGTGACGTCGCTGTCGCTGGTGATGGGGGCGGCGGTCGGGTCGCTGGCATGTGCCCTGCTCGTCATCAACAACCTCCGTGACATCCCGACCGATCGTGAGGTCGGCAAACAGACGCTCGCCGTTCGACTCGGCGACCGTCGCACCCGCTGGTTCTACGTCACGCTGATCGTCGCCGCGTTCGCGCTGTGTGCGGTGGCCGCGGTCTGGCGCGTCCCCGTGGTGCTCGCGTTCCTCGCGTTGCCGCTGGCGATTGCCCCGGTGCGATCGGTGCTCGGTGGCGCCACCGGGCCGGCGCTCATTCCCGTGCTCGGCGCAACGGCAAGGCTGCAACTCGCCTGGGGCATCCTGGCCACCGTCGGCCTGGCGCTCTGAACGTCAGGTGCGCTGACGGTCGATGCCAGCGAGCGATGGCCGCTGCCGTCGCTTCGGGTTGCTCCAGATGCACCGAATGACCCGCTCCTGCGATCACTTCGAAGGTCGAACTCGCCAGGAGGTCGGCCATCCGCTCGCCGATCGCCCGGAACTTCGCGTCGTCCTGGCCCGCCAGGACGAGCACCGGAACATCGATCTCGCCGAGGCGCTCCCACAGCGGCTCCTGCGTTCCTGTCCCCGTGGCACGAAGGCTGGCCGCCAGCCCGGCCGCGGTGTTGCGGAGCCGATCGTCGCGCATCGCCGTCTGCTCCGTGAGCCCGGCAAAGAGGGCGTTGCCGAGCCATTCGTCGATGAACGTGTCGACGCCCACCGTTTCGATGTGGTCAGCGAGGCGCTCGTCGGCGGCCCGTCGGGCGCGTCGTTCGTCCGGGTCGTCGATGCCGGCGGTGGCGCCGATCAACACGAGTGCTCGAACCGGCACGGGCTGCGCGAGTGCAGCGTGGAGCGACACCCGACCACCCATCGAGTAACCGACGTAGGTTGCCGTGCCGCCGGTGTCGACGAGCCGGTCCGCGCTCTCCCACAGATCGGCATCGGACGGCGGGGGAGCGGTGCCGTGGCCGGGCAGGTCGACCGCGATCGTCTCGGCGCCCGGTAGCTGGGCCTCGAGGAGGCGGCCGAAGGTCGACCACGATCGTGCGGTCTGTGTGAAGCCGTGGGCGAGGACGAACCGATCGATCACGACTGCCGAGCCACCGCCTGTTCAGCGACCGCCTGGTCGGCCATCTTGCGCAACACCTTGGCGAACGTCTCGGGCTCCTGCGCACCCGGGATGGCCCACTGGCCGTTGACCACGTAGGTCGGGACCGCGGTGATTCCGTTGTCGTGGGCGAACTCGAGCTCCGCGGCGACGTCGGCCGTGCCTCGATCGGATTCGAGGAACGCCATGACGTCGCTGCGATCGAAGCCCACCTCGGCGGCGCAGTCGGCCAGCACGTCGGGATCTCCGATGTCGAGCCCATCGGTGAAGTACGCCTGGAGGAGACGCTCCTTCATGGCGTCCTGGTCGACGGGTGAGTCGGGCTGTGCGGCGAGCCAGATCACCCGATGGGCGAGGAGCGTGTTCGCACGCAGTGCCTTGTCCATGTGGAACCGGAGACCGACGTCGGCGGCCGTTGCGGTGACCGTGGCGAGGATCGCCTCGGCGCGTTCGAGTCCGCCGAACTTCTTTGCGTAGGCCTCGACGACCGGTCCCGACACGCCGGGCGATGCGGTCGGGTCGAGCTGGTACGGGTGGTACGAGACATCGAACGACACCTCGACCCCGTCGACGGCCAGCTCAGCTCTGACCTGCTCGAGACCGGTGGCGAAACGCCGCTTGCCGATGTAGCACCACGGGCAGACGACATCGGACCAGACCTCGATCGTCACGGTCGGCGGTGTCGAATCGTGCGTGGAATTTCCTTCCTGGGACGTCATCGTCCACACGGTATGCGCCTATCGTCACAGGACGATGGTCGGCGACGAGAATCCACGCCCGAACGATGTCCAGGCGACGTTCTGCGCCACCGTCGTCGACGAGTGGATTCGCCTCGGGGTCCGCCACGCGGTGGTTGCGCCCGGCTCGCGATCCACGCCGATGGCCCTGGCACTCGTCGAGCGTTCCGAGTTGCGTGTCCACGTGGTCCACGACGAACGTTCGGCTGCGTTCGTCGCACTCGGTCTCGGACTCGACGGGACTCCCGCTCTGCTGCTGTGCACGAGCGGGACCGCAGCGGCGAACTTCTTCCCCGCAGTCGTCGAGGCAGGGTTGTCGGAGGTGCCGATGATCGTGCTGACGGCCGACCGCCCCGAGGAGCTACGTGGCGTCGGCGCTCCGCAGACCATCGACCAGGTCGACCTCTACGGCAAGCACGTCGTGTGGTTCCGCGACCCTGGTGTGCCCGACCACGCCGAACGCTCGCTGTGGCGCGAACTCGCCGACGACGCCATGGCTCACGCCCGCTCGGGGCCGGTGCAGTTGAATCTCGCCTTCCGCGAGCCGCTGCTCGGTTCGTGCGGGCCCCTGCCGGACGCGATCGAGCGCCCGCCGGTCGTGGCGCCTCCACGCCGCCTCGACGTCGTCCCCCGAGGCCTCGACCGCGAGCGCGGTGTGATCCTCGTCGGTGGGCGGAGCGGGGTGGATCCCGTCGATGTGGCCGCGTTGCATCGTGCCACCGGCTGGCCGATCATCGCCGACCCGGTCTCACGGATGCGCCATCTCCCGGGCGTCGTGACCACGGCGGACAGCCTGCTGCGCCACGACGCCTTCGCTGATTCCCATCTTCCCGATGTCATCGTTCGGATCGGACGCCCGGCCGCGTCGAAGGTGCTCGCCCAGTGGAGCGCACGACGCTGCGGCGAACGGGGCCGTCCTCGTTCAGGTCGGCGGACCCGGTGTGATCGATCCCGACCACAACGTCGCTGCCGTCTGCTCGATCGGTTCGGTCCTCGGCGTGTCCGTCACGCCTGCACCGGCCTGGGCCGACAGCTGGGCCACTGCCGAGCGGGTCGCCGATGAGGCGATCGGGGCGGCGCTCGCCGAGTTCGACGAACTCACCGAGCCGGGTGTGGCGCGCGTCGTCGCGGAGCACCTCCCCGACGACATCGAACTCGTCGTCTCGTCGTCGATGCCGGTTCGCGATCTCGAGTGGTTCGGAGGTGCCGGTGCTCGCGCCCATGCCAACCGTGGGGCCAACGGCATCGATGGTGTCGTCTCGACGGCGCTCGGTCGAGCGTTGAGGGGCACGCCGTCGGCCGTCCTGCTCGGTGATCTGGCCTTCGTTCACGACAGCAATGCGCTCGTCGCGCTCTCGGCCCGTCACGCCGATCTGCGGATCATCGTCGTCGACAACGACGGTGGCGGGATCTTCTCGTTCCTGCCGCAGGCGGGCGCACTGGACGGCGATCGTTTCGAGCAGCTCTTCGGGACGCCGCCGGACGTCGACATCGTCGCGCTCGCCACGTCGTACGGCCTCGAATCACGGACCGTGCAAGCCGTCGACGAGCTGGTCGAGCAGCTGGCTGCGCCCGGGCCGTGGGTCTGTTGCATCCCATCGAACCGTCGCCACAACGTCGAGGTGCACGCCGTGTTGCACGCTGCGGTCGCCTCGGCTCTCGACGACGTCTCGCTCTGACGGGCCGGCGACGTCGGGCTACGGGCGCACGAGTGCGCTGAGCATCGCCTGGAACTTCGCCTGGGTTTCGGCGAGTTCGGCGATCGGGTCGCTGTCGGCGACGATTCCGCCGCCCGCGACGAGACGGGCCGACCGTCGGTCGTCGGAGAGTTCGGCGCAGCGGATGGCGACGGCCCACGTGCCGTTGCCGAGCGCATCGACCCAGCCGACCGCCCCGCCGTACCGTCCCCGCTCGAATCCCTCGACCCGTTCGATGAGCTCGATCGCGGCATCACGCGGATGTCCGCCGAGCGCCGGCGTCGGCGACAGTGCCCGCACGAGTTCGACGACGGTCGGCCCGGGCTGCGACAGCATGCCTTCCATTCGCGTCCCGAGGTGCTGGACGTTGGCGACCGTGACGATCGACGGCTCGGGCTCCCAATCGAGATAGCTCGCCCACGGCAGCAGGGTGTCGTGCACGACGTCGATCACGACGCGGTGCTCGACCTGGTTCTTCGTGCTGGCGATGAGCGCAGCCGCGATCCGGGCGTCGTTGTCGACGTCGCCGGTCCGCGCCGCGGTTCCGGCGAGGGGATGCGAGCGCACGACCGGTCCGTCGATCTCCACGAGCAGTTCGGGCGACGCGCCGATGAAGCCGTCGATCGAGTATCGGTAGCTCGATCCGAAACTCGCCCGGAGGCGTCGCAGCACGGCATGGACGTCGATCGGCTCGCTCGAGTGCACGACGATGGGGCGGGCGATGACGGCCTTGGTCAGCGAGCCGGCGCGGACGGCATCACGAGCAGCGACGACGGCGGCCAGGTATCGATCGATGTCGACGCCGGGCTCGATGCGATAGCTCGACGCAAGGGCACCGGCGGTGGGGGGCGGTGTGAGCGAGGCGGCGACCGTGGCGTCGTCGATGTCGCCGCAGACCGTCACCGCGACGGTGCCATCGGCGAACTTGCGCACCAGCACCTCTGGGACGACCACGTCGGCCGGTGCGCCCGGGCGGAAACCGAGCGCACCGACCGCGACCGGGCCGGCGCCCTCGACGGTCGAGTCGTGGGGGAGTGCTGCGAGAAACGAGGCGGCCTCGTCGATCGGCACCCGAGCGGCGACCCCACGCCCCGCGATCCCGACGGCGTTGCGGACGAAGAGGTAGCCGTCACCGGCGGCGACGTCGTTCAGGTCGAGTGGGGCGTCGGTGAAGTCGCTGAGTGGTCGGGTCGTCGCCTTCACGGTTGCGCTCACCCGCGGGTGCCCACCATCAACTGCGTCAGCCCGCCCGACAGTTGGGTGTGGCGCGCATCGCCGAAGCCGGCGTCGGCGAGCGATGCCAGCATCGCCTCCGGTGTCGGCAGGTAGGCCACACTCTTGGGGAGATACCGGTACGCCGCACCGTCGGAGAGCAGGGCGCCGATGCGCGGAACCACCTTGCCGAAGTAGATGTTGTTTCCCCACCGGACCAGCGGAGTTGCTCGGCACGCTCACGTCGAGCAGTGCGATTCGGCCGCCTGGCCGTACGACCCGACCCAACTCGGTGAAGAACGTCGGAAGGTCCAACAGGTTGCGCAGCGCGAAGCCGCACGTCACGCCGTCGACCGACGCGTCCGGTACCGGGAGCCGCAGGATGTCGGCCTGCACCCGGGGGACACCCGAACGATCGGCCGACAGCATGCCGAAGCTCAGATCCATCGAAATGGGGCGGATCCCGCCGGCGGCGAGGTCGATGCACAGGTCGCCGGTACCGCTGGCGAGGTCGAGCACCACGCTGCCTGACGGGAGGGCGAGATCGCGCACCGCCCGCTTGCGCCACCGGACGTCCAGGCGCAGCGAGATGATCCGGTTCAATCGGTCGTACTTCGGCGCGATGGCGTCGAACATCCCCTGGACCGCGGCGACCTTCTCCTCGCCCTGCGGAAGCTGCGTCGGTGTCCCACTGGGGACGGGGCGATCTGGGCTGCGTCACCCGGTTCAGGCTACGGGCTCCGCGGCGACCTGTTTGGCCCACCGGTAGTCGGCTTTGCCGCTCGGCGACCGCACGATCTCGTCGACGTACCGGATCTCCTTGGGCAGCTTGTAGCGAGCGATGTGCTCGGCGGCAGCCGCACGCAGGGATGCGTCGTCGACCTGATGGCCGTCGCGGACACGCACGATCGCGACGACCTCGTTGCCCCAACGTTCGCTCGGCCGTCCAGCGACCACGCAGTCGTACACGCCGGGATGCGACTTGATCGCCGCTTCGACCTCCTCGGCGAAGATCTTCTCGCCGCCGGAGTTGATCGTCACCGAGTCACGACCGTGCAGCTCGACGGTGCCGCCCTCGAGCAGGCGGGCACGGTCGCCCGGGATGGCGTAGCGCACGCCGTCGACGACCGGATACGTCCGCGCCGTCTTCGCGGCGTCGCCGAGGTAGCCGAGCGCGAGCCGGCCCGTCTTGGCGAGCCAGCCGATCTCGGGGTCGCCGGCTTCGAGCACGCGGTCGAGGTCCGCCGACAGCACGACGTTGCCGGGTGCGATCTCGAACGTGCCCGTGGTGGCGCCGCCGCCGACGGACACCTTGCTCACCTGGCCGCCGGCCTCCGACGACCCGAGCCCGTCGACGATCATGAGCGTCGGCAGGTGGGCGAGGAATTCGTCCTTGAGGTTCGCCGACAGCGGGGCACCACCCGACAACAACACGTTGAGTGACGACAGGTCGTACGTGCGGCCATCGGTGGGTCGATCGAGTTCGTCGAGCAACGGGCGAGCGAACGCATCGCCCACGATGAGCAGGAAGTTGATCTGCTCGCGTTCGACGAGCGACCAGATGTCGACGGGATCGAGCCGGTCGGTGATCGACTGGACGAAGACCGTGCCCCCACCGAGCCAGGTGAGAAAGCTCATCCAGTGCCCTGCGCCGTGCATGAACGGCGGCGCGAGCAGCGCCTTGGTGCCGGCGCCGGCGGCGGCGACGAACTCGTCGATCGACGCGGCGGTCTTCGATCCGCCGAAGCACTCGACCATCGCATCGCCGTTGCGCCACATGACACCCTTGGGCATGCCGGTGGTGCCGCCGGTGTAGAGCAGGTAGAGATCGTCCGGGCTCCACTCGACGGCGGGACGCTGCGCGGACGCCCCGGCAAGTGCATCCTCGTACCACACCGCGCCGGGCAGGAGCGGATGTCCGGACTCGTCGGGAACCTGCAGGATGACCTCGAGGTTCGGAAGCTGTGGCAGCACCTCGGCCAGCGTGGGCGTGAACACCGAATGGATCACCACGGCGCGCGCATTCGAATCGTTCAGGAGGTACAGCAGCTCCTCGGCGACATACCGGTAGTTGACGTTGAGCGAGGCGACGCGGGCCTTGAGCGCACCGAGCATCGCCTCGAGGTACTCGTTGCCGTTGTGGAGATAGATCGCGAGGTGGTCCTGACCGCTCTCGTGCCCGGCGAGGTCGGCTCGCTCGGTGTGGACGCCGAGGCCGCACCCGATCAGGTGGTTCGCGAGACGACGGGTCCGTTCGGTGATCTCCGCCCACGAGAATCGGCGGTCTCTGAACACCAGGCACTCGCCGGTGGGTCGAGAGGCTGCGATCGCTTCGTGCACCTCCGCAAGACTGAACTCCGGCGCGCCGGTCACATCCTGCTCGAACTGGTCCCCGTCCACCCGGTGACGGTACGACGGCTGCATCATCGGTCACAAATCGTGGCCGTGCCTCATCTCAGCGGTCGCGAGCGACCGATACTGGTCGTCATGAGCAGGTTTCCCCGGCCGCGCCGTCTCGCGGCGCTGACGTCGTTGGTCGTGCTGTGCGCCTTCGCCGCGCCCCTCGGTGCGCGCGCCGACATCGCCAGGATCGGCGTCGTCGGCCAGGCGGGAGCGAGCGCAACCGATCAGGCGGTGCGGATCAACCGATTGTGCACCCGGGTCTGGGTGATCGGGGACTCGCTCACCGAGGGGAGCGCCTCGGCGATCCAGACCGGCCTCGATCGCCTGGGATTGGACGCTGGTCTCGTCGACGGCGTCAGGAATCGTCGGATCCCCGCAACGGCGCCGATCAGCGGTGTGCTCGCCGCGCGCTCGATCCGAGCGACGAACGGCGAGGCGAACTGCTGGGTCATCGCACTCGGGACCAACGACATCAGCAACGGTGTCGCCACGACGACCCGGGCGCGCGCGCTGGTCGCGGAAATGCTTGCCGAGGTGACACCGCAGGCCCGGGTCTGGTGGGTCAACGTCGACTTCCGATCGCTCGATGGTTCGACCTACTACCCGGATGCGACCAGAACGTTCAACGCCGTGTTGGACGAACGGGCGGCCGCCGACCTGCGCTTCGAGGTCATCGACTGGTACACCTTGGCCGAACGCCACCCCGAATGGTTCCTCAGGTCCGACGGAACCGCCGACGCTGTGCACGTCAACAGCGCCGGCTACGCCGCCCGCGCCGCGCTGGTGCTCGACGTGATCAGGCGTAATAGCGAAAGATGACCTCGGCGACACACGACGGCTTGGCAGCGCCCTCGACCTCGAAGACGAACTCCATCGTCACCTGTGCTCCACCTGCGACGTCGTCGACCGACATCAGCGTGGCTCCGAGGCGGAGCTTCGAGCCGACGGGCACCGGCGACGGGAACCGGATCTTGCCGGCGCCGTAGTTCACGCCCATCGAAATGCCCGAGACGATGAACACCTGGGGAGACAGCATCGGACCGAGTGACAGCGTCAGGTACCCGTGGGCGATCGGCCCGCCGAACGGACCGTCCTTGGCGCGTTCGGGGTCGACGTGGATCCACTGGTGGTCACCGGTCGCGTCGGCGAAGGTGTTCACCTGTTCCTGGGTGATCTCGACGTAGGGCGAGTACCCGAGGTGCTCTCCCACGAGGGTCTTGAGTTCGTCGATTCCGTTGATCGTGCGGGTCATGGCCTCGAGCTTGGCAAACTGGGCCGATGATCGACGAAACCGACAGTCCGGATCCCGGCTTCCGATCCGGGTTCGTGACCTTCGTCGGTCGACCGAACGTCGGCAAGTCCTCGCTCGTGAACGCGATCTGCGGCCGCAAGATCAGCATCGTCTCCGACAAGCCGCAGACCACTCGGCACCGGATCATGGGGGTCCTCACCCGACCGGCGAGTCAGCTCGTGTTCGTCGACACCCCTGGGTTGCACAAGCCCGTGACCGCCCTCGGCGAGCGGGTCAATGCAACCGCCCTCGACAGCGTCGACGACGTCGACGTCGTGTGTCTCGTGCTCGATGCGACCGCACCGTTCGGCTCGGGTGATCGATGGGTCGCAGATCGCACCGACATCTCGAACTCGATCGTGATCGTCAACAAGATCGACATCGCCAGTCGCGAGAAGGTGTTGAAGATGCTCAGCGCTTCGAGCGAGCTCGGGGCGCAGGAGTACTTCCCGGTGTCGGCCGTGAGTGGCGAGGGGATCGGCGAGCTCGTCGCGTACCTGACCGATCGCGTCCCGGAGGGGCCGCACTACTTCCCCGACGACGAGGTGTCCGATCTTCCCGAGGAGCGGTGGGTGGCCGAACTGGTTCGCGAGCAGCTGCTCGCGGTCACCCGCGACGAACTTCCCTATTCGATCGCCACGCAGGTCGTCGAGTGGGAGTGGCCCCGCATCCGTGTGGACATCATCGTGGAACGTGACAGCCAGAAGGGGATGGTCATCGGCAAGGGCGGCCAGATCCTCAAGCAGGTGGGCGAGCGCGCCCGAGCGCAGCTTCCCGACGGCGTCTACCTGGAGCTGCGCGTCAAGGTCGACAAGGACTGGCAGCGCAAACCCGAACGCGTCACGCGGCTCGGTTACTGATCGAGCGACGTCGGCACCGCGACGCTGGTCGTCGTGTCCACCGACGATCGTGGCGCAGCGAGCAGGTTGGCATACGCATCGAACGACAACGGCTCGCCGACGTCGGACAGCTGGCCATTGCCCGTCTTGACGGCGATGGCATCACCGCCGAGCGTGAAGGTGACCTGGCCGATGCCTCGAAGGCTGCTGAGCATCGTCAGGACGATCTGGCCGATCGCTTCGGTCTGCTGTGTGCTGGGCACCCGGTCGAAGATGGTGGGGTCGAGATCGACGGTGAGCACACCTCCGGACGCCACGGCGTTCACCAGCAGGCCGTCTTCGATGAGGCTGTCGAGCGCGATGCCGGGTGGTGGTCCCGCCTCGAGGACATCGGCGACCTGATCGGGCGACGAGCCCGGAGGCAGGTCGATCGTGATCGGCTGCAGCCGGCCTCGCGAGAGAAAGTAGATCTGGACGGGTTCGAGGCGGATGGTGGTGGTCGTGGCGAGCGCCGTGGTCTCCGGAAGTGCGGGCACGGTGGTACTGGTCGTCGATGAGGTGCTGGTGGTGGAGGTGGCATCGAGCCCGAACTGGACTTCGTCGGGCGGTATCTCGCTGAACGTGTCGTTGCCGGTCGGCACGCCGCACCCGGCGGCCGCGATCATCGCCAGCGCGACGAGTGCCGCCGAGGTCGTCGATCTCGGACTCACGACGTCACCGTTGTCGGCCGACGTTCGGTGACCCTGGTCGGCAGTTCCACGACGAACCTCGCGCCGCCTCCGACACGGTCCTCCACCCACGCCGAGCCACCCATGGCCGCACTGTGCTCGGCGACCAGGGCGAGCCCGAGGCCGGTGCCGATGCGGTGTCGCGCCGCGCTCCCGCGGGCGAAGCGTTCGAAGATCCGATCTCGTTCGCCCTGGGCCACGCCGGGCCCGCCGTCCTCGACGGCGAGTCGGAATCGTCCACCGGGCGCGGGTGCGAGTTCGACGCGGAGTGCGCCGCCACCGTGATTGCGAGCGTTGTCGATCAAGTTGCCGAGAATACGTTCGAAGCGGACCTTGTCGAGCGCGACCTCGGCGGGCGTCCCGTTCGCCACGACGATCGGCACGTCGGGCTCACCGAATCGTGAGGCGACGCGCCGAGTGAGATCGGTGAGTCGCAGCTCCTCGATGGTCAGGTCGGTCGCGCCGGCATCGAGTCGGGCGAGTTCCAGCAGGTCGATGACCATGCTGTCGAATCGTCGCACCTGACTCACCACGACGTCGAGGGCCTGCTGGGTGCGCTCGGGGATGTCCTCGCGGCGGGCATCCAGGACCTCGACGGCGGCGGCGAGCGCGGTGATCGGTGACCTCAACTCGTGGCTGACGTCGGACGCGAATCGGGCCTCGCGCTCGATGCGTGTCTGGACGGCGTCGGCCATCTCGTTGAACGACCCGGCGAGTCGATCGAGGTCGGGATCGGACTCGGGCGCGAGCCGGGTGTCGAGCCCGCCGGACGCGATCTCCTCTGCGGCATCTGCAACCTGGCTGAGCGGGCGGAGCAGCCGTCGGCTCGTGGCGAGCCCGAACAGACTCGCGAGTACCAGCGTGCCGAGTGCACCGAGCAACAGAGCGGTCAGGATCGCCGTCAGCGTGGACTCGGTGTTCTCGAGCGGGAACGCCTCGTAGTAGCCGGTGTCGTACTCGGCGATGTAGACCCCGACGGCGACGTAGGGAGCTCCGTCGATGCTCGCGTTCTGGATGGCGGATCGGTTCGCGCGCGAACCGCGTCGACGAGCGGCGCGGGGAAATCGGTGAGCGGATGGCGGAGATCGGTGAGGGCCCGGTCACCGCCCGGGTCGATCGAGTTCAACACCGCGAACCCTTCGGGATCGGTGCGCAGCTCGTTCTCGAAGAACGTGCCGATGTCGTCGGGATCGGTCGTGAGTTGCGCTCGCACGAGATCGGCATTGACGAATGCCTGTTGCTGCGCTGCGGTCTGGTCCTCGTCGAGCAGGTTGTTGCGGGCGAATCCGTACGTCACACCGATCAGCACGACGCCGGCGAACAGCGCGATGAAGGCGAAGAAGAGCGTGACGCGCGTGCGAAGACGAAGAGTCCGACGCCGAGCCACGAGGAGAGAGTGTTGCAGGTCGACACCGGCGAGGTTCGTCCGGGCCCGGGATTCGGGCGGGTTCACCCGCTGCCGGTGAGACACCAGGGGGAGGTTGGTATCTCACCGGGGCAGCGTGAACAGTGATGATGATGGCCGCCCTGTGTGACGGTCGCTTGCGGGAAGTGTGCGATTTCGGTAACAAAGTGGTCCGAGCGGCCATCGAACGGCGTCACACTGGTCCGTACACATGGAATCGCTGCTGTTCATCGAAGACGACGACGGGATCCGCCTCGCCCTGTCGATGGCGCTGGAGGACGAGGGGTACTCGGTTCGCGAAGCGGCGAATGGCGCTGCAGGACTGGCGTCGTTCCGTGCGTCACCGCCCGACCTCGTCCTGCTCGACCTGCGACTGCCGGACATGTCGGGGTTCGATGTCTGCCGCGCTCTGCGCGCCGAGAGCATCGTGCCGATCATCATGATCACCGCGCAGACCGACACCCACGACATGGTCGCGGGCCTCGAGGCCGGCGCCGACGACTACGTCACCAAGCCGGTCGTGCCGAAGGAACTCGCGGCGCGTATCCGTGCGTCGTTGCGACGCATGGCCCTGCAGGGAAAGGCGACGACTCCGTTGGCGTCGCGTTTCGGCGACGTCGAGGTCCGCCGTGAGCAGGGCATCGTGATCAAGAACGGCATCGAGGTGAATCTCACCAAGACCGAGTTCCGGCTGATGTGCGAGTTCGCCGATCATGCGGGAGCCGTGCTCTCGCGCGATCAGTTGCTCGAACGCGTGTGGGGCTACGAGTACCTCGGCGACTCCCGCCTCGTCGACGCCCATGTTCGCCGGTTGCGCCTCAAGATCGAGGACCACCCGGACGACCCGAGGCTGATCGTGACGTCGCGCGGGGTCGGCTACCGCCTGATGGCGGGCTGACCGATCATCCGCTGACCTGTCACCGCTCACTTGGCGTAGAGGGCCTCGATCTCGTCGGCGAACGTCGTGAGGATGCCGCGCCGCTTCAGCTTCGAGGTCGGGCGTCAACAGTTCCGAGTCCGCCAGCCATTCGTCACCGAGGACCTTGACCTTCTTGACGGCCTCGGCGTTGTTGAATCCGGACATCACCTCGATCAGGCCGGCGTCGATCTCGGCGAGCACGTCGGGATTCTCGGCGAGTGCCGACATGGTCGCCGCCTCGCCCGAGAGACCGTGGGTGCGCGCCCACGAGGCGGCGGCATCCGGATCGAGGACGACCAGCGCGGTCATGAACGGACGCTGCTCGCCGATGGCGCAGGCCTGACCGACGAGCGGAATCATCTTGAGTTCCGCTTCGAGGTTGGCCGGGCTGACGTTCTTGCCGCCGGCGGTGATGATCAGTTCCTTCTTGCGGTCGACGATCTTGAGGTATCCGTCGTCGTCGAGGACCCCGATGTCGCCGGTGTGCACCCAGCCGTCCTCGTCGAGCGTCTCGGCAGTCTTCTCGGGCTGGCCCAGGTAGCCGACGAAGTTGTTGCCGCCGCGGCACAGCACCTCGCCGTCCTCGGCGATCTTCAGCTCGACAGCGGTCGCCGCCCGACCGACGCAGCCGGGCTTCGGGTCGTTTGCCCACGTGAGCACTGCGGTGGTCTCCGACATGCCGTATCCCTCGGTGAGCGGCACCCCGATCGCGCGGAACCACGACAGGATCTCGGCCGGCAGGGGAGCGGCACCGGTGATGCAGATCTCGGCCTCGTCGAGGCCGATCAGTGCGCGGACGTTTCGGAAGGCGACCTGATCGAGGAAGTTCCAGGTGTCGATCTCCTCCTGCGTCGCTGTGCCGCGGGTCATCTTCTCGACGATCGGCAGCGCGGCCGCCACCGCATCGTTGAACGACTTGGCCTTCTCCGGATCGGCGCCCACCGCCGCGTTGACGCCGGCGTAGAGCTTCTCCCAGACCCGCGGAACACCGATGAACACGTTGGGGTGGACTTCGACCGTGTAGGCGGTCAGCTTCGACGTCTCGGGGCAGCAGGTGATCTGGGTGGCGAAGTCGAGCAGGTAGTAGTGGCCGAGGAGACGTTCGAAGATGTGCGCCATCGGCAGGTACGAGACGTGCTTCTTGCCGGCGAAGTTCTCGATGTCGGTCTGGTCGCGCATCGACTGGCCGACCGATTCGAGCGTCCACGCGATGTTGGCGTGCGAGAGCATCACACCCTTCGGTGGCCCGGTGGTGCCGGAGGTGTAGATGATCGTGGCGATGTCGTCGAGCGTCGCCGTGGGTGCGTGAGCGGCGAGATCGGCCGGAGCCGAGGCGGCCAGGTCGGCGTAGTACGTGACGGCGTCGCCGGCGATCTCCGACTCCTCGAGCATCACGATGTGTTCGAGCGTGGTCAACGATTCGCGGACCTTGAGGAATCGCTCGAGGAAACCGGAGTCCTCGACGATGGCCACCTTCGCCTTGCAGTCGTTGACGAGGTAGTCGATCTGCTCCGGTGCGGAGGAGTTGTAGATCGACACGGGTGTGGCGCCGAGGAACAGCGTGGCGAGGTCGAGTGCGTGGAACTCGGGACGGTTGCGAAGCATCAACACGACGGTGTCGCCCCTGCCGACGCCGAGTGCTTCGAGGCCGGTCACGAGTCGGGCGGTGAGCTCGGTGAGCTGGTCGAGGGTCGAGCGCCTGCCATGCGCCCTCGGGGTCCTTCCATCGCAGGACCTCGACATCGCCGTTGCGCTCGACATTGGCGAGATATCGGACGGCGAGGTTCCGTCCGGCGATGCGGTCGTACAGGTCCTGGCTCGTGATCATCGAACCAGTCTCCCACGTGTGTCACCCGGGACGTCAAGACGCGCCGTGGTGTCTCAGGATTCCAGGAAGCTCACCACGGCATCGGTGAACACGTCGTTGCGGTCACCGGCGATCATGTGGGCGGCGTTGGCCACGTCGACGTATCGGGCGTGGGGCACCATCTCGAGGAACTCGGTGACCTCGGCGTCGGTGACCAGATCGGAGAGCTTGCCGCGCACGAGCAGCGTCGGAAGCGTCAACCGTCGTGCGATCTCCACCAACTCGTCGTGGTGGCGGTCGCGGGCGTGCTCGCTGGTACCGCCGGTGCGGATCTCGAGGAACGCCGGATCCCAGTGCCAACGCCAGCGGCCGTCCGCGCCCTGGCGCAGATTCTTCGACAGACCGGACAGATCGGTCGGGCGAGGACGATGGGGCTGGTACTGGGCGATTGCGTCGGCGGCGTCGTCGAGTGTCGCGAATCCATCGTCGGCGTCCTTGGCCATGAACTCCAGGATTCGGCTGACCCCGGCGGCGGCGGGGCGTGGTGTGATGTCGACGAGGACGAGTGCGCAGAACAGCTCCGGGGCCGCGTCGACGGCGTGCAGCCCGGTCATGCCGCCGAGCGACGCGCCCACCCATGCCACCGGCGATCCGATCGAGCGGACGACGGCGAGTGCATCGTCGCGGTACGCCCCCATGTGGTAGTCGCCGTCGGGTGCCCAGTCGGAGTCGCCGTGGCCGCGAAGGTCCATCGACACGACCCGATGGCCGTGCCTCGCGAGTGTCTCGGCGGTGCCGCCCCACGAGTGTCGAGTCTGTCCGCCACCATGGGCGAGGACGACCGCGGGGCCCTCTCCCGACCATTCGTCGGCGGCGATCCGCATGCCCGACGGTGCGACGATGTCGATGCGCCGTTTCGTGTCGTCATGGTTTCGTCGTCATGGTTTCGTCGTCATGATTTCGTCGTCATGACGGGCGCCACACGGGCGGACGCTTGGCGACGAACGCAGCCATGCCTTCGGCGGCCTCGGGGCTCTCGAAGAGTTCGTTCGACAGGCGCGCCATCTCCCGGAATGCAGCTGTTCGATCCATCGAGTCGACGGTGTGGAGGAGTCGTTTCGTCTCGGCCACCGCCCGTGGAGCACCGGCGAGGATCCCCGAGGTCAGTGCGTCGACGGTCGCGCCGACGTCGGCGCTGACGTGCGTGACCAATCCCATCGAACGGGCTTCGTGAGCATCGAACGACTCGCCGGTGAGCATCGCCGCGGCGATTCGGCTCGGTGGGACCCGTCGCAGGATGGGCACGGAGATGATGGCCGGTGCCACGCCGATGCGCACCTCGGTGAGCGCGAACGTCGTCGCCTCGGCGACCACGACGAGGTCGCACGCGGCCATGAGTCCGATTCCGCCGGCGCGCACGGCACCGTTCACTGCCGCGATCGTCGGACGTTCGGTGTCCATCAGCCGGACGAGCACCTCGACGAATGGATTCGAGTCCGACTCGGTGCTGCCCTGTGACGATCGTTCCTTCAGGTCGGCGCCCGCACAGAATGCCGGGCCTCGGTGGGTGAGCACGATGGCGCGAGCCGACGCGGCCTCGGCAGCATCGAGTGCCTGGTGCAGTTCGGCGAGCAACTGACGCGAGAGCGCGTTGCGATTGTGCTGCGAGTCGAGGGTGATCGTGGCAATCGCATCGTCGACCTCGACGTGCACGACCTGTGAGGCGTTCATTCGCGTCGACGGTAGCCATCGAAGGGTCCTTCGGCCCCACTCCGCCCGCCCTCGTCGACCACCGGTTCTCGCTACAGTCGGGAGGGTGAACGACGAGATGCTCCAGAAGGTTCGTACCGGCTCCGGCTTCATCGCCGCTCTCGACCAGAGCGGAGGGAGCACGCCGAAGGCCCTCGGCCTGTACGGCATCGGTGACGACGCGTGGTCGACCGAGTCGGAGATGTTCGACCTGATGCACGCGATGCGGACCCGCATCGTGGCCTCGCCGGCCTTCACCGGCGATCGTGTGCTCGGGGCGATCCTGTTCGAGCAGACCATGGATCGGCAGATCGACGGCGTCGGCTCAGCCGAGTATCTCTGGTCGAGCAAGCACGTGGTGCCGTTCCTCAAGGTCGACAAGGGTCTCGCCGACGTCGTCGACGGCGCCCAGCTGATGAAGCCGATCCCCGGTCTGACCGAACTGTGCGAGCGGGCCGTGGGCCTCGGTGTGTTCGGCACCAAGATGCGCTCGGTCGTCCAGCTGGCGAACGAGGCGGGTGTGAATGCCGTCGTCGACCAGCAGTTCGAGGTCGCCGCGGAGATCATCGCTGCCGGACTCGTCCCGATCATCGAGCCCGAGGTCGACATCCACAGCCCGGAGAAGCAGGCCGCCGAGAGACTGCTGCGTGATCGGATCGTGACCCGACTGGACGGGCTCCGTGAGGATCAGCCGGTGATGCTGAAGCTGTCGATTCCCACCGTCGACGATTTCTACACCGAGCTGATCGCCCACCCACGCGTCCTTCGCGTCGTGGCGCTCTCCGGCGGGTACCCGCGTGACGAGGCCAACGAGCGTCTGGCACGCAACCATGGCATGATCGCCAGCTTCTCCCGAGCGCTGACCGAGGGCCTGAGCGCCGGCCAGTCCGACGCCGAGTTCGACGCCACGCTGAGCGCCACGATCGACGGCATCTACGCCGCCTCGATCACCTGACCCGTCAGACCTCCGGTGTGACGTCGATGTCGCGGAGGAACGCCTCGGCGTCGGCGCGCTTCCTCGTGCGTTGCATCGGGGGGAGCGCCTTGACGATGTCCCAGCGGTAACGGGCGGTGCCCAGGCGTGGGTCCATCACCGCGACCACGCCCCGGTCGGTGGCCGAGCGGATCAGCCGACCGCATGCCTGTGCCAGCATCATCGACGCGCGCGGAATGTCGATCTCGGCGAACGCCGTCGGTCCCAGCTGTTCACGGCGAGCGCTCAGCAGCGGGTCGTCCGGTCGGGGAAACGGAATCCGGTCGATGACCACGAGCGACAGGGTCTGGCCGGGGACGTCGACGCCCTGGAAGAGGCCTGCAGTGGCGAACAGGCAGGTCTGCGGGCTGTCGGAGAACGCCTTGATGAGCGCCGGCTTCGGCAGGTCTCGCTGGGTGAGGATGGGCAGGTCGATGCGCTCGCGGAGTGCCTCGGCGGCCTCGTCCATCGATCGCCAACTCGTGAAGAGCGCCAGCGTTCGCCCACCGGCGGCGGTGATCAGTGCCTCGAGTTCGTCGTGCACGGCGGCGCGGAACCCGTCGCTGTTCGGATTCGGCAGATGCATGGCGCAGTACAGCATCGAGTTGTGCTCGTAGTCGAACGGACTGCCGACGTCGGCCACGGTGACGCTGTCCGGTGTGATGCCGACCCGGGAGGCGAGCGACGACGGGATGGTGGCGCTCGTGAGAATCGCCGTGCGCTGCGACCAGACACCCTCGGTCATCGCCGGGCCGACGTCGAGCGGGGCCACCTCGAGGCGTGGTGAATCGCGCGAACCCGAGACGAACGCCACGTATCCCTGCCGGCCTTCGATCGCGATGTCGAGCTGCTCGATGGCCCGACCCGTCATCGTCTGGGCCCGCAGCTTGCGCTGCTTCGCGTCCTCGACGGGCGTCTCGATGGCGACGAGCACCTCGTTGGCTCGTCCGAGCCGGAGTCGCGCGTCGTTGAGGACTTCCTGCACGGCGTCGGGCAGCGGGGTCGAGAGCCGATTGCCGACGTGCGGTGTGAGCACGTCGCGCAAGCTCTCGGCGATCTCGGCGATCGAACCGATGAGCTTCGGATCGTCGAGGATGCGCCGGACGATGCCGGACAGCGCCGTGAAACGACCAGGCGCGATCTCGACGCCGACGGTGTCGCTCATGATGTCCTCGAGCACGTGCGCCTCGTCGAACACCACGACGTCGTGTTCGGGAAGGATGGCGCCACCGCTCGCCACGTTGAGGCCGTACAGATGCGTGTTGACGACGATCACATCGGCGGCGGCGGCCCGTCGCCGCGCCTGCTCGGCGAAGCATGGGTCGCCGAGAGGACAGCGATCGGCCCCCGGGCATTCGTCGCTGCCGACGCTCACGGCCCGCCAGGCATTGTCGGACGGCGTCCAGTCGAGCTCGGCCATGTCGCCCGTCTCGGTCGTGCCCGACCACTCGGCGAGTCGCTTGATCTCCACCTTGGTCTGGACCGCCATGGTCTCGAGCTCCAGCTGACCCTGGTCGCCGGCGCTCATCTCACGCAGCCGCTGGAGGCACACGTAGTTGCTGCGACCCTTGAGGACTGCCCAGTCGAAGTCGACGCCGAGGTGCTCGGCGAGGAACGGCAGATCCTTCGTGGCCAGCTGATCCTGAAGCGCCTTCGTCGCGGTCGCCACGACGATTCGTGCGTCCGCCTCGATCGCCGGCACGAGGTACGCGAGCGTCTTGCCGGTCCCCGTTCCCGCCTGCACGATCAGATGGCGCTTCGTGACGATGGCGTCGGCGACGAGTTCGGCCATCTCCTGCTGGCCGGCACGGTCCTCGGCGTTCGCCAGCGCCGCGGTGACCCGGTGGAGTGCCGTGTCGGCCTGATCGTCGTTCATCGAGCGAGCGCCAACGCGGCGTCGAGCTCGGCGGCGTCGAAGTCGGGCCACGCAGCGTCGGTGAAGTAGATCGCTGCGCCGGCCGCCTGCCAGAGCAGGAAGTTCGACACCCGTTGCTCGCCGCTCGTGCGCACGAGGACGTCGACGGGCGGCAGCTCCGGCAGGTACAGGTGCTCGCCGATCGTCTCGACGTTCACGCCTTCCCCGCTCGCACGCGCCGCCTCGACGGCCGCGACGAGCTCGGAGCGTCCGCCGTAGTCGAACGCCACGGTGAGCACCATGCCGGTGTTCCCGGCGGTGTCGGCGATCGCCTTGCGGATCGCGCGTTGCACGTAGCGGGGCGTGCGCGCCATCGGGGAGTCGAACGGTCGGCCGATCCACTGGATGCGCACGTTCAGCTCGTTGAGTTCGGCCACGCGCCCGAACAGCTTCTCGTGCAGTCCGAGGATGTGTCGCACCTCGGGCCGCGGCCGCTGCCAGTTCTCGGTCGAGAATCCGAACACGGTCAGCCAGCCGATGTTGCGCTGCACGGCGATGCGCACCAGCCGCGCGAGGTTCTCCTCGCCTTCGGTGTGGCCTTCGGTGCGTGGAAGTCCACGGCGGCCGGCCCATCGACCGTTGCCGTCCATGATGCAGGCAACGTGCAGGAGATGGTCGGGTGAGTCGGATGACACGAGGTCCCACGCTAGCCAGCCCGCGCGTCGAGGGCGCGGCGTGGAAGAATGCAGTCGTGGCTCCGTCCTCCACCTCCATTGCGACCGGTGCAGGATCGGGTACCGCTGCGGGCACGGCCCGCGCCGGCGACCCGACCCGCCAGTTGCTGCGCCACGTCATGGTGGTCGGCGGCACGCTGCGCGATTGGGAGAATCTGGGTGACCAGCGGTGGGACGAACGAGTCGACGGTCTCGGCGCCGTTGCCGACAAGGCCGGCGCCTCGTTTCTGACCTTGCGCGCGTATGAACCGGGAGCCGACCCTGTGGACCTGCAGTGGTGGGAGCGTCGGGTGGGCTCGTGCCATGTGATCGTCGACCCGTGCGGCGACGGGCGTCAGCGATTTGCCGAGGCGATGCAGCGGCTGCAGCCCGACGAGCCGGTCAACGAGGCCACCGTCGCCGAAGCGCTCTACGCGCCGGCGGACTGCGAGCCCGACCTGATCGTGGTGCTCGGCGAGTCGACACGACTCCCACCGTCGCTCGTCGTGGGAACTCGCCTACAGCGAGCTGGTGTTCCACCCGATGGGGTGGCACGAACTGAGCCCCGACGACCTCGTCGACGCGATCGCCGACTTCGCCCGACGCGAGCGCCGCTTCGGTGGCCTCGACGACGAGTCGTAGGTCGGCACCGACGTGGCCGGCGAGCTCTATCGCGACACGGGCGTGGTCCTGCGGACCTACAAGCTGCGCGAGTCCGACCGCATCGTGGTGTTCCACACCGCCGAGAACGGCAAGGTGCGAGCCGTCGCCAAGGGCGTGCGCAAGACGAAGTCGAAGTTCGGTGCCCGGTTGGAGCCCATGAGTCATGTCCGACTGCTGCTGTACCGGGGACGCGAGCTCGACATCGTGAGCCAGGCCGAAGCCGTGGAGCCGCTGTCGCCGATGTTGTCGTCGCTCGACCGTGCCTCGCAGGGCTTGGCGGCGATCGAGGCCGTCGATCAGTTGTCGCTCGAACGTGAACCCAATCCGCAGCTCTACCGGATGCTCGTCGGTGTCCTGCGCGCGATCGCCACCACGCCGTCGACGTTGAACGTCGCCGCGTTCTACTGGAAACTGCTGGCGAACGAAGGCATGCGACCCGAACTCGACCAGTGTGTGCGGTGCGGCGAATCCGAACCCGGCGTTGCATTCGTTGCCTTCGACCTGAACGAGGGCGGCGTGTTGTGTCGATCGTGCCGTTCGGGCCAGGCGATCAGCCCCGGTGCTTTGGAGGTGTTGCGCGAGATCCTCGGTGGCCGGCTCGTGGCGGCGCTCGCGCGTGACGAGTCGCCGACCACCCACGAGGTCGCGTCGCTCGCCACGCGGGCGCTCGAGTTCCACATCGAGCGACGCCTGAAGGCGGTCGCCATGTTCGAAACGCACTGATTGGGCGGCACAGGGCATCGGTAGCCTGGCGCGCCTATGCCTGCCACCGACCTCGACCAGATCGTCAGCCTCTGCAAGCGCAGGGGCTTCGTGTTCCAGTCGGCGGAGATCTACGGCGGCTTCCGCTCCACCTACGACTACGGGCCACTCGGTTCGCTGTTGCTGCGCAACGTGAAGGAGGCGTGGATCCGGTCGATGGTGCAGCAGCGTGACGACGTGGTGCTCATCGACGCGGCGATCCTGAGCCCGCCGCAGGTGTGGCAGGCGTCGGGCCACCTCGCCAACTTCACCGACCCGCTCGTCGACTGCACCGAGTGCAAGCAGCGATTCCGCCTGGACAAGCTCGACGACCCCGACGTGTGCCCGAACTGCGGATCGAAGGGCTCGCTTCACCGAGGCCCGCGAGTTCAACCTGATGTTCAAGACGCAGGCGGGCCCCGTCGAAGGGACCGGCGCCGATGCGTACCTTCGGCCCGAGACCGCGCAGGGCATGTTCACGAACTTCGGCCAAGTGCTGCAGACGTCGCGCAAGAAGCCGCCGTTCGGCATCGCCCAGGTCGGCAAGAGCTTCCGCAACGAGATCACCCCGCAGAACTGGATCTTCCGGACGCGCGAGTTCGAGCAGATGGAACTCGAGTTCTTCGTGCCGCCGGCCGAGTCGGCCCAGTGGTACGAGTACTGGTGCACTGCCAGGCTCGACTGGTACGTCGAGCACGGCATCCCGGCCGACATGCTGCGCCTGCGCGCCCACGACGACGACGAACTGTCGCACTACTCGTCGGGAACCTCCGACGTGGAGTTCGCCTTCCCGTGGGGCTTCGACGAGCTGGAGGGCATCGCGCAGCGGTCCGACTACGACCTCAAGCAGCACGCCGAGCACTCGGGCGAGAAGCTCGACTACTTCGACCCGCAGACCAACGAGCGCTACGTGCCGTACGTGATCGAGCCTGCGGCGGGCGCCACGCGCACGATGGCGGCGTTCCTGCTCGCTGCCTACGACGAGGACATCGTCAACGACGAGACCCGCACGGTGCTGCGTCTTCACCCCCGCCTGGCCCCGTACAAGGTGGCCGTTCTGCCGCTGTCGAAGAAGGACACGCTCACGCCGCTCGCCCACGAGATTCGCCTCATGCTCGCTGATCGCTACATGGTCGACTACGACGAGACCCAGAACATCGGCAAGCGCTACCGCCGCCAGGACGAGATCGGTACGCCGTTGGCGGTCACCGTCGACTTCGACTCGCTGGAGGATCGGGCGGTGACGATCCGCGATCGAGACACGACCGAGCAGGTGCGGGTCCCGATCGAGGAGCTGCTCCCGACCATCAGCGATCGGCTGGGGTTCTGAGCGCGCCGAGCCGCTACGGTCGGCGCTCATGAGTCAAGTTGCCATGATCGCCAAGTTCACCTGCATCGACGGAAAGCGCGACGACCTGTACGCCGGCCTCGCGCCGATGATGGACCACGTCGGATCCGAGGAGGGCACGCTGCTCTACCAGCTCCTCGAGGATCCCAACGACGCCAACGTCGCGTACATGTACGAGCTGTACGCCGACGGCGACGCGCTGCAGGCCCACAGCACCAGCGACGTGATGAAGCAGATCATGAACGCGTTCGGCGGCATCCTCGCCGGCCGTCCGGAGCTGACGATGCTCACCCCGGTGCGCGGCAAGGGTCTCTGACCCCACCGACGGTCACTCCATGGCGGCCACCTATCTCGACAGGATTCTCGAACACCATCGAGAGGCGGCCGCCGTCGACACCCGTCCGATCGAGCGGTTGCTCGACGAGGCACGAGCGATGCCGCCCGCCCGAGGATTCCGGTCGGCCTTGGCCGGTCGTGACCGTCTCGGTGTGATCGCCGAGATCAAGCGGCGCTCACCGTCGAAGGGCGACCTGAACGCCGATCTCGATCCTGCCGTGATGGCGAGATCGTACGAACGTGGGGGAGCGGCGTGCCTGTCGGTGCTGACCGATGTCGAGCACTTCGGTGGCTCCGTCGCCGATCTCCGGACCGCACGCGCCGCATGCACGTTGCCGGTGATCCGCAAGGACTTCACCGTCGGCGAACGCGACGTGCTCGACGCCCGCATCATGGGAGCCGACTGCGTCTTGTTGATCGCCGCCGCGCTCGACCCCGCGGAACTGACCGGCTTCCATGCCCTCGCGGTCGACGTCGGTCTCGACGTGCTCGTCGAGATCCACGACGAACGCGAGTTGGAGCACGCGCTGGCTGCCGACGCGACGCTGATCGGTGTGAACCAGCGCGACCTCGTCACGTTCCAGGTCGACCACGAGCGAGCGGTTCGCATGGCGGGCGTCATCCCTGACCACGCCGTGAAGGTCGCCGAGTCCGGTGTACGCGGCGCCGACGATGCCCGGTCGCTGCGCTCGGCCGGCTACGACGCCGTGCTCGTCGGCGAGACCCTCGTGACCAGCGGCGACCCGGTCGCAGGCCATCAGCGATCTCATCGGCTGACCCACCCGGCTCTCACTCGGTCGGGGTGTTGAGCATCTCCCAGCGGGTGATGCCGTCCTCGATGCGCCGGTTGAGCGTTTCGAGGATCGTCACCCTCGCCCACTTCTTGTTCTCGCCCGACACGATGTCCCACGGCGCCGTCTGGTGGTCGGTGCGTTCGAACATGTCCTCGGCGGCTTCGATGTACTGATCCCACTTCTCGCGGTTGCGCCAGTCCTCGTCGTTGAGCTTCCACCGGCGCAGCGGATCGTCGCGCCGGCTCTCGAAACGGCGGGCCTGCTCGTCGGAGCTGATGTGGAGATAGAACTTCACGAGGATCACGCCCTCGAGGACGACACTTCGCTCGAACTCGACGATCTCGTTGTAGGCGCGTGTCCACTGCTCGATCGTGGCGAACTTCTCGACTCGCTCGACGAGGAGACGTCCGTACCAACTGCGGTCGAACACGCACATCCCGCCGAGCCCCGGGATCTTGGTCCAGAATCGCCACAGGAAGTGGTGTCGCTTCTCACGCTCGTCGGGCTTGGCGTAGGCGTACACGCTGAAGTGGCGCGGATCGAGACGTTCGACGATGCGTCGGGTGGCGCCACCCTTGCCGCCGGCGTCGGCGCCCTCCATCACGACCAGCAGACCCGGGCCGATCCCGCCCTCGCCGATCTGGCCGCCGAGGATGAGGCGGAGTTCGACAAAGCGTTCCTGTGCCGCGGCGAGCCGCTTCTCGTACTCGTCGTTCGCGAGCTTGGCCGTCAGGTCGATCTCGTCCAGTCGTCCCATGCATGCTCGACGTTAGGCGCACAAGGGCCTGGGTAATGAATCTCTCGCTCGTGCGCCTCGGCCAGTACCGTGAGCGCTGCATGTTCGTCAAGATCTGTGGGATCACCAACGAAGACGATGCCCTGCTCGTCGGTGGCGATGGGAGCGGACGCCGTCGGTTTCGACTTCGTCCCGGGTCGACGCGACAGATCGCAGCGCAGGTCGCCTACGACATCACGCGTCGCCTTCCGGCCGAGATCCTCACCGTCGGCGTCTTCCGCGACGAGCTTCCGTCACGAGTGGTCGACGTCGCCCACAGGGCCGGGGTCAAGGCGGTCCAGTTGCACGGGCGCGAGACGCCGCCGACAGCCGATCGAGGTGGCGAAGGCGTTCCGATGGGTGATCAAGGCGTTCGGCGGCCGATGATCCCAACCTGCCGCGAGCGATCGAGTACGGCACCGACATGATCCTGATGGACGGACCCGAACCCGGCTCGGGCAAGGTGTTCGACTGGTCGCTCGCCGGTGATGCCCCCGACTCGGTGAAGCTGATCCTCGCCGGCGGCCTGAACGCCGGACAACGTCGGCGCAGCCGATCACGCGAGGTGCAGCCGTGGGGCGTCGACGTCTCGAGCGGCGTCGAGCGCTCCCCGGGAAGAAGGACGCGATCGCCGTGAAGCGGTTCATCGAGAATGCCCGTGCCCACGCGTCGACGCCATATCTCGGCGACGACAACATCCCCTACGACTGGGACTTCGAATGACTACACTCGACGACACTCCTGCGACCTTGACCGCGCCCCCGACGCGACCGGTCGTTTCGGTGAGTTCGGTGGACGATTCGTGCCCGAGACGCTGGTGCCGGCGTGTCAGGAACTCGAGGCGGCCTTCGACGAGGCGTGGGTCGACCCTGAGTTCCGCGCCGAGCTCACTCGGGTGCACACGCAGTATTCGGGTCGCCCGTCGATCATGACCGAGTGCCACAACCTCGGCGCCCAACTGGGCATCCGCCTGATCCTCAAGCGCGAAGACCTCAACCACACCGGTTCGCACAAGATCAACAACGTCATCGGCCAGGCACTGCTCGCCAAACGGATGGGCAAGAAGCGCATCGTGGCCGACACCGGCGCCGGTCAACACGGCGTGGCCAGCGCCACCGCCGCGGCACTCATGGGCCTGGAATGCAAGGTCTACATGGGGGCCGTCGACGTCGAACGTCAGGAACTCAACGTGTTCCGTATGAAGCTGCTCGGCGCCGAGGTCGAGGCCGTGCACAGCGGGAGTCGCACGCTCAAGGACGCTGTCAACGAAGCGATGCGGCACTGGGTCGCCAACGTGTCCGACACCCACTTCTGTCTCGGGTCGGTCGTGGGACCGCATCCCTACCCGTACATGGTGCGCCAGTTCCAGTCGATCATCGGCGACGAGGCGCATGCGCCAGATCGTCGACATGACCGGCGCCATGCCCGATGTCGTGGTCGCCTGCGTCGGGGGTGGATCGAACGCGATGGGCATCTTCAGCGGGTTCGTCGACGAGGCCGGCACGCGACTCGTCGGCGTCGAGCCGGCGGGTGGCGCAGCGATCGGCCGCGGCGTGCCCGGTGTGGTGCACGGCATGCGCAGCAACCTGATGCAGGACGAGGTCGGCCAGGTCGAGGAGGCCGTGTCGATCTCGGCCGGACTCGACTATCCGGGGGTCGGCCCGGAGCACTCGTACCTCGCATCGATCGGCCGGGCCGAGTACCCGTCGGTCACCGATGACGAGGTGATCGACGGCTTCCAGCTGCTGTCGCAGACCGAGGGGATCATCCCGGCGCTCGAATGTGCACATGCCGTGGCGTGGATCGCACGGGAGGCGCCGAACATGCAGGGCCAGACCGTGCTGATGAACCTGTCGGGTCGCGGCGACAAGGATGTCGCCCAGATGATGGACATCCTGGCGGATCGACTGTGACGGCGACGGTCGCGTTCGGTCGTCTGGAGACCGAGTTCCGCGCCAAGCGAGACGCCGGGCGCAAGTTGCTGGTGCCGTACATCACGGGCGGATACCCGGGCTGGCAGGCTGCGATCCGGGCGTGCGCGGCCAACGGCGCCGACGCCGTCGAGATCGGGATCCCGTTCTCCGACCCGGTCATGGACGGTCCGGTGATCCAGCAGGCCTCGCAGTTCGCGCTCGAGCACGGGGTCACCCCCACGTCGATCCTCGACGAGGTACCAGGACTCGACGTCGACATCCCGCTCGCCGTGATGACCTACTACAACCTCGTCCATCACCCCGGCCCCACGCGGTTCGCCGACCAGCTGAAGCGTGCAGGGATCAGTGCGGCGATCCTGCCCGACCTTCCACTCGAGGAGTCGGGGCCCTGGTGCGAGGCCGCCGATGCCGCGGGCATCGAAACGATCATGCTCGCCGCGCCGACCGCTCCCGATGAACGGCTGCCCCGTGTCGCCGCTCGCTGCCGTGGGTTCGTCTACTCGGTGGGTCTGCTCGGTGTGACCGGCGAGCGCGAGTCGCTCGCCGAGACGGCGACCGCGCTCGCTGCCCGACTCAAGCGCATCACCGACACGCCGGTGCTCGTCGGCGTCGGCGTCTCGAATGCGGAGCAGGCGTACCAGGCGACACGGGTCGCCGATGGGGTGATCCAAGGGGCGAGCGTGGTTCGTCGACTGATGGATTCCGGTCCCGACGCGGTCGGCGAGTACGTCGCCGAGGTCCGCGCCGCCATCGACGCCTCCTGATCTCAGCCGAACACGGGCCCGTCGAAGCGGTTCTTGGTGGCGAACGACTCGACCGGATTGCGCTTCAGCCTGGTCGGTTGGTGGACCGGATGGCCGAGGAAGATCGTGGTGACCAGCGCGTGGTGTTCGGGCAGCCCGAGCGCGGGCGCCGCGGCCGGCTCGACGCGGCTCAGGAACGTGGTCATCACGCCGCCGAGCCCGTGCGCCCGCGCCGACAGCATCAGGTTCCAGCAGAACGGATAGATCGACGCGCCGCCGGTGACGGGCTTGCGGTCGAGCTCGGCATCCATCATCGCCACGTCGGCGAGGTTCGCGGCGACGGCGAGCACGACCGGGATCGTGTCGATGTGCTCGAGCAGCGCGTTCGCCTTGTTGGGGGAGATGTCGTGGGGCTTGACGTAGTCGACGACGTTGAACGGTGTGCCGCCGACCATCGCGGTCTCGAGGTACTCGTCCCACACCGGTTGCATGAGCGTCGCCAGCTCACGGCGCAGCGTCGCGATCCTTGACGATGGCGACACGCCACGGCTGACGGTTCCCGCCCGACGGGGCGAAACGCGCATCGTCGAGGATGCTCGCGATCGTCGCGTCGTCGACCGGCTCGTCGGTGAAGTCCCGAACGGTCCCGTTCGTTCTGATCGCCTCGCGAATCTCCATGAGCCGACCGTACCCAGGATCAGCCGGCAGCTGCGACCTTCTGGCGGACGATGTTGAGCGCCGAGCCGGCCTTGAACCACTCGACCTGTTCGGGGCTGAAGGTGTGCACGGCCTCGAAGTCGATGGTGGTGCCGTCGGGCTTCACGATCTGGCACTGCACGTTCTGGCCCGGCACGGGCGGCAGTCCGTTGACGTTGATGCGGTCGTCTTCGCCGATCAGGTCGTAGGTGTCGGGATCGGCGAAGGTCAGCGGCAGGAGGCCCTGCTTCTTGGCATTCGTCTCGTGGATGCGAGCGAACGAACGGGCCAGGATCACGAGGCCGCCACGGAACCGGGGCTCCATCGCGGCGTGCTCGCGCGACGATCCCTCGCCGTAGTTGCGGTCACCGATGGCCACCCAGTTGATGCCCGCCTCGTGATAGCGCATGGCGATCTCGGGGTACGGACGGGTCTCGCCGTCGGTGACGTCCTTGCCCGTGCCGGCGTCACCGGTGAAGGCGTTGATCGCCCCGGCGAAGAGGTTGCCCGAGATGTTCTGGAGATGCCCTCGGTACTTCAGCCACGGGCCGGCCGCCGAGATGTGGTCGGTGGTGCACTTGCCCTGGGCCTTCATCAGCACGGGCAGACCTTGGTAGTCCTTGCCGTCCCACGCCAGGAACGGGGCGAGCAACTGCAGCCGGTCGCTGGTCGGCGAGACCACCACCTCGACACCCGAGCCGTCGGCCGGCGGAGCGGTGTACGTGTCGACACCCGGGTCGTAACCGGCGTCGGGGAGCACCTCGCCGACGGGTTCGGCCAGCGTGATCTCGGTGCCATCGGGGGCAGTGATCGTGTCGACGGTCGGGTCGAAGTCGAGCCGACCCGCCAGCGCGATCGCGAGGACGGTGTCGGGCGAGGTGACGAAGCTCAGCGTCTTGGCCGAGCCGTCGTTGCGCTTCGGGAAGTTGCGGTTGAACGAGTTGACGATCGTGTTCGGTTGCCCGGTGATCGACTCGGGACGCGACCACTGGCCGATGCATGGTCCGCAGGCATTCGCGAGGACGGTGGCGCCGATCGCTTCGAGATCGGCGAGCAGGCCGTCACGCTCGATGGTGGCGCGCACCTGCTCGGAGCCGGGTGTGATCAGCAGTTCGCACTTGGCCATCAGGCCGGCAGCGGCGGCCTGCCGGGCGATCGACGCGACTCGGGTGATGTCCTCGTACGACGAGTTCGTGCACGAACCGATCAAGCAGGCCGACGGCTCCAGCGGCCAGTCGTTCTCGCGTGCGGCGGCGCCGACACCGGCAGCGCCGACCTTGTGAGCGCGGTCGGGGGAGTGCGGGCCGTTGATCAGCGGCTTGAGTTCGTCGAGGTCGATCTCGATCAGTTGGTCGTACAGCGCACCGTCGTCGGCGCGGAGGTCGTCGGCCACCTCGTCGGCGGCGTCGGCGATCGCCTCTCGGCCCGTCGCCTTCAGGTAGGCGGCCATGTTGGCGTCGTACGGGAAATGCGACGTGGTCGCCCCGATCTCGGCGCCCATGTTGCAGATCGTGGCCTTGCCGGTTGCGGAGATCGAATCGGCGCCCGAGCCGAAGTACTCGACGATCGCGCCGGTGCCGCCCTCGACGGTCAGGACGCGGGCGACCTCGAGGATGACGTCCTTCGGGCTCGACCAGCCGCTCAGCGTGCCCGTCAACTTGACGCCGATGACCTTCGGCCAGCGCACGTTGAACGCGAACCCGGTCATCACGTCGACGGCATCGGCGCCGCCGACACCGATGGCGATCATGCCGAGTCCGCCGGCGTTGGGGGTGTGGCTGTCGGTGCCGATCATCATCCCGCCGGGGAACGCGTAGTTCTCGAGGACGACCTGGTGGATGATGCCCGAACCGGGGCCCCAGAAGCCGATCCCGTACTTCGCCGACACCGAACGCAGGAAGTCGTAGACCTCCTTGTTGGTGTCGACGGCGACGCCGAGGTCGATCGTGGCACCGACCTTCGCCTGGATGAGGTGGTCGCAATGGACCGTCGAGGGCACCGCGGCTTCGGAGAGGCCGGCGGTCATGAACTGCAGCAACGCCATCTGGGCGGTGGCGTCCTGCATCGCGACCCGATCGGGGTTGAAGTCGTTGTAGGTGACCCCGCGATCGATGTCCTCGCTCGGATCGGCGAGATGGTTGATCAGGATCTTCTCGGTCAGCGTCAGGGGCCGCCCGAGGCGTTCGCGCCCAGCGGCGACACGTCCGGGGAGACTGGCGTAGACGCTCTCGACGAGTTCGATGGGGGTGGTGGCGCCGTTCTGAGTCATGTAGACAACTATAATACAAGTTGACCACTCCGCAACCAGCGAAATGCGAGCAGCCGGGAAGCACACATGAGGCACATCCGCTACCAGGAGATCGCCGACGAGTTGCGGGCGCGCGCCATCGCCGCACCCGCCGGGTCGGTGTTGCCGTCCGAGGCCGAGATGTCGCAGGAGTTCGCGGCGTCACGGGTGACGATCCGGCGCTCGTTGGAGGTGCTGCGTGAGGAAGGCCTCGTCGCGGCCCGCCAGGGCTTCGGCTGGTTCGTGGCGACCGAGCCGGTGCCGCAGAGCCTGGGATCGCTGGCGACCATCGAGTCCCACGTGGAAGGTGTCGGCAAACTGTCACAACGCAAGGTGGAGGAGTTCGCCTACGAAACGTCCCCCGAGCGGGTTCGTCGAGTCCTCGGCGTCGATCAGGTGCTGCGGGTGAAGCGTGTCAATCTCGCCGATGGTGAGCCGTTCGCCGTCGTGACGGTGTGGTGTCCCGCTGAGCTCGGCGCGCACCTGTCGCGCAAGGACGTCGAGCGTCGCCCGTTCTACGAGCTGCTCGACGTCGACCTGCACGGCGCCACCCAGACGATCGCCGCCGATCTCGTCGACGCCGACGACGCTCGTCTGCTCGGGGTCCCGCCCGGCTCCCCGGTCCTGCGATGTCAGCGAGTCACGACCGATCGCACGGGCGCGCCGGTCCTGATGAGCGAGCACACCTTTCCGGCGCATCGGACCGAGTTCGTCGTCGACCTGCCCCAGGCAGAGCCGTCGATGACCCCGAGCGGCCTGCGCATCGTCGAGTGAGTCGACCCGCACGTACGCTGACGCAGATGGGAATGATCGAGACCTTCCGATCGGTCGTGAGGTTCAGAAGGCCGACGCTGGATCCGGTCGAACGTCGCTCTGCAGAAGTGTGTGTCGGTCGACGACATGCGACGGATCGCGAAGCGGCGACTCCCTCGAGGGTGTGTTCGACTACATCGACGGTGCCGCCGAGGACGAACGTTCACTGGCGCGCAACGTCGATGCGTTCGCGACGCTACCAGTTCGAGCCGCGCGTGTTGCACGACGTCAGCAATCTCGACACGTCGACGACGCTGTTCGGTCGGTCGATGAGCATGCCGCTGATCATCGCGCCGACGGGGTACACCCGCATCGCTGATTCGCAAGGCGAGCTCGCAGTCGCACGGGCGGCCGAGCGCGCCGGGATCCCGTACTCGCTGTCGACGATGGGAACACGATCGATCGAGGAGGTCGCGTCGGTGTAGCGACGGCGACAAGTGGTTCCAGATCTACACGTGGCGCGATCGTCCGCTCGTGGAGGAGCTCGTCGGTCGTGCGAAGGAGGCCGGCTACACCGACCGTGTGGCTCACCGTCGACACAGCCGTGCTCGGACGTCGGGAGCGAGACGTCCGGCGAGGGTTCACGTTGCCGCCGAAGATCGGCCCGGGCACCCTGATCGACGGGGCGGTCCATCCTGGCTGGACACTCGACTTCCTCCGCAACGAACCGATCAAGTTCGCGAACGTCGTCGGACGTCACGAGATGGACGGTTCGACACCGATTTCGTTGGCGGCCAAAGTTGCGGGTCATTTCGATCAGTCGCTGTCGTGGAAGGACATCGACTGGCTCCGTTCGATCTGGGACGGTCCGATCGTGCTCAAGGGGATCCAGACCGTCGCCGATGCCAAGCAGGCGGTGGCGATGGGCGTCCAAGGCATCGGATTGTCGAACCATGGCGGCCGCCAACTCGATGACGCACCGGTACCGCTCGAGTTGGTCGAACCCGTGCGGGACGCGTTGGGTGATGACATCACGATCATCTGCGACGGGGGCGTTCGGCGGGGGAGCGACATCGTCAAGGCGGTCGCGCTCGGCGCCGACGCCGTCTCGATGGGTCGTCCGTATCTCTATGCGCTCGGCGCAGCGGGCGAACGCGGGGTCGATCAGCTGCTGTCGTTCATGCGTGAGGGGATGGAACGGACGATGGCCCTGACGGGTCGGCGCAGCGTCGCAGAGATCGATCGCTCTCTGGTGCGACGACGCGCCTAGGCCAGATGCCAGACTCGGCGCATGTCCGACCGAGTCCTCATCTCCATCACCGACGGCGTCGCCGACGTCACGTTCAATCGCGCCGACAAGCGCAACGCACTCGACAACGCCATGTTCACGGCGATTGCCGAGGCCGGCGAACGGCTGAAGTCGGAGCCGGGCGTCCGCGCCGTCGTGCTCTCGGGTGACGGCGCGTCGTTCTGTGCGGGGCTCGACTTCTCGTCGTTCCAGGCCATGGCCGGTGGTGACGGTGTGACCAGCGAGGCGCAGAGCGCCGAAGGCAGCCCGGGCTCGATGCAGGGCGACCGGATCACCCACCTCGGCCAGCAGGTGTGTTGGGTGTGGCAGGAACTGGAGGTGCCGGTGATCGCAGCGGTGCACGGCCATGCGCTCGGCGGCGGACTGCAGATCGCGCTCGGCGCCGACATCCGAGTCGTGCATCCCGACACGAAGATGTCGGTGCGTGAGGTCTACTGGGGCCTGGTTCCCGACATGACCGGCACCTTCATCCTGTCGAAGCTCGTGCGTCCCGACATCGCCAAGGAACTCACCTTCACGGCGCGGGTCTTCTCGGGGGCCGAGGCCGCCGAGATGGGGTTGGTGACGCGCCTCAGCGATTCGCCGAAGGAGGATGCGCTCGCCCTGGCGCGCGAGATCGCTTCGATGAGCCCGGGCGCGGTGCGCGGCTCGAAGGCGCTGTTCAACCGGATCGCCAACGAGGGAGCTGCCGAGCAGTTCGCCGCCGAACGGCGCACGATCGGCGCACAGATCGGCACCCCGAATCAGATCGAAGCGGTGATGGCCGGCTTCGAGAAGCGCCCCCCGGTCTACGCCGACGTCTGAACCACCCAAGGTTACGCCGGTGCCGGGCACCGGCGTAACCTTTACCAGAGGGCGCGGAGTCGATCGACGAACCGGTCCGGGTCGACGAGGTGCGGGTAGTGGCCGTAGTCGGGCCAGTACTCGACCGTGCTGTTGGTGATGCGTTCGCGGAGCCAGTCGGCGTAGCCGACGCCCGGATCGAGCCCGAACAGGGCCAGATACGGGACGTCGCGGCCTGCGTAGCCGGCGAGCGCGGCGTCGACGGTGGCAGCGATGTCCTCGACCGGCTGGGTCAAGAGCAGCTCCCAGACGCCCAGCACCACCTCGTGATCGGCGTGGCGGAGCCCGTTGACACGCGCTTGTTCGTCGGCAGACAGCTTGTCGCCCATCATCATCTCGAACATGGCGTCGACGACGAGTTGATACTGGTCGGGGTCGCGCAGCATCGGCTCGGCGGGCATCAGCTGCGCCTTGAATGCGTCGAGCTGCAACGACTGATCGATGTCGACGATCGATGCCACATCGAGCACCGAACCTGCGGCAGTGACCACCGCACCGCCCAGTGAGTGGCCCACCAGGTGGGGGCGGTCGACCTCCGCAGCAGCCACGACCGTCGCCACATCGCCGGCCATGGCGCCGAGATCGTAGGACGCGGCGATCCCCGACTCGCCGTGCCCACGCAGGTCGAGCGTGATCACGTCGTTGGTCGTCGCGAGCCTGACGGTGACCGGATCGAACGATGCAGCGGATTCGGTGATGCCGTGGACGAGCACGACGGGATCACCTGATCCGGAGCGGCTCCACGCGATCGAGGTCCCGTCCGAGGCAGTGGCGACGTGCTGATGACGCATGTCGGAAGTGTCGCGCACCCAGTCGTTCCCGTGAACAACTGCACGGTCAGAGCGCGCAGTTGTTCACGGGAACGGGTGGTGGGAGTACCGGGATCACGAGCGAACGAGCTTCCGCAGCGGCGAGGACATGCCCTATGCTGTGGATCCCCTGCCTCGAGCCAACGTCGTCTCGAGCGTCTTCTGTAACCGGACACCCCCAGTGCTGCGGGCCGGATCACCGAATTCGTTCAATACCCGACCACTCGTGGATGTGATGATGCAACAGCCCCCTGGCCCCATCGGCCTGTACGACCCCCGCAACGAACACGACTCGTGTGGCGTCTCGTTCGTCGCCAGCCTGAACGGTGTTCGTTCCAACGAACTCGTCCTCACGGGTCTGCAGGCCTTGACCAACATGGAGCATCGCGGTGCGACCGGCGCCGAGCCCGACACCGGAGACGGCGCGGGCATCTTGATGCAGATCCCCGATCGGTTCCTGCGCGCCGTCGTCGACTTCGATCTGCCCGACGTGGGCGCATATGCGGTGGGCGTGGCGTTCCTGCCCGTGGACGGCGAGGCGTGTCGGAAGGCAATGGCGGCCGTCGAGGCGACCGTGGCCGACGCCGGTCTGTCGACGCTCGGCTGGCGCGACGTCCCGGTCGATCCGAACTGCCTCGGCGCAACGGCGCGCGCGGCCATGCCGACGTTCAAGCAGTTGTTCGTGAGCGACCCGGCCGGCGCGACTGGCATCGAGTTGGACCGCAAGGCGTTCGTCGCCCGCAAGCGCAGCCGCCGTGAACTCGAAGGCGACCTGGAGACCTACTTCGCGTCGCTGTCGGCACGGACCATCGTCTACAAGGGGATGCTCACGACCCCGCAGCTGAGCCAGTTCTTCCCGGATCTGCTCGATCCCCGGGTGGAGTCGGCGCTCCTCATCGTCCATTCACGCTTCTCGACCAACACGTTCCCGTCGTGGCCGCTCGCTCACCCGTACCGATTCATCGCCCACAACGGAGAGATCAACACGGTCCAGGGCAACCAGAACTGGATGCGTGCTCGTGAGGCGATGCTCGAGTCCGATGTGCTTCCCGGCATCGACCGTGCGTTTCCGATCTGCACCCCGGGATCTTCGGACACCGCCCGGTTCGACGAGGTGCTCGAACTCCTCCATCTCGGCGGGTACCCGATCCACCATGCCATGTTGATGATGATCCCCGAGGCGTGGGAGAACCACGAGACGATGTCGCAGGAGCAGCGCGACTTCTACCGGTTCCACGCCGCGATGATGGAACCGTGGGACGGCCCGGCGAGCGTTGCCTTCACCGACGGCGAGGTGATCGGTGCCGTTCTCGACCGCAACGGTCTGCGCCCGAGCCGGTACTGGGTGACCGACGACGACCTGGTCGTGATGGCCTCGGAGGTGGGCGTCATCGATGTCGATCCGTCCAGGATCGTCGCCAAGGGGCGGCTCCAGCCCGGAAAGATGTTCCTGATCGACACCCGGCAGGGGCGCATCGTCGCCGACGACGAGATCAAGTCCGAGCTCGCGTCGATGCACCCGTACGGCGAGTGGCTCGCCGACGGCATGATCGAACTCGCCGACCTGCCCGAACGCGAGCACGTCGTGTTCAGCCACGACAGCGTGCTGCGTCGTCAGCAGATGTTCGGCTACACGCACGAGGAACTGAAGATCGTCCTGACACCGATGGCCGCCACCGGTGGCGAGGCACTCGGCTCGATGGGTACCGACACCCCGCTCGCGGTGCTGTCCGAGCGGCCACGGCTGCTGTTCGACTACTTCAAGCAGCTGTTCGCTCAGGTCACCAACCCGCCGCTGGACGCCATCCGCGAGGAAGTCGTGACCGCGGTGTCGTCATCGGTCGGACCCGAGGCGAATCTCCTCGCCCCCGGCCCCGAGAGCTGTCGTCAGCTGGCTCTGCCGTTCCCGATCATCGACAACGACGAACTCGCCAAGATCATCCACATCAACGACGATGGCGCCCACCCCGGGCTGCAGGCCAAGGTGTTGTCCGGCCTCTATCGCGTCGCCGACGGTGGCACCGGACTGCGAACCGCCCTCGACGCGATCTGCCGGCAGGCGTCGGAGGCCATCGAGAACGGCACCCGGATCATCGTGCTGTCGGACCGCAATGCCGACAGCATCGATGCACCCGATCCCGTCGCTGCTGCTCACCGCCGCGGTCCACCACCATCTCGTGCGAACCAAGCAACGCACCATGGCCGGCCTGATCGTCGAGTCGGGAGACGCCCGCGAAGTGCACCACATGGCGCTGCTCATCGGGTACGGCGCCGGGGCCATCAATCCGTATCTGGCCTTCGAGTCGATCGAAGACCTGATCGCCGAGGACATGCACGGCCTCGGCGCGATGGACGCGCACACAGGCGGTCAAGAACTACATCAAGGCCTGCGGCAAGGGCGTGCTCAAGGTGATGTCGAAGATGGGCGTGTCGACCGTCGCGTCCTACACGGGCGCACAGATCTTCGAGGCGATCGGGTTGGGTCAGCCTGTCGTCGATGCATATTTCAGCGGCACCATCTCGCAGCTCGGTGGCATCGGCCTCGACGAGATCGCCGCCGAGGTCGCCGCTCGACACGCCATGGCCAATCCGGCCCGACCCGAGGAGCGCGCCCACCGCAAGCTCGAACTCGGCGGCGAATACCAGTGGCGGCGTGAAGGCGAACTGCATCTCTTCAACCCGGAAACGGTGTTCAAGCTCCAACACGCGACGCGCTCCAAGCGCTACGACATCTTCAAGGAGTACACCGCCAAGGTCGACGATCAGTCCGAGAAGCTGATGACGCTGCGCGGCCTCTTCGAGTTCACCGACGACCGCCAGTCGATCCCGATCGACGAGGTCGAACCGATGAGCGAGATCGTCAAGCGTTTCTCGACCGGCGCGATGAGCTATGGATCGATCTCGGCCGAGGCCCACGAGACGCTCGCCATCGCGATGAATCGCATCGGTGCGAAATCGAACACCGGCGAAGGGGGCGAAGACGTCGATCGTCTCTACGACCCCGAGCGACGGTCCTCGATCAAGCAGGTTGCGTCCGGGCGTTTCGGGGTCACCTCGGAGTACCTGACGAATGCCGACGACATCCAGATCAAGATGGCGCAGGGCGCCAAACCAGGCGAAGGCGGCCAGCTCCCCGGACACAAGGTGTACCCGTGGATCGCCGCCACCCGTCACTCGACGCCCGGTGTGGGTTTGATCAGCCCACCGCCGCACCATGACATCTACTCGATCGAGGATCTCAAGCAACTGATCCACGACTTGAAGAACGCCAATCCTGCGGCTCGGGTTCACGTCAAGCTCGTCGCGGAGACCGGGGTCGGAACCGTCGCCGCCGGCGTGTCGAAGGCGAAGGCCGACGTCGTGCTGATCTCCGGCCACGACGGCGGAACCGGCGCCAGCCCGCTGACATCGCTCAAGCACGCCGGTGGCCCATGGGAACTGGGCCTCGCCGAGACCCAGCAGACACTGCTGCTCAACGGACTGCGCGACCGTATCGTCGTGCAGGCCGACGGCCAGATGAAGACCGGTCGAGACGTCGTGATCGCGGCGCTGCTCGGCGCCGAGGAGTACGGCTTCGCCACGGCGCCGCTCGTCGTCTCCGGCTGCGTCATGATGCGGGTCTGTCACCTCGACACCTGCCCGGTCGGGGTCGCCACGCAGAACCCCGAGTTGCGGGCGAGGTTCAGCGGTCGACCCGAGTTCGTCGAAACCTTCTTCGAGTACATCGCGACCGAAGTCCGCGAACTGATGGCCGAACTCGGGTTTCGCACGATGGCGGAGATGATCGGCCACGTCGAGTTGCTCGACACGCGTCGGGCCGTGTCGCACTGGAAGGCATCGGGTCTCGACATCAGCCCGATTCTCGCAACGCCCCAGAACCCGTACGGCCAGACGATGATCCAGAGCGTCGGTCAGGACCACGGTCTCGCCGAGGCGCTCGACCAGCAGTTCATCGAACTGGCCCAGGCGGCCATCAACGAGGGTCGTCACGTGTCGATCGACCTTCCGGTGCGCAACGTCAACCGCACGGTCGGCACCCTGCTCGGTCACGAAGTGACGAAGAGGTGGCGAGGGAGCGGGCCTCGCGGACGGAACGATCGACATCACGCTCACCGGCTCAGCGGGACAGAGCCTCGGTGCGTTCGTCCCGTCGGGCATTCAGATCCGCCTGGTCGGCGATGCCAACGACTACGTGGGCAAGGGGCTGTCCGGTGGGCGGATCATCGTGCATCCGCATCCGTTCTCGCCCTTCGTCGCCGAAGACCAGATCGTTGCCGGCAACGTGATCGCCTATGGCGCAACCGGCGGCGAGATCTTCCTTCGCGGCAAGGTCGGCGAACGCTTCTGCGTGCGGAACTCCGGGGCCACCGCCGTCAGCGAAGGTGTCGGCGACCACGGTTGTGAGTACATGACCGGCGGTCGCGTCGTGGTGCTCGGACCGACCGGGCGCAACTTCGGTGCCGGCATGTCCGGTGGCATCGCCTACGTGTACGACCCGGGTGAGGTGTTCGCCAGCAAGGTGAACTACGACATGGTCGACCTCGAGGACCTCGACGCGACCGACGTCGAGTTCCTCGGTGACATCATCGCCCGACACCGCGACCTCACCGGGTCGGCGGTCGCCGACCGGATTCTTCGGTCGTGGCACGACGCAGTCGGTTCGTTTCGCAAGGTGATGCCGAGGGATTACAAGCGGGTGCTGACCGTGATCGCGGACTCGAAAGCGGCCGGTCTCGACGAAGAACAGACGGTGGACAAGATCATGGAGGCTGCTCGTGGGTGAACCGACCGGGTTCTTGAAGTGGGATCGGGAGACGCCGCAGCGGCGGCCCGTCCCCGTGCGACTGCGCGACTGGAACGAGGTGTACGAGGAGTTCGATCCGGAGGCCCTCACGCACCAGGCGGGTCGGTGCATGGACTGCGGGATCCCGTTCTGCAACAACGGCTGCCCGCTCGGCAACCTGATCCCGGACTGGAACGATCTCGTGTACCGCGACCACTGGCAGGATGCCATCGAGCGTCTCCACGCGACCAACAACTTCCCCGAGTTCACGGGCCGCCTGTGCCCGGCACCGTGTGAGTCGGCGTGCGTGCTCGGCATCAACCAGAACCCCGTCGCCATCAAGCAGGTCGAAGTCGAGATCATCGATCGAGCCTGGGACGAGGGGTGGGTGACGCCACACACGTCGGCTGTCCGCACGGGCAAGCGCGTCGCGGTGATCGGCTCAGGTCCCGCCGGACTCGCAGCAGCACAGCAGCTCACCCGCGCCGGTCACGAGGTGGTCGTGCTCGAACGAGCCGACAGGATCGGTGGCCTCCTGCGCTATGGCATTCCCGAGTTCAAGATGGAGAAGCGTCACATCGATCGCCGCGTCGAGCAGATGGAGGCCGAGGGCACCGAGTTCCGCACCAACGCCGTCGTCGGCGAGAACGTCGACATCGAGGTGTTGCGGGCGTCGCACGACGCCGTGGTGTTGGCCTGTGGCGCGACCGCATGGCGCGATCTTCCGGTCCCCGGGCGTGAACTCGGCGGCATCCACCAGGCAATGGAGTACCTGCCGTTGGCCAACCGCGTACAGCTGGGCGACCTCGACAGGTCGCCGATCGATGTCAACGGCAGACACGTCGTGATCATCGGTGGCGGCGACACCGGGGCCGACTGTCTCGGGACTGCGCACCGGCAGGGGGCGGCATCGGTCACCCAGCTGGAGATCCTTCCGGAGCCGCCCCAGCACCGCTCCGACAACAACCCCTGGCCGCAGTTCGCCATGACCTACAAGGTGACGTCGGCGCACGAGGAGGGTGGCGAGCGCATGTACAGCGTCAGCACCGACGAGTTCCTCGACGACGGCAGCGGGCGCGTCCGAGCGCTTCGGCTCCACGAGGTCGCACTCGTCGACGGCGCGTTCGTCGAGGTCGAGAACACCAGCCACGAGATCCCCGCCGACTTCGTGTTCCTGGCGCTCGGATTCGTCGGGCCGGAGAAGGGTTCGTGGCTCGAGTCGCTCGGCGTCGAGTACGACCCACGGGGCAACGTCGCGCGCGACGCCAGGTACATGACCAATCAGCACGGACTGTTCGTCGCCGGCGACATGGGTCGGGGGCAGAGCCTGATCGTGTGGGCGATCGCCGAAGGCCGCGCTGCTGCTGCCGGTGTCGACGCCTACCTGATGGGTGAGACCCGGCTGCCGGCGCCGATCAAGCCGACCGATCGACCACTGCTGTGACGTACCGCTCAGCGGGCTGATCACACTCCGGGCGGGGACGCGCCTACGCTGGTCGCCATGCAATCGTCACCCCTGCGCCGTGTCGGCGCCGTCGTCGCTCCGGTCATCGCCGGAGCGTTCCTGCTCGCCTCGTGCGGAGCTGCGGACAACTCCGCGACACAGTCGACGATCGACCTGAGTGCCGCGTCGACCGCCTTCGTCGTGCGTCCACCTGCGACCACGACCCCCGTCGTCGAGACCAGCGCGCCCGCCGCCGGCGAGGTCGTCACCACGGAGCAGGAATACGTCGTCCAGTCCGGTGACACGCCGATCGGCGTCGCCAAGACGTTCAACGTGACGCTCGCCGACCTGATCGCGTACAACGAGTGGGGCGCCAACGAATTCGCATACCCCGGCGACACCATCAAGATCCCGCCCGGTGGCACTGCCCCGGGAGTGACGACGGCCACCGATGCGACTGCGACGGCCGACGTCGTCACGACGGCCCCGGCCGGCACGATTCCTGATGCCGGCGACAACTGTGACCAGGGCGACTACACCATCGTCGAGGGCGACTACGAGGGCAAGGTGGCGACGAACTTCGATGTGACCGTCGAGGCACTGCGAGCTGCCAACGCCAGCACGCCGAACTACTCGTCGTTCTACCCCGGCCTGGTCATCGTCATTCCTGCCAAGGCGGCCTGCTGAACCTCGCTGGACAACGGCCTCACTGGAAGACGAAGTTCGTCTCCTTGACGATGTCCATGGTGGCGCTGCTCGCGATCGAGTAGCGGTGGCCAGGGAAGAGAATCGTCGTGTCGGGGACCTCGGCGAGGCGTCGGAGACTCTCGGCCATCTTCGCCGGGTCCGATCCCGGCAGGTCGGTGCGCCCGCAGCCCTCGAGGAACAGCGTGTCACCGGCGATCAGCCGGTCGTCGACGAAGAAGCACTGGCTTCCCGGCGTGTGACCCGGCGTGTGGACGAGACTGATCTCGATCTCGCCGACTCTGACGATGTCGCCCGAATCATGGCCGACGAGATGATCCGCGGTGACCGAGGTGGCCTTGGTGACCCATTCGATCTCGTCGCGCTGCACATGGATCGGGCAGTCGATGTGGTCGAGCAGCTCCGAGATGCCCTCGATCGAGTGGCCCATCATCGAGCCCCCGACGTGATCGGGGTGGTAATGCGTTGCGAGGGCACCTGTCACCGTCATGCCGTCGACGCCGACGAGATCGATCAGCTCGCCGACGGCGTAGGCCGGATCGACGAGGACACATTCGCGGCTGCGGCGGTCACCGACCGCGTAGACGAAGTTGACCATCTGCGATGCGAGCGGATCGCCGACCGCGAAGTCGCGGCCGGACAGGAGCTGACGGAAGTACAAGGGTGAGGGGGGCACACGCCTTACGCTAATTGCGATGACGGCGGGACCAGAGATCGCACCATTGAGCAAGCTGGTGGCAGGACAGGAGATCCCGTTCGGCGGTGACCGTGTGGTGCGCGTCGACGCCGACCTCGCCGAACGGTTCGCGCCCGGCGATCGATTGATCGTCGTGCAGGCGAGCGGCGCGCTCGCTCCACATCCCCGCGGCCGTGCACGCGTTGGTCGACGATGCGATCACCGATGCCGCCGACGCGTTCGCCGCGTTGGCCGCGTGCAGCGACGAATCGATCTCGGCGTTCTTCGACCTGTTCGCAGCCGCCCTGGCCGACGACGAAGAGTTCTCGACCATGACGGCGGCGAACGCCGCCGACGTCGCGACGGCGACGGAACGCGGGCGCTCGACGACACGTCTCGTCCTCGACGAGCCGATGCGGCGGGGAATGATCGACGGCCTGCGGAGCTGGCGCGACTCGGACAGTCGCCGTGAGGGAACGATCCGGCACGTCGACCATGCTCAGTGGTCGGTCGACGCGAACCGGGCTCCACTCGGCGTCGTGGGATTCGTGTTCGAGGGTCGCCCGAACGTCTTCGCCGACGCGTGCGGCGTCGTGAGAACCGGCAACGCCGTGGTGCTGCGCATCGGTTCCGATGCCCTCGGGACCGCCCGAGCGATCGTCGAGCGGGCGCTCGCTCCCGCCCTGGCAGCGGCCGGCCTCCCGCCGGGCATCGTTCGGTTGATCGACTCGCCCACGCACGCCGCTGGTCATGCGCTGTTCAGCGACAGGCGCCTCGCGCTGGCCGTCGCCCGCGGATCCGGCCCGGTCGTTGCCGAACTCGGTTCGGTGGCCGCGCAGTCCGGTACGCCGGTGAGCCTGCACGGCACGGGCGGGGCCTGGATGGTGGTGGGCGAGAGCGCTGATCCCGCCGTCGTGCGACGAGCCGTCGCCAATTCGCTCGACCGCAAGGTCTGCAACACGCTCAACGTGTGTGCGATCGTCCGCGAGCGGTGCACCTGCACATGTTCGTGCATTTCTGGACGGGCTCGACGAGGCGGCCGCAGTCCGCGAGGCGCCGCCACGGCTCCATGTCGTCGCGGGAGGCGAATCGGTGGTCACCGACGGACGATTCGATCGATCGGTCACGATTCGGCGCGCCGACGGCCCTCGTGAGGAACCATCCGCGTCGACCATCGACCTCGACGGTCTGGCCGTCGAGTGGGAGTGGGAGCAGTCGCCGGAGGTCACCCTGGTCGTGGTGGACTCGGTCGACCACGCCGCCGAACTGTGCAACCGCTACAGCCCACACTTCGTGGCATCGTTGATCAGCCGGGATCCTGCGGAGCACGATCGGTTCTATGCGACCGTCGACGCGCCGTTCGTCGGCAACGGATTCACGCGCTGGGTCGACGGGCAGTACGCCCTCGACGCGCCGGAACTCGGCCTGTCGAACTGGCAGGCGGGCCGCACGCTGGGACGCGGTGCGATTCTGTCCGGTGACAGCGTCCACACCGTGCGATACCGGGCGGTCGTCACCGACCATTCCGTCCGACGCTGAGCGTTACTTCCAGATGCCGGTGATGTCGACGATCAGGTAGGTCGGGGCGCTGGTCGTCACGCAGACCGAGCCCTGTGCATCGAGCATGACGTTGGCGCCGTTGGCCACTGCGGCCACCCCGGGGAAGTTCAGGTTCGAGACGGAGGTGCTGCCCCCGCACGGGGTCACCGTGAGGAAGCCGGCGGCGGGTCCGCCGGTTGCGACGAGGTTCAGCGTCGCCGCCTGCGCATCCGCAGAGATTCCACGGCTACCGGCGACCTGCACCCTGAAGACCTCGCCGGGCTGGATCATCCTGGCTCCGGATCCGCCGTTGAGATCCGGATGGGTCTGTCGGGTGTCGGTCAGTCGGAGCGGGCTCAGCGGGACGAAGTCCAGGCCACGTTGGGGGCCGAACCACCCGGTGATGTCGATGATGACATTGGTGGTGATGTTGCTCGTCAGGCAGATCGTTCCGTCTGCGCCCGTCGGCACGATTGCGGAGTTCGCCCTCGCGAGGCCGATCCGTGGGTTCATCGTGGAGACGTCAGGCTCGGCGACATCGCAGGGGAAGGCCCGCACCCAGCCGTCCTGATCAGGGAGGACGCCGGTGAGGTTGACGGCCACCGCGACGGCGGCGTCAGGAGCCGGGCTCCCGTTGCCCTCGACGTCGACCCGGAGCACCTGGCCGGCCTGCAAGGGCTGACCGCTGCGAGTGTCGAGCAGACGCTGTGGGTTCACCGGATTGAACCATTGGGTTGCGCCCGGTGAGGCGTATCCGTTGACGTCGATGATCACGTCGGTGGCGGTGCTCGCGAACAAGCAGAGCGCACCTTGGTCGAGTGGGATGATGGCCTGGTTCGGCATCGCTTCGTAGGCCTCGAAGTTGAGCGTCGAGAACGAAGGGTTGGTTTCTGCGCAGTTGGATGCGGTCAGGTAGCCGGCCGCTGTCGCGTTGGCTGCGGTGAAGTTCGCGCTGACCGAGGTGATGTTTGCAGGAAGCCCGGACTGACCGGCGACGGGCACCCTCACGACCTGATTCGCTTCGAGCCGGAAGATCATTCGCGGGAGGCGGGAATCGGCGAAGCGGAAGGGTGTGATCGGCTGGAACGGGTCGCCCGCCGAGAGCGCAACCGTGTTGCCCAGCGGAGCTGGGGGAGCGGCCGGCGCCAGGCTGGCGCTGAGTTCGGCGTTCGGGTCGACGTTGAACGACCAGGTTGCGTCGCCGCCGTTGGAGCCAACGCTCACGGTGTACGCCCCGGTGACGAGCGGGCTGGCGGGGACGACCACCACGGCGTTGTCGCCGCTGAGGATGGCGCTCGCCGTGCCGCTGGTGTTGGCCTTGTGGAGCACGCAGGTCGGGATCGGGCCGTTCGGGCCGATCAACGTGGCGTTCGCCGCGCTGACCGCCGAGGGCATGAGGGCGATGAGCGGGAGCCCGACGGTGTTGCCTTCCCAGCTGCAGAAGGTCCGGGGATCCGGCGACTCGGCGACGAACCGGGTGAGGCTCGTCGTCGCACCGTTACCGGGGAACACCACCGGTACAGCGGGCTTCGGGGCGGCCCAGTTGTTGCCGCGGATGACGTCGAGCGTGCCCGCCGACCTCCAGGGGGTCGCCGTCGGATTCGGTGGGCTGGCGCAGATGCCGAAGCCGGTCTGCGTCAACGAGGAGCGCAGGAGGCCGATGGCGTGGAACGGACCGGACATCCAGAGGTCGATGTGGCTTCTGGCGGTTGCGGCCGCATTGGTCGAGACGGCAACGTTGCTGCTGTTGCCGGCCTCGTCGCCGGTGGTGGTGTACCCGGCGGTACCCGGCGCTTCGTCGTGTGCGATGCCGTTCAGGAGCATCCAGCAGGAGTGGTCGACGGCGCCACCGGACCAGGTGGGATTCGCGGTGACCGGGGCGAGGCCCGATTGTGCCCGATACGCATTCACGACTCCGAGCCAGTCCGTGTTGGACACTCCGGCCGCTTCCACGGGTCGAGACAGCGGGCCGTCGACGGCGACACTGATCGTGGCAATGGCGATGGCGGCAACCACGAGTCGCCGGAGCATCCCACGGGGTGTCGTGGGAGTTGCGGGGGCAGTCGGCATCGATGCTTCTCGTCTGGTCGCGGGAATCATGCGACCAATGCATCGGACCGCGCCTGTACGTTCTGAAGTCGTCGGCGACAATTTCTTCGTATTTCTTGACAGAATCCTGACTCCGCATCGAGCCCGATCTGACCCGTTCTCTCCCGCCTCCGTTGCCCGGCACCGCTGTGCTGCTCACCGCGGACCGCCGCCGAGCACCTGAGGTGACGACGCTGCCCATCGCGGCCGCCGTCGGTGCGGTTCTCGTGCTCACAGCGTCACTCATCGCGTCGAAGTACCTCCTCGAGGTCGTCATCGAGTTCCAGTGGCCGATCGCCGCGTATGTTGCGCTGCTCGCCACCGTTGGATACGCCCCATCGGTGTGGTGGTGTCGGTACGCCAGCCGAAGATGGGCCACGGGGCGGCTCGGACCTGACATCGGGCTGCGACCGCAGTGGTCGGACCTCGGTTGGGGTCCGGTGGTCTGGTTGGGGGCGATCGGCGCACAGGTGGTCGCGGCGGCGATCGTCGTCGCGCTCGACGTACCGATCTCGAGCAACACCGAATCGATCAACGAGGCGTCGATCGATCGAACCTATGTCGTGTCACTCGTCATCACCGCGGTGATCGCCGCGCCGATCGTCGAGGAGATGGTCTTTCGGGGGGTCGTGCTGCGGGGTCTGCGCAGCCGACTGCCGGCGGTGCTTGCCGTCGCCCTGCAGGGTGTGCTGTTCGGTGCTGCGCACGTCGACCCAGTTCATGGCACCGGCAATGTCGGCTTGGTCATGGTGCTGTCGGGCGTGGGCATCGCCTTCGGGGTCGCCAGTCACCTGCTGCGCCGGATCGGGCCGTCGATCGTCGCGCACGCACTGTTCAACGGGGCCGTGCTCCTGGTGGTGTTGACCGGCGTTGCCGACCGACTCCAGGACGCGAGTTCAGCGCGCGAAGAGATCGGCGTTGTCGATCAACCGCACGTCGCCGATACGGGCAGCGATGGCGATTCGGTACCGACCGGGAATCCGATTCCTGTCGAGCACGGACTCGACCACCTCGAGTGTGTCGGCGTCGAAGACGCTCACGTAGTCGAGTGACGCCAGCGGCTCGGCATCGACCACCGACGACGCGGTGGCGATCACGTCGTCGATCGGCGTGTCGGGGTGGAGCGCCGTCTGTCGGGCCCGTTCGATCGCTCGCGGAATCGCCGTGGCGGCCTGGCGCTCGTGTGGCGTCAGCCGTCGATTTCGGCTCGAGAGCGCCAAGCCGTCGGGCTCGCGAACGGTCGGACAGCCTGCGACCTCGACGCCGAGATCGAGATCGGTCACCAGGCGTCGGATGACGGCCAACTGCTGGAAGTCCTTCTCGCCGAACACGGCGACGTCGGGCATCACGGCGGCGAGGAGCTTGGTGACCACGGTGGCAACACCTTCGAAGTGTCCGGGGCGGCTCCGGCCCTCCATGGTCGTGGCGAGCCGGCCCGGTAGCACACGAGTGTCGAACCCCTTCGGATACATCGCTGGAGCAGACGGCGCATAGACCGCATCGACGGCAGCGGCGTCACATGCGGCGAGATCGGCCTCGATCGGGCGCGGATAGCCGGTGAAGTCGAGCGACTCGCCGAACTGCAGGGGATTGACGAAGATCGAGACGACGACGACGTCAGCGAGGGAACGGGCGAGCTCGATGAGCGCCAGATGACCTACGTGGAGCGCACCCATCGTCGGCACGAGCGCGATCGAACTGGCCCGCCCGCGTCGCCTCGCGTGACCAATTGCGCATGTCGGCGGGGGTGTCGATGATGGTCGGGGTCGCCACGTCGTCACGTTAACGATCGGAGACGAAACGCCGACGGGCAGAGTTCGGCATACGACGGCAGCGAGCCGCGTCGCTCGGCGGCGATCACGGCATGGACGCAGGCGGCCGCGAATGTGTCGGCAGCTGCCGTCAGCAGTTGGTTGACGGCGCGCTGGCGCGAGGCTGTCGAGCGCATTGCGGCAGGCTCGTGGCCGAGGTCGACCTCGCCGGTGGCGAGGCCGAACACGGTGTCTCCGTCGAACATCGAGTGTGCCGGACGGATGGCGCGGGCGAGGCCGTCGTGCGCGACGTCGGCCATCTTGGAGACCTCCGACTTGGTGAGCGCCGCCGAGGTGGCAACGAACTCCGATGGTGGTGTTGAGGCTGGACTCGGAGGCCTGGCCATCGAGGGCTGCCAGCAATCGGGCCCGATCGACCGCCGACGGTCGCCGCAGGTCGAGCCCGATCCCGGATCGCATCGACGTCCAGGGCAACCCCGATGCGGGGTCGATGGGGGAGCCGTTGGCATTGACGACGGCGACGGCCCCGACGCTCACGTGCGCGTCGATACCCGGCGTCCCCATGATGTCGCCGGCGATGGTGACGGTGGTGCCAGCGGTGCCGACACCGCCCTGGAGACCAGCCGCCTTGGCGCCGGTGCCGGCCCCGACCGATCCCCACGACTGCCCGCCGCGACGGGCGCCCGCCACCGCGCGTCTGCCGAACTCGGCGCCGGGCCGATTCGCGAAGTTGCCCCCGCGCCCGAGATCGAACACCACTGCGGCCGGTACGACCGGAACGACACCGGCGAGGTCGTCCGGTGAACCGATCGGGAACCCGAGCCCGTGCTCCTCGAGCCAGCCGACCACCCCGTCGGCGGCGGCCAGACCGAATGCGCTGCCACCGGTGAGGCACACCGCATGGATCACTTCCACGAGGTTCTCCGGTCGGAGCGCGTCGGTCTCGCGGGTGCCCGGCCCACCGCCGCGCACGCTGACACCCGGAGTTGCGCCATCGGGAACGAACACCACCGTGGTGCCCGTCTGCCATCCGCGACCCGACCGTTGGTGGTGGCCGACGCGCACGCCGGCAACGTCGGTGATCGAACCGAATGGAGCGGTGGACATCGGTCCACTGTAGGGAGCCGGCGCCCGCCCCAAGTAGCGTCGCGGCTCGTGCTCGACCGCCCACCGGTACCGGACCTGTTTGCTCATCGAGCTCGCGTGGGTGTTCGGCGAGCGATGGGGGAGCTGGTGATCCGGGCCTGGGAGGCGGCCATCGAGTTGGGAGCGATCGGGCCCGACACGCGACGTGGTCGTCGATTCGGGGCGTTCGGCCGAAACAGCATCGTCTGCTTTCCGTGGAACACCGTGTTCAACGAGCAGTACATCCGCATCGGCGATGCAACGATGTTCGGCCCGCAGATCACGTTGTCGGCAGGCATGGTGCCAGGCCAACAGATGGTGTCCGATCCGGTGATCTCCATCGGCGATCGCTGCCTCTTCGGCAAGGGCAGCGGCATCGTCGGGCACCTCAGTATCACGATCGGCAACGACGTGTGGACCGGTCACCACGTCTACATCACCGATCAGAACCATGGCTACGACGACCTCGATCGGCCGATCTCACAGCAGGTGATGCCGGAACGTCCGGTCTCGATCGGCGACGGCTCGTGGCTCGGCCACGGCACGGTCGTACTCCCCGGCGCGATGATCGGTCGCCACGTGGTCATCGGCGCCAACAGCGTGGTCACCGGTCACATCCCGGACAACAGCGTGGCCGCCGGGGTCCCGGCACGTGTCATCAAGACGATGGCGTGAACGCGCCAGGATTCCGGCGCTCAGTTGATCGAACCGCGCGGCGGCGCGCAGCTCGGCATGTTGTTGTCGCCGGCGAACGTCTCGATTCGTTCGGTGATCGGTACGCCTTCGACAGCTGTTTCGGTGAACGGACCGTCCTGGCCGCTGCGCAGCTCGTCGGCATACCGGTACCGATCGGCGAGGAGCGTCCGGTAGTCCGCTTCCCAGGCCGGAACGATCGCCCTGCCCTTGTCGTCGGTCGGGGGGACGGCGGTGATGTCGTCGAGCATTGCCGAGAGCAGGTCGGTCGACTGCACCACGAGGTCGGCCCGAACGACGAGATCGGTCGATGCCTGCGCCTCCAGTGCTCTGATCTGGACGTCGTAGCCGGCACAGGTCGCCTCGGCCCGTTCCGCCCACGCGCGATCGTCGACTCTGTTGACGGCTTCCTTGGACGCGAAGAACAGCGCCCACACCCAGAACGAGACGAACCCGACGACGCCGACGACGAGCAGCGCCTTGCGTGTCTTCGAACGCCGCCACGGACCCTGCGTGTCGTCGACCACGTAGGCAGATGACGGCGGGTCGGTCTCCGTCGGCGACCGGGTCGAGGAGTCCGTGTTCACAACCGTTGACGATATGCCGGGCGCTCGCTGGTAGAAACGTCCCGTGACCGACCAGGCGAGTGAACAGGCTCCCGATTCCGCCTTCGAGGAGGCTCTCGACGAGCAGATCGGAGCGGTCGAACGCGCCCGCCGCAACGGCCGATTCATCTGGTCGATGGTCACGATGCAACCCAAGCTGTTCGGGATCGCAGTCGGCGGTGCGGCCGTGTTCGCCCTGCTCACCGTCGCATCGAGCTTCGCGATCAGCTGGTTGATCGACAACGTCGTTCTGCCTCGCTTCGAGGAGGGCGATGTCGCGCTGGCGACCGTCCTCGGGGGTGTTGCCATGGTGCTCGCCATCGGCGTGTTCCGCGCGGTCGCCATCGTCGTGCGTCGCAGCTATGCCTCGATCACGATGTGGCGCGTCGCGCAGATGCTCACCAACGACGTCGTCGACCGGTACGTCCAACAGCCGATGAGCTGGCACAATCGCCGACCGGACGGTGACCTCGTCGCACGCGCCGGAGTCGATGCCGAATCGACCGTCAGCGTCCTCGGGCCGATCCCCTTCGCGTCCGGGACCGTGATCATGGTCGTCGTGTCGACGATCTGGATGCTGTTCATCGACCCGCCACTCGGCCTGGTGGCGGTCATCGTCTTCCCGTTGCTCGTGGTCACCAACGTCGTGTACGAGCGTTTGGTCTCGGGGCACTTCGCGCGTGCGCAGCACCAGCTGGGGGAGTTCTCGGCCGGCGTCCACGAGAGCTTCGAGGGCGTGCAGTTGGTCAAGTCGTACGGTGCCGAAGAACGCGAGACCGATCGGCTGTCGGGTCTTGCCGACCAGGTCCGGGTGTCACGCGTGCACGCGCTGCGCCTGCGGAGCTGGTTCGAAGCGTTCCTCGACGTCATCCCGTCACTGACCAACATCCTGCTCGTGGTCATCGGGTCGGTTCGCGTGCGTTCGGGTGAAGTGTCGATCGGTGAACTGTCCGGCGTCATCTTCCTGTTCACCCTGCTCGTCTTCCCGCTGCGCCTGATCGGCTTCACCCTCTCGGAACTCCCGCGCTCGATCGCGGCATGGAATCGGATCCAGACGGTGCTCAACGAGCCGATCGAGGACGATCCCGTGGACAGGATCGGCCAACCGACCGCCTCCATCGGGATCAGCTTCGACGACGTCTCGTTCGCTCACGAGGCCGACGGCCCACCGGCGATCGCCGATGTGACGCTGGTGCTCCCACAGGGCAACGTCACGGCACTGGTGGGGCCGACAGGGTCGGGCAAGTCCACGATCGCACAACTCGCGATCGGGTTGGTCGGGCCGTCGTCGGGCGAGGTCGGTCTGCAGGCCGGCGAGCGCTGCATCGTGTTCCAGGAGGCCTTCTTGATGGGTGGAACCGTGCGCGACAACGTCGAGTTGGGGGATCGGTTCTCCGACGAGGAGATCTGGCATGCCCTCGATCTCGCCGCCGCGAAACAGTTCGTCGAGCGATTGCCGCAGCGACTGGACACCGTGGTCGGCGAGCGAGGAGTGAGTTTGAGTGGCGGTCAGCGCCAACGACTCGCGCTCGCCAGGGCGCTCGTCCGCAGACCGTCGCTGCTGATCCTCGACGACACGACCTCGGCGCTCGATCCGGCCACCGAGGCGGTGGTGCTGGACAACCTGCGCCGCGAACTCGCCGACTCGTCGGTGCTGATGGTGGCGTCGCGCCCCTCGACGATTGCCCTCGCCGACGACGTCGTGTTCGTCGCCGACGGTCGGGTGGCAGCACACGGGACGCACGACGAACTCATGGAGTCGACCGCCCCGTACCGCGAACTGGTCGAAGCGTTCGAGGCCGATCGTGCGTCGGGCGACGTCGACGTGGCAGTGGGGGGATCATGAGCGTGATCGATCCGACCCTGGCCGCCAAGGCCGGCACGATGACGCCGACGAATCAGGACTCGGCGGTCAGAACGATCGGCCGTGGGCTGCGCACCGCCCCGATTCTTCGTCAGGGGCTCGGCGTGACCTGGCTGCTCGCGGCGGTCGGTGCGGCGGGTCGCGTGGTGGTGCCATTGCTGATCCAGCAGGCGATCGACCGGGGGCTCTCCGAGAGCGGGGTCAACATGGACGTCATCGTCCAGATGGCGATCGCGGCGGCCATCGCCGTCATCGTCTCGGGCGTCGCCTTTCGGTTCGCCGCCCTTCGACTGGGTGTGCGCAGCGAGCGGGCACTCCACGACCTCAGAGTGCGGCTGATCAGTCACATCCACCAGTTGAGCCTGGCCGATCACAACGACGAGCGCCGTGGCGGCCTGGTGGCCCGCGTGACCAGCGACATCGAGACGCTCGCGCAGTTCTTCCAGTGGGGCGGTCTGGCGTGGCTGGTCGACGGCACCCTGATGGTGATCGTCGCCGCCGTGATGCTGGCCATCAACTGGCAGCTCGCGCTGGTCGCCTTCGTCGTCTCGTTCCCGCTGATCTTCGTGTTCCGCGCTGTGCAGTCCCGCCTGCTGGTCGCGTACGACTCGGCTCGGCACGGCAACGGCCAGATGCTCGGCACGGTTGCCGAGGTCGTGTCGGGCGCTGCGACGATTCGCGTCTACGGAGCCGGCCCGAAGATGCGCGACGATGTTGCACGGGCCGTCGAGGTCAAGACCGTCGCCCAGATCCGTGCCGCTCGACTCGGCGCATTCCTCTTCCCGTCCGGTGAAGTCTTCTCGGCGCTCACGGTGTGCGCCGTCGTCGGTGTCGGCGTCTGGCTCGGCCCGGCGAGCGGGCTGACCGCCGGCGCGCTCATCGGATTCATCTTCCTGACGTATCGCTTCCTCGAACCGATCGCCGAGTTCACCGAGGTGATCGACACGACGCAGATGGCGGTGGCGGGACTGCGTCGCGTGCTGTCGGTACTCGACATGCCGGTCGGGCCTCCCGAACCGGACGATCCGATTCCCTTGCCCGATGGTCAGCTGCAGATCGACATCCGCGACGTGACGTTTGCCTACCGCAGCCGGACCGATCAGTCGTCCGACTCCGCCGTGCTCAAGCATCTCGACATCACGATCCCGGCCGGTCAGCAGGTCGCGCTGGTGGGCTCGACCGGGTCGGGCAAGACGACCCTCGGTCGGCTCATCGCCCGATTCGCCGACCCGACGATCGGGGAGATCGATCTCGGAGGCGTCCCGCTCCGTCGGGTCAGCCGGGCCGAGCTTCGCAGCCGGCTCGTGGTCGTCTCGCAGGAGCCGTTCCTCTTCGACGACACCGTCGCCGCAAACATTGCTTTCGCGCGAGAAGACGCCAAAGCCCTCGACGTCCGACGCGTGGTCGCCGACCTTGGTGTGCAGGACTGGGTCGACTCGCTGCCCGACGGGCTGGCGACCCGTGTCGGCGAGCGCGGCGACCAGCTGTCGGCCGGCGAGCGACAGCTCGTTGCGCTGCTTCGGGCCGGCCTCGCCGACCCGGACGTGCTGGTCCTCGACGAGGCGACGTCGTCGGTCGACGCGCTCACCGAAGTGCGCATCGCCCGTGCGCTCGAACGGCTGGCGGCGACACGGACCACGATCGCGATCGCGCACCGGCTGTCGACGGCTGCACGCGCCGATCGGGTGTTGGTCCTCGATCACGGGCGTCTGGTCGAGGATGGGCACCACGACGAACTGATCACTCACGACGGTGCGTACCGGCGGCTGTACGACGCGTGGGTGTCGGCGACCACTGTGTGAGGTCCGGTCGGGTCAGTCGACGGCCACCCCGAACGGGAGTGGCCCGTTCACGGCGAGGATCACACAGTCGATCGACTCGAGGTCGACCTGGCTCTGGGCGGTGAATGCCGCGTCGGCGCCGGCTTCGACGTCGTCGATGCGAACGCGTTCGGAGCGGTGAGCGTTGTCGGTGCCGGGCCGGACGAACCCGATCAACACCGAGTAGTCGGCTGTGCGGTCACCGGTGTTGGTGAGCACACCGACCGCGGTGGCGCGCGACCCCTGCAGTTCGCACTCGGTGATCGCCACGTCGTTCGGCTCGGGGTTCAGATACTCGTCGTAGGCATCGAGCACCATGAACGTCAACAGGACGCCCACCGTCGCGGCAACGAGCGCACCTGCTCCCGTCACGAGGCCGACGATCGGCGAACGAGCGACTGGCGCCCGATCGCCTCGCCCGTCGCAATCCGATCCACCCGAACACGACAGCGAGGACTGCCGCGATGACGCCCACCACGACGACGAACGGCATCCACGACGTCGAGATCGCGATGATGCCGAGCACCATGGCCGCAGTGCCCATGGCGTTGTTCGCAGTGTTCGACCCGTCGGTGCTCGGAGTCGGCTCGAGTCCGAGTTGGTCGACGAACCGTTGGCCTCCGGATGACACGTCGGCGGTCCAGGACTGCCCGTTGTAGTAACGGTGTTCGTGGCGCCCCGTCGGATCGGCGTACCAGCCCGCAGCAGCACCGGTCTCGTCAGTCACTTCGTCGCAAGCTATCGGTCGGCGACCGCTGCGGCTTCGTGCGCTCCACGTACAGTCGCAGCAATGGAGATCGTGCTGATCCGACATGGCGAGCCGGAATGGGTGCGCGAGGGGCTCACCGTGGTCGATCCTCCGCTCACCGATCTCGGTCATCGGCAGGCGATGTTGATGGCCGATGCGTTGCGCAGCGAGCACTTCGACGAAGTGCTCGTGTCACCACTGGTCAGGGCGCGACAGACCGCTCGTCCGCTCCTGGAGGCATTGGGCCGCCCCGAGGTCGTCGACCCCTGGCTCGAGGAGATCCACGATCCGGTGTGGCACGGCACACCTGCGGAGAAGGCGGCGGAGGCGTACGCCGAGCTCAAGGGACGCAAGGCCGAGGACCGCTGGCACGGTCTGCACGGCGGCGAGTCGATGCGCGACTTCGTCGCTCGAATCCGCACGGGCGTGACGGCGTTTCTCGCCGATCGCGGCGTCGAGCGCTCGGAGATGGAGCTGCCGGTCTGGAAGATCCGCGAGCCCGGTGCCCGGATCGCACTCGTCGCCCATGCCGGAACCAATTCGGTCACGATCGGTCACCTCCTCGGACTCGATCCGGTGCCGTGGGAGTGGGACCGATTCGTACTGGGGCACACCTCGATCAGCCGGATCGAGGCGATGGAGTTGGATGACGGGTTCACGTTCTGTCTGTCGAAGCTCAGCGACGTCGAGCACCTGGAGCAGGAACAACGCACCCGCTGACGGGCGGCGTGGGCCGACGATCTACCGTCTGGCGATGGCCGATGCTCCCGATCCCGACCTGCTCAAGTTCTACTCGTTCTCCGTCTTCACGCAGCTCAGTGGAGCCGTGACGGCCGGAATGATCCATCTCGGTGACCGGCTCGGGCTCTACGCGGCGCTGGCCGCTGCCGAGACTGCACTCACGACGACGGAACTGGCCGACCACACCGGACTCGACGAACGATGGGTCCGGGAATGGGCCTACAACCAGGCAGCAGCGAAGCTGATCGCGGTCGACGCCGACATCGCGCCCGAGCGATTCTGGTTGACGCCGGAAGCGGCAGCCGTGCTCGCCACGCCCGACCATCCCGCATTCGGGATGGGCATGTTCCACCGGTTCCCCCAGACGATGGCGGCACTCGAGGTGATGCCCGAGAGCTTTCGCACCGGAATGGGTCACGACTACGACAGCCACGGCCCCGAGGGAGCCGTCGGCATCGAACGCAGCTTCGAGCCGTGGAACCGTCACCATCTGATTCCGACCGTGCTCCCGGCGCTCGACGGCATCGTCGAGCGCCTGCAGGCCGGGATCACCGTCGCCGACATCGGGTGCGGCGCCGGGGGAGCGGTACTGCTGATGGCCGAGGCGTTCCCGAACAGCACCTTCGTGGGTTACGACATCTCGCAGCACGCACTCGAACGCGCCGAGCACCGCCGTCGGGAGGACAACGCGACCAACGTGCGCTTCGTCGATCCGCGCGACGAACCGCTGGCGGACGATCACTCGGTCGACTTCGTGACCACCTTCGACTGCATCCACGACATGACCCACCCGCAGGAGATGATCGACGCCATCGGCGCGGCCCTCGCACCGGATGGCACCTGGCTGCTGGTGGACATCAAGGGACGCGAGACCTTCGCCGAGAATGTCCAGAAGAACCCGATGGCCCCGCTGATGTACGGCATCAGCGTGCTGTCGTGCATGTCGTCGGCGTTGTCGGCGCCCGATGGCGCCGGCCTCGGCACGCTCGGCCTTCCGGAGTCGACGGGCGAGGGACATGGCGGCGGCAGCCGGCTTCACGCGCTTTCGCACGCTCGGCGTCGACCACTCGGTGAACTCGTTCTACGAGATCCGACCCTGATCGTCGGCCTGGCTTCACGGCAGTTGTGCGACGGCCTTCACTTCGATGCCGCCTCGTGGGCGCTGCACCAGGGTGACGATGACGTGCGCCGGCTCGGCCGTGGTCATGATCTCCTCGGCGATCTCGGCGGCGAGCGCCTCGGCGAAGACGGCGCGGTCGCGAAATCCCCAGAGGTAGAGCTTGAGGCTCTTCGACTCGACGCACCATTCGCCGGGTTCGTACTCGATCGTGACCGTCGAGAGGTCGGGCTGCTCGGTCACCGGACACATCGAGGTGAGCTCGTCGCTCGTGAACGTGACGCTCGTGACGTGTGCGGGTGCCGGGAAGACCTCGACGTGTTCGATGGGTTCGCGCACCGTGTTGCCGAGCACCGTCAGTGACATCTGCACGAGGGTACTGTTCGGCGATGAGCGATCGGATCGAACTCGACGATGTCAAGTCGGCGGCCGCAGGTCTCAGCCCGCTGGGCCCACCTGGCCTCGGTCGGCGCTGACGGCAAGCCCGACGTGGTCCCGGTCCACCCCTGCTGGGAGGGCGACGTCTGCTGGGTGATGATCGGACGAGTCGTCGGTGAAGGCTCGCAACGTTGCGGCGCATCCCGATGTGGCGATGCACTGGCAGGTGACGCGGTCGGCGACGGCGTCGAGATCTGGGGGACGGCAGAGGTGTTCAGCCGACCTCGAGACCAAGCGGCGGCTGTGGACCGGAGTGTTCGACTACGACCTGAACGCTGTTCGCGCCGGGTGGACCCGACGACTCGCCCGACACGGCGTTCCTGGCCATCACGCCCGAGCGGGCCCTGGTGCTCAAGCAGTACGGCATGGGCGGGATGCAGCGATGGTCGGCGGCGTGAGGCCCGGTGGCACGACTGACGCGAATTGTCGCGATCGATCGAGGATCGGGTCGCGATCGTCACCGGCGCCGCCAGCGGAATGGGACGCGCGACGGCCCACCTCTTCGCCGACGAAGGCGCGCGTGTCGTCGTGGCCGACCTCGGTCGTCGAACGCGTCGACGCCGTCGTCGGTGAGATCGCGGCCGTCCACGGCGCCGGTGCTGCTCTGGGCGTCGTGTGCGACGTCGCCGACCACGCGCAGTTGCGTTCGCTCGTCGACGACACCATCGCCTGGGCGGGCCGGCTCGACATCGTGATCAACAACGCCGGTGTCTCGATGGTGACCTCGGCGTTCCAGGACGAGGACGAGTTCGAGGACAACTGGGCCCGCACGCTCGACGTCAACCTGACCGCCCATGCCCGATTGATCCGCTTGGCGCTGCCGCATCTCATCGAGGCCGGTGGTCGGACGGGTCGTGAACATCGCGTCGACCGAGTCGATCGTCGCCACCGCCGGCCTCGCCGCGTATGCGGCGTCGAAGGCGGGCGTCACCGGGCTCACCCGGAGCCTGGCGGTCGAACTCGGGCGTCACGGGGTGACCGTCAACTGCATCTGCCCGGGTCCGATCGACACCGGGATGACCGAGCCGATCCCCCAGGAGGCAAAGGACACCTACGCCCGCCGGCGGGTGCCGCTGCGGCGCTACGGCGACCCTGAAGAGGTGGCCCACATGACGCTCAACCTGTGTTTGCCGTCGTCGAGTTTCGTCAACGGCGCCACCATCGCCGTCGACGGTGGCATGACGATCCGCCACACCTGATCAGCTGCACCTGATCGGCCGGCGTTCACGCGACGAAGCCGTCGAAGATCCCTTCGAGACCGGTCGGTGTGTGACGTCCGATCGCCAGTTGCTCCAGGATGCCGATGCCCTGATGTTCACCGAGAGCGCCCGATGTGGTCGCTCGAACGATCGACTGGACATGCACGTGGTGCGGCGCGAGGACGTCGTCGACCGGGAGATCCCAGCGTTCACCGCCGACGGCCAACTCGCCCTTCCAGACGCCGTGCGACCACTCCGGAGACAGATAGCCGAGTCCCGACATGTGGAACTCGAACAGCGGCTCCAGCCTGATCGTCGAGGCCGCGCCCTCCCACGGTGTCATCACCAGTTCGAACGCGGCAGCGGTCCGGGTGCCCGGTCGCCAGTCGATCGTGTAGTCGACCGACCGCATCGCCTCGGCTCCCGGAGCGTCATCAGTGACGGCGATCGGGGCGACGAATCCGCTCTCGTGCCAGCGTCGGCCGTCGAAGTACTCGTTGACGTCGAAGTGGGTGGAGAACGTGTCGAAGTTGATCGGGGCCCACAGCCAGAAGAACTGCGGATCGGCGACCGGCGCTCCGGTGGAGCCGCGCTCGCCGACCGGCCGGATCCCCCAGGAGCGATCCCGGCAGCCGAGCGTTTCGCCCGGAGCGAGATCGGTGAGTTCACCGTCGACCTCGATCCAGCCCTCCCATCCACCGAACTGCGTGAGCCGGGTGTAGTCGAACACGATGCGGAGGCCGATCTGCTGATGGAAGTGGGCCTCCTCGATCGGTGCCGATCGGCGCACGAACGTGAGATCGGCGCGCAGGCCGTGCTCGGGTGCCTCGACGACGATGCGCAGGGCGTTCAGCGGTTCGAGCACCTCGACGCGGATCGGGCCCACGTCGTTGGCGTCGGCACGGTCGGCGGGGGCCCGGCGCGATGCGTGCACGCTGATCTGGCGGGCATCGGCCGTGCCACCGTCGACCACCACGCTGAATGACGCATCGGCGACGTGTCGGTTCGGGTAGAGGCCCATGGCCAGGGCGAAGAAGAGACGCGTGTCCAACGTGTAGCCGTTGAAGAAGTAGCGGTCGTAGTGGTTGATGTCGGTCGACGCCGTCTGGGCGATCGGGTGTGACGTCTGATGGATCGGAAAGTCGTCGAACGAGCTCAGCACCCGAGCGACGCTAGTCGTATCCTCTGACGCATATGGAGAGCGACGTCAGGACGGTCGAGGTGGCTCCACCGAGGTATTCGCTCCCGTTGCGACGGTTCCGTCAGATCGCGATCGTCACCGTTGCGGGCGTGTGCCTGCTCACCGTGGCGGGCGCGGTCGTTCGCCTGACCGGCAGCGGCCTCGGCTGCGACGACTGGCCGAACTGCAACAACGCGCGGTTCATCGACGTGTCGACCGGCCATGCGGCCATCGAACAGCTGAACCGGCTGGTGAGCGGCTTCGTCGGAATTCCCACGCTGCTGCTGGCGATCGGCGCGTTCCGGGTGTTTCCCCGACGCGCCGGTCTGCGCTGGCCGTCCATCGGCGTGCTGGTGACCATCCTCGGCAACGGTGTCGTCGGCGGGATGGCTGTACGCGGCGATCTGCATCCGTCGCTCGTGCAGTCGCACTTCATCCTCGCAATGCTCTCGATCGGCTTCGGCCTGGTTGCCGTGCACCGCTCGCGGCCCGTCGCCCGTCGCCGACGCGCGGCACGCTCGGAGTGACCCCGTCGATCACAGCGTTGTTGATCGGGCTCGGCGTCATGGTCGCCGCGGCGCTGGTCACCGGCACCATCGTCACCGGTGCGGGCCCTCACGCGGGCGATGAGACGGCCCGGCGGTACGGGTTCGACATCTCCACCGTGGCAGAGATCCACAGCGTCACGGTCTGGATCGCCGTTGCGGTGTTCCTGGCGCTCGTGGTCGCGCTGCGTCGCACACCGACGGTTCACCGTCGTCTGTCGTCGAGTCTGTCGACCTGGTTGTTCGTCGCCGTGGTCCAGGGCGGGATCGGCTACGTCCAGTACTTCACCGACGTACCGGCCGTTCTCGTCGCGGCGCACGTCGCCGGTGCGACTGCGCTCTGGGTGGTCACGGTGCAGCTGATCCTGGCTGCGCTCGAGCCCGTCGACCCGGACCGGCGCAGAGTTCACACACCGGAAACGCAGGATGAACGCGGGTACTCGTTCGACCCGACGCCGACCGCCTAAGCTCCTGCGGTTATGTCACCAACCCAGGCCATCGGCCGCCGGAGTCTGGCTTTCATGGGGGCGCTCCTGTGTGTGATCGCCGTGGCCGGTCTCGTGCCGTCCAGTCCGACCTCGGCACAGTCGAGCGGCGAATCGGTCGAGACCACGCTGCTCGCCAAGACCGATGCCGGCGGGGATCGGGTTCCCGTCGAAGGCGTCGAGATCATCGTGTACGAAGCGGTCATCGTCGACCGCTTGATCGAATCGACCGGTACCGAGGTCGGTCGCGCTGCGTCGGACGCAACCGGTTTCGTGTCGGTGGCGCTCCCGTCTCCGGGTCAGTACGCCGTCGAGTTGAACGTCGACACGCTGCCCGAGGGTGTCGAACTCGTCCGCGCCGACAAGCAGATCCTGCCGGTCGAGGCCCGGATCGGTCAGCCCACCAAGGTGCTCTTCAACCTGGCCGAAGGCGATGCCGCCGGCGCGGCCCGCGACAAGACCAGCGATGGACTGTTCACCCGCGGCGCTCGGCTGCTGTTCGAGGGCGTCATCTTCGGACTGATCATCGGGCTGTGTGCGATCGGGCTGTCGCTCATCTACGGCACCACCGGACTGGTCAACTTCGCACTCTCCGAGCAGATCGTGTTCGGGGCGCTCGTCGCCTACTTCTTCAACTCGATCCTCGGTCTCAACTTCGTCGTCGCGGCGTTGATTGCCTTCTTCGTGGGCGGTCTCGGATCCGCCGCGCTCGACCTGGGGCTGTGGCGGCCGTTGAGAAAGCGTGGAACCGGGCTGACGGCCATGATGATCATCTCGATCGGCCTGGCGCTGTTCCTGCGGTTCTTCTTCCTCTTCCTCTTCGGTGAGCGCTCTCGGCCGTACGAGCAGTACGCCGTCCAGACCAAGGTCTTGTTCTCGGTCGGTCCGGTCGACGTGCTGCCCAAGGAGTTGATCATCATCGTCGTCGGTTTGTTCCTGCTGATCGGAACGGCCGTCGCCCTCCGGCGAACGAAGCTCGGCAAGGCCATGCGGGCGGTGGCGGACAGCAACGACCTGGCCGCGTCGACCGGGATCGACGTCGACCGGGTGGTCACCTCGGTGTGGTTCGTCGGCGGCACGTTGGTGACAGCTGGGGCGATCTTCTTCGGCCTCAACAGCCAGATCAACTGGCTGATGGGCCAGCAGTTGCTCCTGCTCGTCTTCGCCGCGGTCACGCTGGGCGGCCTGGGCACCGACTTCGGTGCCATGGTCGGTGGCCTCGTGATCGGCGTCTTCACGTTCATGGCGACGCTCGTCGTCGCCCCCGAGTTGAAGAACGTGGGCGCCCTGCTCGTGATGATCTTGATCCTGATGTTCCGACCACAGGGCATCTTCGGACGAGCCGAGCGGATCGGATAACGCCGTGGACTGGAATTCGATCATCTCCAACTCCCTGCGCTCCGGCATCTCGCAGCAGGCGATCATCTTCGCGCTCGCGGCGATCGGCCTGAACCTGCACTTCGGATACACGGGTCTGCTGAACTTCGGTCAGGTCGCCTTCATGGCCGCCGGTGCGTACGGCGTCGGGATCACCACGAACACGCTCGGAGCGCCCCTCTGGGTCGGGATCATCGTCGGCATGCTCGCCGGCGTGGTGCTGGGTCTGCTGCTCGGGTTGCCGACCTTGCGACTGAAAGCGGACTATCTCGCGATCGTGACGATCGCGGTCGGCGAGATCATACGACTGATCGTTCGCGCAGCCGTGTTGAGCGACACCACCGGCGGCTCGAACGGCATCAACGGATTCGCCAACAGCTTCCAGGACTGGAATCCGTTCAGCAACTCGGCGACCTACGGATTCCGGCTCTTCGACCGCATCAATCTGGAGTTCAGTGGGGCCGACCTCTGGGAGCTCCTCGTGGGTTGGACGCTCGTGCTGCTGTCGGTCTTCGTCGTGTGGCGGCTGGTCAGATCGCCGTGGGGACGCGTCCTGCGCTCGATCCGCGAGGACGAGGACGCGGCGACGGCGCTCGGCAAGGACGTCTTCCGCTTCAAGATGCAGTCGCTGATCCTCGGCGGGTCGTTCGGCACGCTCGCCGGCATCTTCTACGCCGTCCAGCAGAACTCCGTCCAGCCCGACAACTACGCCACGCAGCAGACGTTCTTCGCACTCACGGCCGCGATCCTCGGTGGTTTGGCGACGATCTGGGGCCCGGTCGCCGGCGCAATGTTGTTCTGGGTCATCCTGTCGTTCACCGAGAACATCCTGATCGAGTTGATCGACAACGACATCATGCCCGACTCGATCATGGAACGATCTCAGGTCGGCCCGGTCCGATTCATGCTCGTCGGTCTCACACTCATGCTGTTGATGATCTTCAGACCCCAGGGCATCTTCGGTGACAAACGAGAGATCGCGATCGATGAGCGGAAGTAACGAGATGTCCGACGCCGCCAACGCGATCGAGTTCGGGCGTACGTCCGGAGGAGGCGGCGCTGCCGGGCTCAAGCGCGAGTGGGAGAATCCGGCGAGCGGAATGTTCGACGGAGTCGAAGCGACACCGGGATCACCGAAGCCGGATCCGATTCTCGTCGCCAAAGAGGTCAGCCGTTCGTTCGGTGGTCTCCGAGCGGTCGACGTCGAGCACGTCGAGATCCAGCGCGGGGCGATCACGGCACTGATCGGACCCAACGGGGCCGGCAAGACGACGTTCTTCAACCTGCTGACCAATTTCGACACACCCGACGCCGGGACCGTGGTGTTCAACGGCGAGACGACGAGCGGTGTGCGATCGCACGAACTCGCTGCCAAGGGCATGGTGCGCACGTTCCAGCTCACCAAGGTGCTCGCCAAGATGTCGGTGCTCGACAACATGATGCTCGCCGCGCAGAACCAGACCGGCGAAGTGATGCGGCGCGGACTCCTGAGTGGCTGGCACCGCCAGGAACGCGACGTCGAACAACGCGCCCTCGTGATCCTCGACGAGTTCAACATGACCCACATGAAGGACGAGTACGCGGGCGCCCTGTCGGGTGGCCAGCGCAAGCTCCTCGAGATGGCCCGCGCCATGATGGCGAACCCGTCGCTGATCATGCTCGACGAGCCGATGGCCGGCGTGAACCCGGCGCTGACGCAATCGTTGCTGGGGCACGTCAAGCGACTCCGCTCCGAGGGCATCTCGGTCGTGTTCGTCGAGCACGACATGGACGTGGTCCAGGACATCTCCGACTGGGTGGTCGTGATGGCCGAAGGGTCGATCATTGCCGAGGGCACACCCCGCTCGATCGGCGAGAACCAAGCTGTGGTCGATGCATACCTCGGCTCGTCCCATGCGGCACTGACCGAGGAGATTCGTGAGGCCGTCGCCGGCGACGCCGAGACCGAGGGAAGTGACACTGATGGCTGATCCACTGATCCATGTCGAGAATGTCGTCGCCGGGTACGTCCCGGGCGTCAACATTCTCAACGGGGCCGAGCTGGTGCTGGGCGACGGCGAACTGATCGGCATCATCGGTCCCAACGGTGCGGGCAAGTCGACGATGCTCAAGGCCCTCTTCGGTCTGATCAAGGTCACCGAGGGGACCGTCTGGTACCGCGGTGACGATGTCACGGGCAAGAAGGCCAACTTCCTCGTGGCTCGTGGCATCGGGTACGTCCCGCAGATCAACAACGTCTTCCCGTCACTGACCATCCGGGAGAACCTCGAGATGGGCGGCTACCTCCGCAAGCATGGTGTGGCCGACATGATCGACAGCGTGGTCGAGATCTTCCCCAGGCTGGGCGAACGGATCGACCAGCGGGCCGGATCGCTGTCGGGTGGCGAGCGCCAGATGCTGGCCATGGGTCGCGCATTGATGATGGAGCCATCGGTGCTGCTGCTCGACGAGCCGAGCGCCGGGCTCTCACCGGTGCTCCAGGACCAGGTGTTCGACCGGGTCAAAGAGGTGAACTCGACCGGTGTCTCGATCATCATGGTCGAGCAGAACGCTGCGCGATGTCTCCAGATCTGCGATCGCGGCTATGTGCTCGACCAGGGACGCAATGCGTACACGGGCACCGGAGCGGAGCTCCTGCGTGACCCGAAGGTGATCGAGCTCTATCTGGGCACCCTCGCCAAGGCCCGTTGACCAGGTCGCTCGTGTTCTCCCGGAGGCGGGCAGTTCGAGCAGCGATGGCGGTTGGAGCCTTGACGATGGTCGCAGGCGGATGTTCGGCGACCTCGGCGGACGAGCAGACGGCCTCGGTGGTGTGCAACGCCCTTCGAGCGGCCGACAATCAGGTGATCGACGCCGTCAACGCCTCGGTGGCAGGCATCGCTTCCAAGGAGCCTGACGGTCGTCTGCCTGCGATCCTCGAGGGAGTCGACGCCGTGGCGCAGGCACTCGATGAGTGGGACGACGAGATCGACAGGTTGGAACTTCCCGACACCGACGAGTCGCGTGAGCTCCGTCGGCAACTGCACCGGGGCGTCTCGGGGGCCAAGGCCGAACTCGACGACCAGCACCGGCTGTTCCAGGCCGGCGAGCAGTCGGTCGTCGACGCTGAGGTCCAGGGCGTTGTCGGGATCTGGTTCAACTCGGTCGAGAAGATCGTGTCGTCGCTCGAGCCGGAGATCTTCCGATTCGACCGGCGCGACTTCAAACAGGCGTTTCTGGACAACCCGGACTGTCGCAATGTGATCCAACAGTTCGTGAACGACTGAGCAGCCCTGCAGAACTGCGAACGGGTCGGGACGCGAAACGGGGGCCGCCCGAAGGCGGCCCCCGTGACGGGTGTTCAGTTCAGATCCGAGTGATCAGATCTTGGCGAAACGGAACTCGGTTGGGATTCCGGCCTCGACCTCGTTGTTCGCATCGTACGTGAGGATCTTGAAGCTCGCTTCGGTCGGCTCGCCTTCGGGGCCGAACGTCTGCGGGCCGGAAGGTCCGTCGTAGTCGATGTCGGTGCCGGCATCGATCAGCGCGACGCAATCGGCGTAGGTCGTGCACTTCTCGCCGTCGCGGGTGACGCCGTTGATCTGCGCAGCGACTGCCGCGGGATCATCGGTGCCGGCGATCTCCGCGGCCAGGGCCACGATGATCACCGCGTCGTAGGACTCCGGGCCGTAGCTGAAGTCGATCAGGCCCGGGTCGACGCCAAGGAGACGATCCTGGAAGTCACCGGTGATCTCGGCTGCGGGCAGAGTGCCACGGATGCCTTCCATCGACCCGGCGGGCAGCTGCGCGCCGAGTGCGTTGCCGACGTTGCCGTCGACCAGGTAGATCTTCTTGCCGGCGGCAGGCGTGTAGCCCGCTTCGAACAGCGACGTGAGGATCTTCGAGGTCTCCTCGAAGCCGATGATCACGAGTGCTTCGGGATCGCCCGAGATCGCCTTGTCGACTTCAGCGGAGAACTCTGCCGCTTGCGGGTCGTAGGTGAACTGGTCGACGATCTCGCCGCCCTGGTCGGCGAAGGGCTCGGTCGAGTACTTGAGCAGGCCCTCACCGTACGGATCCTGCAGCGCCATGAACGTGGCGGTGGTCACGCCCTCTTCGATCATGAGATCGGCGAGCACGCGACCCTGCAGCACGTCGGACGGGGCGGTACGGAAGTAGAGCCCGTCGTCGGCGTAGTCGGTGAAGTCCGGCGAGGTGTTGGCCGGGCTGAAGTGGATCTTGCAGTTCTCGACGAGCTTGTCGATGAACGTGAACGACACACCCGAGGAGGCAGCGCCGATGAACGCGTCGGCGCCGGCAGCGAGCTGGCGGTCGACGGTCTGGTTGGCGATGTCGGTGGAGGTGTCGCCGGAGTCGCCCTGGTCGAGGGTGACATCGGCGCCGAGGGCGCCGCCGGCTTCGTTGATCTCCTGGACGGCGAGGTCGACGCCGGCGAACTCGGGCGGGCCGAGGAACGCAAGGTTGCCGGTCTCGGGCAGGACGGTGGCGATGTTCACGACGCCATCGGACTCACCGGTGCACGTCGGAGCCGACTGGACGGTTTCGCCCTCGACTGCGGCGTCGGTGGTGTCCGGGGCCGTGGTCTCCTCGGTCGTTGCGTCGGTGGTGTCCGGGGCCGTGGTCTCTTCGACTGTTGCCTCGGTGCCTGCCGGTGCTTCGGTGCTGGACGAGCTGCTGTCGTCGCTGCCGCAGGCTGCGGCAACGAGAGTCAGGCCGACCAGCAGTGCACCGACGCGCTTCACGCGTGATTTCTGCATGTTGTGGGTTCTCCCCCTTGTTGGGGTGCGGGCAGGGTGCCCACACTCATAAGGTCCACCGATTGTACGCATCGTGCGTGGTGAATGGAACGCACTACCGTTTCGGGACTGTGAACGATGCCAACGCCTCCCTGTCCGAGTCGAGCCGGTCGGAGGTGCGTTACGTCGTCGCCGACCACGTCGCGACCCTCACCCTCGACGCTCCAGAGCGGATGAACACGATCTCGGGGATCATGTTGCGCGAGATCAGCGAGTTGCTGCTGCGCGCCGATGCCGACCCCGATGTGCGCTGCATCGTGTTGACCGGTTCCGGTCGTGCGTTCTGTGCCGGCCTCGACCTCCAGGCTCAGATGGCAGGCCCGAAGGGTGGTCTCGGGAATCTGAGTGATTCCGGGGACGCGCCGCCTGCGTTCACCGGCGAGTTCGACCTCCGATCGGCGCCGCCGGTGGTGCTGCACAACCTCGACACACCGACGATCTGCGCCCTGAACGGCGGAGCGGCGGGGTACGGCCTCGACCTCGCGCTCGGTTGTGACATCCGTATCGCGGCGGAGAACGCCAAGCTCAATCCCGGCTTCGCCAAGCGCGGGATCCTTCCGGAGAGCGGCGGCACGTGGCTGCTTCCCCGAATGGTGGGCTACGCGAAGGCTGCCGAGATCGCGTTCACCGGTCGCACGCTCAGCGCCGCCGAGGCGCTGGAGTTGGGCTTGGTCAACCAGGTGGCGGCGCCCGGCGAGTTCGAGAAGCGAACGGCGGAGATGGCGTCGGACATCGCCGCGAACGCGCCACTCGCCGTTCGGGCGATCAAGCGGATGATGCGCGCGGCCGAGACCGAGACGTTCGAACAGAACGTGCACCACGTGTTCCTCCAGTTGTTGCCGTTGTTGCGTACCGACGACTTCACCGAGGGAGTCACGGCCTTCATGGAGAAGCGCGAGCCCGAGTTCCACGGCCGGTGAGCACCGACGAGTCGGTCACCCTGCTGGAAGGCTTGGCGACCACTCGGGCCGTTCGTCGCTACACCGATGCCCCGGTCACCGACGCCGACCTCGCAACGATTCTGTGGCACGCCGGATGCGCACCCTCGGGTTCGAATCGCCAACCGTTCCGGTTTCTCGTGCTTCGTGACGGCACACGTGCGAGGGAAGCCAAGGCACTGCTCGGCGAGGCGTTTCGAGCCGGGTGGGCCGCCAAACGGGCCGGTGACGGTTACCGGCCGTCGCGATTCGCCGACTCGATGCAGCGCTACGTCGACCGGTTCGAACAGACGCCGGTCGTCGTGCTCGTCTGCCTGGAGCGGTACCGGGCGCCCTCGCCCTACGAGGGGGCATCGGTGTACCCGGCGTGCCAGAACCTGCTGCTCGCCGCGCGGGCGCTCGGCTACGGCGGCGCGCTGACGATGTGGCATCTCGGTGTCGAGGGCGAGCTCCGTGAACTGCTGGATGTACCCGCCGACGTCGCGCTGTCGGCGTGCATCACATTGGGGGTACCGGAGGGCAATCACGGGCCGGTGAAGCGCAAGCCCGTGGCGGAGATCGTCTTCGACGACACCTGGGGGCAGCCGGCCGGCTGGATCTAGTCTGGCCGGGTGCCCTTCGTTGCCGGCGTCGACTCGTCCACCCAATCGACCAAGGTCGAGATCCGTGATCTGGACACGGGCGAGATCGTCGCATCGACCTCGTCACCGCATCCGGCGGTGACGCCACCGTGCAGCGAACAGGACCCAGCGTCGTGGTGGAGTGCATTCGAGACGGCCTGGGCTGCAGCAGGAGCCGAACTCCGGGAACGCACGGGCTCGGCCGAGGTTGCGGCGGTCAGCATCGGCGGCCAGCAGCACGGCATGGTGGCGCTCGACGCCGACGATGTGCCGGTTCACCCGGCGAAGCTGTGGAACGACACCGAATCGGCCCCCGACGCCGGCTGGCTGCTCGGGCAGCTGGGAGGTCCTGCCGCGTGGGCCGATGCCGTCGGCAGCGTCCCCGTCGCCGCGTTCACCGCCACGAAGCTGTCGTGGCTCCACCGGACCCACCCGGATGCGTGGGCCCGGATCGCCCACGTGCTCCTGCCGCACGACTACCTGACGCATCGGCTCACCGGTGCCTACACAACCGACCGCGGCGACGCCTCGGGGACCGGGTACTGGTCGCCGACCGCGGGGGAGTACCGGTGGGACCTGCTCGCCCTCATCGACGCCGACCGTGACTGGAGCGGCGTCGTGCCGACCGTGCTCGGTCCGCTCGACACGGCGGGAAACTGGAACGGGGTGCCGGTTGCCGTGGGAACCGGCGACAACATGGCGGCTGCGCTCGGATTGGGCCTCGACCTCGGTGATGCCGTGCTGTCGATCGGCACGTCGGGCACCGCGTTCACCGTTGCCGATCGCCCGACTGCGGATCCGTCGGGTGAGGTGGCGGGATTCGCCGACGCGACCGGGCGGTTCCTGCCGCTCGTGTGCACGTCGAACGCGGCCAAGGTGCTCGACGCGGTCGCGCGCTTGCTCGGTGTCGACCACGACGAGTTCGATCGGCTGGCGCTCGCCGCCCCGGGTGATCGCGGGCCGATCATGCTGCCCTACCTCGATGGCGAGCGGACTCCGTACCGTCCGGATGCAACCGGCGTGCTCAGTGGCCTGCGCAGCGACGTGAGCCGTGAGGAGTTCGCCCGCGCGGCAGTCGACGGCGTGGGGTGCGGCCTGCTCGATGCGCTCGACTCGTTGCGCCGGCATGCCGCGCTGGACGGACGGCTCGTCCTCACCGGCGGTGGCGCCCAATCGCGTGCCGTACAGGCGGTGATCGCCGGCCTGGTCGACTGCGCCGTGATGGTGGCCGACGTGGACCAGGCCGTGGCGACCGGGGCCGCGGTGCAGGCGGCGGCTGTCGTCGAGGGCGCTGATCACCACACGATCCAAGAGCGTTGGGGTCTCGGGAGCGGAACGACCGTCGATCATCGCGTCGACTCCGCCAACCTGCGCGAGCGATACGCCGAACTGCGCGACGCGACGGCGTGACGGATCCGTTCCGCGTTCTGGGCCTCGGACCGGGCGCCACTCCCGACGACGTGCGTACGGCACGGCGCGAACTCGCCAAGCGTCATCATCCCGACCGTGGCGGCGACCCGGAGGCGATGCAGGCCGTCAACGAAGCCGCCGATGACGCACTCCAACGCATCACCCGCCACATCGGCGACGAGGTCGTGCCCGACCCGTCAGCGACCGTCGCAGACGAACCGGGCGGTGGCGTGAGTCGGGACGTCCCGTCGTTCACCGTGGAGGCGCTGCCGGCCGAGACGTTCGAGGGGTTGCTCGTCGTGGCGTCGTGGCTGGGGGAGGTCCTCGACGACGATCCGCCGTACCGGCTCGACACGCACCTGTACGAGCCAGTCGACTGCTGGTGTCGACTCGACGTCGTCCCCGACGCCGGCGCGTCCACGGTCAGTCTCACCGTCGCGGGTCTCGACGGCGCGCCGACGCCGGACATCCTCACGATTCGCGACCTCTGGATCGCCAACCTCAACGCGGTCGACTGGAGCTGAATCGCCGGCTCACCCTGGGCGGGGTGCGGCGGCCTTGTGCAGGCGGTCACGGATGGCGTGGCCGAGGCCGATCGGCGGGGGGAGCACGGCAATGACCGTGGCGACGCCGCGTGCATCGGCGTCACGGAGTCGGGCGTACAGCTCGTGGGCGTACACCACGAGATCGTCGGTCAGGTCGAGGATTTCGCTGTTGGCGGTGCCGGCACGAAGCGCGAATGCATCGTCGGCGTCGTCGACGAGTCGCACGGCGCAGGTTGGCGCATAGTGCGATTCCAGCATGCCGCTCGCCCGGCTCGGGCCTGATGCGTCCGCAACTGCACCGTCGAGCAGCCGGCGGATGTCCTCGACCGGCACTCCGCCGGCACGCAGGATCTGTGGTGGAACGGAGACGAAGTCGACGATGGTGCTCTCCACGCCGATCGGGCACTCGCCGCCGTCGAGGATCAGATCGCGAGCGGGGTCGAGGAACTCGCCCAGGTCGTGGAGCACGTGATCTGCGGTCGTCGGGCTGACGGCACCGAACCGATTGGCCGACGGCGCCGCGAGACCGACGCCGACTCGTTCGAGCAGTGCGGCGGCGACGGGATGCGCGGGGACGCGGATCCCGACGGTGTCGAGGCCACCGGTCACCTCGTCGAGCACGCCGCTCGCCCTGGGCAGGATGGCGGTCAGTGGCCCGGGCCACGCGACCTCGATCAGTCGTTGCGCAGCAGCGGTGACCGACGAGGCCCAGCGGGGCAGTTGGTCGGGCGCAGCGAGATGCACGATGAGCGGGTGGTCCACCGGCCGACCCTTCACCGCGAAGATTCTCCGGACTGCCTCGGCATTGGTCGCATCGGCGGCCAGTCCGTAGACGGTCTCGGTGGGCATGGCGACGAGACCCCGGCGCGGATCACTGCGACGGCGCGGTCGACGTCGGTGGAGACGAGCACCCGCGGGTTCAGCACAGTGCGTCGAGGAACTCGAGTGCAGCGTCGAAGAACCCGAACGATTCGGTCGTGGCGAAGTGGTCGACACCCCGCAATGTCTCACACCGTCCATCGGGGAACGCCGCGGCGAGTTCGTCGCCGGGATACACGAAGTCCTTGTCGCCGACCACGACGAGCACCGGACAGGTGACCCGAGCGCACTGGTCGGGGGTGATCGGCGTCGATGGCGGCCGCTTCATGACCGCGGTCAGAGCATCGATGTCGTTGCCGGGCTGGACGGCGTACTGGGTGAACAGCCGGACCGTGTTGTCGAGTGACGACGGGTCACCGCCGGCCCCGACGGTCTCGAGACCCGCAATGATCGCCTGAGTGCCCGACTCGTCGCGGTCGAAGATGTTGGAGCCGATGCCGGCCAGCACGATGCGGTGGAACCGTTCGGGACGATCGATGGCCAGCCGGAGCAGCGTCATCGCGCCGAGAGAGAAGCCGATGGCATCGACCGGTTCCTCGGGGAGCGCGTCGACGATGCGTGTCGTCAGGTCGGCGTAGTCGTCGGGATCGTGCGGCTTGGGAGCGGTGCCGTGGCCGAGCAGATCGATGCCGATGACCGGCACGTCCGCGTCCTGGAGCAGCGCGGTGAACCCACTGCGCTCCCAGGTCGTTGCGAACGATCCTCCCCATCCGTGGATCAGGGCGACCGGCGACGTTGTTCGTGTCATGGACGAGCCAGACTAGGGCCTAGCCTGTGGTCGCTTCCAGAACGAGTGTCGCCGGACTGACCGTGTCGGCATCGAAAAGGACCTCCACCCCATGCGCATGCTTCATCCCGATCCCGGCTTCGACCTGACCTACAGCGATGTGTTCATGGTGCCGAGCCTGTCCGAGGTTCCGTCACGGATGAGTGTCGACCTGCGGACCCCCGACGGCATCGGCACGACCATCCCGATCGTGGTGTCGAACATGACTGCGGTCGCGGGGCGACGCATGGCCGAGACCGTCGCCCGTCGAGGTGGCATCGCGATCCTTCCGCAGGACATCCCGGTCGATGTCGTGGCGAGGGTGATCGACTACGTCAAGCGATGCCACACGGTGTTCGAGACGCCGATCACGCTGGCGCCCGACGCGACGATCGCCGACGCGCTCTCTCTGATCCACAAACGCGCACATGGCGCAGTGGTGGTTGTCGACGACGGCACCCCGGTCGGTGTGTTCACCGAGGGCGACGGCGACGGTTTCGACCGGTTCACGCAGCTCGCCAACGTGATGAGTTCGAGTCTGCACATCCTCAGCCCGGACATCGATCCGGCAACGGCGTTCGACCATCTTGGGAAGAACCGACTGCGAGTTGCTCCGGTCGTGGACGACGACGGTCGTCTCCTCGGAGTGATCACCCGTGAGGGGGCACTGCGATCGACGATCTACGACCCGGCCGTCGATGCGCAGGGTCGACTGATGGTCGGCGCCGCCGTGGGGATCAACGGTGAGCCCGCAGCTCGCGCCAAGGAGCTCGTCGGCCACGGCGTCGACGTGCTCGTGATCGACACTGCCCACGGACACCAGACCCGCACCCTCCGTGCGATCGAGGCGGTTCGGGCCGAGCTGCCCAACGCGAAGATCATCGCCGGCAACGTGGTGACGGCCGTCGGGACTCGTCAGCTGATCGAAGCCGGTGCCGACGTGGTCAAGGTCGGAGTCGGCCCCGGCGCGATGTGCACGACGCGCATGATGACCGGTGTCGGTCGTCCCCAGTTCTCCGCCGTCGTCGAATGCGCGGACGAGGCCCGGCGGCTCGGACACCACATCTGGGCCGATGGCGGCGTCCGGTTCCCGCGTGATGTGGCGCTCGCACTGGCCGGTGGAGCGGCCAGCGTGATGTTCGGCTCGTGGCTGGCCGGCACGTACGAATCAGCCGCCGACACGATGCGCGACCCCGACGGCCGCCTCTACAAGGAGAGCTTCGGCATGGCGTCGAACCGTGCGGTGAAGCACCGCACGCAGCTCGACGACGGCTTCGAGCGCGCCCGCAAGGAGCTCTTCGAAGAGGGGATCAGTACGTCGCGGATGTACCTCGACCCGGTGCGCCCGAGCGTCGAGGACATCATCGACCAGATCGTCGCGGGCTTGCGTTCGTCGTGCACGTATGCCGGTGCCGATTCGATCGATGCATTCCATGAGCGTGCCGTCGTCGGTGTGCAGAGCACCGCGGGCTACGACGAGGGACGGCCCCTCGGGGTCTCGTGGTGAGCATGGCCATGAGTGCGCCGACGAGTGCTGAGCTGACACCTGCCCCGATCATCGTGGCGATCGACGGCCCGGCGGGCGCCGGCAAGAGCACGGTCGGTCGAGCGGTGGCGCATCGGCTCGGGCTGGAGTATCTCGACACCGGGGCGATGTACCGGGCCGTCACGTTCGCAGCGCTGCGACGAGGGCTCGATCCGGCCGACGAGGACGACATCGCCGAGTTGTCGGAATCGGTTGCGATGTCGCTGGACGCCACCTCGGATGGCACCGTGGTCCATGTCGACGGTGTCGACGCCACGATCGAGATCCGCGGGCGCGAGGTCACCTCCGCGGTCAGCGCGGTGGCGGCCAACAGCAGAGTGCGAGCCGAACTGGTGCGCCGGCAACGGCGATGGGTCGCCGACCATCGCGGCGCCGTCGTCGAAGGGCGCGACATCGGCTCGGTGGTCTTTCCCGATGCGACGTTGAAGCTCTACGTGACGGCCTCGCCGCGTGTTCGCGCGGAGCGACGCGTGGCCGAGATCGGCGGCGACGTCGCCGAGGTCGAGGCATCGATCATCGAGCGTGACCGCAAGGACTCGACGCGCGTCGACAGTCCGTTGACGGAGGCGTCGGGTTCGATCGTCGTCGACACGAGTGGGCTGTCGATCGATCAGGTCGTCGACACGGTCCTGGCGCTTCTCGAACCGTGACTGTGCTCGAACGATGACCGCCGAACGACGATCACTGCCGACCGCCGAGTCGCGAGCCAGTCGGATCGCGTACGTGGTGTTCCGCAGCCTGGTGTGCTGGTTCACGCAGGTGTTCACCCGGATGCGCATCGAGGGCCGCGAGCATCTGCCCGCAACGGGTGCGTACGTGCTCGCGCCGATCCATCGCAGCTATGTCGACACACCGATCACCGCCTGCGTGTCGACCCGCCGGATCCGCTTCATGGGCAAGCAGGAGATCTGGAAGTACTCGAGCGTCGGTTGGCTCGTGTCGGCGCTCGGCGCGTTTCCGGTCAACCGGGGCCACGCCGACCGTGAGGCGCTCACGAAGTGCATCAGGATCCTCGAGAACGGCGAACCGCTCACGCTCTTTCCCGAGGGCGAGCGAAAGGACGGGCCGGTCGTGCATCCGCTGTTCGACGGTGCGGCGTACGTCGCCGCTCGCGCCGGCGTGCCGATCGTCCCGGTCGGGATCGGTGGTTCGGCTCGCGTGATGCCGCGGCACGCCAAGATGATCCATCCTCGCAAGGTGTGCGTGGTGATCGGTGAACCGATCTGGGTGACCGATCCGGAGGCGATCACGTCGAAGCGGATCCCGCGCGACGCGGTCCGCTCGGCGACCGAGCGCCTCTCGGTCGAACTCCAACGACTCTTCGACGAAGCCCAGTCCCGGGTCGGTTGACGCTCAGCTCTCGGCGGCGCCGGCGAGGAACTCGCCCATCGCCAGCGCGAGGTGTCCGGGATCGTCGGCGCCCGACAGCTCGCGGGCCGAATGCATCGAGAGTTGCGGGACCCCGACGTCGACCGTGGCGATGCCGAGTCGGGTGGCGGTCACCGGCCCGATCGTCGATCCGCACGGCATGTTGTTGCGGGAGACGAACACCTGCCATGGGACACCGGCGCGCTCGCACGCACGTTGGAACACGGCGGCGGTCTCCGCTGACGTGGCGTACCGCTGGTTGGAGTTGACCTTGATCGCGGGCCCGGCATTGACCATGGGGCGATGGTCGGGTTCGTGGCGCTCGGGGTAGTTCGGATGAACGGCGTGGGCATTGTCGGCCGAGATGCACGCGGAGGTCGCGAACGATCGATGGAGGTCGTCGTCGGAACCGCCTCGGGCAGCGACGATTCGCGACAACACCGACTGGAGGAACGGCCCCGCCGCGCCCGTGGCGCTCGCAGAACCGACCTCCTCGTGGTCGTTCAAGACGATCACTGCGACGGAGTCGATCGGATCGGACTCGGTGAGTGCCGTGGCGGCGGCCCAGCACGAGAGCTGATTGTCGAGACGTCCCGATGCCAGCAGCGACCGATCGGCTCCGAGCACGGCAGCGCCCTGGACGTCGTACAAGCAGAGTTCCCACCAGCGCGGCGGCGCGTCGAGACCAGCAGCCTTGCCGATCCATTCGGCGAACTCGCCGGCCGACGAGGTTCCCACTCCCCAGACCGGTGTCAGGTGCTGCTGCGGATCGAGCAGGAGGCCGCCACTGTTGACCTCGCGGTCGAGGTGGACGGCGAGCTGGGGTACCCGCGCGACAGGCTCACTGACGTTGACGAGCGTGGACCTGCCATCGGCATCGACGACGCGCCCCGCCACGCCGAGGTCACGGTCGAGCCAGCTGTTGTTCAAGATGCCGCCGTACACCTCGACGGCCAGCTGCCTCCAACCGGCGGTGCCGGCGTCGGGGCGGGGTTTCACTCTCAGGCACGGCGAGTCGGTGTGGGCGCCCACGAGCCGGAACGGTGCATGCGAGCCGGGATCGGCGGTGGGGAGTCGCCACGCGATGATCGCTCCGCCGCGCACGACGTAGCCCGCAGCAGGCACCTCGTCCCATGCCTCGGACTCCTCCAGACGTTGGAAGCCCGTCAGGCGGTCGATGGTCGAGGCAACGGCGTGCCAGGGCGACGGTGATGCGTCGAGGAATCGGATGAGGTCGTCGATCGGGGGTCGGTTCACTGCTCAGCCCTTCTGGAAGAGACCCATGGGAAGGCCGGTGCCACGAAGGTGGCTGGTCTCGTTCACCGTCACGACCGAACGTTCACCGCTGGAGGCCGCGGCCACCCGGTTGATCGAGGTGTAGTTGGGATAGAAGAAGCCTCGAGCGAACGTGTCGAGACCGAGCACATGCGAGAGATAGCCGTTGATGACACCCCCGTGACACACGACGGCAACACGGTGGCCACCATGGTCCGCAATGATCTTCTCGATGCTCGAGACGACCCGGTACCGGAAGTCCTCCTCGGACTCGTCGGCTGACCACTCACCCGCGAGCATCGCGTGCCAACGGGGGTCATCGGCGGCCTTCAACTCCTCGACCGGGACGTATTCGGAGCTGTGCTGATCCCACTCGGCGATCCCGTCCGACGTCACGATCTCCAGATCGCGGTGTTCCAACAGCGGGAGCGCGGTCTGTTGCGCTCGCGCCAGCGGGCTGGCGTAGACGGCATCGATCCGCTCGGACGCGAGGTACTCGGCGAGGTGTGCGGCCTGCGCCAGCCCGGCCTCGGAGAGTTCCGGATCAGCGGCCCCCGTCGTGAGTTCGCGCCGAACCGGCAGGGCATGGCGGATGATCAGAAGTTCCATTGCACGATAGACAATCAGAAATGACCGGACGAACGAAGATCGTGGCGACCATCGGGCCGGCGAGCGACTCGACCGAGGTGCTCGGGGAGTTGATCGATGCCGGGGTCGACGTCGTCAGGCTCAATCTGAGCCACGGATCGCTCGACGGCCATCTCGAACGACTCGCTCGGGTTCGCGAGGTCGCGCAGGAGCGAGGCCGGCCGGTGGCCGTGCTGGCCGACCTGCCGGGCCCGAAGATCCGTGCCGGGGCGTTTCCCGACGGTGGGGTCCGGCTCGTCGCCGGCGAGTTCGTCACGCTGCGAGCCGGCGAGGGCACCAGCGACGTCGACCACATCACCGTGCCGTACCCCACCCTGATCGAGGATCTCCTCGTCGGCAGTCGGGTACAACTGGGCGACGGTGCGATCGCGATGCGGGTCACCGAGATCGGTGCCGACTCGGTGATCGCACAACTGGAAACCGGTGGGGAGGCCAATGGTCGGCCCGGAGTCCATCTGTCGTCGGAGAGCCTCCGGCTGCCGTCGCCGACCGCCGAGGACCTCGTGCTGGCCGAGGCCGTTGCGGCGGCCGGCGTCGAGTACATCGCCGTGTCGTTCGTCCGTGAGGCCGACGACGTCGATCAGGTCAGAGCGGTCGTCGGTGATCGTGCTCGGTTGGTCGCGAAGATCGAGACCACCGCTGCCATCGACCACCTGCACGAGATCATCTCCGCGAGCGATGTGGTGATGGTCGCCCGCGGCGACCTCGGGATCGACTGTCCGATCGAGGATGTGCCACACCTGCAGAAGCGGATCGTTCGCCACTGCGTGGAGGCGGGCGTTCCCGTCATCACGGCGACGCAGATGTTGGAGTCGATGATCACCGCACCGTCGCCGACCCGAGCCGAGGTCAGCGACGTGGCCAACGCAGTGTTCGACGGCACCGACGCGTTGATGCTGTCGGGTGAGACGGCGATCGGGCACGATCCGGCCCTGGTGGTGCGAACGATGGCGACCGTGGCCGAACGGGCCGAGTCGGAGGCGGCCTACCGGCAGTGGGCGAACCGGCTGGGACGGATGCAGCAGTTGCCGCATCACGAGAAGATGTCGTCGATCGACACGATCACGGCCGCCCTGACCCACGCCGCGTCGCAAGCGGCCCACGACGCCGACGCGACGGCGATCCTGTGCTGCACGCGAAGTGGCCGCACCGCTCGGGCGATGGCCCGGTTCCGTCCCGCAGCCCGCATGATCGGTTTGTCGCCCGACCCCGCGGTCGTGCGCTCCCTGGCGCTCAGCTGGGGTGTCGAACCGCTCGAGGTCGACCTGTACGGCACGACCGACGAGATGGTGTGGTTCGCCGTCGAGACGGCATTGCGGGCCGGGCTGGTCGCGTCGGGCGACATCGTGCTGGTGCTGGCCGGGGCACCGAACCCCGACCGGCCGAGGACGTCGGGCGCAGCCACCGATGTGCTGCGGATCGTGCGCGTCGACTGATGCGGTCCGACACCGAGGTCGGTGTCTGGTCGGAGTCGGCCGGCGAACCCGATCTGCCGATGCTGGTCGTCGTCCACGGTTCGATGGATCGTTCGGCCGGGCTGTTGCGGCTCAGCCGTCGGCTCGACACGCAGTTCCGTGTGGTCCGTTACGACCGTCGGGGCTACGGACGGTCGAACTCGGTGGGTCCACCGTGGACGGTCGAGACCAACGTCGACGACCTCGAGGCGATCGTCACCACATCGCCGGTGTTCCCGGTCGCCCTGTTCGGACACAGCTTCGGCGGCAATGTCGCACTCGCTCTCGCCGCTCGGCGCCCCGAACTCGTCTCGTGCGTGATCGTGTACGAGACCCCGCTGTCGTGGGTCGACTGGTGGCCGGGCGACTCCGCCGGTGGCGCAGCGATGGCCGTCGCCGATCCCGGCGACGCCGCCGAGGCCTTCATGCGACGGATGGTCGGTGACGAGGTGTGGGACCGCCTCCCTGCGTCGAAACGGGAGGAGCGGCGCGCCGAGGGAGCGGCGATGGTCTCGGAGTTGGCCGATCTCCGCCGGACGCCGCCGTGGGAGGGCGACGCCGTGACGGCGCCCGTACTGGCGTTGCGCGGCGAACACGCCAGGCCCCACCATCGCGATGCGATGCACCACCTCGTCGAGCTGCTGCCGGATTGCCGAAGCCAGATCGTGGCCGGGGCGGGCCACGCCGGCCCCCACACCCATGCCGACGCCGTCGCCGTGTCGGTCACGGAATTCGTCAGAGCGTCATCGATGCCACCGGAGCAGCGGCTGGCCGTATCCGACGGCTGAACACGAGCGACAAGGCCGCGATGACGGCTGACATCGCCGAGAGTGCAGCGGTTCCCGCGATCCCGTGGACCGAGAAGAGCCAGCCGCTCAGCATCGCCCCGCCGGCGCGGGTGACCGTGGCGACAGCGTTGGAGACGGCGAGGGTGGTGCCTCGTGCATCGGGCATCGCCTCGCTCACGAGTGACAACGAGGTCACGAACGCGAATTCGAAACCGAGCAGGAACAACAGGAGTCCACCCAGGCCGACGGCGAGTCGTCCGTCGGACAGCATCATCACGCCGAGCCCTGCGAGCAGCAGGACGAGGCCGGCGAGCGTGCTGCGGAGCTTGCCCACGGCGTCGGCGACGCCTGCACTCGTGAGGCTCGCGGCCAGTTCGACGGAGCCGAACGAAACGGCGATCACGCCGATGCCGCCGGTCGACACGCCGAATGCCTCGTCGAGCCAGGTCCCCGAGATCACGAAGACCGACAGACCGGCCATCGCCGTCATCGCCGAGCCGATCATCACGAGCCACGCGGTGGACGTGATCGATGCGCGGTCGGCTCGGGCCGTGGTCGTTGCCGCGGTCGTGTGGTGGCTGGTCGAGTCATGGCTCAGCGACGCTGCGGCAACGACCTCGACGTGGTCGGAGCCGGGCACCCATGGCGGCAGCGCGCCGGCCACGACGAGCGCACCGAGCGTCGCGGCGACGGCCAGGGCAACGAAGGGGCCCCGCCAACCGAACAGGTTGATCAGCAGCGCAACGACCGGTGCACCGATCAGGAGGGCGATGGCCCACGACGTCTCGAAGAGCCCGAGCGATCGCGCCCGCCGGCGGTACTCCACGCGGTGGCTGATCCAGGCCTGGCCCGCGACGGTGTAGTTCGCCACGCCCAGGACGAGGACGAAGAACGACACGGCGAAGCTCGCCAAGGTCCCGCCGAGGGCGATGACCGACGATGCGGCGACGAGCCCCAGCGACGACACCATCACGACCCGTTCGCGTCCACGGTCGAGCCGGGCACCGGATGCGATGGTCGAGAGTCCCGCCAGTTCGCCGGCACCGAGCACGGTGGTCATCTGCGTGGTGGAGGCGCCGAATGCCCGCTCGAGCGTGGGCAGGAACAGCGGGATCCATCGCAGCGCCGTGTTGGCGACTGTCTTGGCGCCGGTGAGCCGGGCGAGGGTGTTCACTCCGAACGCGGGTCCGAGATCGTGATCGACAGACCGAAGAAGGAGCACTCGGTGTCGAACACCGTGACCGACGTGCCCGACCTCGCGTAGTTGGCCTGCACCTTGTCGGCGCAGTCCTGCAGGGCGCCCCGTTGGGTCCACACGGCGAACGCCAGCACCGCGAGCAGGCTCGCAACGATGAGTTTCTGAACGAGGCTCTTCATCACCCAGAACGAGGCGATCGCCCCGACCACGAGCGCAGTGGTGGCCACGACGGCGATGGTCTGTGCCTGTTCCAGGGTCACGGCGATCACGCCAGCACTGTACGGCGTCGGTACGCTCGCCCAGGTGAGCGACCAGCCGATCAATCTGTCCTCGGGCCTCCCCACCACGGTGTTGCCGGCTCCGGATCCCGACGTCGCCGCCCGGCTCGATGCCGCGCTGGCACTCGTCGGCGACGCGCGGCGTGCGGCAGTGGCCGACGTCGTGGCCTCGGCCCCGCGATGTCTCGACGCGTGGGCGGCGCTCGGTGATCTCGGTCGCGACACGATCGATCGGTACGCGGCGTACCGCGTGGGCTATCACCGAGGGTTGGATGCGCTGCGCGCCAACGGGTGGCGGGGGAGCGGCTACGTACGATGGTCCGAGCCGACCAATCGCGGTTTCCTGCGCTGCATGCGCGGTCTCGGCGACATGGCCGCCGTGATCGGTGAACTCGACGAGGCCGACCGATGCCGCACGTTCCTGTTGCAGCTCGACCCGTCGGGAATTCCTTCGGACTGAGTCGATGCTGATCGGTGCCGTCCTCACCGGTGGCGCCAGCCGTCGCATGGGCCGCACGAAGGCGCTCGTCGAGGTGGATGGCGTGCCGATGGCAGCGCGGGTCGCCGGCGCACTGTCCGACGCAGGGTGCGAGTCGGTCGTGCTGTACGGCGGAGACCCGATCGAACTCGCGACGCTCGACTGGCCGGTCCTGGCCGACCTGCACCCCGGCGAGGGCCCGCTCGGCGGCGTCCTCGGCGTGCTCGAGCTGTTCGCGGCGCAGGCGACCGATCTGCTGATCGTCGCCTGCGATCTCGCCCACCTCTCGCCGACCGATGTCGGCGCGCTGGTCGACGCGGCACGACAACGACCCGATGCCGACGTCGTCGTTGCCAACGGCGGGCGACCCGAGCCGACATGTGCGCTGTGGCGCAGCGCGACGCTCGAGCGCGTCCGATCGGCATTCGACGGCGGCGAGCGCGCCCTTCATCGGGTTCTCGCCGGGCTTCGCACCGTCGAGGTGCCGTTGCCTCCCACCTCGCTGCGCAACATCAACACGCCCGGCGACCTCGATCGGTACTCTTGACGCCGTGACAATCTTGGAGATCTCGGTCCACGACCTGGCAGCGCTCGGGCCGGACGCTCGGATCATCGACGTCCGCGAGCCTCAGGAATGGGAGAGCGGCCGTATCGCCCATGCCGAGCTGGTACCGCTCAGTACGGTGCCCGAACGGTTGGGCGCCTTCGATGGTTCGCCGACCTATGTCGTGTGTCGTTCGGGAAACCGCAGCGCAAATGCCTGCCGGTACCTGGTCGAGCAGGGGGTCGAGGCGGTCAACGTCGCGGGTGGGATGCTGGCGTGGGTCGACGCAGGATTCGACACCGTGTCCGGCGCCGCATCCGGTGTTGCCGATGACTGATCCGCGGCTCGAGTACCGCTGGATCGATCGTCAGGACGACTTCGACGACGTCGTGTCGACCCTGCTCGAGCAATCCCGCTACGCGCTCGACACCGAGTTCCACCGTGAACGGACGTACTACCCCAAGCTCGCTCTGGTCCAGGTCGCATGGCGCGGCGCCGACGGCCAGCAGGTGGCATTGATCGACCCGCTCGCGGTCGACGTGAGCGGGTTCGACAGGCTGTTCGCGTCGGAGTCGCTGTGTGTGATCCACGCCGCCCAGCAGGATCTCGACGTGCTCACCCACGCCGTCGGATCGGTTCCCACGCGCATGTTCGACACGCAGCTCGCGGCGGGATTCCTCGGCTATGGAACGCCATCGCTCGTGTCGTTGCTCCAGGGCGAACTGGGGGTGACACCGGCGAAGGGCGATCGTCTGACCGACTGGCTGCGACGGCCCCTCACCGACAGCCAGTGCCAGTACGCCGCCGTCGATGTCGAATACCTGCTCGAAGTGCATGAACGACTCGTGGCGCAGCTGGCCGACGTGGATCGCCTCGGTTGGGCCGACGACGCCTGCGAGGAGCTGCGGACGCGTCCGACGAGTGGGTCGGCCCCCGACGACGCCTGGCTGCGGCTGAAGGATGCCCGCTCGTTGCGTCCCAATGCCCGCGCGGTCGCCCAGAGCGTTGCCGGGTGGCGCGAACGGCGGGCGATGCGCACCGATACGCCGGTTCGTCAGGTCCTGCCCGATCTGGCCATCCTCGGTATCTCGCAGCGCGCCCCGAGCAACGCCAAGGAACTCGCACAGGCTCGTGGCGTCGACGAACGGCATTCCCGCGGCGGGCTCGCCGAGGAGATCCTCGAGGCCGTCAGGGCGGCCAAGGGTGTTCCTGCCCCGTCGCCGCCTCCGTCGGCCGACGATCTCGATCGCTCGATGCGCCCCGCCGTGACGCTGGTGTCGGCATGGGTGGCACAGCTGGCTCGAGATGAACGACTCGATCCGGCGCTGCTGGCAACGCGGTCGGACATCGTGTCGTTCCTGCGCGGCGACGACGACGCCCGGCTGGCGTCGGGATGGCGAAATGTGCTGGTCGGCGACGGGATCAGGCGGCTCGTGGCGGGCGAAGCCGGGCTCACGTTCGACGGGCAGGGTCGTCTGCGTCTGACCACCGTGTCGGACTGATCCAGCGGTGCGGACCATTTCCGCGGATCCAGGGTATTGCGGCACCTCACCGCTACCCTGTGCCCGAATGTCAACTTTCTAGCCTGTGGGAGCCCTGTCGTGAAGAAGGGTCGTCATCGCCGTTTCGAAGAGGCGAGAAAACTGAAGCAGTCCGGCCCGGGAGCGTTCGATCTCGGATTCGGCGACCGTTCGGAGCCGTCGACGCCCTCTGGCGCCGATGCCGGCGACGATGACGAGTACGCCGCCCTGGCAGAGAAGTACGGCGTCACCTTCGACGACGACGACGATCTCGACGACTGATCACGCAGCGCAGACGATCAGCGACGCACCGCAGGGTGGGGGAGCGGTACCCAGTTCGGGCGTTCCAACTGCTGCACCATGGCGATGTAGACGTGTTCGCCGACCAGTTCGACGATCTCGTCCTTCGCTGACACGTACAGCGGCTCCGATCCGACGAATGCGTCGGGTTCTTCCGTGCACCACCATCCGAAGTCGCTGCCGCCCTCGCCCCAGTCGCGTCGTTTCCATTCGCGCAGCCGCGAGGTCACGTGACCCGATTCGTCGGTCGAGTGCTCGAGACGCAGCGGCACCTGCCAGCACACCGAAGGCTTCCAGTCCATCGGGCGTTCGCCGGCCTCCAGGGCGGCGATGTGCAGCGCGCACCCGACCCCGCCCTCGAACCCGACCCGGTTGAGGAAGATGCACGCGCCGTCGACGACCCGTGTGGTCGTGACGGGCGAACCGTCGGCCTCGGGTTCGCCGGCGGCGAGGAAGCCCTTCTTGCCCGTGCCCTTCTTGTGGAACTGCCAGTGCGCGGGGGTGAGACGCTCGGCATGGCGCGTCAGGTTCGCGATGTCGTCGTCGTCGACGAAGTGGGCGCCGTGGCTGCAGCATCCCTGTTGGAGCTCCGGGGCGGGCTCGTCGAGGATTCCCTTGCAGCCGCAACCGTAGATGCACATGTAGTTCGACCGCAGGTAGGTGGCATCGAACACCCAGGTGCGTTGTTCGTCAGGGTCGTCGAAGCTCACCCACTCGTGGAGGTCGTCGGGCGGTGACGGAACGATGGAGCGTGGGGTGGCGGTACTCACTCGGGAGCAAGCTAGCGGCGTCGATAGGCTCGCCCGGGATATGACCCCGTCGATGAACGCCGACCAACTTCGCGATTCCTTCCGCGACTACTTCGCGGCCAAGGACCACACGATCGTCCCGTCGGCGAGCCTCATCCCGCACGACCCGACGGTGCTCTTCAATGTCGCCGGCATGCTGCCGTTCAAGCCGTACTTCGTCGGCGACGAGCAGCCGCCGTACCAGCGTGCCGTCAGTGCGCAGAAGTGCGCCCGCGCCGGCGGCAAGCACAACGACCTCGACGACGTGGGCCGCACGAAGCGCCACCTGGTCTTCTTCGAGATGCTCGGCAACTTCAGCTTCGGCGACTACTTCAAGGAGTCGGCAATCCCGTGGAGCTGGGAACTCGTCACCGGCGATCCGGCGTCGGGCGGTTGGGGTTTCGACGGCGATCGGCTGTGGATCACGGTGCACGAGTCCGACGACGAGGCCGAGGCGATCTGGCACGAGATCGTCGGCGTTCCGATGGACCGCATCCAGCGTCTCGGCGACAAGGACAACTTCTGGCAGGCGGGCGACACCGGCCCGTGCGGGCCGTGCAGCGAAATCCACATCGACCGTGGTCCGGCGTTCGGGCCCGAAGGCGGCCCGCTCGGCGATCCGGCCGGTGATCGCTTCATGGAGTTCTGGAACCTCGTGTTCATGCAGTTCGACCAGGCCCCCGACGGGTCGAGGTCGCCGTTGCCGAAGCCATCGATCGACACCGGTGCCGGCCTGGAACGCATTCTCGCCTTGCTGCAGGGGGTCGACTCCGTGTGGGAGACCGACCTCATGCGGCCGCTGATCGACGAGGCCTGCTCGATCACCGGCAGGTCGTACCGGGTCGGCGACTACGACGATCGCGACAGCTTCGCCATGCGGGTACTCGCCGAACACGCCCGGTCGGGTGCGATGCTGATCAACGACGGCGTCTTCCCGTCGAACGAAGCCCGCGGCTACGTGCTGCGCCGGATCATCCGTCGAGCGGTGCGCTACGCGTACCTGCTCGGCACCGAGTCGCTCGTGATGCCACGCCTCGCCGAGGTCGCCATCGACGTGATGGGCAATGCCTATCCGGACGTCGTCAAGAACCGCGAGTTCGTCGTCAATGTCATGACCAAGGAGGAGGAGCGGTTCCGTCAGACGCTCAAGCACGGTCTCAGCATCCTCGACGGCGAGCTGGAGTCCGACCCCACCGAACTGTCGGGGTCGACGGCGTTCCTCCTCCACGACACCTACGGGTTCCCGCTGGAGCTGACCCAGGAGATCGCCGGCGAGCGTGACGTCACGGTCGATCTCGCCGGATTCAGCGCCGACATGGCGGCCCAACGTGAGCGGGCGAAGGCCGCCCAGAAAGGCACCGGCGAGGGTGTCGACCTCGACGCGTACCGCGATGTCGTGGAGCAGTTCGGCGTGACCGACTTCGTCGGCTACTCGAACGACGTCGCCGAGAGCCGAGTGCTCGCGGTGGTTGCGGTCGATGACGCTGCGGGCGACGTTGCAGATGCCGGTGACGGCGTGGTCGACATCTTCCTCGACCGCACACCGTTCTACGCGGAGTCGGGCGGCCAGATCGGGGACACCGGCACGATCACGACGGAGACCGGGGTGGCGATCGTGCTCGACACCACCTTCGCGCTCCCGAACCTGCGCCGACACCGAGCGCGGATCGAGTCGGGTTCGATCACGCCCGGGCAGACAGCGACGGCCGAGATCGACTCGGACCGACGCACCGCCATCCGTCGCAACCACACGGCCACCCATCTCCTGCACCATGCGTTGCGACAGGTGCTCGGTGAGCACGTGAAGCAGGCCGGGTCGATGGTCGGTCCCGACCGTCTCCGCTTCGACTTCAGCCACTACGACGCGGTGACCGACGAACAGATCCTCGAGATCGAACGCCTGGCGAACACCGAGACGCTGGCCAATTCGCCGACGCGGAACTTCGAGACGACCAAGGACGAAGCCGAGGCCCTCGGCGCGATTGCGTTCTTCGGCGACAAGTACGGCGACATCGTGCGCGTGCTCGAAGCGGGTTCGTCGATCGAACTGTGCGGTGGCACACACGTGTGGGCGACCGGCGACATCGGCACCATCAAGGTCGTGAGCGAGTCCTCGATCGGCTCGAACCTGCGTCGTATCGAAGCGGTCACCGGCGAGGCGAGCGTTGCGCTGTTGCAGCGCGACGAGCGGTTGCTCGCGGAGGCTGCCCGACTCGTCGGCGCTGCCGGCGATGATCTGCTGGCGGGCGTGCAACGCAAGCTCGACGAGGTGAAGGCCCTGAACGACGAGATCAAGTCGCTGCGGGGCCAGTTGGCGCTGGGGCGCTCGTCCGAGCTGGCGGCCATCGCCCACGACGGCGTGGTGGTCACGCAGGTCGACGGCCTGGCCGCGGGCGACCTTCGAGAACTCGCGATCGCCGTGCGCCAGCAGCCGGGTATCCGTCTCGTCGTGCTCATCGGCGAGACCCCGAGCGGTGGTGTCGGCCTCGTGGCCGCGGTCGAGCCGGGCAGCGGGCGCCCGGCGAGCGACTTGATCAAGGATGCCGCGCGAGCGGTCGGCGGTGGCGGTGGCGGCAAGGGTGACATCGCCACGGCGGGCGGGAAGGACGCGAGCGGGATCCCGGCGGCGCTGGAACTGGCAGCGCGGGCGATCGCCGAGGCAGTCGCCGCCGGAGCGTGAGCATCACAGCGTGAGCACGCGTGACCCAGCGGGACGAGTTCCGGGCGTTCGCGCACTGGGCATCGACCTCGGTTCCAAGCGCATCGGCATCGCGGTGAGCGATCTCTCGGGCACCGTGGCGTCGGCGCTGACCACCGTGCACCGCTCCTCGTCGCGGCGCCACGATCACACTGCGATCGCCAAGCTCGTGCGCGACGAGGAGGCCGAGGTGGTCGTGGTCGGGCTTCCGTTGTCGCTCGATGGAACCAGCGGACCGGCCGCCCGCTCTGCCGAGACCGAGGCACGCCAGCTGGCTAGCGTGGTCGGCGTGCCGGTGGAGATGTACGACGAGCGCTTCACGACGGTGACCGCCGAGCGAGGCATGCGCGAGGCCGGACTCGACGCGCGTCAGCGTCGCAAGGTGGTCGACAAGGTGGCCGCAGCGGTCATGTTGCAGGCGTGGCTCGATCACCGCCGGTCGACGTGGAGTACGTCACGTCCGGGAACGGCGCCGTGAAGCAACTCGACCCGTTGCTGCCCGAGGCCCAGGTCGACCCGGACAGCCGTCCGGCGCTCGACTGGTACATCGATCCCTGGGATGCGACCGATCAGACCGGCCAGGTCGAGCGTCTCCGGCGCCAGACGCGCCCGCTCAAGTGGATCGTCTGGCTCTCGATGGTGCTGGTCGTCATCATGATTCTGATCTCGGGAGCGGTCGGCTGGTGGTATCTCGGCAAGATCAATCCAGAGGGTGCCCCCGGTGACGTCCAGAGTTTCACCGTGAACGAGGATGACGACCTGGCGTCGGTCGCCGAGCGACTGGCCGACGACGGCCTCGTCTCCGACGCGGGGGTGTTCGAGTGGTACGTCGAGCGTGAGGGCGGCATCGAACTGATCCCCGGCTACTACGAGATCCGCCCCAACGACCACATGGGCAACGTGCTCGGCCGGCTGCGGACCCCGCCGGGACAGACCTACACGAAAGTCACGTTCCCCGAGGGATTCACGGTGGCCAGGATGGCCGACCGGCTCCAGACGTCGGTCGATCGCCTGAGCGCCGACGAGTTCCTGGCTGCGGCGAACAGCGGCACGATCCGTTCGTCGTTCCAGCCGGTCGAGGTGACCTCGCTCGAGGGGATGCTCTTCCCCGACACGTACCAGGTCTCGAACGCGGAGGGCGAGGGCCAGGTCCTCGAGCGGATGATCGCGCTCATGGAACGCGTCGGCGATCAGGAGGACATCGTCAATCGATCCGCGGCACTCGGCATCACGCCGTATCAGGCGCTCATCATCGCCTCGATGATCGAACGCGAGGCCAAGGTGCCCGAGGATCGGGCGAAGATCGCACGGGTGATCTACAACCGGCTCGGGCTCAGCGCGATGGATCCGGAGAACGCGATCCCCCTGCAGATCGACGCGACCGTGCTGTACGGACGCGATCAGGCCGGGCTCGACGCCAACCTGCCGTTCTCCGAGCTCCGCCAGATCGACACGCCGTACAACACCTATCTGCGTCCCGGGCTCCCGCCGACGCCGATCGCCAACCCGGGCCGCGCGTCGATCCAGGCCGCGCTCAATCCGGCACCGAATCCGCCCGCCGGCGACCCGATCTGCGCGGAACTCGCCGATCCGACCAAGTGTGCGTACCTCTACTACGTCATCGCCAACGAAGACGGTGGTCATGTCTTCGCATCGGAACTCTGGCAGCACGAGCGCAACGTCGAGTTGGCCCGCCAGGCGGGACTGCTGTGACGTTGCGCCGAGTGGCGGCGCTCATCGGATCGCCGGTCGAACACAGTCTGTCGCCGGTCATCCACCAGGCCGCCTTCGACGCGGCGGGCGTCGACTGGACCTACGTCGCGTTCGACGTGGCCGACGGGGGAGGCGTCGGGGCGCTCGACGCGATGCGCCTCCTCGGAATCGCCGGTCTCTCGGTCACGATGCCGCACAAGCGTGACGTGGCCGACGCCGTCGATCGTCTCGAACCGGCCGCTCGTGCGTTGCGGTCGGTCAACACCGTCGGCTGGGACGGTGACCAGCTCGTCGGATCGAGCACCGACGGAGCGGGGTTCGTGGCATCGCTCGCGGAAGCGGGGATCGACGTCGCCGACGCCCGCGTTGCTGTGATCGGTGCCGGTGGCGCAGCCCGTTCGGTGGTCGACGCGCTCGGCCGCGCCGGCTCCGCCGACATCTCGGTGCTGAATCGCACGCGTGCTCACGCCGAAGTGGCGGCGACACTGGCGTCGGCCGCCTCGGTCGGACGCGCCGGCGACATCGGTCGTGCCGACATCGTGGTCAACGCAACCAACGTCGGCATGGGCATCGATCCGCTCCGTTCGACGCCGGGCGATCTGCCCTGCGATCCGGCGCAACTGCGCGACGGCCAGGTGGTCGTCGATCTCGTCTACCACCCACTCCGTACCGCGTGGCTGACGGCTGCCGAGGCGCTCGGTGCGCGCACGGTCGACGGGCTCGGCATGTTGATCCACCAGGCGGCGCTGCAGCAGGAGCGGTGGATCGGCGTCCGGCCGGACACGAGGGTCATGCGAGCCGCCGCCGAGGCGGCGCTCGCCGGCCGGTAGCCTCGTCGGGATGTTGCGGTATCTCACGGCGGGCGAGTCCCATGGCCAGGCCCTCGTGGTCATCATGGAAGGGCTGCCGGCCGGTCTCGAGATCACGGTCGAGCAGATCCAGGCCGAGATGGGACGTCGACGGCTCGGGTACGGCCGTGGTCCGCGGCAGCGTTTCGAACAGGACGAGCTGACGCTGATCGGCGGCGTCCGACACGGCCGCACGCTCGGCTCGCCGGTCGCGATCGAGATCAAGAACAGTGAATGGTTCCGCAGCGACAAGTGGCACGAGGAGATGAGTCCTGCTCCGGGAGCGACGAAGGATCCGCTCACGCAGGTCCGGCCGGGACACGCCGACCTGGCCGGGATGCAGAAGTACGGCTTCACCGACGCCCGTGACGTCCTCGAACGTGCAAGCGCCCGCGAAACCGCCGCTCGCGTAGCCGCCGGCGCGGTCGCCAAGGCCCTGTTGAAACCGTTGGGCATCGAGATCATCTCCCATGTCATCCAGATGGGTGACGTTCGTGTGCCCGCCGGCGCTGTGCGTCCCACACCCGATCAGCTCGACCGGGTCGACGACAACCAGGTGCGCTGTTTCGACCTGGACGCGAGCGAGGCGATGATCTCCGAGATCAAGTCGGCGGCCAAGGACGGCGACTCGCTCGGCGGTGTGGTCGAGGTCCTCGGCTTCGGCGTGCCGGTCGGGCTCGGCAGCCATGTCCACTGGGATCGCAAGCTCGACGCTCTCCTCGCCCAGGCGGTCATGAGCATCCAGGCGGTCAAGGGTGTGGAGATCGGCGACGGATTCGAGGTCGCCGGGCGTCGGGGAAGTGTGGCGCACGACCCGATCTCGTGGGATGCCGACGCCAAGGCCTACCGACGCGGCAGCACGCTCGCCGGGGGCACCGAGGGCGGCATCTCCACGGGCGAATTGCTGGTCGTGCGCGCTGCGATGAAGCCGCTCGCCACGCTGAACAAGCCGACGTTGGAGACGGTCGACACGGAGACCAAGGAGTCGGCCGTGTCGTTCAAGGAGCGCACCGACGTCACTGCCGTTCCGGCGATGGGCGTCGTTGCCGAAACCATGGTGGCGCTGGTGCTCGCGGGCGAGGCGCAGCGCAAGTTCGGTGGCGATTCGCTCGACGAGTTCGTCCGCAACGCCGAGGCGTTCACGGCCTCGTTGTCGTGAACGTGCCGCGCCATCTCGTGCTCGTCGGCATGATGGGGGTGGGCAAGTCCACGGTCGGGCGGGCGCTGGCGGCCGAGCTCGGACGTCCGTTGTTCGACTCCGACGAGATGATCCAGGACCGCACGGGACGGACCGTTCGCGAGATCTGGGTCGCCGAGGGAGAACCGTCGTTCAGGGCCATCGAGACACAGGTGCTCCTCGACGCACTGGCGTCGCCGGAACAGTCGGTGATCGCGGCGGCCGGGGGAGTGGTCTTGAGCGAGGCCAACCGGGAGGCACTCCGCGGTCCCGATGCCCACGTCGTGTGGCTGTGCTGCGAGGTCGACGTCCTGCTCGAGCGGGTGCGCAGCGGTGGCCATCGGCCGCTGCTCGACGACGATCCCGAGGCAGCACTGCGCCGGCTCTACGACGAACGAGCACCGCTCTACCAGGAGGTCGCCGATGCCATCGTCTCGGTCGACAACCGCTCGGTCAACGATGTCAGCAAGGCGGTGTTGCGATGCTGCGGGTGACGGTCCCACTGGCGGAGCGCTCGTACGAGGTGGTCGTGGGCGCCGGTGCGATCGCCGAGCTCGACGCACTGCTTCCTGACGCTGCCGCTCGGGTCGCGGTCGTCACCCAGGAGGCCGTGCCGCTGAGGTGGTCGTCGGCGAGCCGATCCGTCGAGACGTACGTGATCGACTCGGGGGAGTCGACGAAGTCGTTGGCCACGATCGAGACGCTCACGCGGGGGTTCGCTCGTCAGGGCCTCACACGCCGCGATGTCGTGATCGGCATCGGCGGTGGCATGGTCACCGACGTGGCCGGGTACGCGGCCGCCTCATGGCACCGTGGGACGCCGGTGGTCCATGTCGCGACCACGCTGCTCGGCATGGTCGACGCCGCGATCGGCGGCAAGACCGGTGTGAACCTGCCGGAGGGCAAGAACCTCGTCGGTGCGTTCTGGCAACCGTCGGGTGTGATCTGCGATCTCGATGCACTCGCCACGCTGCCCGAGCGGGAGATGCGCTGCGGCCTCGGTGAGATGTCGAAGTACCACTTCTTGACGGGCGACGACCTGCTCGCGCTGCCGCTCGACGAGCGGATCGCCCGCTGCATCGAGATCAAGGCCGACATCGTCTCCTCCGACGAGCGCGAAGGCGGCCGCCGGGCCCTGCTCAACTACGGCCACACGCTCGCGCACGCGATCGAGACCGCTACCGATCACGAGATCGCCCACGGTGAAGCCGTGGCGATCGGGCTCGTCTTCGCCGCAGAGCTGGCACTCGAGCTCGATCGCGTCGACGAGGCCCGCGTCGACGAGCACCGCCGGGTCGTCGCAGGGGAGTACGGCCTGCGCATCACGCCGCCCGAAGGCCTCGACGTCGAACAGCTGATGACGCTGATGGCTCGCGACAAGAAGGCCCTCGACGGCCTCACCTTCGTGCTCGACGGGCCTGACGGCGTCGAGGTGGTCTCCGGTGTGCCCGAGCATGCCGTCCGCATCGCGCTCGATCGATTCGCGTCCTGATGAACGAGTCGAACGCCACTCGCTTCAGCCCGATCGACCACGCTCGACGGGTCGCGACGATCCAGACTCGATTGCCGCTGGGCAACGGGTGCGATGCACTGCTGTTCACGGACCTGGTGGATGTGCGGTGGCTGACCGGGTTCACCGGGTCGAACGGCTGGGCGATCGTCACCACTGACGATCTGATCCTGGGGACGGACGGTCGATATGGAGACCGGGCCAGAGCAGAAACCACGGCGAGCGGCGCGACGGTGATCGCCGAGACGTCGAGGGTGAAGCTGCACGAGCGGCTGATCGAGTCGCTCGACAGCGCCGGCTCCGTCGGTCTCGACCCGGCTTCGACGACGCACGCCGAGTGGAAGCGGCTCGCCGACGACCTCGCACTGGAGCCTGTGGAGTCGCTCGTCAAGGTGCAACGGCAGATCAAGGACGCGGCCGAGATCGAGCGGATGGACGCAGCTGCGGCTGCGGCTGATGCGGCGCTCGCAGAGGTCGAGCCGCTCCTGTTCGCCACGCTCGACGATCCGGTCACCGAAGCCGACATCCGCAATGAACTCGAGTACCGGATGCGGCTCCACGGCGCCGACGACCGCAGCTACGAGACCATCGTGGCGTCCGGACCCGATCATGCGGCGCGCCCGCATCACGAGGTCGGGGGACGCGCCATCGTGCACGGCGACACCGTCGTCATCGACGTCGGTGCGCTCGTCGACGGCTACCACTCCGACATGACCCGCTCGTACGTGATCGGTGAGCCGACCGAGGAGCAACGTGAGATCTACGCGCTGGTCGAGGCCTCCCATGGTGCTGGAGTCGCGGCGTTGCGTCCCGGGATCTCGGCACGTGACCTCGACACCGTGTGCCGTGACGTCTTCGCACAGGCCGACCGTCTGGACTGGTATCTGCACGGAACCGGCCACGGCGTGGGCCTCGAGATCCATGAATCGCCGTTCCATTCGCAGGCCTCCGACGAGGTCATCGTGGCCGGCAACGTGGTGACGGTGGAACCGGGCCTCTATCGTGTCGGCTTCGGTGGATTCCGGATCGAGGACCTCCTCGTCGTCACCGAAAGCGGCTCGCAGCCACTCACGCACACCGTGCCGCGACCGTTTCCGGGCTCGCCCGGACCGAACTGAACTCGAGGACACGACCATGCCGCAGATCTCCGTGAACGACCTGAAGAACGGAATCACCCTCGAACTCGACAACGGACTGTTCCAGGTGGTCGAGTTCCAGCACGTCAAGCCGGGCAAGGGGGGAGCCTTCGTCCGTACGAAGATCCGCAACCTCCGCAACGGCGCAGTCATCGACAAGACGTTCAATGCCGGCATCAAGGTCGAGCAGGCCATCGTCGACCGCCAGGACATGCAGTTCCTGTACAAGGACGGCAGCGACTACGTCTTCATGAACACCTCCACGTACGACCAGATGAACGTGCCGAGTTCGGCGCTCGGCGAGGCCGCCGACTACCTCACCGAGCAGATGGTCGCTCAGATCGCGCAGTACCACGGTGAGATCATCGGCGTCGAGATTCCTGCGTCGGTCGAGTTGTTGATCGCCGAGACCGAGCCGGGTGTCCAGGGCGACCGGGTGTCCGGTGCTCGCAAGCCGGCGACGCTCGAGACGGGCAAGGTCCTGCAGGTTCCGTTGTTCGTCGAGCCGGGCGACAAGGTCAAGGTCGACACCCGTACCGGCGACTACCTCACCCGGGTCTGAGCCGGAATCGAGCAGCACCTTCCAACATGGCTGCCATGCCGCGTCCAGATGATCGCTCCGACGCGCGCGAACGCGCCCTGTACCTGTTGTACGAGGCGTACTCGAAGGGCATCACGCCTGCCGATGCACTCGCCGTGCAAGTGCTCGAACCCGATGCGTTGACCACGTTGCTGGTCCTCGGTGTCGGCGAGCACGTCGAGGAACTCGATGCCGCGATCGCGGCGCGAGCCAAGGGCTGGACGCTGGCGCGCATGCCGGTGCTCGACCTCAACATCCTGCGCCTCGGCGCATTCGAACTGGCACATCGGCCCGACGTCCCGCTGGCTGTCGCCATCGACGAGGCCGTGGAACTCGCCAAGCGGTTCTCCACCGACGACAGCGGCCGTTTCGTGAACGGAGTGCTCTCCGCACTGGTCGACGACCTGCGACAGTAGGTCGATGCCCTCGCGAACGTGGTGGCACCGCATCCCGCCGCCGAGCGCCCCTCAGGTCTTCCTGGCCGGGGCGGTGATCGCCTGGACCTGGTACTTCGCCGTCAGGTCGCTCGACATCCATCACGCGCTCGGGACGTCGAGTTACGACTCGGCGCTCTACGACCAGGGCATGTGGCTGCTCTCGCGCTTCCACACTCCGTTCGTGACGCTGATGGGACGCAACCTGTTCGGCGACCACACCTCGTTCGTCGTGCTGCTGCTCGTCCCGTTGTACTGGGTTGCTCCCGGGCGCGTGGATCATGTTCACCGCGCAGTCGGCGGCGATCGCTGCTGGCGCCATCCCGGTGTTCCTCTACGGACGCAAGCGGCTGGGGTCGGAGTGGCTCGCGCTGATCGGTTCCGGTGCCTACCTGTTGCATCCGGCGGTCGGGTGGACGAACCTCGAGAACTTCCATCCCGATGCATTTCTCGGCGTGTTCGTCGGCTTCGCCATCTACGGCGCGCTGGAACGCAGATGGCGGCTCTACGCGGTCTTCGTGGTGCTGTCGCTGCTCGTGAAGGAGGACGTGTCACTGGTGATCGTGCCGCTCGGCATCTGGGTCGCGATCCGGCGCGATCGCCGGATCGGGCTGCTGACCGTCTTCGGGAGCGTCGCGTTCATGGCTGTCGCGATGCTGCTCGTCATGCGCAGCTTGATCGGGGTGCCGACACGCAACGGATGGCGCATCCCGTTCGGCGGTCCGTGGGGGCTCGTGGACACGGTGGTGACGAATCCGACGGCGCTCGTACGTCATCTTCGCAGCGATGGCCGGCCGTGGTACCTGGTCCAGATGACGGCGCCGTTCGCCTGGCTCTTCCTCCGGTTGCCCGACGTTGCGATGATCAGCGCACTCGTGCTGTTCACGAACGTCCTGAGCACGTTCTGGTACCAGTATCAGGTCGACTATCACTACGGCCTCGTGGCGGTCCCCGCGTTGGCGATCGGCACGGTGTACGCCATCGGCGCGATGACGAACCGCGTCGTGTCGCTGCGGGGTCGTCGCCTGCCGCTACCCACGCGCACCCTGGCGATGACGTCGCTCGCAGTCGCCTCGGTGGTGACGGCCTTCCTGTGGGCCCCGGCACCGCTCGGGCGCACCGACTCGTGGTACGGCCATCGTGACAACGTCTACGCCGCGTCGGCGCGCGAGTTGCTCGACGAGATCCCGGCCGATGCGGTCGTGTCAGCGAACTACCGCCTGACCCCGCACCTCGCACACCGCGAGGAGATCTACCAGTTCCCGGTTCCCTTCCGCGTCGTGCTGTACGGCCCCGATACGAGCCTCGAAGGATCACGGCTCGCCGACCGCGCCGACCGCGTCGACTACGTGATGATCCCCGTCGACCAGGATGCCCAACTGATCGCCGACTGGCTCGCCATCGCCGACGCGTTCGACGAGGTCGGCCGGAACGAGATCTGGGTCCTCTACGAACGCAACCGGAACGTCGAACTGCCGGACGACGAGCGCGGCTCAGCGCGGGCCGCGGATGAGCCGGCCGGGGAGTTCCCCGGTGAACTCGTCGTGGTCGACGATCTGGACGCCGGCGACGAACGTGGCGTCGTAGCCCTTGGCCTTCTGGACGAGCCGGCGCGCACCCGCGGGCAGATCGTGGGCCATCCGGGCGGCGCCGAAGGTGAGGTGGTCGTAGTCGATGATGTTGAGATCGCCACGCAGACCGGGCACCACGGCGCCGCGATCGGTGAGACCGTAGAGCTCGGCGGTCTCGCGCGTCTGGCGGCGCACGACGTGTTCGAGTGGCAGCTTCGGGCCGCGAGTGCGATCGCGGGTCCAGTGCGTCAGCATGAACGTCGGGGTGCCGCCGTCGCAGACGACACCACAGTGCGCGCCCGCGTCGGCGAGCCCCATGCGGGTTCCGGGGTGCTGGTGCGCCTCGTAGGTGAACGACAGGTCGCCGTACGCGTAGTTGAAGAACGGGGTCAGGATGATGCCGTTGCCGTCGTTGGCGGTCAGCTGGTCGATCACGAGGTCGGTGGGTGCGACGCCGGTGCGGGCGGCGACGGCGGCAATCGACTCGTCGGCGGACGGTTCGTAGTCGATGTCGCCGTCCTCGACCGCCCAGAACTTGTCGAGTCGATCGAGTACGAGCATCGTGTACAGCTCGCCGCCCTCGGCCGGCGTGGTGGCGAACTGCGCCCGCAACCCCGGGTCGCGCAGAGCGGCCGCCCGCTCGGTCAGCGGGAGATCAGCGATCGGCGCATAGGCAGGATGGAACGCCAGCGGGTTGAAGCTGCCCTCGAGGCACATCAGCAGCCCGACGACACGACCGGCGACCTGGGCCACGATCGGCAACCCCTCGGCCCGGGCCTCGTCGAGCAGCGCGAGCACCTCGCGCCAGAGGTCGGGCGCGTCATCGGGCTGATTGAGGTTCACGCTGACCGTGCGACCGGTGCGCCGGGCGAGTTCCTTCATCCAGGGCCACTCGTCGCGCGGAACGAGGGCGTGGTCGGGAGCGAACTGGAACACGCCGTGGCCGGCGCGGGCGAGTGCGTCGGCGATGCCGAACAGCTCATCGCTGGTCGCGTGCGTTCCCGGCACGAGTTCACCCGACTTCGACTTGTGGATCGGGGTGCGTGACGTGGAGAAGCCGAGCGCGCCGGCGCGCAGCCCGCGTTCGACGATGTCGGCCATGGCGGCGATGTCGTCGTCGGTCGCCGCCTCGTTCGCGGCGCCACGGTCGCCCATCACGTAGCCACGCACCGGTCCATGAGCCACCTGGGCGCCGATGTCGATGACGTACTGACGTGACGTCGAGCGCGTCGAGGTAGTCCTCGAACGACTCCCAGTCCCACGAGATGCCCTCGGTCAGCGCCGAGCCGGGAATGTCCTCGACGCCCTCCATCAACTCGATGAGCCATTCGTGGCGATTCGGCGCGGCCGGCGCGAATCCCACGCCGCAGTTGCCCATGACGACGGTGGTCACGCCGTGCCACGACGAGGGCGTGAGGTACGGATCCCAGGATGCCTGGCCGTCGTAGTGGGTGTGGATGTCGACCCAGCCCGGGGTGACGAGCCGTCCGGTGGCGTCGACGACGCGCTTCGCATCACCGATGTCGTCGTCCGAATCGGCATCGACGACCGCGACGATGACGCCGTCATCGACCGCCACATCCGCCACGCGGCCGGGCCGGCCGGTGCCATCGACGAGAAATCCCCCACGGATCACGAGATCATGCATGAGCCAACCGTAGTTGCTGCTACCTTCGGGCTCACCGTGAAGCGGGCTCTGTGAGGCCCGCACGGAGGAGAGCACATGGTCGCCGAGAAGCAAGTGTTGGGGTTCGACGACGTCCGTCGAGCCATCACCCGAATGGCGCACGAGATCATCGAGCGCAATCGAGGCCTCGATGGCGTGGTCCTCGTGGGGATCCAGCAGGGAGGTGTCTGGCTGGCGACGTCCCTCGGCGAGGAGATCGCCCGGATCGAATCGCCCGTGTCCGTCGGCTCCGTCGATGCCAGCCTCTACCGCGACGACATCGGCCTGCGTCCGGTGTCGCCCGGCGCGGTCAGCGACCTCGCCTTCGACCTCGACGGCGCGACCGTGGTGCTCGTCGACGACGTGCTGTTCACCGGGCGTACGGTTCGTGCCGCGCTCGACGCACTCGCCGACTACGGCCGACCTCGCGCAGTGCAGCTCGCCGTCCTCGTCGATCGCGGCCATCGCGAACTGCCGATCCGGCCCGACTTCGTGGGCAAGAACCTGCCGACGAGCAGCGACGAGGACGTCTCGGCCACGATCGACGGTGTGGTGATCTCGTGAGGCGCGATCTGATGTCCCGCTCGCTGCTCACGATCGACGATCTCGGTGCGGCCGGCATCGCTCGCATCCTCGATCTCGCCGACCACATGGCCGAGGTGAATCGCCGCCCGAACCCCAAGGTGCCGGCGTTGCGGGGCAAGACGGTGTGCAACATCTTCTTCGAGGACTCGACACGAACCCGGCTCAGCTTCGAGACGGCCGCCAAACGGCTGTCGGCCGACACGATGACGTTCGCGGCGTCACAGTCGAGCATCAACAAGGGCGAGAGCCTCCGCGACACCATCGAGACGATCGCGGCGATGGGCGTCGACGCGTTCGTCGTGCGCCACAAGTCGAGCGGAGCACCGCAACTCATCGCCGGGTGGACGAACGCGAGCGTCATCAACGCCGGCGACGGGTGGCACGCCCATCCCACCCAGGGGCTGCTCGATGCCTTCACCGTGCGCACCGCCCTGGCTCGCACGGGTGGCTTCGACGGCCTGCGCGTGGCCATGGTCGGCGACGTCAAGCACAGCCGGGTCGCTCGCAGCACGGTCGCTGGCGTTCCGCCTGCTCGGTGCCCACGTCACCGTCGTGGCGCCACGCACGTTGCTGCCGCCCGACACGGGCGACCGGTTCGCCGACGCGGTCACCGATCGTCTCGACGACGTGATCGCCGACATCGACGTCCTGTACCTCTTGCGGATGCAGCAGGAGCGGATGAACGAGGCGCTCGTGCCGAACCTTCGCGAGTACACGGCCCGCTTCGGCCTGACGCCGGAGCGCGCCGCGAGGCTCGGCCCGCAGACGCTGGTGATGCACCCCGGCCCGATGAATCGGGGCGTCGAGATCGCGGTCGATCCGGCGGAGCTTCCCGGCGCGGTCATCACCCAACAGGTCACCAACGGCATCGCTGTGCGCATGGCGGTCCTCTTCGACCTGCTCGGGCTCCGGCAGCTCGATCGCCACCCCGGATGCAACGACGGAAGGAACCCCCGAATGAGCCTGCTCATCACCGGCGCCCGGATCATCGACGCCACCGGCGAACGAACGGGCGACGTCAGGATCACCGACGGAGTCGATCTCCGATGTCGGCGATGCCATCGCACCGGGTGCCGACGACCGGGTGATCGACGCCACCGGCCTCGTGGTCAGTCCGGGCTTCGTCGACCTGCACGTGCACCTGCGTGAACCAGGCCGGGAGGAGGCCGAGACGATCGAGACCGGCAGCCGCGCGGCCGCGCTCGGTGGCTTCACCGCGGTGGTGGCGATGCCGAACACCGATCCGACGCAGGACTGCGTCGAGGTGGTCGACTTCGTGCGCCGTCAGGGCGAGCGCGCCGGGTTGTGCGAGGTGTTGCCGTCGGGATCGATCACGGTCGGTCGGGCGGGCGAGACCCTCACCCCGTTCGCCGAGCTCGCCGGTGCCGGTGTGAAGCTGTTCACCGACGACGGCAACGGGGTGCAGGATCCGCTCCTCATGCGTCGAGCGCTCGAGTATGCCGACGGGCTCGGCATCACCCTGGCGCAGCACTGTGAGGTCGAGCGCCTCACGGCGGGCGCGGTGATGCACGAGGGCGACTGTTGCAGCCGCCTCGGCCTGCCGGGTTGGCCGTCGATCGCCGAAGAACTGATGCTGCACCGCGACATCGAACTGGTGCGGCTGACCGGCGTGTCGATGCATTTCCTCCACCTGTCGACCGCCAAGAGCGTCGAACTGGTGCGTCGGGCCAAGGCCGACGGGTTGCCGATCACTGCCGAGGCGACGCCGCACCACTTCAGCCTCACCGACGAGCGGTTGGCGTCGTACGACGCGATCTACAAGGTCAACCCGCCGTTGCGTACCGCCGACGACATCGCGGCGATTCGAGCGGGGTTGGCCGACGGGACGATCGATGCGATCGCCACCGACCATGCACCGCACGCTCCCGAGACCAAGGAGCAGCCGCTCGACCAGGCGCCACCAGGCATGCTCGGCCTCGAGACCGCGCTCGGTGTGTCGCTGGCCCATCTGGAGATGCCGCTGGCGGATGTGATCGCCGCGCTGTCGTGGAAGCCGGCCGCGATCGCCGGTGTCGCCGATCGTCACGGTCGCCCGGTCGCTGTCGGCGAGCCCGCGAACCTGACGATCTTCGACCCGGACGTCGAGTGGGAGGTCGTGCCCGCCACGCTGGCGAGCAAGAGCCGCAACACGCCCGTACGTGGGTGTGCCCCTGCGGGGTCGTGTCATCCACACGATCTTCAATGGCACCCCGGTCGTCGTCGACGGATCGGCGGTTCACTGATGAATGCTCATGCACTAGACTGGATACTCATGCAATCCTCCACCCCTCCACCCCCAACAACCCCGAAATTCGGACCGAACGTGCCGCTCAGCGCAACATTGGCTCCGAATTTCGGGTGGGGGTCGGGTGTGGTGGGGATGAACACGGGAGGGTGGCTGTGATTCGTGAGGGGGCGCTGGTGCTCGCGGATGGCAGCACGTTCGAGGGTGAGTTGATCGGAGCGGAGCGTCCGGTCGCGACCGGCGAGGTCGTGTTCAACACGGTGCTCAGCGGCTACCAGGAGGTGATCACCGACCCCAGCTACGCGGGCCAGATCATCACCTTCACGACGCCGCACATCGGCAACTACGGCACCAACGCCGCCGACTTCGAATCACGCGGCACGTTCTGTCGCGGCATCGTGGTCCGCGAACTCGCACGTCGCCACAGCAACCACCGCTCCGAGTCCGGCCTCGACGCCATGCTGCGTCTGCACGGTGTGCCGGGCATCGCCGGCATCGACACCCGTCGACTCACCCGCATCCTGCGCGACACCGGCGCGATGCCCGGAGCGTTCGGATCGATCCCCGAGGCCGATCTCGCTGCGGCCGCCACTGCCGAACCCGGCACCGACGGCATCGACCTCGTCAGCCAGGTGACGATCGACGCGGGGTACACCGTCGCGGCGCTCGACCCCGACAACGCCACACGCATCGTCGCCATCGACTACGGCATGAAGCGCAACATCGCCGTCAACCTGTCGCGCTTCGGCACCGTCGAGGTCGTCCCGGCGTCGACGAGCGCGGCGGACATCCTCGCCCGCACCCCCAGCGGAGTGTTCCTGAGCAACGGCCCGGGCGACCCGGCGATGGTGCCCTACGCCGTCGACACGATCCGCGACCTGATCGGCAACGTGCCGATCTTCGGCATCTGCCTCGGACATCAACTCCTCGGTCGGGCGATCGGGGCCGGAACCGTCAAGCTCCCGTTCGGGCACCACGGTGGCAACCACCCGGTCAAGAATCTCGCCTCCGGACGCATCGAGATCACGAGCCAGAACCACAACTTCGCGGTCGACCCCGACTCACTCGCCGGCAGGGCGACGATGACGCACGTCAACCTCAACGACGGCGTGTGCGAAGGCCTGCAGGTCGACGGCGAACTCGCATTCAGCGTGCAACACCACCCGGAGGCCAACCCCGGCCCCCACGACTCGCACTATCTCTTCGACGAGTTCGCCGACATGATGCGACGTGCGGGCGTCGCAGCGGGCAGCCGCTGATGCCCAAGCGCACCGACATCCACTCGATCCTGATCATCGGATCCGGGCCCATCGTGATCGGCCAGGCCTGCGAGTTCGACTACTCCGGCACCCAGGCCTGTCGTGTGCTGCGCGAGGAGGGCTATCGGGTCATCCTCGCCAACTCGAACCCGGCGACGATCATGACCGACCCCGACTTCGCGGACGCCACGTACATCGAGCCGCTCACGTGGGAGGTCGTCTCGGCGATCATCGACCGCGAGCAACCCGACGCCGTGTTGCCGACCCTCGGTGGCCAGACCGGCCTGAACATCGCGATGGAGCTCTTCGAACGGGGCCTGATCGGCGTGCCCGGCACACCCGAGATGATCGGCGCCAACGCCGAGGCGATCGCCACGGCGGAGGATCGCGAGCAGTTCAAGCAGGCGATGGTCGGCATCGGACTGGACTGTCTGCGGTCGGGCACTGCTCACACGATGGACGAGGCCCGAGTCGTGATCGCCGACATCGGGCTGCCGGCGGTCATCCGCCCGGCGTACATCCTCGGCGGGCGTGGCACGGGAATCGCATCGACCGCCGAGGAGTTCGAGCGCATCGCGTCGAACGGGCTCACGGCCAGCCCGATCAGCGAGATCCTCATCGAGGAATCGGTGTACGGCTGGAAGGAGTACGAGCTCGAGGTGATGCGTGACCACGCCGACAACTGCGTGATCATCTGCGGCATCGAGAACGTCGATCCGATGGGCGTCCACACGGGTGACTCGATCACCGTCGCCCCGATCCAGACGCTCACCGACGTCGAGTACCAGGAGATGCGCAACTCGGCGCTCGCCTGCATCCGCCGCGTCGGCGTCGAGACCGGCGGCTCGAACGTGCAGTTCGCCGTCGAGCCGAGCACGGGCCGGCAGGTCGTCATCGAGATGAACCCGAGGGTCTCGCGGTCGTCGGCGCTCGCCTCGAAGGCGACCGGGTTCCCGATCGCCAAGATCGCGGCCCGGCTCGCCGTCGGCTACACGCTCGACGAGATCCCCAACGACATCACCCAGACCGCCGAGCGATCCACGCCGGCGAGCTTCGAGCCGGTGATCGACTACGTCGTCACCAAGATCCCCCGCTGGGCGTTCGAGAAGCTCCCGGGAACCACCGGGGTGCTCGGCACGCAGATGCAGTCCGTCGGCGAGGTCATGGCGATCGGCCGCACGTTCCCGGAGAGCCTGCAGAAGGCCCTGCGATCGTTGGAACAGGGCCGACTCGGCCTCGGTTGCGACCCCGCTGCGTCGCACCTCGACGGGCTCTCCGACGAGGAACTGCTCGCCCAGGCCGCGATCCCGACCGCCGATCGCATCCAACAGGTCGGCGAGCTGCTCGACCGCGGCGTCACGATCGACGCGGTCAACGAGGCGACGCGGATCGACCCGTGGTTCCTCGACCAGATGTCGATGATCGTCGAGGAGCGAGCCGAACTCGCGTCGATCGGATTCGAGGCCATGACGACGCGCGCGTGGCGTCGCGCCAAGCGGCTCGGCTTCTCCGACGGTCAGCTCGCCCACCTGTGGGAACGGTCCGAGAGCGAGGTCCGCGCGGCCCGCGAAGCGGCGGGTGTCATCCCGACGTACAAGACCGTCGACACCTGCTCGGCCGAGTTCGTCGCCGAGACGCCGTACCACTACTCGACCTACGAGGACGAGAGCGAGGTGCGCTCGTCGAGCGGTCGCAAGGTCGTCATCCTCGGCTCGGGCCCGAATCGCATCGGGCAGGGCATCGAGTTCGACTACTGCTGTGTGCACGCGTCGTTCGCGCTTCGAGAGGCGGGCTTCGAGACGATCATGGTCAACTGCAATCCCGAGACGGTGTCGACCGATTACGACACGTCCGACCGGCTGTACTTCGAGCCGCTCACGCAGGAGGACGTCCTCAACGTCATCGCCGCCGAGCAGCCCGAGGCCGTCATCGTGTCGCTCGGTGGACAGACGCCGCTGAAGCTCTCCGGGCTGATCCCGGTCGAGTTGGTGGCGGGCACGTCGCCCGACTCGATCGACGCCGCGGAGGACCGCGAACGCTGGAACACGATCTGTGACGAGCTGCGCATCCCGCAGCCCCCCGGCGGGACGGCGATCGACCTCGAACAGGCCCTGGCGATCACCGACGACATCGGCTTTCCCGTCCTGGTGCGCCCGAGCTACGTGCTCGGTGGCCGCGCGATGCAGATCGTGCACGACCGCAACCACCTCGCCCGCGCCATGGACGAGTTGGCCGGATTCGGCAGCCTCGGCAAGGAGGGCGGCCTGTCCGCCGAGCGACCGGTCCTGATCGACCGGTTCCTCGCCGACGCCACCGAGGTCGACGTCGATGCCATCCGAGATCACACCGGCGAGGTGCTTGATCGGTGGCGTGATGGAACACGTCGAGGAGGCCGGGGTGCACTCCGGTGACTCGGCGTGTGCGATCCCACCGCCGACCCTGCCGTCGTGGGTGGTCGAGGTCATCGAGTCGTACACGGCGGCGATCGCCAAACGGCTCGACGTCCGTGGCCTGATCAACGTCCAGTTCGCGGTGATCGGCACGACGGTGTACGTCATCGAAGCCAATCCGCGGGCCAGTCGGACGGTGCCGTTCGTCGCCAAGGCCACGGGGGTGCCGCTCGCCAAGGTCGCCACCCGAGTCATGCTCGGAGCGACGCTGGCCGAACTCCGCGACGAAGGCCTGCTGCAGCCGCCGATCGGCGGCCATGTCGCCGTCAAGGAGGCCGTCCTGCCGTTCAGCCGGTTCCCCGAGGTCGACCCGGCACTCGGGCCCGAGATGCGCTCGACCGGCGAGGTCATGGGCATCGCCGACACGTTCGGACTGGCGTTCTACAAGGCCGAGGTCGCTGCCGGCACGTTCCTGCCGACCGAGGGCACGGTGTTCCTGTCGCTCGCCGACCCCGACAAGCCGGCCGGTCTCGTGGTCGCGCAGCGGTTCCGAGCCCTCGGTCTCGGCATCGTCGCCACCGAGGGCACCGCGGCGTACCTCGCCGCATTCGATTCGCCCGTCGACCAGGTGGTCGCCAAGGTGCAGGAGTCCGGGCCCGGTGGCGGCGACGGACGGGTCACCGCCGTCGACCTCATCGCCGACGGCAAGATCAGCTTCGTGGTCAACACGCCCCGCGGTCGGCTCGGACGGAGCGACGGCGAAGCGATCCGCAAGGCAGCGAGCCTTCACCGGGTGAGTTGCGTCACGACGGTCGACGCTGCGCTGGCCGCAGTGCAGGGTCTCGCCGAGAACGACGGCGGTGCTCCGACGGTGAAGACCCTGCAGGAGTACCACGGCCAGCAACGCGACACGGAGCCGGCCGCGAGGTGATCGACACTCGGGTCCGGGTCGGCTCGATCGAGCTGTCGACGCCGGTGATGACGGCATCGGGCACCGTCGGCTACGGCACGGAGTTCCGGGACTTTCTCGACTTCGCATCGCTCGGCGCTGTCGTCACCAAGTCGCTGGCTCCCTACGAGTGGGCGGGCAACCCGGCGCCACGACTGCATCCGACGCCTCAGGGCATGATGAACGCCGTCGGGCTGCAGGGCCCCGGCGTGCGGTACTGGCTCGATCACGTGCTCGATGATCTCCTCGCGACCGGTGCCACCGTGGTCGCCAGCATCTGGGGTCGATCGGTCGACGACTATGCGCAGGCCGCGGAGATGCTCGCCGATGCACCTGCCGGGGTGGTGGCGGTCGAGGTGAACCTCTCGTGCCCGAACCTCGAGGGGCGAGGGTCGATCTTCGCCCACGACGCCGTGCTGTCGGCCGAGGTGATCGCGGCAACAGCGCGATGCGGTCGGCCTCGTTGGGCGAAACTCAGCGCCAACACCGATCGGATCATCCAGGTCGCCGAGGCGGTGGTCGGTGCCGGCGCCGAGGCGGTCACCTGTATCAACACGCTGCTGGGGCTCGCCTACGACCCCGAGACACTGTCGCCGACGCTGGGGGCCGGCGGTGGTGGACTGTCGGGGCGAGCCATCCATCCGGTGGCTGTTCGCGCCGTGCACGACGTGCACAAGGCCCTGCCCGACGTTCCGATCGTCGGCGTCGGTGGTGTGGCCTCGGGGTGGGACGCGGTGGAGTTGATGCTGGCCGGAGCGTCGGCCGTGCAGGTCGGCACGGCGTCGTTCGCCGACCCGCGGGCAACGCAGCGCGTGCAGGAGGAACTGGTCGCATGGGCCGTGAGCAGGGGATTGACCAGCCTCGCCGACATCACCGCGATAGCTTGACCGTCATGGCAACACCCCCACAGTTGACCCCCGAACAACGAACGGCGGCACTCGCAAAGGCCGCAGAGGCCCGCACCGCTCGCGCCGAGATCAAGGCCCGCTTGAAGATGGGCTCGATGACACTGGCCGATGCGTTGGCCTCCGACGACGGCAACGTCGGCAAGCTCAAGGTCGTCTCCCTGCTCGAGTCGCTGCCCGGCGTCGGCAAGGTCAAGGCCCGCAAGATCATGGACGATGTCGAGATCGCCGACAATCGGCGCGTGCAGGGTCTCGGTACCCAGCAGAAGGCGAAGCTGCTCGAACTGCTCGCGGATTGAGCGGCGAATCCGAACAGTTGACACCCGCGTGATCATCGTCGTCTCCGGCCCCGGTGGGGTCGGCAAGGGAACCATCGTCGAGGCGCTGGTGCGTCGCGACCGCCGGTTGTGGCTGAGTCGGTCCTGGACCACCCGCGAGCGGCGACCGTCCGAGCCGGACGATGCCTACGTGTTCACCGACCCTGCGACCTTCGAGCAGCGCATCGCCGACGGCGGTTTCCTGGAATGGACCGAGTTCCTCGGCAACTACTACGGCAGCCCCACACCGTCGCCCGACACCGATCAGGACGTCGTGCTCGAGATCGAGGTCGACGGCGCCCAGCAGGTGAAACAGCTCTATCCCGACGCGCTGCTGCTGTTCGTCGTGCCGCCGTCGCGCGAGGAGCAGGAGCGCCGGTTGCGAGGGCGTGGCGACCCCGGCGACAAGGTGCTCGCACGGCTGAAGAAGGCCGAGATCGAAGAGCCGATCGGGCGCGAGCTGGCCGACCACATCGTCGTCAACGACGATCTCGACGCCACGATCGTCGAGATGCTGCAGATCATCGAGGCCGCACGACCCCGCTGACCAGGCGGTAGGATCGACGCCCTATGGCGCTCGACCACGACACGATGATCAACCCTCCCATCGAGAGTCTTCTCGACACGGTCGATTCGAAGTTCACCCTGGTCACGCTCGCGGCACGTCGGGCGCGCAACATCAACTCGTACTTCAACCAGCTCGGTGACGGCCTCGGCCACATGATTCCGCCGCAGGTGTCGTCGGTGGCCCGCAAGCCGCTCTCGATCGCCTTCGAGGAGATCTCCGACCACAAGATCGTCTGGACGCCCGCGCCCGAGGAAGTCGTCATCGTCGACGAAGAGTTCGACGCAGAGGCAGAGGCGCAGGCAATCGCCGACGCCGCTGGCGAGTCCACCGACGCCTGACACCCGGCCGCAGTCGCTCGCACCGCAGCCGCTCAGAGGGGAACCGATGCTCGAAGGCAAGCGGATCGTTCTCGGGGTGACCGGCGGGATCGCCGCCTACAAGGCGATCGAGGTCTGTCGCCGCCTCGTCGACGCAGGCGCCCACGTGGTGCCGATCATGACCGCCGGCGCCGAGCACTTCATCGGTCGGACCACGCTGAGCGCGCTCGCCTCCGAGCCGGTGCAGACCGAGCTGTGGGACAACCCGACCACGCCGATCCCGCACACCCGGATCGGCCAGGGCGCTGACCTGATCCTCGTTGCCCCTGCCACGGCCCGCCTGCTGGCGGCGTACCGAATGGGCCTGTCGACCGACCTGCTCACGAACACGCTGCTCGCCACCCGGGCGCCGGTCGTGGTGTGTCCGGCGATGCACACCGAGATGTGGGAGCACCCCAGTGTCGTCGAGAACGTGGCCGTGCTGCGCGATCGAGGTGTCCACATCGTCGAGCCCGAGTCCGGTCGACTGGCCGGAGGCGACGTCGGCGCAGGCCGTCTCGCCGATCCGGCCTCGATCGTCGCTGCGGTCGAGCGCGTCCTCGGCCCACGCGACCTCGACGGCACCGCCGTCGTCGTGTCGGCCGGAGGCACCCGGGAGCCGATCGACGCCGTCCGGGTGATCGCCAACCGCAGCTCCGGCAAGCAGGGCTACGCCGTCGCGGCCGAAGCTGCGAGCCGGGGCGCACGCGTCACGCTGGTGTCGACGGTGTCGCTGCCCGTTCCTGCCGGGCGTCCAGCGTGGTGGCGGTCGAGACCGCCGCGCAGATGGAGCGGGCGATGGTGGCGGCGGCCGTCGACCACGACGTGATCGTGATGAGCGCCGCCGTGGCCGACTTCCGACCCAAGGCGGCCGCCGACGGCAAGCTGAAGAAGCGCGACGGCATCCCCGAGATCGTCCTCGAGCCGACGCCCGACATCCTCGCCGGGCTCGGAGCCGCCAAGCGGACCGGGCAGGTGCTGGTCGGCTTCGCCGCCGAGACCGACGACCTGCTCGCCAACGCCACGGAAAAGCTGCGCTCGAAGCACCTCGACCTGATCGTCGCCAACGACGTGAGTGCACCCCAGGTCGGCTTCGCTCACGACACCAACGCGGTCACGCTGTTGCGGCCCGACGCGGAGCCTGTCGAGATCGACCTCGCATCGAAGCGAGATGTCGCTCGGGCCGTCATCGACACCATCATCGACATCATCGACTCCATTCGCTCCCGAACTCGACAGGACACTGCATGAGCACGTACACGTTCACATCCGAAAGCGTCACCGAAGGCCATCCGGACAAGATGGCCGACCAGGTCTCCGACTCCGTTCTCGACGCCATCCTCGCCGAGGACCCGAACGGACGCGTCGCCTGCGAGACGCTGCTGACCACCGGCCTGTGCGTCGTCGCCGGCGAGATCACCACGTCGGCGTACGTCGACATCCCGAAGATCGCCCGCGAGACGATCAACGGAATCGGTTACGACAACGCGCTGCTACGGCTTCGACGGCAACACCTGCGGCGTCATCGTCTCGATCGACGAGCAGAGCCCCGACATCGCCCAGGGCGTCGACGCGAGCGAGGAGGTCCGCTCGGGCCAGTCCGGCGAGGACAGCCTCAACCTGCAGGGCGCCGGCGACCAGGGCATGATGTTCGGCTACGCCTGCAACGAGACCGCCGACCTGATGCCGCTGCCGATCTGGATGGCGCATCGCCTCGCCGAGCGCCTCGCCGAGGTCCGCAAGTCCGGTCAGGTCCCGTACCTGCGCCCCGACGGCAAGACCCAGGTCACCTACGAGTACGACAACGGCTGGCCGGTGGCGCTCAAGGCCGTGCTGATCAGCACGCAGCACCAGGACGGCATCGACCGCGACACGGTCATCCGTCCCGATCTCATCGAGCAGGTCATCCGCCCGATCATCCCCGAGCAGTTCGCCGACGACGACTACGAGGTCTACGTGAACCCGACCGGTCAGTTCGTGCTCGGTGGCCCGTACGCCGACGCCGGCCTCACCGGCCGCAAGATCATCGTCGACACGTACGGCGGCATGGGTCGCCACGGTGGCGGTGCCTTCTCCGGCAAGGATCCGAGCAAGGTCGACCGTTCGGGTGCCTACGCCGGCCGTTGGGTCGCCAAGCACGTCGTCGCGTCGGGCGCTGCCGACCGCTGCGAGGTGCAGGTCGCCTACGCCATCGGCATGGCGCACCCGGTCAGCATCCTCGTCGAGACGTTCGGCACGTCGCACGTCGACCCCGCCATGATCGAGCAGGCCGTGCGCGCGATGTTCGACCTGCGCCCCGGCGCCATCGTGCGTGACCTCGACCTCAAGCGCCCGATCTACAAGCGCACGGCGGCGTACGGCCACTTCGGCGCGCGCCGGCTTCACGTGGGAAGAGCTGAACCGTCTCGACGACTTCAAGTCGGCCGTCGGCGTCTGAGCGACACCGGTGACGCTCGGCGCCGCCGACACGGCGGCTGCGTGTGTCGCGACGGTCGTTCCCGATGTCACCGGGCTCGACAAGCAGTTCGACTACCTGATCCCGCCCGAGCTGTCGGCACACGTCCGTGTCGGCACGCTCGTGCGGGTCGAACTCCACGGTCGCCGTATCGGCGGCTGGGTCGCGTCGATCAGCGATGCACCGTCCGACGGCCGGACGATCGACTCGCTCAAGCCGATCGCGAAGGTCACGGGCCACGGACCCGACGCCGGACGCTGTTCGACCTCGCCGAGTGGGCATCGATCCGCTGGGCCGCTCGGCGGATCCGACCATTCCTCGTCACCGCCTCGCCGGGACGAGCCGTCGCGACCCTGCCCGGGCGTCATCGCACCGGCATGACGCCGGCGCCGGTGTCGCCGGCGACCCGAGACCTGCTGGCGAGTCGGCGGGGGAGTGCTCCGGCTCCCGCCGCGTGTCGACGTGATGCCGACGATCCTCGCCGCGGTGGCGTTGGGGCCGACGCTCGTCGTCGTGCCCGAGCACAGCACGGCGCAGCTGATCGCGACCCGTCTGCGCCGCGCCGGCCTGTCGGTCGCGCTGGTTCCCGACGACTGGGCGATGGCCGCGGCCGGCGTCGACGTGGTCATCGGCACCGCGATCGGCTGCGTGGGCGCCCTGTCCCGAGATCGCTGCGGCGGTCGTGGTCGACGAGCACGACGAGGCGCTGCAGGAGGAGCGCTCGCCGACCTGGCACGCCCGTGACGTGGTGGTCGAGCGGTGCCGGCGAGCCGGGGTTCCCTACGTGCTGGTGTCTCCTGCACCGACGCTCACAGCTGTCGTGGAGTACGCCGGTGACCACGGTGTCGTGCACCCACCGGCGGCCCGCGAGCGCGCCGGATGGCCTCGGATCGTCGTCGTCGATCGCACCGACGAGGATCCGTGGAAGCGGTCGCTCATGACCTCGCCGCTGATCGAGCGGCTCCGTGACCCCGACCTGACCGTGGTCTGTGTGAGCAACATCACCGGCCGGGCCCGGGTCCTCGCATGCCGGTCGTGTCGGGCGCTGATCCGCTGCGAGCGGTGCGACGCCGCGGTCGGCCTCGATGACGACGGCCGTCTGCTGTGTCGCCGCTGTGAGGCGCTGCGACCACCCGTGTGTCAGGCGTGCGGTGCGAGCCGATTCGCGAACCTCCGACCGGGGGTCACGCGCCTGCGCGAGGAGCTGGAGGCCGCGGCGGCCCGCCCGGCGGTGGTCGGTCACCGGATCCGATTCGGAGTTGCCGAGACGGGCCGGCGTCTACGTCGGCACCGAGGCGGTGCTGCACCGCGTCGCCTCGGCCGACGTCGTCGCCTTCCTCGACTTCGACTCCGAGATGCTCGCCCCCCGCTACCGCGCCGGCGAGCAGGCGCTGGCTCTGATCGTGCGGGCGGGTCGGATCGCGCCCGAGGTGCTCGTCCAGACCTTCTCGCCCGACCACGAGGTGCTCCTCGCTGCTGCCAACGGCGATCCGGCGATCCTCCTCGATGGCGAACGTGCGCGACGACAGCTCCTGGGCCTTCCACCCTTCGGAGCGCTCGCCGTCGTGTCTGGCACGGGCGCAGCGGAGGTCGTCGCCCAGCTCCCACCCGTCGTCCAGGTCGGCGGCGACGGCACCGACCGCTTCCTCGTGCGTGCCGCCGACTGGACGACGCTCGGGACGGCACTCAACGCCGCCGAACGCCCGAGCGGCTCGCGCCTCCGTGTCGAGGTCGACCCAGCGCGCGTCTGAACCAACGTCAACCGGAACGGGGGCCGGGCTCAACCGGCGAGGAGGGCGTCGAAGCGGGCGTCGTCGATGTTGCCGCCGGACAGGATGATCCCGACGCGACGGCTGCGGAACCGGGCGGGATCGTCGAGGACCGCGGCGAGCCCGGCGACGCCACTGGGCTCCAGGCGCCGATCGAGCAGGTCACGGGCGACACGCATGGCCTCGACCAGCTGCTCGTCGGTGACCGTCACGACGTCGCTCACCAACTGGCGGTTGATCGCGAACGTCGCAGCGCCCGGCGACGTGACGGCCAGGCCGTCGGCGATCGTGTCGGGTTGCCCGATGCGAACGATCTCGCCCGCAGCGAACGACCGGCGCGTGTCGTCGGCTGTCGACGGCTCGACACCGATCAGCTCACAGGCGGGGTCGAGCCGATGCATCGCCGACGCGCAACCCGCCATCAAGCCGCCGCCCGACATCGGCACCAGCAGCGCGTCGAGCGGACCGACCTGTTCGTGCAGCTCCAGCGCTGCGGTGCCCTGGCCCGCCATCACCAGTGGATCCTCGAACGGATGCACGAACGTCGCACCCGACTCGGCCACCTGTCGACGCGCTCCTGCCTCCCGGTCGGGTACCGACCGATCGAAGGTGACGATCGCGGCGCCGAACGACTCGATCAAGGCCCGCTTCGCCGGCGCAACGTCCTCGGGCACGTGCACGGTTGCGGTCATGCCGAGGATCTGGGCGGCGCAGGCGACCGCCGCACCGTGGTTGCCCGACGACACAGCGACGACGCCGCGGGGCCGATCGGCGGGCGGGATCAGCGACAGCCGATTGAACGCGCCGCGAAACTTGAACGCACCGGCGCGCTGCTGTGACTCGTCCTTGCAGAACACGTGTGACCCGGTCAGGGCGTCGAGCCGCTCGGAGTGGAGCACCGGCGTGACGACGGCCTCGGCGGCGATGACCGCGGCAGCGGCGCGAATGTCGGCGATGTCGATCACCCTGCCGACCTCCGGTCGGACCGCGAGGAGTCGGAACCCGGCCTTCGATCCGATGCGGTCGCACGCGAACCCGTGACCGATCAGCCACGTCTGCAACGAATCGGCCCCGAGGTGCTTCTGGACCACGAGCGCAGCCGCGGCCCTCCGGAGCGAGCCGGGCGAGCCAGGCGAGCAGCAGCTCGTGGAGCGCGTCCTTGCCGATGCGGATCGGAGGATTCGACCAGATCGTGGCGAAACGGATGTCGGCGGGCACCTCGTCGGGTGGGCACACGACGATGTTGGTGATCCCGTTGCGCTCGGCGTTGCCGACGCAGAGCTCGCGGGCGCGATCGGTTCACGTCGATCGCCCACACGGTCGCGCCGGGGACCGGCGCGCCATCGTCAGCGCGATGGCTCCGGATGCCGCAGCCGAGGTCGAGCAGGTTCGCCGGTGTCGGCGAGGGGGAGCGGCGCCCGCAGCAGCATCGACGTGGCCGTGTCGAGATGGCCGTGGCAGAACACGCCGCGGTCGGTCGTCATGCGTGAAGGCAGTGTCGGGCAGGGTCACGTCGACGACCACGGGAGCGGACGCCACGCTCGGGTCGTCGTCGAAGTACTGGTCGCTGGGCACTCCCTCGTAGCCTGGCATGGATGTCGTACACGATCCGCACCTACGGCGACCCGGTGCTGAAGACCGGTCGCGTCGCACGTCACCGACGTCGACGGCAAGATCATCCGCCTCGTCGACGACATGTTCGACACCCTCGTACGAGAGCGGCAACGGGATCGCCCTCGCCGCGCCGCAGATCGGCGTGCAGAAGCAGGTCGTGGTCTGGGACATCGACGACGAAGCCGATGGCGATCATCAACCCGGAGGTCGTCGAGATCCGACGGCGAGTGGGTGTACGACGAGGGCTGCCTGTCGATCCCCGGGCTGTACGTCGAGATGCTGCGTCCCAAGACGGTGCTGGTCCGCGGCGTCGACCTCGACGGCGAGATCATCGAGATCGAGGCCGACGAGCTCGAGGCCCGGATGTTCCAGCACGAGATCGATCACCTCAACGGTGTGCTGATGTTCGACCGGATGACGCCCGACCAGCGCAAGGAAGCGATGACGGAGTACCGCCGGCTCGCAGGAGGAGGCGGCCAGGCAGGCGCCACGCACCCCGCATCCGCCGGCGCCTGCGCGTCTGGGATGCGGCGACTCGTCTACCTCGGCACGCCCGACGATGGCGGTGCCGCCGCTCCAGGCGCTGGTCGAGGCCGGCCACGACGTCGCGCTGCGTCGTCACCCGGGTCGACAAGCGGCGCGGGCGGGGGAGCGACCTGTCGCCGAGCCCGGTGAAGGCCGCTGCGCATCGAGCTCGGCCTGCCGGTCGTCGCACGACGTCGACGACGTCGCTGACGCGTGCACGTGACGGCGCCGAACTGGGTGTGGTCGTGGCGTTCGGGCAGCTCATCAAGCCCCACGTGCTCGACGCGATGCCGATGGTCAACCTGCACTTCTCGCTGCTGCCGCGGTGGCGTGGCGCGGCGCCGGTCGAGCGGGCGCTGCTGGCCGGCGACGACGTGACCGGCGTGTGCGTGATGGCGCTCGAGGAGGGCCTCGACACCGGCGGTGTCCACGCCCGTCGCGAGGTGCCGATCGGTGCCGACGACCACGGCGGCCGAACTCCGCGCCGAGCTCGTCGAGGTCGGCACGGCGCTGCTGGTCGAGACACTGGATCGACCCCTCGAGAGCTGGATCGATCGGCCCGAACCGCAGGCCGGCGAGGTGACGTACGCCGCCAAGATCGTCGGCTCGACGACTTCGAGATCGACTGGTCGAAGCCGGCCGAGGACATCGATCGACTGATCCGTCTCGGCGGTGCGTGGACCACGTTCCGCGGCAAGCGTCTCAAGATCAACGCGCCCGGCTCGACGACGGCGGTCCTCGTCCCGACGGCCGTGCAACCCGAAGGGAAGGCCGCAATGAGCTTCGAATCCTGGCGCAACGGCGCCCGTCCGTCCGCCGACGAACTGTTCGGCACCCTGTGAACCGCGCTCCGGGCTCACGGCGGTCGACGAGCACGCTGCACACCGATCGGACGGGCCCCGGCGGTGAACGCACGGCTCGACACGTTGCTCTCGACGCGCTCCAGCGGATCGAGTCCGACGGCGCCTACGCCAACCTCGTGCTCGGCCCGATGCTCGCCACCTCGGGCCTGACGCGACATGGACCGCCGGTTCGTCACCGAGCTCGTCTACGGCACCACCCGGATGCGTCGGGCGTGCGACTCGGTGATCGACCGATTCGTCACGTCAGCCGCCCGACGAGGCCACCCGCTCGGTGCTGCGCCTCGGCGCCTACCAGCTCGTGTTCGCCGGTGTGCCACCGCACGCCGCGGTCGGCGAGACGGTCGGCCTCGCGCCGAAACGGACCCGAGGGTTCGTCAACGCCGTGCTCCGCAAGGTGTCGCGGCTGTCGATCGCCGAGATGTCGTGGCCGTCCGACGGCGGCGCGCCTCAGCTATCCCGACTGGATCGTCGATCGGTTCCGCGCCGAGTTGGGCGACGAGGCGACGGCCGGCACTGCGAGCGGATGAACGAGCCACCGCCGGTGACGGTCCGTGACGACGGCTACATCCAGGACGCGTCGTCGCAATGGGTCGCCGCGGCGGTCGATGTGGAGCCGCGGCACGCGTGCTCGACGTGTGTGCCGCGCCGGGTGGCAAGGCCACGGCGATGGCGACCGCCGGCGCGCGGGTGATCGCCGCCGACCAGCGGCTCGGACGGGCCCGTCTCGTGCAGGAGAACGCAGCGACGCTCGACCTCGACCTGCCGGTCGTCGTCGCCGACGGCGCGCCGCCGCCGTTCCGGCCTGGATCGTTCGACGCGGTGCTGCTCGACGCTCCGTGCTCGGGGCTCGGCGCGCTGCGTCGTCGAGCCGACGCCCGTTGGCGGATCCAGCCGAGCGACATCGACGAGCTGGCCGAGCTGCAGTCGCGATCTGCTGCGTCGGCGGCGCAACTCGTCGCGCCCGGCGGCCGCCTCGTCTACAGCGTGTGCACGCTCACCGCAGCGGAGTCGATCGACCATCGCACCCCCGACGGGTTTCGAGGTCGATCCGACGCCGCCGTCGATCGGCACGTGGCGGCCGTTCGAGCACGGTTGGCGTGTGCTGCCCGCACGACGCCGACACCGACGGCATGGTGCTGATTCGGTACCGTCGAACCTCGTGACCGACGACGCTCGCCCTCTTCCTCTGGCCAAGGTGCTCACCGTCAGCGACGGCGTGGTGCACGGCACCCGCGACGACCTCAGCGGGCGAGCGCTGGTGGCGTCATCTGGCCGCCAACGGGTTCGACGTGGTCGAGCACCGGGTGACCGCCGACGGCGCCGAGCAGGTCGCCGGCGCACTCGCCGAGCTGACCGACGGCTTCGCCGGACTGATCGTGTCGCACCGGCGGCACGGGTTTCGCTCCGCGCGACCAGACACCCGAGGGCACCCGGCCGTGATCGAACGTGAGGCGCCCGGGCCTCGCCGAGGCGATGCGACTGGTGCAGTCCGCTCGGCCGGCTGTCGCGGGCATCGCCGGCATCCGGGGCAACTGCGATCATCTGCAACACGCCTGGCATCACCGAAGGGCTGCGTCGAGCAGCTCGACGCCGATCATCGACGTGCTGCCGCACGCCCTGCGCCTGCTCCACGACACCGACCTCCCACTGACGCCACGCCCACACCGCTCACATCGGTTTGCGTGACAGTTCGGCGGGCCGCCCAATCAAACCGCAACGCATAGCCGGCGGGGTCGGCCGGATAGCCTCGGCGATCGTGCTGCGACTCGTCCTCCCGAAGGGTTCGCTCGAGAAGGCGACGCTCGATCTGTTCGAGGCGGCCGACCTCCCGGTGCTCCGCTCGTCGCCGGTCGACTACAAGGCGACCATCGACGACCCGCGGATCGCCGAGGTCCGCATCCTGCGGCCGCAGGAGATCCCGACCTACGTCGCCGAGGGACTGTTCGACATCGGCATCACCGGTCGCGACTGGGTCGAGGAGACGTCGGCGACGTCGTCAGCCTCGGTGAGCTGAAGTACTCGAAGGCGACCGCAATGCCGATCAAGGTGGTGGTCGCCGTCGCCGGCGACTAACCCGGCCCAGCGGTCGAGGACCTGCCCCACGGGGTGCGTGTCAGCACCGAGTATCCCGAGCTGACCAAGCGGTTCTTCGCCGATCATGGGCATCGACGCCGACATCCGGCTGTCGCTACGGGGCGAGCGAGGCGAAGATCCCCGACATCGCCGACTGCATCGTCGACATCACCGAGACCGGTCGGGCACTGCGCGCCGCCGGTCTGCGGATCATCGACGAGATCCTCGTCAGCTACACCGAGGTGGTCGCCAACCGGCCGCTGCGACGATCCGGACAAGCGCCATGCGATGGAGCAGCTGATGACGCTGCTCAACGGCACGCTCGACGCCCGGGGCAAGGTGCTGCTGAAGCTGAACGTGAGCGAGGAGCGCAAGGATGCGGTGCTCGCCGTGCTGCCGTCGATGAAGTCGCCCACGATGTCACCGCTCGCCGGTGGCGGCTACGCCGTCGAGACGGTCGTCGAGAAGAAGCAGATCAACCTGATCATCCCGGCGCTGAAGGACGCCGGCGCCACCGACATCGTCGAGATGCCGATCGCCAAGATCGTCCCGTGACCGAACTCGAGCGTGGCACCGGCCGCCGAGGGGTGGTCACGGCCTTCGACGAGCAGTCCGGGCTCGGGACGATCGAAGGCGACGACGGCACGCGCCTTGCGTTCCACTGCATCGAGATCGCCGACGGCTCCCGCTCGATCGAGGTCGGCGCCGAGGTGAGTTTCGACCTGTTGGCCAAGCTCGGTCGATGGGAAGCCGCCGACATCAGGCCGTGAACATCGATCCATCCAACGACCGCGAGCGCCGGATCATCGACGTGCTGATGGCGCTGCGGGAGGGCGAGGTGACCACCTACGGCGACGTCGCCGAGGTCGCCGGTCATCCGAGACAGGCTCGCCTGGTGGGCCGCATTCTCGCGACCACCGATGCCGACGTGCCGTGGTGGCGGGTGGTCAACGCTGCCGGTCGGCTCGTGGCCGGCGATCGCGAACTGCAGTCGCAGTTGCTGCGAGACGAAGAGGTCGTGATCGCCGACGGGCGCGTGCGTCGACGCACCGATCGGGCGGTTCAGTCGACCGGCGCCCCGTTCGGTGTCGCGGCGGCGTCGATCTGGCCCTTGATCTGGACGAACGCCAAGCGGATGTTGCCGAGCGCATCCTGCATCGTCGGAGCCTCCTCGCCGAGGCGGGCGCCGAGCCCGTCGACGAGACACGCGACGGCATCGATCGCCAGCGCCGACTGGCGCAGATCGGGCGGGGTCGCCGACAGGTGGATGGCGGCCAGCTCGTAGAGGCCCATCACATGATTGGTGATCACGACTTCGGCCGGAATCTCCGACAGTCGGGCACGCGCTTCATTCATCTCCCGCTGGGCCGCGGCCAGCGCGTCGAGCTGTTCGTCGTCGAGTTCGGGGCCGTCTTCGAACTCGTCGAATTCCGTGGCAGAGGTTTCGTCACTCATGCGCGGTACCCTACCGAGCACAATTGAGGCGAAGTGGGGGAAACCCCCACCTGGCCACCACTCGTCGAGAGGCGAACCGTGCGTCCAGGTCACAAGGCTGAGACCAGCCCCCGGTCACGGTCACTCCCGTCAGGGAGTGGGCACCGTGATCAGTGTCAGGTCGCTCCGCGTGCGGTTCGCGTCGAGCGCCAACATTATTCAGACACTGGGGAGGCCCATTGCACAGGAGTGATCAGCCATAGCACCGCGACAGGAACAACGTGGCGACCAGCACCGGATCAACGACCGCATCCGATCCCGTGAAGTCCGACTCATCGGACCGACCGGGGATCAACTCGGAATCAAGGCCGTTCCCGACGCGCTCGAGAATGGCCAGAGGTCTCGAACTCGACCTGGTCGAAGTGGCCCCGAACGCCAACCCTCCCGTTTGCCGAATCATGGATTACGGCAAGTTCAAGTACGAAGAGGGCCAGAAGGCCAAGGAAGCCCGCAAGAAGTCCACCAACGTCTCGGTGAAAGAAGTGAAGTACCGGCCGAAGATCGGCAAGGGCGACTTCGACACCAAGACCCGCAACGTGATCCGCTTCATCGAGGAGGGCCACAAGGTCAAGGTCACGTTGCAGTTCCGCGGGCGCGAGATGGCACACCCAGAGCTCGGATCGAAGATTCTCGATGACGTGCTCGAAGCGGTGGGTCCGGCAGCCAAGGTCGATACGCAGGCGCGACTCGAGGGTCGCAGCATGTCGATGACGCTGTCGCCCGACAAGCAGGCCCAAGAGGCGATGAAGAAGGCAGCAATCGAAGCCGAGCGCAAGTCGCTGGCGGAGGCAGCTGAAGCCGAGGCGGAAGCGTCCGAAGCCGAAGCGGAAACCCCCGTCGTGGACGAAGTGCCCGAAACGATCGCCGCCGGCGAACCAGAAGAAGGAGTACCCGATGCCGAAGATGAAAACGTCGAAGACGGCAGCTAAGCGATTCAAGACGACCGGTACCGGTCGTCTGCGTCACGAACAGCAGAACAACCAGCACAAGTTCGAGTACAAGTCGTCGGCGCGCAAGCACCGCCTCGATCGTGACGCCGACGTGCACCCGACCGACGAGAAGAAGATCAAACGCCTCCTCGCCCAGCGCTGAGAAGAGCACCCGGGGTCAGCCCCGACTGAACGTTCCGAGGAGGAAATGAAATGGCACGTGTGAAGCGTGGTGTGGCGTCGAAGAAGCGCCACAAGAAGGTACTGAAGCAGGCCAAGGGCTACTACGGCAACAAGAGCCGTTCGTTCCGGGCCGCCAACGAGCAGGTCATGCGGTCGGGCAACTATGCCTTCCGTGACCGTCGCGCCCGGAAGGGCGAGATGCGTCGTCTGTGGATCCAGCGCATCAACGCCGGGACCCGTCAGCACGACATGAGCTACAGCCGGTTCATCGCCGGCCTGAACGCTGCGGGCATCGAGGTCGATCGCAAGATCCTCTCCGATCTCGCCATCACCGATCCGGCCGCATTCGGCAAGCTCGTCGAAGCAGCCAAGGGCGCGCTGGCCTGAACGGCCACGCACGTGCACGATGAGTGCGCTGGCGTTCAACAATCAACGAGTACAGGAACTACGGCGCCTCTTGGGGCGCCGTAGTTCGCGTCACGACGAAGGTCGGTTCGTCGTCGAGGGTCCGGTGCTCGTCGCCGAAGCGGTCGCCGCCGGCTGGGTGGTCGAGGCACAGTTCGTCCCCGAGGGGTCCGACGCGGCCGTCCCCGGAGCGGGCCCGGTGATCGAGTTGGCCGACGGGGTCCTCGAGCGGGTCGGTTCGACCGAGGCGCCGCAACCACCGATTGCAATCGTCGAGATGCCCGGCAGCGACCGGCTCGGAGACGTTCTCTCGACTGCATCGTTCGTCGTCGTGCTCGATCAGGTGACCGACCCCGGAAACCTCGGCACGATCCTGCGTTCGGCCGAGGCGGCTGGTGCCGATGTCGTGGTCCTCACGCCCGGGAGCGTCGATCCGTACAACCCGAAAGTGGTTCGGTCCTCGGCTGGTGCGTTGTTCCACGTTGCGATCGTCGCGGCGGAGATCGCCGACGTGGCGGCGGCAGGAATCGAGCTCTTCGGCACGACGAGCCATGGCTTCCCGGGCCGAACCGTGATCCCGTACACGAAGGCCGACCTGATGGACGGATCGGCATCGTGATGGGCAACGAGGCCGCCGGGCTCCCCGACGAGTGGAACGACACGATCGGTCCGATTCGGCGGTGGGTCACGATTCCGCATCGAGGTCGCAGCGAGTCGCTCAATGTGGCGATGGCGACCACGGTGCTCGTGTTCGAGGTGGCGCGCCAGCGAACCGATCAGTGGTCGCCGAGCACGTCGAACGACGCCGGATAGACGACGGTGCCCCGAAGGCTCGGATCGTCGTTCGTGAGCGGCTTGACCTGAGCCGCTGCCTCGGGCGCCCAGTCCGGCAGTGGAAGCTCGATCCCGTGGCTCGAGGCCGGCAGGAAACCGAACCGGGAGTAGTAGCGCGGGTCGCCCTCGAGAACGACGAGCGGTTCGCCGTGAGCATCGGCGAGGGCCGTGGCCGTGGTGACGAGCAGCCCTCCGACACCGTTGCCCTGGTGAGTCGGATCGACGGCCAGGGGCGAGAGCATGACGATGGAGGCAGTGGTCGCGTCGGTGCGCAGGGTGCAGCGGCTGATCATGACGTGTCCGACAACGGCATCGTCGAGCGTCGCCACCAGCGCCAGGTCGGCGATGTACTCAGCCGACGCGCGGATGGCTTCGACGAGCATCGCCTCGGCGGGCGAGCCGAACGCAGCGGTGACCACACGTGCGATCTCGTCACGATCCTGGGCCGACTCCGGTCGGACGACGAACCGATGGTCCGACGACATCGTGTCGTTCAGCTCTCGGCCCTGAGCACGACGAGGAACTGACCGCCGCCGGGTTCGACGTCGGCTTCGACGGCAAGATCCGGTTCCAGGCGTGAGATGCGATCGACGATCCAGTTCGCAGCGTTGGCCGCGTCTTCCCGTTCGAGGCAGCGTCCGACGATCTCCCGACCACCCTTTCGTTGGAGGCGGTCGACGGTCGTGAGAATCACGGCGGGATCAGCGACGAACAAGTCGGCGGGCCACTCGATCACGGGTTTCGTGCTCCCCTTGCCGGTGTTGCAGGACCGGTGGGCGAGGCGTTCCTGCCCGGTGCCGTGCCCCTTGCCTGCTCCCTTTCCCTTCGCCTTGGCCTTGCGCTCGGTGGTCCGGCTGTCGATGCTCGGACCCCGGGGATCGTTCACCGACATGGTTGGATCGACGGTCTCATCGCACAACCAGCACCGCCAGCCATCCTGTTCGCCGACGTCCTCGAGTCGCATCAGATGACACCGAAGGCGATCAGTGCGGCCGTCGCGACGGCGATGCCGATGCGGTACCACCCGAAGATCGCCAACGGCCGGGTCCGCAGGAATGCCACCAGCCAGCGAACCGCGATCACAGCGGTGATGAACGCGACGATGCCACCGAGCAGCGGTGTGCGCCAGCCGTAGTCGTCGAGCAGCGTCTGGCCGTCCTTCGCGAGGTCGTACAGCGTTGCCGCGCTCAGGGTCGCCAGCCCGAGCAGAAAGCTGAACTCGACCGCCGCCGACATGCTCGCCCCGATGGCGAGCGCCGCGGCGATGGTGACCAAGCTGCGGCTCATGCCGGGCCACAGCGCCAAGATCTGGGCGGCGCCGATGATCGCCGCATGGCGGACGGTGAACGAGGTCAGATCGATGGCGACCCGGACGCGGATTCCACCAGATGAGGAAGATGCCACCGGCGAGCCACGCCGCGACAACGGGCCAGGGTCCGAACAACTTGTCCTTGATGCTGTCGCCGAGCAGTACGCCGACGACGGCGGCCGGCACGAAGGCGATGACCAGGCGGCCGAGCAGCTTTCGCCCGTCGACGTCGCGGCCGATGACGCCGCTCGCGAGTTGACCGAGTCGGCGCCAATAGAGCACGACGACGGCAAGGATCGCGCCGATCTGGATCGCGATCGCATAGGTGTCGGCGGCGGTCTTGGCGTCACCTTCGCCGAGGCCGAGCAGACGTTGGGTCACCAGGAGGTGACCGGTGGAGGACACCGGGAGGTACTCGGTGAACCCCTCGACCGCCCCGAGCACGATCGCCTTGATCGGGGTGAGCGGGCCGCTCGTGTTCAGCGAGAGCAGGATGATGGTGACGACGGCGACCACCGCTCCGGCAGCGAGCCCCGCGTTGCGGTACCGGCGAACATCGCTCGGCGTCGCGGTGACCTCGGTGTCGGTCATCAGACGACCGCCCGTCGGGAACGGAGCACTTCGAGGCCCACCGGAACGAGCGAGATCGTCACGATCACGATGGCGGCGATCTCGAGGTTGTGCTTGACGACCTCGACTTCACCGAGGTAGTACCCGAGCGTGGTGATGCCGATGCCCCACAGCGCGGCACCGATCAGGTTGTACGTCACGAACGTGCGGTAGTGCATCTCACCGACCCCGGCGACCACCGGGACGAACGTGCGCACGATCGGCACGAACCGGGCGATCACGATCGAGCGGGGTCCACGCCGTCTCGAAGAAGTCCTTCGCTCGCAGGGCGTTGGCCGGGTTGAAGAGACGTCGCTCCGGACGCGAGAAGAGGCTCGGACCGACCCGGCGACCGAAGATGTAGCCCACCTGATCGCCGAGCGCGGCGAAGAAGAACACCACGAAGGCGGTGACCGGCAGCGGCGGCAGGATGTGTCCACCCGCCGCCGACGAGAGGAACCCGGCGATGAAGAGCAGGCTGTCGCCGGGGAGGAAGAAGCCCATGAGCAGGCCGGTCTCGGCGAACACGATGGCGGCGAGCAGCGCAAGGCCGCCGGCCGTGAGCCATGACTCGACATCGATCATCTGGGCGCCTCCGCCTCAATCTGCAGTCTCGGTGCCACCGGCATCCTTCTGGACGGTAGCGGTCTGGGGCACCGCATCGGTGGCGCCGACGATGCAAATGTGCCGGCACGAAACGGATCAGCTGATGTCGGTTCCGTCGGGGTCGGTGATGTGCCAGTTGCCGTGGTTGTCGCGGTGGACGTGGTAGCCGCGTTCTTTGAGTTGGTTGTGGGCCTGGCAGAGGGGTTGACCATTCCGGGGGACCGTGTTGCCGTGAGCTTTCCATCCCAGGGAGTGGTCGGCGTCGCACCAGGCCACGGGTCGGTCGCATCCGATCCAGATGCAGGTGGTCGTCAGCAGCATGACGGCCTCGCGGGCAGCGCCGCGGAAGAGTCGTTGTCGGCGGCCGAGGTCGATGACCGTGCCGCTCGAGTCGTAGACGACGCGGCGGATGTGACCGATCAGGGCGGCGTTGACGGCGTCGTCGGGGTGCAGACGTCGGCCCGTCTGGGTGCGCACGACAACCTTGCGGTAGGTCGATGCGTCGGGTGTCTCGCCGCGCAGGCGGGCTTCGAACGATTCGTGGTCGATCAGCACGTTCGCGGTCGGCCTGGGTGGTTGGGATCCGAGTGGGGTGGAGGCGGCGGCACGCGCCATCGCCAGTAGGGCGTCGGCGTGGCGTTGATCCTGTGTGCGTGTCAGATCCTTGACGGTGGCGGTGTCGCCGAGGCGTTGGCGGGCGTCGGCCCAGTCGGTTTGCCATTCGGCTTCGAGGAACCACGAGAAGATCTCGTTGAACTCGACGCCGTCGAGTTCGGGCAGGCTGCCCGACAGTGTCCAGCCGCCTTCGGGGCGGGGTCGGATCGTGAAGTTCCGTGCCGCTTTCTCCCGCTCATTCTCGGCGAGGTCGCCGTCAGGGTCGGCGAGGGCTTCCCACGTACGTGCTCGTCGTTCGAACTCGTCGAAGGAACAGTCGACCGCATCCTCCAACAGGGCAGGAGCATCACGTTCCAACACCGCAGATGGGATGCGCGGGTTCGCCGCAATGCGGGCCATCAACGTCGTTTGGGCGACACCGACGTCACCATCTGATTCAGCGTGCGCCCAGTCGGGCAGGGCCTCATGGAGGCGGGCGGTCTGCACCCGGCGATGCGCTTCGGGACCGGACAACTTGCACATGTGTCTGATGACGGTCTTCGCGGAGAAGAACCCCTGGTCGCGGAACGGATTCGACCGGTCGATGGCACCAGCCGCTGCGACCGCGACAGCGTCGACCGAACGACGAAGCTGCTCGACATCTTCCAACCAGGCCCGCAGCTCGATCACATCGAGCAGAGCAAGATCGACGTCACCCAACCCGGCCACCGCAGTCTTGGCGCGGCGTGCCGCTCCGGCGGCGCGTTCACCGGCAGGTTCGGTATCGATCGACTCGACCAACCGGAGCCGGATCACATCGAGACGTGACAGCATCTCGCCGCTGCCGTCCACCTCGCTCGGTCCGATCGAACTCATTCCCCAATCATGACAAGGGGATGTCACAGAGTTCGCGGGACCGGCGGCGCTGCGTCAGAGAATCGTGAGCACCAGGAAGATCGGATAACAGCCGATCAGCACGGCCCCATCGCGTCGTGACAGCACACCGCGTCGCGACCCGAGCACGATGGCGACCAGCATCAGCACGAGCATCGCAATGAGCGGACCGTGGAGCAACGCTGCATCGCGGATCTCGATGGGAGCGACGAGCGCCCCGACCCCGAGGCTCATGGTCATGTTGTAGGCATACGACCCGATCACACCGGCGACGACGGCCTCGGTGACACCATGTCTGCTCGACGACCAGGCCAGCACCACGAGTTCGAAGGCGGTCGCGAAGCCGACGACGGTGAGCCCAAGCCGTGTCTGCGTCTCCTCGACGTTCGTGATCCGACGCACCGCTTCCACGAGCACGATCGATCCGATCGTCAGCGCGGCGAGGCCGACGACCACCATCACCAGATCGCGCCCCACCCGTCCCTGCGGGTCGACCACCTCATCGAGTTCTCCCGCTTCGCCCAGCGACGGAGGTCGACGTTCGAGCAACCAGATCGATGCGACGAAGACGATGTAGCCGACGACCAGAACCGCCCCGCCGGCTCGACCGATCTGTCCGTCCCACATCATCGTCGCGGCAATCGCACCCGACACCAGACCACCCAGCGCGTAGCGACGGATGGTCCGTCCGAACGGAAGCGCAGCGACGAGGGCTCCGACTCCGAGCGCTACCGTGACGATTGCAGCGTTGGCGCCGATGACGTCACCGAAGGCGACGCCATCGACCCCTCGTGCGGACGCTGTCACGACGGTCGCCAGCTCCTCCGGTTCGGCGCCGGCGAGCAGGAGCGCCAGTGCGAATGCGGTCACTCCGAGACGCTTCGACGCGTCGGCGAGGTGTTCGGCGAAGGTCTCGGCACCCCAGACGATCGCCGCCGTGCCAGCGACCAGTCGCTGCGAGCGCAAGGGCCGTGGACACGAGCAAGTGTGCACCACGACGCTCACGGCGCCGAGGACCGTCAGACGTCGAGCGCTCGGACGACCTGCTGGAAGGTGTGGTCGACGTCGCCGCGCACGACGGAGATCCGGCGCGCTGCCGGACGCAGGTCGAGGAGCTCGGTGAAACTGAGGGAGCACGACGTCGTGGCCGGCGCTCAGATGGGTATGAGCCATCGAGATCGCCAGCGCGGGCCGAGCGACCGGCTTCACTCGGGTGCTCCAACCATGCCCCGAGCAGTCCGCGGACGACGTCGATGTCGAGATTCAGCGCCAGCGGTCTGTCGGCGACGAGGCGCAGGGCAATCGTGGACTTCCCCGACGCCGGCGGGCCGTTCAGGAGCACGAGCGTTGGCATCCCGAAGATCGTAGGTCCGCTGGCGAAGGGCCGCGAGGTGGGTCAGACTCGGGAAATGGAGACGACACAACTCCCAGAGCGGGTGCCACGATGACGACGGACGTCGTTCCGATCCTGCACGTGGTGGACGCAGCCGCCGCTGCCGACTGGTATTCACTTCTCGGCTTTCGAGTCGAGTTCGAACACCGCTTCGAGCCACATCTGCCTGCGTACGTCGGTTTGCGTCGCGAGGGTGCGCAGATCCACCTGTCCGAACATGCAGGCGATGCTCGGCCTCACGGGCTGGTGTACCTCTGGGTCGACGACGTCGATGCGGTCGCGTCCGCTTTCGAGACCGATGTCGAGGAGGCGCCGTGGGGGCGCGAGGTCAGACTGGTCGACGTCGACGGGAACCGTCTACGCGTCGCCACACCCGTGCCACCTGCCACGGTCGACGGTGCACTCGGCGCCGACACGGTCGAAACCCTCACGGCGCTCGAACGGGCAATGTGGGACGACGCCACTCGCGGCGATCGAGCATGGATGGACGACCACCTCGACCGACGACTTCACCGAGTTCGGCTACTCGGGCCGCTCGTACACCCGCGCCGACATCCTCGATCTCCCGGTCGGGTCGATCGAGGCGACCCTCGTCGACATGACCGTCCGATCCGTCGGCCGGGACGCCGCGTTGGTCACGTACCGATCGGTCGAGCCCAGAGGAACGGCACTGCGTTCGTCACTCTGGCGTCGGGGGCGCGGCAAGTGGCTGCTCGCGCTCCATCAGGGCACGCCGGCCGACTGATCACTTCGTGCCGACGCCTCCGTACGGGACCGTGATGATCTCGAACAGGTGGTCGTCGGGACTCGGGAAGTACACGCCGCGTCCGCCGTCGTGGCGGTTGATGTTGCCGGCCTCCCTGCGGCCCGGGTCCGCCCAGTAGTCGATCCCGCTCGCTCGTACTCGCTCGAAGATGGCGTCGAACTCGTCCTCGTCGACCAGAAAGGCGTAGTGCCCGCTGGTGAATGTTCCATCGACGCCGTACGTGTCGAAGTCCAGGTCGACGCCGTTGCCGGTTGTCACCTGCCAGAACACGCTGAAGCGAGACGGCGCGGGCAAGCCGAACAGATCGGCGAACCACGTGGCCGCCGCCTCTCCGTCACGGGCGGGAACGATCGTGTGGTCGAGGCGGATCGTCATCGGACAGTCAGTCGAGAGCGAACGGCGGGTAGCGATCGGTGATGAGCAGGAACGCGTAGGCGTACACCCGAAGCGTCCAGCGGCCCACCCCGACGACGTAGTCGAAGAGCCCCTTCGGGTACCGCCCGGTGAACAGGATCGCGAACCAGGCGATGACGACGGCGAAGAACGCGCCGATGAAGAGGAAGAACAAGATGATGAAGTGGGGGATGACGAGGAACCACTTCACGAGCGGAAGCCACCGGTTGAGGTCGCGTTCGACGTTGTCGGGGTAGTCGAACTCGAGGTGCACGGTCTGCTCCTCGACGGTCGACGGGTACTGGTCGGTCAGCAGTGCGAGATAGGCGCCGACCCGAGCCGAGAACCGGTTGAGCTCCAAGGCGAAGTCGAACCACCACTTCGGATATCGCTGACGGAACAGGATCAGCAGCAGCGTCGTCATGAACAGTGCGCCGAGGATGCTCGTTCCCGTCTGTCGTCACCCAGGTCGCCGTTCTCGGTCGTGAACGTGTTGGTGCTGCTGTTGGTCAAGATGCTCAGGACGATCCCGATCGGGATGATCAGGACGATCCGAAAGGCAGTCGTCACCCGGTCCAGTTGCTCGGGGTAGTCGATCGTGAGACGGGCCGGATACGGCGCCTCGGGCGGGAATGCGCCGGGAGGCGGCGGGAATCCACCGGGCGGCGGCGGCGGTGGTGGAGTCGACGGTGGAACGGTGGACATGGCGAGTACCTCCTCGTGGACGTACGACGAGCGTCAGCGACATCGTGTACGCACGCGAACCGTAACGGGTAGGGACGTTGGGCCCCGACAGGGATAACCTCTGCTGCCGTGCAGCCGCAGTCGCAGCGATTTTCGTGCCCCGGGTGAACCGGGGGATCGACCACACGACCATCTGCTCCTGTGCCGTTTCCTGAGGTTCGTCCGGGGTCTCCACTGCCCGACGCTCACGTTCTTGAAAGGTCCACGTGCTCACTGACATCACCGCCGCCCGCGATGCGGCCCTTGCCGACATCGAGGGCGCCGACACGCTCGACGACATCGCAGCGCTCACCAGCAGGTTGCTCGGCAAGAAGGGCGCCCTCGCCCAACTGAAGACGCGACTCGGTCAACTCGAGTCGATCGACGAGAAGAAGGCCGCCGGCCAGGCGATCAACGACGCGATGGGCGCCGTCTCGACGGCGATCGACGATCGTCGCACCGCGCTCGCAGCTGCAGCGCTCGTTGCCCGAGTCGAGTCCGAGCGGCTCGACCTGACGGAATACGTCGGCAAGCCCACCAGGGGCCACGCTCACCTCGTCACCCAGGCGTGGGAACGCCTCGAGGACGTGTTCATCGGGCTCGGATTCCAGATCGCCGAAGGCCCGGAGGTCGAGACGGACTGGCACAACTTCGAGGCACTCAACATGGGGGAAGGCCATCCGGCACGAGGCGAGTTCGACACCCTGTTCGTCGACCACGTGACGCCCGACGGCAAGGTCGGCACGACGCTGTTGCGGACTCACACCTCGCCGGTGCAGATCCGCACGATGCTCGAATCCGAGCCACCGATCTACATCGTCGCTCCCGGCCGGGTGTTCCGTCGCGACACGCCCGACGCCACCCACATGCCGGTCTTCCATCAGATCGAGGGTCTGGTGATCGACCGCAACATCACGATGGCCGACCTCGCCGGCACGATCGAGGCGTTCACCAAGGCCTTCTTCGGCGCGGCCTTCAGCTCTCGTCTCCGCCCGAGCTACTTCCCGTTCACCGAACCATCGGCGGAGTTCGACATCCAGCGCCCCGACGGCAGCTGGATCGAGCTCGGAGGCTGCGGGATGGTGCACCCCAACGTGCTGCGCGCCGGCGGCCTCGACCCCGAGGAGTGGAGCGGATTCGCATTCGGCTTCGGCATCGACCGCATGGCCAAGGAACGTCACGGAGTCGAAGACATCCGCGACATGTACACCAACGACATCCGATTCATGGAGCAGTTCTCGTGAAGATCCTCCTGTCCTGGCTCAACGACTACGGCGACTTCGGCGATCCGACCGACCCCGTCGCCGTGCAGCGGGTCGCCGACGCCTTGACCTCGCTCGGCCTCGAAGTCGACTCGGTCGCCACCGTGGGCGAGACCGTGCCGGGCGTCGTGACGGCGCGAGTGCTGCGCCTGGTGCAGCACCCCGACGCGGCCAAGGTCCAACGCGTCTACGTCGACGCCGGCGACGGCGTCGAGCGTCACGTGTGGTGCGGTGCGTTCAACATGGCCGTCGGCGACGTCGTCCCGCTCGCGACGCTCGGCACCACCATGCCCAACGGCATGACCATCGAGCGACGCGGCATTCTCGGCATCGACTCGGAGGGCATGTTGTGTTCGGCGAGCGAACTCGGCCTCGGCGACGACCACTCCGGGATCCGCATCCTGCCGTCCGACGTCCCGCTCGGCCGACCGTACGGCGAGGCACTCGGGATCACACTCGACGCGCTGATCGATGCCGACGTCACCCGCAACCGTCCCGACTGCTGGGGCTACGTGGGAATCGCTCGCGACCTCGCTGCCAAGCTGGGCGTCGAATTCCGTCCGCCGGCACCGACGCTGACGGTCACGGGTGACGAACGGGTCGCTCCGGTCGAGATCGTCGACGGTGACCGTTGCGCCCGCTTCACCTCCACCGTGATCTCCGGCATCGAGGTCAAGCCGTCGGCCGACTGGATGGCTCGCCGCCTGACCGCCGCGGGCATGCGCCCGATCAGCAACGTCGTCGACGTCAGCAACTACGTGATGCTGGAGCTCAACCAGCCCAACCATGCCTACGACCTGGACACGCTCGGCGGGGGTGGCTTCCGCGTCCGACTGGCACGCGAGGGCGAACGACTCACGACCCTCGACGGTGAGGAGCGGACCTTCACCGCTGCCGATCTGTTCATCTGCGACGCCAACGACGCCCCGATCGGTGTCGGCGGGATCATGGGTGGCCTCCACACCGAGATCAACGACTCGACGACGACGGTGGCGCTCGAAATGGCGTGGTTCTCACTCGCGGGCATCGGGCAGACCGTGACCCGCACGAACCTGCGCTCCGAAGCGTCGGCACGATTCGAGCGTGGCGTCGACCCGTACGGCATGCCGACCGCCATCGCCCGTTTCGTCGAACTGCTGGCGGAGACGTGTCCGGGCATCGTGGTGCATGCCGGCGCCGTCGATGCTCGGTCGGAGCACCTTCCAGCCGAGCGTCGCGTCGTCGACGTCCGCGTCGGTGCGGTGAACCGGATCCTCGGTACCCACCTGTCCGCCGACGACCTCCCGCCGCTGCTCGATCCCATCGGTTTCACCGTGTCGGGCACCGGTGACACCCGTTCGGTCGTCCTGCCCACGTGGCGGCTCGACTCGACCGAGGAGGTCGACGTCATCGAGGAGGTTGCCCGACACTACGGCTACGACCGACTCGGCAAAGCCGTGCCCAAGTCGGTCGTCCACGGCGAACTGAGCGTTCGCCAACGCCGCCGTCGACTCGCCCGCCAGGTGCTGCTCGGGCTCGGCATCTCCGAGGCCATGCCCAACCCGTTCCTGGCGCCCGACACCCTGGAGAAGGCCGGCCTGCCCGCGGAGTCGCTGCGAATCACGAACCCGCTGGTGACCGAGGAGAGCGTGTTGCGCACATCGCTGCGACCGGGTCTGCTCCGGGCGGTCGCGTACAACGAGTCACACCGACGTCCCGGCGTGGCGTTGTTCGAGATCGGTCACGTGTATCCACCGGCCGAGGGGGAACTGCCGGGGGAGTACGAGGCACTGACCGTCGTGCTCGCTGGTGGCGACGCGCCTGCGGCGGTGGCCGTCTGGCGCGAGCTCGCTGCAGCGCTCGAAACTGGCGCCAGGCTCGATCAGTCGAAGGTGCCCGCCGGTCTGCATGCGACCCGTTCGGCGACGCTTCAGGCCGGCCGTGATCCGCTCGGGGCCGTCGGCGAGGTGGCTCCCGAGGTCTTGGAGGCCTTCGAGGTCACCGAGCGAGTGGCGATTCTCGAGCTGGATCTCGACCAGATCCTCGACCGCGAGCCGAAGCCAACGCAGTGGAGGCCCATCAGCCGGTATCCGTCGAGCGACCTCGACCTGTCGTTCGTGGTGCCCGACGACATCCCCGCGGAGCGGGTCGAGAAGGCCGTCCGTCAGGGCGCCGGAAACCTTCTCGTCGACGTCGAGCTGTTCGACGTCTACCGCGGCGAACGCGCGGTGACGGGCACCCGATCGCTGGCCTACCGGGTGCGTCTGCAGGCGGCCGACCGCAACCTCACCGACACCGACATCGCCGAGGTCCGCCGCGGCGTCGAAGCGGCGGCGACCAAGCTCGGCGCCCAGCTCCGCAGCTGAACGCCAAGCGGGGTCAGACCCCGCGTCTCATTCGGACCACGTCTCGCGAGTCAGAGCGAGTCGGCGAACCCTTTGATGTCGCGGATGGTCGCCTCGAACACGTCGGGCATCGCATCGGCGAACAGGCAGTCGCCGGCATGACACGTGCCGTTGACCGTACGGCTCACGGCGCTCACGCCGGCGTCGAGCAACTTGCGGAAGTAGACGAGTCCTTCGTCGCGCAACGGATCGAGCTGGTTCACCGAGACGACGTGAGGCGGCAGACCAACCAGATCAGTCGCCGTGGCATGCATCGGCCAGGCGAGCGGGTTGGTCGCGTTGGTCCCGTCCGGGTCGTACGTCTTGGCCATCGCGCCCATGTTCTCGACGTCGAGGAAGTACTTGTCGTTCTCGAACAGCGAGGTGAGCTCGGCCGGTGGATCTCCGTAGGCCCCCGAGATGTACGGGCACTGCGCATACACCCCGGCGATTCCACCGATCCAACCTTCTCGGTTGGCCTTGAGTGCAGTCGCGATCGACAGATTCCCACCCCCGGATTCGCCGGAGATGATCACCGTCGAGACCCCCAGGGCCTCCCGGTTCTCGATCACCCATTGCGCGGCGCTCGCGCAGTCGTTCAGCCCGGCGGGGAACGGGTGGGGCCCCAACACGCCGGCGGCGTTGCGGAACTCGACGCCGACCACGACGAGCCCGGTGGCGGCGAGTTCGTCTCGCCACCTCCCGTAGTTCGGATCTGCGGCCCGAAGAATTGCCATGCCGCCTCCGTGGGTGTGGAGCACGCAGGGGAGCGGCGCATCCGCCCCATCCGGGCGATGGATGTACAACGTGATGTCGTTGCCGTCGGCACCGGTGATGGTCTCGACGGTCGACGACACACCCGGCGTCGTCGAGGGTTGGTTCACCATGCCGAAGGCCATCTGGAATCCGGCCTCGGCCAACATGCAGTTCTCCAGGATGTCGGCGATCGGACTCGCGGCGGTGACCGGTGACGGCGGCGGGGTGACGTCGAGCCCGATCGTCGCCATCGCAGCCACCATCCGCGGGTCGGCGCGCGGGTCGTCGCGTATCTCGAGGTTCGGGGTTCCCAGCCGACCGGGCAGCAACGGTGAAGTGGTCACGGTGGATCTCCTCGCAGTGGAAAGTGCGGTGCCGCGAAACGGGCAATGCAGTGCAGGGCGATCCTCGCGCCGCTCACGCGCCGGCGACGACCCGGCCGCGCCACATCGAATGGACACACCTGAGAAGCTGGAGTCATGGCTGCACCCGGCGAGACCGACCTCGAAGCCATGCTCTCGACGCTCGCCGTCAGGCGCCGGCCCGGCGTGTTCACCTACATCGCGGTCGAGGTGCCCACACCGGGCCTGCTCGCGTCAGCGCACGCCGTGGTCAAGGAAGGGCCGCTGACGACGATCGTCCTGCCGGTCGATGCCGCCGAGCGGGCGGGTCAGCTCGCCACCGTGCACCTCGCCTGGCTGACGCTCACCGTCCAGTCGAGCCTCGAAGCAGTCGGCCTGACCGCTGCGGTCAGCGAACGCCTCGCACGCGAGAACATCGCCTGCAACGTGCTCGCCGGGTACCAGCACGATCACCTGTTGGTCCCCGTCGAGCGAGTCGACGACGCCATCGCCGCCCTCACCGCCTGACCGTTCGACAAGGGTCAGGCGCGACTTCGTGCGGGGGTGAGGCCGCCGGTGCCGACCGAGCACTCGCGGTCGATGAACTCCCAGAACGCTGCCGCGCGGGCACCGGTCGAGGGACCGGTCGGCGTGGTCGCCTGGTCGTACAGGCAACGCACGAAACCGGCGCCTGCGGTCACTCTCCCGTCGATCGGGTCGCCGGCCTGCGCCCACGACCACGATCCACGCTCGCTGTAGGTGACCGGCCGCCCGATCATCTCCAGGTCGTGGTCGAGACTCCCCATCCACGTGCCACCACCTCGAAGCGTGTCGCCGTGTACCAGCACGTCCTCCTCGAGCTCCACGGCCGAGCGTCCGATGTCGTGTCCGGCCACGATCAGGTCGTTGACGAGCACCATCGGCAGGCCCGTGCCCCTCGCGATCGTCATGATGCCGGCGCCGAATCGGGGATTCAGCTCGGTGGGCCAGAACCCGTCTGCGGTGACCACACCGTCGACGGTGAACGCACCGCGGAAGTCGACGTCGCGCCGGAGCCGGCCTCCGGCCTGTCGGGCGATCGAACGCATCTGCTCACGAACGGCCGGTTCGGGATCCCAGTAGGTCGCACAGCCGGCGTACACGAAGTCGCTGCCACGTCGCAGCGTCACCATCTCGACCGGCCGCAACACGGCCACACCGTCGGGCAGCACGATGCCGTGGATCGAACACGGAATGCCCTCGAGGAACGGCATCACCCTGACCGTGTCGCACACCATCTGCAGGTTGCGCTCCGCGCGATCACGCGAGAGGTCGTCGTTCACCCAGTAGGTCTGGTGCGCGCCACCGTGGAATCCATCGCGGGCATCGGCCGCCCACACCGTGCCGTCGCCACGATCGATTGCCCGCGCCGCGTCGGCGGCTTCGTCCCTCGGGACGACGATCGACGGCTGCCGCTCGACTCCCGCACGGTCCCAGAAGGCATCGACGACGACCTTGTCCTCGAGCGCGACCCACTCCGGGCGGCGATGGGCGACGAAGGGCCGACCCGCCAGCTCGGAGGCGGTGGCGAGGAAGGTGCCGACCACGAGTGCCTCGCGGTGAGGGTCGAAGCGCTCGATGGCATCGATCATCTCCGGAGTCGGATCGGCGAGCGTGCGGTCGGCGAGGTGGATTCGTTCCATCTCCGGCAAGCCGTCGGGCGGCTGGACAATGATGGTCGGCACGTCGGGTTGCGGTCCGGCTCCGCGTCCCTCGGTGGCGACCACCAGCAGCTTTCCGACGCCGACCGATCGCAGCACGTCGATGTAATCGGGCCACGAGGCAGCCATGGCTCCGGCGAGCACCACCGAACGTCCCTCGAAGGCCCGACGCATCGGCTCGATCCACCAGTCGTCCATCGCCGGACCGTAGCGTGCCCGACGTGATCGAGATCTCGACATTTCGACTCGCCGGCAGCACCGACGAAACGGCGTTTCGCGACGTCGACCGGCGTGTGCAGGTCGAGTTCGCCTATCAGCAGGCCGGGCTTCTTCGGCGCACCCTCGGTCGCCGCAACGACCGATGGCTCGTGCTCCAGGTCTGGGCGAGCGTCGACGCAGCGGTTGCGGCGCAGGCCGCGTTCGACGCATCCCCGCTCGGCGCCGAGTTCATGTCACTCGTCGACATCGAGAGCCTCGCCGTCGAGCGGTACGACGGGGTCGATTGACTTACTGCTGGACCAGCACCAGGGGATTGCCCTCGGGGTCCTCGATCGCAGCGATCGTCGGACCTGCGGGCACGTCGAACGGCTGCGAGACCACGGTCCCGCCGAGCGTCGGTACTCGCTCGAGTGATTCGCTGATGTCGCGAACCTGGATGTAGAGCGCGAAGCCGCCACGGTCACTGCGGCGGATGTGGCCCGCCGGGCCTGGCTCCGGCCCACCCAACCCACTCGGGATGTTCATGATCGGACCGTCACCGATCGGCCAGTTGAAGAGCGTCGAATAGAACGTTCGCTGGACGTCCGAATCCCGGGCGAGGATCTCGAAGTGCACGATCGGGCGCGCCCAGTCGGGTCCTGTCGTCGTGTCGGCCATGCCGCGACCGTACGCCCCGTTCGAGTCGTCGGCTCAAGTGGGACGGTCGATGCGCAGGATTTCGTGGAGCGGATCGTGCGCCGGATTGTCCGGTTCGAGTTCACCTCGCGCTTCGAGTCGGAACCCGGCCCGCAGCAGTGCCCGCCAGGAGGCCTGGTTGCTCGAATTCACCGGAACGACGATGTGGGTGGCCCATGGATCACGCCCCCAGACGAACTCGGTGAACTCCGCAATCATGCGGCTGCCGATGCCCCGACGCACGCATGCGGGGTCGCCGATCAGGTAGTCGATCGTGGAGGCGCCGTCGGCAACCGGGTACACCGGTTCCATCTCCGCGAGATAGTCCGGATAGTCGACGAAGTGGCAGTACTGCACCACGCCGATCGGCTCGCGCGTCGAGCATCGCGATGAAGTCCTCAGCTGGTTCCGAGCCATCGATCGCCTCGCCGAAGTCCGCTTCGAGAGCGTCGAGCGTGTACTCGTGGTTCCACCATTCGGCGACGTGTGGCTCGGCGAGCCAGCGCGCGATGAGTGGAAAGTCCCGTCGTGTCAGGCGCCGGAACGTGAACACGATACGCCGCTGCGTTGGACCGTGGCCGTTCGTTCAGCCAACGTTGGTGCGAGCCGTCGGGATGGCCTCGAGCCTGGCGGGGTCGATCGGCTCGCCGGTCTCTTCGTCGATGCCGTAGGTGCCGTTCTCGATTCGTCCGAGGGCGGCATCGATCTCGGCGATCGAGTGCTCGAGATCGGAGCGAAGACTCAGTTCGGCGTTCGCAGCAGCGGTGTCGGCGCCGGCATCGCCGCCGAGCATGTCGATCGGGCCGCCCCCGAGTCGCTCGCTGTCGAGCTCGTCGAACTGTCGTTGGAGGCGAGCCCGCTCATCGAGCAGGCGTGTGTGAGCGTCGTTCCGGTTCGACATCGAAGTCATCGTTGCAGCCGGTCGGTCATGACGTCCAGTGTTCAGTTGGAGCTGAGGTCGTCCGGGGCATTGGCGAGCCATGCGAGGCGACCCGGTTGACGCCGCAGCACCGTCCGCCACAATTCGTCGGGGTCATCGCAGAACACGTCGCCCGGCTCGGAATCGAGGACGAGCCACGCGCCGGCCTCGATCTCGCCCTCGAGCTGGCCGGGCCCCCAGCCTGCATACCCGCGGAACACCCGCACACCCTTGACCTCGGCTGCCACGAGGGCCGGATCGGCTGTCAGGTCGGCCGAGGCGATCGTGCCGACGATGGGGGAGAGGTACTCGCCGTTGTCGTGCAGTGGCGTCGTGGTCTCCGCGAGGGCGATCAGCGCGCTCTCCTCGACGGGCCCGCCGCTGAACACCGACGATGGCGCCGACTGCAGATCGATCCATCGATCGAGGGGTTCGTCGAGCGCCTCGTAGCTCGGCCGGTTGATGACCACGCCGATGGCACCGTCGTCGTGGTGTTCGAGCATGAAGATCACCGTCCGATCGAAGTTCGCGTCCTCGAGCGGGGGCGTGGCCACCAGGAGCCGTCCCTTCGTCGGAGGTGAACCCGGAATCATCCTCACAGTCTGCCCCACTGGGGCGTCCAGACGCGCGGCCAGAACTCGCAGCTGTGCCCTGGTGGGTTGACAGGCGAGCGAGGTTGCATGATCATGCGTAGATGTGTATGTTCATGCAGATGTCGGGAGCCAGCATTGCAGTGGGCATCGTGGGGGCGTCGGGATACACGGGCGCCGAGCTGCTGCGACTCGCCGCCCAGCATCCCGACTTCGACGTGAAGGTGGCGACCGGCGACTCGATGGCCGGACGGCGCGCCGCCGACGTGTATCCGTCGCTCGAAGTCGCGTATCCCGACCTCGTGTTCAGTGAGTTCGATCCCGCCGACGTGATCGGGCTCGACCTGGTCTTCCTGGGTCTCCCACACGGCGCATCGATGGATCTCGCACCGTCACTGGTGGGCAGCGTCGGCTGTGTCGTCGACCTGTCGGCGGCGTTCCGGCTCAAGGATCCGACCGCCTACCCGACGTTCTACGGCTTCGAGCACACGCAACTCGACCTGCTGGCGGAGGCCGTGTTCGGATTGCCCGAACTGCATCGCAACGATCTGAAGGGCGCCCGGCTCATCGCGACACCCGGCTGCCACGTCACCGCCGCCACGCTCGCGCTGCGACCACTCGTCGAGGCCGGCCTGATCGAGACGACCGGGGTCGTGGTCAACACGCTCACGGGCATCACCGGCGCCGGCCGTGCGCCAACCGACACCAACGTGTTCACCAACATCGACTCCAACGCCGTCCCGTACGGCCTGCTGTCGCACCGACACACACCCGAGATGGAACAGGAGATCGGCGCCCAGTCTCATCTTCACGCCGCATCTCGTCCCGATGAGCCGCGGCCTGCTCGCAACGTGTGCGGCGTCGGGTGCGCCCGGATGCAGCGACGCCGCCGTGATCGACGCCCTGCGGTCCTTCTACGCCGACGAGCCCTTCGTCGGCGTGCTGGAGGCCCCACCGGCCACCAAGTCGGTCCTCGGCTCGAACGCCGCCCACGTGTCGGCCCGCTGGGACGAGCGGACCAACACGGTGATCGCGATGTGCGCCATCGACAACCTCACCAAGGGCGCCTCCGGCGGCGCCGTGCAGGCGGCCAATGTCGCCCTCGGCATCGACGAGACCGCCGGGCTCTCCACGATCGGACTCGCACCATGATGGGAACACCGTGACCGAAGCAGCGTCGCTCAAGGCATCGGTCCTCGTCGAGGCACTGCCGTACATCCGTCGGTTCGCCGGCAAGACCGTCGTGGTGAAGTACGGCGGCAACGCGCTCGCCGGAACGTCCGACCACGACGCGTTGAGCCTGTTCGCCGAGGACATCGTCCTGATGCGATTGGTCGGCATGCGCCCCATCGTCGTGCACGGTGGCGGACCGCAGATCTCCGAGTTGATGGAGCGTCTCGGAAAGAAGCCCGAATTCGTCGACGGTCTCCGGGTGACCGACGCCGAGACGGTCGACATCGCCCGCATGGTGCTCAAGGGTCAGGTGAACCCGCAGCTCGTCGCTGCGATCAACGTGCACGGGCGATTCGCCGTGGGCATCAGCGGCGTGGATGCGGGTCTCATCCGCGCCACCGCCCGCGACCCCAGGCTCGGCTTCGTCGGCGACGTCACCGAGATCAACCCCGAGGTGATCCACGGCCTCATCGACGACGAGTTCATCCCCGTGATCGCCACCATCGGCAGCGACGCGACCGGTCAGGCCTACAACATCAACGCCGACACGGTCGCCGGCGCGATCGCCGAGGCGATCGGCGCCGAGAAGCTCGTGTATCTCACCGACATCGAGGGCCTCCGGCGCGATGTCGCCGACGCAGCCAGCCTGATCCGCCAGGTGACCGCCGACGAACTCGATCAACTCGTCGCCGACGGCGCGATCGCCGGCGGCATGATTCCGAAGGTCGCCAGCTGCACCCACGCCGTGCGCAACGGTGTGCACCGCGCCCACATCCTCGACGGCCGCATCGCCCACGTGCTGCTGCTCGAGATCTTCACCGATGCCGGCATCGGCACCATGATCATGCACCAACGAGAGGACGACTCCGAATGAACTCCCACGCCTTCGAACATGCGCCGATGGCGAACTGCCCGTTCATGCCGGTCTTCGGCCCGCCCGCGATCATGTTCGAGCGAGGGCGCGGCACCGAGCTGTGGGACTCCGACGGCAAGCGGTACCTCGACTTCCTCGCCGGGATCGCCGTCGTGTCGCTCGGCCATTCCAATCCGGCCGTCGCCGAGGCGGTCGGCGATCAGCTCGACCAACTTCTGCACGTGTCGAACTTCTTCGCCAACCCGGTCGCGACCGAAGCGGCGGTGAAGATCAACGACCTGCTGCTCCAGGCGACCGGCCACCGTGGTCAGATCTTCTTCACGAACTCCGGCGCCGAGTCGAACGAATGCGCCATCAAGCTCGCCCGCAAGCACGGTGGCCGTGGACGCCACACCATCGTGAGCGCGCTCGGCAGCTTCCACGGCCGCACGCTCGCGACGCTCGCCGCGACGGGTCAGCCGGCCAAGCACGAGCCCTTCGCGCCGATGCCCGAGGGCTTCCGACACGTTGCATGGGACGACCTCGACGCGATGCGCCAGGCGGTCGATGGCTCGGTGGCGGCGGTCCTGATCGAGCCGATTCTGGGGGAGGGCGGCGTCCACCCTGCCACCACGGAGTACCTGCAGGGCATCCGCCAGATCTGCGACGAGACCGGTGCGCTGATGATGGTCGACGAGATCCAGACCGGCTTCGCCCGCACCGGCCGGTGGTTCGGCTTCGAGCACGCCGGTGTGAGCCCTGACGTGGTGACGCTCGCGAAGGCGATGGGCAACGGCATGCCGGTCGGCGCGTGCTGGGCCCGCGCCGACGTGGCAGCGGTCTTCCAACCAGGTGACCACGGGAGCACGTATTCCGGTACGGCGATCGCCACGGCTGCCGTCAATGCGGTGATCGACGAGATGCAGCGCATGGATGCGCCGGCCGTGGCGCGCCGGCAGGGTCAGCGGATCGTCGACGGCCTGCGTGCCGTGCCCGGGGTCATCGATGTCCGCGGGCGGGGACTGATGCTCGGTGTCGAGCTGGCCCCGGGAATCGACGCCAAGGTGGTGTACACGGATCTGCTCGACCGCGGGTTGATCGTCAACGCCGTCACGGCGACCACGCTTGCGACTCGTCCCGCCCATCACCGTCACCGACGCCGAGATCGACGAAGCGGTCGCCCTGATCGCCGGCTCGCTCGCCGCGAACGGAGCGACGACATGACCCGCCATCTGCTCGACGTGACCGACTTCACCCCGCACGAGGTCCGTGAGATCCTCGCCCTGGCGCAGCAGCCCATCGATTCGCTCGATCGCCCGCTCGCCGACGAGGGAGTCGCGCTGATCTTCGAGAAGCCCTCGAATCGAACCCGTCACTCGATGGAGATCGCGGTCAGGCAACTCGGCGGACACCCGGTGTACACACGCGGCGAGGAGGTCGGCTTCGACACCCGCGAGCCCGTCGAGGACGTCGCCCGGATCATGGAGGGCTACCACGCACTCATCGCCGCCCGGGTCTTCGATCACCTGACCGTCACTCGAATGGCGGCGGTCGTCGACGTGCCGGTCGTCAACATGCTCTCCGATCATTCGCACCCGTTGCAGGCCTTCGCCGATGCGCTCACGATGCAGCAGCACCTCGGCGAACTGGCGGGCAAGACCGTTGCCTATGTGGGCGACTTCAACAACGTCGCCGCGCTCGCTGGCGGAGATCTCCGCGATGCTCGGCATGCACATCCGCTTCGCGTGCCCGCACGGTTTCGACGCTCCTCTCGTCGAACTGGAACGGTTCAGCCTGCTCGGAGCCGCGTCGGTCGAGCAGTCGACCCGCCCGGCCGAGGCCGTGGAAGGCGCCCATGCGGTGCACACCGACACCTGGGTGTCGATGGGGCAGGAAGCCGAGAAGCAGCAACGCCTCCAACAGTTCGAGGGCTACATGGTCGACGCCCCGATGATGGCGCTGGCCGACTCGCAGGCGGTGTTCATGCACTGCCTGCCGGCCTATCGCGGCATCGAGGTGGCTGCCGACGTGATCGACGGCCCGCAGTCGGTGGTCTTCCAGCAGGGTCACAACCGCCTGCACGCCGCTCGGGGCGCCATGGCGTTCCTCTTCGGTGTGCGAGCCCATCCGACGCCACAGGATCCGGAGTGAACAGATGAGTCGGGGACACCGATGAGCAAAGTGCAACGACAGGCCACGATCAGCCGACTGATCGGCGAACACGAGGTCACGAGCCAACCGCAGCTGATCGAGTTGCTGGCCGAGCACGGCATCGACGCAACGCAGGCCACGGTGTCTCGCGACCTCGACGACATCGGAGCGATCAAGGTACGCGTACCGAGCGGCAACACCGTGTACGCAATCCCCGAGTTCGCGCCCGATCGGCTCGCTCCGGTCGACCAACTGCGCCGTGTGATGGGGGAGTGGGTGGCCGACGTCGCCTGTTCCGGCAACATCGTGATCCTGCGGACGCCGCCCGGTTGCGCCCACGTGGTGGCATCGGCGCTCGATCGCAGCCGGGTGGACGGTCTGCTCGGGACGGTCGCCGGCGACGACACCTTGATGTGCGTGTCGGCATCGACCGATGGCGCCCCGCTCGCGTCGCATCTCCGCGATCTCGCAGGACTGGAGTGACATGACCGAACAGCACGGCGACGCACACGACAGCAGCACACGACGGCGGCAAGACCCTCTGGCACGGCCGCTTCGCCGGCGGGCCGGCCGAGGCGCTGATGGCCTACACCGTGAGCCTGCCGTTCGATCGCACGATGTGGCGCGACGACGTCGCGGGGTCTGCAGCTCACGTGCGCGGGCTGGAACGTGTCGGTCTGCTCACTGCGGCCGAGCGTGATTCCATCCTCGACGCGCTCGATGCAGGTCGCCGCTGAGATGGAGTCGGACTCCTTCGTCTTCGTGGAGAGTGACGAAGACATCCACACGGCTGTCGAGCGGCGTGTCACCGAGATCGCCGGGCCGGCGGGCGGAAAGCTCCACACCGCGCGCAGCCGCAACGACCAGGTGGCGACCGACCTGCGCCTGTGGTGCAAACGGGAGCTGCTCGCCGTCGCCCGGTCGATCCACGACTTCCAGACCGTCCTGCTGCAGCGCGCCGAGGCCGCCGGCGACGTCTATCTGCCGGGCTACACGCATCTGCAGCGCGCCCAGCCGGTGCTGCTGGCGCACCATCTGCTCGCGCACGGTTGGGCGCTGGCGCGCGACGTCGACCGCCTGTTGGCCACCCGTGAGCGCCTCGACGTGTCGCCGCTCGGCGCCGGCGCGCTCGCCGGGTCGTCGCTGCCGATCGACCCCGTGGGCAACGCTGCCGACCTGGGCTTCGCCGGGGTGTTCGACAACAGCCTCGACGCGGTCAGCGATCGTGATTTCGTCGCCGAGGCGGTGTTCGACCTGGCGCTCGTCGGCATCCACCTGTCGCGCATCGGCGAGGAGTGGGTGCTGTGGACCTCGGGCGAGTTCGGCTTCGCCAAGCTCGACGACGGGTACGCGACCGGCTCGTCGATGTTGCCGCAGAAGAAGAACCCCGACATCGCGGAGTTGGCCCGAGGCAAGAGCGGCCGTCTCATCGGCAACCTGACCGGGCTCCTGGCCACGCTCAAGGGCCTCCCGCTGGCATACAACCGTGACCTCCAGGAGGACAAGGAGCCGCTGTTCGACTCGGTCGAGCAGGTGACGCTCGCCGTGGCCGCACTCACCGGCATGATCGCCACTGCGACGTTCGTCCCGGAGAGGATGCAGGCCGCGGCCGACGAGGAGACCACGGCAGCGACCGATCTCGCCGAGTACCTCGTTCGCGCGGGCACGCCGTTTCGTGAGGCGCATGCCATCGTCGGCGCCCACGTCCGAGCGACCCTGGCCGGCGAGGGATCGCTGCGGGATCTCGTCGCTGCCGATCCGTTGCTCGGACCCGATGCGGCTGCCCTCGTCGGCCCCGGCGTCGGGGTCCGGATGCGCACATCTCGCGGCGCCGCCGGTCCGGAGGCGTTGCCGGTTCAGGTCGAGTCGTACAGGGCGATGATGGCCCGTGACGCGGAGCGGCTGGGTCTCTGAACCTCACGCCTGCGTGGTTCGCCCGCGATGCCCGAGTCGTTGCGCCGGACCTTCTCGGCAAGCTGCTGACGGTCCGGCGCGCCGGAGTGACGGTCAGTGGCCGCATCGTCGAGACCGAGGCCTACATCCGCACCGACCCGGCGAGCCACTCGTTCAACGGCCCGACCGCTCGTAACGCGGTGATGTTCGGCCCTCCAGGGCGGCTGTACGTGTACCTGAGCTACGGCATCCACTGCTGCGCCAACGTGGTGACCGGCGTCGACGGCGACGGCCAGGCGGTGCTGCTCCGTGCCGTGGTTCCGGTCGAAGGGCTCGATGTGATCCGAGCCCGACGCGTCGGACGCCCCGACCGGCATCTCGCCGATGGTCCCGGCAAGCTCTGCGAGGCGCTCGGCATCACCCTCGCCGACGACGGCACCGCGGTCACCGACGCGGCGTCGCCGATCGGCAGTCGTCGTCCGACGGAACGCCGCCACCGGACCCGATCGTCGGCCCCCGCATCGGCATCACCAAGGCCGTCGACGCCCCCTGGCGCTTCCGCACCCCGTTCTCGTGAACAACCGCGCGCCCTGACCGCGCACCTGTTCACGAGAACGGGTGTCGGCGGGGTCAGCGCCAGTGGATCCAGAAGCCGTGCGGATGGCAGGTGGCCAGATGCTCCACGGTGCGCCGCCCACCGCGCCATCGCGCCATCGAGAGCACCGTGCGGTGGGGGTCCTTCGCGTCGGGGCCGTTGGGCAGTTCGGGGATGAGCGCCGGCGCTTCGACGTAGATCCACGAGAGATCGCGCTCGGCGCCGATCCGGTCGAGCTCGGCGAGATAGGCGATGCGCTCGGCGGCGGTGAGGTAGTTCAGGACCCACGAGTTCGTGACGACCGGATGCGCAGACGCACCGACGCGCTCCACGGCTGCAGCCAAGCGAGGCGACTGCTCCACCGGCGAGCAGCTCCGGTGGAGACCGACGGGCGATCTCGATCGCTGCCACCAGCCGATGGAAGCGTGCGGGTTGGTCGGGCCACACGCACGCCTCCAGCCAGTGCGCCTCGTCGTCGTCGGTCACGTCGATCGGACGCTGATCGATGCCGCACCGTGCGGCGACCACGGGCAGCGCTGACGGAACGGGAATCGGACCCCTGGTGGCGATCTCGAGCACGACCGACGACGGCGCTCCTACCGTCGTCACGACACCATCCTGCGTCTCGTAGCGGTACTCGTACCGGTCGAACAGCAGGTTCAACCCACCGCTGGCCCCCACGTCGAGCAGGCCGAGGGGGCCGACCTCGTCGGCGAGGAGGCCGAGCGCCGGCAGGAAGATCGCACAGCGTCCGACCTCGTTCGTCTGCGTCGTTCGGGTCGCCAGGAGGGTCCGCAGGCGATCGGCGTGGGACTGGACGAAGCGTTTGAACGTCGGCATCAGCGACCTGTCGCCGGGCGCGCGAGGCGACGAGGAGAGGTTCGGATACCAGCTCGCCAGCTCCTGGTGCGGGTCGTCGAGCAGCAGGTCGTGCACGCATGCGAACAGCAGGACGGGGAGTCGCTGGGTGGGGGGCGCGTGGAGCAGCAGCCGGTAGAGATCGGGATCGCGGGAGATGCCGGCCGACAACGCCGCATACAGCGGGGCCCGGGGGAGCGAGGTCGTCGCAGATGCAGCGAAGTGCGCTGCCATCTCGGCATCGAGGCTCGAATCGTCCACCTGGTGAGGCACGGGCCGACAGTACCCTTGCGTGCCGTATGGCTGGCACCGATCTCATCGCCGAACTCGAGGCTCGAAACCTCATCCACGACTCCACCGACCGTGACGCGCTGCGTGACGCCGTCGCCGGTGGCCCGGTGGCGATCTACTACGGCTGCGACCCGACCGCCGACAGTCTCCACGTCGGCAACCTGATCGGCCTCGTCATGCTGCGACGCTTCCAGGACGCCGGGCATCGACCGATCGCCCTGGCCGGCGGCGCGACCGGGATGGTCGGAGACCCGAGTGGCCGATCCGACGAGCGCAACCTGCTCGACGACGACACGTTGAACCACAACGTCGCGGCGATCAAGGAACAGCTCGGCCGGATCGTCGACATCGGCACGGGACAGGGTGAACTCGTCGACAACCGAGACTGGACCCAGCCCATCACGATCCTCGAGTTCCTCCGAGACGTCGGCAAGCACGTCACCGTGAACCAGATGCTGGCCCGTGAGAGCATCAAACTGCGGGTGAACTCCGAGCACGGCATCTCGTTCACCGAGTTCAGCTACATGCTCCTGCAGGCCAACGACTACCTGTGGCTGCACGACAATCTGGGATGCGTGATCCAGATCGGCGGGTCGGACCAGTGGGGCAACATCATCGCCGGCGTCGACCTGATCCGTCGCAAGCGCGGCCAGCACGTCCACGCCTTCTCGTGGCCGCTGCAACTCGCGTCCGATGGATCGAAGCTGGGCAAGACGACCGGCGCCCGGGTCTGGCTCGATGCGGCCAAGACCAGCCCGTACCAGTTCCGTCAGCACTGGATCCAGACGCCCGACGACGAGGTCGGTGCGCAGTTGCTCACCTTCTCGCTGCAGCCGATCGAGCAGATCCGTGACGTCATGGCCGAGCACGACGAAGCCCCGCACCTGCGTTTCGCGCAGCGTGCCCTCGCCGACGAGATGACGGCCCTGGTACACGGTGCCCCGGCCGCCGTCGCCGCAGCCGAAGCGGCCGACCTGCTCTTCAGCGGTGATCCGACCACGGCGTCGCAGGCCGCCTTCACGACGCTGGCGGCCGAGATCCCGACCTCGACCATGGCGGCGTCCGAACTCGAGGATGCGATCGCCGTGTTCGTCACGTGTGGACTCGCCTCGTCGAACGGCGACGCGCGCCGATCTCTCTCGCAGCGCTCGTTCTACGCCAACGGAGCGCAGCTCGACGAAAACTCCCAGCTCACAGACCTCGAACTGCTCCACGGGAAGTACCTCTTGCTGCGCAAGGGCAAGAAGTCGCACCACCTCGTCGAAATTTCTTCGTGAGGCAGGTTGCATCCGCTACTGGAGCTGCTATCTTTCATATCCGCCTCACGGAGCGGTTCAACCCTCCGGAAAGGCCACTCGGCACCAACGCCGACCGCCGGAAACCCGCCCGAAATTCGGGCAACGGAGATCCCTCGGTCAATGGTGCGTGCCTGAGCTTCGGCTCCTTGAAAACGGAAGAGAAGACAGAACGCCAGTGCGGGCAGTACGCGCCCACCCTCGGGTGGACTCGGAACTGTCTGTCAATTTCGCTGTCGTCTACCCTGACGGCAGCAACACGGTTACATGGTCGGCTCGAGCTTTGTACCTCGGGTCGATCGAACAGCAAGGACGCATCGTCCACATGAGTCTTTCCCGACTCGGATGGTGCGCTCGCTGACTATCGTTGCCGGCTCGAATCACTCACTTCGGTGGGTCGGAGGGCTGGCCACGTTTTTGTTGGAGAGTTTGATCCTGGCTCAGGATGAACGCTGGCGGCGTGCTTAACACATGCAAGTCGAACGAGGTCCATGGAGCTTGCTCCGGAAGATCTAGTGGCGAACGGGTGCGTAACACGTGAGAAACCTGCCCCGATCTCTGGGATAACAGTTGGAAACGACTGCTAATACCGGATGCCGTCCCACCGCTTCATGGCGGAGTGACGAAAGATTCATCGGATCGGGAGGGTCTCGCGGCCTATCAGCTAGTTGGAGAGGTAACGGCTCACCAAGGCATCGACGGGTAGCTGGTCTGAGAGGATGATCAGCCACACTGGGACTGAGACACGGCCCAGACTCCTACGGGAGGCAGCAGTGGGGAATCTTGCACAATGGGCGAAAGCCTGATGCAGCAACGCCGCGTGCGGGATGAAGGCCCTAGGGTTGTAAACCGCTTTCAGTAGGGAAGAAAATGACGGTACCTACAGAAGAAGGTGCGGCCAACTACGTGCCAGCAGCCGCGGTGACACGTAGGCACCAAGCGTTATCCGGATTTATTGGGCGTAAAGAGCTCGTAGGCGGTTCGGTAAGTCGGGTGTAAAAACTCTGGGCTCAACCCAGAGAGGCCATCCGATACTGCTGTGACTAGAGTGCGGTAGGGGAGCGGGGAATTCATGGTGTAGCGGTGAAATGCGCAGATATCATGAGGAACACCAGCGGCGAAGGCGCCGCTCTGGGCCGTAACTGACGCTGAGGAGCGAAAGCATGGGTAGCAAACAGGATTAGATACCCTGGTAGTCCATGCCGTAAACGTTGGGCACTAGGTGTGGGTCTCAACCAACGAGATCCGCGCCGTCGCTAACGCATTAAGTGCCCCGCCTGGGGAGTACGGTCGCAAGACTAAAACTCAAAGGAATTGACGGGGGCCCGCACAAGCAGCGGAGCGTGTTGCTTAATTCGATGCAACGCGAAGAACCTTACCTGGGTTTGACATGTACCGAAAAGCTCTAGAGATAGGGTGTCCTTCGGGGCGGTACACAGGTGGTGCATGGCTGTCGTCAGCTCGTGTCGTGAGATGTTGGGTTAAGTCCCGCAACGAGCGCAACCCTTATCCTATGTTGCCAGCACGTAATGGTGGGGACTCGTAGGAGACTGCCGGGGTCAACTCGGAGGAAGGTGGGGATGACGTCAAGTCATCATGCCCCTTATGCCCAGGGCTGCAAACACGCTACAATGGCCGGTACAGAGGGCTGCAATCCCGCGAGGGTGAGCGAATCCCACAAAGCCGGTCTCAGTTCGGATTGGAGTCTGCAACTCGACTCCATGAAGCCGGAGTTGCTAGTAATCCTGGATCAGCACGCCAGGGTGAATACGTTCCCGGGCCTTGTACACACCGCCCGTCACACCACGAAAGTCGGCAACACCCGAAGCCGGTGGCCTAACCCGTAAGGGAAGGAGCCGTCGAAGGTGGGGTCGGTGATTGGGGTGAAGTCGTAACAAGGTAGCCGTACCGGAAGGTGCGGCTGGATCACCTCCTTTCTAAGGAGTGCCTCTCCACTCGATGATCGACATTTGTTCGATCCGGGTGCGAGACACACCTGTTGGTGCACTGGTGGACTGTCGTCGCAACGATCAATGGTCGCAGGGATTCGGTCCCTCTCATTGACACGTGCCTCGGTGGTCACCGTCTTCTCTTCCGTTTTGAGGGAGTTGTTCCCTCACACCCCAGCGTTGAGCTGTGTGCGTCTCTCGAGATGTACGCCGCACCGCTGTTCGGTGGCTCCTTGAGAACTGCAGAGCAAGCACGAGCATCTTTTCGAAGCGACCTTCGGGTCGCTTCAATGAACGAGATAACTTGTTCTTTCCAAGCTAATAAGAGCCAACGGTGGATGCCTTGGCGCCAAGAACCGATGAAGGACGTGAGTGACTGCGAAAAGCTGCGGGGAGCCGTCTACTAGGCCTCGATCCGCAGATGTCCGAATGGGGAAACCCAGCACTCGTCATGGAGTGTTACCGCTGCCTGAACACATAGGGCAGTAGGAGGGAACCGGGGGAATTGAAACATCTCAGTACCCCGAGGAAAGGAAAGCAACCGCGACACCCTGAGTAGCGGCGAGCGAAAAGGGTAGAGACCAAACCGTGCCAGTGTCAAGCCTGATGGCGTTGCTGGTGCGGGGTAGTGGGACCAGGAGACACAGCATCAGATGTGTCACGACTTACAAGTGCTGCATAGGAGAACGACTCAGGAAAGGGTCGGCCAGAGTGGGTAACAGCCCCGTATCCGAAATGTACGTACTAGTCGCCTGTCATCCCAAGTAACGCCGGAACCGTGAAAGCCGGCGTGAATCTGTGGGGACCACCCCATAAGTCTAAGTATTCCTTGGCGACCGATAGTGAACCAGTACCGTGAGGGAAAGGTGAAAAGTACCCCGGGAGGGGAGTGAAATAGTACCTGAAACCGTTGGTTTACAAACAGTCAGAGCGTCGTCACACTTCGGTGTGGCCGCGATGGCGTGCCTTTTGAAGAATGAGCCTGCGAGTTACGGTGTGTGGCAAGGTTAACCAGTGATGGGGAGCCGGAGCGAAAGCGAGTCTGAATAGGGCGTAGAGTCGCATGCTGTAGACCCGAAGCCAAGTGATCTATCCATGGCCAGGTTGAAGCGGAGGTAAGACTCCGTGGAGGACCGAACCCACGTCAGTTAAAAATGGCGGGGATGAGCTGTGGATAGGGGTGAAAGGCCAATCAAACTTGGCGATAGCTGGTTCTCCTCGAAATGCATTTAGGTGCAGCGTCGTGTGTTCAGTACCGGAGGTAGAGCACTGAATGGGCTAGGGGACCTACAAGTTTACCGAACCCAATCAAACTCCGAATGCCGGTACTCCAGAGCACGGCAGTGAGACCACGAGGGATGAGCTTCGTTGGTCGAAAGGGAAACAGCCCAGATCATCAGCTAAGGCCCCTAATTCAGGACTAAGTGGAAAACGATGTGGAATTGCACAGACAGCCAGGAGGTTGGCTTAGAAGCAGCCACCCTTTAAAGAGTGCGTAATAGCTCACTGGTCGAGTGGTTCTGCGCGGACAATGTAACGGGGCTCAAGTCCTGAGCCGAAGCTATGGGTTTCGACGAGATTTCGATCGAGTCGGAGCGGTAGAGGAGCGTCGATAGTGCAGCGAAGCGGCGGTGGAAACCAGTCGTGGAGCGCTATCGAGTGAGAATGCAGGCATGAGTAACGAGAGAGGGGTGAGAAACCCCTCCGCCGAAAGCCCAAGGGTTCCTGGGGAAGGCTAATCCCCCCAGGGTGAGTCGGGAGCTAAGGCGAGGCCGAAAGGCGTAGTCGATGCACAACTGGTTGATATTCCAGTACCACCGTGCCCGCGCCAGGTCCAAGAGCCGCAACGTTGGGGCTGTTTCCTTCGGGAAGCGAACCGACCGAGTAGCTGGCGGATAGTTGACGGGGGACGCAGGAGGATAGGTGAACCCGGGCGATGGTAGTCCCGGGGTAAACGTGTAGGTGGGTTCCGATGAGAGTTGGAGCCGTAACACTGAGACGTGATGCCGAGCGATATACCGCGAAGTCACTGATTCCATGCTGCCAAGAAAAGCCCAGCAATGAGTTGGCACGGTGCCCGTACCCCATACCGACACAGGTGGGCGGGTAGAGAATACCAAGGCGAGCGGGAGAACTATGGTTAAGGAACTCGGCAAATTACCTCCGTAACTTCGGAAGAAGGAGGACCCTTTTTGGTGAAAGCCTTTACGGCTCGAGCTGAGGAGGGTGGCACAGACCAGGGGGTAGCGACTGTTTACCAAAAACACAGCAGCGTGCGAAGCCGCAAGGCGCTGTATACGCTGTGACGCCTGCCCAATGCTTGAAGGTCACGGGGAACGGTTAGCTCTTCGGAGCGAAGCTGTGAACCTAAGCCCAAGTGAATGGCGGCCGTAACTATAACGGTCCTAAGGTAGCGAAATTCCTTGTCGGGTAAGTTCCGACCTGCACGAATGGCGTAACGACTTCCCCACTGTCTCAACCATAGACCCGGTGAAATTGAAGTACGAGTAAAGATGCTCGTTAGCTGCGGAAGGACGGAAAGACCCCGTGGACCTTTACTATAACTTGGTGTTGAGTTTTGAATTGCGTTGTGTAGGATAGGTGGGAGACTTGGAAGCATTGGCGCCAGCCAGTGTGGAGTCGTCGTTGAAATACCACCCTGCGTACTTTGGAGCTCTAACCTCGGTCCGTGATCCGGATCAGGGACAGCGCCAGGCGGGTAGTTTGACTGGGGCGGTCGCCTCCTAAAGAGTAACGGAGGCGCCCAAAGGTTCCCTCAGGCTGGTTGGCAATCAGCCGTCGAGTGCAATGACACAAGGGAGCTTGACTGCGAGACCTACAAGTCGAGCAGGTACGAAAGTAGGGCATAGTGACCCGGCCATCACGTGTGGAAGTGTGGTCGCTCAACGGATAAAAGGTACCCCGGGGATAACAGGCTAATCTTCCCCAAGAGTCCATATCGACGGGAAGGTTTGGCACCTCGATGTCGGCTCATCGCATCCTGGGGCTGAAGCAGGTCCCAAGGGTTGGGCTGTTCGCCCATTAAAGCGGTACGCGAGCTGGGTTCAGAACGTCGTGAGACAGTTCGGTCCCTATCCTCCGCAGCCGAAGGAATACTGACAACTGCTGTCCTTAGTACGAGAGGACCGGGACGGACGTAGCTCTGGTGTGTCTGTTGTTTCGCCAGAAGCATCGCAGATTTGCTACCTACGGAAGGGATAACCGCTGAAAGCATCTAAGTGGGAAACCCGGTTGAAGATGAGTATTCCCATGCGGTCAACGCAGTAAGGCCCGTGACGAGACCATCACGTTGATAGGCCGGAAGTGTAAGCGTGGTAACACGTTCAGCTGACCGGTACTAATCGGCCGAGGGCTTGGTTTTGAACAGCTCGTGCTTGCTCTGGAGTCCTTGAGGAGAACCCTCATTGACAACTGATTTCGGTGACCATAGCGACAGGGTCACACCCGTTCCCATCTCGAACACGGAAGTTAAGCCTGTCAGCGCCGATGGTACTTGGGGAGTGATCCCCTGGGAGAGTAGGACGTCGCCGGATTTCGATCGAGGAACGCACCGCCCGGGTTTGCCGGCGGTGCGTTCTTCGCGTTTTCGCCCCGGTTCGGACTCGGTTCATCCTCGGCGCCCGTAGCATGGTCAGCCATGTCGTCCGGCTCGTCCTCCCGTCCACCGCGCCGCGACGACTCGCGCCGCCCCTCGGGGCGCTCGAGCGGACCGTCGGGTGGCCGATCGACCGGCAAACCGTCCGGGTCCGGCGGTCGCAGCTCCGGTGGTCGCAGCGATGGCCGCTCCGGCGGTCGACCCGACAGTCGTGGAGGGCGTGGTCGTCCGGACAGTCGAGATGGAGCCCGTCGTGACGGCCGTCCGGCTCGCCCTCAGACCGAGGCCGAGCGGCGTTCGCTCGAGGTCAAGTCCCGTCGACTGCCACGCGAGCCACGCGATCCCGATCTCGAGCGTCAGCGCATCGAGGAGCGGACCACCGAGCAGTGGATCGACGAGGGCTCGGTGCGTCGAGCCGCGGCCGGCGCCAGCCGTCGTGCAGCGAGCCCGGCGCGCGACGATGCCCCACCGCGCCGCGCGCCGAAGCCGCTCGATCCCGAGGTGTCGGCCGAGCTGGTCGAGGCGCTCGGTCAACAACGCGGTGCGCGCCTGTCCGAGCGGCTCGCGCAGGCGTCGGAAGCACTCGATCGCGAACGGTTCCAGGAGTCTCGCCGCATCGCCTCGTCGATCGCGAAGGAAGCGCCGGGTGTCTCGGCTGCACACGAGATCGTCGGGCTGTCGTGCTATCGGCTGGGCATGTACAAGCAGGCTGCGGCCGCGCTGCAAGCGGCCCAGGATCTCCACGACAATCCGGCACTGCTGCCGGTGATCGCCGACTGCCAGCGAGCCCAGGGTCGATGGAGCGCGGTCGAGCAGGTGTGGCAGGAGATCAAGGCCGCCTCGCCGAGCCAGGACATCATGGCGGAGGGACGCATCGTCGCTGCCGGCGCACGTGCCGATCAGGGGGATCTGCGCGGCGCGCTCGAGCTGATGGAACCCGCGACCAAACGACCCAAGGTGGTGCGTGAGTTCAATGTGCGCCAGTGGTACGTGTTGGGCGACCTGTACGACCGAGTGGGTGACCCGATCGCCGCTCGGCGGTGGTTCGGTGCGGTCGCGGAGTACGACGACGAGTACGCCGACGTGACCTCGCGCCTGCGCGGCCTCGGTCGCTGACCCCGGTACCCTCAGCATCGATGGCGAGTTCGAGCTTCCGTGCGGGCGTGGTCGCCGTCGTCACGAACTCCCGAGGTCAACTGCTTGCATTCGAGCGCAGCGACGTGGAAGGCGCATGGCAGCTGCCGCAGGGCGGCATCGACGTCGGCGAGACACCCGCACGAGTCGGCGTGGCGGGAGCTCCAGGAGGAGACGGGGCTCGGCCCCGACGACGTCGATCTCGTGGGCGAGCACCCGGACTGGGTCGTCTACGAGTTCCCCGACAGGATCCGCAGCGCCGGCAAGCGGCTCGGCCAGGCCCAACGGTGGTACCTGTTCCGGGTCCGTTCCGACGACGTGACCCCGACGCCGGATGATGTCGAGTTCGTGGCCTGGCAGTGGGTCGAGCCGACCTGGTTGCTCGAGCACGTGGTCGATTTCCGACGTGCGGCCTACCAGACCGTGATTCCGCGGCTCGTCCCGTGAACGACGACCTGTTCGCAGTGGCCGCCGAGGAGCAACGCCGATCGCGCGCTCCGTTGGCCGCTCGCCTGCGGCCCCGCACGATCGACGACGTGGTCGGCCAGGAGCATCTCGTCGGGCCGGGTCGGCCGTTGCGTCGCCTCGTCGAGACCGACCGGCTCACCTCGGCGCTGCTGTGGGGCCCGCCGGGAACCGGGAAGACCACCCTGGCGCTCGCAGTCGCTGGCAGTACGGATCGGGCGTTCGAGCAGCTCTCGGCGGTGTCGGCCGGGGTGAAGGACGTCCGCGAGACGATCGAGCGCGCCCGTCAACGACTCGGCGAGCGGGGGCAGGGAACGATCCTGTTCCTCGACGAGATCCACCGCTTCTCGAAGTCGCAGCAGGACGCCCTGCTCCCCGCCGTGGAGGACGGCACGCTGACACTGATCGGGGCGACGACGGAGAACCCGTTCTTCGAGGTGAACGCGCCGCTGCGGAGCCGCTCGACGCTCTTTCGCCTCGAGCCGCTCGACCGTGCGGCGATCGCCACACTCGTCCGGCGGGGGCTCGAGGCCGAGGGTGCCACCGCCGACGACGATGCGCTTGCTCTGCTCGTCGACCGCGCCGGTGGTGACGGTCGCCAGGTGCTCACGGCGCTCGAGGTCTCGTGCGCGCTCTCGGGCTACGGCCACGTCGAACTCGCCCACGTCGAGGCGGCGCTCGGAACGACGGCACTTCGCTATGGGCGTGACGACCACTACGACGTCGTGAGCGCGTTCATCAAGTCGATGCGAGGGTCCGACGCCGACGCAGCCGTCTACTGGCTGGCGAGGATGCTGGAGGCCGGCGAGGACGCCCGCTTCATCGCGCGACGGATGGTGATCTTCGCGTCCGAGGATGTCGGACTCGCCGACAGCAACGCGATGCAGGTCGCCGTCGCCGCCGCCCACGCGCTCGAACACGTCGGACTCCCCGAGGCGCAGCTGAATCTGGCGCACGCCGCGATCTACCTCGCCACGGCTCCGAAGAGCAATCGATCGGCGTTGGCGATCTGGAACGCTCGCCAGGACGTGCGCGACGGCGCGGTCGGCGAGGTCCCGGCGCATCTGCGCGACTCGCACTACCAGGGTGCCGCCACGCTCGGGCACGGAACCGGCTACGAGTATCCTCACGATCATGCCTCCGGCACCGTGGTCCAGCAGTACCTTCCCGACGAGTTGCATGGTCGTCACTGGTACGAACCGTCGAGCCACGGCGACGAACGCCGGCTCAGCGCACCGTCGACTCCGGAAGCCGACCTGACGTGAGCGCCGGCGAACTGCTGCTCGTCATCGCCGGAGTCCTGTGTGCGATCGGCTTTGCCGCCCTCGTGGTGGTGCTGATGCGCGTCCTCGATGCCCTGCGCGATGTGCGACGTGAGCTCGATGACCTCCGGGCCGAGACGACGCCGTTGATCCAGGAGCTGCAGGACACCACCGACGAGGCGCGGGCGACGGTCAACGAGGCCCGTGCCGACCTCGAACGGTTCGATCGTGTCCTCGGATCCGCCGAGGCGATCGGTGACGCCGTCGGCAGTACCGTCGCTCGCACCTCGTTCTCCGCCCCGATGATCAAGGCTGCGGGGTTCGCCCGCGGAACCTCGCGTACGATCGCGAGACTGCGCGGCACCCCGCGAGCACCGGCGATCGGATCGGTTCCGGTGGGAGCCATCGAAGCCGGAGAGTCAGCCCACCCGAACCGACGACGGAGACGACGAGCATGATGAAGCGTGTGACCTGGTTTGCCGGCGGTGTCGTCGCGGGTGTGGCAACAGCGGGCTATGCCAAGAAGAAGGTCAAGGAGACCGCTGCCCAGATCTCCCCGGCGCAGGTGGCCCGTTCGGCTGCCGATTCGGTGCGCTCGAAGTCACGAGAGGTCGTCGACGCGGTGCGCGAAGGCCGACAGGTGATGAAGAGCACCGAGGACGAACTGCATGCGCGCCGAGAAGGTCGCCTCACGTCGCTCGACGAACACGTGGGCCCCGGCGATCAGGTGTACGTCGACGGTGTTCCGGTCGAGAGCGGGCGTGTGATCGTGATGCGCGAGCGCCAACCCAAGGGGCGCAAGGCCCGGCGATGAGCGTCGATGCCGTCGCCCGCCACGACGTGGCGGCGGCCACCGGTACGACGCCGCTGGTCGAGCGACTGCGGTCACGACTGCGGCCCGACCAGGTACGCGACGGTGCCGCCGAGGTCAATCTGTACCGACGCGACGCGTCGAACATGGCCGGCCACGCCGCCGTGGTGTGCTTCGCCGAATCGACCGACGACGTGCGCGCCGTCGTGCAGGTGGCCAACGAGTTCGGGGTGCCGTTCGTGGCTCGTGGATCGGGTACGGGTCTCGCCGGGGGAGCGGTGCCGATGGGTGGTGCCATCGTCGTGTCGACGTCCAAGATGAACCGGATCCTGTCGGTCGATGCGGTGAACCGTCTCGCCTGGGTCGAGCCGGGGGTGTTGAATCTCGATCTCTCGAAGCAGATCGCCCACCTCGGGGTGCATTTCGCCCCGGATCCGAGCAGTCAGCAGACCTGCTCGATCGGCGGGAACGTCGCGAACAACTCCGGTGGCCCCCACTGCCTGGCCGACGGCGTCACCAGCGCCCACATCCACGCCGTCGAAGTCGTCCTCCCCGATGGGTCGGTGACGGTGCTGGGGGCCGAGGAACCCGAACCGGCCGGCTATGACCTCAGGGGCGTGTTCGTCGGCAGCGAGGGGATGTTCGGCGTGGCCACCAAAGTGTGCGTCAAGCTGATGCAGAACTCGCCCGACGTCGCCACGATGCTCCTCGACTTCGCCGCCGTGGCCGACGGGGCGCAGCTCGTGAGCGACATCATCGCCGACGGGATCGTGCCTGCCGCCGTCGAGATGATGGACCAGCTGTGCCTGCAGGCCGTCGAGGAGTTCATCCACGCCGGCCTGCCGGTGGATCAGGCTGCAGCGTTGCTGATCGAGGTCGTCGGCCAGCCGGCCGGTGTCGCCGCGCACGTGGCCCGGATCCGAGAGCTGGCCGCATTGCGCAACGTCGGCACCGTTCGAGTGGCGGCCGACGACGTCGAACGGGCGCTGCTGTGGAAAGGTCGCAAGTCGGCGTTCGGCGCGATCGCCAGGATCAAGCCGAACTACTACCTGCACGACACGGTGGTGCCGCGGCACAAGCTGCCCGAGGTGCTCGAGCAGGTCTACGAGATCGCCGATCGACACGAGCTCCTCGTGCTCAACGTCTTCCACGCCGGCGACGGAAATCTCCATCCACTGCTCGTCTACGACGCCCGCGAGCCCGGCGTCATCGACCGGGTGCACGCGGCCGGTGACGAGATCGTGCGCGTGTCGGTGGCCGCTGGTGGGGTGCTGAGTGGTGAGCATGGCATCGGACTCGAAAAGCGCGATCTGATGCCGCTGATGTTCTCCGAGGTCGATCTGGCAGCCCAGGGGGACCTTCGCCGGGCATTCGATCCGCGTTGTCTCTCGAACCCCGACAAGGTGTTGCCGAGCCCGGCGGGATGCGGCGACATCCACAGCATCCCCGAGGGAGCGTGGGTGTGAGCCTCGACGAGGCAGTCGCCGCATTCGCTGCCGAAGTCGGTGCGGTCGATCCCGTCACGATCACCGGACTGGGCACGCGGGGCGGGCCCGTCGAGGGTTGTCGCACCGTGACGGCACCAGCGGGCGTCGAATGGATTCAGCCGGCCGAGATGACGATCCGGTGTGGTGCCGGCACCTCGGTCGTCGACGTCGACGCCGCGCTCGCCGAGCACGGTCAGTGTGTGGCCGTCCCCGTCTTCGGAACGATCGGTGGGGCGCTGGCGGTCGGCCACAGTGATGTCCGCCGCCTCGCCTGGGGGCCGATTCGCGACACGGTGCTCCAGGTCAGGTACGTCTCGGCGGCCGGCGAGGTCGTCAAGGCCGGTGGCCCGACCGTGAAGAACGTCAGCGGATTCGACCTGTGCAGGCTCCTGGTGGGTTCCCACGGGACGCTCGGCTTCCTCGCCGACGTCATCTTGCGAACCCGACCCCGTCCGATCCACGAGCAGTGGTTCTCCAGCGGGCGCGATCCCTGGGGGCTGCTGGGAGAGCTCTACCGACCGACGTCGGTGCTCTGGGACGGTGCGACGAGTTGGGTGCTGCTCGACGGTCATCCCGACGACCTGCGCGAACAGGCCGCCGCCGCTGAACTCGTCGCCGTGGACTCGCCGCCCGAGCTGCCACCCCATCGGTGGTCGCTTCCACCATCGTCGTTGACGACGTTGCGCGATGAACCGTCCGGCACGTTCGTCGCCGAGGTGGGCGTGGGAATCGTCCATCATTCGCGCCCGGCGCCAACGGCAGCGCCCGACCCCGAGACCGTCGAGCTGCACCGCCGCATCCGCCACGAGTTCGACCCCGGCGGGCGACTCAACCCCGGACTCGACGTCTTCGCCCGTCGCTGATGGGCGCCGAGGTCCGGGCATACGTCGATCGACCGATCACCGACGCCGCTGCTGCGACGAGTGCCGCAACCGAGGCCGCCCGACAGTGGGGCCTGGCAGATCCCGGCGTGCTGCGTGTCGGGATGAACGCGATCTTCGTCACCGGGAACGAGGTGCTGCGGGTGAGTGCGCCGACGGTGCCGGCATCGGTGTCGCTGGAGTTGGCGTCGTTCCTCGCCGACGCCGGTCTCCGCGTGCCGACCCCGGCTCGTGACGAGGTCGTCGTGGTGGGCGAGTTGAGCGTCACCTCGTGGGTCCGACTCGAACCCGTCGACACGCCGGTCGACTGGGCGGAAGTGGGCGAGATGGTTCGAGTCGTGCATTCGATCGATCGATCGACGCTGCCCGATCGGGTCCCGCTGCCCGACACCGTCGACCTTCCCGTGGTGGGACTTCGACGGGCTGCTCGAGCGCACTGCGTCCGGTGCTCGACGATGCCGCCCGCCTCGGCATCACCTCGACGATCGAACGCCATCGTGGATGGCAGGAACTGGGAGGGCAGGTGGTGTGTCACGGCGACGTGCACCCTGGCAATGTCGTGATGACCGCCGACGGAACCACGCTCGTCGACTGGGACCTGCTGTGCTGGGCGCCGCCCGGCTGGGACCACGCCCCGATGCTCACCTGGGCGAGCCGCTGGGGTGGCGACGGCCACGAGTACCCGGCGTTCGCGGCCGGGTACGGACGCTCACTCGCCGACGACGCAGCTGCCGTCGCCGTCGCCGAACTCCGCTTGGTGGCGGCAACGCTCATGCGGCTCGTCGCCGGCATCGCGGACCCCGCCGCCATGCCCGAAGCGCAACTGCGCCTGCGGTACTGGCGCGGCGATCACGACGCGCCGGCCTGGACGGCGCAATGACGTGTCAGAGGAACTTGCGCAGGATCTTCTGCTTGGTGCTCGTGTAGGGCGGGTACATCAGCGCCAGGTCGGGTCGAGTCGGCTTGTTCAGCACGGCCTTGTAGTGCGTGAAGGTGTCGAAGCCGGCCTTGCCGTGGTAGCTGCCCATCCCGCTGGCGCCGACACCACCGAACGGGAGTTCCGGCACTGCGAGGTGCAGCATGGCGTGATTGAGCGTGACACCACCGGCCGAGGTGTTGGCCACGACGTGGTCGAGCACGTCGGAACTCGAACTGAACACGTAGAGGGCGAGCGGCTTCTCACGTTCGTTGACGAACCGGATCGCCTCGTCGACGTCGGCGACGGTGAGCACGGGAAGGATCGGACCGAAGATCTCGTCCTCCATCACGGCGGCATCGGGCTTGACACCGGCGAGCACCGTCGGAGCCAGGTATCGGCTGTCACGGTCGCCCGTGCCGCCGATGGCGGTGGCGTCGTACCCGCCGGCATCGATCAGCTTCATGAGGCGGTCGTGGTGATGCTCGTTCACGATGCGGGCGTAGTCGGGTGACTGTTGCGGGTCGGCGCCGTAGAACGAGGTGACCGACGTCGGCGATCGCCGACACGAGCTCGTCCTCGACACCCTCCTCGACGAGCACGTAGTCGGGGGCGACGCAGGTCTGGCCGGCATTGAGGAACTTCGCCCACGCAATGCGCTTCGCTGTCACCTTGATGTTGGCGTCGGCAGCCACGATCGCCGGGCTCTTGCCACCCAGTTCCAGGGTGACCGGCGTGAGGTGCTCGGCAGCGGCGCGCATCACGACGCGGCCGACCTTGCCGTTGCCCGTGTAGAAGATGTGGTCGAAGCGCTGCTCGAGCAGGGCCGTGGTCTCCTCGACCGCGCCGGTGACGACAGCGACGGTGTTGGCATCGAAGTACTTCGGGACCAGCTCCTCGACGAGCGCTGCCACGGTGGGGGTGACCTCGGACGGCTTGAGCACAGCGGTGTTGCCCGCCGCGAGAGCCGGCACGAGCGGAGCGAAGAGGAGCTGGACCGGGTAGTTCCACGGGGCGATGATGCAGACCGTGCCGAGTGGTTCGGGGTGCAGGTGCGCCGAACCGGGCTTGAACGTCATCGGCACCTTGACCTTGCCGGGCTTTGTCCAGGCGTCGAGGTGGTCGAGCGTGTGATCGATCTCGTTGATCGTGAACGCGATCTCGGTCGTGTAGGCCTCGATGCGCGGCTTGCCGAGATCGGCGACGAGTGCGTCGATCAACCGCTCCTGCTGTTCGACGACCAATGCCCGCAGCCGGCGGAGCTGGGTGACGCGTTGTTCGTTGTCACGCAGCACGCCGGAACGGAATCCGTCGCGGAGGTCTCGGACGATGTCGGGAATGAGGTCGACGGCGGTCATCGCTCCAGGCTACGCGGCCGGCGTCAGGCCGGTTGGTCGGTGGGGCAGTAGTAGCAGGTTCGGTTGGCGATCTCGATACGGCGGATCTCGTCGCCACATCGCAGGCACCGGTCGCGCTTGTAGACGTACGTGGCCTCGCCGCGCGGAATCCGCGCGTTGGGGGCCACGCCGACGTCAGTCCGACCGACCGTGACGATGCGACCGTCCTTCACGCCTCGGCGGAGCATGCGCTGGACCGTGGTCCAGAGCACCTCCAGTTCGCCAGCGTCACATTCGCTGCCGGCGCGAAGCGGATGGAGGCCCGTGACGAAGAGCGCTTCGGCGCGATAGACGTTGCCCACACCGCAGACCACGGATTGATCCATCAGGAGATCCCCGATACCCCGTGAGCTTCGTGTGATCTTCTGGATCATCCGGTCCGGTTTCGACCCACGGCGGATCGGATCGGGTCCGAGTCGGGCGAGGATCTCCCTGCGCACCGACGGGGGATCGATCGAGCAGGCGGTCGGTCCGCTGAGATCGACCGTGACATACCTGCCGCGTGACTCGTCGGGCACCGTCTGGAGGCGCATGCGCACCTCGCCGATCGGCTCGGGGGAGTCGTCGGTCTCCTGCACCCGGTACTTGCCGAAGAGGCCGAGGTGGACGTGGCCGACATCACCGGTCGACCACTCGTAGAAGAGATGCTTGCCGACCGGCTGGATCCGTTCGAGGACGGCACCGTCGACCCGATCCGCATCGGCGGCGAAGCGTCCCTGCGGACTCGAGACCCGAACGACGCGTCCGGCGAGCAATGCGCCGTGATCGCGGGCGATGCGGTGGATGGTGTGACCCTCGGGCATGGTGCCACGAAGTATGCGACAGGCGAGCGCGTCGTGCGAATCCGCGCAGGTCCCCGCCTCGGCCCGTGCAGGCCCTTGCGGAGATGGCCGGAAAGAGGCACGATGCGATCGACACCCTCGTGGCGCCGCCCGGTCGACCGGGCGAATCCGCGTCGGTCTCGGAGAGGGGTACTGCTGTGAGAATTCTCTGTACGTCGACGCCGATGGAGGGCGTGGTCAGCCCGCTGTTGCCGATCGCTCGGGCACTTCGTGAGCGAGGGCACGAGGTGCTCCTCGCTGTCGGGCCCGACGTACAGCGGCGCGTCGAGGAGTCCGGCTTCGATCCGGTCGTCATCGGGCCGGGTGCGATGGAGGCGGTGATGCGTTCGTTTGCCGAACCGGCCGCAGCAGCCGCTCCGGGAACGAGTCCAGCGTTCGCCGCAGCCATGTTCGGAGGCGTCTTCGCGTCTGACTACCTGCCGGCGCTCCGGGAGGTCGCCGACGAGTTCGTGCCCGATGTGATCGTGCATCCGCCGGTGGAGGTGGCGTCGCCCATCGTCGCGGTCGAGCGGGGCATCGGCAACGTCACGTACGGGTTCGGACAGCTGCTCGACTCGGCGATCGTGGAGGCGATCGCCGATCGTGTCGCGCCGCTCTGGGCATCTGCGGGTCTGCGAGCCGACCCATACGCCGGCATCTACGGTGACTGCTACCTCGATCCGTGTCCGAAGAGTCTGCGAGTTGGACCGATCGCGCCGGCTCGTCTCGTCCAACCGATCCGGCCCGAGATTCCCGGACGAACGACCGATGAACTCCCTGCGGGCATCGCACGACTGGGCGAACGCCCGATCCTGTACATCACGCTCGGCACGGTTCCGCTCTTCAACCAGCTCGCGACGTTCGACGTGCTCTTCGACGCCGTCGCCGACGTGGACATCGATGTCGTGGCGACGATCGGGGCCAACAACGATCCGGCCGCACTGGCTGCACCGCCAGCGAACGTTCACGTGTACCAGTGGCTGCCGCTCCACCCGCTCCTGGATCTGTGCGATGCAGTGATGTGCCACGGCGGTTCGGGCACGACGCTCGCTGCGCTGAACGCGGGCCTTCCCCTCGTGGTCGTGCCGCAGGGCGCCGACCAGTTCGAGAACGCCCGTGCGTGCGAGCGTGCCGGCGTTGCCCGTGTGTTCGAGCCCGACCACCTCGACCCCACGAGCCCTGAGTGAAGCAGTCCGTGCGATCATGGCCGCGGGAAGCCCGGAGCGACACGCCGCCGGAGCGCTCGCCGACGAGATCGCAGCGATGCCGTCGGCATTCGAAGCCACCGCTGTGATCGAGACGATCGGATAGCCGCACCGTAGGGTCCAGGGACCACGGTCGACGAGCGAGGACGTTGAACGATGACGACGAGCGAGGCGGTGGCGTTGTCGCACGTGACGGTGATGCGTGGGTCCCGCCTGGCGGTCGACGATCTGACAGCGACGATTCCGAGTGGAGAGGTCGTCGGTCTCCTCGGCCCGAGTGGCTGCGGCAAGACGACGCTCTTGCGCAGCATCGTGGGCATCCAGGCAAACGTCCAGGGTGACATCACCGTGCTCGGGCGTCCGTCCGGCGATGCGACATTGCGACGTCAGATCGGGTACCGAGCACAGGAACTCTCGCTCTACCAAGATCTCACGGTCGCCGAGAACGTGGAGTACTTCGCGGCCCTGCTCGATGTCGGGGTGGACCGGCGTCAGGCCGTGATCGAAACGGTTCGGTTGGGTTCGGCCGTCGACCAGCGGGTGGGCGAACTCTCGGGTGGCCAACAGGCGAGGGTGTCGCTGGTCGTCGCACTGCTCGCAGAACCTCGACTCCTGGTGCTCGACGAACCGACGGTCGGACTCGACCCTGTCCTGCGACGCGACCTGTGGAATCTCTTCTCGGCGCTCGCTTCGGACGGAACGACACTGCTCGTGTCCAGCCATGTCATGGACGAAGCCGAGCGATGCTCGTGGTTGCTCCTGATGCGTGGTGGCCGCCTCCTCGCATTCGGCACACCGCAACAATTGATGAGCGACACCTCGACCACCACGGTGGAAGCGGCGTTCCTCGCCCTCGTGGGTGCCACGGAGCCGTGATGACGTGGACGACCGCTCGAGCGACGACAACCAGGGTGTTGCGGCAGCTTCGACGCGACCCACGCACCGTGCTCCTCATGATCGTCGTTCCGATCATGCTCCTGGTGCTGGTCCGCTACGCATTCGATGCCAACCCCGACGTCTTCCAGACGCACTGGACTTCCCCTGGTCGGGATCTTTCCGCTGGTGTCGATGTTCCTGGTCGCATCGATCGCCATGTTGCGCGAGCGTCGATCCGGAACGCTCGAGCGCCTGATGGCATTGCCGACGTCGAAGGGCGGACTGCTCGTCGGCTACGCCGCCGCGTTCGGCGTGGTGGCGATCGCCCAGGCGGTCTGCGTGCTGGCAGTCGCCGTCGGGCCACTCGGCCTCCGGGTCGCCGGACCGCTCTGGTTGGCGGTTGTCGTCGCCATCGCCAATGCTCTTCTGGGAATGTCGATGGGGCTCTTCTTCAGCGCCTTCGCCCACACCGAGTTCCAGGCGATCCAGTTCATGCCGGCGTTCATCCTGCCGCAGTTGCTGTTGTGCGGACTCCTCGTCGCCCGCTCGGCGATGGCCCGACCGTTGGAGCTGGTCTCGACCGTGCTGCCGATGACCTACGCCTACGATGCCCTTCGCGTCGTCGGCGACGACGCAGCTCCGGGCCGCGATCTCGTCGTCGATCGTGCTCGTCACTTCGGCCATGGGAGCGCTCGCGCTGCTCGCCGGGGCGATGACGTTGCCGCGGCGAACGCCGTGACGAGTCGGTCGGGCACCGCTCGAGCGCTCACACCTGGATACGTTGGGCCGATGGGACACATCGCTCCGACCGAGGAACAGCTGGCCGTGCTGCGCGGACTCCCGATCGACGAGCCGGTGGTGATGCTCAACCTCATCCGTTTCCGAGATCGCTGTGCGGACGATTCGGTCGCGGCGGGGATGTCCGGCCGCGAGTCGTATCGCACCTATGGCCGCATGCTCGGCGAACTCGGTGACGGATTCCCCGGTGCGGTGGAATCCGCAGCCGTGGGCCGCACGACCGTGATCGGGCCGGCCGACGAAGCATGGGACGAGATGTTGCTGGTCAGGTATCCGACGATTCGCTCGTTCATCGAGATGTTGTCCGACCCCGGGTATCAGGAGGCGGCGCGATGGCGGACCGCTGCGGTCGCCGACAGCCGCCTGATCGCCCTGCGCGGCTGATGGTGACACCGCCCAGGTCGGTGCTCGGTCTCGACGCCGAGCTGTTGTCGACGTGCGTGAGCTGCGGCCTGTGCCTGCCGCATTGCCCGACCTTTCGGGTCACCGGCGAGGAGAAGTACTCACCGCGTGGTCGCATCGATGCCATGCGGGCCGTCGACAGCGGAGCGATGCCGATCGACGACCTGTTCGTCGACTTCATGGAGACCTGCGTGCAGTGCCGCGGGTGTGAGCCGGCATGTCCGAGCGGGGTCCACTTCGGGGCACTCATGGAGGAGACCCGAACTGCGCTCGCAACGAGTGGCACGATCACACCGTGGTGGCAGCGCCTCGGATTCCGCGTCCTGGGTCATCATCGGACGTTGCTGGTCGGCTCGTCGCTGCTCGCCGGCCTTCAGCGTCTGCGACTCGTCCCGCATCGTCTCGGGCTTGCCGATCTGCCCTTGCGACGCCCGGCGCCGCTCAGGTCGACCGGCACCGACGTCTGGCTGTTCACCGGCTGCGTGATGGACGCATGGCAACGCAGCACCCACCGCAGCTCCGCCGAGCTGATCACGCTGACCGGCGCCACCTTCGCCGTTCCCGGTTCGAAGGGCGCGTGCTGCGGAGCACTGCACGTCCACGCCGGCCTCCACGACGATGCAGCTGCCCTTGCCGGGCGGGTGATGTCGTCGATGCCCGGCGATGCGCCGATCCTCGTCAACTCCGCGGGCTGCGGCGCAGCGATGAAGGACTACGGCGAACTCATCGGCACCGACGCTGCGATGCAGTTCAGCGCGCGGGTGCTCGACATCAACGAGTGGCTCGCCGAGCGGATCGACCTGCTCCCGGCATCGTCGGGACCACGCCCGGCGGTGATCATCCAGGACCCATGCCATCTCCGACACGTCCAGCGGTCCCACGAACCGGTGCGCGTGCTGGTCGGTCACGTCGCCGACGTCGTGGAACTCGACGACGACGGGCTTGTGCTGTGGTGCGGGCGGCGCGTACTCGGCGCTGCAACCAGACACTGGCCGGCGACATCAGGGACCGCAAGGTCGCGTCGATCGAGCGGGCGCGGAGCAGGTCCGGTGCGGGCGTCGTTGCCAGCGCGAACCCGGGCTGTTCGATGCACCTCGCTGCGGCGCTCGACTGCGACGTCCGACACCCCGTCGACATCGTTGCGGAGGCACTCCGGTCGTGACGGGCGAGTACAGCGGTCTGATCGAGCGGCTGGAGTCCGTGGCGGCGGATCTCGACGAGATGGCGTTCGATCGCCTACGTGAGGCTGTCGCCGACGGAGAGGTCACTCGCCCGCCGGACGACAAGAAGCTGATGCAGGCGCGCCGTGCGATCGAGAAGGCCGCGGCCGTGCTTCGTCAACTCGACGAGACGTAACCGTTGATCACGCGGATCAGCTCGACGAGATCGCTGTAGCCGCGCTTGGCGAAGACCAGCGAGATCCGGTCGAGATCGAGCCGGTCGCCATCGCGTCGCTCGATCTTGAACGGCTCGATGCGCTCGATCGAACCGGAGACCGCGAGATGGCCGAACCGCTCGTTGAGCTCGGCGAGCTGCTGGTCGTCGGGGCCCTGTTTCATCCGCACCACGAGGTGGTCGCCGACGTAGCGCACCGAGTCGTAGTTGGCGTAGAAGCTGTCGATGATGCCGCGCGGCCTCGTTGCAGTCGTTGGTGATCGTGTAGAGGGCGACGTCGGTCGCCGACACGAGTCCGCGGGCGATCAGTTGCTCACGCACGAACGTGTCGACACCCTCCCAGAACGGGTCGCCCGGTGATCGAGCAACACGATCGGCACCGGGATGCCCTTGCCGGTCTGGGTGAGCGTGAGCAGTTCGAACATCTCGTCGAGGGTGCCGAACCCACCGGGCAGACACACGAAGCCCTGGGACTCCTTGATGAGCATCAGCTTGCGGGTGAAGAAGTACTTCATGCTGACGTGTTTCTCGTCGCCGGCGATGATCGAGTTGGCGCCGGTCTCGAACGGCAGCCGGATCGAGACCCCGATCGAGTTCTCCCGGCCCGCGCCTTCCATGCCGGCCTGCATGATTCCGGGGCCGGCGCCGGTGACGGTCATCCAGCCGCGAGCGGCGAGCGTCTGGGCGAGGCCGCGTGCCAGGTCGTACAGCGGATCATCCGCGCTCGTGCGCGCGGAACCGAAGATCGCCACCTTCCGTCGGTCGGTGTACGGGGCGAACATCGCGTAGGCATCGCGCATCTCGGTGAGCGCAGCAGTGGCGATCTTGAGATCGAGCGTGTCAGGCTGATCGGCAATGAGCCCGAGCGCTTCGGAAACAAGTTCTTCTGCGAGTCGAACATTCTCGGAAACACCGAGCTCGGCAACGATGGAACGCGCACGGGATGACTCGTCGTCGGATACATCTGGGTCCATGAATCGTCAATCGTACGGCCCGAAGTGGCAGGGCCCTGTTCTGGGCCTCTTCGCGACGGGCGCCGGCCTCGCTGCGGCCGAGCTCGTCGTCGGGCTCATCCAGGGTTCGTCGTCGCCGGTGGTGCCGGTCGGACAGGTGTTCATCGACCTCGTACCCCGATCGCTCAAGAACTGGGCGATCGAGACCTTCGGCACCAACGACAAGGCCGTACTCGTGCTCGGCGCACTCGTCGTGGTGCTGGTCGTCGGCATCACGGTCGGCATCCTGGCGATGCGCGGCGCACGCGCGGCGGCATATGCACTGACCAGCGTGATCGGGCTGCTCGGAGCCTTCGCCGTGATGACGCGACCCGACCCGACACTCGCGAAGCTGCTCCCGACGATCGTCGGCACCGGGGTGTCGATCGCCGTGCTGTGGTACTTGGCGCCACGGCCGGCCGTGGACGTCGCGAGGTTCCGACGCTCCGGCGCCACAGACCATGGGGGTCGACCGTCGCCGGTTCGTCGGCGGAGCGATCGGGATCGGTTCAGCGGCGGTGATCGTCGGCGGGATCGGACGCCTGCTCCAGCAGCGGTTCGAGGTGAGCGGAGAGCGAAGCACGATTGCGCTGCCGGTGCCGGAGTCGGCGAGTGTGACGCTGCCGGCGAACATCGATCCGCCGGTCGAGGGGCTGACCCCGTTCGTCACGGCGAATCGTGACTTCTATCGCATCGACACCGCCCTGGTGGTTCCCCAGGTGTCGAAGGACTCGTGGTCGCTCGAAGATCGGCGGCATGGTCGACAACCCGTTCGAGATCACGTTCGCCGACCTGCTGGCGCGGCCGCAGGTCGAGCGGTACGTCACGCTGTCGTGTGTGTCGAACCCTGTCGGCGGCGGCTACATCGGCAACGCCTTGTGGCAGGGGGTGCTCCTCAAGGACGTCCTCGACGAGGCCGGGGTCCAGGCCGGCGCGACACAGGTCGTGAGCCGATCGGTCGACGGGTGGACGGCCGGCACACCGACCGAGGTGATCATGGACGGACGAGATGCCATGTTGGCCATCGCCATGAACGGCGAGCCGCTCCCGGCCCGCAACGGATATCCCGTGCGGATGGTGGTTCCCGGCCTGTACGGCTACGTGTCGGCCACCAAGTGGGTGACCGAGATCGAGCTGACCCGCTGGGAGGACTACGACGCCTACTGGGTGCCGCGCGGCTGGTCGAAGGAGGGCCCGATCAAGACGATGGCCCGTATCGACTCGCCTCGACAACGTGACCACGTCGGCGAGGTCGTCGTCGGTGGCGTCGCCTGGGCGATCCATCGTGGGGTGTCGAAGGTGCAGGTGCGTGTCGACGACGGCGACTGGGCCGATGCCGAACTCGGTGGCGTCCCGTCGAACGACACCTGGGTGCAGTGGATGCTCCGGATCGCCCCGTCGCCGGGCAAGCACGTGATCGAGGCCCGCGCCTTCGACGGCGACGGCGTCCCCCAGACCGACGGAGTACGCCCCCGTCGCCCCCAACGGAGCGCAGGGCTATCCGCGGCTCACGATCAACATCAAGTCCGCCTGAACCCGACCCGCAACGGTCAGCGGGTCAGCCCGAAATGGTCAGAGGGTGTCGGACTTGGTGTCGAGGGCGGTGATCAGTTCGTCGAACGCCTTCTGGAAGCTCGACACGCCCTCTCGTTCGAGCTGGGCTGCCACGTCGTCCATGTCGACGCCGACTCGGGGGAGCGCATCCCAGACCTCGCGGGCCGCCTCGACGTCGGCGTCGATGCGGCGGGCGATCGTGCCGTGGTCGCCGAAGGCCTCCAGCGTGTTGTCGGGCAGGGTGTTCACCGTGTGCGGGCCGATCAGCTCGTCGACGTAGAGCGTGTCGGGGTACGCCGGGTTCTTGGTCGACGTCGACGCCCACAGCGGCCGCTGCACGCGGGCGCCGCGTGCAGCGAGCGCCTCCCAGCGGGGCCCGGAGAACGCCTCGACGAAGAGCTGGTAGGCGAGCTTGCCCTGGGCGACGGCCGCCTTGCCCCGCAGCGCGAGCGCCTCGTCGGAGCCGATCGCGTCGAGGCGCCGGTCGACCTCGGAGTCGACCCGGCTGATGAAGAAGCTGGCGACGCTCGCGACCCTCGACAGGTCGGCGGCGGGGTCGGCGGCAAGCCGCTCCAGGCCACGCGAGGTAGGCCTCCATCACCTTCGAGTAGCGATCGAGGCTGAAGATCAACGTGACGTTGATGCAGCGGCCCTCGGCGATCATCTGCTCGATCGGCGCGAGCCCTTCCTCGGTTCCGGGGATCTTGACCATGAGATTGCGGCGATCGATCCGCTCGTGGAGTTCCCGTGCGGCAGCCTCGGTACCGGGCCCGTCGTGGGCGAGACCGGGATCGACCTCGACGCTCACGTAGCCGTCGACGCCGTCGGAGTGGTCGTACACCTTCGAAAAGACGTCGCAGGCGCTGTGGATGTCGCGAATCACGAGCGACCAGTAGTCGTCGACGATCGAGCGTCCCTCGCGCGCGGAGCGCAGCGAACTGTTCGTCGTAGTCGCTCGAGTCCTGGATCGCCTTCTGGAAGATCGACGGGTTGGAGGTGAGCCCGCGCACGCCGCCGTCGCGGATGGCGACGAGCTCGCCCGAGGTGATGTAGCCCCGCTTGAGGTTGTCGAGCCAGGGGCTCTGGCCCTGCTCGTCGTACAGGGCGGCGATCCGGTTGCTGTCGGCCATGGTGGCGGTTCCTTCGTTCGAGGGATGTCAGGAGACGACGTCGAGTGCGCGCTCGACGACATGGTCGACGTTGATGCCGAGCTTGTCCAGCACGAGCTCGCCGGGGGCGCTCGCACCGAAGCGGTCGATGCCGATGGTCACATCGGCGTAGCGCTCCCAGCCGAAGGTCGTCGCGGCCTCGACCGACACGACGGGAACGCCCGGCGGCAGGATCTGGTCGCGGAACGATGCGTCCTGCTCGGCGAAGCGATCCCAACTCGGCAGGCTCACCACACGGGCGGCGACGCCACGTTCACGCAGTGCTGCGGCTGCGTCGACGCACACCTCGACCTCGCTGCCGGTGCCCAGGAGGACCACCTGCGCGGCGCCGTCGGAGTCGGCGACGATGCCGGCGCCACGCTCGACGGCCGACCCGTCGGTGGTCACCCGGATGTTCTGACGGCTCAGCACGAGCACCGAGGGGCCGTCGTGGCGGACGACATCGGCCCAGGCATGGATCGTCTCGTTGCCGTCGGCCGGGCGGATCACGTGGAGGTTCGGGATCGCCCGCAGCGTGGCGAGGTGCTCGACGGGCTGGTGGGTCGGGCCGTCCTCGCCGACGCCGACCGAGTCGTGGGTGAAGACGAAGCAGCACTTGGCGTTCGAGAGCGCCGCGAGCCGGATCGACGGGCGCATGTAGTCGGCGAACACGAAGAACGTGCCGCTGATCGGCAGGATGCCGCCGTGACGGGCCATGCCGACGAGCGCCGCTCCCATGGCGTGCTCGCGGATGCCGTAGTGGATGTAGCGCCCGGCCGGGTCGTCGGCGGTGAACGACGTCGTGCGGGCCAGGCCGGTGCCGTTGCTGCCCGTGAGGTCGCGCCGAACCGGACATCAGGCCGGGGAGACGGTCGTAGGTGGCGTCGAGCGCCTTCTGGATCGCCTTGCGGGTGGCGACCGACTCGCCGAGTTCGTAGGCGGGCAGGTCGGCATCCCACCCTGGCGTGCCGGTGCGCGCCCACGCGGCCTGCCACTCGGGTGTCGAGGTGATCGATGCGCTCGCGGCGGTCCATGCGTCGCGTTCGTGCGTCCCGCGGTCGCGCCACGTGGGTCCGGTAGGCCGCAACCAGGTCGTCGGGCGCCCAGAACGGCTCGTCCGGGATGCCCATCACGGCCTTCGTGCGCGTGACGTCGTCGACGCTGAACGGGTTGCCGTGGGCCCCATGGGTGTCGACGTGGTCGGGTGAGGGTTCACCGATGTGCGAGCGCAGGATCAACAGTGACGGCTTGTCGGTCTCCTTGGCCGCGTTCAGGGCGGCCTCGAGGCCGTCGAGGTCGTCGGCGATCTCACCGAGCTCGACGACGTCCCAGTCGTAGGCCCGGAACCGTTCGGCGACGTCGTCGTTGGTCGACAGCTCGTCGGGCCGTCGATGGTGATGTGGTTGTCGTCGAAGACGCAGATCAGCTTGCCGAGGCCGAGATGCCCGGCGAGCGACGCCGCCTCGTGGCTGATGCCCTCCATCAGGCAGCCGTCGCCGGCGATCACGAAGGTGTGGTGGTCCTGGGCATCGGCACCGAAGCGGGCGCGCAGGTTCGCCTCGGCGATCGCCATGCCGACGGCGTTGGCGAAGCCCTGACCGAGCGGACCGGTGGTGACCTCGACGCCGGCGGTGTGGCCCGCCTCGGGGTGGCCGGGCGTTGCCGAGCCCCACTGGCGGAACTGCTTCAGGTCGTCGAGTTCGAGGCCGTATCCCGACAGGAAGAGCAGCGAGTACTGCAGGATCGAGGCGTGGCCGTTCGACAGGATGAAGCGGTCGCGATCGGGCCAGGCGGGATCGCTCGGATCGTGACGCAGGACCCGGCTGTAGAGGACGTGGCCGAGCGGCGCCAACGCCATCGCCGTTCCCTGGTGACCACTGTTCGCGGCGAGCGGGCCGTCCATGGCCATCCCACGGATGAGCGAGACGGCGAGCTGGTCCTGTTCAGAAGTCAACGACACGGCGGCGACAGTACCCGACGGGTCGTCGACCGAACCCAATGTCGCACGAGGGCTCCGACCCCTGCGGTCGACCGTCAGGCGGGCGGGAGAAGGGTGAACGGCACGAGGTGCCAGGGACCGTCGTCGATTCGGCAATGGGCGAACACCTGGCCGTAGTCGTCGAATTCGAGTTCACCGCGGACCAAGCGATACGTGAACTTGCCGGGCTCGACCGTGAACGGGCTCACATTCCTGGCGACCTGCTCGCTGTCGTCTGCGATGCCGCGCCGGAAGACCACCTCGAACACCCCGCTTCCGGTTTCGCCTTCGGGACAGAAGATGAGTCCGACGAGGTGCGGGGTGATGGTCAGCGGGGCGGGTTCCGGCGCCGCCATCGAGAACATCACCCCGGTCATGTCGATGCGCGTGGACGGCCCGGGGGCCTGACGCATCTCGAATTCCTCGACGAACAGTGCGGCGACGATCTGCATGGGGCGTGAGGCTACGGTCGGCCCACGAAGGTCTGGACATCGAACGAACAGGCGAACGAGCAGGAGAGTGGCCATGGAGTTGTCGGGCAAGGGAGCAATCGTCACCGGTGCCGGGACAGGAGTCGGACGAGCGACAGCGTTGGCGCTGGCCGCTGCCGGCTGTTCCGTCGCGGTCAACTACAGCCGGTCGAAGGATGCCGCCGAGGCGGTGGCCGCCGAGGCGGCCGGCCACGGGGTCGAAGGCGATCGCAGTGCAGGCCGACGTGGCGATCGACGACGACTGTCGACGTCTCGTCGAGACGGCCGTCGACGCGTTCGGGGGCCTCGACGTGCTGGTCAACAATGCGGGCACCACCAGCTTCATCCCACATCACGACCTCGATGCCGTCACCACGGAGACCTGGCACACGATCATGGGGGTGAACCTGATCGGTCCGTTCCAGATGGCCCGGGCGGCGGCGGGAGCCCTCAAGGCCGGTGGTGGCGGCCAGATCGTGAACGTCTCCAGCGTGGCAGGCGTCTACGGCACGGGCAGCTCGATCCCGTACTGTGCATCGAAGGCCGGCCTCAACAACCTCACGGTCACGCTGGCGCGGGTGATGGGGCCCGAGGTCCAGGTCAACACGGTGTGCCCCGGCTTCATCGACGGCTCGTGGTTGCAGGAAGGATTCGGCGACGCGTTCGAGGCGATCAAGCAGTCGGTCGTCGACCGGTCGTTGCTGCGCGCCGTGTGCACTCCCGACGACGTGAAGGACGCCATCTTCGGGTTCCTCCTCGGTTCGAAGTTGACCACCGGCGAGATCGTCGTCGTCGACGGTGGGGTGGGTCGCAGCGCCTGGTGAACCGGACTGGGTGCACCGGCGGGTGACCGGCCTGGTGAACGCACGGTGTGACACACGACCGGGCGCCGTAGTCGGTCCCGATGACCTCGGTAGCGTGCACTCGGTGGAGTCGGCAGCCTCGATCCTCGAGCCTGCGCGACCAGTTCGGGTCGAGCAGACCTCGCATCGCCGACGATGGAGGATCACGACCGTCGGATTGGTCGGCGTCATCGTCGCATTCGTCGGGTTCGGGTCGCTCCACGCTCTGGAACAGCCCCCGTTCGTGGCGCCTGACGAGGCGGCTCATCTGGGTTACGCGCAGACCGTCGCGTCGTTGAGCCTGCCCGAGATCGACGCCTTCCCGGTCGTCCCGATCCCGGCGACCCAGTGGCGCGCCGAGCGCCAGAGCGCCAAGGACGAGCGGTACCGCGGCGTCTGGGTGGCGAATCATCCGCCGCTGTCCTATGTGGCGGTCGCGCCGCTGATCTGGCTGTCGCGGGCCGACGATGCTCCCGACGGTGGGTTGATCCTGCTGCGATTCGCCAACGTGGCGTTTGCTGCGGTCGGCGTTGCGTTGACGTTCAAGCTGGCCGAGGAGCTCACCGACGGAAACCGTGAACTCGCGCTGCTGTCGGCTGCACTGGTGGCGGTGATCCCGCACGGTCATGCAGTGTTCTCCCAGGCGCTCAACGATGGCTTCGGATTTGCATGTGCGACCGCAGTCGTGTGGGCAGGTGTGCGCGCGATCAGGCGAGACGAGGAGAGTTTCCGACGCAACGTCGCCGTGCTGGGAGTGGCCGCCGCTGCGTGCTTCGGTGCCCGAGCGACGACGATGCTGGTCGCCACGATCGTGGTGGCCACCGTCGCCCTGTACTGGTTGTCGCGTCCTGGGTCGACATGGGTGAGCCGCCGCCGCTCCGCCGCCACGGTGATCGGGGTCGGGTTGCTCCCGGCGGTCGTGGTCTTCGGCTGGTTCTACGTCCGCAACGTTGCGTTGTACGGCGACATCGGTGCATCGCGTTACCTGCTCGACCGCTTCCAGCGGGAACGGCGCGGTTCGGTTCTCGACATGGTGACCCGCGGCGAGATGTGGGTTCACGTGTACCAGGGTCTGCTGTCGCCGAGCACGGTCGCGCGGCGGTTGCCCCGCTTCACCAACGTGCTCAGCGCGCTCGGCGTGGTGGGCGTGGCGGTGGTGGCGGTGACCGGCCGTTTTCGACGGAACGAGACCTCGCCGCAGGGATCGACGATCGTGCGGTGGCGGTTGATGTTGTGCTTCGTTGCGGTGGGAACGGTGGGGATGACGCTCGCTCAGCATGCGAGCGGTGGCGGGAGCCCGTACTCGCGGTATCTCCTGCCGGCCGTCGGAGTCACCGCGACGTTGTTCATCGTCGGCATGGATCGGCTGTTGCCGAGGTGGGGACCGATCGCTCTCGTCGCCATCGCCGGGTGGTGGGCGGTCGCGAACCTTCCCGTGGGTGTGGACCCCGACCTGGTTCATCGTTCACGTGACCGGGGCGCACCCCTGCCCACGTTGCTCCGCGTACTTCCCCTCAACGATGCGTGGCGGACGGGAGCGGGCGTGCTGATCGTCGTCGGGATCGTCGTGGCAGTCGCGTCGATACTCGTCGCGACGTTCGACGGTTCGGACACTCACATGAGTCGTCGAGGAACGCGGACCACCACGCGATAGCTGTCCGTCACCGGAATCGGCCCGAATGTTCGAGAGTCCGCCCGCGTGCTCTCCCGGTTGTCGGAGATCACCGACATCGTCCCGTCGTCGTGGACCTGGTCGACTCGCTTCACCAGCCAGAATCCCGGCCGATGCGGATGTTGGACGCACCTGATCTGACCGACTCGGGCGCGAGACCACGGAACTGCGATCAGTCCCTGGCCGTCCACCAAGGTGGGCTCCATCGAGCGATCGGCCACGACGAATCGCCGGGGGAACCATCCCCGCCACCAGGCCCGATTCGTCGGAGGTGGCATGGGCGCGTTCACCGACGCGGAGTGTAGGTTTCCGCTTGACGACCTTCGGGAATCGTTCGTACGAATACCCACCACCTGCACCAGAGGAGCACACCATGTTCGACAAGTTGTTCGCATCGGCCACCGTTGCCCACGCCCACTGCGACCTGTACTGCGGGGTGTACGACCCGGCCCAGGCCAAGATCGAGGCGCTGTCGGTCGTCAAGACCGCGAAGAAGTACGCCGAGTCCGACGACGAGGTGTTCCGCGCCCGCTGCATCTCGATCAAGGAAGCACGCGCCGAGGAGACCAAGCACCACCTGATGGTGCTCTGGGCCGACTTCTTCGCACCCGACCACTTCGCTGCGTTCCCGCAGCTCCACGAGTTGTTCTGGAAGGCGATCCACCAGGCCGGCGAAGCCAAGAAGTCGATGGATCCCGCCGTCGGCGAGCAGCTCGTGGCGTACATCGACGAGATCGCCGACATCTTCTGGCAGACCGACAAGGCCAAGCAGATGGGTGTCTACCCTCCCGCGTGAGCCTGCCTGGTGCCCGTGCGGGGAGGACCATCCCCGCACGGGCACTAGCGTTCGTCGACACCATGTCGGACGGCGACGTCGCTTCCATCATCGAGCTGCCCATCGAGGGCCGCTCCACACGCGACCAGATTCTGGACGCGTCGCTCGGGTGCTTCGCACAGAACGGATACAGCGGCACCTCGTTGAACGACATCGCCGCCGAAGTGGGAATCCGCCGACCGAGCCTCCTGCACCACTTCGCCTCGAAGGAAGCGCTCTACGGCGAGGTGTTCGAGCGGTTGCTGTCCGACTGGTTCGCCCGGCTCGCCGATGCCATCGAGTCGACCGCCCGGGGGTGGCCGAAGATCGAACAGGTGCTGCGCGCCGGATTCGGGTACTTCGCCGACAACCCGTCGTACGTCACGCTCATGCGTCGCGAGGCGATCGACGGCGGTTCCCACCTCGGAATCGACCTGTCAGCGGTGCTGCGGCCGATGTTCGACCAGGCCGCTGACTACTTCCGTCGGGAGATGGCAGCCGGCACGTTCCGCGAGCACAATCCCGAGCAGCTGCTGCTCACCGGCTACGGCGCGCTGCTCAGTTACTTCTCCGATGCACCCTTCCTCGAGGGGCTCCTCGACGAGGACCCGCTCGCACCGGAGGCGCTCGACCGCCGCAGCGAGCACATCATCGAGTTCTTCCGCGCCGCCCTCATCCCCGGTTGAGTCGATCGCACGGCGCGAAGTGCGTGCACCCTCCCGAGCGACACGGCAGCAGTACGGTGTGAGCCGCATGGCGACCCCAGATGTGACCTCACCCAGCGCGCACACGACACTGTCCGAGCGCGACTCGAAGGCGCTGCTCGCCGACTTCGGTGTACCGATCGCGTCGGAGCGATTCGCCACCGACGCGGCGGCTGCCGGTGATGCCGCTGACGAACTCGGGTATCCGGTCGTCGCCAAGCTGAACGGCGACGCCATTGCCCACAAGACCGAACGCGGCCTGGTCAGGCTCCGTCTCGCCGACCGGACAGCCGTCGAAGCCGCCGCCGCCGAGCTGCTCGCCGCTGCGACACCCGACGACGGCGACGTGTCCGTCCTCGTCGCGCCGATGATCTCGGGACATCGTGAACTGATCGCCGGGGTCGTCCGAGATCCGCAGTTCGGCCCGACCGTCATGCTCGGCGTCGGGGGCATCCTCGCCGAGGCGATCGCCGACGTGGTCTTCCGACCTGCGCCCGTGGACGCTGTGACCGCAGCGGAGATGATCGACGATCTCGCCACCCAGAAGCTGCTCGGAGCATTCCGTGGCGACGACGCGGTCGACCGCGCCCAGCTCGTGCAACTTCTGGTCGGTCTCGGACGGCTGGCCGACGAGCGAAGCGACGTGGCCAGTGTCGACATCAACCCGCTGATCGTTCAGCCGGACGGCCGTCTCGTGGCCGTCGACGGCCTCGTCGAGTTGGGAGCCGACTCCGACGCCCCTCGCGCAACGAGTCGTCCCCGCCCGACCGCCGAGCAGTTCCGAGCGCTCTTCGACCCTCGTGGCGTTCTCGTCACCGGCGCATCGACACACCCGGGCAAGTTCGGGTTCGTGTCGCTGCACAACCTCCTCGCTGCGGGCTATGCGGGCGGCGTGTACGGCACCAACCTCAAGGGTGAGGAGGTGTTGGGCGTCAGGACGGTCGCCGACATCGCCGACCTCCCCGACGACGCGATCGACCTCGTCTTCGTCTGCACGCCGGCCGCGGCAAACCCCGATCTGCTGCGTGCCTGCGCGGCAAAGGGCATCACCGCAGCGTTCCTGACGTCGGCCGGCTACGGCGAAGCCGGCGACGATGGGCGCATCGCCGAGACAGAATTGGTCGCCCTCGCCGACGAACTCGGGATCCTGCTCGCCGGCCCCAACGGACAGGGCGTTGTCAGCACCCCGGTCAACCTCTGCGCGCAGATCGTGGCGCCATATCCGCCGGCGGGGCGCATCGGCGTCGCCAGCCAGAGCGGGAACTTCGTCTCCAGCTTCATGAACCTCGCCCGCTCGACCGGTGTCGGGATCAGCCGCGCCGTGTCGGCCGGCAACGCCGCAGCGGTCACCGTGGCGGACTACCTCGACTGGTACGCCGATGATGCCGAAACGGCGGTGAGCCTGGCGTACGTGGAGGGCATCGTCGACGGTCGTGGACTGATGGACCGGCTCGCCGAAGCCGCGGAGCGCAAGCCGCTCGTTCTCGTCAAGGGCGGAGCCACCGAGGGTGGCGCACAGGCGGCGGCGAGCCACACCGGCGCGCTGGCCGCGAACGACAAGATCTTCGACGGCGAGTGCCGTGCAGCGGGCATCACGCGTGCCGCCACGGTCACGGAGGCATTCGAGGCGGCAGCCACGTTCGCCACCCAGCCGCTCCCGAAGGGTCCGAACACGATCGTGCTCACGACAGCAGGCGGCTGGGGTGTGGTCACCGCCGACGCAATCACACGCGACGCGGACATCGTGCTGATGCAGTTGCCCGACGACCTCCAGGCGGCCATCGACCAGAAGCTGCCACCGCGATGGAGCCGCAACAACCCGGTCGACTGCGCCGGTGGCGAGACCCGCGACACGATTCCCGAGGTCATGGAGCTCATCGCCACGCATCCTGATGTCGACGCGATGATCTACCTCGGCCTCGGCATCCAGAGCAATCAGGCCAGGATGATGCGTGATGGTCGCTTCTACCCCGACCACGGCCTCGAGCGGATCGTCGCCTATCACGAACGCCAGGACGAACGCTTCGCCGAAGCCGCTCACGAGCTGAGTGTGAGGACCGGCAAACCCATTCTCGTGGCCACCGAACTGGCCGTCGCCGACCCGGACAATCCCGGCCCGGCCACGGTTCGGCGGCTCGGCCGACTCTGCTACGCGAGCGGTGGCGACGCCGTGACGGCCCTCGGCCATCTCGTGCGCCGCGCCAAACATCGCGAGGCTCGCGGCGGGTGACGTCATCGCGCGGTGGTCGACGTGGCCCCGGCCCGTGGATCGTGTTGGGCCTCGTCGCGCTCGTGCCCGTGTTGGCGCTCCTCGCCGTGTACCGATGGTCGTCGGGCCAGACCGACGCCAGCACCGCAGCTCCGCCGGTCGATCCGACTGCAACCGTCCCCACGCCGACGCCGGCACTCTCCACCGGCCTGATGACGTTCCGGCGCATGCCGACGATCGTCTCGCGTGAGGTGAACGGCGCCGAGTTCGCTGCCGAGGTTGCACCCTTTCTCGCCACGCTCAACGATCGATCGTGTTCGGTGATCTCGGTCGACGGCGAGGCGATCGGTGCCCGCAACGCCGACATCGCCGTGATCCCTGCGAGCAACCAGAAGTTGCTGGTCGCCGCAGTGGCGCTGGAACAACTCGGACCCGACTTCACCTACACCACGACGGTCGAGGCGGCCGCAGCGCCGGTCGAGGGTCTCGTCACCGGCGACCTCCATCTCGTCGGTGGCGGCGACCCGCTGCTGTCGTCGGACTGGTATCCCGACTCGAACCTCGAGCTGCATCCGGTCACGTCGCCGACGTCGCTCGATTCGCTCGCCGACGGTGTCGCCGCCGCCGGCGTCACCCGCGTCACCGGCGGGGTGGTCGGTGACGGATCCCGGTACGACGACGAATACTTCGCTCCGGGATGGGGTGTCGGCGTCCAAGGTCTGGAGGGCGGCCCGTACGACGCGCTGATGGCAAACGACTCCCGTGTGCTCGGTGAAGACCTCCGCGCTGCCGATCCGAATGCGGCCGCAGCGCGGGAGTTCATCCGTCTGCTCGAGGAGCGAGGCGTCGCCGTGGACGGCGACGCGACGTCGGGTACGGCGCCGACCGGCTCCGTCGAGATCGCCTCGGTCACCTCTGCGCCGCTGACATCGGTGGTGGCAGAGATGCTCGGATCCAGCGACAACAACACGGCCGAACTCGTCGTCAAGGAACTCGGCTTCGCCGATGTCGGGCAGGGCACCCGAGAGGGCGGGCTGGCCGCCATACGTCGGCAGTTGGTCGACTGGGGTGTCGACGTGACACCGATCGTGCTGTCCGATGGCTCGGGTCTGAGTCTCGACAACCGGATCACGTGTTCGGCACTCGCGGCGGTGGTGCAGCGGTACGACAGCGATTCGCCCATCGGCCAGGGCCTGCCCGTCGCCGGCCAGACGGGAACCCTGTCCGACGTGTTCGTCGACCACCCGGTCGCCGGGCGGTTGACCGGCAAGACCGGGACCCTGAACAACCCGCCGTTCAACACCGACCCGCCCGCTGTCAAGGCATTGTCCGGCTATCTGCCGGTCGTGGGCGGTGGTGAAGTCGAATACGTGCTGATCCTCAATGGTCCGACGATCAGCGACCAGAGCGAGTACCGGCCGATCTGGAACCAGCTCGCCGACACGCTCGACACCTATCCGGCCGGACCGACTCCAGCGGAACTCGGCCCCCGATGAGCGAGATGCGCGTCGACATCGTCACGGGTCCGGTTCGCTACCGTGCGACGCCGTTCATCGCGCTGGTCGCGGTTCTGCTCGTTCCCGTGGCAGCGCTCACCGCATTGCTGGTGTGGACCGACGGTCAGGCCGACCAACACGAAGCCGCCCTCGCTGCCACGCCGGGCGACTCGGCCACACCAGCACCGCCGCCGGTGAGAGCCGCACCCGAACTGACGACAGAACTGCTGAGCTACCGCCGCATGCCCAACCAGGTGGCCATGGTCGGCGACGACACCCGGCTGGCCGGGTCGTTGAACGAATTGGCGTTCTTCATCGACGAGCGATCGTGCCTGTCGGTGTCCGTCGACGGTCGCCCGGTCATCGCGCACAACGCCGACGTCGCAGTCATCCCGGCGAGCACCCACAAACTCCTGGTCGCTGCCGTCGCACTCGAGGTGCTCGGACCGGGCTACGTGTTCACCACATCGGTCTCGGCCCCACCTCCGGTCGACGGTGTGATCGACGGTGATCTCGTGCTGGTGGGTGGTGGCGACCCGTTGCTGGTGAGCGGCGACTACCCGGTCGCCGACGACAGCTTTCCCGAGTTCAACACGACGTCGTTGGACCAACTCGCTGACGCCGTGGTCGCTGCAGGGGTCACGACCGTGAGCGGTTCGGTCCTGGGCGACGCAGGACGTTACGACGATGAATTCGTGAACCCGTCGTGGGGCCCCGACGTTGCGTACATCGAGGCCGGACCGACCGACGCACTCGTCGTGAACGACGGGAGGGTCATCGGCCGTTCCGGACGCCAACGCGACCCCAGCGCGGCCGCTGCGCGCGAGTTCGCCCGACTCCTGAATGATCGCGGCGTCAGGGTGTCGGGAGGATTCGAAGCCGGATCCGCCGACCCGTCCCAGCCGGTCCTGGCGTCGATCGAGTCGCAACCACTGACCGCGGTCATCGCCGAGATGCTGACCACGAGCGACAACGACACCGCCGAGATGCTCTTGAAGGAACTCGGTGTGGCCGATGTCGGCGAAGGCACCGTTGCTGCCGGTCTCAATGTGGTCGACCGCGTATTGCGGAGCTGGAATGTGCCGATGGACGGCGTCCGCCTTGTCGACGCATCGGGACTGAGCAGCGACAACCGGGTCACGTGCGCTGCCCTGCTCGCCGTCCTGCAGCGGGCCGAGAGCGGCCCGATTGCCGGCGCACTGCCGGTAGCGGGACGTACGGGCACGCTCGCCGATCAGTTCGTCGGAACACCGATGGATGGTCGACTGACCGCGAAGACGGGGACGCTCGGCAATCCACCCGTCGACCTCGACCCTCCCGCCGTGAAGGGGCTCGCCGGCTACTTGGAGACGACCGGCGATCGCACGATCGAGTTCGTGATGATCCTCAACGGTCCCGACATCGCCAGTCCGGACAAGTTCGCCCCGTACTGGCTCGCGTTCGGAGAACGCCTCGCGACGTACCCGAGCGGACCGGACCTGACGACTGTCGGTCCGCGCTGAACAGCACGCTCGTCGCACCGCTGCCCTAGCGTCGAGGTGTGGCCGTCATGCCGATGTTCCCGCTCGGGTCCGTATTGCTGCCCGGAGGCATGCTGCCGTTGCACGTCTTCGAGCCCCGCTATCGCGACATGATTCGTGACTGTCTGCGCGCCGATGGTGAGCCCGAGTTCGGCCAGACGCTCATCACCCACGGCTGGGAGACCGGCGGCGGTGACGATCGTGCGATGGTCGGCACCGTTGCCCGGATGATGCAGGTCGACGCGCTCGACGAGAACCGTTACGCGCTGATCGCCGTGGGGACACGACGCATCCGGATCAACGCGTGGCTGCCCGACGACCCGTATCCGCGCGCTGACGTCGACGACTGGCCCGATGTCGACGTCGACGCCGTCGGCCTCGCGACACGGGTGGCGGTGAGTCGTGCCCGCGTACGCGCGGCCATGGCACTGGCGGCGCAGCTCGGCGACGACGGTCCGGACGGGTATGCGGACACCGACGCGGTCGACGAGGTCTCCGAGGATCCGCTGGTGGCGACCTATCACCTCGCGACGCTCGCCCCGATCGGGCCGGCAGATCGACTGCGCCTGCTCACCGCAGACGGCCCGATGCAGCCGCCTGGATCTCCTCGACGAGATTCTCGACGACGTCGAGGCGATGATGAAGTTCCGCCTTTCGTGATAGAAACGGTGCCCGTGTCAGACACCAACGATCTCGAACAGCGCCTCGCTCGCAGGGCCGACAAGGCCAAGCAGGCCGAGCAGGACGCATCGGTCGGTGACATCGTCGACTACGTCAAGGCCTACGCCAAGCAGGAGACGCTCGGCCCGCTCAAGGGGGCCGGAGCCTGGCTCGGCTACGGCGCCGCCGCTGCGCTCCTGCTCAGCCTCGGCATCGTGCTGCTCCTCGTCGGACTCCTGCGCATGCTCCAGGCCGAATGGACGCGCTCGGCGACCGGAAATCTGTCGTGGTTGGCCTACCTGATCACCCTGCTCGTCGCGATCGCCGTGATCGCCTTGGCGATCTCGCGAATCAAGAAGGCGACCTTGTACAAGGAACCGAAGTAAGGAGCCCCCATGGCGAAGCACACCGATCCAGTGGTCCCGGACAAGATCACCCCACAGGACCTCGAGAACAAGTTCAAGGCGCTGCAGGGCGACATCCAGGGACGCGTCGACGACAAGAAGACCTCCATCGTGACCGTTGCCGCCGGGAGTGCCGCGGTACTGATGTTCATCTTCTTCCTGCTCGGTCGCCGGTCCGGCAAGCGCCGCAGCGCCATCGTCGAGATCCGTCGCGTCTGATGTCGCTGGTCCCGTACGCGCTCAGACCGAAGTACGTCCTGCGCAGCTTCGTGCTGCGACGCGGAGTCGCCCACCCCAACCCGCTGGTCAGGCCGATCGCCATGCTCATGGTCGGCCAGGGCGACTTCCTGCGCGTCAAGGCACTCCGCCACGGGCTGATCCTGGGAAATCCGTACTGGCGCGCCGTCGGCGGGGTCCTGGTCGCCCGCGAGGTCAGCAAGCGCGTGCTGCAGAAGCCACCCGAGCGTCTCGCGACCGAGCGGATCGGCGCCGGTCGCTTCGTCACCGTCGCGGTGAGCGCGCCACGACTCGACCTGAGCCGGCGGGCACGGCGCACGGAACTGAAGCGCCTCGAGACCGAGGCCCTCGCGAGCGTCAGCGCCTCCAAGCGACGATCGTGAAGGTGCTGCTGCGCAACCCGCGGCGCGAAGTCGAACTCGACGGACCACGATCGGTCGACCGGCTCCTCGAGGAGCTGGGACTCAGCCGGGAAGCCCACCTCGTCATCCGCAACGGCACGCTCGTCCCGGGAGACGCGCGCTTGACCGACGACGACGTCATCGAGGTCCGTCCAGTGATCTCGGGCGGTGCGGCGTGACCGGGCTCGAGCGATGACCGCCGTCGGGAGCAAGTGCCGGGTCTGCAAGGAGCCGGCGATCATCGACCTGCCTCGTCACAACGCCCACTTCTGCGCCGAGCACCTCCAGCAGCTGTGTCGGCGCCAGATGGCGAAGGCGATCGACGACTTCGACATGTTCACCACCGACGACCGGCTGCTCGTCGCCGTCAGCGGCGGCAAGGACTCGCTGGCCGTGTGGGACATGCTCATCGAGGTCGGCTACCAGGCCGACGGGCTGTACATCGGGCTCGGCATCGGGGAGTACTCCACCGACAGCGGCGGCTACGTTCGTCGCTTCGCCGCCGAACGCGGTCTGACGCTGCGCGAGATCGATCTGCGTGAGGACTACGGCTACGACGTGCCCACGGCCTCGCGAGCAACCGGCCGCGTGCCGTGCTCGGCGTGCGGACTGTCGAAGCGCCACCTGTTCGACCAGGCAGCACTCGACGGCGGCTACGACGTCGTGGTCACCGGGCACAACCTCGACGACGAGGCAGCCGTGCTGTTCGGCAACACGCTGCGGTGGGACATCGACTACCTCGCCCGTCAACTCCCGGTGCTTCCGGCCACGCAACGGATTCCCGAAGAAGGTGAAGCCGCTGGTCCGGCTGACCGAGCGCGAGATGGCGGCCTGGTGCCTCGTGCGGGGCATCGACTACGTGGTCGAGGAATGCCCGATCGCTGCGGGCAACAAGCACCTGTCGTACAAGGAGTCGCTGAACGCGATCGAGGTGAAGTCGCCGGGCGCCAAGGCGTCGTTCTACCTCGGCTTCCTCGAACGCATGGCACCGCTGCTGGCCGGACATTCCGCGGCAGCGGCGGGCGACCTGAACGAGTGCACCCGGTGCGGATCGCCGACCACGGGCGAGATCTGCGCGTTCTGCCGGCTGGTCGACAAGGCCGCCGCGCACGAACCGGTTCCCGTGGAGATGGTGCTGGCGAAGGGACGAGGACGATGACCGGAGTGTTCGCAACGGGGGAGAAGGCATTGCTGCTCGACTCCAAGAAGCGGCGATACCTGATCGAGCTGGCCGCCGAGGGCGAGTTCCACAGCCACAACGGATTCGTCGCCCACGCCGCCGTCATCGGTCAGCGCGAGGGTGTCGTCGTTCGTTCGACGAAGGGTTCGGAGTACATCGCACTGCGTCCGACGTTGGAGGACTTCGTCGTCGAGATGCCGCGCGGGGCGCAGGTGATCTACCCGAAGGATCTCGGGCCGATCTGCATGCTCGCGGACATCGGGCCGGGCGTGCGCGTGTTCGAGACGGGAATCGGGTCGGGGGCACTGTCGATGACGATGTTGCGCTACGGCGCCGAGATCGTCGGCTACGAGATCCGCGAGGACTTCGCCAACCGGGCGCGCAAGAACGTGCAGAGCTTCCTCGGCGAGCCGGCGCTCGACCGCTACGACATCCACATCGCCGACAGCTACGAGGGCATCGACCCCGAACTCGGCATGTTCGACCGGGTCGTGCTCGACCTCCCCGAACCCTGGCAGGTGATTCCGAAGGCCGAAGCCGTGCTCCAACCGGGCGGTCTGCTCGTGGCGTACACGCCGTCGATCACCCAGGCCGTCCAGGTGCGCGAGGCACTCAAGGGCAAGTGGATCGATGCCCGCACCATCGAGGTGCTGCACCGGGGCTGGTACATCGAGGGCCAGGCCGTGCGACCCGACCACCGCATGGTGGCGCACACGGCCTTCTTGAGCGTTGCCCGGTTCCTCGGCCGCAACCCGGACTGACACGCGAAACGGCCCCGGGACATGCGTCCCAGGGCCGTCATCGAACGAACGGGTTCGAGCTCAGGGCTCGATGTAGATGCACTCGCCGGGGCATTCCTCGGCGGACTCGATCACCGATTCGAGCTGGTTGTCGGGGATCTCGGCGAGGCCCTCGGCGCCCTGCGGGATTGCCCTTGGCTGCGGCGAAGATCTTGCCGCTCTCGACGACGTACGCAAGGCCGTCGTCGAGCAGGGTGAAGACGTCGGGGGCGATCTCCTCGCACAGGCCGTCGCCGGTGCAGAGATCCTGGTCGATCCAGACCTTCATGTCAGTGGGCTCCTCGTTGTGATGATGGGCGTCGCCGGAATTCTTCCATCGGACGCTTCGTCGATGTTCTTGAGTTTACACGGCGGTGCACGTGCAAAGACGTTCACATCGCGTGCGTGTACATTCGGCTCATGGCAACTCCAGGTGACGATCCCTCCGTCGACTCGACTGCCGACACGGACAGCCGAGACTCCCGAACGGGCCGAACTCATCGCGCTCCAGGACGAGATCGCCCACCTGCGCTCCCGTCTCGCCGATGCACCCAAGCGCGTGCATTCGCTGGAGGAGCGGCTCCTCGAGACCAAGGGCCAGCTGGCGAACGCAGTGGGCCAGAACGAGAAGCTCGTCGTACACGCTGCGCGAGGCCCGAGAGCACATCGCGACCCTGCGCGACGAGGTCGACAAGCTCTCCCAGCCCCCGTCGGCCTATGGCGTCGTGGTCGGCAAGAACGACGACGACACCGTCGACATCCTGACCAGTGGACGCAAGATGCGGGTGGCGTTGCACCCCGACATCGACCACGAACTCCTCGACCGCGGCGCCGAAGTCGTGCTCAACGAGAGCTACAACGTCGTGATGGCCCGCAGCCCGGAGATCACCGGCGAGGTCGTCACGGTCAAGGACGTCATGGACGACGGCATCCGCATCGTCGTGGTCGGCCGGGCCGACGAAGAACGTGTCTGCGAGATGGCCGACGCGATTCGCGGCACGCACATCCGCGCCGGCGATCACCTGCGCCTCGACGTGCGCTCGAACCTGCTGCTCGAGAAGCTGCCGCGACCCGAGGTCGAGCACCTGCTGCTGGAGGAGGTCCCCGACATCTCGTATTCCGACATCGGTGGTCTCGACGACCAGATCGAGCAGATCGCCGACGCCGTCGAACTGCCGTTCCTCCACCAGGATCTGTTCGCCGAGCACCAGCTGCCGGCGCCGAAGGGGATCCTGCTCTACGGGCCTCCCGGCTGCGGCAAGACCCTGATCGCCAAGGCCGTTGCCAACAGCCTGGCCAAGAAGGTCGCCGAGAGCGTCGGCGAGGGCAAGGGCCGCAGCTACTTCATCAACATCAAGGGCCCCGAGCTGCTCAACAAGTACGTGGGTGAGACCGAACGCCAGATCCGCCTCGTGTTCCAGCGAGCGCGCGAGAAGAGCGACGAAGGTTGGCCGGTGATCGTGTTCTTCGACGAGATGGACTCGATGTTCCGCACCCGCGGGACGGGCATCAGCTCCGACATGGAGTCGACGATCGTGCCGCAGCTGCTCGCCGAGATCGACGGTGTCGAGGGCCTGAAGAACGTCATCGTGATCGGGGCCACCAACCGCGAAGACCTGATCGACCCGGCGATCCTGCGTCCGGGCCGCCTCGACGTGAAGATCAAGATCGAACGACCCAATGCCGCGGCGGCCGCCGCGATCTTCGCCCGCTACCTCACCGACGAGATTCCGATCGCTCCCGACGAGTCGATCGCCGACGATGATCGACGCCACCGTCGAGGAGATGTACCGCGACGACGAGGCCAACCGCTTCCTCGAGGTGACGTACCAGAACGGCGACAAGGAGATCCTGTACTACAAGGACTTCTCGTCGGGAGCCATGATCGAGAACGTCGTGCGGCGCGCCAAGAAGCTGGCGATCAAGCGGGTGATCGGCGGTGGCACCGAAGGGTGTGAGCACCCAGGACCTGCTCGACTCGATCAAGCAGGAGTACAAGGAACACGAGGACCTGCCGAACACGACGAACCCCGACGACTGGGCGAAGATCTCGGGCAAGAAGGGCGAGCGCATCGTCTTCATCCGCACGCTCGTCTCGGAGACCGCCGAAACCGACGTGGCCGGCGGCCGGGCCATCGAACGGGTGCAGACGGGCCAGTACCTGTGACCGGCCGGCGCGACTTCGACGTCGTCGTCTACGGAGCGACGAGCTTCGTCGGTCAGATCCTGTGTCGCTACCTCGCTCGACGCCACGGCACGATCGGCCCGGTGCGCTGGGCGATCGCCGGTCGCGACCCGGCCAAGCTCGCCGAGGTCGCCCGAGCCACCGGCGCCGACGTCCCGCGGATCGTTGCCGATGCAGCCGATCGAGCGGCCCTCGACGCGTTGACCGAGTCCACCCGGGTGGTCGTGTCGACCGTCGGCCCCTATGCCCTGTACGGCTCCGAACTCGTCGACTCCGTCGTCGAGGCAGGGATCGACTACTGCGATCTCACGGGCGAGGTGCAGTGGATGCGTCGCATGATCGACCAGCACCAGACCCGTGCCGAGCAGACGGGCGCGCGCGTCGTCCACGCCTGCGGTTTCGACTCGATCCCGTCCGATCTCGGCGACCTGGTTCACGCAGCAACGAGCGCTCGAACAGTTCGGCGAACCATGCGTCGAGGTGCGCATGTCGGTGGCGGGCGCGAAGGGCGGCGTGAGCGGCGGCACGCTCGCGAGCGGGATGAACATGTTCGAGGAGATGGCCGCCGACCCGGAACTGCGCAAGGCGATCACCGCCGACCCGTACGTGCTCGCGCCGGTCGACCTTCGTCACGGGACCGAAGCAGCCCGGGACTCGGACGCCCGACACGCGACGACCGATTCGAGAGCTGGGTGGCGCCGTTCGTGATGGCGCCGACGAACGGTGCCGTGGTGCTGCGCAGCCACGCGCTGCTCGGGCCGACCGTGGGGGCGAGACTTCACCTACGGCGAGACGATGATGACCGGCGACGGACTCGCCGGTGCGAGTCAAGGCGTAGGCGATGACGGCCGGACTCGCGGCGTTCGCCGGTGGCGCCAGCTTCGGCCCGACCCGCCGACTGCTCGGCAGGGTGATGCCGAAGCCGGGCATCGGGCCCGGGCGCGGCCACGCAGCAGGCCGGATGGTTCGACCTCCGCTTCGTCGGACGGACCGCATCGTGGCGAGACGATCCGCACCAAGGTGACCGGCGATCAGGACCCGGGCTACGGATCGACCGCCAAGATGCTCGGGGAGTCGGCCGCTGCCTTCCTCGATCTCGACACGTCGGTGGTGGGCGGCGGGTTCTGGACGCCGGCGAGCGCCTTCGGCGACGCGCTGGTCGAGCGACTCGAGGCTCACGCCGGCGTCCGCTTCGACGTGCTCTGAAGATACGGGTTGAACATCACCTGGCCCGACTGGCTCCGCTAGGTTCACGGCATGGCGCTGACCAAGGTCTGCGGAATCGAGACCGAGTACGGCATCGTCGTACGCGGCGGTGACAACAATCCCGTCTCGGCGTCGTCGATGCTCATCAACGCCTACGTGGCGGCCACCAACCGTCAGCGCGGCCGGATCGGCTGGGACTTCGAGGACGAGCAACCCGCCAACGACGCTCGTGGCTTCTCGCTCGACGACTCGCTCGCACCCGAGGTCGAGACGATGCTGGTCAACGCCGTGCTCACCAACGGCGCCCGCTACTACGTCGACCACGCCCACCCGGAGATCTCGACTCCCGAGGTGACCACCGCTCGCGAGGCCCTCGTGTGGGATCGTGCCGCCGAGGAGATCGTGCGGGCCTCGATGCAACACGTCCGAGCCCTGCTTCCCGATGGCGGGGAGATCATCATTCACAAGAACAACTCCGATGGCAAGGGCAACAGCTACGGCTGCCACGAGAACTATCTCATCGCCCGTGAGGTTCCGTTCGGACGCCTCGCCAGCCAGATCACGTCGCACTTCGTGACCCGGCAGGTGTTCTGCGGGGCCGGCAAGGTGGGGTGCGAACTTCCCGGTCGTCCCGACGACCACGTGCCGTATCAGCTCAGTCAGCGCGCCGACTTCTTCGAGGAGGAGATCGGGCTCGAGACCACGCTGAAGCGACCGATCGTCAACACCCGTGACGAGCCGCACGCCGACGCCCAGAAGTACCGCCGCCTCCACGTGATCGTCGGTGACGCGAACATGAGCGAGGTGGCCACGTACATGAAGGTCGCCACGACCGCTGTGGTCCTGGCGATGATCGAGGACGACGAACTCGGCGACGACTGGCTGCTCGGCAACCCCGTCGCAGCGATCCGCCAGGTGAGCCACGACCCCACGTTGCGCCAGACGATCATGTTGCGTGACGGATCGCGTGCGACGGCGCTGGAGATCCAGTGGGGCCTGCTGGAGCGGGCCCGCAAGTACGAGCAGTCGCACGGGCTCGGCTGCGTCGGCGACGACGTGGCGCTCGACGTGCTCGACCGCTGGGAAGCCGTCCTGACCGGCCTCGAATCCGACCCGGCAACGGTGGCGGGCCAGGTCGACTGGGTGGCCAAGCAGCGTCTCGTCGAGGGCTACGCGGATCGCCACGGCCTCGCACCCGGGTCAGCCCGGCTCAAGGCGATCGACCTGCAGTACCACGACCTCCGAGCCGACCGCTGCCTCGCGCTGCGCGCCGGGCTCGACACCATGGTGTCACCCGACGAGGTCGTCGCCGCGATGACGGAGCCACCCACGACGACTCGCGCCTACTTCCGGGGCCGATGCCTCGCCAAGTACCCCGACGAGGTCGTCGCGGCGAACTGGGACTCGCTGGTGTTCGACATCGGGCGCGACCCGCTGCGACGGGTACCGATGATGGAACCATTGCGCGGCACCGCCGACCACGTTGGTACCTTGATCGACCAGAGCGCGACGGCCAGGGAACTCCTCGACCGCCTCGGTCAGTGAACGACGACCGCAACCGACATCTCCACCCGACAATTCGAGCACTGCGAAGGGAAGCACTGATGGCAGAACGCACCCAGAAGTCGAAGAACACGACGAGCCGTGACACCGAGGCGACCACCGAGGCCGCTCCGGCGGTCACCGAGACCGGCGAGAAGCTCAAGGCCGAACTCGATGATCTTCTCGACGAGATCGACGAAGTGCTCGAGACCAACGCGGAGGATTTCGTGAAGTCCTACGTACAAAAAGGTGGTCAGTGACCCGTGACGATGCCGCTGTTCACACTGGCGATGACCCCGGGTCGAGCTTTCCCGAACTGCTGAAGCGGGTCGGACTCTCACCCGTGGCGCCGACGGGCATGTCGACCGATCTGATGCGTGAACTGGCGGTGCCGCATGCCACCACCTGTGTGGCACTCACCTACACCGACGGTGTGGTGATGGCGGGCGACCGGCGGGCGACCTCCGGCAACCTCATCTCACATCGGACGATGGAGAAGGTCGTGGAGGCCGATCGTCACAGCGGTGTTGCGATCGCCGGGGCGGCCGGGCCTGCGATGGAGATGATCAGGTTGTTCCAGTTGCAGCTCGAGCACTACGAGAAGGTCGAGGGGTCGTCGATCAGCCTCGAGGGCAAGGCCAACCAGCTGTCGATGATGGTCCGCGGCAATCTTCAGGCCGCGATGATGGGCATGGTCGTGGTTCCGATCTTCGGTGGATACGACCTCCGTCGGGAGTGTGGCCGCCTGTGGGATTACGACGCCACCGGCGGCCGGTACGAAGAGCGTGACTACGTGACGACCGGGTCGGGCAGCCTGCACGCGGGCACGGTGATCAAGGTCGGCTATCACGAGAACATGACACGCGACGAGGCCGTCGATCTGGCGGCGCGTTCGCTGTGGGAGGCCGCCGACGCCGACTCCGCGACAGGCGGACCCGACGTGTTGCGCGGGATCTATCCCGTCGTGGCGACGATCGATGCCACCGGGTGGAAGCGCCTCGCCGACGACGATCTCGCCACTCGGTACGAAGCGATCGTGGCGGAGGTGCGTTCACGATGAGCATGCCGTTCTACGTCGCCCCCGAACAGATGATGAAGGATCGGGCCGACTTCGCGCGCAAGGGCATCGCCCGCGGTCGAGCGCTGGTTGCGGTCCGGTACAACGACGGCATCGTCATCGTTGCCGAGAACCCATCGCAGACCCTGCGCAAGGTGAGCGAGATCTACGATCGCATCGCGTTCGCCGGCGTCGGCAAGTACAACGAGTTCGATCAACTCCGCGTCGCCGGGGTCCGCGCCGCCGACCTCAAGGGATACCAGTACTCACGCGACGACGTCGATGCGCGCAGCCTCGCGAACAGCTACGCGCAGATGCTCGGCACGATCTTCACCCACGAGATGAAGCCGATGGAGGTCGAGATCCTGGTGGCCGAGGTCGGACTCGTCGACGAGGGTGATCAGATGTTCCACATCCTCTACGACGGCACCGTGATGGACGAACGTGACTACGCCGCGATCGGGGGCGACGCCGAGGCCATCAGCACGCGTCTCGCCGAGACCTGGACCGACGGACTCGACCGCACCGCCGCGATCGCGTTGGGTCTGAAGGCGCTCGGCGGACCCGAGCGGGAGATCGCGGTCGGGGAGCTGGAGGTCGTCGAACTCTCGCGCTCCAACGGGCGACGCTGCTTCCACCGCCTCGCCGAGTCCGACCTGTCCTGACCCGCCTCCCCGTTCCGTCTCCCTTTCCCGTTTGCGGGAGATTTCGGTTGGCCCGTCCCAACGCTTCCGTCACGCAAACACCGGGGGTGCGGTCGGGCGTAGGGTGGCGTCATGGTGTCGATCGACGTCAACAGCGACCTGGGAGAGTCGTACGGGGTCTGGCAGCTGGGTGACGACGCGGCGATGCTCGAGATCGTCACGAGTGCCAACGTGGCCTGCGGGTTCCACGCCGGCGATCCGAGCGTGCTGCGCGCGACCTGCATCCGCGCCGTCGAGTGCGATGTGGCGATCGGCGCGCAGGTGTCGTACCCCGATCTGGTCGGATTCGGCCGCCGGCACCTCGACATGGCACCAGACGAACTCCGAGATGCCGTCCTGTACCAACTCGGAGCGCTCGACGCCTTCGCTCAGGTCGGCGGGTCGGAGATCGCGTACGTCAAGCCGCACGGGGCGCTCTACCACGCAGCGGCGACCGACGAGCGGCTCGCTCGTGCCGTGGTCGATGCTGCGGCCGAGTACGACTCATCGCTCGCGATCCTCGGCCTGCCCGACTCAGAACTGCTCCGCGCCGCCGATCGCGCCGGCCTCGAGGCGGTCGCCGAAGCGTTCGCCGATCGCGCCTACCGTCCCGACGGTGGCCTCGTCTCTCGCCGGGAGGCCGGCAGCGTCCTCACCGACCCCGACGAGGTGTCGCAGCGAGCAGTCCGGATCGCCGTCGACAACGAAGTCGTCGCCATCGACGGCACCGTCGTGAGCGTCAGGGCGCGCTCGATCTGTGTGCACAGCGACACCCCCGGCGCAGTCGAACTGGCACGCGCTGTCCGCTCGGCGCTCGACGCTGCGGGTGTCGGCGTCTACCGTTTCACCGACTAGCCACGCCACTGCGGCGGGATCGAGGGGCACACATGACCTACGCGCCGGCACGACCGGCCGTTCTACGACGCCGACAGCCACATCATGGAGCTGCCCGACTTCCTGCGCGACTACGCCGACCCTGCGATCCGTGAACGGATCCCGCAGGTCAGCTACGCCGCATCGCTCGTCACCGACGAGGAGGTCGAGGTCATCGTCGCCAACGGCAACCGCCACGCTCCCGAACACGTGGAGGCACAGATCGCCCTCGGCGACCAGCTCATCGCCAGCTCGAAGGAGATCCAGGCACTCGGCGCGTTCGACCGCGACGACCGCTCGGTGGCCCTCGACATGCTCGGCTTCCGAAAGCAGCTCGTGTTCGCAACCCACAGCGTGGCCACGCCGTTCTCGCCCAGCCGCAAGCTGTCGAACGAGATCCGCTACGGCGCGACACGTGCCCACAACCGTGCGATGAGCGAATTCTGCGCCGACGACGACCGCCTGATGGGTGTCGGCATCGTGCCACTCGTTGACCCCGACCACGCGCTGATCGAGCTGGAGTTCGCGCTCGATTCCGGGCTCGAGGCGATCTGGGTGCCGCATCATCCGGCGGGGGAGCGGTCGCCCGGCCACGTCGATCTGGCACCGTTCTGGCGGCGGCTCGCCGAGTCGGGCACGCCCTTCGTTCTGCACGTCGGCGGGTCACCGCTGCAGCTCGACCCTCGCTGGGCCAACACCGGGCGCCCGGCCGCACGTGACTGGATGGGCGGTGGCGAGAACATCCGCAGCAAGGACATGGCGGTGCTGCACCAGGGCCCCGAGACGTTCATCTCGGTGATGATCATGGACGGCGTGTTCGAGCAGCACCCCGCACTTCGTGGTGCCTGTGTCGAGCTGGGCGCCGGTTGGGTGCCGGCCATGCTCACCCGGCTCGACTGGGTCGTGCGGTCCTGGAGCAAGGTCGACCAGTACCTCGCCGAGTTGCGGCGCACCCCGTCGGAGACGCTGCGCCAGCAGATGGCATTCACCCCGTACGTGTTCGAAGACGTCGGGGCACTCGTCGATCAGTCGGCCGCCGATCTCTATCTGTTCTCCAGCGACTATCCGCACGTGGAGGGTGGACGCGACCCGATCGGGCGTTTCGAGGGGTCGCTCGGGGATCGCCCCGACGACGTGCGCGACCAGTTCTACGCCGAGAACTTCCTGCGGATCTTCCCCGACGCACGCGTGCACTGACCGCCGTGGAACGTCGTCCGTATGGGCCTGCGGCCTGGATTCTCGACGATGTGACAGACCCTGCCGGGTTGGCGCTGAGCATCAGGTCGGCGGGGATCGACGGCATCCAGGACGTGATCCCGGCCGAGTCGAGCATCGTGGTGATCTGTCGACGCCGCGACTCGACGGCGATCGGCGCGCGCCTCGGTGACCTCGAACCGACCGCCGCCGGCATCGACGACGGCGAGCTGTTCACGATCGACGTCGTGTACGACGGCGCCGATCTCGCTTCCGTCGTCACCGCAACGGGGCTGTCGATCGACGAGGTGATCACACGGCACAGCCGCGGCAGCTATCGAGTCGCGTTCTGCGGATTCAGCCCGGGATTCGGCTACCTCACCGGGCTCGACCCCACCTTGCACCTCCCGCGCCGCGACACGCCGCGGACACGGGTGCCGGCGGGAGCGGTCGCCATCGCGGCGGGATACAGCGCCGTCTACCCGGCTGCGTCTCCCGGTGGGTGGCATCTGATCGGCACCACGAACGTGCCGCTGTGGGACACCAACCTCGATCCGCCGGCCGCGCTGTGGCCGGGACGCCGCGTGCGGTTCCGGCAGGTCGACCCGTGAGCGAACCGTCACTTCGGATCGTCCAGCCGGGCCGGGCGACGTCGCTACAGGACCACGGACGCGTCGGACGGGCCGACCTCGGTGTTCCACGCGCTGGAGCGGTCGACCGTGACACTCATGACCTGGCGAACCGTCTCGTCGGCAACGATCCGACGGCGGCGACGATCGAGACGCACGGCGGCCTCGTCGTCGAGGCGCTCCGTCCTGTCGTGGTGGCAGTCGACGGTGATCGGCACACGCTGGCGACCGGTGCACGGTTGCGAGTCGACGGCCCGGAGGGCCGGATGTGGGCGTATCTGGCCGTCCGAGGCGGCATCGACGTCGACCCGGTGCTCGGATCGCGCAGCCACGACACGTTGGCCGGCATCGGCCCACCCCCGATCGACGTCGGTGCCGAACTTCCGGTCGGGCCCGATCCTGGTACCGAACTCCCCACCGATCATGCCCCGGTGCGTCGTCGGGCGCCGGTGGTGCGACTGTGGCCCGGACCCCGTGCGGACGACGTGGTCGATGCACTCGCAACCCTGGCCAGTCGGGGCTGGACCGTGTCCGGTTCGGTGAGCCGCGTCGGTGTGCGGCTCGAGGCGGCAGAGTTCGTCATGGCAAGCGCCGGTCGCCTCGCCAGCGAGGGCCTCGTCGAAGGTGCCGTCCAGATCACACCGTCCGGCGAGCCGATCATCATGCTCGCCAACCATCCGACCACCGGTGGCTATCCGGTGGTCGGCAGTCGTCGATCCCGACGACCTGTCGATCGTGGCCCAGTCACCGCCCGGCATCATCTTGCGATTCGTGAGCGCCTGAACGAGCACCGCTGCGTCCGGCTGGTTAGGTTGCCGGTGATGGAGCGGCGCATCTACGGACTCGAGAACGAGTACGGCGTGACCTGCACGCTTGCGGGGGCAGCGTCGGCTCAGCCCTGACGAGGTCGCCCGCTATCTGTTCCGGCGGGTCGTGTCGTGGGGGCGCAGCTCGAACGTGTTCCTCCAGAACGGTGCGCGGTTGTACCTCGACGTGGGGTCACACCCCGAGTACGCAACGCCCGAGTGCGACTCGCTCTACGAGCTGATCGTTCACGACAAGGCGGGGGAGCGCATCCTCGAACAGCTGGTCGAGTCGGCCGAACAGCGCCTCGCTGAGGAATCGATCCGCGGGACGATCTACCTGTTCAAGAACAACACCGATTCGGCCGGCAACTCGTACGGCTGCCACGAGAACTACCTCACCAGCCGCGATGACGACCTCGGGCACTACGCCGAGGTGTTGATCCCGTTTCTCGTGTCGCGCCAGATCTACACGGGCGCGGGCAAGGTGCTCCAGACCGCCAGGGGAGCGACCTACTCGATCGCCCAGCGGGCCGAACACATCTGGGAGGGCGTGTCGTCGGCGACCACCCGCAGCCGTCCCATCATCAACACCCGCGACGAGCCGCACGCCGACGCCGAGAAGTACCGACGCCTCCACGTGATCGTCGGCGACTCGAACATGAGCGAATACACCGGATTCCTCAAGGTCGGGGCAGCGGCCTGCATGTTGCGGATGCTGGAGGACCCCAACGTCGTGCTCCGTGACATGACGCTCGAGAATCCGATCCGCGCCATCCGTGAGATCAGCCATGACATCACGTGCCGCCGAACGGTACGCCTCGCCAACGGTCGGGAGGTCTCGGCGCTCGACATCCAGCGCGAATACCTCGATCGGGCGCTGCGCTACGCCGACTCGCAGGGCTTCCCCCCGCTCGAGCAGAAAGCGCTGGAGATGTGGGAGCACTGCATCACCACCATCGAGAAGGATCCGTTGCTCCTCGACCGCGAGGTCGACTGGGTGATCAAGTACAAGCTGCTCGAGGCGTACCGGGCCCGCCACGATCTTCCGTTCGGACATCCACGGGTACAACTCCTCGATCTGCAGTATCACGACGTCTCGCGCGCCCGCAGCCCGTTCTACAAGCTCCAGGATCGAGGATTGATCGAGCGGATCTGCACCGACGACGACATCACGCAGGCGATCGACGTGCCGCCGCAGACCACCCGTGCCCGGTTGCGTGGCGATTTCGTGAAACGGGCCAAGGAACGCAAACGTGACTACACGGTCGATTGGGTGCATCTCAAACTCAACGACCAGGCCCAACGCACCGTGTTGTGCAAGGACCCGTTCAAGAGCCGCGATGAACGCGTCGAGCGTCTCATCGAGTCACTCTGACGACGCGCCCGGATCGTGGAGATTGCCGAGCTGGCGATGCGCTGGAGCATGCGGCGGTTACCGTTGGTGACTCGTGACCTCGGAAACGACCATCCCGCGCTCGGCCGACGAGCCTGAGGACGCGCCCGGCGCAGCGCCCGCCCCGGACAAGCTGCCGTCGAGCGCTCGCGCATTCTTCGACTGGATCGTCGTCATCGCCGTGGCGCTGCTGGTCGCCTTCGTCGTACGCACGTTCGTGCTCGCCCATTTCGTCGTCGAGGGGTCGTCGATGTACTCCACGCTGGAGACCGGCGACAGGGTGTTCGTCAACAAGCTGTCGTATCGCCTCCACGATCCCAATCGGGGCGACGTCGTCGTCCTCCACCAGATCAGCGGGGCCTCCGAACGTGATTTGATCAAACGGGTCATCGCGCTGCCGGGCGAGACCGTCGAGATCCGAAACTGCAACGTGCTCATCGACGGACGCCTGCTGAACGAGCCGTACCTCGACCCCGAAGTGGTCACCCCCACCGATTGCGGCGGGGACTACAGCCTCAGCGGCCCGGTGCCGGAGAACCACGTCTTCGTGATGGGCGACAACCGGGGTGGTTCGCAGGACTCACGGGTGATCGGCACGATCAACGAGGACGACCTGGTCGGCCGAGCTTTCGTCGTGTTCTGGCCTCAGAGTCACTGGCAGTGGCTCTGACAGCAAGCCATCCGATCAAAGCGATGAGCGGCCGGCCCATATCCCGGCTCGTCGCTCATCGCTGAGGGTGGTCATTCGCGTCGGGTGGGGTCAGGGCGTGCCGATCTCGGCGGTGAACGCATCGATCATCACGTCGACGTCGTCGCTGTAGACGGCATCGAGACCCATCCGCAACGCCGGCCGCAGGTCGTGTTCGTGCTGGAGGTCCCATCCGAACGCCACCAGGCCGAAGCGGTGGAAGAGCGCCACGAGTCCGCCGCTCCAGTCGGTGCGATGCAGGTTGATCCCGTCGATGTCATGGCGGGACAGGTACTCCGCGCGTCGCTCCGGACCTCCCTTGATCCGCTCGAGTCGTGTCGTCTGGAGCAGACGTATCGGAGTGCGTCCCCCCTTGTCGAACATCACCCGCAGGGCGAGGACCTGATTCAGGCTCGGCTCGCACAGCCACGTGCGTTCGAGCATGTCGGCGTCGATGTCGCGAATGGTCTCCACGGTGCGAGCTGCGCTGTCGGGATCCTTGAGATCGAGCGACAGGGCGTAGTCGGTACCGCACGTGTGCAGCAGTTCGGCCAGCGTCGGGATGTGCGCCGGAAGCTCGTCACGACGGAACTCCTTGATCGGACGCTTGCGCAGTCCGCGCTTGACCACCCCGTCGTGATCGAGCACGGCGACGCCGTCGGCGGTCAGCCAGACATCGCTCTCGAGGCCCGAAGCACCGAGTTTCAGGCCCAACGCGAAGGCTTCCAGGGTGTTCTCCGGCGCATGCGCCCGCGCTCCGCGATGCGCGAAGGTGATCGGTGGATCGAGCAGAGAGGGCAGACGCTGTTGCACTCCGGACCATGATGGCATCCCCGTAGACTGCGCCCGTGTTCAATCTGCAGGGCAGCGAGATCATCGTCATCTTGCTGATCGCGCTCGTGGTGCTCGGGCCCGAGCGTCTTCCCGACGCCATCCGGCGATTCATGCAGACGTACAACGAGCTCAAGAAGATGGGGAGCGGATTCCAGTCCGAGATCAAGAGCGCGTTCGACGAACCGATGCGCGAGATCCGCAACACGGCCAACATGGTTCGCGACGCGGCCGATCCGTCGAAACTGATGGCCGAGGCCGAGGCCGAGCAGCGGCTCCGCGACGACGCCGATGCGGCCGTGACGCAGGAATCGACGCTCGCTCCACCGACCGGAGAGGCGGCGCCTCCGCCCTTGCCGCCTCCATCACAGGCCGATCCCCCCGAGGGAGCCGTTCGCACGCACGCACCGCTGCCCCCTCCGCCCGCTGACTGGACCGCAGGCGCCATCAGGCCGCCCGGCGGCCTCACGGGCCCGAGCGAGGCGGCAACGCCGTGAGCGCCGACGAGGACGTCGTGGAGTCCGGTCCGACACGATGACACTGACGGAGCATCTCGGCGAGCTCCGAGTTCGCATCATCCGCAGTGCATTGGCCATTTCGATCGGCATGGTGCTGATCATCGCGTTCTACGACCAGGTGCTCGACTTCCTGATTCGGCCCTACGTCGAATTGTGCGACAGCAAGCCGGCCGACTTCTGTGATCCAACGCTGAACACGTTCAGTCCGACCGAGGGCCTCGCCACCCGAATGCGCGTCGGCATGTACGGCGGGATCATCGCCGCGCTGCCCGTTCTGCTCTGGCAGGTCTGGCGGTTCACCGTTCCGGCGCTCAACGCCAAGGAGAAGAAGTACGCAGTCCCGTTCGTACTGAGCTCGATCGTGTTGTTCGCTGCGGGCGGAGCCCTCGCCTACATGTCCGTCGGTCAGGCCCTCAACTTTCTGATCTCGTGGTCGGGTTCCGACGTCAACCAGATCTTCTCGGTCACCAGTTACGTCACGCTGATCGGGCTGATGATCTTCGCCTTCGGCATCGGGTTCCTCCTGCCGGTGTTCGTGGTCGGACTCATCCTCGTCAATGCCGTGTCGCCCCGGCGGCTCATGAAGAGTTGGAGGATGGCGTTGGTCATCATCGCCGTGATTGCGGCCGTGATCACCCCCTCCGGCGATCCGATCACGATGGCTCTGCTCGGCGTGCCGATGATGGTGTTGTACTTCCTGGCGATCTTCGTCGGGTGGCTGGTCGTACGTCGACGTCCGGTCGAGGAGTGATCGCCACCACCGGTCGGGCGGAATTCCTCTCCCGATACCCGTTCCCGCTCGATCGGTTCCAGATCGAGGCGTTCGACGCCCTCGATCGTGGCGACCACGTCGTCGTCGCCGTTCCGACCGGAAGCGGCAAGACCGTCGTCGCCGAATACGGCATCGACGGTGCTCGCCGCGCCGGCATGCGGGCGTTCTACACCGCACCTGTCAAGGCACTCTCGAACCAGAAGTTCCGTGACCTCGTCGATGTCCACGGTGAGGACGAGGTCGGTCTGCTCACCGGCGACAATTCGATCAACGGCGACGCACCCATCGTGGTGATGACCACCGAGGTCCTGCGCAACATGATCTACGGGCGCTCGCGACTCCTGCACGACCTCGGCCTCGTCGTCCTCGACGAGGTCCACTTCCTCCAGGACTCCTACCGCGGCCCGGTGTGGGAGGAGGTGATGATCCACCTGCCCCAGCACGTCCGACTCGTCTGCCTGTCGGCCACGGTCAGCAACGTCGACGAACTGTCCGAATGGATCAGCACCATTCGGGGCACGACCGCCTCGATCGTCGAGCGTCAACGCCCCGTGCGTCTCGACAACGAGTATCTCGTGGCGGACAAGACCAACGATCGTCTGCGGATGCTTCCGGTGTTCGTGAGCGGACACGTGAACCGCGAGGCCGTGCAACTCGACGAATCCGCCGTTCGCGGACGGTACGGGAGCCCGCGGAACGACCGGGGATCGTCACGTACCACCCAGGGGTCGGGTCGCAAGGTGCTCGCCCCGCCGGGTCGGGTCGAGACCGTCGAACTCCTCAATTCGCGCAGCCTTCTCCCGGCGATCTTCTTCATCTTCAGCCGGGCCCAGTGCGATGCCGCCGCCAAGGCCTGCATCGACGCCGGACTCGACCTGACCACCGCCGACGAGCGCGCGGCGATCTCACGGATCATCGACTGCGCGTCTGGGCGGCCTGGACGACGCCGACCTGCAGGTACTCGGGTTCACCCAGTTCGTCACGCAGTTGGAGAGCGGGATCGCCGCACATCACGCCGGCATGGTGCCGCCGATGAAGGAGGTCGTCGAGGCCTGTTTCGTCGAAGGACTGGTGAAGGTGGTGTTCGCCACCGAGACGCTGGCTGTCGGTATCAACATGCCCGCACGCACGGTCGTGATCGAGAAGCTGACCAAGTTCACCGGCGAGCACCACGAGCGGCTCACGCCGGGCCAGTACACCCAGTTGACGGGCCGCGCCGGACGTCGTGGAATCGACGAGTTGGGTACGGCCGTCGTGCTGTGGTCGCCGTGGGTCCGATTCGACGAGGTGGCCGAACTCGCCGGGAGCTCGTCGTTCCACCTGCGCTCGGCGTTCCACCCGACCTACAACATGGCCGCCAACCTCATTCGGACGTACAACAGCGATGAAGCGCACCATCTCCTGAACCTCTCGTTCGCCCAGTACCAGGCCGACCGTGACGTCGTTCGTCTGGAAGCTCGGCTCGAACGGCGCCGGGCGGCCCTCGCCGATCTGCGCGCGCAGGCCACGAGCGAGTACGGCGACATCGACGAGTACCGGCGGCTACGCGAGCAGGAGCATGGACGCGAGGCGAGCGGTCGCGACGAGCGACGACGCGCCGTGTCCGATGCGCTCGCAGCGTTGCGACCCGGCGCGGTCGTCCACATCGCGAAGGGCACCTATCGGGGAGCGGCCGCAGTCGTCGCAACGGCGAACCGCAAAGGCGGGCTGCGTGCGACGCTGATCACGAAGTCGGCCAAGAGCATCCATGCGATGGCCGAGGACTTCGACGACCCGCCGTACCCCGTCGGCACCGTGGCGCTGCCCCAGCATTGCGCTCCGAACCGCAAGGAGTACCGCAACGACGTGGCGCGTCGTCTGCGAGAGGTCAAGCTGAAGCCCACCACGAGCTCGAAGCGACGCGACCAGCGGACGCCGGGCCCACGCGCCGAGCAGCATCCGGTGGCGAGCGATCCCGATCTGCGAGCAAAGGTTGCCGCAGCCGGGCAGGCCGATCGCATCGGCCGTGAGATTGCCGACCTCGAGCGGCGAGTGAGCGGGAAGAACCTGTCGTTGGCCAAGGAGTTCGATCGGGTCCTCGACGTGTTGACGACCTACGGCTACATCGATCGCCCCACGTGGACGCTCACCGAGGCGGGCGAGATGCTCGCGCGAACCTTCCACGAGTCCGACCTCCTCGTGACCGAGGTCGTCAGGTCCGGTGTGCTCGACGACCTCGGTGCGGCCGACCTCGCGGCCCTCGTGTCCATGCTGGTGTACGAGCATCGCAGCTCCGACACACCGCCGGCACCGTGGTTCTCCTCCGACGAGGTCCGCAGCCGTTCGCGCCGGTTGATGGCGGTCAGCGAGGATCTCCGCGCGACCGAGCGCGCCGTCGGTCTCGGCGAACACCGTCCCCCGGATCCGACGTTTGCCGCGATCGCCCACGCCTGGGTGGCCGGAGAGGGCTTTGCCGAGGTCGTCGGCGATGAGGAACTCACCGGCGGCGACTTCGTCCGCACGACCAAGCAACTCATCGACCTCCTGCGACAACTGGCGATCATCGCACCCGATCCCGGGACCCGCCGGTCGGCCGCAGCAGCAGCCGAGCAGGCATTCCGCGGCGTCGTGGCCGACAGCTCGGCTGCCGCCCCCACCGCCCATGACGATCAAACCGGGTGAGCCCTGGGGCCGCACGATCGACCGCCCGGTCGATCTCGTCGTCGTGGCCGGCGACCCCGAGCTCGCTCGGCGCCTCGCGTCCAGGCGAGACGGCGACGACGGGCCACCGGTGTTCGCCGCCGACGGGGATTTCGCCCGCACGTTGGGTGGGCCACCCATCCACGGTCGGCTGACGGTGAACGAGCTGCCCGTCGACCTGGTCGACGTCGCGCTCGACGGGGGAGTGCTCTCGGCGACAGCGTGTGCACACGTCGTCATCAGGAATCCGTGGTGGCGCGGCGGTTGGTGGCGCGGATCGGTGGTCGTGGTGATGAACGCGGAGTACATCGGCGCGTGGGACGTAGCGCCTCGTGGGCACCCAAACGACGGCCGCGTCGAGGTCTTCGAGGTCAGCTCGACGTTCGATGTGCGCCAGCGTCTGCAGGCGCGTCGTCGTGTTCGCTCGGCAACACACGTCCCGCATCCCGGCATCACGACCAGGGCGGTACGAACCGCATCGTGGACCTTTCGCGCACCGATGAGCGTCACGGTGGATGGACGGCGGATCGGCTCTGCGACCGGCGTCGAGATCACGGTGGCCCCTGACGCGGCAGTCGTGTGCGCCTGAGGAGTCTCGGTCTGCGCAGGTCAGGACGTTCGAGGATCCCGAGGGCTCCTGCCTCGCTCTTCTAGAGTGACTCCTCGTGGCTGTGTACGTCCCCGAGTCCTTCAACGCGGACGAAGCCGATGTGCTGCGCCGATACTTCACCAATCTCGACGGGCCGGTGTTCGCACTCGTCAATCTGCCCGAGGTCGTCAAGGGCGCGCTGTTCGCTCGATACAGCCGCAGTCACAAGTCGCTGCGCCGGCTCTTCCTCGACGAGTTCGTCGGCGACCTCGACGTCAGCGGCGACCATTCCGTGGATGCCACGATCGGGCTCGACCGCGCCGAGGAACTGTACGAGCGGGTGTTCTTCGATTACGGCGACGACTCGGTCGCCCAGCTCGGCGGAGTTCACCTGGCCTGTGAGCAGGCGTCGAATCTGCTCACCAAGATCCTCGAGTGGGGTCGGTTGATGAGCTACCTCGAGCAGAGCACCCGGTACATCTCCTACGACGCCCGGCTCGGTGGGCGGTACCGCTACTACCGCGATCCGGCGGTGCTGGCGGGTCCACTCGGCACGCGGTATGTCGGCGATCTCGACCGGATCTTCGATTCGTACAGCCGCAGCCTCGAACTCGTCACCGAACACGTGCGCTCGACGGTCCCGCGGGGCGCTGACGACAGCGAGTTCGTGTATCGCACTGCGACTCGCGCCAAAGCCCTCGACGCCGTGCGCGGCATCCTTCCGGCCGCGGCGACCTCCAATGTCGGGATCTACGGCACGGGACAGGCCTTCGAGGCGCTGCTGCTGCGAATGCGCGCCAATCCACTTCCCGAGTCGCGCGAGTACGCCGAACTCATGCTCCACGAACTCCGCAAGGTCATTCCGAGCTTCCTGCGTCGGGTCGACCTTCCCGAGCGCGGTGGTCGCTGGAGCGAGTACTTCGCGACCACGCGCAACGACACGGCGGCACTGGTCGAGGAACTCTTCGGCAGCACTCCCGTCGATGCGGCAGCCGAAGTCGAGCTCGTCGACTTCGATCCCGAGGCGGAGGAGAAGCTGCTCGCAGCCATCTGCTACTCCCACTCGACGTTGCCCGAGCACCAGTTGCTCGAGCGTGTCCGGCGCCTGGGTGTCGACGAGCGCGTGTCGCTGCTCAAGGCCTACGTCGGCGATCGGGAGAACCGCCGCCACAAGCCGGGGCGGGCATTCGAACGTTCCTTCTACCGATTCGACGTGCTGAGCGACTACGGGGCGTTCCGCGACATGCAACGACATCGCATGCTCACGATCGAGTGGCAGCGCCTCACACCGAATCACGGATACTCACGTCCCGACCTGGTCGACGAGGCGGGTTTGAGCGCCGAGTTCGACGAGGCGATGCACCGCTCGGCAGCCCTGTACGACGCGCTCAACGACGACTATCCCGACCAAGCGTCGTACGCGGTCTCGATGGCCTATCGGATGCGCTACGTCATGCAGTTCAACGCTCGCGAGGCGATTCACATGCTCGAGTTGCGGTCGTCGCCCCAGGGTCATCCGTCGTATCGTCGGGTCGCCCTGGAGATGCATCGACTGATCGGGCAACAGGCAGGGCATCACGCGATCGCCGCCGCGATGACCCACATGACGACGCATGCGCCGGAACTCGAGCGACTGGAATCAGAGCGCCGCGCCGAGGCCCGACGAGAAGGTTCCTGAGCGATTCCGTCCGGTGGTGTGACCGGTGTCACATGCTCGGTCTCCCAGTCGATCGGTGAGCCACGCCTATGCTCCCGCCGCAAGCTCCGATTTCCTCGGTGACCCACTGCACCACGAGACCGAAACGACCACATGGCTGACGACGACGACATCGACATCGAAACCGACGAAGAACTGGTCGACGAAGAGACCGACGACGCGGAGGTCGACCTCGACCTCGACGACGACGACATCGACCTGGACGACGACGACGATGTCCCCGCTGACGATGACGACGACGACGATGTCGCAGTAACCGACGACGACGACGAGGAGGACGCAGCTCCCGAGGCGCCGCGGACCAAGCGCAAGAAGCGCGTCGACGACGACGACGACGAAGACGACGACGAACTCATCGCCGACGACGACGTCGAGGAGGACCTCGACAAGATTCTGAAGGACCGTCTCGTCGCTTCGGACGACGACGACGAGGACGACGAAGACGACGAGCCCGATGTGCGCGGTGAGGGTGGCGAACGTCTGCTTCCCAAGCAGCAGGACGAACAGCTCTGTTCATCCTGCTTCCTCCTGGTGAAGTCGAGCGCGCCGAACTGTCCCATCGGCGACGACGACTGCCCGATCTTCAGCTCCTGAACCTCCCATGACCACGCTGCTGGATCAGGTCCCTGCAGCGATCGGTCGTGTACAGCGCGAGATCGTGCTGGCGCGATTCCTCGGCAAGCTCGCTGTCGATCAAGGGGTCCGGGAGGTTCGCCAGCGCATCGAGTCGCTCGTGGCGCCCGTCGAGACCGTCGAGTCGCCCGACCGAGAGCACGACGGGCATCTGAACGACGTCGGCAATGTCGCCGACGATGTCGCCGACCATGTCATCGACTCCGGCACGCTCGCGCTCGCCGACTACGACCATCTGCCGGCATCCGACATCGTGTCGATGCTGGCGGGCCTCGAGGCCGATGAGCGCGACGCGATCGAGGCGTACGAGCTCCAGGGTCGCCATCGACGCACGATTCTCGGCAAGCTCGCCCAACTGAGGAACGCTTGATCGATCCGACGGTGCGCATCGCCGACCCTGCACGCGGCGACGATCTCGCGCAGTTGGCGTTGCTGGAACGGGAGGCCCGCTCCGCCCTCGTCGGCCAACGTGGTGGCGATCGGTGGCTCGTCGAGCACCCAGCGATTCATGATGCGTGGGCGCAACGCTGCGCCGGGTCGGACGTGTTCGTCGCAGCGATCGACGACGTGGTCGTCGGCTATCTCGTGGCTGATCTGGGTGCTGATCACGTACTTCGCATCGACCAGGTCTGGGTCACACCGGAGGCTCGCGAACTCGGATTCGGCGACGAACTCCTGGCGACGGCGATCGCCGCCGCGATCACCAGGGGAGCAGTGGCCGTCGAGGGCCAGGCGCTCCCCGGCGATCGGCACACCAAGAACCTCTACGAGCGCGCCGGCATCGTCGCTCGCTTGATCACCACGTTCAAATGGCTCTGAGCGGCAGCGGCGGGCGCCGCAGCCGACCCGTGATTCCGCTGACCACGCTCTGCGGGTCAGCGGCCCTTCCACTGCGGGGCGCGCTTCTCGATGAAGGCGGTCAGGCCTTCGGAGATGTCCTCCGAGCGCATGACGACACCCATCGCCGCGTCGGTCATCCGCTTGAGCGTGTCGTCGTCCTCGGTAGCTGCGGCGAGGACGACCTTGCGGCTCTCCCACACGGCGAGCGGGGCGGCAGCGGTGATCTGTGCGGCCAGACGGAGGGCCTCCTCGGTGGCGGCGCCGGGCTCGACCAGGCGGTTGACGAGACCGAGTTCGTAGGCGCGCTGTGCACGCCAAGTGGCTCCCCGGTGAGGATCAGCTCCATCGCTGCCGACCGGCCGATGGCGCGGGGGAGACGGAACAGGCCGCCGGCGCCCGCCACGAGGTTGCGCTTGGCCTCGGCCAACCCGAACGCCGAGCGGGTCGTGGCGACCACCAGATCGGCGGCCAGGACGATCTCACAGCCTCCTGCGGTGGCGAGCCCGTCGACGGCGACGATGACCGGCTTCTTGCGTTCGCGATAGGCGAAGCCGGCGAACCCGCCTCGCTCGGTCATCAGCGAGCCGCCGGCGCCGGAGTTGATCGCCTTCAGATCGGCGCCGGCGCAGAAGACCGGGCGTTCCTGGCCCTCGGTGTTGGCCTGAATGATGCCGACCCAGATGTCGTCGTCGCCTTCCATCTGGTCGATGGCGGCCTCCATTGCCTGGGCTACGTCGCCGTTGACCGCGTTGCGGGCATCAGGTCGGTTGAGGGTGATGAGTGCGACGCGGTCGCGGACTTCGTACGTGACGATCTCGGACATGGCCGAGGATCGTAGGCCTCGCGGGTCGGGCGGAGCGAACCCGCTCAGGCGTCGGACGAGACCGCTTCGTCGGTGGCCGATTCTGCGGGTGTCTCGGCGACGGGTGCGGCTTCGACCTCGGGTGTCTCGGCGACAGGTGCCGTTCGACCTCGGGTGTCTCGGCGACAGGTGCGGCTTCGACCTCGGTGTCTCGGCGACAGGTGCCGTTTCGACCTCGGGTGTCTCGGCGACAGGTGCGGCTTCGACCTCGGGTGTCCCGGCGACAGCGTGCGGTCACGGCTTTCGCGCCGTCCTTGGGCGGTCGGGGGCGATCGTTGGTGCGTCGCGCCCTTTCCACCCGAGCGGTTCTCGTTGCGTCCGTCCTTGCGTCCGTCCTTGCGTCCGTCCTTGCGCGGTGGCCCGGTGCGCAGCGGCTTCGGCTTCGGCGTGCCTGCAGGGATCTCGACGCCGAGCAGCGCCGCGATCTGCGGCAGAGCCGGGCCGAGTCGAAGGGTGGTGGCCTTCAGGTCGTCGGTGACCACCGCAGGCGCGATGGTGGGCACCACGAGAGTCCGGACCGGTGAGAACGCCGCCGCTTCGAGCAGAGCGATCCAACGGTCGGCGGGATCATCCGGTTGCAGCGCGGCAGTGGCAGCCTCGCCGAGGCGACGCGCCAGGTCGGGCGGGAACATGACGCCGGCCTTGGGCGGCTGCGACGAGAGCCGCAGCGCACGGATGACACGACCGACACCGATTGCGGCGTCGATGTCGCCGAACCACAAGGTCAGCTCCTCCTCCTGCTTGCGAACCAGCGACTGCTTGAGGTCGTCGGCCACCGCACGCGTCGACTCGTCGCGGGCGACGCTCGGGTCCTCGCCGGCGGCGACAACGCTGCGCAGGTCGCGCAGGTCCAGGTGCTCCATCTGACGCTGGGCGGCCTCGGCACGGTCGAGCCATTCGGCGACGCGCAGCTTGGGGAGCATGTCCTCGGCCATCTTGACGACCGACTGCTCGGGCATCGTGGGCTGTCCTGCGGCTTCGAGCCGTGCGTTCTCCTCCTTGACGCGGGCACGAACGGCCGACATGCCCTGCAGGGCCATCTCGGCGATCGGGCGCTGCTCCTCGGGGAGGTCGGCGAGCACGGCGTTGCGACGCGCCTTGCCGGGACGCAACCGCTTCGGCTTCGGACGCTGAGGCAACTCGGGCGGGGCCTCGAAATGGGGGCGCTGGCGACGCTGGTCGGAGCGGCCCTTGCCGGCACCCTCACCGTCGCGAGCGCCGTCACGGCCACCATCACGGCGTCCACCGTCACGTTCGCCGTCACGTTTGCCGTCACGACCGCCCCGTCCATCACGGCTGTCGCGTCCATCGCGACGCTCGCTGCGGTCACGCTTGGCGCGGGTTTCGATCACCGCTTCGAACGGCTTCTCGCTCGGGAGCAGCTCGAGAACGTTGGCATCTTCGGCCTTGTCACGGGCTTTGATGATCGACTGCACCTCGATGCCGTCGAGCATCTGCTCGATCTCGACCTTGAGCACGTCACCCACGGCCGATCCGGATGGCAGCAAGCTGGCATCCATCTGCCCGTTGGGCTTGCGGGCGCCAGCGGCGCGCCACGTCCACGAGCCGTCGGGGAGCGCGCTCGTCAGCTCGATTTCAATCCTGCGGGACATTTGGACAACGGTACCTGTTTGCGGCGGGAGAACTCCAACGAGTCTTCCCTCGACCGGTACCGTGCCCGCAATGGCTGTCTATGCACTCGGCGATCTCGTCCCCACCATCGATTCGACGGCCTTCGTCCATCCCGATGCCGTGATCATCGGCGCGGTCACCATCGGCCCCGAGTCGTCGATCTGGCCGGGCGCCACACTGCGCGGCGACGGAGGCGAGATCAGGATCGGCAGCCGCACGAGCGTGCAGGACAATGCGGTGCTCCACACGACGCCGAAATGGCACACCGTGGTCGGTGACGGCTGCGTACTCGGCCACCTGATCCACCTGGAGGGCTGCACGATTCACGACGATGTACTGATCGGGAACGCGGCCATGGTGCTGCACCGTTCGGTGATCCACCGCGGGGCGATCGTGGCCGCCAACTCGGTGGTCCTCAACGATGTCGAGGTGCCCTCGGGCGCGTTGGCCGCCGGCTCGCCTGCGGTGATCAAACCCGATCGGGCGGACGTCGACCTCATCCGAACCAGCGCGGCCGCGTACGTCGCTCGCATCGAGGCGTACCGCACCGATCTCCGCCGACTCGACTGACATGAAGGCATTCGTCGTGACCGTGCCCGTGATCGACGTCGACGTCGCGTCCGATGCGCTCTGGCAGCTCGGAGTTCGGGCCATCGAGGAACGCGCCGCCGAGTCGACCGACCTCGTCGAGCTCTGGACCGCGGTCGGTGACGACGACGACGCCATCGCGCGCGCCGGCACGGCCGTGGGCGAGCGGTGGTCGTGGCAGGTAGTGGAGGTCGAGGTCGAATCAGCCGACACCTGGCGGCAGTTCGCGCGCCCGATGTGGGTCGACGACTCACTCGTCGTGGTCCCGGCCTGGCAGGAACGTGTCGTCGGAGATGGCGTCGTCTCCATCGCGATCGAACCCGGCGGGGCGTTCGGGCTCGGCGACCACCCCACAACGCTCCTGTCGTTGCGGGCAGCCCGCGGCCGACTCGCCGACGGGTGCGACGTGCTCGACGTGGGGTGCGGAACCGGCGTGATCGCCATCATGGCGGCGGTGCTCGGTGCGGGCTCAGTCCGAGCGGTCGACGTCGCGTCGGCCGCGGTGGAGGCAACACGCGACAACGCCGTCCGCAACGGAGTCGGCGAATTGGTCGACGTGGACACCACGCCCGCGAGCGATCTCGACGGGACGTACGACCTCGTCGTGGCGAACATCCTGGCGCCGACGCTCATCGAGCTCGCCGACGACCTCCGACGGCTGACCCGCCCCGACGGCCGTCTGGTGATCAGCGGCATCCTCGCCGAACGCCACGAGCACGTCCTCGCTGCGCTCGCTCCGATGACCGTGGAGCAGACCGATGCCCTCGACGGCTGGGCGGCCGTCACCCTCCGTCACCGCTGAGCAGGCGTCGGACAGGGTCGGACTACGGTCGGCGACATGGACAGCGAGACACCGCGCGACCCTGTCGAACGAGCGCAGCGTTCGACTGAGTTCTTCGGCCCGCTCGTGCCTGGCCAATTGGGATGCGTGTTCGACCACGCATCGGAGGATCTGGTGATGGGCCACATCGACGTGACGGAGAACCTGATCGCCGGGACCGGGTTCCTGTTCGCCCCGGCCGTCATCGCGCTCGCCGACACGTGTGCTGCGATCGGATGTGGCAGCAACATCCCCGAGGGGGCCTCGTTCACGACGATCGAGCTGAAGTCGAACTTCCTGTCGAGTGCGCGAGTGGGGGAGCGGGTCGTCTGTCGCTGCACACCCCGGCACCTCGGCCGTCAGACCCAGGTCTGGGATGCCGAGGTCACCAACGAGACGACCGGGAGGACCATGGCGCTCTTCCGCTGCACCCAAATGGTGCTGGCGCCGCGCTGACACCGCCCGGCTGGGGCGATGAGTGAACGCACGGCGGTGGGTCGGCTCATCGCTCGGCGGATTCGAGCAGGTTCTGGACGTCGGAGGCGTGGGGGAGCGATGGCACGGCGCCTTCGATCGTGGTCGCCAGCGCCCCGGCAGCAGCGGCGTAACGCACGGCGGTCTCCAGCTCGTCACCCGCGGCCAGTCGGGCAGCGAGCGATCCGCAGAACGCATCGCCGGCACCGGTGGTGTCGACGGGAATCACCGTGAAGGCCGGCTGGCGCCGCTCGGTCGTGGACGTTGCAGTTCGCACCGTCATGGTGGCTCCGGCGGCGCCCATCGTCATCACGACGGCGCCGACCCCACGACCGAGGAGCGACTCGACGCCACCGATCAGCTCGAGCTCGTGTTCGTTGGGCACGATGATGTCGCAGACCTCGAGCAGCTCGTCGGGAAGTGGTCGTGCCGGCGCCGGATTCAGAACCGTGCGTGCGCCATTCGCCCGGGCGGATCGGAATGCTGCGACGACCTCATCGATCGGAATCTCCAGCTGAGCGATGAACACCCGGGCAGCGGGCACCACATCGGCGTGAACGAACGAGTTCGCCCCGGGAATCACGACGATCGAGTTCTCGGCGTCCGCGTCGACGATGATGAGCGCCCGCCCGGTCGGAGAGCCGGAGACGACCGCAATCGCCCCGACGTCGATGCCCTCGCTCTCGGCGATCGTGCGGAGGCGCTGTCCGGCTTCGTCGTCGCCGACGGCGCCGACCATCACCACGTCTGCTCCGCTGCGAGCAGCGGCCACTGCCTGGTTCAGGCCCTTGCCGCCGGCATGTTCTGCGTACGCGGTCCCCGAGACCGTTTCACCCGGGCCGGGGAGGCGGGCAGCGGTGGCGACGAGGTCGAGATTGACGCTGCCGATGACGGCGACGTCGAACACTCAGCTCGCGCGGGCGCGGATGCCGATGGGGGCGATGAGTCGGTAACCGGCGGCGTGGCGCTCGTCTTCGGATTCGCCACCCCAGAACCCGTACTCGTGATTCTGGCGGGCGAAGGAGACGCACTGCGTCTGGACGGTGCAGCTCGCACATACGTCCTTCGCGGCGGCCTCACGCCGCTCGCGGGCCTGCGGCCGTTCGGCTGCGGTCGGGAAGAAGAGGTGCGTCATCCCCTTGCAGGCTCCATCTCGCATCCAGTTGTCCTCGTTGGTCTGAATGCGATCGATGGAGAATTCGATGGCCGTCATGTACACACACCCCCGTGCGGTTGATTGCTTTCCCCAGTGGATGGATCGGAGTTGTTCAGGCTCCGCAGGGCGACAGACTAAATCGAATCGACCATCGAGTCAATTGCATGTGCCAAGTAAATTTCACGCACGGGTGCCACCGACCACGATGGCTTCCACCCCGGTCGCGAAGGCCGTGACATCGTCGATCGTGGTGTCCCATGAGGTCATCCAACTCACCTCGTGACGGGTCGTGTCCCAGTCCCAGAAGAAGCACCAGTCACGCAGGGGAGCGATGGCATCAGGCGGTAGACGGGGGAACACGCTGTTGACGGCCGGTTGTCGGTCGAGCACCACACCGGGAATGTCGACGGTCAGACGGTGCAACTCGGTGGCCATCGCGTTCGCGTGCGCAGCGAGGTCGATCCAGAGATCGTTCTCGAGCACCACGTTGAACTGCGCGGCGAGGTAACGCATCTTCGACGGCAGCTGCGTCACCTGCTTGCGTACGTACTTCGAGCCGACAGACGCGGCGGCGTTGAGGAAGATCACGGCTTCGGCTCCGAGCAGGCCGTTCTTCGTGCCGCCGAAACTCACCGCATCGACGCCGGCATCGATGGTGAACGATCGTAGGGCTTCTCGGGTGCCGCCCAGCGCGGCCGTGGCATTGGAGATCCGGGCTCCGTCGAGGTGCACGAGCATCCCCAGGGCATGCGCCTGGTCGCACAGGGCGGCGATCTCGTCGGGCGTGTAGAGCGTGCCGAGTTCGGTGGCCTGCGTGATCGACACGACGCCCGGCTGCACATGGTGCTGAACGCCCTGGATCCCGGCGAGTTCGGCGAGTTGTTCGGGAACGAGCTTGCCGTCGACCGATGGCAGATCGATCAACTTGGTTCCCAGTGCCCGTTCCGGGGCGCCGGTCTCGTCGACGGCGATGTGCGCCCAATCGGTGCACACGACACCGTGGTGAGGGCCCGGCAGCGACCCGAGCAGCGTTGCGAGGGCCAGCACGTTCGCCCCGGTTCCGTTGAAGGTCAGGCGCGTGGTCACATCAGCGCCGAACAGGTCACGGAACCGAGCCGAGCATTCGCGCGTGATGTCGTCGTCGCCATAGGCGAGCATGTGACCGACATTGGCCGCGGCGATGGCGTCGAGGACTGCAGGGTGGGCGCCGGCGGCGTTGTCGCTCGCGAAGGCGCTCGAGGGAGGCGGAGGCAGTGTCACGGCCGGTAAGTCTCCCAGACCATCGAACGTTGCACAGCAACCGGTCGAGTACTATTTCGTCATGACGAAATCAACGGTGGCCGACGGTCGCGGGGGATCGGCACCCGTCGCGCACTGTCGGTGGTGTCGGCGGGCGCTCCCACCTCGCCACGGTCCGGGACGACCTCGGGCGTTCTGTTCACAGCGTTGCCGACAGTGGGACTGGGTGGCGCGCCAGCGCGCCCACGAACTGCAGTTGAGTGAGAACGAGCTCGTGGTGGCCCGTGAGGAACTCGACGCACTGCACGACGAGTTGTACGTCCTGGCGTGTGCCGTCGAGGACGTCGAACGCGACCTCGACGCAGCTCGAAAGCCGTCGGCCTCCGAACTGCGCGACGCCCTGGACTGGCTGCTGGCGGCAGCCAAACCGTTGCGGGACCGAGAGATCATGCCGTCGAGCTGACCGGGTCGGTCGCTCGTTCCGATCACAACGCCCATAATCTTCGTTATGTCAGTTACGTGAGATCGGGGTGGACAGGGGCGTCCACAACCGCAAAGATGCTCCTCTCCCCTCGAGGCCGGCACGCTGGTGCTTCACGGAAACCAGAACGTTGACTGAATCGTGAGGGGAACTCGACCTCGTGTTGAGGGTTCAGGCGCACATCGGGCGGACCGATTACTTCTTCGTGTTGCGAGAGAGGCCGTCCATGTCGTCCACATCCATGAAACGAACGTTCCGGCGCCGCCGTTTCGTCACGAGCGGGCTCTGTCTGGCGACACTGGGAGGCCTCGTGCTGAGTTCCGTCCCGATGACGGCAGCTGCCTCCCCCATGGTCGTCGAGTCTCCCCTCGTTCCGACGATCGTCGGCCTCGGTGAGGGCGCTCGAGGCAACGACGTGAAGTCGGTCCAGAGCGCATTGATCGCTGCCGGTGTCAAGGTGCCGGGCGGCGCCGACGGCGTGTTCGGACCCGCAACCAGGTCCGCTGTCACGGCGTTCCAGTCGAGAAGCGGCCTCGCTGCCACCGGAACGATCGACGAAGCCACCGCTGCCGCGTTGGGCTTGACCCAGCCCGACGCTGTTCCCGCGGCGTCCGCTGGTGCCCTGACGAGCGGCGCGCAGGGTCCGACCGTCGTCGAACTCCAGAAGGCACTCATGGCGGCGGGCGTCTACGTGCCGGGCGGCGCGGACGGCGTCTACGGCCAGGCAACCAAGACCGCCGTGTCGAATTATCAGCGTTGGAACGGACTCCCGGTGACCGGCGACGTCGATGCGGCCACTGCGGCGCGCCTGAAGCTCGGAAGCGGCACCGCGCCCACTGCGACGCCTGACCCGGCGGCACCGGTCGCCGGCTCGTTCTCCGGCATGACGATCGGCGCACGCGGCGAGAACGTCAAGGTGCTCCAACGGGCCCTCATCGCGGCGGGCATCACGGTACGCGGCGGCGCGGACGGCGTCTTCGGCGCCATGACCGCCAGCGCGTTGACCAGCTATCAACAGGCAAAGGGTCTCCCCGCGTCGGGCGTCCTCGACGACGCCTCGATCGCCAGCCTCGCACTTGCTCCGGCACCTGCGCCTGCTCCGGCACCTGCTCCCGCGCCCTCCCCGGCGGCATCGAACGCGTACGTCGGGTTGAAGGTCGGTTCGACCGGCGACCTCGTCAAGGAACTGCAACGTGCCCTGATGGGTACTGGGCTCGTTCTGCGAGGTGGCGCCGACGGTGTCTTCGGCAACGCCACCAGTGGCGTCCTGATCTCGTTCCAGAAGTCGAACGGACTTGCCCAGACCGGCGTCGTGAGCGAACAGGAAGCAACGCTCCTCGGCCTCGGTGGCGCTACGCCGGCAACGACTCCTCAGGGGGTCTCCTCCCCCGCCGGATATCCCACATACGGCGAACGTGGCGCCCGGGTGACGTCGCTGCAGAACTCGCTCATCGCGGCCGGCGTCACCTTCGCGGGCGGTGCCGACGGTGTCTTCGGAGCTGCCACTGCCGGAGCGATCATGGAGTTCCAGCGACGCTCCGGTCTCACACCCACGGGCAAGCTCGATGCGGCCACCGCGAACCGTCTGGGCAGTGCCCCCGCCCCCGCCCCGGCTCCACCGACCCCGGTCGCTGTCAGCATCGACGTCTTCCCGGTCCAGGGAAGGTGCTGGTTCGGCGACACCTGGCAGGCGCCACGTGGTGGCGGACGTCTCCACGAGGGCGTCGACATCATCGCCGCCAAGGGCAACCTTCTGTATGCCGCAGTGACGGGCACGATCTCGAAGATGTACTACGACTACCCGGGCGCACTCGCCGGCAACGGGCTTCGGGTCCAGGCCGACAACGGCACGTACTTCACCTATCTCCACATGGACACGTTCGCCGACGGGATCGACGTGGGCACGGCGGTGACCGCCGGCCAGGTCATCGGAACGGTCGGCAACACCGGCAGCAGCGCCACCCCGCACCTGCACTTCGAAGTGCATCCGAGTGGCGGCGCGGCGGTCAACCCGTATCTCGTGGTGAAGCCGATCGACGCCTGCAGCGTCACCGCCCCACGGGCCTGACGCCGGCGGCCCTGCGACGATCCATCTCGACTCGACCGTCGACGGATACGCTGCGCAGACAACTGAATCGCCGTTCCACCCGAGCGGGAGAGTCGTCGAACCATGGCGGCGCCGAAGGAGCAACCTCCCCGGAATCTCTCAGGCACACGGACCGCTCGGATGAGGCACGCTGGAAAGTGTCAGCTGGTACCACGTCGACCACCTCGGTCGACACCAGCTGTCCGCCGACGGGGAAAGTCGAGTGCGCAGCCACTCGATGAAACTCTCAGGTACCGATGACAGCCGGGGAAGTCCAACCGATCCAGGAGGCTTCCCCGTGTCCGAACTCCACTCCCGCATCCGACCCGCTCCCCTGTCGGAGCTGATCGAACCCGACGAGTTCACCCGCCGACACGTCGGCCCGTCGCCAGACGATGTGGCGCACATGTTGTCGACCATTGCCATGTCGTCGACCGACGACATGCTCCGCGCGACGATGCCGCGCTCGATCGTCGCCGGTGCCCCACTCGCACTTCCGGGAGGGGTCTCCGAACGCGACGCCCTCCAGCGTCTCCGCGCCATCGCCTCGAAGAACCAGCAGGTGACGAGCCTGATCGGCATGGGATACACCGGCACGATCACCCCACCGGTGATCGCCCGCAACGTGCTCGAGAATCCGGCCTGGTACACCGCCTACACGCCGTATCAACCGGAGATCAGCCAGGGTCGCCTCGAGGCGCTGCTCAACTTCCAGACCCTGGTGACCGAGCTGACCGGACTCGACGTCGCCAATGCATCCCTGCTCGACGAGGCAACCGCTGCAGCCGAGGCCATGACGATGGCGCGCCGCCAATCGAAATCCGATTCGGATCGATTCGTCGTCCACCACGACACCCACCCGCAGACGATCGCTGTGCTGCGAACGCGAGCGGAGCCCGTCGGCATCGAACTCGTCGTCGGCGACGTCGATCAGTTGACGCACGCCGACGGACTGTTCGGCGCCCTGTTCAGCCTGCCCACGTCGTCCGGGTCGGTGATCGACTGGACCGATGCCATCGCCGAGGTCCACGCCCACGACGGGATTGCCGTCGTGGTCACCGACCCGCTCGCCTGCGTGCTCACCACTCCCCCGGGCCAGATCGGCGCCGACATCGCCGTCGGCTCCGCCCAACGTTTCGGCGTACCGATGGGATTCGGCGGGCCGCATGCCGCCTTCCTCGCCGCTCACGAGCGCGCCGCCCGCGCCATGCCGGGACGCATCGTCGGCGTCAGCACCGATACCGCCGGCCGTCCGGCACTGCGGCTCGCGCTGCAGACACGCGAACAACACATCCGACGTGAGAAGGCCACGTCGAACATCTGCACCGCGCAGGTGCTCCTCGCCAACATCGCCGGGCTGTACGCCGCATGGCACGGACGCGATGGACTGACCCGAATCGCCGAACGAGTCCAACGGCTCACATCGATCGCGGCCGCCGGGCTGGCCGCCGGCGGGATCGAACTGCGCAATGCCACCTGGTTCGACACGCTGAGCGTGTCGCTGCCGTCTGCAGACGTCGGCGTGGCCGCCGCGCTCGAGGCCGGCTACAACATCAGGCGGATCGACGACACGACCGTGGGTCTCACGTTCGACGAAACCACCACGATCGACGACGTCGCAGCAATCGTCGCGGCGCTCGGCGGCTCGCCGGTCGAGCCGGTCGCAGTTCGACGAGATCGCCGACGGACTGCCCGTCGCCGGTCGTCGAACCGACGACTTCCTCACCCAGTCCGTGTTCGATCGGTACCACAGCGAGCACGAGATGCTGCGCTACCTGCGTCGCCTCAGCGACCGGGACCTCGCACTCGACCGCACGATGATCCCGCTCGGTTCGTGCACGATGAAGTTGAACGCCACCTCCGAGATGGTGCCGATCACGTGGCCCGAGTTCGCCGACATCCACCCCTTCGCTCCCACCGACCAGGTGCAGGGCTACCTCGAACTCATCGGTGATCTCGAGCAACGTCTGGCCACGATCACCGGCTACGACGCCGTGAGCCTGCAGCCGAACGCCGGCAGCCAGGGCGAGTACGCAGGGCTACTGGCGATCCGCGCCTACCACCGTTCACGCGGCGACGACCAGCGAACGGTCTGCCTGATCCCGTCGAGCGCCCACGGGACGAACGCCGCGAGCGCCGTGATGGCGGGCATGGACGTGGTGGTCGTCGCCTGCGACGATTCGGGCAACGTCGATCTCGACGACGTACGCGCCAAGATCGCCGACGTCGGAGATCGCCTCGCGGCCACGATGATCACGTACCCCTCGACGCACGGCGTGTTCGAAGCCGAGGTCGGCACCTTGTGCGAGATGATCCACGCCGCGGGCGGGCAGGTGTACGTCGACGGCGCCAACCTCAACGCGCTGGTCGGTCACGCCCGGCCCGGCGAGTTCGGCGCCGACGTCAGCCACCTCAACCTCCACAAGACGTTCTGCATCCCGCACGGCGGTGGCGGCCCCGGCGTCGGCCCGATCGGCGTGCGGTCGCATCTGGCGCCGTTCATGCCCGGGCATCCGCTGCGCGACGACCAGCCGGTGGGCGCAGTGTCGGCCGCGCCATACGGGTCGGCGGGCATCTTGCCGATCCCGTGGATGTACATCGAGATGATGGGTGGCGAAGGCCTGACGACAGCGACGACCGTCGCGATCCTCGCCGCCAACTACATCGCCGAGCGCCTCGACCCCTACTTCCCGGTGCTCTACCGCGGCGAGAACGGCCGGGTCGCCCACGAGTGCATCCTCGACCTCCGCCCGATCACCAAGGCGACGGGAGTGACGGTCGACGATGTGGCCAAGCGACTCATGGACTACGGCTTCCACGCCCCGACCATGAGCTTCCCGGTCGCCGGCACGCTCATGGTCGAGCCCACCGAGAGCGAATCGTTGCGCGAGATCGACCGGTTCTGTGAGGCGATGATCGCCATTCGGGCGGAGATCGATCGCGTCGGCGCCGGCGACTGGACGCACGAGGACAGCCCCCTGCACCACGCACCGCACACCGCTGAGGATCTCCTCGGCGAATGGGACCGCGTGTACTCACGTGACCTGGCGGCGTTCCCGGTCGCCGGACTGCGATCGGCGAAGTACTTCCCGGCTGTCTCACGGATCGACGGCGCTCAGGGCGACCGCCACCTCGTGTGTTCCTGCGAACCGTTGGAGGCCTACGCCGCAGCCAGCCGGTAGTGACGCAGCGGACGAGTAGCGTGACGCGATGGCCGAGGACCGAAACGACCCGCTCGCTGACCTGTTCACCTTGTTCGTCACCCCGCTCTCCAGCACGGTGCGTTCATTCGAACAATTCCGCAAGGGCGTCGACGAATTCCTGAAGGGTGTCGAGAACTTCAACGGGGCGATGGCCAACCTCAACGAGACGACAGCACGGATCAATTCGTTGCTCGCCGATGTCGAGGAACCGATCCGCGCCGCGATCCCCCAGGTGACCCGCACGGTCAAGGCGGCCGACGAGATGATGCAGGTCGTCAGCGGCCCGGCGATGGCCGTCGCTCCAGGCCTCAACCGTCTCGCCGAGACGCTCGGCACACCGGCGTTCGCCCAGCTTCCTTCGCAGATCGGCCAGTTCTCCGACCTGCTCGTCGACTTGTCGCACCGCTTGAGCCCGTTGACGCAACTGGCCGAGTCCGCTGGTGGCCTGTTCGGTGGGTTCCGTGTTCCGGGAAGCCGGAGCCAGGCCACTCCCCCGTCGACTCGCACCATCGCCACCGAAACCAAGGTGGTCCACCCGACCGCGCCCGCCGCTCAGGCTGCGGTGAAGAAGCCGACAGCCAAGAAGCCGACAGCCAAGAAGGCGACGGCGAAGAAAGCTGCGGCCAGGAAGCGCCCGGCGGCAAAGAAGTCGACCGCGTCAGGTTGAGCGCGCCGTCACCGCTCGGCGTTTCAGCGCGTCACGAAGGGAGTTTCGACGACGGTGCCCGACACGGGCTTGCCTCGTACGTCGACCACCACGGCGGCGCCGAGTTCTGTCTGCGGCGGCAGAAAGGCGAGCGCGATGCCGTGGCCGAGCACCGGCGAATAGTTGCCGCTCGTCACCTCGCCCACGGCCACGCCGTCGATCGAGACGACACAGCCGGCGCGCGTCGGACGACGGCCCTCGGTCGCAATCCCCATCAGACGACGGGTGATGCCGCGGTCGCGCTCGGCGATCGCCGCCTCGCGGCCCACGAACGACGCCTTGTCCCAGGCCACGACCCAGCCGAGGCCGGCTTGCAGCGAGGTGATCCCGGCACCGAGCTCGTGACCGTGCAGCGGCAGCGCCGCTTCGAGCCGCAAGGTGTCGCGCGCGCCGAGGCCGGCCGGCATGATCTCCGCCTCGAGGAGGGCCTGCCACAGTGCCGTGGCGTCGTCGGCAGGCACGGCGATTTCGACGCCGGCCTCGCCGGTGTATCCGGTACCGGCAACGGCGCACTCGACGCCCCGCCAGACACCGGTCGCCACCCGGAATCGACCGATCGCGCCCGCATCGGGGAACACGGTTGCCACCAGTTCCTTGGCGCGCGGGCCCTGGACCGCAATGACGGCGCGCGAGCTCGTCGTGTCCGTGCCACCGATCGCCGATCGGACACCGCTCGTGTTGGAAGCGTTCGGCATCACGTCGAACACGCCATCGGGGTGCCACCAGACGATGATGTCGTCGACCACTGACGCATCGGTCGCATCGAGCAGATGCGTGTACTGGGCACGACCCGGCCCCACCTTGGCGAGATCGTTGGTCAGCGTTGCCTGCAGCGTGTCGTAGGCGTCCGGACCGTCGACGCGCACGGTGCCGAGGTGCGAGACATCGAACATGACGGCCCGGTTGCGGCACGCCATGTGCTCCTCGATGGTGCCCGAGGGATAGGCGATCGGCATCTCCCAGCCCCCGAACTCGACCATCGTCGCGCCGAGTGACCGGTGCTCGGCATCGAGTGGCGAACGCTTGAGCGTCATCCCGTGCGGCGGTGGGTGTCGATGTCGATGGGGTCGACGGACATCGGAGCCAGATCGGCTTCGAGTTCCTCGCGAACTCCCCCGAGCGACAGCACGTTCAGCACGCCTTGGCCGTTCTTGAGCACGTCGACGAGCTGGTCGCCGTCGCACAGCATGACGCTGCCGCCGTCGATCACGATGTGGGCTGCGGCAATGTCGGTCGTGACGTGCTGGCGGAGGTACTCGAAGACCTTGCGGACCTGCTCGAGCTTGATGCCGGCGTCGAGCAGCTTCTTGATCGCCTTGAGCTCCAGAAGGTCGTTGTAGGAGTAGGCCCGCCGGCTCCCACTTCCCGTGGCGTCGCTCAGCGACGGCCTGATGAGATCGGTTCTCGCCCAGTAGTCGAGCTGACGGTACGAGATCCCGACGACCTTGGCGGTCTGGGTTCCGCTGTATCCGAGTTCCGCGGCTGCCGCTGCGGAATCATCCAAGTTGTTCTGCACGAAATTCCTCCGGTTCGTCTGGCCCAACATCACGACCGTGTCAGAACACGTCGCACATCTCACATTGTCGTAACTACGCCTGTGTGAGACGTTCGATCCTACGGAGTTCAGGCGATCACGTCAACAGTGAGTAATGTCGGCGGTTCCGACAACAAGGAGTCAGCGATGAAGCACGAAGACAGCGCAGTGGCCTCGCTCCGGGGCGTCGGCTTGTTCGCAGGGCTCGACGACAAGACGCTCGGGCGGATCGCCCAGCAGACCAAGCCGTACCGCTTCAGCGACGGCGAGTCGGTCATCGACGAAGACTCGTCGGGTCGCTTCGGACGCTTGTACATCGTCGTCAGCGGTACCGCCGAGGCCCGGATCCACGACGACACCGTCGCCACCTTCGGACCGGGCGACCACTTCGGCGAGATGAGTGTGCTCGATGGCAGCCCCCGTTCGGCCGCCATCGTCGCCACCGGTGAACTCGACACCCTCGGTCTGTCGGCGTGGAACATGCGGACGCTGCTCCACGAGGAGCCCGAGATCGCCATGCACGTCATCGAGACGCTGGTGGCCCGGCTCCGCAAGCTGAACGAAGCGATCTTCGACTGAGGCGTCAGTCGTAGATCGTCACGGTGGATCGCAGCGGGAGGAGATTCTCGCCCCAGATGAGGTCCATCACCGGGTTGGCCACCCGGATGCACCCGTGTGATGCCGGATAGTTCGGAACGCTCCGGGCACCGTGCACGGCGATGCCGCCCACCACGAACTTCGGCCGGTAGAGCGTGCCCAGATCGCTCTCGTAGCGGGGCTCGTCGGTCTCGCGATACGTCCGGAACGTGCCGGTCGGTGTCAATGCGATGCCGATGCTGCGTGCTCCGGCGTTCTTCTGGTCTTCCTCGTCGTAGCTCTTGCCGTTCCCGGTGGACACGTTGAAGATGTACTTCGTCTGGCCGTCCTGGACGACGTACGCGATCTGCCTGCCCTTGTCGACTTCCAGCAGCGTGCCGGTCGTCGCTCGAGCGCCTGGGCGGCAGACCTGCAGGTTCAACGCCGTGGCCGTTGCGTTGTCGACGACGGTGGTCGCCGGCAGCCCCTTCCACTTCTGGAAGGCCATCACTGCCTGAACGGTGGAGAGTCCGTATCCACCGTCGGCGCCGGCGTTCCAGAAACCCAAGCTCAGGAGCCGACCCTGGAGCGCTGCCACCGCCGTGCGTGACGAGCCGAAGATGATCGGGCCGACCGGGGCTGTCGGGTAACCGATCCTGGGGGTCGTACATGTCGCCGACGGCGCGTTGACAGGGACACCGAACGGGGCCGCCGCTGGGCTGCCCAGGAAGTATCCGGCGAGGTCGGCGATCATGTCGCCGCCCGCTTCGGTGAACATCGAGAAGCCGCGGGTCGACACCGGAACGATGGCGTGATTCGCGAGGACCTGCGCAGGACGCACGACATTCATCGTCGACGTCGAGGGTCGAGCACCGGGAGCCGTCGCGCCAGCGGTTCCCACCGTGACGTATCCGGTCGTGAGGGTTCCCGCGCTGGTTGCGTTGAGCACCACGGCAGAGACGTCCGGTCGACCGATCGCCGGGTTGGTCGAAACGGCTACCTCGAAGGTCGACGCCGGTTCGGGTCGATTGGTGCCGCCGAGCGGGTTGAGCGCCGGCACGCGCGTGTCGACGATTCGTGTGGGCGTCGACATCGGTACGAACAGGCCGACAGTGCTGGCCGGCGCACCGGCGCCGGTGTACATGCCGACGAGGTCGATGAGCAGGTCGCCGCCCTGTTCCGAATAGATGTTGATCGATCCACCGGCGTCGACGGTGACGATTGCCTGGTTGGCGACCACGGCGTTGAAGCCCGCCGGTGAATTGAGGTTGGATGTCGCCGGAGCAGCACTGCCCATCGGGTACACCTGCCAGAAACCGGGTCGGGCCGTGATCGAGGTGAGGTTGACCGCGACCGCATTCGCTCCGGCGGCTCCGGGAATCGTGAACGCCCGGGTCTCGCCGGCGGCGAAGGTGGCGGTACCGCGCGTGTCCATCACCCGCGTGGGCGCTGCGAGCGACTGGAACCGGCCCGCTGTCGCGCTGTCGGCTGCGGTGTAGTAGCCGAGAAGGTCGACGATGACGTTGCCACCACCGCTGCTGTAGACGTCAACCACACCGTCAGCACCGACGGGCACCGTCACGAGGTTCGGGACCGCTCCCCCGGCGAGTGACTGCAGTTCGTCGATGTTGAGGTTCGATGCCTCAGGTCGTGGACTCGTATGCGGCCAGACGGTGAAGAAGCCCGCTCCGAAGGGCCCGACAACCGTGAGATTGAGGACTGCAGCCGTCACCGTGCCGGCGGCGGGAAGTGGCGCGGCGCCGGTGACGCTCACCGACAGTGAACCGCCCGGCGTCAATGCTGTCGATTGCCGAGTGTCAACCAGACGTTGAGACACCGGCATCGCCACGTAGGTGCTGGTGGCACCCGCCGCGGAGACCATGCCGACGGGCTCGACGACCGCAGTGACGACCGTGCTTCCCGACGACGGCAGCGACCAAGGTCGCACGGGCGAGAACGGATCGAAGGCGCACGACGCAATGATAGTGACCTGGATCGCCCAGCGGCGACTCAGCGACCCGTGACGTCGCTCGAGCCTCCATCCGCGCCCGATCGGACGGTCAACAGGGGCTCGTTCGCGTGTTACCGATGTATTCGTGTCGGCTACGGTGCAGACTCACCACGACGGTGAATGCCGAATCGACAGCCCCACCAGCGGAGTTCTTCGTGCAGAGTCAACGAATCCGATCTCGCGGTTCCCAGGCGAGTGTGATTCAGAACGGTGAGCACTCTGACGTCAGACAACGATGCCATCCGCCGTTGCGTCGGCGTCACCCGGACGTCGCGACCCCGGCGCACGTCGAGATGTTGCGGTCGAAGATCACGTTGTATACCCGCAGAGACAGCGTGGCTTCGGAACTGTTGACACGAACACCACTCGTGCACCGTGATCGAGCGTTCCGGTCCGAATTCACGATGGCCGCACAGGTACCGGTTAGCGCTTGTCGAGCGTTGCTCAGGCCAGTCCTTGGCGTCGATCTGCAGCCTTGATGTGGTACGGAGCGCGCGACGTCAGCCTGTTCGCCTTCGTGGCAAGGCTCGTTTCGATCGCTTTGATCCTGGTGTCGGTGGTGTAGCCGACGACGTCGACGAGTACTTCGGTCGTAGGTCCTGCCGTTCCGAAGGCGTCGAAGGTGATCTCGATCTTGCCGTCGTCGGCGCCACCGACAGGGAGTTCCACGAGTACGGCATTCGGGTTGATCGCACCGACCGTGAAGTTCACGTTCGACGTCGTGGGCAGTCCGGTCGCGGTGGCCGGGCGCACGGAGATGAACCCGGCTGCAGTCGAACTGACCGGTGTCAGGTTCAAGAACACGCCAGTGGCACCGGCCGGCACGACCGTCTTGGCGCCCGTCGCGGTCGGTATGGAACCCGTCACCTTCAGATCCTGCGACACCGGTGACACGAACGGACCCGCGAGTCCAACATCGAGTACGCGTGTCGAGAATGCGAACGGGATCGATCGCGACCGTGCTCGACTCGGGCGAGGCGGCGCTCACCGCAAACAACCCACCGGCGCCGAAGGTGACCGCAACAGCGGCACCGATGGCCGCCCATCGCGACCTCCACAACCGAGGCCGACGGTCGACGTGTGTAACAGAACTCATGAGAACCTCCAAGAGGGCAAGGAGGCAACCCCCCTGGTCGCCCCGGTTGCACCTTCGCACCATCTAGGAGCGGTGAAGGACCGGAGTTCGACGAGGACCGCGTTCGGGTTGATCGCACCGACAGTGAAGTTCACGTTCGACGTAGACGGCAGACCGGCCGCGTTCGCCGGGCGCACCGAGATGAACCCGGCCGCCGTCGATCCGACCGGCGTCACGTTCAAGAACACGCCGGTCGCCCGGTCGGCACGACGGTCTGGGTGCCCGTGGTGGTCGCCACGGAACCCGTCACCTTCGAGATCCTGGGACACCGGCGACCGAACGGTCCTGCCAGCCCGACGTTGACCGGATCACGCGTGTCGAGAATGCGGACGGGCTCGAGCGTCACGACGCTCGACTCAGGCGAGGCAGCGCTGACGGCGAACAATCCACCGGCGCCGAAGGTGACCGCAACGGCGGCACCGATGGCCGCCGAGCGCGACCTCCACAACCGAGGTCGACTGTCAACGCGTGCAAGAGAACTCATGAGAACCTCCAAGACGGTACGAGACGCCCCCATGGTCGCCCGAGCCGCACCATGGCACGTCCGCAGCGGTGTCCAGCGATTTCTGGTGGATCGGGCCGGTGCTACTGGAAGTCTTCGGGGCTGACGTTCTCGATGAAATCCTTGAATTCATCGATGATCTCCGCTGCGTCGTCTTCTGCTTCGATCACCGGTTCCTGGCCGACCTCGTCGATCAGCGCATCGGAGGCGAACATCGGCGCACCGCAGCGAATGGCGAGCGCAACCGCATCGGAGGGACGAGCGGACACCACCTTGTCGCCCGCTTCGGTGGTGAGATGCAACTCGGCGTAGTAGGTGCGATCCTTGATCTCGGTCACGACGACCTTGGTGACGGTCGCGGCGAGTTCGCCGAGCAGGATCAGCATCAGATCATGGGTCAGCGGCCGTGGCGGCACGACACCCTCGAGGGCGTAGTGGATCGCCGACGCCTCGGGATTGCCGATGTAGATCGGCAGCAGGCGGTGGCGTCCCTCGGCCTCACGGAGGAGCAACATCGGCGTGTTCGCCGGCACTTCGACCCGCACGCCGATCAATTCCAAAGGGACCACGGCCGCCACTGTACCCGGGCAGGCCGTGCCCAGGGGCGTCGCGCTCAGTGCCCGCCGTGTTGACGCAGCGACGACCGCATCATCGCCTCGCGCAGTCGTCCACCGACCGACTCCAGCTCGCTCAGCTGGACGACGGCCTGGGCGCGTGCCTCCGGATTGCGTTGACGCAGGAGCGGCTGGATGAGCTGCTCGAGCAAACCGACCTCCCGGTCAGCAGCGACCCGCCAGCCACGGAGGTGTCGCGGTTCGAGGCCGGCATCGAGGAGTCGTTTCGACACCGTCGCGATCTCGACGGCATCTCCGTCGAACGGCCCGTCGGGGCGATTCGACTGTGCGACGACGACCCCGTAGGACTGCAGGTCGGCGAGCTGAGCACGAGTCAAGCCCGCCATGGCGCACAACTCGTCGGCGTTCAACAGGTGCCCGGGCAGCACGGCTTCGGCAGTCGGCACCGATCGCTCGGCGACCTGTGGGGGCGTCGCCTCAGCGGGCAACGCAGCAGGGGCCTCCACCGGTGGCGCCTCCACCGGCGCGTCGGTCCGTTGGAAGAGCACTGCTGCTCCGGTCACGGCGTCGTCGGACGCCGGCGAATCGGCTCCATTCGCGCGAGGGCCTCGCCGGACCCCGCCGGCGCTCGGGTGGGTGTCTGGCCGCGGGATGTCAGCGGTCTCCGACACGTTCTTGATCCCACGCGGTCGGGGATGCTCGTTGGTCGGGTCGATCTCGCCGGAGTCGATGCGATCCTTGATCACCCTCAGCGGGAGGTAGTTCTCACGCTGTTCGCGCAGGATGCAACGAAGCAGTTCGACGTCGTCTCCGTAGAACTTGCGGTATCCCGGACGCCGTGCGTTCCGGATCGATCAAACCCTGACTCTCGAGAAATCGGATCTTCGAGATCGTGACGTCGGGGAACTCCTCGAGCAACAGCGCGAGCACCTCTCCGATCGACAGGTGACTGCCGGGTGTGGGTGACTGCCCGATCACCGACGTCGACGTGGGCGGAACGGACTCAGACATCGGGCCGTTCGAAGAAGACCAGGCGGAACTTGCCGATCTGGAGTTCGTCGCCGTGGCGAAGCAGCATTCGGTCGATGCGCTCCTGGTTCACGTACGTGCCGTTGAGCGATCCCGCATCGCTGACCACATAACCGTCGGGTGTGCGCTCGATCTCGGCATGACGTCGAGACACGGTGATGTCGTCGAGACTGATCTCGGATTCGGGATGTCGGCCGAGGCGGGTGACCGCTTCCTCGAGGGCGAATCTGGCGCCGGCCTGCGCCCCGGCTCGCACGATGAGCACACCGACCTCGTTGGGCAGATCCCCGATCGCCACGACGACGTCGTCGTCGGAGCCGGGAGCCTCCTGCAACGGGTCGACCGCGGTCAGCGTGATCGTTCGGTCGTCGAGCGAGTCGAGAGGCGACCCGCAGCTCGAGCAGAAGGTGCTCGTCGGCGGGTTGCGGTGCCCACACTGATTGCAGAAGACATAGGAACTCAAGATCAACCCTCCGTCAACGCTCGATATGCCTCGGCGTCCATCAGGGAGTCGAGCTCGGCCACGTCGGTCATCGTGATCCGACAGATCCAACCTTCACCGTAGGGGTCGCTGTTGAGCAACTCGGGTTGTGAGTCCAGCGCCTCGTTGACGGCGCTGATCGACCCGGTCACCGGCGCGTAGATGTCGCTGACCGACTTCGTGCTCTCGACCTCGCTGAACGTCGCTCCGGCCTCGACGGCGGCTCCCGGGTCCGGCATCTCGACGAACACCACGTCGCCGAGCGCATCCTGGGCGAAGTCGGTGATCCCGATCGTGACGGTGTCACCCTCGACGCGCACCCATTCGTGGTCGGTCGAGTAGCGAAGTTCGGAAGGGATGTTCATGGTCTCACCGTACCTGGGTTCACGTGTCGGCTGTGACTGCTGCGGAGCGAGCGGATCCACCAGCAGCAATGGCCCGTCGCACCTGCGGAATATAGGCGATCCCGGTCCACCAACTCAGAATCAGTCCGGGGATGCCGACGAGCCAGGCGGCCAGCTGGAACAGCCCGGCGTACGACTCGCCGCTGCTGCCGATCAGGAATCCGGGCACGGCGAACATCAGCAGCGCCGTCGCCACCTTGCCCAGGTAGGTCACGTCGATACGCGGCATCTTGTAGACCAGCGTGGCGACCGCCATCATGAGCCCGACGAGCACTTCGCGTGCGAGCACGGCGATGGCGAACCACAGCGGGATCGCGCCGTCGATGATGATCGGCGGTGATCGCGACGATGAACAGCAGCCGATCGACGGTGGGGTCGAAGACCTTGCCGAACTCGCTGACCTGGTCGAGGCGCCGGGCGAGGTAGCCGTCGACCCAGTCCGTGGCGCTCAGCGCCCCGAGGATCAACGCTGCACCGACCTGATTGTCGAGGCCGAAGAGCACCCAGAGGAACACCGGCAGGCACAACAGCCGAACGAGGGTGAACAGGTTCGGCACCGACCAGATCCCGTCGAACATCGACGGTGACGCCTCGACGCGTGCTGCAGGTTCGGTCACCGGGCACAGCGTATGGTGCGGACATGACCACGGTGTTCACCAAGATCATCCAGGGCGAGTTCCCCGGCACGTTCGTGTGGCGTGACGAGCACTGCGTCGGTTTCCTGTCGATCAACCCGATGGCCCCCGGGCACGTGCTCGTCGTGCCCATCGAGGAGGTCGACCACTGGATCGACGCTCCGGCGGAACTCGTCGCGCACCTGTTCTCGGTGGCTCACACGATCGGCACCGCCCAGCGGGCGGCGTTCGGATGCGAGCGGGTGGGCCTGATCGTGGCGGGCTACGAGGTGCCGCACACGCATGTGCACGTGATCCCGACGTCGTCGATGTCGGAACTGAGCTTCGCCAATGCCGCGGCGTCGGTGAGCCGCGACGACCTCGATTCGTGGGCTGAGGCGATCCGGACGCAGCTCCGCTCCGCCGGCGCCGACGGCGTCACCGACTGACGATCAGTTCGGGTCGATTGTTGCGGACGTTGTTGACCTCGGTCGACACCTCGTGCATCACCAGCACGTCGTCGCCACATCCGACGAGCATCGCGCCGAGCACGTCGAGGTCGTTGTTGGCCGGGTCGAGCCAGGTCGCCCACAGACTCGACGGCAGGATCACGGGCATCCGGTCGTGGACGGGTTCCATCGTGTGATTGGCAGCGGTCGTGATGACGGTGGCGCTGTGGAGGAAGCGACCCTCCGGATCGTCGGGGTCCTTCCATCGGTCCAGAGCCCGGCGACGGCAAGCGGATCACCGTCGGCTCGGTGGATGTACATCGGCTGCTTGAGCAGCTTGCCCTTGGCGTTCACCGGGCCTCCTTCGACGCCGGCCTTCCATTCGAAGAACCCGTCCATCGGCACGATGCATCGTTTCGTCCGGAACAGGCTCTTGAACGACGGCTTCTCGGCGAGCGTCTCGGCGCGGGCGTTGATCATCTTCGAGCCGATCTTGCGATCCTTGGCCCAACTCGGCACGAGGCCCCAGTGGAACGCATCGAGACGGGCGTCGCCGTCACCGGTGCCGACGACGGCGTAGATGTCCTGTGTGGGGGCCACGTTGTAGTTCTCGCCGAGCGACTCTGCGACCACCTCGGTGGGCAGGACCGCGTCGAAGTACGCAGCGATCCGGTCGGGACTTCCGGCGGAGACGAACCGTCCACACATATGTCGTGCAGGTTACGTCTCGATGACACGCCGGTGCGGCGTCCCTCACGCTCCCGTGGAGTGTCAGAATGAGCGGCATGACGGATCTCATCGAGCGATGCGCCGACCTGCCACGCCGATCGTTCGCGGCCGGCGACGTCGTGGTCGAACAGGGAACGCCCGTTCGGATCGATCGTGATCCTGGTCGACGGGTCGGTGTCGATCGAACGTGACGGCGTGACCCTGGCGATGCTCGACACTCCCGGTGCGGTACTCGGCGAGATGTCGACCGTGCTGGAACGCCCGTCGACAGCCACGGTTCGCGCCCTGTCCGACTGCACGGTGTTGCAGGCCGACGACGGCGCCGCGTTTCTCCTCGAACGGCCCGACGTGCTCCTCGACGTCGCCAGGGCCCTGGCGACGCGGCTCGACAACCTCACCGGCCATCTCACGGATGTGAAGCGGCAGTACGCGGACAGCGGTGGGCATCTCGGCATGCTCGACGACGTGCTCAGCACGCTGATGCACCATCAGACCAAGGCCGTCACGCCGGGGTCGGCGCGCATGCCCGACCTCGACTACTGAGCGACGCCGAACTCCATCCGAACGAGTTCTCGATCAGGGAGTGCGACCCACTCCGCGGTGCCTGTCGTCGAGATCGATGACGACGTGGGCCGGCATCGGGCCCGGCTGGTGGCCTGCGTTGACGAGCCATGTCGACCCCCGACGGTCGACCCATCCCCCACCGGCCACCCACGGCGCCTGATGGATGTGGCCGCAGATCACGAGGTCGGGGTGCCAGCGGTCGATCCATGCAGCCAGGTCGGGATCGGGGTAGGCCTTGGAGCCGGCCTGACACAGGGGCGAGTCGGCGGGCGGCGAGTGATAGACCCAGATCCACCGGTCCGGACGATCGATTGCGGCCGCCAGCCAGCTGGTCCTCGACGAGTTGACGCGTCTGCGGCCCGTCCCACCACGGGCACACCGTGAACCGCACACCGTCGACGTCGGTCGACTGGCCGTCGACGACGAGTCGATCCGAGGCCAACGCCTGCAGCCACTCGGTGGCCTGCTCCCCGGTGGTTCCGGGGCCGTCGAGATCATGGTTGCCTGACGACGCGAGGACCAGTGCCTGCTCCGACAGTCGTTGCAGGTACTTCGACACGACGACGATCTGCACCTCGAGCGGTGCCGCGCCGACCACCTGCAGGTGGTCGCCGGGAATCACGACCACGTCGACGTCGCCCGCCTGCTCGACCAGCCAGTCGAGCTGTGGCAGGCGATAGTGGAGGTCCGCCGTGCACAGGAGTTTCATGCCGCAGAACTCACGGCATCGAAGGCGAGCCGATTGCCTGCGTACGTCACGGGGGTGACTGTAGCCGTGGCCGGGTGTCATGCTGGGACGAGGAGGTGGGACCATGGACGACCAACGAGGCCTGTCGGCGACCTATGAGGAGTCACGATCGCGCTTCCTCACCGCAGCCGCCGCTGCAGACGCGTTCGTGACCTCCTACGAGCACCCGGATCGCGGACTTGTCGGCGAGACGCTCGCACTCGACGTCGCCTCGATCGGCTCCGACGACGCGACGTCGGTGTTGCTCATCGTGTCGGGCACCCACGGTGTGGAGGGGTTCACCGGGTCCGCATTGCAGCACCACTGGCTCGACCGTCACCTCGGGGATCGACCCGACGCCGTGCGGGTGGTGATGCTCCACGCCTTCAATCCGTACGGGTTCTCCTGGGTCCGGCGGGTGAACGAGGACAACGTCGACCTCAATCGGAACTTCATCGACTGGTCGCAACCACCGCCCGCGAACGAGGACTATGGCGGCATCGCCCACCTGGTGGTTCCCGACGAGTGGGATGACGACACGCAACAGACGACCACGATGGCTCTGCTCGGCTATGCCGAGGAGGTCGGATTCGAACGTCTGCAGGAGATCGTGAGCGGCGGCCAGTACACGCATCCGACAGGCGTCTTCTATGGCGGCGCCGAGCCCGTGTGGTCGCATCGCTGGCTCGATGATCACGTCGACGAACTGCTCGGAGGGGCCGAACGACTGGTCGTCGTCGACCTTCACACCGGCCTCGGCCCGTGGGGCCACGGCGAGCTGATCTCCCACGAGGGACGCGGCGCCGCGGGCTACGAACGGGGCACCGCGTGGTGGGGCGACGTGCGATCGATGCTCGATGGCGAGAGCGTGTCGGCCAACCTGAGCGGCGACTGGCTCGGTGCGCTCGATCAACTCGTTCCGTCCGCGGAGGTCACGGCTGTCGCCCTCGAGTTCGGCACGGTCGACACGATTTCGGTGCTGCAGGCATTGCGCGCCGATGCCGTCCTGCACTCGTCCGGCGACCCGCTCGGTGCCGGCTCCGATGCCGTTCGAGCCCAGGTGCGCGCTGCCTTCGCCGACGACGATCCCGCATGGTTCGACACCGTCGCGACCCGTTTCGACGACGTCATCGCCGCAGCGCTGACCAACCTGTCGCCGCGCTGACGGGTTCACTCGGGCGGTTATACCCCCTAGGGTGTTGACGTGGTCGATCTCCAACTCCCACCGACACGATCCTCCTCGGCGTGGGGAAATCTCGCCGACTGGTCGCCTCGACGATGGGCGGCCGCGATCGTTGCGACCGTCGTCGTCGCGTTGCTGATCGGCGTACCGACCGACGTGATCCCCAATCCGGTGTTCGGGCGCCCGGTTCCCGTGACGTGGTGGTCGTACCCCACGCTGGCCATCACCGCCATCCTGGGCGGACTCCTCGCGGCCACCTATGTACGCAACACCCAGACGACCCCTGCCCCCAGCGAGGAGATCGACGCACCGACGCGCAACGGCGGCATCGCAGGCCTGCTGTCGTTCTTCGCCGTCGGCTGCCCGGTGTGCAACAAGCTGGTGATCGTCGCGCTCGGCGCGACCGGCGCCCGCCAGTGGTTCGAGCCGGTCCAGCCACTGCTCGCCGTGGCGTCGGTCGCGATGCTCTCCTGGGCGCTGCGGGCCCGGCTGCGCTCCGCCGATTCCTGCCGGATCTGAGATTCAGCCCTCGGCGGCGTCGAACTCGGCGCGGACCCGATCGGCCTGCGCGTGCGTCGAGATGTACGTCTCGACCTCGGGCCGAACGCGTTCGACGTTGAGGGCGGGCTGCTCGACGGTCGCCCACTGCACCATCCCGTCCCAGAATCGATCGATGAGTTCGCTCCCGCTGACGGTGCCGCCGTCGTTCGTCCGGAACGTCACCGACCGCAACTCACCCAGGTACACGCACAGCGATCGGACGTGGATGAGTTCGTCCGTGCGGATCCGCTCGATGATCTCGGCGGCGAGTTCCGCATCGTCACGCCGGTCGACGAAGACGTCGGGCGAACGCAGGATCGCCTGCGCCTCGGCGAAACCCAGTTCGGCGCGGAACTCGATGATCAGCAAGTTGGCGAGCAGCGAGATGAGTCCCTCGATCTCGGGCGGGAGCTCAGGCATGTAGCGCGTGCCGGCGTCGGGGCGACCGATGTTGTCCGGCGGTACGGCGTCGGGGTAGGCGTCCTGGCCGAAGGCCAGGTCGCGCGCGAGGAACCACATCACGTCGTGCCCGCCGATGCCGAGGTCGGGCTGGCCGCCCTCGTCGAGCCCGTGGGCGACGAGCAGTCCCCCACCGAGGTGGCCGATCGCCATCTCGGAGATGTCGTCGACGATCACGGGCTGCAGGTCGGGAAAGGCGACGTCGGCCAGAAGGCGTCCTCGCGCTTCGATCTTGCCGGTGATGGTGAGTTGGTCCCAGAACCATCTCCCGAGTCCGTTGCGCAGCAGGACCCGTTGCTGAGCCACGCTGACGACACGAGCGCCGGCGAGGAGCGAGGAGTTGGCATCGAACACGTCGCCCCCTCGTGCCCGCAGCGCTTCGGTCCACGCATCGAGCGCTTGCTCGCGCACGAGTGCACGTGGGGGCCGATAGGTCCCGACATCGTCGAACCCACCGTGCACCCGCTGACCGAGGATCACCTGTGGTTGCAGGTCGGGATGATCCTGCATCAGTTCCTGCTCGGTGTAGGTCAGTTGCATGGAACGACCCTACGACCCTGCGTCTTGTCGGGAAACACCAGAGGGTCGTCAACGACGACGATCGGACGGGAATGCGGGTTCCCGACCGCCGGTCAGTCGCTGGCGAGGAGACCGTCGACGGTCTCCAGGATCTCGGCGGCGTCGTTGTGCGAGTGGGTGAAGCCGAGCTCACGTTCCCGGCGGACGGTCTCGATCGAGCGGAACGCCGTGATGTACGCCCGTCGTCGACTGATCGTTCGACGTGTTGCCACCGGACCCGTGCAGCACACCCTCGTTGTGAACGGTGATGTCGCCGCGACGGATCTCGACGGCGACGAGCACGTCGTCGGGCCGCAGATCGGTGACCAGCGTGTGCTGATCCTGACGGCTGCCACTGAGCGGGCGGTGGGGTCGAACCGACTCGCGGTGGCTCCCGGGAAGAAACTGCATGCACCCGTTCTCCAGGGTGGAGTCGTCGACGGCGAGCCAGCACGTGGCGGTGCGGCGGTCGTCGGTGTTGATCCAGTACGCCTGATCCTGATGCCACGCAAACACCGCGTCGTCGCGGCCGGGCTGCTTCGCGAGGAGTTGGTCGAAGTCGAGCACCATGCCTTCGCCGCACAACTGCTCGGCGATCGACAACCCGACACGCTCGAAGATGTTGTCCTGCCAGTCCGGGTGGTAACGCCGCGGCAGCATCACGTTGAAGATCGCGTAGTGGCTCGGATCGGTTCCGTACTCCCCCGTCACCATGTCGTACAGGTCCTTGCCGGGCACATCGATCTCGCCGCGCATGAACGTGTCGTAGACGACCTCGATCGCGTCGACCTCGTCGGCGGTCAACACGCCAGGGAGATGCACGTACCCATCCCGCTCGAAGCGGACCCGTTCGTCATCACTGACCACATACCTGTCGCCGACACGCTCACCCATCGGTTCGGACATTACGACGCACGGCACACGAGCGCACGTTCGATCCCGACGGGCGATGGCTGACATGATCGAGCGATGACCCATTCGGGACGGCGCCGTTGGGCGATTGCCCTGATCCTGGCGGTGACGTGGGGTGCGAGCGCCTGCGACGCCCTTCAGGACACGGCGACAGAGGTCGAATGCAGCCAGGACGCCCTCAGTGGCGAGGACGACACCCTGGTGTTCACGTCGGCGTACCGGGTGGTCGACGGCGACCTCGGCGAGCTGTGTTTCGGCTCGGACGACCCCACGATCGTGGCCGCCTGGGACGAGCTCGCGACGATCGCGCCGCAGGGTCAGCTGACCGATCTGGCACTGTTCGGCGGCTTCCGGCCCGAGGGTGACGAGGCCGCCGACACTCTTGCGTTCGTCAACCCTCTGTACGTCGACGGCAGCCAGTTCCAGATGTCGGTGAACACGGTCGAAGCAATGGCCGACGCCGACGAACTGCTGCTCACACTGGCTCACGAGTTCAGTCACGTGTTCACCGCAACGCCCGAGCAACTCGACCGGACCGACGAGGCAATCGACGGTTGTTCGACGTACTACAGCGGCGACGGCTGCTATCTCGACGGCTCGCTGATGGAGGCCTGGATCGATGAGTTCTGGCCCACCGGCATGCTCGACGACGTCGACCCCGACGAGGACTCACCCGAGGGTGCCGACGAGCGTTCCGCGATCGACGACGGGTTCTTCGGACCGTATGCCGCGACGAACCCCGAGGAGGACTTCGCGGAGGCGTTCAGCGCATTCGTGTTCCGGGTGGAACCCGACACCGACGGACAGGCGCGACGTCTCGATTGGATCGGCGCACAACCCGGCCTGGCGGAATTCCGCGACCGTGCCGACGCTGCGGCCATGACCCCGCTGGCGAACACCTTCGAGGTCTGCGGCTGACGCTGGACGCTTCGGCGCGCCCCTGGGTTGGGCGTGACGAGGTGTTGCGGGCAACGAGACAGAGTCTTGAGTCGAGTTCGACCGCTCCCCTGCCGAGATAGGTGTATGTCAGTCACCTGGACCTGATCCTCAGCCACCCATCGGCCTGCCGATCGCGTACCCTCACCAGCCGTGGCCACCTCCCCCGAAGTGCACCCGACGACCCTCGTTCTGATCCGCCACGGTGAATCGAACGTCACCGTGAACCGGGTGATCGGTGGATTTCGCACATGCACCGGACTCTCGCCACTGGGACAGCAGCAGGCCGAGCGACTGCGACAACGACTCACCGGGACGGCCGAGTTGGCCGCCGATGTACTGATCGCCAGCAACTTCCAGCGTGCGATCGAGACGGCCGAGATCGTCGCCGGATCGTTCGCCGACCTGGAGGTCGAGATCGATGCCGACTTCGGCGAACACGACCCTGGTCCCGAGATCGACGGCATGACGTTTCGTCAGCTACGTCGAGCGCTTCGGGTCGCCCGATTGGAGTGGCGATCCTCACCAGGACGTGTTCCCCGGTGGTGAGACGGCCGCCCAGTTCCACCTTCGCGTCGGCGCCGCCATCTCACGGACCGTCCGCGAGCGCGCTGGACGCACGATCGTGGTCGTGTGCCACGGGGGCGTGATCGACGCCGCATTCCGACATCTCCTGCGCGCCGCCCCGACCGGATCGTTCGAGCTGCAGACCCTGAACACCTCGATCACCGAATTCCGTCAGGCACCATCGGGACTGTGGCGGCTCACTCGCTACAACGACGCCGCACACCTGAGTGGCCTGCCGGCCGAGTCACCCCGAACCGGCCCGACCCTGACCTGAGTCGAGATCGGGCCGGGAGAATCGCACGGACTCAGCCGTTGATTCGCTCCATGGCGGCGGCGATCGCCGGCATCGCCGACTCGAGATCGTGGACAGGCCTGGTGTCGAACTCGAGAAACTCGCCGAGTGCCAGCGCCGTTTCGAGTCCCAACGCGTTCGACGCAGCGTCATCGGTCACGCGACTCACGGTGAAACCACCGGAACCGTCGGTGTTCAGGTACCAGCAGAGTCGCTCGCTGTTGGGGTTCGCTGCCTCGTCGGCCTCGATCTTTCCCCAGATGGCCATCATCCGTTGCATCGCCTCCGGCGAGAGCGGACAGCGCCTTCCAAGTGGTGCACAGCAGCATGATCGTGTCTCCCTTTTTTTGTGTCATCCCGAGTGTGGGAAGGGCATCATGAGCGCGACGTCCCGTCGGCGTCCGTGATCTCGATCACACAGCGACCGTCGTCGCCGAACTCAGCGTTGGCGGAGTGCCGCTTTGGCAGCCGCGAGCGGGTCCGAGGGAGCGGTCCGAACGAACGACGACTCGTGCCTGCGCATCGTGTCGACGAATGACTCGTGGACAGCGGGGTCCCAGACGAGATCGAGGTGGCTCGACTCGGAGACCTGAATGCGTTCGATCCGCCCGGCGTCTCGGTGAGCTCCGAGATGCTCGTCTGCCGCGTTTCGAGCTCCGACGCCCATGGCCGGCCCGACCACCGGGTGCCACTGTGCGGCGGCCTCACCCGGATCGATTCGGAGTTCGGGGATGAGTCGGAGGAATGATCGGCCGAGAGGCCCGACACGATCGGCGTCTTCTGCCGCTGCGTCGAGGGTCATCACCGTCAGATGGTCGAGCTGACCCCGGTCGAGCAGGCCGCCGTACGCACGCTGGAAGGACTGAACGGGCGTCGCCGGCGCGAGCGCAGTCAGCGTCGAGAGCGGATGCGGGAGTATCCCGGCGAGATCGGCGGCGAGAAGATCACCGGCACCGTGCGAGACGAGGTGGAGATCGAACGGGCCACGTCTGGCCGTGGGTTCCTGATTCCGCTTGATCGTGATCGCGTCGGCGAGCAGCCGGGCGCCGCCGGCGGGAGATCCACATGCCGCTGCAGACCGACGGACGATCTCGTACCACATGAGTCCGGCGACCGATCGGTCGATCGCCGCGCGTTCGACCTCTCCGGGCTCGGTCGACCCGCTGAAGCGACCGATCCAGTCGCTCAGTTCGTCCTCGAGTTCTGACCACCATGACGTCTCCCAGACGACGAAGATCGGGTAGATCTCCTCGTTCATGAGCCGATCGCGAACCGCGCGTTGGCGTTCGATCGTCTCCGCGGTGGGGAGATATCCGCCGTCGGCCACGATGGCCAGTCGTCGCCGCTTCCAGCCGATGGTCGCCTCCTGGAAGAGGAAGAGCAAGGTGCCCACCGATTGCCTGTCCATCTCATAGAGGCCGTCGGACGCCAGCTTGCCGTCGTCGCGGAGCACCACCAGATGCGGCCACATCTCCCGGTACGACACGGTCTCCTCGTCGGTCGCCGTCCCGCCGCTCGCACCGACTCGGCCGGCGGCCGACAGCGGTGGTTCGACTTCCACGACCCAGGCGTCCTGACCGCGGGCTTCCCAGTCACCGTAGGGCAACAGTGCGAATCCCTCGACCCCCCACTCCGGGCCCCAGGAGTTGTGTACCCAGAAGGCGGCCCGTTCGTCGTCGTACCCGACGATCACGAACGCGTGACCGCCCAAGGCCTCCTCATCGGGCAGGATCGTGATCACCGGCTGTTCGTCGTCGTCACGCAGGAACAGCCGATACCACCCGGCGTGCAGCCGAGCGCTGACGTAGAGGACGTGTCCGTCGGCAAGCGCACCTGTCATGGCGTCGACCCGGTTGTCGCGGATCTTGCGATACGACTTCAGCGGGCGCGCGCGGCCATCGAGCAGGCGTGCCAGCGTGAGCGTTCCATGAACCGAGTTGTCCTCGTCGTGGGGGTCGTAGGGCCAGAGATCGTCCCGAGCGGCGCCGGTGCGACTCCAGCCCTTGAGTGCGCCCCGCAACGTCGAGGTCTCGTCCCACGACGTCCCGGTGTTCCCGTCGTATCGTTGGGCCATCTCGTAGAGCATCCGGCGGCTCACCGAGGGGGCACTCTCGTCGCCGAGTTGTTTTCGTGTCAGATAATTGACGACGGCGGCCAGTGCGAATCCCGTGCATTCCTGCCCGCGCTGGTGCCACGTCTCGCCGACGTAGCGCCGGTACTCCTCGTAGCCGATCCGCGACGGGCGCGCCGTGCCGTTCGAGCCCTCGAAGAAGAGGTCGGGTTCGTCGGTCCCGTCCGGAACGACTCGTGCGACGATCTCGAGGGAGCGGGGGTCAGCTGTCACGGCGTGGGTCTCCATCGGGGTCGGGATCGTCGAAACGGGCGATGAACGATTCGAGGGCGTCACGGGTCGTTTGCAGGATCTCGGCTCTGGTCCGGCGACCACCGGCACGATGACATCGTCCGAATTCCTCGGCCGCGAGCTCGCGCTCGAGCATGTGCGTGGTCCGTTCGAGTTCGCTCGAGATCAACACCGATTGCAGGACGTTGCTGCGCTCGTAGCGTGCAGCTGCAGCGCCGATCAGCATCGCTGCAGTCGCGTGGTCGTCGATGATCGACGCGGTGGTCTGGGCGACCCAGTAGTCGGCTTCGTCGTACCAGGTGTCGCCAGGGGCGGTGAGGGCCATGAGCAGTCGACGAGCGGATTCGGCGAGCGAGCCGACCCCGCGCTCCACCAATGCCAGGAAGAAGTCAGCGTCGGCCACACCCGGAGAGACGTTGAGTTCCTCGAATCGCTCACGGGCCTCGATCAGCCGGGATCTCGCCTCGTCCCACTCCCCCGCGGCCACGAGACACTGGCCGACGCCCCCCATCGCAACCGCGATGCTGTAGGCATCGTCGGCCGCTCGAGCCTCGTTGAGCGCCTCCAGGTAATGACGTTCGGCGATGTCCCGGTCGCCGACCCACAACGCTCCACCGCCGAGGCTGCTCAGCATCAACGATGCGCTCTGGCCACTCTCGTGGAACTTCTCGATTGCCTCTTCGAGGACCGGAACGGCGCCGCGGTGGTCCCCGACGTCGAACATCAGGTTGCCGAGATTGTTGAGCGCGGAACCGAGTCGAATCGGATCACCCAATCGCCGACGAAGGGCGATCTGCTCGTGACTCACCTCGATGCCGAGGTCCGGTCGTCCAGTGACTCCGAGGAGGCTCGCGTAGCTGTGCAGGGCGCCGGCGCGGATCACGTCTGAAAGTTCGGGATCGGCGTCGAACAGTTCCCGGCACCACTGGGCTCCCTCGCGGTGCGTTCCCGCGGCGTACCAGAGGTACCCCAACCCGCCGACGACACGTGCCGCCAGTTCCCACTCCGCGGCATCCAAGGTGCATCGCAGGGCTGCGCGGAAGTTGTCCTCCGACTCGTCGAGAAGGACGAGCGCTGACGCGAGGTCACCGCGTCGATACATCGCCTGCAGTGACTCCGCGAAATCTGCGTAGTACGCGGCGTGCCGATGGTTGGTCGCGTCACGTTCGGACGTGCTGTCGAGTTGGTGGAGTGCGAATTCCCGGATGCTCTCCAGTAGCTGGTAACGGGTCGCGTGGTCGGCTCCCGGCTCGGTCGTGACCATCGACTTGTCGACGAGCCCGGTGAGCAGGTCCACGACGTCGAACTCGTAGATCGGGCCTCCGGACGCCACCCGCTCAGCCGCTTCCAGACTGAAGTCGGACGCGAACACTCCGAGGCGGCGAAACACCGTGCGCTCACGCTCGTCGAGGAGGTCGTGGCTCCATTCGATGGTGCGCAGCAGCGTCTGCTGGCGCTGGCTGCCCGAGCGTTCGCTGGCGGTGAGGATGCGGAACCGTTCGTCGAGTCTGGCCGAGATCTGCGCTGGGGACATCGACCTCACCCGGGCCGCCGCGAGTTCGAGCGCCAACGGGATGCCGTCGAGCCGACGACAGATCGCGATGACGTCATCGACATTGGACGGACCGAGTTCGAACGCCGGGTCGACGAGCAGCGCCCGATCGACGAAGAGGCGGATGGCGTCGAACTCGATGCTCGTCGAGGCGTCCGCGTCCTCGGGCGGCAACGAGAGCGACGGCACGCGATAGAGGACTTCGCCGGAGATCGCCAGCCGTTCACGACTGGTCGCGAGGATGTGCAAGTTGGGACAGGCGGTCAGGAGGTCGTGGCTCAAGGATGCGACGTGTTCGACGATCTGTTCACAGTTGTCGAGGATCAGCAGCATCCGGCGCTGACCGATCGTTTCGGCGATGGTCACGGCCAGCGGCACATCGCTGACCGCTGTGGCTCCGAAGCGTTCGGCCACCTCGTTCTCGAACACGTCCTTGTCGAAGAGCGCCGCCAGTTCCGCGAAACGAAGCCCCTCGGGGAATTCGCTCACCAGGTGTTCGGCCACCTCGAGCGCCAGCCGGGTCTTGCCGGCTCCCCCGGAGCCGGACAGGGTCACGAGGCGGTGTTCGCCGAGAAGCGATTCGACGTCGGCGATCTCTCGATCTCGCCCGATGAAGCTGGTGAGCTGACCCGGCAGCGTGTCGCCGGGACCCTCGAGTGATCGAAGCTTGGGGAACGACGGTTCGAGTTCTGGGTGATTCAGCTGATGGATGCGCTCGGGTTCCGACAGGTCACGGAGACGGTGCACTCCCATGTCGACGAGTTCCACACCCTCGGGTAGTGCATTCGCGACGAGTTCCATCGTCGACCCCGACAGCAGGATCTGGCCGCCGTGAGCGGCCGACGTGAGGCGTGCACATCGGTTGAGGGCCCCACCGAAGTAGTCGCCGTCCCTGATCGACGCCGATCCGGTGTGGAGGCCCATACGGATCCGCAGGTCGAGGCCGAGCGCCGGTTCGAGCATCGCCAGCTGGACGTCGATCGCCGCCCGCACGGCATCGGTGGGTGATCCGAACGCGACCGAGAAGCTGTCGCCGGCGGTGGTGAAGACGTAGCCGTTCCAGGAATCGACCACCGTGCGTATGCGCCGATCGTGCTCGGCGAGTACGGCCTCCATGATCTCGGGCCACTGATCCCACAGAAGCGTCGACCCCTCGATGTCGGTGAACAGGAAGGTCACCTCACCCGTGGGCGGCTCGGTCACCGGTCGTCCCGGCGGTTGCCTGGTGAACTCACACGTGGAACACTACGTGCCAGTCGGGCGACAGTTGTTGCGTTCGAAACGGGACAACAGGGGGCAATCATGATCACCAGCAAGAGCCGCAAGCGCGAGATCAAGGATCTCCAGAGGCTGCTGCTGGCTGTCGGGGCGATGGAGCTTTCCAGTGAGGCCGAGGACGGCAAATGGGGCTCGGCGACGCAAGCTGGCGTGGTCGTCGCCTACACGCGACTCGGGTGGGACCACCCTGACGATGGCCGCTGGATCAGCGCGCCGGCTCTCGCTGCCCTTGCGAGCGCGATGCACCACACGATCGATGGGAGCGACGGCGGTGCCGGTGCCGGCGGCTCCAACATCGGTGCCGGTGGCTCGAACATCGGAGCGGGCGGCTCCAATATCGGTGCCGGCGGCTCCAATATCGGTGGGAGCGGTTCGCACATCGGTGGGAGTGGTTCGCACATCGGTGGGAGCGGTTCGCACATCGGTGGGAGCGGTTCGCACATCGGCTCTGACGGCACCCCCGACTGAACGGGTCCGAGTCGGCCGCAGCGTCGACGATCGCACCTCGTCGCTCGCTCCGAAATGGCTCGGTTGTTCCGCTGGTTGAAGCGCATGGCCTGACAGCGGTGGTGACGGGCGCGGGGTGACGCGCTGATGGCTGGTGCGACGTTCGACCGACGCTTCACCGAAGGCCTCGTGACCATCCAGGGGCCCGGGTGGGCCGGATCGGTCTCGTTGCTCACCGCTGCTTCATCATGGATCGAAGCAGTACCCAGCTCCACGTACGGTGGTGATGTGTCGAGGGTGGGACGCGTCGTCCTCCACGTGGACTTGGGCGGGCCGTCGACCCACGTCCAGCGCTCGACGCGATCGCGCCGCCCGTTGGCGCGTCACATCGAGCGCTTCGACCCCCACTCAATTCGGAGGTGTGTCAAGGACGTCGTGACGAGTTCCCCCACACCAAGCCCAAGACGCGAACCAGGGGCTCCTCGTTTCCGAGAAACCCCTGGTACATCCGTCGGGCTGGGGAGATTCGAACTCCCGACCTCTTGTCCCCCAGACAAGCGCGCTAACCAAGCTGCGCCACAGCCCGTATGCGTGTGGAGCGGCAACTCTACCGAACCCAGACGCAGTTCATTGCCGGACCGGCCAACTCTGTTACAGCCCCCTGTCATGATGATCTCATGGTCGTCAGCACCCTGGTCGAGCGGTTGGAGGCGGTGGACATCGGCGGCCTCGACGCGGGCGAAGTGGTCGCTGCACTCCGCGAGCTCGATCGGGTGAAGGGGTTCGTCAGCGAGACCGAACACGCGCTCGCCCGCCGGGCGAACACCCTGGCCGCTGCCGGGTGTGGTGCCCCTGCAGACGAGTTGATCGGTCGGGGCGGCACCTGCTCGAAGCGCCAGGCGGAACGGATCTCCCGACGAGCCGAGGCACTGGGGGCGCTGCCGGCCGTGTCGGGCCAACTCGGCAAGGGCCGAATCGGTACCGAACACGCGGACACGCTCGCGCACGCCGCCCATCGTCTCGACGACGACGGCCTGACGGTGCTGCAGTCGCTCGACGAGGAACTCGCAACTGCGGCCGCAGCATCGACGCCCGCCCAGTTCAAGCGATACGTCGAACGCGTCGTCGACCAGCTCGCTGCCGACCAGGGGCTCGAGCGAGCTGCCCGCCAACGCACGGCGACCTCGCTCACCAAGGGCATCAACGCCGAGAGCGGCATGTACTGGCTGCGCGCGGAGTTCGACCCGGAGTCCGGCGCACGGTTGTTCCGGGCGATCGACGCCGAGACCGCTGCACTGGCCAAGCGCTCCGATGCCACATCGAGATCGGCATCCGACCACTCCAACCTCGCTGCTCGGGCGCTCGTCGACCTCGCCACGTCGTCGAATCGCACCACCCGGCCAGGCAGGGTGGAACTCCTCGCCCTGGTCGACCTCGACACGCTCGTGAGCGGGCTCCGGGACGACTCGGTCTGCGAGTTCGACGACGGGACCGACATCCCGGTGGCGACCATGCGTCGGCTCGCGTGCGACGCGCACATCCTGCCGGTCGTGCTCGGGGGCGACGGTGTCGTCCTCGATGTCGGGCGGAGCCGACGCCTCGCCACCGACGATCAGCGCCGTGCACTGAGAGCGATGTACCGCACATGTGGCATCGGCACATGCGACGTGCCATTCGACCGATGCGAGATCCACCACGTCGACGAATGGGACGCCCACCAGGGCGAGACCGACCTGAACAGGCTCATTCCCGCCTGCAGCCGTCATCACCACCTCGTTCACGAGGGTGGATGGCGTCTCGAACTGGACCCCGGAACGAGGGAACTCACGATCACGCTCCCCGATGGCACGATCCACGAACGAAGTCGACCCCACTCCGCGACGGCATCGACCGTCAGGCGAGCGGCATAGACGACGGCGTCCCGAGTGGCACCGGGTCGCTCGCACCCGACCCCGACAGCGGTCAGGTCACCATCTGGACGAAGCGCCACCCGAGATACACGACCAGGACGGCAACCATGAGCTTGAAGTGCCACGGAGCCTTCTCCTCATCGGCAGCTTCCGACGTCGGTTCCTCCACGACACGACCGCACGTCGGGCAGGTGCCGTCGTCGTTCATCGAGTTGGGTGTCCAGTACTTGGAACACTCCTCACACCAGGGCATCAGGTTCTCCGTTTGCGCTGACCATTGCGCTCCACCGTTGCGTTCACCGAGTCGCCATCATTGCCGCTTGCGCACCCGGAGTTTCAGCGCGGTCGAACCGAGACCGAACTCCTCACGGATCGTGCGCTCGATGTAGCGAAGATAGTGCTGCGGGATCTCACGGTTGACGAACAGCGTGAACGTCGGCGGATCGATGGCGCCCTGCACGGCGTAGAGGATCTTGGCGCCGCCACCGGCCGGTTGGCGTTGCTGCGCCGCGGCGATGATCTTGTTGACGTCCTTGGTCGGCACACGCGTGTGGTACTGCGAAATGGCCTCGTGCAGACGTGGGTGAAGCTTCTCGACGTTCTTGCCGCTCAGCGCCGAGATCTTGAGCACCGAGCTGTCGGCGACGAACGCCAGCATTCGAGCCACCTGCGCCTGCACCTCCAGGCGCTCCTCCGTGCCGACGAGATCCCACTTGTTGAGGATCAGCACGATCGGGCAACCCGCCGAGTCGACGCGCTCGGCGAGGCGCTGATCCTGGGCGGTGACGCCCACCGTCGCATCGATCACGAGCAGCGCCACGTCGGCGTTGTCGATCGAACGCAGCGCCCGGACGAACGAGTAGTACTCGGCCGCATCGTCGATCTTGCCCTTGCGGCGCATGCCGGCGGTGTCGATGAAGACGATCGGGCCACCGTCGGTTTCCACGAGCGTGTCGATCGAGTCACGGGTCGTCCCGGCGAGGTCGTGGACCACCGAGCGGTCCTCCCCCACCAGCCGGTTGAACAATGTGCTCTTGCCCACGTTCGGTCGCCCGACGATGGCGACACGCGGCACGGCGGGCTGCTGGTCGTCGTCGCCGTCGGGTGCCTCGGTCGCCCACGGGTCGGGCTTGGAGAAGGTCGGTTGACGGAGGTGGTCCGGGAACAGTTCGATGACTCGGTCGAGCAGATCGCCGGCGCGTCGGCCGTGCAGCGCACTCACCGGAACGGGCTCGCCGATGCCGAGGCTCATGAACTCCCACATCTCGGCCTCACGGCGCTCGTTGTCGGACTTGTTGGCGACCACGATCACATGGGTGCCCGACCGTCGGATCCAGTTGGCGATGTTCGAATCGTCGTCGGTGAGGCCGACCGACGCGTCGACCACGAACAGCACGACGTCGGCGCTCTTGACGGCAGCCTCGACCTGGCGGCTCACCTTGGCGTCGAGTTCGTCGCCGCCAGGCATCCAACCACCGGTGTCGACCACGCGGAACGGGATGTCGAGCCACTCGGCCTCGAGCTCCTTGCGGTCACGCGTGATGCCGGGACGGTCCTCCACGATCGCCTGCTGGCTGCCCACGATGCGGTTGAACAGTGTGCTCTTGCCGACATTCGGGCGCCCGATGATGACCACCGTGGCCAGCTCGTTCGCCGTGTCGGTGCCGTTCGTCTCGTCGGTCGGCCCGTCGTTCGGCTTGTCGGTCGGCTCATCGCCGTGGTCATCGGTGTGTTCGGTATTCATGGTTGTTCCGTTCCGGCGCGAGCCGATGCTGATTCGATGGCACTGCGCAATGCAATGCCATCGGTTTCGATGATCTCGACGACTCGGGGAAGTTCGTCGATCGTGGTGCCGTCGAGGAATCGTCCCTCGTCGGACAGGCAGACGTCGGGCAGCAGGTAGCGATGGCCCTGCGGCTCGGCCGCGAGCGTGCGGGCGACGTCCTCACCGGTCATGAGGCCCGTGACCCCCGTGTTGCCGCCGAAGAAGTCGTTGCGCACCGTGATCACACGAACGTCGTCACGTCCCAGCGAAGCGATGAGCGGGGCGATGACGGGCGCGCCGAGCTCGCCGGTGAGCACACCGATCGGAGCCGACCGACGGGGACGCATCGAGACCGTGGCCGCTCCAGCGGCGCCGGCCCCGCCAGCCGAGCCACACGCCGACGCGCTTCGCAGGCCGGTGTAGGCCGCCGGATTCGGTGGGGCATCGACCGCGGCGAAGAAGCCTCGGCGCACGCCGGTGGCCTCGTCCGCGCGGCCATGGAACTCTGCTTCGAACGTACGCGCCATGCCGATGCCGTCCTCGTGCATCGGGAAGCCGTCGTAGCGTTCGGCGGGCGGGAACGGCCGCTGCGGCCATCAGGTAGTACTCGTCGGCGGCGTAGACCATCCGCTTGCCGAGCGTCGCCTGGAACACGTCCTGCCAGTCGTCGACGATGTCGACGACGGCGCATGCCTCCTCCACCGTGTGGAACCGCATGGCTGCCTCGCCGTTGAACTTCGAGATGCCGAGCGGCACCACGGCCACCGAATCGAGTTCCGGGTACTGATCGAGGATGCCGGCCATCGTGTCGGCCAGCACCGCGCCGTCGTTGACGCCGGGGCACACCACGATCTGGCCCCTCACGGTGATGCCGTGATCGAGCAGCGCTCGGAGCCAGCGCAGGCTCATCGCTCCGCGGTGGATTCTTGAGCATCTGGCTGCGCACGTCGGGGTCGGTGGCGTGGATGCTGACGTGCAGCGGAGACAGCCGCTCGGTCACGACCCGTTCGAGGTCGGCCTCGGTGAAGCGGGTCAATGTCGTGAAGTTGCCGTACAGGAACGACAGGCGGTAGTCGTCGTCCTTCAGATACAGGCTGCGGCGCATGCCCTTGGGCAATTGATAGATGAAACAGAACTCGCAGTGGTTGTCACACGTTCGAACCCGGTCGAAGACCGCGCTCGACACGTCGACGCCGAGCGGCGCTCCCTCACGCTTCTCGATCGAGAACGCCAGATCGAGCCCACCGCGCAGCACATCGAGTTCCACCTCGCCCTCGTCGGTGGCCATCTGCCACTCGATGATGTCGCGCGGCACGTCACCGTTGACCCGCACGATCTCGTCACCGGCACGCACACCTGCCAGTTCCGCCGGCGAGCCCGGAGTGACCGCCACCACCACGGGCGCGAGCGATCGCGTGGGCACGGCGCGTTCGATCTCGCGCTCGATGTCGCGCTGGACGTATTGGGTGGCGGACATGGGCAGTTCAGGCTACCGGTGACGAGTCGCGGGTAGATTTGCGCCAGATGTCTCCCGCCCCGACAGATGCTCGTGTCGACGTGGTGTTGCTCGCTCAGCCCCGCGGGTTCTGCGCCGGAGTCGAGATGGCAATCAAAGCACTGGCGTGGATGGTGCGCAGCTTCCCGGCGCCCGTCTACTGCTACCACGAGATCGTGCACAACCAGCTCGTGGTCGATCGCTTCAAGGCGCAGGGTGTGGTGTTCGTCGACGACATCGCCGACGTCCCCGTCGGAAGCCCGATCATGCTGTCAGCGCACGGTTCGGCTCCCGAGGTGCTCGATGCCGCGCGCAGCCGGGGGTCGTACGTGGTCGACTCCGTGTGCCCGCTCGTCACCAAAGTCCACCACGAGGTCAAGGTCCGCGCCGGCAAGGGTTACCGCATCGTCTACGTCGGCCACGAAGGCCATGAAGAGGCGGTCGGCACCATGGCCGTCGCTCCGGATTCGATCGACCGAGTCGAGTCGGTGGCCGAAGTCGATCAACTCGAGCTGTCCGATCGGCCGGTCGCGCTGCTGGCACAGACCACGCTGTCGCACCGCGACTGGGAGGGCGTAGCCGTGCGGGTGAAGGAGCGCTTCCCCGATGTCTGGACTCCAGGCCGCAGCGACCTGTGCTTCGCCACGACCAACCGTCAGGCAGCGCTCATGGAGTTGGCCCACCGGTGTGATGTCGTCGTCGTGATCGGCTCGGCGAATTCGTCCAACACGCAGAGCGCTCGAGCAACTCGCTCGTGAGGAGGGTTGCCAGCGCGTCTTCCGGATCAACCGCGTGGACGAGTTGCCGAACGATCTCACGGGCATCGTCGGCGTCACCGCCGGCGCATCGGCGCCCGAGGAACTCGTCGACGAGGTACTCGCGTTCCTGGCGCCCGCAGGCGGCGTCGAACTGGTCGATGTCACCGACGAGGACGAGTATTTCCCTCCGCCGCGCAACATCCGCGAGCTTCAGAACGCAATCGAGTCGGCGTCGACGACGATGTTGGGCGGCGACATGCTCGGCCGGCCGGTGATGGACGACCGCTCGCTCGGTGCGAGCGACGTGCTGACCGGTCTCACGACACCCTGACGCTCACGTCAGATTCGTCCGTTCGGGGTGATGCCCGACGCGACCCGTTGCATCATCGTGAAACCAGGTGATCACCGGTCACCGCGTTCACGACAACGAGGAGACAGCACATGGGAATGAGAAGGCGACGACGGAGGCGACGGATGCTGGCCGTCGGGGCGGTTGTCCACCACGAAGGCGTCAAGCGCGGCGAACAGGAGGCGGCGTACGCCGACCAGGGAGCCGCTGACGAGGGCTATGCGGATCAGGGCTATGCGGATCAGGGCTGCGCCGGCTCCTGCGCCGACCGATTATGCACCTCCGCCGGTCGACCCGGCCGGGGAGCTCGATCACCTCGCTCAGTTGCACGCCTCCGGCGTCCTCTCCGACGACGAGTTCGCCGCCGCCAAGGCAAAGGTGCTGGGAACATGAGCGCCCGTACCGACCTGGTCGTGCGGGCACTCGCCGCAGGCGTCGGCATGACCGAGGACGATCTGTCAGAGATCTTCACCGACGATGCGACGGTGTGGTCGCCGATCATGTTCGCCACCGGCCCCGAGGAACTGGCCGAGGCGTTCGTCGACCGCGAGCTGGCGTTCGACAACCATGTCGTGACGATTCGATCGATCGACGAGATCGGCGCCAAGGTCTACGTCGAGTGGCAACTCGATGCCGACCAGGTCGACGCCTACGTGCTGACCGACGACGCCATCATCGAGGCGACCGGACGTCACGTCTTCATGGGCGTCGCCTCCGTCGTCGATTTCCGTGGCGACAAGGTCTGCGCCGTACGTTCGTACTTCGACTCCCTCGCGTTCCTCGAGCAAATCGTCTCCTGACGCGTGGAGTTCTCCGTCGAGGATGCACCCGACGCCGACGACCTCGACCTCATCGACGCCGAGATCCGAGCGGCGGCATCAGCCGCGACGAACCTGGGAGACCAACGCGAGCTGGCCGTCCTCGTGCGCGAGGACGGCCGGCTCCGCGCCGGCATCTACGGATGGACGTGGGGCGACTGTTGCGAGCTCCAGAGCTTGTGGGTCGCTCCCGAACTTCGTGGGGCCGGGCTCGGTGTGCGCCTGCTCACCGAGGCAGAGCACGAGGCGCAGGCACGCGGGTGCCGCCAGATCGTGATCTTCGTCCACGACTTCCAGCCCCTCGGGTTGTACGAAGGGTTCGGCTTCGAGGAACTGGCTCGAGTCGCCGACTTCCCGGCGGGTTCGGCGGCGATCTGGATGCGCAAGGAGATCGGGAGTTCAGCTCCTCGGCACCTCTGACCACGGCACATTCCGATCGACGCGCACATCTCCGGGCAGTCCGAGCACCCGCTCGCCGAGGATGTTCTTCATGACTTCGGTCGTTCCGCCCTCGATCGAGTTGGCCCGGCTGCGCAGGAACGCCTTCTGGAGCGTGTCGGACCCCATCGCGGTCTCTGGCCGGATCATCTCGTAGCTGCCGTACAGCATCCCGTCGGCACCGAGGAGATTCACGACCTCGTCGTAGATGTCCTTGTTGAGGTCGGCCGATGCCATCTTGCCGATCGAGCCCTCGGGGCCAGGGTCGCCCATCTTGCGGTTCTGATTCGCCCGAATGTTGGTGAGGCGCAGCACCTCGGCTCGGCTCCACAGCTTCATCACGTCGTCGAGCGCGGCAGCATCCTTCTCGGCCTCCGGCAGCTTCTGCCACGTCTGCACGAGCGCCGAAATGGTCCCGGAACCCCGGGCCGGAATGGTCCCGCCGATCGACACCCGCTCGTTCATCAACGTCGTCAACGACACGCGCCAGCCGTCGCCGGGACCACCGAGCATCTCGGCGTCGACGATGCGGGTGTCGGAGAAGAACACCTCGTTGAACTCGGCTTCGCCGGTCATCTGACGAAGCGGCCGGATCTCCACCGTCGGGTCCTGCATGTCGACGACGAATGCGGTCAGGCCGGCGTGCTTCACCGCGTTGGGATCCGTGCGCACGACGAGGAGGCCCCACTTGGACAGATGGGCGAGGGTGGTCCACACCTTCTGTCCGTTGACGATCCACTCGTCGCCGTCGCGCACGCCGGTCGACGACAACCCGGCGAAATCGGAACCCGAGCCGGGCTCGGAGAAGAGCTGGCACCAGATCTCCTCACCCGTGAACAGCGGGCGCAGATACCTCTGCTTCTGCTCGTCGCTCCCCCATGCCACCACGGTCGGGCCGCACATCCCGTGACCGATCGGGTTGCGATACATCGGGTTCGGAGCGCCCGCGGCGTACACCTGCTCGTTGACCACCTTCTGGAGCTTCGGGTTGAGTCCGAGGCCACCGAACCCCTCGGGGAAGTGGACCCACGCAAGTCCACGGTCGTACTGCTCGCCGAGGAACACCTTCGGGTCGGTGGCGGCAGGCGGGAACGAGTCCAGCAGTTCGTCGACGAGTTCGCCGACGCGCTTCTCGTCGGCTGTCAGTTCGGTGCGTGAGTCGGTCATCGTCATGTCCGCAACGTACTGCGGGGCCGACGTCGAATCCGTAGCGTGGTCGAGCCGTTCCTGGTCGATCGTCGATGATGGTCTCGGTGGGGTCCGCCGGCTCTAGATTGACCGCGCCATGAGAGAGACACACCGTCTCGAGTATCAGCCTGCGCTCGACGGCGTGAGGGCACTCGCGGTGGCTGCTGTCCTGCTGTTCCACGCCGGGACGCCCGGCTTCAGTGGCGGCTATCTCGGCGTCTCGGTCTTCTTCACGTTGTCGGGCTATCTCATCACGAGCCTGCTGCTGCGCGAGCACGAACAATCGGGGCAGGTCGATTTCCGAGCGTTCTACGGACGTCGGATGCGACGCCTCATACCGGCGAGCGTTGCCACGGTCGCTGCCGTTGTCGTCATCGCTGCAGTCTCGGACGTCTTCGACGGCGTCGTGCGTCTGCGCACGCAGGTCGTCGGCGCGCTGTTCCAGGTCTCGAACTGGGTGCTGCTCGCCGGGGACACCTCGTACCAGGATCTGCTCGCTCAGGGCAGCGGCGTCGTTTCTCCGTTGGAGCACTTCTGGTCGCTGGCGATCGAGGAGCAGTTCTACTGGCTGTGGCCACCGCTGGTGCTGCTGCTGCTGACCCGCGTCCGGGGCCGCCACACCAGGGTTCGGGTCGTCGGCGCCGTGACGATCGTTGCGATGGTCGCCGCGCCGGTCATCGCTCAGGTCTGGGGACCCGATGCGGCGTACTGGGCGACCCCGGCGCGTCTCGGAGAGATCCTCGTCGGAGCATTCCTCGCGTTCGTGCTGAGCGGCGTCTCGCTCCCGAGACATGTCTCGGCGCTCGCTCCGATCTCGCTCGTCGTTCTCACCGTCGCAGTCGTCACATTTCCTGCATCGAGCGGACCCGCGTACGAAGGATTCCTCCCGCTCGTCGCGGTCGTGTCCGGGGGCCTGATCGTGGGGCTGCAGGCGGACAGCGCGCTCCGTCGGGTTCTCTCGACGCGACCGCTCGTCGCGGTCGGCATGATCTCCTACGGCATCTATCTCGTCCACTGGCCGGTCTTCGTGATCGTCGACGCCGACCGGACGGGGCTCTCCGGACCGACCCTGACCGCCATCCGGCTCCTGATCACCGGTGTGATCGCAATCGCCAGCTACTCCCTGCTCGAGCGCCCCATCAGGTTGCGACGCGGGCTGACGTTTCGTGCCACGGCGGGCGCAGCTGCGGTGGCGTCACTCGCCGTGATCGCCGTCGCCGTCGTCGTCATCCCGACCGGGCCTGCCAACTACTGGCAGGTCGACACCGAGGCGTTCGAGGCGGCCGCCATCGATGTCGACAGCCCCAGCGCCCTCGCGGTGGCCCCCGTGAGAACCCCGACGACCACGCTCCACACCGCTGCCACGACCACGATCGCGCCCGACGGCACCGTCACGCCCTCTCCGGGCGCCGCGATCGCCCCGGACACGACGACCGATCCCCTGCCCGAGCTTCTGCGTCCGCTACGCGTCGTCGTCACCGGCGACTCGACCGGGGAGGCGCTCGGCACCGGGGTGGTCCTGTGGGCCGGAGCGCACCCGGAGCTCGCGCAGGTCGAGGTGCACGCGGCGCTCGGCTGCGGATTCGTGATGGGCGGCGAACGACTGTGGGGCGACGCCATCGTCTCGACCGCCAGTTGCGACGGCTGGCCCGCATCCCAGCTGTACCCGGCAGTTGAACGAGCCCAGCCCGATGTCGTCGTCGTGATGACCTCCACGTGGGACATCCTCGACCGGCGATGGGACGGCGATGAACTGCTCACACCAGCCGATCCCGAGTACCGAGCGCGGCTGGTCGCGACCTACACGCAGCTGGTCGACGACCTCACTGCTGCCGGCGCCGCGCGTGTCGTGTTCGTCCGCGAACCCGTCCCGAACGTGTGGTGGAGCAACACCGCCGAGGGCGAGAGCGATCCTCGACGACACGAGGTGCTGGGCGACGTGTACGAGGAGATTGCCGCCGCTCACCCGGCCACGGTGCGTGTCGTCGACCTGGCGTCGTGGTTCTCCCGCGACGGCCTCGACGCCGACAAGAGCGCCCGGCCGGACGGGATCCACCTCGCACCCGACACGGCGGCGTCGGTCGTCGACCGATTCCTCGGAGAACAACTCATCAGCGCCGCACTCCGCTGACCTTCGCACTCCAGGCCGAACGTGGCCGTGCACGAGGTCAATTGAAGATGGAGGTGGCGACGGCGATCTCGGCGTCTTCTGCGTCGGCGAGCTCGGGGACGGTCGCACGCAGCCCCATGACGATCCCGAGGCGGATCGCATCGGAACGTCCGGCGAAGACGCTCTTGAGGTTGTTCAGCATCCTGATCACGATGTCGCGGTTCGGGGTCGGGTCGAGGTAGGTCTCCGCCCACGGAACCTGCCCACGTGTCAGATCGCCGAACAGCGCTCGCGCCCCGGCACGATCGAGGCGGCGCCCACCGGCGAACGGGTCGAAGAACACCTCCGGGTCATCAGCGGCGCCGACGAGGAAATGGGTGGGCATCCCCACACCGACGAGCTTCACGCCGATCCTCCTCGCCACCTCGATCATCAACACCGACAGGCTGATCGGAATGCCGGTTCGCGTGGCGATCACCCGGTCGAGGCACGAGTTCCGCCAGTCGTAGTAGGCCTCGCGGTTACCGACGAAGTGCTCGTCGTCGAACAGGAATCGGCTGACGCCGACAGCGGTCGGCGTCGGACACTCCCCCGCCAGCAGGTCGAGCGCGGCCATCCACTCGATCATGTCGAGCCCTGGCTGCAATGCGGACGAGATGAGCAACGCCGCCTCATCGAGCGGAACATCACCAGCGTCGACGGCCATCACCTCGGCGAAGCGGTCTCGACCCATGGAGGCAAGGTACCGGTCGACTACGTTGCCCGGGCATGTTCCCCGGTGCACATCTCGAACAACACGGCGACAAGCCGGCCCTGATCATGGCCGGGTCGGGCTTCACCCAGACCTTCGCCGAACTCGACGCGGCCGCCAACCGTCTCAGCCGGCTGTTGCGCGCCGCCGGCCTCCAACCCGGCGACCACATCGCGATGTGCATGGAGAACCACGATCGCTACCTCGAGATCGTGTGGGGCTGCCACTACGCCGGCCTCGTGTACACCTGCACCTCGTCGCGGCTCACGAGTCACGAACTCGAGTACATCATCAACGACTGCGGCGCACGGGCCTACATCACCTCCAAGTACAAGGCCGACCAGGCAGCCGAGATCATCTCGACCACACCGAACGTCGAACTCCGACTGATGCTCGACGGCACGATCGACGGCTACGAGAGCTACGAGACCGCCACAGCGGGCCAGTCACCCGAGCCACTCGACGAAGGGCGCGTTGCCGGACTCGACATGCTCTACTCCTCCGGCACGACCGGCATGCCCAAGGGCATCACGCGTCCGTTCCCCAACACGCCGCTGGAGTCGACGCCGGGTGGCGTGATGGCCTTGCTCCAACTGCTGTTCGGGATGGACGACACCAAGACCTATCTGTCGCCGGCGCCCTTCTACCATGCCGCCCCGCTGCGATTCTGCCTGGCCACACATGCCATCGGCGCCACGATCGTCGCCATGGAGCACTTCGATCCCGAGGAGTACCTCCGCCTCGTCGAGCAGCACGACATCACCCACAGCCAGGTGGTGCCGACCATGTTCATCCGCATGCTGAAACTGCCCGAGGACGTCCGCACCAAGTACGACGTGTCGTCGCTGGAGTGTGTGATCCACGCCGCGGCGCCGTGCCCGGTCCCGGTGAAGCAGCAGATGATCGAATGGTTCGGACCGGTCATCCGCGAGTACTACGCGGGCAGCGAGGGCAACGGGTTCGTGTACTGCGACAGCCAGAGTTGGCTCGCGCATCCGGGCACCGTGGGGTCGCCGATCAACTGCGTGGTCCACATCGTCGGCGAGGACGGCAACGACGTGCCGCAAGGCGAATCGGGCACCGTCTACTTCGAGGGTGGCGCCGAGTTCGAGTACCACAACGACCCGGAGAAGACGAAGAGCTCACGCCATCCCAAGGGGTGGAGCACGCTCGGAGATGTCGGCTACCTCGACGCCGACGGCTTCCTCTACCTCACCGACCGCAAGGCCTACATGATCATCTCGGGTGGTGTGAACATCTATCCCCAGGAGGCCGAGAACGTCCTCGTCACCCACCCCAAGGTCGTCGACGTCGCCGTCTTCGGCGTTCCCAACGACGACTTCGGCGAGGAAGTGAAGGCTGTCGTCCAGCCCGTCGAGATGCCTGCCGACGATGCGGCCGCGGCAGCACTGGCCTCCGAGTTGATCCAGTTCTGCCGGACCGAGTTGGCCGACGTGAAGTGCCCACGTTCCATCGACTTCCGCGCCGAACTCCCCCGCCATCCCACCGGCAAGCTCTACAAGCGGCTCCTGAAGGACGAATACTGGGAAGCGGCCGGCCGTCGCATCTGACGCTTCGTCAGGCGCGGTGCGGCCGGCGTTCAGCCCGGCGGGGCAAAGAACTCGAGCGGCAGATTGTCGGGATCGCGGAACGACAACCCCGAACCGTACGAGGCATCGACGATGCCACCGTGGGCGATTCCCAGACCATCGAGGTGTGCCTGCCAGGTCTCGAGCTCGGCGCGGTCAGCGCACCCGAACGCGAGGTGATCGAGGCCGAGCCGGTGCTCGTCGAAGTCGCTTCCCGGATCGGCATCGGCGAATTGATGCAGCCCGACGAGTGTCCCTCCGATGAGCCACACCACGTGCCGAAACGGCCCGGTGTCCTCGTCGATCACGGGATCGGCACCGATGAGTCCCCGATACCAGGGCACACTCCGCTCGAGGTCACTGACCGTCAGTGCCACATGCTGAATCGCTGGGAAATCGGCCATGAAGTCCTCCCTTTCGCTGGTGTTCCCGTCGGATCGTACGCCCCCTGTCAACCCGCACGCCGGTGCACCGACAATGGTGCTCGACGGCGCGGCACCACGCACTAACCTGGCCCGTCGTCATCCCAGCAGGTGAGGTGACATCTGGAAGTTGGAGCATGGTGGCCGGAATCGCAGGGGATCGACCAGGCACGATTCAACTGGCCCGCGTCCGCAAGACCTTCGGCGATGTCGTCGCCGTCGACGAGCTCGATCTCGAGATCGCCGACGGCGAGTTCTTCTCGTTGTTGGGTCCGTCGGGATCAGGCAAGACCACCGTCCTGCGGATGATCGCCGGATTCGAGAAGCCGAGCGCCGGCGCCATCCTGCTCGGCGGCCAGGACGTCACATCGCTGGCCCCGTACGACCGTGACGTGAACACCGTGTTCCAGGACTATGCCTTGTTCCCGCACATGACGGTCCAGCAGAACGTCGAGTACGGGCTCAAGGTGAAAGGTGTCGGTCGATCGAACCGCCGCGCTCGGGCCGGAGCAATGCTCGAGATCATGCGGCTGTCGGGCTATGGCTCACGGCGACCCAACCAGCTCTCCGGCGGACAGCGCCAGCGGGTCGCGCTCGCCCGAGCACTCGTCAACGAGCCGCGAGGTGCTGTTGCTCGACGAGCCCCTCGGCGCACTCGACCTCAAACTGCGCGAGGAGATGCAGGTCGAGCTGCGCACGATCCAGCGCGAGGTGGGCATCACCTTCGTCTTCGTGACCCACGACCAGGGCGAGGCACTGTCGATGAGCTCGCGAGTCGCCGTGTTCAGCCACGGCAGGCTCGAACAGGTCGGCACCCCCCGCGAGATCTACGAACACCCGGCCACCTCGTTCGTCGCCAGCTTCGTCGGTTCCTCGAACCTCCTCGACGACGAGTCGTCCGAGCGCCTGCTCGGAGTCGGCGGCGCCCACACCGTTCGCCCGGAACGCATCCGGGTCCTCAGCGACACGCAGACTGCCGGTGCCGACGACGTCGTCGCGTCGGGCACCGTCGCCGACGTCCAGTACCTGGGCGCCGACTCGCGGGTCCACGTCGAGCTCGACCGCGGCGTGCGCCTGGCGGTCACCGTGCCCAGCGCCACGTGGAACGACTCCGACGTCGGCTCTGCCGTCGAGGTCGCGTGGTCGCGTGCAGCGTCATTCGCCGTCATCGACGACGATCCTCCGGAGGAGGAACCATCGGACCTCCGGCCGACACTTCAATCAACACAACAAGGGGAGAACAGCAATGAAGACCAGTAGGAGAATCGGAGCGATCGGACTGTCACTCGTGATCGTTCTCGCAGCGTGCGGAAGCGACGACTCGTCGGGTTCGACGTCCGACACGACCGCCACGAGCGACGCGCCGGCATCGACCGACGCGCCGACGGGAACCGAAGCGCCGGCCGGCACCGAAGCGCCGGGAGGTGGCGATGCCGGCGCAGCACCCACCGAACTCGGCGAGGGTGAAGGCGAGGTGAACCTCATCGCCTGGGCCGGCTACGTCGAGGACGGCTCGACCGATCCCGCCGTCGACTGGGTGACACCGTTCGAAGAGGCAACCGGATGCCAGGTGAACGTGAAGACCGGCAACAGCTCCGACGAGATGGTGCAGTTGATGCAGACCGGCGAGTACGACGGCGTCTCGGCGTCGGGTGATGCAACGCAGCGCCTCATCGCCGGTGGCGAGGTCGCTCCGGTCAACACCGATCTCATCCCGAACTATGCGGACGTCTTCGACGACCTGAAGCTGCAAGCCGTGGAACAGCGTCGACGGTGTCGCCGTACGGCGTGCCGCACGGTCGCGGCGCCAACCTGCTCGTGTACAACACCGAGGTGTACACCGACCGCTCCGGATTCGTGGTCGGAGATGTTCGACGCGTCACTCGGCCGCGAGCGGCAGCGTGTCGGTGTACGACTCGCCCGATCTACATCGCCGACGCGGCGCTGTACCTGATGGCGACGCAGCCCGACCTCGGCATCACCAACCCGTACGCGCTCGACCAGGACTCAGTTCGACGCGGCCATCGAGTTGCTCACCCAGCAGCAGGATCTCGCCAGCCAGTACTGGGCGCTGTACACCGATCAGCAGGCAGCGCTCGAAGACGGCAGCGTGCTCGCCGGCACGACCTGGCAGGTCATCGTGAACCTCGCGCAGGCCAACGGCGCGAAGATCGACGCCGTCAAGCCGGTCGAAGGAGCGACCGGCTGGTCGGACACGTGGATGATCTCGTCGAAGGCCAAGAACCCGAACTGCATGTACCTGTGGATGGACCAGATCATTTCGCCGTGAGGCGAACGCACAGGTCGCGGAGTGGTTCGGTGAGGCGCCGAGCAACGCCCTCAGTCTGCGACCTCGACGGCCGACCCGGATCACTGCTCGACGTTCCACGCCGGCCGACACCGCCTACTGGACCGACGTCTGGTACTGGAAGACCGCCACCGAGGAGTGCCTCGACGGTCGCACCGATGTCGACCTGCGTGCCCTACACCGAATGGGTCAATGCGTGGAGCAAACTGCGCAGCTGATCGATCAGAACGACGACGCCCCGGCCGCCGGTCCTCCGCACGGAGGGCCGGTGCGCCGGACGGCGCGCGTCTTCACGCATCATCCGCCGTCTCGGCCTGACCGCCACGCTCGGCGCTCCGGTCACGTGGCTGTTGGTGGTGTACATCGGGTCACTCGCTGCTCCTCGTCGTCACCGCCTTCTTCAAGCTCGACACGACCACCCAGAAGCCGACGAGTGAGCTGACCCTCGACAACCTGAACGTCGCCTTCACGACATCGGAGTTCGTCTGGACGGTCGTCAGCGCAGCGTCGGCGTCGCGCTCTCGGTCACGCTGCTGTGCCTCGCGATCGCCCTCCCGATGGCGTTCTACATCGCGAAGGTCGCCAAGCCGTGGGCGCGACGCGGGCTCATCGTCGCCATCCTGCTGCCGCTGTGGGCCGGTTACCTCGTCAAGGGCTACGCCTGGCGGGCCATGTGTCAGCCCGGGCAGCAAGTTCTCGGCATCCGGTGGTGGGGGCGTGCTCGACTCGACGATCGGATGGACCCCGGGATTCGGTCAGACCGCGCTCGTGATCACACTGGCGTACCAATGGCTGCCCTACATGGTGTTGCCGATCTATGCAGGGCTCGATCGGCTCCCGGCGTCGCTGCTCGACGCATCGGCCGACCTCGGCGGACGACCGCTGCGCACCTTCCGCTCGATCATCGGCCCGATGATCGTTCCCTCGATCGCCGCCGGTTCGATCTTCACCTTCTCGCTGTCGCTCGGCGACTACATCATGCCCAACATCGTCGGTGGCACGACACAGCTCATCGGCAACCTCATCGCTCGCACACTGCTCGCGCCGAACCAGCCGCTCGCCGCTGCGTTCACCCTGTGGCCGATCATCATCATCGTCGTGTACCTCGCGACGATGTCGCGCCTGAAGGCCTTCGACAACCTGTGATGGCCCGATGAACCTCAGCGCTGTCTGACCCGATGGTCGCTGCGGATCTGGACCTGGCTCGCGCTCGCGTTCCTCTACGTACCACTGGCGGTCGTGGCCATCTTGTCGTTCAACACGTCCACGTCGCTCGTCGTGGCCACCGGCGCGGCTTGACCACCGACTGGTGGTCGAAGGCATGGCAGGCCGAGGGTCCACGCGACGCGTTCGTGACGTCGGTCAAGGTCGCACTCGCTGCGACCGCTGGTCGCACTGGTACTCGGCACGCTGGCCGCGTTCGCGCTGCAGCGCTACAAGTTCTTCGGGCGGTACTCGATCTCGTTCCTGCTCATCTTGCCCATCGCCCTGCCCGGCATCGTCACCGGCAGTGGCGCTGCAGAACACGTTCAGCCGACGCATCGACGTGGGCCTGTTCGACTTCCAGGTCGGGTTCGGCTTCCATTCGCTGGTGATCGCCCACGCGACGTTCTGTGTGGTCCTCGCGTACAACAACGTCGTCGCCCGTCTGCGCCGGATGTCGCCCAATCTGCTCGAGGCCTCCGCCGACCTCGGCGCCGACGGGATCCAGACGTTCCGCCACGTGACGTTCCCGCTCGTGCGATCGGCACTCCTCGCCGGCGGCATCCTCGCGTTCGCGCTCGAGCTTCGACGAGATCGTCGTCACGACCTTCACCGCCGGGCCCGGCATCGAGACCCTGCCCCAGTGGATCCTCAACAACCTCACCCGTCCCAACAACGTGCCACTCGTCAACGTCGTCGCGACCGTGACGATGCTGCTGTCGATACCGCTGGCCTGGCTGGCGCAACGGCTCTCCGACGGCGCGACGGCCGCGATGTGACGACGCGAATCGCCCTGCGGGTCGCTGGCGTACAGTCGGCGCCGTGACCGGACTCCATCCCTACCTCGACTGGCCGGGGCCGATTCCATTCGCGCATCGGGGCGGCACCAGCAGTGCGCCCGAGAACACGCTGCCGGCGTTCGAGCACGCGGTTGCGCTCGGGTACCACTACCTCGAGACCGATGTGCACCTCACCGCCGACGGTGTCCTCGTCGCCTTCCACGACTCCGACCTCCGACGCACGTGCGGCGTCGACACCACGATCGCCGAGAGCACGTGGAGCGAGCTCAGCGACCTGCGTGTCGACGGACGCGAGCCCATCCCGCTGATGACCGACCTCCTCGACCGGTTCCCCGAGGCGCGCTTCAACATCGACTGCAAGTCCGACGCAGCCGCGCCCGCTCTCGTGCAACTCGTCCGTGCGCGGGCTGCTCGCCCGCGTCTGCCTCGGCTCGTTCAGCCACGCCCGGCTCACCAAGCTCCGATCGCTCCTCGGACCCGATCTGCTCACGTGCATGAGCCCCCAGGAGACGGTCCGGCTCCGGCTGACGGGACGTCTCGTCGGTACCGCCCGACGAGCGGCCCAGGTGCCCGTTCACGCCGCCAGTTCCGGGGTGGGTCGACGCGTCACCGTCGTCAACGACCGCTTCGTTCGATCGGCCCACCGTGGCGGAACCGCTGTCCACGTCTGGACCGTCGACGATCCCGCAGAGATGCATCGGCTCCTCGACCTCGGCGTCGACGGCATCATGACCGATCACCCCGAGGTCCTGCGCGCCGTGCTGACCGAACGCAACGAGTGGTACGACTGACGTTCGAATAGGGTCGCATCGATGCCCCCGTCGACCGCACCGACCAGCACCGTTCGTGCGCCCCGTCACATGGTGGCGAGCGCCGATCAGCTCGCCACATCGGCGGGCATGGAGATGTGGGCCCTCGGACGGCAACGCCGTCGACGCCGCGATCGCGTGCAACGCCGCCGTCGCCGTGACCGGACCGCACATGTGCGGCATGGGCGGCGACCTCTTCGCGCTCGTCCACATCGACAGACCCGACGGCGACCGCGACGGCGAGACCTTCGCATTGAACGCCTCCGGACGCGCCGGGTCCGGCGCCGATCCCGATGCTCTTCGTGCCGAGGGACGCTCGGACATGCCGTTCAAGCTCGATGTGCGAACGGTGACCGTCCCGGGCTGCATCGACGGGTGGATCGCGCTGCACGAACGGTTCGGGTCGCTCCCGCTCGATGTGATCCTCGCGCCTGCTCGACGGCTCGCCGCGGACGGGTTCCCCGCGAGCCCCCTGCTGGTCGGTTCACTGCGGCGTCTCGACGCCGAGAGTCGTTCGAACCTCGCCGAACTCGCCACCCAGGCGACGGCCACGGGGGCCGTCGTTCGCCGGCCCGGCGCCGCATTGGCCCTGGCCGGGTTGTCAGTGTCCGGTCGCGACAGCTTCTACGGCGGAGCCTTCGGCGACGGGCTGCTCGAGGTCGGCGACGGACTGTTCACCGAGTCCGACCTCGAGGCGAATCAGGCCGACTGGGTGACGCCGCTCACAACATCGGCGTTCGGTGTCGATCTGCACACGATCGGACCGAACTCCCAGGGGTACCTCACCCTGGGCGCGGCGACGCTCGCCGACCAGCTCGACCTTCCGGACGACCCTGACGACGAACGGTGGGCCCATCTCCTCGTCGAGGCGGCCACCGCCGCCGGGTTCGATCGCCCCGATCGACTGCACGAAGGCGCCGATGGCGCCGCGCTGCTGGCGTCGATCGCCGGTCGCGTCGGCATGATCGGGCTGGAGCAGTCGAGCGGCCGGACGGCGCCGGCCTCCGACGGCGACACCACGTACCTGTGCACAGCGGGCATCGGGCCGGACGGAACCCGCATGGGCGTCTCGCTGATCCAGTCGAACGCGTCGGGATTCGGCTCCCACCTCGTCGAACCGAACACGGGGATCAATCTCCACAACCGTGGGCTGGGCTTCAACCTCGTCGCCGGACATCCCGCCGAGTTCGGCCCTGGTCGGCGGCCGCCACACACCCTGTCACCGGCGCTCGCGACGCGAGCAGGTCGGCTCGCCGCCGTCTTCGGCACGATGGGAGGTGACGCACAACCACAGATTCTCCTGCAGATCCTGACCCGGCTCTTCCACCACGGCCAATCGCCGGCGGTCGCCATCAACGCCGGGCGCTGGGCGCTCGACGGCCCCCAGACCGGATTCGACACCTGGACCGGCGAGCGGAGGCCCGTCGGTCGGCGTCGAGGGTCACGCTCCCGACGGCTGGGTCGACGCGCTGGCCGCTCGGGGACACCGCGCCACGTCGCAGCCCGCGTGGGACTCGGGGTTCGGCCACGCCCACGCCATCGTCGTGGAACCCAACGGCATGCTCGCCGGCGCGGCCGACCCTCGCACCGTCATCGGAGCCGCGGCCGGTTCCTGACTCCTCGACACCGCGGACCCACTGCCGCACTTTGCGTGAGCGATCATCGCCACCGCCATGATCAGCGCTCACTCAAATTCCGGAACGGAGTTCTGTGTGAGCGAGCATCCATGCGACGCGTGTTTGTGCTCACACAAACGGTCGGATGGGGGGTCGGATGGGGGGTCGGATGGGGGTCGGGTCAGAGGAGCGGGAGGACCTCTTCGGCGAAGCGGGCCATCTGCTCGTCGGCCTTCTTGTACGGATCGCCGAGCATGTGGGGGAACAGCGTGAGGTACTCCAAACCGAGCAGATCCCGGTAGAACGCGATCTCCTCGGCCACCTTCTCAGGAGGTCCGACGATGATCGTCTTGTTCTCGATCGACTCGTCGAGCGTCGGGATCAAGCCCGGCTTGGCCGGCTTGCCGTCGGGCCCCATGTACCCGCGGCTCCACCCGTACGGACCGAGGAACTTCCAGAACTCGTCGTGGCCCGGCAACGCCGAGGCCCGCGCCTCCTCCATCGTGTCCTCGATGCGATACGCCAACACGAGCATGCGCTTCTCGTGCGGAGCCAGTTCGACGCCGTGCGAGGTCGCGTACGTCTCGCCGTACTTGTCCCAGAACCGCTTGATGAAGCTGTAGTGCTGGTTCCAGAACACCGCTCCGTGGCCGACGACGGGCACATAGTCGAGCGTCGGGGGCGACGTGACGGCCTGCCAGATCTCGAACGGATGGATCGGCCTCGGAATCAGCGTCAACTCCTGCACCGTCGCACCGCGGTCGGGAATCCCCTCGATCGGGATGTGGAAGTGCTTGCCCTGGAACGAGAACGACTCCTGCGTGAGGGCACGACGGATGATCTCCATCGATTCCTCGAACACCTCTCGGTTGTGGAGGTCCGCGTCGACCTGGTCCGGGTTGTCCAAGGACCCGATCGACACGCCCTTGTCGTTGAGGTGCAGGACCTCACGAGGCACCGTGCCACGGCCGACACCGAGCATCGCTCGACCGCCCGACAGGTTGTGCAGCGTCGCGAAGTCCTCGGCCAGCCGCAGCGGGTTCCACTGCGGCACCACGTTGAACATCGCCCCGAACCGCAGCGTGGTCGTCTGCGCGGCAATCCACGTGGAGATCAGCAACCCGTTGGGAATGACCTCGTAGCCCTCGTACTGGAAATGGTGCTCGGTCGTCCAGAACGAGTCGAACCCGAGCCGTTCGGCCTCCTTGGCCGAGTTGACGTAGTCGAGCGTCGCCTTCCAGCACTCGTCGTTCGAGTAGCGACGATCCATGGGATCGGGTTTGCCGGCCCCTGCATCATCCATTTCGACGCCTCCGAAGAAGAAGGCTCCCAGCTTCAGGTCAGGGCGTTCGGACATGCAGGTAGTTTCGCGCAGATGTCCAGCACCCTCCTACAGCAGGCCACGATTGTTCACGGAGATGTGACAGACGGCCCTCTGGACGTCCTGGTGGTCGACGGCGTGATCGCCGAGGTTGCACCGTCCATCTCCGCGCCTGGCGGCGAGACCGTCGATCTCACCGGCTACGTACTCTCACCATCGGCTGTCGAGCCCCACGCCCACCTCGACAAGGCATTCCTGGCAGAAGAGATCCTCAACCCCACGGGCGACCTGATCGGCGCGATCGATGCGATGGAGGCCAACCGCCGGCTGCTCGACGTCGAGCACATCATCGAACGCGCCGAGCGAGCGGCGCGCCTCATGGCGAGCAACGGCTACCGCTTCGTGCGGACCCACGCCGACCTCACCACCGAGCACGGCCTGCGCAGCATCGAGGCCCTCGGCGAGGTCCGACGGCGCGTCGGAGACCTCATCGACGTCGAGATCGTCGCGCTGTGCGACTGGCCCATCGTCGGGCCCGCAGGGGCGGACCAGCGCGCCTTGCTTCACGATGCCCTCGCCGCCGGGGCCGATCTCGTCGGCGGGTGCCCGCACCTCGAGGACGGTGGCGACACGCGCGGCGCGACCGAGATCTTCCTCCAGATCGCCACCGATCACGGTGTCGGCGTCGACCTGCACACCGACGAGACACTCGACCCCGACGTGCTCGGGCTCGTCGACCTCGCCGAGATCGTGTTGAGCGGATTCGAGCACCCGGTGACCGCCAGCCACTGCGTCAGCCTCGGTGTGCAGGACGCGCGTCGCCAACAGGAGATCGCAGAACTCGTCGCTGCCGCCGGGATCAGCGTCATCGCCCTCCCCCACACCAACCTGTTCCTCCAGGGGCGTGGCCACGCACCGATGCCCCGTGGGCTCACCGCGGTCGCCGCCCTCCGCGCGGCCGGCGCCAACGTCGCCGCCGGCGCCGACAACCTGCAGGACCCGTTCAATCCGGTCGGTCGAGCCTGCCCGTTCGAGACCGCCGGCCTGATGATCATGACCAGCCACCTCCTCCCGGACGACGCCTGGGCATCGGTCACCCGGCACGCCGCACGGGCGACACGGGCACCTGAGGTGGGGGTCGCCGCAGGATTCCCGGCCGACCTCGTCGCGATCCGGGCATCGACCCTTCGAGAGGCCATCGCCTTCGGGTCCCCCGATCGTCACGTATGGCGACGCGGGGTGAAGATCGGGGAAACGCGGAGTTAACAAAGCGGCCGCCGACGAGTCCGGCCCACCGACCTATAGTGGCCGCCATCATGGTCGACAGCGGAGGACGCCTCGTGCCGACAGATGGGCGATTCAACGATCGCCGTGTCGTCATCTCCGGCGCGGCGCGCGGTATCGGTGCCGAGATCGCCCGCCACTTCGCCGCACGCGGGCGCCCGGGTGGCCGTCCTCGACCTGCTCATCGACGATGCGAACGCCCTCGCCGAGGAAATCGGTGGCGCCGCGTACGCCTGCGACCTGACCGATGCGGACTCGACGACGGCCGCACTCGACTCGGCGATCGCCGGACTCGGCGGCATCGACGTGCTCGTCAACAACGCGGGCGTCTTCAGGATCACACCGCTGCTCGACATCTCGCCCGACGAGTGGGACTGGGTGTTCGCCGTCAACGTCCGAGCGATGCTCGTCACGACGCAGATCGCGGCGCGGGCGATGATCGCTCAGGGCGCCGGCGGCAAGATCGTCAACATGGCGAGCATGGGCGGCAAGGTCGGCGCGGCCGGCCAGGCCCACTACGCGGCGTCCAAGGCGGCGGTGATCTCGCTGACCCAGGTGGCCGCCGCCGAGCTCGGCCCGCACGGCATCAACGTCAACTCGATCTGTCCCGGCTACGTCCTCACCGAGATGGGCGCGGCAACACGCACTGCCGAGGACGTCGCCGAGTGGTCGTCGAAGTCTCCACTCGGTCGACTGGCCGAGACCTCCGACGTCGCCGCGATGGCACTCTTCCTCGCCTCGCACGACGCCGACTACTGCACCGGACAGGCGATGAACGTCACCGGCGGAATGATCACGCACTGAGGACCGCCGATGACCGACACCATCACTCCAGACGCCGACCACGAGAGATTCCGCCGTCAGCTTCCGCGACGTGTCGATGACGTTCCCGGACGGCACACAGGCGCTGACCGCAACGTCCTTCCACGTCCACCCCGGCGAGTTCGTCACCGTCGTCGGCCCGTCCGGGTGCGGCAAGTCGACGCTGCTGCGCATCGCGTCGGGACTCACTCAACCGACGACCGGTTTCGTGAGCGTCGACCACTCCGGACTCGGCTACGTCTTCCAGGACGCCACTCTGCTCCCCTGGCGCACGGTCATCCAGAACGTCGAGCTGCTCGCCGAACTCGAGGGTCTGCCCAAGGACGAGACCCGGCGGCGAGCGATCGAGAACATCGAACTCGTCGGACTGACCGGCCACGAGGACAAGTACCCCAAGCAGATGTCCGGTGGTATGCGGATGCGTGCGTCACTGGCGCGCAGCCTCGTGCTCGAACCGAAGGTCTTCCTCTTCGACGAGCCGTTCGGAGCGGTCGACGAGATCACCCGTGAACGCCTGAACGACGAGGTGATCTCGCTCTTCCTGCGCAAACAGTTCGCCGGGCTGTTCATCACCCACTCGATCAGCGAAGCCGTCTTTCTCTCCACTCGGATCCTGGTCATGAGCGGCAGGCCCGGATCCGATCGTCGGCGAGTTCGAAGTGCCGTTCGCGTACCCGCGCGATCCGGAGTTGCGGTTCGACCCGGCCTTCGCCGAACTCTGCGGCGAGGTCTCGCACGCCCTTCGTGGAGCCCACTCGTGAGCGCCGTGACCGACAACGATCCGGGACTCGAACCGTCGTACGCCGCGCTCGGGGCGGACCCGTCGTTGATGGGCGACGTCGGGCCGTCGGGCCAGCCGACCGTCAGGAACTTCGCCCGAGCCATCATCGGCCCGATCGTCTTCCTGCTGCTGTTCCTCGCGTTGTGGGAGTACTTCCACCGCGACGGCATGCGGCGGCTCTTCGACAAGCCCGGATTCCTCGTCCCCTCGCCCAGCACCGTCGTCGACCAGTCGTTCCTCGACTCGGTCGTCCGGCAGCAGATGATCACCGGGCTCGCCTGGACCACCTTCACCGCATTGATCGGGCTGGCCATCAGCGTCGTGCTCGGGATCACCATCGCCGTCCTGATGGCCCAGGCGCGTTGGCTCGAACGATCGATGTACCCGTATCTCGTTGCCGCACAGGCGCTTCCGGTGCTCGCCATCGTCCCGCTGATCGGCTCGGTCTTCGGTGGCGGGATCGGTGCCCGCATCTTCGTGTGCGTGATGATCTCGATCTTCCCGATCGTCACCAACACGCTGTTCGGGCTCACCTCCGCCGACGTCTCCCAACACGAGCTCTTCACGCTGCACAGCGCGACGCGGTCGACGAGGCTGCGCAAGCTCCAGTTCCCGGCCGCCATGCCGTCGATCTTCATCGGATTCCGGATCTCGGCCGGACTCAGCGTGATCGGCGCCATCGTCGGCGAACAGTTCTTCCGTGCCGGCCAGAAACCCGGCATCGGCGTCGTCATCGAACAGTTCCGCCAGAAGGCACGGTTCCCCCAGGTCTACGGCGGCCTCCTCGTCGCCGCCCTGCTCGGCATCGCCGTGTTCCTCGCCTTCGGCGCACTGCGCAAGCTCGCCATCGGTCGTTGGTACGACGAAACGTCCTGACCGAGGCACAGTTCCCACCCACCCGGAATCATTTCGATTCCCCGATCCCAGCCAGCGTGAACCCCCAACAAGGAGCAACCATGAAAACCACCCGCAGCGCCAAGCTGCTCGGTCTCACCCTCGCCGCCGGCCTCGCCGTCGCGGCGTGCGGCAGCGACAGCGACAGCAGCTCGTCGGACACGACCAGCAGCGACACCACCGCCACGACCGAAGCGACAACCGGGACGACCGAAGCGACGACCGGCGGGGAGGCCGTCTCGCTCGCGGGCGACTGTCCCGAGACGGTCGCCATCCAGCTCGACTGGATGCCCGAAGCCGAGCACGGCTTCCTCTACCAGATGATCGGTGAGGGCTACGAGGTCGACGCCGGCAAGGCCTACGTGACCGGCCCGCTGATCGATGCCAACGGCAACGACACCGGCGTGAAGATCCAGATCCGCTCCGGCGGCGCTGCCCAGAACTTCTCACCCGTCACGCAGATCATGTACGCCAACGACGACGTGCTGCTCGGATTCGTCTACACCGACGAGGCGATCCAGTTCTCCGGTGACTTCCCGACGGTCGCCATCGAGTCCGGCTACGAGAAGAACCCGCAGATGATCATGTGGGACCCGGCGACGTATCCCGACGTGACCGGCATCGCCGATCTCGGCACCGAGGGTGTCAAGGTTCGCTACTTCGGTGGCGCCGCCTACATGGACTTCCTCACCGGCTCCGGCGTGCTCAGCGCCGACCAGGTCGACGGCTCCTACACCGGTGACCCGAGCCTGTTCATCGCCGACGAGGGCACAGTCTGCCCAGCAGGGCTTCGCCTCCGCCGAGCCGTACCTGTACCAGGAGGAGCTCACCGACTGGGGCAAGCCCGTTGCGTACGAGTACATCAACGACATCGGCTGGGAGAACTACGCCCAGTCGATCGCCACCAAGCCGGAGAACATCGAGAAGTACTCGGCGTGCTTCACGAAGCTGGTGCCGATCATCCAGCAGGCCAGCATCGACTACCTCGCCGACCCCGCTCGGACGAACGCCATCATCCTCGACGCCGTCGCCCAGTTCGGCGCCGACTTCGGCTGGGACTACACCCAGGGTGCGGCTGACTTCGGTGTGGCCAAGATCATCGAGGACGGCTTGATCGCCAACAGCCCCGAGGGCGTTGTCGGCCAGTTCGACACCGACCGTGTGGCGAAGCTGATCGAGCTCGCAGTGCCGATCTACACGGCACAGGGCGCCACGCCGAAGGATGGCGTGACCCCTGACGACATCGTCACCAACCAGTTCATCGACACCTCGATCGGTCTCTGATCGATCGACGCTGACAAACCGGACACCGGCACGGGGGACGCTCTGCGGAGCGTCCCCCGTTTCGCGTCCACGGGCTGTTCGCTCACCGGTAGGCGCAGAGGTCGAACCTGTTCCCGTCGGGATCGGCGAGGTTGACGATCGATCCGTACGGCTCGTGACGTGGTCCGTCGAGCAGCTGCGCCCCGAGCGCGAGCAGTCGGGTGAGCTCGTCGTCGAAGCCATCCGGCTCGCACGCCAGGTCGAGGTGGATCGATCCCTTCCGGGCAGCCCCACGCTGGATTCCGAGACGTCGCAATCCGGTCAGGTCGGCCAGCACGATCCAACGATCGACGTCCTCACGCTCGACCTCGTGGAGGCCCGCAGCGCTCGACCAGAAGCGTGCCGCGGCATCGGTGTCGGGTGAATCGAGCGTGACGAGGTCGAACCGCGCCGTCACGATCGTTCGACGGCGCCGGCCAGATCGACGACCACCTGCAGGAGGACGTTCGCCCCGGCCTCGATGTCGGACGCTTCGGTGAACTCGGCGATGTTGTGGCTCAGCCCGTTCACGCTCGGGGTGAAGATCATGGCGGTCGGACACACCCGCGCGAGCATCTGCGCGTCGTGGCCGGCACCGCTCGGCATGCGGTGCGTGGAGTAACCGAGGCGGGACGCCGTCGACTCCACCCGGCTCACCATCGCGGCGTCGAACGAGACGGGCTCGAAGCGGGCCAACGATCGAGTCGTGATCTCCACGCCTTCGGCGCCGGCGAGTTCCTCGAGGAAGGTCACGAGACGTGACTCGGCCTCGCGCAGCACCCGGTCGTCCGTGTTGCGCATGTCAGCGGTCATCACGACCCGTGACGGCACGACATTGGTCAGGTTCGGGTACACGTCGATCCGTCCGACCGTGCCGACCTGATCGTGGCCGAGGTGACGTGTCAGATCACGCACGTAGGTGGCGATCGCTCCGGCGCAGTACGCCGGGTCGTGGCGCAGACGCATCGGCGTGGTGCCCGCATGGGCGGACTGGCCGACGATGACGATCTCGGTCCACGAGATTCCCTGGACGCCCTCGACGACGCCGATCGTGATGCCCTCCGTCTCGAGGATCGGGCCCTGCTCGATGTGCAGCTCGACGTAGGCGTGGGGGGCCGTCGGATGGGGACACGGCACAGGGCCTGCGTAACCGATCCGTTCGAGTTCGTCACGGAGGCGGGCGCCGTCGTCGGCGGCGAGGACGTCGAGCGCTTCCTCGAGCGGCATACCGCCCACGTAGACGAGACTCCCGAGCATGTCGGGGGCGAAACGCGCCCCCTCCTCGTCGGTGAAGAACGCCACCTGCACCGACCGTCGCGTCGTGATCGTCGTGGCGAGCCAGGGTCTCGATGACCTCCAAGCCGCCGAGTACCCCGAGGTTGCCGTCGAATCGTCCACCGGTGCCGACCGTGTCGATGTGCGAACCGATCATCACGGGAGCAAGAGACGGGTCGGCACCCGATCGAGTCGCCACGACGTTGCCGATCGCGTCGATCGCGACGTCGAGGCCGAGATCGCGCATCCACGCCACGACGAGATCACGCCCGTCGCGATCGGCGTCGGTCAGGGCCAGCCGGGCGTTGCCCCACTCGCCATTCGGGCCGTCGATGCGCCCGATCTCGCCGAGCGCATCGATGCGAGCGAGCAGGCGCCGAACGTCGACTCGAAGGTCGTGCAGCGTCGGGTCGGAGGCCACGGTCAGCGCACCGGCAGTTCGAAACGGGACACTTCGGCCAGGGCCTCGCAGAAGGCGTCGACCGCGGCGTCGAACAGCATCGCGCCACGTTCGGCGCTCGCTGCCGTCGGGTCGCCGATGTGGCCGTCGGGCCCGAAGTCGTTCGACAACCACCCGAAGCCGACGGCACCACCGAAGCGGACATACCGGTTGTCGGCCAGCGACTCGGGGACGTTGCGCGTCGCCGTCGCCATGTCGACGAGTTCGGGAACCAGGTGGAGCATGATCGAGGTCTCGTCGGTGCCGCCGTGGATGCCCATGCCCAGTTCGTCGGCCGGTGAACTGCCACCCTGATCCGGCGGGACGCCAGGATGGGCCAGGAACGTCATCAGACCGTGCGCGAGGCGGATCTCGCGGTTGGCGACACCGACCAGCGCCGAGTTCCCCCCGTGGCCGTTGAAGAACACGAGCTTTCGTGCGGGCGTGGTCGCCACGCACCGCCCGATGTCGTCGAGCACCGCCAGCAATGTCGTGGCCGACAGCCAGATCGTCCCGGCCGACCAGGCGTGCTCGTTGGACTTCGTGTACGCCAGCGGGGGCAACAACCACACGTCGAGGTCGGCGCCGACGCGTCGTACCGCCTCGGTGGCGACGCGGTCGGCGATGAGCAGATCGGTGTTGAACGGCAGATGCGGCCCGTGCTGCTCGATCGCGCCGAGTGGCTGTACGAAGATGCTGTCCGGCGTGATCAGCTCCTCGATCTGAGGAGCGCGGAGATCGGCCAGTTGTCGCGAAACGAAAGACACATGGGCACGTTACGCCCCAGACATCGAAGTGCGGGAGACTCTCGACGTGTCTGCAGCTGCATCCCAACCGGCGTCCTCCGACTTCGACGCCATCGTCATCGGCGCCGGCCACAACGGGCTGGTCACGGCGGCATACCTCGCCCGGGCGGGAATGCGGACGCTGCTGGTCGAAGCCCGCGCCGATGTCGGCGGCACCGCGGCGAGCGAGCAGTTCGCCGGTGCAACGGTCAACATCTGCAACTGCGATCACCTCACGTTCCGCACGACGCCGGTCATGGAGGAGCTCGATCTCGCCGGTTTCGGCCTGCGCTACATCGATGTCGAGCCCGCCCAGCACAACTTCTCGTGGGCCAGCGCTGCCGACGGCAAGGGCTGGTCGCACCACCACGACCTCGAGGCCACACTCGACGACATCGGCCGGAACTTTCCGAGCCAGGTCGACGGATACCGCCGCTACGCGAAGGCCGCCATGCCGGCGATCGAGATGGTGTTCGAGGCGGCCGCCGAACCGCCGACGATCTCCGGGCTCACCAAGCTCGCGATGCGCCGACGGCTGAGTGGCGCCACGACCCTCATGCGGTGGTCGCGTCGCAGCGCCGCCGACGTCCTGCGTTCGTTCTTCACCGAAGACGCCATCACCGGCCCGGGCGCCCTGACGGGCCCGATGGTGTGGGGCATCTCACCCGAGACTCCCGGCACCGGGCTCGGTGCTCTCCCCCACGCCATGCGACACGTCGGCACGGTCGGGCGCCCGGTCGGCGGGAGCGGACAGGTGCCCCTCGCGCTGCTCGCCGCGTTCGAGGCCGCCGGCGGCGTGCTGCGCACGAAGAGCCCCGTCGACACGATCATCTGTACCGGTGAACGTGTGAGCGGCATCGCTCTCGTCGACGGCACCGAGATCACGGCGCCGATCGTCGTGTCGGCCTGCAACCCGCACGACACGTTCCTGCGCTGGCTGCGACATCCCCCGTCGTCGGCCACCGACCTCGTGCGTCGCTGGCAGAACGTCCACCACGACGAGGGCTACGAGTCGAAGATCGACGCCGTGCTCTCGGCTCCACCGGTGCTGCGCGGCTTCGACCGCCCGCTCGGGCCGACCACGGCGATCGCCCCTGGCCTCGCAGAGATCCACCGTGGTGCCGGCCTGATCTCGCACGGCCGCGTGATGGAACGCCCGGGCATGCTCGTCAACGTTCCGACGGCACTCGACCCGTCGATGGCGCCCGACGGTCGCCACGTGTTCAGCCTCGAAGCCATCTACACCCCGTTCGGCCTGGTCGGAGGCTGGCCCGGGTCGAACGAGCCCCGCCGCTGGCTCGAGGCATTCGCCGAGCTGTGCGAGCCGGGCTTCCTCGACTCGATCGTCGAGTGGCGAGCGATGACACCCGACGTGTACGAACGTGATTTCCACCTCCCCGCCGGCCACGCCACGAGTTTTGCCGGCGGCCCGCTCGCCGCGTTCCGCAACGCGAATCCCGAGCTCACCAAGTACGAGACGGCGCTCGACGGTCTGTACCTCACCGGAGCTGCCACGTTCCCCGGCGCCGGCGTCTGGGGAGCCAGCGGCCGCAACTGCGCCACCGTGATCCTCGAGCACCGCTCCTGATCCCACGGCCCGACGGAGCGATCGGCGGAATACCCCAACGACACAGCCGGTTCACCAGGGTGCTCGACGAAAGGAGCACTCCCCCGTCATGACCCCCGGTTCGATGCGTTTCGGCACCTACGTCGGCATTCCCGTGCGAGCCCACTGGAGCATGGCCATCGTCGCGGCCTTGTTCGGCGTCAACCTGACCGCACATCTCGGCGTCGTCGCCGGCCTCGTCGCCACGGCCACCTTCTTCGCCTCGATCCTCGCCCACGAGTTCGGCCATGCCCTCGTCGCCCGCCGCTACGGCGTGCAGACCCGGTCGATCGACCTGTGGGCGCTCGGCGGCGTCGCCCAACTCGATCGGGAGCCGCCCACACCGCGGGCCGACGGGCTCATTGCCCTCGCCGGCCCCGCAGTGAGCCTCGCCATCGGTGTCGTTGCATTCGCCGCCGGAATCGGACTGCAGTCACAGGTGCTCGCCTGGATCGGGTTCGTCAACATGATCCTCGCCGTGTTCAACATGCTCCCCGGCGCACCACTCGACGGTGGTCGCGTGCTGCGGGCCTACCGATGGGCGCGTACCGGCGACAAGTACCGCGCGATGCGTGACGCCGCCAACGCGGGCCGGGTCCTCGGCTGGAGTATCGCTGCGCTCGGCCTGATGCTCGTGCTCAACGGCAACTTCGGGGTGTTCATCCTGATCACCGGCGTGTTCATCGCGATGAATGCGCGAGCCGAGATCATGTCGTCGTACATCGCCGAGCAACTCGACGGCATCAAGGTCCGCGACCTCACCTGGTTCGGGGTCGCCCAGGCCGGCACCGACATGGACGCCGACTCGATGATCTGGCAGCGCCAACGACTCGGCGACGTGGGTGCTGTCGCAGTCGTCGACGACGACGGTCGTCTCGACGGCCTCGTCATGGAGGAACAGCTGTGGGCGATCCCGTCGGAGCGGCGACCACTCGTCATGCTGACCCAACTGATGGTGCCGTTCAGCACGCTCGCCAAGGCGTCACTCGACGAAGACCTCACCGCCGTTCTGCCCCGACTCAACCCGCTCCGCCCAGTCGTCACCGTGTGGAACGGCGAGAAACTCCTCGGCATCGTGCCACCCAAGCGACTCGAGGAGCGTCTCAAGCAGGCCCAGCGCGCCGCCTTTCCCCACCGCGCCCCGACCTGAGTGTTACGTCTGGGGTCAGACCCCGGACGTAACACCATTGCGGGGATTCAGGCGTCCTTGACCGTCCACTCGCGCTTGGCGACGGGATCCTTGTCGCTCCACGGGAAGTTGATCCACATGTCGGTGCGCTTCCAGATGTAGTCGCACTTCACCAGCGAGTGCGACTTCTCGTACAACACGCCGGTGCGCACCTCGGCGACCTTGCCGGCACAGAACTTCTGGACCGAGAGCAACGTGTGCCCCGTGTCGGCGACGTCGTCGACGATCAGGATGCGAGCATCGGACACGTCGACGAAGTCGGGAGCGGGCGGCAGGATCCGTGGGACCTCGAGGCGCTCGTCGACACCGGTGTAGAACTCGACGTTCATCGTGTAGACGTTCTTCACCGACAGCGCATAGCCGATGGCGCCGCCGATCAGCAGCCCACCGCGGGCGATGGCGAGCACCATGTCGGGCTCGTAGTCGCTGTCGGCCACCATCTGGGCCAGGTCACGAGAGGCCTCCCCGAAGATGTCCCAGGTCATGATCTCGCGCTCGTCAGGCATGCGATCCGAACCTAGCCGCCACCACGGTGAGCTCCTCCAATTCAGGCTGTGACGCGTGGTGTCCGGCACCAATCGCCATGTCCGGCATCACAGGCAGATGTCGCTCGGGCGGACGGGGACGCGCTCCAGGGGTCGGCCGACACCGTCGACCTGTCGCAGCGCGTCACGGATCGCGTTGACGATCGCCGGCGTCGTCGAGATGCACGGTGCTTCGCCGACACCCTTCGCTCCGAGTGGAGCGTGCGGATCGGGCTCCTCGATCAACGTGGCCACCACCTCGGGCATGTCGAGGAACGTCGGCAGCAGATAGTCGGTGAAGTTGCCGTTGCGGATCACACCGTCGATCTGGATGATCTCCTCCATCACGGCCAGCCCGAGCCCCTGAGCGATGCCGCCCTCGATCTGGCCGAGCACCGACAGCGGGTTCAGCGCCCGCCCGACATCTTGCGCCGTGGCGATCTGCACCACCTTGACGAGGCCGAGTTCGGGGTCGACGTCGACCACGGCGCGATGCGCGACGAATCCGAACGCCGTGTGGCAGTTGCCCTGGCCGTTCTCGTCGAGCTCCTCGGTCGGCGGATGGCGGTACTCCACCGTCTCGTCGAACTCGACACCCGCCGTCGCGTCGGCGACCGAGATGCGCCAACCGGACACCGTGTCGACGATGTCGGTCTCCTGCACCGCCAGACGGATCGGGTCGATGTCGTGCACGCGACCGACGTGCTCGAACATCCGCTCGCGCACGGTCCGACACGCAGCGTCGACCGCTCCCCCGCTCATCCACGTCTGACGCGACGCCGACGTCGAACCGGACGAGCCCACCTGGGTGTCGATGCGATCGAGTTCCACCTCGTCGACGCCCAGGATCGTGCGAGCGATCTGCGGGGCGATCGTCACGAAACCCTGGCCGACTTCCGAGGTGGCGAACTTCAGCGTGGCGACGCCGTTCGACAGTCGACATCGAGCGGTCGCGTAGTCGTCGAAGCCCTCGGAATACATGAGGTTCTTGATCGCCACGCCCCAGCCGACCCCGCGCACGATGTCGGGCCGGTCTGCGGTACGGCCCGCCCCACCGGGGAGTCGCATCGCGTCGAGGACGCCGTCGGCACTCGGGTGGCCACCGATCGGCGCATCCGGCATCGGAAGTGCTGCGGTGTCACGGATGCACTGCTCGACCGGGGCGACGTTCAGCACCGGCTGACCGGTGATCAGACGCGTCGCCCGTTCGCATTGCGTTGCGGAGCCTGATCTCGACCGGATCGATGCCGCACGCGAGCGCCAGCTTGTCCATCTGGGACTCGTGGGCGAAGCACGCCTGCACCACCCCGAATCCGCGCATCGCGCCGCACGGCAGGTGATTGGTGCGCACGGCGTAGCCGTCGACGACCGCATTCGCGCATCGGTACGGGCCCTGCGTGTGCGTGACCGCGTTGATCAGGACGGCCGACGACGTCGAGGCGTACGCCCCACCGTCGAAGACCATGCGTGACTCGATCTTGAGGATCTCGCCGTCAGCGGTGGCGTGATGACGCATCCAGATGGTCGCAGGGTGACGATGAACGTGCCCCAGGAAGCTCTCGGCGCGGCTGTAGGCGATCCGCACCGGCCGGCCGAGCCGCAACGCGAGCAGGCACGTGTGCACCTGCAGGCTGATGTCCTCCCGTGCGCCGAACGCCCCGCCGACACCACCGAGCACGAGCCGGACCGAGTCGACCGGCAGATCGAGACACGCGGCGATCTGCGCCCGATCCTCGTGGAGCCACTGCGTGGCGACATGCAGTTCGACTCCTCGGCCACCGGCATCGGGAACGGCAAGCGCCGCTTCGAGCCCGAGGAACGCCTGATCCTGCATGCCGATCTCGTAGGTCCCCTCGACGACGACGTCACCGGTGAGTTCGATGTCGCCGGTGACGATGCGCTGGTGCCGGATCAGGTTGCCGTCGGGATGAATCGGGGCATGGCTCCCGTCGATCGCCGCCTCGGGGTCGAGGAGGGGTTCGAGCAGTTCCCACTCCACCACGATCGCGGCGAGCGCCCGGCGGCACGTCTCGGGATGATCGGCGGCGACCGCGGCGATCGGTTCGCCCACGTAACGGACCACGTCGGCGGCGAACACCGGCTGATCCTGACTGATCAGGCCGTAGGTGAGCTTCCCGGGCACGTCGTCGGCGGTGATCACGGCCTCGACGCCGTCGATCTTCCAGGCGGCGCTCACGTCGATGGACAGGATCCGGGCAGACGGGTGCGGCGAGCGCAGGGTGGCACCCCACAGGCAGCCGTCCGCCGACAGGTCGGAGGAGAATTCGAAGCTCCCCTGCACCTTGGCGGTGCCATCGGGACGCGCAGGCGAGGTGCCGATCGTGCCCTCACGGGTCGGCGAGCGGACGCTGGGAGCTTCGGTGATCGTCATGGCACCCGCCTCCGATCGACGGCGACGCGCTGGACCGCGTCGATGATGCGGCCGTAGCCGGTGCAGCGACAGACGTTGCCGGCCAGTTCCTCACGGATCTCGGTCTCGGTGGGCTGGCCGCTGCGTTCGAGCAGGTCGTGCACCGCCATGATCAGCCCGGGCGTACAGAAACCGCACTGGACCGCACCCGCCTCGACGAACGCAGCCTGCACGTCCGAGGGTGAGCCGATCGGAGCGACGCCTTCGATGGTCACGATCGGTTGACCGACTGCGCTCGCGGCCATCACCAGGCAGGAACACACCAGCACGCCATCGACCATCACGCTGCACGAGCCGCATTCGCCCTGCTCACAGGCGCCTTTGGTCCCCATCAGGCCCAGCCGGTCGCGCAACACGTCGAGCAGGCTCTCACCCAACCAGGAGTCGGTCACCTCGCGCGATGTTCCGTTGACGTCGAGGACGTAGTGGTCGCTGTCGTGGCTCATGCGGCCGCCTCCGCGTTCGACGCGCGTCGCACCAGTCGTTTGGCGAGCACGCCGACAGCGTGTCGCCGGTACTCGGCGCTCGAGCGATGATCGGTGATCGGTGAGCTCTCCATCGACACCAGTTCGGAGAATCGATCGAGATCGGTCGGCGCGACCTCGAACGTCGCGAAGTCGATCGAGGATTCGAGATGCTGTTCCGCCTCGGGACATCGCAGGACGGTCGGGCCGACCGAGCCGAGCGCCACGGCCACACTCCGGCGCTCGGCGTCGAGCACGACGCACGTGCTGGCCACGGCGATCACCATGGCATTGCGCACGCCGACCTTGGCGTATCCCTGCCAACCGGTGATCAACGGCAGGGTGATCGACACGATCATCTCGCCCGGCATCAGTGCGGTGCGTTTCACACCGACCATGAACTCCGTCACTGCCATCGTGCGACGACCAGCGGCCGACGCGAGCTCGACGGTGGCGTCGAGCGCCGCCAACACCGGCAAGCCGTCGCCGGCGGGCGAGCAGGTGGCGAGATTGCCGCCGAGCGTGGCGGCGTTGCGGATCTGCGGCGATCCCACCGTACGCGCTGCCTGCCCGAGCGCCGGGAACATCTCGCCGAGGGGGCCGGTCTCGATCTCTCGGTAGCAGACCGCGGCACCGATCGTGACCGATGCTGCCGACCGGTCGCGACGCCACGATCGCAGTTCGGTGATCCGGTTCACCACGACGACGCTGCCACCCGGGCGGCGGTGGCCGTCGTTGACCTCGACCATGAGATCGGTTCCACCGGCGAGCACGGTCGCCGCCGGGTCCTGCGCCAGGTGAGCGACCGCGGCGTCGACGGAGTCTGGAACGTGGACCGGCATCACGCGTGACTGTACAAAACACCGAGGTCACGCACGCGGTCAACGTGGCGGATTCACACTCCCGCAACGAACGACATGCCCGGGCAACACGGCCGCGTCGCCGATCGAGTGACCAGTGCGATGCGCAATGCTGCTGCTACCTTCTCGCCGTGCCCTCCAAGGTGAACGACGTCCCCGTCGCCGACACCGCCGTCACATCGGACCGGGCACACTGGCATCGGGCGCTGTTCGTCGGCATGGCCGCGTACATCGTGTCGCGCCTGTGCGTGATCGCGGCCGCCGGCGTCCGCGCCTCGCAGATGGCCGTCGACGCACGCAAGGACGGCATCGCCGAACCAACCGCCTACCAGACGATCACCAACGTGCTGACGTCGTGGGACGGCCGTTGGTACCTGGAACTCATACGACGCGGGTACCCCGACTCGGTCCCGGCGAACATCACCTACGAACAACTCGAGGCCCGCGCCGCGTTCTTCCCCGTCTACCCATGGACGGTGCGTGTGGTCGATGCCGTGCTGCCGGGCGGCGACACGTTCGCGGCACTCTTCGTCAACTTCGTGCTCGGCGCCGTCGCCGTCGTCCTGGTCGGCCTGCTCGCCCGCCGTCTCTACTCGGTGTCGGTCGCGGCACGGGCCATGACGCTCTTCGCGGTGTTCCCCGGCAGTTTCGTGCTGTCGTTCGCCTACTCCGAAGCAGTGCTGATCGTGCTCGCCGCGGCATGTCTGTTGTTCCTGATCGAGGAACGGTGGGTGCTCGCGGGCATCTTCGCTGCGGTCGCCACCGGAGCGCGACCGAACGGGCTCGCGGTCGTGGCCGCCTGCGCCGTCGCCAGCTTCCTCGCCATCCGACGCCACCGCGACTGGTGGTCGCTGATCGCCCCGATCCTCTCGCCGCTCGGTTTCATCGCGTTCCAGTGGTACGTCGGCCACACCGCCGCAGAGCGCGGCGTGTGGTTCCGGGTCCAACGCGAAGCCTGGTCGGAAGGGACGAGTTTCGGTGCCACGGCGATCACCAACTCGTACGACTTCCTCACCAACCCCCTGGGGTCCCCGACCGATGCGCTCACCGCACTCTCCGTCATAGCGCTCATCGCGATGATCTACTGCGCATGGAAGGTACGGCTCTCATGGGTACTCGTGGCCTACAGCGCCGCGGTGATCGCCCTCATGTTGGTCCCCGAGACCGTGACCGCTCGCCCGCGCTTCTTGTTCACGGCCTTCCCGCTCTTCATCGCCGTCGCAGCCTGGTGGCCCGACCCCGACGACGACCCCGACCATCACCGGGCGAGCTGGGATCGCGCCGGCTGGGATCTGACACTGGTGCTGTGCGGCGCCGGACTCGTCGCCGTGACCGGGCTGTACGCCGCATTCGGCGCCATCCCGTAGCCGTGCGGGCCCCGCCGAGCGCCGCGTCGAGCCGAGGCCCGTCAAGTAGCCTCAGCGAACCGTGCGCACGCTGATCATCGTGCCGACCCACAACGAGGCGGCGAACATCTGTGAACTCCTCGATCAACTCGACGCGCACGTCCCCGATGCCGATGTCGTGGTCGTCGACGACGATTCGTCCGACGCGACGCGCTCACTCGTCCGCGAGCGACTCGACGACGCCGGCCGGCTGCGGCTGATCGAACGCCCCGAGAAACGCGGACTCGGCGACGCCTATCGCGAGGCGTTCCGGCTCGCCCTCGACGAGGGGTACGACGCTGTCGTGCAGATCGACGCCGACCTCTCCCACGACCCGGCCGCACTGCCGGTCATGCTCGCCGTTGCCGACCAGGGCATTCCCGTCGTGATCGGATCCCGGTACATCCCGGGCGGCACGGTGACGGGTTGGCCTCGCCGCCGGACGTGGCTGTCGCGGTGGGCCAATCGCTATGTGGCAGTGATGTTGGGCCTGGCCATCAACGATGCGACGGCGGGATATCGCGTGTACCGCGCTCGATGCGCTGCGAACCATCGGCCTCGACGACCTGCAGGCCAGCGGCTACGGGTTCCAGGTCGAGATGACCTACCGAGCCGTTCGCGCCGGGCTCGGCGTCGTCGAGATCCCGATCGCATTCCGGGACCGCATCGCGGGCCAGTCGAAGATGGACGGGCGGGTCGTCGTGGAGGCATTCCGACTCGTCACGGCGTGGGGCGTCAGCGACCTCGTCACGCTGCATCGACGGCGACGCGCCTACCGCACCGACGACTCGCGCTGAGCCACCCCACTGTCGCGCTGATTGCTACGATTCGTCCGCTCATGTCACGTCCCTCGCCACACACGACTCCGGTGGGACGGTTCGCCGACGGCCTCCTCGCCCGTGACCTGCCGCACCTCGAGGCACAACGACGTGCCGACACCGTGGCCTTCATCCAGACCCGGGTCGACGGACTGGCATCGTTCACGCGCTTCGGTGTCATCGTCATCAGCCGACTCGTCGATCTCCTCGGACGGCTCGTGGGCGCCTCGCGGGCGCTCGATGTCGCCGTGAGCGTTCGACTTCCGCTCCTGTCGGAGTACCCGCGGCTCGTGCGATCGCTCGGCTACACGTACGTGTGGGAGAAGTGGCCCGCGACCGCCGTCGACGGGAGCACGCCGTGAGAGCCGAACGCCACCACGACTGCGACGTGCTCGTCATCGGATCGGGTGCGGGGGGCGCGACGACCGCCGCCACGCTCGCCGAAGCCGGCCACGACGTCCTGATCGTCGAGGAGGGCTCCTGGGTCCCGCAGGGGTCGGTCACACCGTTCTCGTTGGAGCAGATGAACCAGCAGTACCGGTCCGGCGGGGTCACCGTGGCCCTCGGGCTCCCGTCGATCGCCTACACCGAGGGGCGTTGCGCCGGCGGCGGCACCGAGGTCAACAGTGGGCTGTACCGCCGACCTCCCGGGTACACCCTCGATCGCTGGAGAACGGACTACGGCATCGTCGACTTCGCCACCGACGACCTCGAGGCGATCTGCGACGAGGTCGAGGTCGCACTGAGTGTCCAGACCGTGCCCGGCGAGCAGACGCCGGCCAGCGACATCCTGGGCCGGGGTGCCGAGGCGCTCGGTTGGCAACACGACGAGATCCCCCGCTGGATGACGTATCCCGAGAGTGGACGCGCCGCTGACGGACGCCGCCAGAGCATGACCGAGACCTACCTTCCGCGGGCGATTGCTGCCGGCGCGCGCCTGTTGACCGAGCATCGTCTCGACCACATCGTCATGCACGACTCCACGGCGTTGCGCGCGGAGCTGACCTCGACGATCGACGGCGAGCGACCCGTGACCATCAGTTTCCGCGACGTCATCGTGTGCGGCGGAGCCATCCAGACGCCGGCGATGCTGCAACGCTCGGGGTTGCGTCACCGCATCGGACGGACGCTCGCCGTCCACCCCACCGTGAAGCTCGCCGCCCGGTTCGACAGCGAGGTCAACACCCCGAGCGACGTCGCGGTCATCCAGGTCAAGGAGTTCGCTCCCGAGATCTCGTTCGGCGGATCGGCGAGCCACCCCGGTCTCGTCGCGCTCGCACTCACCGACAACTGGCGCGAGTTCGGCCACGCCGTCACCGCCTGGCCGGAACTGGTCATCTACTACGCCGCGATCACCAGCCAGGGGCGTGGATGGGTGCAGGCAGTGCCCGGCCTGCGCGATCCGATCGTCACCTATCGCCTCACCCGGCGTGACCGCGACCTGCTCGGACGTGGGCTGGCCCGCCTCGCACTGTTGATGCTCGAGGCCGACGCGCTCGAGGTCTACCCGTCGTTCAGAGGCGCCCCGATCGTCCGCTCGCGACGTGACCTCGCAACCATGACGTCGGCGTTCTCGGCGAACAATGCGAGCGTCATGACGGTGCATCTCTGTTCGACCGCACCGATGGGCGAGGATCTCCGCCGATGCGCCACCGACAGCTTCGGACGGGTGCACGGCTCCAGGAACGTCTACGTCAACGACGCCTCGCTGTTGCCGGACGCCGCCGGGTGTCAATCCGCAGGCATCGGTGATGGCGGTCGCCATCCGCAATGCGCGCCGATTCGTCGACGAGAGGGCAGGATGACCACACGCATTCATGACGTTGGATCCTCCCGAGACGACCGTGATCACCGGAGCCGGCGGCTGGCTCGGCACCGGGCTCGTCGCCGCGCTCGACGCCGGACAGTGGGCACGACCCGGTCGCCTGCGACTCCTCGTTCACGATCCGGACCGACGACGTCCGGTCGCATCGTCGGATCGCGTCGACGTCGTCGTCGGCGACGTGACGGTCCCCGCCGACGTGGAGCGTCTCTTCGACGGCGTGAGCGGGGTCGTCGACGTGATCCACACCGCCGGCGTCATCCACCCGACCACCATGTCGCAGTTCGACGCGGTCAATCACCGTGGCACCGAACACATCGCCCGCGCGGCAGAGCGTCACGGCGTGCGACGCATGGTGCACGTGTCGTCGAACAGCCCGTTCGGCACGAACCCCTCCCGATCCGACACGTTCCGCAACGACGAGCCGTATCAGCCCGTACCTGGGCTACGGCAGCTCGAAGATGGACGGCGAACTGCGCATCCTCGAGGCCGCCGAGCGAGGCCTCGACGTCGTGATCGTGCGACCCCCGTGGTTCTACGGGCCGCACCAGCCCGCCCGCCAGACGACGTTCTTCACGCTCGTGCGCACCGGTCAATTCCCGGTGCTCGGCGACGGAGGTCAACGGCGATCGATGGTGTTCGTCGACAACCTGGTGCAGGGCATCGTCCGCGCCGAACTCACCCCGACCGAACCCGGCCTCGGCTAGTGGATCGCCGACGCTCGGCCGTACACCGTGCGCGAGATCGTCGAGACCGTCGGCCGAGCGATGCGTGACGAGGGCTTCGAGGTGAAGCCCAATCGGCTCCGGCTTCCCGACATCGCCGGCACCGTCGCCGAACGCATCGATCGCACGCTGCAGCGCTCGGGTCGCTACAACCAGCAACTGCACGTACTCGGCGAGATGAACAAGACCATCGCCGTCGACATCTCCGCTGCCCGGCGCGACCTCGGCTACGAGCCCGAGGTCGAGCTGTACGACGGCATGCGCCGCAGCATCCGCTGGTGCCTCGACCAGGGCATCGAGCTGTGAGCCTCGTTCTCGTCACCGGTGGGAGTGGCTACTTCGGCTCGTTGCTCGTCGATCGCCTGCGTGTCGCCGGGCACCGCGTGCGGGTCTTCGACCTCAACGACGCAACCGATCGGCCCGCCGACGTGGAGTTCGTGCGCCGGCGACATCCGCGATCGCGCGGCGGTCCGCGACGCAGTCGATGGCGTCGACGTCGTGCTTGAACAACGTGGCGCAGGTGCCGCTCGCCACGGACCTCGACCTCCTGCGCACGGTCAACGTCGACGGCACTCGGCTGCTGCTCGATGCCAGCATCGATGCCGGCGTCGGCAAGGTGATCCACACCTCGTCGAGCGCGGTCTTCGGCGTGCCCGACACGAACCCGGTCCTGCCCTCGACCGTGCCGGCTCCGATGGAGGCCTACGGACTACGCCAAGCTCGCCGCCGAATGGGCGTGCCTCGACGCTGCCCGTCAGGGGCTCGACGTCTCGATCGTGCGGCCGCGCACGATCCTCGGCCACGGCCGCCTCGGCATCTTCGGCATCCTGTTCGACTGGATCGCCGACGGGCCGATCCGATCGTGCTCGGCGACGGCACCAATCGATACCAGTTCGTGCACTCCGACGACCTCGCCGACGTCTGCCTCCTCGCCGCCGAACACACCGGGCCCGGGCCTGTTCAACGTCGGCACCGACCGGTTCGGCACGATGCGCGAGACGCTCGAGGCGCTGTGTCTCCACGCCGGCACCGGGAGCGGTCGTCCGCTCGATTCCCGCCGGCCCCGCCGGCCTCGCGATGCACCTCAGCGCCACGCTCGGGATCACGCCGTTCGCCCCGTACCACTGGCTGATGTACTCCAAGTCGATGTGGTTCGACATCGAACACCTCCGTGAGCAGCTCGGCTGGACGCCGACGTGGTCGACCGACGAGATGTTCGCCGAGAGCTACGACTGGTTCGTCGAGCACCGGGCACAGGCGACCGACACCGAAGCATCGCATCACCGCCGCACCGCCAAGCAGGGTGCGCTCCAGGGGCTCAAGCGCATGTCGGGCCTTCTGCCGCGAGCTCGGTGATCGACGTCGACATGTCGTGGATCAGACGCCACTCCACGTGGGTCTCGGTCATCGTCCTCGGACTGCTCGCCTATGTGCCGGCGTTGACGGCCGCGCCCGGGCGCATGCCGTCGGACTCGAAGCTCTACATCTATCTCGACCCCGGCCGCTTCCTCGTCCGACACGACCACGACGATGGATCCCCGGCAGTTCGCCGGGTGGGTTCCTCATCAACACATCGCCTATCTCTGGCCGACGGGTCCGTGGTTCTGGCTGTTCGAACAACTCGGCGTGCCCGACTGGATCGCCCATCGCCTGTGGATCGGCACGCTCCTCGTCGCCGCCGGCCTCGGCGTGCGGTGGATGTCACGCGTGATCGGGCTCGCTCCACTCGCAGCCCTCGTCGCCGCGCTGGTCTACCAGCTGTCGCCCTACGTGCTCCCGTACATCTCGCGCACCTCGGTGCTCCTGCTCCCCTGGGCAGGCCTCGGATGGATCGTCGGGTGCACGGCGTTGGCGGCCACTCGGGGCCGCTGGCGGTACCCGGCCGCAATCGCACTCATCGTGCTGACGGTCGGTGCGGTGAACGCGACCGCGCTGGCGATGATCATCCCGGCGCCCGCACTCTGGCTGATCCACGCGGCGTGGCGGCGCGACATCACGTGGATGCGTGCAGTGACGACCTCGGCCAAGGTGGCGCTGCTGTCGACGATGGTGTCGCTGTGGTGGATCGTGATGCTGATGATCCAGGGGCGCTACGGCGCCGACGTGCTGGCGTACTCCGAATCGCTCGAGTCCGTCTCGTTCACGTCGACGTCGACCGAGGTGGTCAGCGGGCTCGGCTACTGGCTGTTCTACATCCGCGACTCCTTCGCCGCCGACCACGACGGCGGCGCTCGACTACCTCGCATCGATCAAGATCATCGCGATCGGCGTCGCACTCCTCGCCTGCTGCCTCGTCGGGATCGTGACCACCAGGTGGGCCCACCGTCGCTACGCGGCACTGCTCATCGGCGTCGGCACGATCCTCGCCGTGGGCGTCCACCCGATCGACGACCCGTCACCGGTGATGTCGGTGCTCCTCGGCGACGGCGAGGGTGGGCTCGCGCTCGCCCTGCGCAGCAGCACCCGGGCGGTGCCCGTGCTCGTCCTCGGCCTCGCACTCGGCGCCGCGATGGGAGTCGGCGCGTTGCGGGGAGTCCGGTTGTCCGTTCCGTTCACCGATCGACGCGTCCGCGCCGACGGTGTGCTCGCCGTGGTCGTTGCGATCCTTGCGGTCGCGAACCTTCCCGCCTTGCGCACCGGCGGTTTCGTCGACCCGGCGCTCGAGCGGGACGCCGATCCGCCGGCGAGTTGGATCGACGCGGCGGCCCACCTCGACGGCCTCCCCGACGGCTACCGGGTGCTGCAGGTGCCGGGAACCGAATTCGGCGCGTACCGATGGGGCTACACGGTCGACCAACCGCTGCCGGCACTGACCGAGCGACCACTCGTCACCCGCGACCTGCTTCCGCTCGGGAGCGCCCCGGCGATGGATCTCGTCTTCGCACTCGACGATCGTTTCCAGGAGGGCACCCTCGACGTCGCGAGCGTGGCGCCGGTGGCACGACTGCTGGGTGTCGACACGGTCTGGGTCACCGGCGATGTCGCCTTCGACCGCTTCCGTCTCGCCCGACCGGAGATCGTCGACGACCTCCTGACGTCGCCGGCCGCCGCCGACGCCGGGCTGGAGCCGCCCGTGCGGTTCGGTGAACCGACCACGATGCAGCCCGACCGGCCGATGGTCGACGAGCAGTCGATCGGCGACGATCGCGTCGGGACGCCGATCGCGCCGGTGACGCTCGTCCCGATCAGCGACCCGGTGCCCACCGTGCGGGTCAAGACCGACGAGATCGTCCTGTCGGGCGACGGCGCCGGCATCGTCGACGCCGCCGCCGCCGGCATCATCGACGGGACCGAACTGATCCGGTACAGCGCGTCGATCGACGACGGCCTGGTCGATGCGTTGCGGGCGGCGTCCCGCTTGGTCGTCACCGACACGAATCGCGACCGCGCCCACCACTGGCGCAGTTCCCAGGACGTCACGGGGTTCACCGAATCCGGTGGCGCCGGGTCGGACGTGCTCCGCTTCGAGGGCGCCGATCAACGGCTTCCGGTCTTCGACACCGCCGACGCCGCTACGCAGACGGTCTCGGTGCAGTCCGGACCGGTCACCGCCACCGCATCCGCGTACGGCGAGCCGTTCGCCTACCTTCCCGAGCACCGCCCGGTGATGGCGATCGACGGCGATCACGCCACGAGCTGGACGGTCGCCGACCGCGCACCGGCGATCGGCGAGTACATCGTGCTGAGTTCGGACGCCGGAATCGACCACGTCACCCTGCGACAGCCCGATGCCGCCGACGGCGACCGCACGATCACATCGATCGACCTCGGCATCGACGATCGACCCGCGCAACGGGTGCAGCTCGATGCGACGTCGCTGGAGGGTGCAGGGCAACGCATCGACATCGAACCGACCGACGGCCCCACCGAGGTCACCATCACGATCACCTCGACGAATGACCCCCAGCCGCCGATCGGCGCCGCCGTGAAAGGTGTCGGCTTCACCGAGATCGACCTCGGCCTGGGGCCCACCACCGAGTTCATCCGACCACCGGTCGACGCGCTCGAGCAAGGCCGCAGACGCACCCGACACGCCCATCAGCCTGTTGTTCACGCGTCTGCGGACCGATCCCACCGACCGCTGGCGTGACGACCCGGAACCGACCATGCGGCGTCGGTTCGAGCTGGCCCGCCCCATCGACGTCGACACCGAGGTGACGCTGCGGCTCGATCAGCGCGCCGATGGCGAACTGCTGGCGGAACTGCTCGGCGAGAACGCCAGCGACGACGGCCACCTCACCGGCGTGCCCGCCGCTCGTGGAGCAGCCGCCGTCGACGGCGACCCGGCAACGAGTTGGATCACCCCATTCGGCGAACCGACCGGTCACCGCCTGACGCTGCACGGCCCGTCGACTGGCAGGTCGACCGCCACGTCGCTGAGCGTCGCCCAGCCCGAGGGCGACTTCTCCCCCGTCGTCGAGGTCAGCATCACCGACGGCGACGGAACGTTGACCGTGCCGATCGACCCGGCCTCCGCCGGCGTCATCGAGCTCCCGCGCCCCGTCACCCTCGACGAACTCACCATCGAGATCACTGCCGTCGATCCCCGCACCACCGTCGATCGCCGGTTCGGTGAACCCGTCGTGCTGCCCGCCGCCATCTCCGAGATCCAGTTCGACGGGGCCTCACCCGGGGTCCGGCCGGTCGACACGCTCACGGCCGAGTGCCGCTCCGACCTTCTCGAACTCGACGGCCGAGGGGTCGACATCTCGTTCTCCACGAGCATCGACGCGCTCCTCGCCGGCCAACCCGTCGTCGCCGTCCCCTGCGATCCCGTCGAGCGCCTGGCGGTCGGAGAGCACCAGCTGGTCGGGGCCGACTCGGCGACCACCGGGCTCGCCGTCGACCGGGTCCGCCTGACCGAAGGTGGACCCGACGCTGCCTCCGGGCTGGTCACTCCCGTCGAGGTGACCGAATCGAGGACTCGCCGGGTCATCGACGTGCCGCCGTGTCCCACCGGATGCTGGCTGGTCGTCGGTGAGGGATACAACACCGGGTGGTCGGCCTCGACCGACGACGGATCGCTCGGCGCGCCGACGCTGGTCGACGGGAATGCGAACGGCTGGTATCTCGAGCCGTCGACGACACCGACGACCGTCACCGTGACGTGGACTGCGCAACGTCCGTTGAACATCGCATTCGTCCTCTCGGCACTCGGCGCGTTGCTCGCGATCGCCCTCGTGGCGCTCGATCGCCGACGCGCCGACGACGCCGACGACGTCGCCCGGGCACCCCGGCTCGCGACACTGGCGGATCAGCCGACCAGGCGGATCGCGCTCGCCACGGTCGGCGCCGGCGTCGTCGCGGCCGCATTGTTCATCGGGTGGGCGTGGGCGCTCGTTGCGCTGCTGCTCGGCGTGCCCACCGTCGTCCTGCGCCGCAATCGACTGCTGGCGGCGATCGGAACCGCGTTGGTGCTGGGTGTGAGCGCCGTGGTGATCGTCGTCGTTCGCACCGATCGACCCTTCCCGGGCGCCGGATGGCCGATCAGGTTCGAGTGGCTCCACGGGTGGACGCTGCTCGGCGTGGTGCTGCTCACCGTGTCGACCTTGTTCGCCACCGATGCGAGGCGCCGGTCGAGGTGACCGGCGTTTCACCGGACACGGCGTCACTGGCGCCGAGGGGCGAGTACCACCCGGCCCTCGACGGTCTTCGTGCCGTGGCGGTGATCGCCGTGGTGCTCTTCCACGCCGGAGCGACCTCGGAACTCACGGGTGTTGCACCGGGCGGGTTCATCGGCGTCTCGGTGTTCTTCACCCTCTCCGGTTATCTGGTCACCACGCTGCTCTTGCGCCAGATCGACCAGCCGGCGGGGCTCGACCTCGGACGGTTCTGGACTCGCCGTCTGAAACGCCTCGCTCCGGCATCGCTCGTCGTCGTCCTCGCCACGGTGGTGCTCTCGAGCCGATTCTGGACGGGGATGGCCACGTCCGACGCCCTCGCCGGCGCGTTCGGCTACACCAACTGGCACGTCATCTGGAACGGGCAGGATGCGCTGCTGCGCACCATCGTGGGCCCCCTCGGACCGTTCTGGTCGCTGGGCATCGAGGAGCAGTTCTACCTGGTGCTGGTGATCGCCATGGTCGCCGTGGTACGCACCGCTCGACCCATCCGAACCCTCACGATCCTCGCGGCATGCGGCTGGTCGGCCTCGCTGGCGTTCCAGCTGCTGGCCGACTGGCCGCAGTACCAGCTGGAGTTCAGCACCATCACACGTGCGTCGGAGCTGATCGCCGGCACCGCGTTGGCGCTGCTGCTGTTCACCCGGCCCGAGCTCGTGGGCCGCCTGTCGTCGCTGCTGCGACCCGTGGGGATCGCAGCGATGAGTGTCGTCGTACTCCTGGCGGCCACGACGGACTACGACCCACCGTGGTTGCTGCACGGCGGGTACGGCGCGATGTCACTCGTGAACGCCGCGCTCGTGATGTCACTCTTGGCCCCCGGCCCGCTCACCCGAGTGCTCGCGTGGGCGCCGGCCGTCGCCGTCGGCCGACTGAGCTACTCGTGGTATCTCGTGCACTGGCCGATCATCCTGATCCTGACCCCCGACCGCACCGGTCTGGAATCGTGGGCGCTGCTGACCCTCAAGGTGGTTGCCTCACTGGCCGTCGCCGTGATCCTCCATCGAGTGGTGGAACAGCCGTTGCGACGCGCTGAGGTCGCCCAGCGGACCGTGGTCGCCACGTGGGCCGCCGCCTCCCTCCTGGTCGTCGTCGCCGCCTTCACCCTCCTCTGACCCTCCGAGCCCGAACAACCTGCGAGCGATGAGCGAGCGGCCGGTATCCGGTCCCTTCGCTCATCGCTCCGGGTGTGCTGACGGTCAGAGTTGCTCGGTGAGGTCGAGGCACAGGGCCGACGGGGCGCCGTCGATCGCGGCGGGTTCGATCGCCGAGAGTTCGACCGGCAGGAGCACGACCGCGTCGCCGACACGGGCTCGATACTCACGCGTGACGTTGTCCAGGACGACCTCGTAGTCCGTTGGCGTCGCGACCTCGACCGGTTGCTCGAACGTCACCGCTCCCGTCGAATCGAGCACTCGGAGCGCGGTCACCCCATCGGACTCGACGAGTTCGAGTGTCCACCCCGAACCGGCCGCGAGCACGACCGAGCCGTCCAGCTGCTCGATCGTGCCGCTCGCCCGACGGGTTCCACCGCGGTCGATGGCCAACCAGTGGCCCTGTTCGGCCATGTAGACGCCTTGGCACCGAGGATCGAGCGCCACGATGCCGTCGCGGGGCACGCCGACACCGGCCACCAGCCCGATGAGCGACGGCGCCGGTGCGCCGAACAGCGCGTCGTCGATGTCGTAGCGGAGCTGCGTGAAGCCGACGGTCTTGTACTCGTTCGTCCAGGTGGCCAGCGACGCATTCACCCACAGACCCCACACGACGAGCAGCACCCCGACGACCTTCGCCACTCGCTGCCACGGCACGGCGAGCACCACCCAGATCCCGATGGCGCCCGCCACGATCAGCGGCGGCAGCATGTCGATCAGGTACCGGTTGGCGATGAACCCGATCATGAACGTCGGCACTGCGCCGGCCACCGATGCCGCGACCAGCAGCAGCCACGTCCGACTCCGATGACGGAGCATCCAGACGACGCCCACCACGGCGAGCACCACCAGCAGCGTGGCGCTGACGGGCAGCGACGACGCCGGCGTGATCGACTCGGCCGGATAACTCCCCCGGTCGACCGCCAACGGCCCGAATCTGATGCCGGGCACCAGCCGTTCGAACCTGATGCCGTCGGGTCGCAGGTACTGCACCAGTGTCGTCGGCAGGAATCGATACGAGAAGAAGCTGCCGTTGTTGCCCGCGAACCAGGCGGCGCGCGCCGGGTCGGTCAACGAGAGCAGCTGTCGATCCCCCGGGATCGAGGTCAGCGTGCCGAACTTCGCGAAGTTGACGGCGACGTGGGCAATGACGGGAAGGATGCCGCCGAGCACCGCCCATCGGCCCCGATCGAACCCGCTGCGGCGACTGCGCCACAGCAGCACGACCCCGCAGGCGATCAGCGCGAGTGAGACACCGACCCCGATCGGGGCGCGGGTCGACGTCGCTGCAAGCGCCGCCGCACTGGCGCCCAACAGCAGCCGTCGATCGCTGAACCCGGACGCCGCCCATTCGGCGATCAGGGCGAACCCGATCACCGCGAGGGTCAGCGCCCACAACTCCGTCTCGTTGTAGACCGAGATCCAACCGGCGGCGAACAGTGCCGGGGAGAACGCAACCGCCGCGGTGAAGAGGCCCAGCGCCCAGCGATCGTCGACCCGATCCGTCGGTGTCGACGACCGGATCACACGACGCCCGGCCCGGGCCAGACGCGCCGACCACCGGCAGAGCACCACCACGGCGATCAGCATCGACACGCGCACCAACCGCCCGACGAACAGGTCGCCGAAGAGCATCAACGGCATGCGCACCAGCGACAGGAACGGCCCGTAGTACAGGTACGTCTTGCCCCCCACGACGAACCCCTCGGGCCCCGGGATCGACGGATCGACGGCGAGTCGGCCGTGCCAGAACGCCCGCGCCTGTTCGTCGTAGAAGTCCGCGCTGAATCCGGCCCGGTCGAACAGGCCCCACGGCCGCCACGAGGTCGCCACCAGCCAGAACACCACGACGGCGATCACCGTGATCGCCCACACCACGCGGTTTGCCGAGACAGCGGCGCTGCTCAGGTCCTCGGCGCCCCCGCCGTCCGCCACCTCGTCGGTGGCGTGTTCGAGGTGCGATGTCACGTCACGGGTGGGTCGAGCAGGTGCGGTGCCGTCTCGAGTCGAACCACGAACTGGTAGGCGAAGAGTGTCGGCCAGACTCGGCGGGCAAGTCCGTCGCCGGCGGCGACGACACTGCCGAGCGCGCCCTCGACGCCGAGCACGTCGAGCGGGAGCCCTGCGTACGACTCGGTCGTGGAGACGAGGCCGGTGTTGGCGAGTGTGCGCCGGAAACTCCGGCGGGTGAAGAACCGCACGTGGGTCCGATCGAGAATGCCGCGCTGGTCGTAGTCGAAGAGCCCCGCCACGGTGCGAAGCCGTGGATACCAGTGGCCGAAGTTCGGCACGCTCGCGATGATCGTGCCGGAGGGATCCATCCGGCTCGCGAGATCGGCCAACAACTCGTCGGGATTGCGAACGTGCTCGATCACGTCGGCGGCGATGACGACGTCGTAGCCGTCGCCCACCTCCTCGGGGAGCCCGCCCTCCACGTCGGCGACGAAGAACCGGTCGGTCCGCTCCCCGATCGCCTCGTCGGCCACGACGTCGACTCCGGTCACGTGATGGCCCCGTCGACGAAGCTCCGCGGCAACCCAACCCGGCCCACATCCGACATCGAGGATCTTCAGCGGCCGCCCGGCAGGCACCAGTTCGAGAACGATCGCGTGGGAGCTGTTCGGCGACGGCTTGTACTCGTACGGTTCACTCTTGTGGCCGAGGTCGCCACGTCCGAATCCGTACTCACCGAGACGGTGCCGCACGGTGTCGATCATGATGTCGCGGGCGTAGGCGATGCCGTTGACCCGCGAGATCTCGTCGCCGTAGTAGGTCGGGATCGGCACCTCGACGATGACGTTTGTCGGCACCGAGCAGTTGCAGGATGATCTCGGTGTCGAAGTCGAAATCGTCGCTGTTGCCGACGATCGGGAGCTCGGCCAGGGCGGCAACCCGGTAGGCGCGATATCCCGAATGCCACTCGCTCAAGCGCGCCCCGGTGATTGCATTCTGCGCGGTGGTCAGAATGCGGTTGCCCACGTACTTGTACCTCGGCATCCCGCCGCGAAGCGCGCCGCCCGGATCGAGCATCCGCGAGCCGAACACCGCATCGGCGTCGCCATCCACGATCGGCGACAACAGCTCGGGCATCTTCTCGGGTGCGTACTGCCCGTCACCGTGCAGGAGCACGACGACATCCCAACCGTGATCGATCGCATAGCGATATCCGGCCTTCTGGTTGCCGCCGTAGCCGAGGTTGTGGTCGTGGCGAATGATGGTCAGCGGGATGTCGGTCCCCGAGGCCACGTACCCGTGCGCCACGTCGAAGGTCGAGTCGGACGAGTGGTCGTCCATCACGAGCACCTCGGCCAACTCGGCGCGCAGATCCGCCGGGATCCGGTCGAGCACCCACCGCAACGTCGACTCTGCGTTGTAAGCGACGACGAGCACTCCGATCTTCACGTCACTCCCCCGGGCTGTCCACGCATCGGGTCAACACTACAAAGCCGACGCCACCCTGGGGCGTCCCTCTACAGTGATCGACCGGTGAGCAGCGACACGCCCTCGAACGGGATCCCCACTCTGTTGGAACGCCAGCAGCTCAACATCCAGGACCCGTCGGCGCACACGTTCTGGCACTGGGTGCGATTCGACCTGGTCGCAGAGGCCGCGAACGGCCGACATGCCACCCAGGTACTGGACATCGGCGCCGGCTCGGGCATGCTCGGCGACTGGATGGCCACCCACGTGCCGAACGTGCGGTACCGATTCGAGGAGTTGTCGCCGGTCCTCGACGCGGCACTCGCGGCCCACTTCGGAGCCGAGGCACGTCACGACCCTGCGCAGACCATCGGCGCCGACACCGTGGTGACGATGCTCGACGTCGTCGAGCACATCGAGGACGACCTCGGCGCGCTCACCCATCTCGCCGCCCGGATGGATCCGGGAACGACACTCGTGCTCACGGTTCCGGCGCTGCAGTGGGCGTTCTCCTCGTGGGACGTCGAACTCGGGCACTACCGCCGCTACTCACGGCGCCAGATCCGCACCCTGCTCGAACGCGCCGGGTTCGACGTGCGCAGCACCGCGTACCTGTTCCCCGAAATGCTGGTCATGCTGCCGGTTCGCAAGCTGCGTCGGGGCGGCCGCTCCGACGTCGACTTCCCCCGATTGAGCGACCGGATGAATCGCCTCGGGTACGCGGTGAGCCACCTCACGGCCCGCTGGCGGCGGGTGTGGCCGGCCGGCACCTCGGTGGTCGCCGTCGCGTCGAAGCCGGTGTCAGCTCCGTGAGCGAGCCGACCGGAACCACTCGCTGCTGGATCGTCAGCCCAATGCTGAACGACACCGAGTCGTTCGTGCGGCTCCGCACGGAGACCACCGAGGCCTGCCGGGCCGATGGCCTCGACCTCGACCTCCGCTACGTCGTGATCGACGACTCCGCCGGCACCGATCCCGACATCCACGCGCTCGAGGGGTTCGATGACGTCGAGGTGTTGCGGCCTCCGTTCAATCTGGGGCACCAACGAGCCATCGTCTACGGACTGCGCCACATCGTCGCCGACCTCGCAGACGACGACGTCGTGGTCACGATGGACTCCGACGGCGAAGATCAGCCGTGCGACGTGCCACGGCTGCTGCGAGCGCTCGACGCCAACAACGTGGCGCTCGCTCTCGCCCAGCGCACCAAGCGGTCCGAACCCCTGCGCTTCCGGGTGATGTACGTGGTGTTCCGGATCATGTTCCGGATCCTGACGGGAACGACGATCCGGTCGGGCAACTTCGCCGCGCAACGTGGCGACTCACTCGCGGTCACCATTCAGCATCCGAGTTTCGACCTCTGCTACTCCTCGACGCTGCTCGCGCTGCGTCGGCCGACCGTCACCGTGCCGTGCGCGCGCGGTCACCGCTTTGCCGGCAGCTCACGGATGAACACCTATGCATTGATGGCCCACGGTGTCCGCATGCTGCTGCCGTTCTCGGAGCGGATCGCGGTACGCATGATGTTCGTGGCCGCCACCAGCGCGTTGACGCTCCTCGTCTTTCTCGTCGCACTGGCGACCGGGCTGCTCGGTGATCCCCCCGGGACAGTCGCGTGGAGCGCCCTCGTGGCGCTCCTGACCGTGTTCGCCGCCAGCTTCGGGTCCTTCGTGGTGCTGTTCTCCGGATTCGCCCAGTCGTCAGCCATCGCCATGAAGGGCGTCGGAGCGGGGCCGGCACCGTCGTCGGAGACGACCGGATGACGACGACCGACGTCGCCGAACACCCGGAGGTCGAGACCGAGGACGTCCACGTCGACGGCCCGAGCCGCCCGATCCGTGCAGTACTCGTGATGGTGGCGGTGTTGCCGATCGTGACCGCCGTGGCGCGCTCGCTGCGCCGTCACTGGTTCCCGATCGGCGACAACGCGCTGCTCTATCTCCGTGCCGTCGACGTCTTCACCGAACACCACCCGCTCCTCGGGTCATGGACGTCGGCATCACTGTCGGTCGGCGAGAACATGAACAATCCCGGCGCCCTGTACGACCTGCTGATGGCGCCCTTCGCCCTGACGCTCGCCCCGGGACCCGGCGCGGCGATCGGCGTCGGCGTGCTCAACATCGCATCGATCGTCGGCATCTCGATCGCCAGCCGCCACGTCGGTGGATGGCACATGCAACGCTGGATGCTGCTCGCCGCAGCGGCGCTGGCCTGGTCGATGGGCAGCGAGATGCTGTTCGACATCTGGCAGGCGCATGCGTTGCTGCTGCCCTTCCTGCTCTTCCTCGTCCTGTTGGTCGGCTGCACCGCCGGACGACGGGCCTGCATCCCCTGGGCTGTCTTCGTCGGCAGCGTCCTGATCCAGACCCACATCAGCTACGCCTACGTACTCGGCGCGCTCGTCATCGCCGCGCTGGGCGTCGCATGGTGGTCGCATCGACCCGTCGAGCGAGCGGCGGTGTGGCAGGGGCTGACATCGCGCACGGCCGCGATCACCGCAGCGATCCTCGTCCTCTGCTGGATCCAGCCGCTGTACGAGCAGTTCTTCGGCGATGGTCGTGGCAACCTGACACGATTGGCGTCCAACGCCGGTGGTGGCGACGTGACGCTCGGGCTCACGGATGCCACGAAGATCACGGGAGCGATCATCGCGTTGCCTCCCTGGTGGATGCGTTCGGGCTACTCCACCACGGTCCCGATCACCCAGGTCACGCAGACCGCCGACGGCTACCGCCTCGACCTGACGGGCGTCCCCGGCATCGCCATCTCGGTGCTCGCACTCGTTGGCGTCGTGGCACTGCTGGTGGCGTTGACCGTCGCCGCCCACCGACGCGGCCTGCTGGCAGCGACGTGCGCCGGCGCCCTGTGCGCCGTCTCCGTACCGATCACCGTGGTGGCCCTCAGCAAGCTGACGATCGGCACCGTGGGGTTCTCGTCGCACCATGTTCGCTGGGTGTGGCCGTTGTCGGTGTTCATCACGTTCTCGGTGATCTGGATGGCGACCGAGATCTGGATCGCCCGTCGAGCCGACGCGACATCCGAGACGGAGCGATCGACCGCCTGGTTCGACCGGATCTCGATCGGTCTGATCGTCGTGCTGTCGATCGCCAATCTCGCCTACCTCGAACGTCCGGACGGCCCGGTGGCCGCCTATTCGACGATGCCGGCGATGCGACGGGCATTTCCCTACATCGGCGTGCTCGCCGAACACGACCCGGTGGTGTACGACGTCTCGAACCTCCGGGTCTTCGAGCCGTACAGCTCCACGATGATGATGCGGATGCAGGAACTCGGCATCGAGTTCCGGGTGACCGACGAGGGCCTGGTGCGCCAACTCGGCCCCTCCCGACGCGCCGACGGCACCGAGACCACACGGGTGTTCCAGCTCGAAGGGGTCGAAGCGCTCGACTACGGCGGGCCGGCGTGCACCATCGCCCTCGTCAGCGCGCTGTCCGCCGACGATGAAGCAGCCGCACGAGCGCTCGCCGACAGCCTCGCCGATGACCTGGTCGACGGCACGATCGTCATCGACGACGCCCGGCTGACCGAAGCCGACCCCATCGACCAGCTCGGAGCAGCTCGCTCGGGCGATCTCGACGCGGCGTGGCTCCTGGTGATCGACGGTTCGCTTGCGAGGTGGGTCGCCGACGGCAGCGCGACGACGACCCGCGACACCGACCTCGGCGCCGACATGGACCAGGTGATGGGCTGGATGCTGACCACCTACGGCCTGTTCGCCGAAGGGCCCTGGGCCTGCCCGAGCTGAACCGACACCGACACCAGCAATCGACGTTCTCGTGAACAAGTTCACGGTCAGAACGTCGATGTGTTCACGAGTTCGCTGGAAGGTCAGCCGGGCTCGTCGTAGACGTCGGGCGGAACGAGGAACACCGCCGTCTCCTGACCGAGCTTCAACATCCGGTCGACGGTGCGCTGCAGGTCGATCGGCACCGCCGGATCGGTCTGCACGCTGAACAGGTTGAAGTCGACCGCCGTCGCCGAGCGCGTCGTACCGGTCGGCGTCGATCGGCAGCTCGGCGAGACCGTCCAACAACTCCGTGCGGAGCTGTTCGAACTCCGCCAACTGCTCCGCCGACCGCGGCTCGTACGTGGCGACCTCGATCGCACGCGGCTCGCTGCGCCACTCGTCGAGGTAGGCGCCCGTGACGAACTGGATCACCACGTCGGCGTCCTCGATGTCGACGACGCGCTGCGGCGTGATCGGCACCCGCCACAGGTTCGGAGCGCCGGCATCGAAGCCGCGCCGTTCGAGTTCGTTCACCAGTCCGAATCCCTGCGAACCGAACGAGGCTGCGTCGTTCCACACCACGGCGTACGTGCCATCTCGCCCTGACGCTCCACCAACACCCTGCTCGAGCGCGTCGACCGTCGCGCCGACGACCGCTCCCAGCGGACGCGACAGGTGCTCCTCCGGGACGACGACCGTCGCTGCCTGCACGACCAGTGTCGTCCACATCACGGCGCCGACCACGACGAGCACGGCCGCGACCGCCCGATCGAGACGGCGCCGCTCGTCGCCCAACCGCCGCGCCACCGCGGCGACGGCGGTCCAGATCACGGCAGCGACGACGAGTGCCGTCATCGACCATGCCCACAGCGTGAGGTAGTACCAGACCTTGCCGAAGATGCGAATCATGGAGAACGCACCGAGCACGACGCACACAGCCAGCAGGCCGTGCAGCACCACCAGGCGCCGGTCGCGCACCACCAGCACGGCGACAGCGGCAGCGATCGCCCACACGATCAGCAACAGCGCGCCGGGAACGAGCGACCGCTGGGCCTGGGTGGCCGCCACCTCGAAGATGTCCGAGCCCGAGGCGGCGAGATCCGCGAAGCGGGTGACGTCGAGATGTCGCAACAGCACGTCGAGCCCGGCCCGTTCGCCGATCGAGGCCTCGGGCGGATGGCGGAAGTAGTCGATGATCATCGACAGGTTCTGCGAACCGAACAGCTCGTCGATCGCCACGGGAATCCAACACACGACGCCCACCCCGACGCCGATGGCCAGGCTCCGGCCGGTCCGCGACCGATCGGCGCTGCCCCGCTCGTCGTGCCACCAACGCCATGCGACAACCAGCGTCGCACCGACCACGATCGATCCCGCCAGACCCACATACGGCAGATGGGTCTGGGCGCACAGCGTTCCCGCCAGCGTCGCGACCCACAGCACGCCGTTGTCGCCGACGACCACCGCCCACACGGCGATCAGAGTGGCGAACCAGGGCAGGAGCGGTAGGTACGGATTCCACGGCTGACCCACCAGGTCGAAGCCGTAGGTCTGGATCACCACGAGCAGGACGACCACGACGGCCCACTGCAGGCGCACGCCACCCATGCGACGGATCACGAGCACAGCGGCCACCGCTGCCACGGCGCCGATCACCACGGCCCCCACCAGCAACCCGACCGCCGACGCACCGAAGAGGCGGTAGATCGGCGCCAGGAGGTAGTACCCGAGCGGCCCGGGGTGGCTGCCCTGGTCGGGGAACGTCCCGATGCGGCCGGGCAGCCCGATCAGCGGCGTGTCGAGCCCGCCGACGTCGCGGACACGGAACTCGGTCATCGCCATGTCGAGGACCGGGTACCACGTTCGCGTGGCCACTCGTACGGCTGCGACCACGAACGGCACCAACACCACGACGATCGGTGACCACACCGACCGAACGACTCGGGACACGATCGTGGTGTCGTTCACCGACGACCCCGGACGCGCCTGATCCGGTCTGCAACCCCCCAGCGGGTGACCAACAGCATCGATTCCACGATGATCCGACCCGACATCTTCGACTTGCCGCGCAACCGATCGCGGAACACGATGGGTTCCTCCACGACGACAGCGCCGGCGGTGGTGAGCCGTCGCACCAACTCGGTCAGAAAGGCGTACCCCTCGGCTGACGTGGAGGTGGGATCGATCGATGCCAGCGCCGTTGCGCGATAGGCCCGGTAGCCGCTCGTACAGTCGTGGGCGCTCACGCCGAGAATGGTCCTGGTGTAGGCGTTCCCCCATTTCGACAGCAGCTGGCGGCGCACCGGCCAATCCGTCGTCCCGCCACCCCGGACGTACCGGGAGCCGATCACCAGATCGGCGCCGGCCTCGATCGCGGCGATGAACTCGGGGATCTGCGCCGGATCGTGCGAGAAGTCGGCGTCCATCGACACCACGACGTCGTAGGGACCGTCGAGCACCTGTGCGAAACCCTCACGGTACGCGCTGCCGAGACCGGCCTTGCCGGGACGATGCAGGACACGGACGCGTCCGACCTCGGCGCCGACCGTCTCGGCCAGCGTTCCCGTGCCATCGGGACTGTTGTCGTCGACGACGAGCACATCGGTGGTCGGCGCAGCCTCGCGAACCGCTCGGAGGAACAGCTCGATGTTCTCGGCCTCGTTGTACGTCGGGAGCACCACCACGCTGCGCATGTCGTCGGCAGGCTACTTTGAGCCCGGCGCACCGCATGCGACCCCGTGCAGGACGCGCATGATGCCGAGCGCGCTCGCATCCCACGTCATCGCAGTCGCCCGCTCGGCGGCGGCGGCGGCGAGCCGGGCACGCAGCACATCGTCGGTGATGACTCTGACCATGGCGGCGCCGAGCTGGTCAGGCGGCGCCAGGATGCCCGTCACCCCGTCGACGACACTGCTGCGATGACCGCGGATGTCCGATGCGACTGCCGGTGTCCCGCAACGAGCCGCCTCGGTGAGGCTCAGTCCCCATCCCTCCGCGAGCGATGCGCTGGCGACGATCCAGGCCCGTCGATACAGGGCGACCAACTCGCCGGGGTCGACCCGGCCCGTGAAGGAGATCCACTCCGAGGCGCCGGCCCGCGCGACCTGACCGACGAGGTCCTCCCGTTCAGGACCGTCACCGACGATCGTCAGGGTCAGTCCGGGCACCTGTTCTCGCGCAGTGATCGCGGCGTCGATGAGCAGTCCGAACCGTTTGACCGGCGCCAGACGGGCAACCGCGACGATCGACGGCTCGGGCGTCTTGTCACCACCCGGCGAGAAGCGAGGATCGGTGCCGTTGGGGACAGCGGTCACCATGTCGGGTCGGAAGCGGAGTTCGAGGAGTTCGTCGCGCGTGGCGTCCGACGGCGTCACCGTGTGGGTGCGGCGGTAGAACGGCGGCGCGATCCGGCTCTCGAGCCCCCGGCCGATCGAGGCGAGCGGGCCCGGGAGGATCTGATCCCACATCGGGCCGTGGACGTGGTGCAGGAACGTGATGTGCGGCCGCCGACACCACACCGGAGAGAACCACGGCACGCCGTTCCAGATCTCGACGAGTGCGTCGTAGCGCCCCATCCGGTGCGTCACTTCGGCGGCGATGGTCCGCGGGAAGACCGAGTACCGGCTGCCGCGCCGAACGACGTCGTAGCCGTTTCGCCGCGCCGTCGCCGGCTGACCGACGGCCGATGACGTGCGGTGCAGCACCTCGAGCCCGGCGGCTGCCCAGCGTCGCATGAATTCGTCGGCGTGGACCTCCGAACCTCCTGCATCGGGATCGTCGAGATCGCGCCATGCCAGCGTGTGGACCCGCCGGATCCCGTGCGCGATCAGATCATCGACGTAGTACTGAAGGTCGGGGTCGCTCGACACCGACACGTCTGGGGACATCCGGACGACGATAGACCCCCGCCCCGGCAATGCACTGGCTACCATCTCGACGCTTGACCGATCTCGCCACTCCCACCGTCGAAACTCCTTCGGCGCCAACGGAGCGGGCTGCGTCGATCCCGTTCGTCAGCGGGGGTCGCCTGCGCTGGTCGCTGCGGGGCCTGGTCGCCGTGTCGACGCTGCTGGCCTTCTGTCTCCTGCCGGTTCGCGGGCTGTACCGGGCGACGGGATCGTCGATGGAAGAGGGCTTCATGCTCGTCTTCCCGAAACTCGTGCAGCAGGGCAAGGTCCCCAACGTCGACTTCCTGCACCTCTACGGGCCGGGATCGCTCGACCTGCTCGCCGGTTGGTATCGGGTGTTCGGGTACACGCTGGAGGCCGAGCGCACCTTCGGCCTGCTGCAGAACCTGGGGATCGTCTTCGCCGTCTATGCGCTGACGCGCACGTGGGGCCGCGTCACGGCCGTCGGGGCCGGGGTCATCGCCGCACTCCTGATCATGACCCCGATCGGGCTCTCGGCGCTGGCGTGGCACGGGGCGGTCGCCATGGCGATGTGGGCGCTCGTGTTCGCACTGCGGGCCCGCCACACGGCGCGCACCGTCGACTGGGCCGTCGCCGGCATCCTGGCGGGGCTGGCGCTCACGTTCCGACCCGACATCATCCTGGCGTTGAGCGCGGCACTGCTCTGTGCCGTGTGGGCGCACCGACGCACCGGCCTGCGTCCGCTGATCATCGCGACGATCGTCGGGTTGATCCCGATGTGGATCCACCTCGTGGTGGCGGGGCCGTGGAACGTCGTTCGACGGGATCGTGCTCGACCCGGTGATCCGTCTGCGTCCCGGACGCGAGCTTCCGGTGCCACCGTCGTGGGGCAAGGTCGACGGTGCCCTGCAGGCGATCGCCGAAGGCGACGCACCGTGGTGGCGCCTGCCGGCCCCGGCCGCGAGCCACCAGCTCTTCCTCTGGTTCTTCGCCGTGGTCCTGATCGCCGTCGCCGTCCCGGCGTGGGCGTGGTGGCGACGTCGCCACGGGGCTCGCGACGAGCACAACATGGTGCTGCTCGCTGCAGGAGTCTTCGGCCTCGGCATCCTGCCCCAAGCGATGCAGCGGCCGGATTCGACCCACCTGGCGTGGGTCGCCATCGGTTCGTGGCCGCTGCTCGCCGCCTCGATCGCCGACGCCCGCAGCCGCCGCGGGCCCACCGAACGTGGACTCCCGGTGTGATCGGCACCGGCGTCGTCCTCGCCCTGATGCTCGTGATCGCGCCGTTCTACACGTATCGGTCCTACCTCCTGCACACTCGGGTGTCGGTGGGCAATCTGCCGCTGCCGTTCCTGGTCGAGCGCGACGGTCGCCGGTTCTGGTTCTCGGACCCCAACGTCGCCACTGCGTTCAACGACATGATCGTCGAACTCGACGCGCTGACCGAGCCGGGCGATCGCCTGATCGTGGGGACCGCCGACCTCAGCCGAACCGTGTACAACGACGTCTCGGTGTACTACCTGTTCCCGGAGTTGACCCCCGGCACCTACTTCGTCGAGATGGATCCGGGGATCGCCGACACCGCCGGGTCCGGGCTCGCTGAGGACATCGAGGCCGCGGACTACCTCGTGCTCACGAACATCTGGGGAGGCTGGGTCGAGCCCAACGCCACGATGCGACGCGGCTCCCAGGAGGCCAATCAGGCCGTAGCGGACAACTTCTGTCTCGTGCGTGCGTTCGAGGAGAATCTCGTGATGATCTTCGAACGCTGCGAGGGCGGCGGCGGGATCAGCCCGGCCGACGTGCCCGGCCGCTTCCCCGAGATTCCGCCCGTTCTGGAGAACTGACCGGTCCGTCACCACGGTGCAAGCGATGAGCGAGCGGCCGGTATCCGGGCCCTTCGCTCATCGCTCACGCGTTGAGCCTGGCCGATCAGCGGTCGAGGCGTCGCCAGATGGGCCCGGGGACGAAGCGCAGGATCCCGAACACCAGCCGCAGGATGCCCGGCGCCCACACCACGTCGGAGCCTCGGCGCAGACCCTTCACCGTTGCGTCGGCGACATCGGCGGGATCCACCGCGAACGGCGCCTCGGGAACACCCGCGCTCATCGAGGACCGCACGTAGCCGGGACGAACGGTCAGGACCCGGGCACCCGAGCCGTGGAGCCAGTGCCCGAGACCCGTGGCGAACGCGTCCTGGGCTGCCTTGGTCGAGCCGTAGACGAAGTTCGACGGCCGAGTCCGGACGCCTGCCACGCTCGACAGCACCACGAGGGTGCCGTGGCCCTGGGCCTTCAGTTGGCGGGCGACCGCGAGACCCGAACTGACGGCGCCGACGTAGTTCACCTCGGCGAGGCGCGGCTGCCTTCTCGGGGTCGTCGCCGTCGTCGGCGCCGAGTTGTCCGAACGCCTGCACGACGATGTCGAGATCGCCGTACGTGGCGGCCATCGACCGAACGAACGATTCGTGGGCGCCGTGTTCGGTGGCGTCGAACGCCACGGCCACCACCTCGGCGTGTTCGCTGAACCCCGTGGTGTCGACATCGCCCGGCTTCCGGCAGGCCAGGATCACCCGGCGCAACGAGGGTGAGTCGAGCGCCTGCACGATGGCGCGCCCGATGTCGCTCGCACCTCCGAGCACGAGGATCGATTGGGGTTGGTGGATCGCATTCTGCACAGAGGCCTCTCGGGGGTTGTCAGATGAGTTCGAGTCGCCGGGCCTGATCGCTCACCCAGAGGCCGTCCGGGTCGACCCGATGGCGGATCGCCTTCCACTCGTCGAGTCGTGGGTAGCCGGCCCGGATCACTTCGGGGGGACAGAACGCGTCCTTGGCGAGGTAGTGGCGACCGCCGGCCGCCATCACGAGCTCGTCGAGTTCACGCAGCAATCGGCCGAGCCCGTCGACACCGGCGGGAAGGTCGAGCGTCAACGTCCAGCCGGGCTTCGGGAAGCTCAGCAGACCACCGCTCTCGGCGCCGAGACGCTTCAGCACGGCCAGGAAACTCGCATGACCCTCCGCCGAGATCTTGCCGACGATCGCACGAAGCGTGTCGACCGCTTCGAACGGCACGACGAACTGGTACTGGAGGAAACCGCCCCGGCCGTACAGCCGATTCCACTGTCCGACCATGTCGAGCGGATGGAAGAACGCCGTGATGCTCTCGATGCCGTGGTGCTCACGTGGCGTCTTGCGGTACCAGAACTCGTTGAACGCACGAACGGCCGCACGGTTCAGCACGTTGGGCATGCCGACGGGCACATCCGGCAGCACGGGCGGATCGAAGGCGAGCGGGTCGAGCGCGGCCTTGGGCTCGTACGACCGCAGTTCGCCCAGGCTGGCGTGATTGCCGAGCGAGAGCACCGACCGACCCAACGACGATCCGGTGGCCACCAGATCGATCCAGGCCACCGAGTAGCGGTACTGGTGATCGCCGTCCTCCATCCGTTGGAGGAGTGCGTCGAGGTTCGGCACGCGCTCGATGTCGACCAGGAAGTGGCCGGTCTCGATGGGGATCAGCCGGAACGTGGCATCGACGATGATGCCCGTGAGCCCCATGCCGCCGATGGTCGCCCACCACAGATCGTGATGCGTGTCGGGGGTGATGTGATGGATCGTGCCGTCGGCGAGCAGCATGGTCATCGCCACCACGTGCGATCCGAACGACCGATCGGCGTGGTGCCCCTTGCCGTGGACGTCGCTGGCGATGCATCCGCCGACCGTGACGAATCGGGTACCGGGGGTGACCGGCACGAACCAGCCGCGAGGCACGATGTCGCGCAGGATCGTGTCGAGGCTGACGCCGGCACCGGCCGTCAGCGTCCCGGCATCGGGATCGAGGGTCATCGACGAGTCGTCGCCGGCCAGGCGCAGCACCGTGCCGCCACCGTTCTGGGCGGGATCACCGTACGACCGGCCGAGACCTCGCACGATCGCGCCGCGAGCGAGCGGACCGAGTTCGGCAAGCGACCCCGGCCGAACGAGTTCTGACGCACTGACGTCGACGATCGAGGCCACGCTCGGCGAGGTGTTGCCCCACCCGGAGAGTTCTCGTTGCTCGGATTTCACGGGAGTTCCGAGGATAGTGCTGGATCGACGCTCAGTAGGGCCACTCGGGCACCGGCCGGCCCAGGCGCGCCAGCAGACGGCCGTATCCCACCGACAGCATCACCTTGAGCGCGACGTTCTTGACGAACCACGGGAGCTGCGCGGTCTGGCGAGCAGCGTTGCCGAGCCGCGCCGCGAGCCCGCCGCCGAGGTCGGCCCGGTAGATCGTCATCGAGCGCGAGCGCCCGACATAGCGGAACTTCGACCCGGGAACGAGCGCCCGGAAGATCGCCCCGGTCACACCGATCGACGAGAACGAGTCGTGGATCAGCATCGTGCCGCCGTCGGCGACTCGATCGCCCCACGACCGGATGTCGGCCAGTGCCGGCCCGTAGCGGTGCGCACCGTCGATGTAGAGCACGTCGACCTGCCCCTCGACGTGGCCGAGTGCCTCGTCGGAGAACATCCGCAGGTGGCGCACCCGGTCGGCGACTCCCGCTCGCTCGAGGTTGGCGAGGAACACCGCATGGTCGGCGCTCGCTTCGTCCTCGTACCCGTCGAATCTCCTGCGGTCCACGATCGTTGCCCGCGTGCGGGTCGATGGCGACGATCTGCGCATCGGACAGGGGCGGCACTCGCCAACACGATCGTCGACCGGCCCCGGAAGCTTCCGATCTCGACGATCGAACCCGAGGGCGGGCATCGCCGTGCCGCGTCGAACAGCGTCGACGCCTGCCCCGGCGTCATCCAGCCGTCGACATCGGCGACGAGTTCCATGACCGAAGCGAGATCGTTCGCGCCGGAGGCGCCCTCAGGAGACATAGACGGCGAGACCATAGACGACGAGCCAGCAGAATCCGAGGAACAGCAGCAGTCGATCGCTCGTGAAGACCTCTTCGGGCGCCGATCCCCCACCCTCGTCGAGGACGAGCAGATAGCGCATCAACGCCATCAGCATCGGCACGATCGACAGTTCGTAGAGCGGCCAACTGCTCGCCGACACCGCGCTGGTCTCGAAGGCCCACATGCAGTAGCTGATCAGCACGCCGGCGAGGCTGACGGCGAGGATCATCCGCAGATAGTTGATCGAGTAGACCTCGAGCGTCGCTCGGGTACCGGCGGCATCGCCCACCTCGTTCAGTTCGGCGTAGCGCTTGCCGACGACGATGAACAGCGACCCGAACATGATGCACAGCACGAACCAACGCGACATGGGGACGTCGACGGCGACGGCGCCGGCCGCCGCGCGCAGGACGAATCCGGCGGCCACGGTCACGACATCGACGACGGGGACCTGCTTGAGCCGCAGCGTGTAGGCGATGGTGATCACGATGTAGGTGGCCACCACCGCAACGGTCTGCCACCGACCGGTGAGCGCGGCGAGTCCGAGCGCGATGATCGGGAACGCCACCCCGGCGACCCGTGCGGTGCCGACCGCGAGCTGCCCCGACGCGATCGGTCGGTTGCACTTGGTGGGATGGCGTCGATCGGCCTCGACGTCGAGGAGGTCGTTCCAGATGTAGATGCCGCTGGCCGCGAAACAGAACGAGACGAACGCGAGCAGCGTCAGCGCCAGGTTGTTGCCCTCGTCGAGGACGCCGGCCGCCCCGGGGGCGGCGAAGACCAGGATGTTCTTGAGCCACTGCTTCGGACGGGACTCGCGCCACAACCCGCTCAGCACGCGTCGACCGCCGGGAATCGGTGCTCACTCATCGCGTCGGCGACCGTAGCGGCCCGTGATCGCTCATCCGGGCATCTTGCCGTGGCCCACCCAGCGGGCATCGTCGGCGTCGGCGAGCAGTTCGCGATCTCCCGACGAATCCCCGTACGCGGTGACGTGCACCGCCGCCCGGCCGCCGGCACTGCTCGGCGAGCCAGTCGTGCAGCCGTCGGACCTTCTCGGGTCCGCGACAATTGGCACCCCTCAATCGGCCGGTGAGGAGTCCGTGCGGGTCCACCTCCAGGCGGACCGCGAGCACGTCGTCCACGCCGAGCAGCGTCCCGAGCGGGCGCAGGTAGACCTCGAACGAGGCGGAGACCAGCACCACCGTGTCACCGGCCGCCTGGTGGGCGCGGAGGTCATCGACGACATCGCGTCGCAGGCCGGTCTCGAACACCGATGCGGGCGAACTCGGTGGCTTCGGCCTCGACGTGGTCGATCGGCACGCCTCGGAACGTCGCCATCGCACTCGTGTGCCTTCAACGAATCCCGGTCACGCCGGGCCATTGCCCCGGTGACGGCGACACCCTGGCGGAGCATGCCCTGGGTCAGCCGGCGCGTGCCGGCGACTCGACGGAGGAAGGGCACCACGCAGTCGCGGCGCGTCAGCGTGCCGTCGACATCGAACGCAGCGACCCGGGTGATCGGGCCGAATCGCGCCGTGATCGGCGGTGCGTCACAGCAGTCGGGCCGGGATCGCCGCCAGGGCATCCCAGTAGCCCGGCCAACTCTTCGACACCACCGCCGGATCGACGATCTCGATGCCGTCGACGACGAGACCGAGGAGCCCGAACGCCATGGCGAGCCGATGGTCGTGGTGGGTTCGGAGCCGGGCGCCGTGCAGGAGGTCGGTCGGCTCGATCAGCAGGCCGTCCGGCTCGACGGTGACCAGTGCCCCGGTCGCGCGGAGTTCGTCGGCGAGGTCGCCGAGACGGTCGCTCTCCTTGGCGCGAATGAACCCGACGCCGGTGATCCGCGTCGGCGTCACGGCCTGAGTCGCCACGACCGCCAGCGTGGGGACGAGGTCGGAGATGTCGGCCATGTCGACCTCCGCACCCCGCAACGGCGTGTCGCGGCGGCGCATGACGACGGTGTCGTGCGCACTCATCGTGACGAGGCAGCCCATCGACTCGAGGATCTCGACGAAGCGGACATCGCCCTGCACCGAGTCGCTCCCGAGCCCGCGGACGCTGACCGCCCCGCCGACCATCGCCGCGGCGGCCAACGGGTAACTCGCCGAACTGGCATCGGGTTCGACCCGGAAATCGGTGGCGACGTACTCCCCCGGCCCGACGATCACGTGACGGTCACGCAGCTCCACGTCGGGGTGACCGAACGCCGCCATCACCGACCGGGTCATCTCCAGATAGGGCCGCGACACGAGACCCGACGACAACCACAGCTTGAGACCACCCGGTACGTACGGGGCGATCAGCATCATCGCGGTGATGTACTGGCTCGACACGTCGCCCGGCATCACCACGGCGTCGGCTCGTCGCAGCGGGCCCGCAACGGTGACGGGCAGGTGCCCGGCGGTCTCGCCCGGCACCACGCTCGCACCGAGTGCGGTGAGCGAGTCGTGGAGCGGCCCCATCGGGCGTCCACGAAGTGGCGGAGCGCCGTCGATCGTGTACTCGCCGCTGCCGAGCGCCGCCAGCGCGGTGACGAAACGCGACGTGGTCCCGGCCAGGCCGGCGTCGAGCGTCATCGGGCCAGGGGCCAGCTCGCCACCGGTGCCGATGACATCGGCGATGCGTTCGTCGTCGTCCACCCGAATGCCCACGCCGCAGCCGAGTTGCTGGAGGCAGGTGATCATCGCCGCCGTGTCGTCGCCGGGTGCAACGCCGACGATCTCGCTGGTTCCCTCGGCGAGCGCGGCGCAGATCAGCGCCCGGTTGACGATGCTCTTCGACGGCGGCACTCGGACCTCGGCGATCACCGGGCCGTCCGCGCGTCGCACCCGGTGGATGCCATCACCACGATGTCATCCGGGCATGCGCTCCCGTCACGACAGCGGCTGGATGGCAGGTCGGAACCCGCGAGCGAGCAGGCCGCCGCGGAACAGTTCGACGAGCGCCCGGTCGACGAGTACGACGGCGACGCCGCGGGTGCTCTCGGCGACGTGGACGACTTCGAAGCTGGCGATGTTGACACTGAGTTCGGCTGCCAGCGTGAACACCTCGGCCGCCGCGCCCGCCCGGTCGGGAATCGGGATGCGCACCTCGGCGAGTTCATCGGGATGCACGACCCGGGCCGGGAGGTTCACCCTGGCCTGGCGCGCCGCGGTCAGACGGGCGTAGAGCTGCTCGCGGTCGTCGGCGTCGATGATCTCACGCATCTCGGTGAGCCCGCCGATCAACTGGTCGAGCACCTCGACGATCGCAGGGCGATTCTCGGCACAGATGTCGAGCCAGATGCCGGGGCGGCCACTCGCCACCCTGGTCATGTCACGAAAGCCGCCGGCGGCGAGTCGCAGCAGGGCCGCGTGTTCCTCGGCGCGTTCGCTCGCCAGGCCCATCAGCGTCGCCGCGGTCAGGTGCGGGACGTGACTGACCACCGCCACGAGCTGATCATGACGCTCGGGCGACAGCGCAACGACTTCCGCCCCGAGCGATCCGGTGATCGACGCAACCGTCGCGAACACGGTGTCGTCGCTGTCCGTTCCCGGGGTGAGCACCCACACGGCACCTTCGAACAGGTCGTCCTGGGCGCCGTCGAGGCCGTCGAGTTCGGAGCCGGCCATCGGGTGCCCGCCGACGAAACGCGGGTCGTCGCAGGCCGAACAGATCGCAGCCTTGACACTGCCGACGTCGGTGACGGCGCCGTTCGTCTCGGCGAGCGCCCGCTTGACCTGATCGGCCGCAGCCAGCACGGGAACCGCGACGAACGTGATCTCGGCAGTCGGATCCAGGCCCAGTTCGTCGACGACACCGCGCTCGATCGCGGCCTGCGCGGTGGCCTCGGTCGACGTCGTCACCGCTCACGTGCCAGCCCAGGTTGCGAAGCCCGAGCGCGACCGACCCGCCGATCAGCCCGAGGCCGATGACATTCGCTCGCCGTGCATCACTCACGGGCTTCGAGCGTACTGGCGGACGCATCGGCGACCGCCTCGGTCAGGGCCCGCCATTCGTCGGTGGTGAGATCGCGCCACTGCCCCGGACGCAACGTTCGGTCGACGATCGGGCCGATGCGGGTACGCACGAGACGATGGACCGGGTACCCAACGGCTTCGCTCATGCGGCGCACCTGACGGTTGCGGCCCTCGTGGATGACGAGTCGAAGGACACCGGGATCCGGCTGCGACACTCTGGCCGGCGACGTCATCCCGTCGTCGAGTTCCACGCCCTCGCGCAACGACCGCAAGGCACCGGCCGACACCGGTCCGCCTCGCACCTCCACGAGGTATTCCTTCTCGATGCCGTGCGAGGGATGGGCGATCCGGTTCGCCAACTGGCCGTCGTTGGTGAGCAGCAGCAGCCCCTCGGTGTCGACGTCGAGGCGACCCACCGAGAAGACGCGTGGGTCGCTCGGCACGAGATCGAGCACGGTCTGTCGCCCGTGGGTGTCGCGGGCCGTCGTGATCACGCCGACGGGCTTGTTGAGCAGGTAGTAGACCAGCCCGGGGCGCACGCCGATCGGCGCACCGTCGACCTCGACCCGATCGACGTCGGGATCGACGCGACGGCCGAGAACGGCGACGGTGCCGTTGACCGTCACCCGACCGGCGGCGATCAGGTCTTCGCACACTCGACGGCTGCCGTACCCGGTGGCTGCCAACACCTTCTGCAGGCGTTCGCCCTGCGGCAGCGCAGCACTGGCTGCGGCCATCTGCTCCCACAGTGGCGGCTCGGGCGGGTGGTCGGTCACGGTTCGGTGGTCTGATCGTGCGCCGCCGGCGTATTCGTCGACACCTCGATGACCGGCGTGATCCGCAGGCCGGTTTCGAGTGCTTCGATCACCTCGGCGCTCGGGATGAACTCGGCGATCGGCGGCAGGTCGTCGAGCGAGGCGAGGCCGAGTTTCTCGAGGAACGTGCCCGTGGTGCCGAACAGGACCGCTTGGCCGGGCCCGTCGTCGCGTCCGACCTCGTCGATGTAGCCGCGGGCCTGCAGCGTGCGAATGACCCCATCGGGATCGACGCCACGAATCGAGGCGATCTGGCCGCGCGAGATCGGCTGCTTGTAGGCGACGATCGCCAGCGTCTCCAGCGCGGCGCCGGAGAGCCGGGCGCGCTGGTCGTGCAGCAGGAAGCGTTCGACGTACGGCGTCAGATCGCTCGCGGTCTGATAGCGCCACCCGCCGGCGATGTGGATCAACTCGAACCCGTGAGCGGCCGCGACGTACGACTCGGCGAGTTCCTCACACCACTGTTCGACCATGACGGTCGGCTCTTCGAGCAGTTGTGCGAGCAGTTCGGCGGGAACGGGGTCGTGGGCGACCAGCACGATCGATTCGATCGCCCGCTTGTACTCGGCGACCCGATCGTCGACGGGTTCGCCCGCGAACCGGTCGTGCGTCGCCGAGTTCGTCCGACATGTTCTCAGCCCTCGTACGCGTCGATGAGGATCGACGCCGTGTCGAACTCGGCGTCCGCGGTCCAGATGACTTCGATGTCGCCGAAGCGTTCGGGCTGGTCGAGCTCGACTGCGCCCTGCTTGTACAGCTCGAGCACAGCGAGGAACCGGATGATGACCTCGATGCGATCGGCGAAGTCGGCGGTCAGACGTCGGAAGGTGATGCGTCCGGCGCGAGGAAGTTCGTCGATGAGTTCGGCCACCGCGTCGGCCACCGTCGTGGTGATCGGATTGACGTGGTAGAGGTCGACGACGGGCACGGGCTTGGGCGTCAGCGCCCGAATCGCTGCGTTGCGCAGGCTCGTGACGCTGGTGCCTTCGAGCATGTCGGGCACGACGTCGGCATGGCGTTCGTCGGGGCCGACCACGCGCGGGAACGACAGATCGGCATCGTCGGCGAGGCGGGAGAACACCTGGGCGACGTCCTTGAACGTCTTGGCCTCGAGGAGTCGGGCGAGCAGCATGTCACGCTCCTCCCACAGCGCCAGCTCGTCGTCGAGATCGATGTCGGTCATGTTCGGCAGCAAGCGGCGGGCCTTGAGTTCGACGAGCGTCGCTGCGATGAGCAGGAAGCCCGTGGCAACGTCGAGGTCGAGGAACTGCATCTTCTCGATCTCGACGAGATAGGCGTCGACGATGTGCGACAGGTTCACTTCGTAGATGTCGACCTGCTCGCGCAGGATCAGCTGCAGCAGCATGTCGAAGGGTCCCTCGTACACGGGGGTGGAGACGACGTGGGTGGAAGGGTCCAGGGCCATTGCCGCACAACCTACCGGAGCGCCGGGGGCCCGACGGGGTATCGTCGGCGCCCGTGACCGACCCCGTGAGCAACTCGACGACACGTGTGCTGTCGTGCATGCAGCCGACCGGCGACGTGCATCTCGGCAACTACCTCGGTGCGCTCCGGAACTGGGTCGCCGGGCAGCACACCTGCGATGCATTCCACGGGATCGTCGACCTGCATGCGCTCACCGTCACCGAGGAGCCCGACGTGCTCGGCCGCCAGACCATGTCGCTCGCTGCGATGTTCTTCGCCATCGGGCTCGACCCCGATGCGGCCACGATCTTCGTCCAGAGCCACGTGCCCGAGCACTCCCAACTCGGCTGGATCATGGAATGCACCGTGAGCTTCGGCGAGCTGTCACGGATGACCCAGTTCAAGGACAAGACGGCCAAACGCGAGCACCAGTTCATCTCGGCGGGCCTGTTCACGTACCCGGCGCTGCAGGCCGCCGACATCTTGCTGTACGACGCCGACGAGGTGCCCGTCGGCGACGACCAGCGTCAGCACGTCGAGATCACCCGTGATGTCGCGATCCGCTTCAATCACCGTTTCGGTGAGACCTTCGTGGTGCCCGAGGCGGTCACGCCTGCAGCCGGCGCCCGGGTCATGAGCCTGCAGAATCCGTCCTCGAAGATGTCGAAATCCGACGATTCCGACGCCGGATGCGTCTATCTCGTCGACGAGCCGACGGCCGTGATGAAGAAGTTCAAGCGCGCCGTCACCGACTCCGACACCGGTCCCGATGCCGTGCGCTACGACCGGGCCGCGAAGCCCGGCGTCGCCAACCTGCTGGAGATCAACGCTGCCGTCACCGGCCGCACACCGCAGGCGGTCGCCGAGGAGTACGAGCAGTACGGGGCGCTCAAGGTCGGCACCGGCGAGGCCGTGCTCGCCGTACTCGACCCGATCCGGGCCCGCTACCACGAACTGATGGACGATCCCGGCGAACTCGCTCGCCTCCTGCGCGTGGGCGCCGACAAGGCCCGAGAGGTCGCCTCCGCCACGCTCGAGCGCGCCCACGCCAACATCGGCCTCCTCCCCGCGACACCGCCATCCTGATCCGCTCCGCCGCACCGATCGACCGGCGAATCCTCGCGCTGGCGCTGCCGGCACTCGGCACGCTCGCCGTCGAGCCCCTCTACCGTCTGGTCGACACCGCAATCGTCGGGCGCCTCGGCACCGATCGGCTGGCGGGACTCGCCGTTGCCATCGCGATACTCGCCCTGGTGGTGGCAGGATCGAACTTCCTCACCTACGGCACGACCGAACGGGTGGCGAGCCGAATCGGAGCCGGGCGCGACGCTGAGGCCGCCGAGGTCGGTGTCCAGGCCGTGTGGTTGTCGCTGATGGTCGCCGCCGTTGCGGTCCCGGTGCTGATGATCGGCGCTCGCCCACTGGCCGCATTGCTCGGAGCCGACGGCGAGGTCCTCGAGGTGGCTGTCGAGTACCTGCGAATCTCTGCCCTCGGCGTGCCGTTCGTGCTGCTCGCCCTCGCAGTTCAGGGCCTCCAACGAGGTGCGTCGGACTACCGGACACCGTTGGTCATCCTCCTCGCCTCGAATATCGCCAACCTGCTGATCGAGTTGGTGCTCGTGTTCGGATTCGACATGGGGGTGGCCGGAGCTGCATGGTCGACCGTGATCGCCCAGGCCGGGGCGGGAACCGCGTTCCTGATCGTCGTTCGCCACCGGCTGATGCAGGCCCGCAATCGCCGACCGAACCGCGCCGAGATGGCTCCACTGCTGACCGCCGGACGGCACTTGCTGCTGCGGGTGGGTTCGATGCTCGTGGTGTTCACCGGGGCCACGGCGGTGGCGGCACGCGTCGACGAGGCGACGTTGGCCGCGCATCAGGTCGCGATGGCGATGTTCCTGTTCCTGGCACTCGTCCTCGACGCCCTCGCCATTCCGGCGCAGACGCTCGTGGCCGAGGACCTCGGGCAACGCGGCGGGGAAGCCTCCGAGATCGCCCGCCGAGTCGTTGTCCTGTCGCTCATGGCCGCAGCGGTCATCGCCGCGGTCCTCGCCCTCGTGTCACCCGTGCTTCCGCTCGCATTCACGAGTGACGACGCCGTCACCGATCGCGCCACGGTTGCGCTGCTGTTCCTCGCCGTGCTCCTGCTCCCCGGCGCGGTGGCGTTCGCCGACGACGGTGTGCTGATCGGCGCCGGCGACTACCGATTCCTCGGACGCGCCGCGCTCGGATACCTCGTGGCCATCGTGCCGATCGGAGTCGCCGTGCTCGCCGTCCCGTCACTCGGCATCGCAGGGATCTGGATGGGGCTCACCGCGTGGATGTTCCTTCGCGCCGTGGTCAACACTCACCGGGTCCGAAGCCTCCTGCCGGGCGCGTGACAGCGCTCGGGTTCACGCGAGGCTGGTTGCGTGACGCCACTGGCCGTACGGCTTCGGCGCCGACCAGACTGCTGTTGCGTGCGAGCGAGCCGCGGGGAACCATGCGAGTTCGTGCCCGACCCCGGAGGCCGAACGACACCACACGCCGCGCAGGTTGGCGTCGTGCGCCAGTACTCCGATGGCCTGTGTCACCTCGTGACCGAACGGCTCCCCGCTGACGTCGACGGGATACGTCTCCGGGAGACTCACCGACTCGACACCGGCCGCGCTGATCACATCGGCGACGCGCTGGCGACTCGGCAACGTCGCGGCTGCGAGCCGGATCGGCGCGTCGTCGTCGAGGTCGTCGGGCTCGATGCCGCGGCCGGCGAAGAGATGCCTGACCTGCGCATGAACGGTGGCGAGGTCCTCGTTCAGGTACAGCGTCGGCCATGACTCGGGTGGATTCCAGCGCCCACCTCGACGCTGCGCGAAGGTCGGGTCGAACGGGTCGGCGTAGTGCGGGCGGGTGATGCGCAACCAGACATGGCGGTCGGGCACCTGCGTGGCGATCACGGTGCAATGCGGGTGAGATCGAACGTGTCGTACAACTCGTCACGCAGCAACTCGAACTCCCCGGCCAGAGCGACCTCGAGCCGAGTACGGCCACCGAGTACTTCGACCGGGCGACGTACGACCGCCGGTATCCGTTCCCGCTTGACCCATTGGTCGAGCAGATCCGTCGCCTGCCCGAGCAGTGCGACCTGATCGCGCCGACTCGCCGGCGCGCCGTCGGCCAGCCACTTCGACGCTGCCTGCCTGCTGATGGCGAACATCTCGGCGAGTTGCGTCGCCGAGATGTCCCACAGTCGCACCGTGCGCTGCAGCGGACTCGCGTTCAACTGGTGGTCCAGGCGGTCGACGATCCGCCTGAGCATGTCCGCGTCGCCACCCGTTCTCACTACCACGTCCTCTGCCACGGCATCCACGATCGACATGCATCCACCGTACCGCAACCACATGTCAACCGCAACCATTTGTCAACCGCAACCCTTTGTCAATCGTTATGGGGGCTCAGGCGTGATCCGATGCGTCGAGCGCATCGAACGCCGGCCCGCACTGGGCGATCAGTTCGACGGTGGCGGGATCGGAGCCGGCCTGCTGGGCCATCGCCGCACCGATCGCCTCGTGGTCGTGATACGCGCGGAACGACCGGGTCCGCGGTCCGACGAGCGTCGCGACGACGCGCCCGAACGTTCCCAGCCCGCATTCGATCTTGCCCACGTCGTGCAGGATCGCGCCGGCGATCTCCGCCCGAGTGGCATCAGGCCGATACTCGACGAACCGATGAGCGACCGCCGCGCTGTGTCGTCGATCCTGATTCGACAGCTGCACCCACAACGCCCGCTCGCCGGTCAGCAGATGATCATCGACCCACACCTCGTCGTCGACCGTCGGCGGGGTCGGAGGCAACGACGTGACGAATCGGGCGGCCAGGTGCCAGAGCTTGGTGACCGGGTGAGCGCTGCTCATCGAACCAGTGTGGCCCGGGGATGCGCCGAACGGTAGACGTCCCACAGACGTTCCTGGCTCACTTTGGTGTAGATCTGCGTCGTCGAGATCGACGCGTGGCCGAGCATCTCCTGCACCACCCGCAGGTCCGCTCCGTGGTCGAGCAGGTGGGTGGCGCACGAATGGCGGAGCACGTGAGGCGACAATTCCCCGCCGACGCCGGCGCGAGTTCCGTACTTCTTGACCACGGCCCACGCAGCCTGGCGGCTCAGTCGGCCGCCGCGGGTGTTGAGGAACACCGCCTCGGCGTCGTCGCGCGACCGCCACTGATCGGGCATCAGCGCGGCGCGCCCACTCGGTGAGAACCAGTCGTCGAGTGCCGCGGCCGCACTCGACCCGAACGGAACGATCCGCTCCTTGGACCCCTTGCCGTACAGCCGCACGAGCCGGGCATCGAGATCGATCTCACCGATCGACAGCCCGACTGCTTCGGAGATGCGCGCCCCGGTGGCATAGAGCAGTTCGATCAGCGCAAGGTCACGCCGGTGGACCGGTTCGGTGACCACGATGGCATCGATCAGGCTGGTGACCTGGGCCTCGGTGAGTGGCTTGGGGATGCCGGCCGGCACCCGGACACCCTCGAGATCGGCGGCAGGATCGTCACGTCGCTCCCCTTCGATCGACAGATAGCGATGCAGCATCCTGATGGCCGCCAGCTGGCGGGCGATCGACGAGGTGGCCCCGCCGGCGGCGCGTCGCTCCCCCACGAACGCCACCAGCTGCTGGTGATCCACGTCGATCGGCGTCGAGCCGTGCGCGTCGAGCCACACGCAGTAGGCACTGAGATCACGTCGGTACGCCGCCAAGGTGTTGGGCGCCCGCCCCTTCTCGGCGACCATCCACGACAGGAACTCCTCGACCTCGAGCGGCAGCATCGGGCGATCGTCGCCCCGCCTCAGCTCACGCTCGACGGGTGATCCGAGGCGCGCAGACGGCGCTCGGTCAGGAGCAATCCGACCACGGACTTGGCGTCGGTGATCTCGCTCCGCTCGATCATCGCAATCGCCTCGTCGAGCGGCAGGTGGAGCAGCTCCATGTGTTCCTCTTCCGGGCCATGGCGATCGTGCGGCACCGGCGTACATCCGGTTGCGAGATAGAGCGTCGTCACCGAATCGGTCATGCCCGGCGAGGGCAGGATCTCGATCAGCAGGTCGAGATGCTCGGCATCGAGGCCGGCCTCCTCGATCAGTTCGCGCCGCGCCACCTCGGCAGTGTCCTCGCCTTCGACATCGCGCATTCCGGCCGGAATCTCGATCACGGTCCGCTCGTACGGAGGCCGATACTGCGACACGAGCACGACCGACGGGTTGCCCTCGGCATCGAACACGAGCGGCACGACACCGACGGCGCCCGGCGACCGGACGATGTCACGCCGGAACATTGAACCGTCGGGCGCCTCGAACTCGGCAACTGCCAGATTCCAGACGTGTCCCTCGTGGATCACCGACTCCGACACTCGTCGGAAGGCAGCGTCGTCGTTCACGACGACAACGACGGCTCCGACGACGCAACCGTCTCGGCGTCGGCGAGATCGACAACCGGCGCCGGATCGGTGACGGCCCGGCGCGCCAGCGCTGCTGCGATCAGTTCGCGGAACAGCGGATGTGGTCGATCGGGTCGGCTCTTGAACTCGGGGTGCGCCTGCGTCCCCACCCAGAAGGGATGGCCGGGCAGTTCGATGAACTCCACGAGACGGTTGTCGGGCGACGTCCCCGAGCACCAGAGTCCCGCTTCCTCGAGTTGGCCACGGTACCGCTCGTTGAACTCGTAACGGTGACGGTGACGTTCGCTCACGACCGGTTCGCCGTAGGCAGCAGCCACCTGCGAGCCCGATGCGAGCACGGCGTAGTAGGCCCCGAGCCGCATGGTGCCGCCCTTGTCCTCGATGCCACGCTGCTCCAACATCAGATCGATGACCGGATGGCGGGTGGTGGGGTCGAACTCGGTCGAGTTGGCGTCGACCAGCCCGACCACGTCGCGGGCGAACTCGATCGTCATGGCCTGCAGGCCGAGACACAGCCCGAGACAGGGCACACCCTCCTCACGGGCGTAGCGGGCGGCTGCGATCTTGCCCTCGACACCCCGGTACCCGAAGCCACCGGGGATCACGATGCCGTCCAGGTGATCGAGTTGCCCGGCGGCGAGCAGACCCTCGACCGTCTCGGACTGGATCCAGACGATCTCGACGTCGGCCCCATGGTGGAATCCGGCGTGTTTGAGGCTCTCGACCACCGACAGGTACGCATCGGGCAGCTCGATGTACTTGCCGATGAGGCCGATCCGCACGGGCGTCGTGGCTGCCTCGACCTTGGCGACGAACTGTTCCCAGTACGTCAGATCCGGCCGGCCGTCGAGACGCAACAGCTCACACACGAAGTCGTCGAGGCCCTCGTCGTGCAGGATCAACGGCAGTTCGTAGATGTTCTTGGCGTCAGCGGCATTGACGACCGCACGCTCCTCGACGTCGCAGAGGCTGGAGATCTTGCGCTTCAGATCGTCGGACAGCGGCGCTTCGCTTCGGCAGACGATCACGTCGGGCTGGATGCCGCGACTGCGCAGCTCGGTCACCGAGTGCTGTGTGGGCTTGGTCTTCTGTTCGCCCGACGGGCCGATGAACGGCACGAGCGTGACATGGATGTAGCAGACGTTGTCGCGTCCGACCATGTTGCGGAACTGGCGGATCGCTTCGAGGAACGGCAGGATCTCGATGTCGCCGACGGTGCCGCCGACTTCGGTGATCACCACGTCGACGTCGTCGTGGGCCACCCGCTGCACACGGCGCTTGATCTCGTCGGTGATGTGGGGGATCACCTGAACGGTCTTGCCGAGGTAGTCACCGCGGCGTTCGGCGGCCAGCACCGCCTGGTAGATCGAGCCGGTGGTGGCGTTGGAGTTGCGCGACAGGTTCTCGTCGATGAAGCGCTCGTAGTGTCCGAGGTCGAGATCGGTCTCGCCGCCGTCGTCGGTGACGAACACCTCGCCGTGTTCGAACGGATTCATCGTGCCCGGATCGATGTTGATGTACGGGTCGAGCTTCTGGAGCGTGACCCGCAGACCCCGCAGCTTCAGGAGCCGTCCGAGCGACGACGCGGTCAGGCCCTTGCCGAGCGAGCTGGCAACGCCTCCCGTCACGAAAATGTGCTTCGGCATCTGCCAATCCTCCGTCTCGATTCCCGATGTCCGCACGACACCATGACGGGAGATCACCATACCCCGCCGGGCCGAGTCCCCCGTGCCATCTCGCGAATCAATCACGCGATTCTGCTCGCGGCTCAGCGATCGAGGAGCTCGCGAGCATGTTCGAGCGCGGAGTCGGTGTTGGAACCCGACAGCATCCGAGCGACCTCGACGACACGATCCGCTCCTTCGATCGGCGCGGCGTGCGCGAACGTTTCGCCGTCGCGCACCGATCTTGGCGACCGAGACCTGCACCTCGGCGGCAGCGGCCACCTGGGCGAGGTGTGTCACCACGAGCACCTGATGCGACCTCGCCCAGCTGCGCCAGCGCATCGCCGATCGCTTGCGCGGCCGCTCCACCGATTCCGGCATCGACCTCGTCGAACACCAGCGTGCGGCCATCCTCGGACCGGTTCGAGGCATGAGACAGCACCAGCCGCAGTGCGAGCATCGCTCGGGCCAGTTCGCCGCCGGACGCAACCCGGGTCAGCGGCAGGAGCGGCGAGCCGGGGTTCGCTGCCAGGAGGAACTGGACCCGATCGCCCGGGTGATCGTCGGGATGGTCACCGATCTCGACGCCGACCGACGCATGGGGCATCGCCAACCGACGCAACTCCGCCTCGACGGCCGAAGCGAGCAGCGGGCCGACCTCGCGACGGCGCCGCCCGACGGCCTCGGCCGCAACCAGCTCCGCCGCGAGTGCATCCTGGCGCGCCCGGTCGAGTTCTGCGGCGCGTTCGTCGAACCGTTCGAGTTCGGCGAGCCGATCGGCCGATTCGGCGTGGAACGCCATCACTGCCGCCAAGTCGTCTCCGTACTTCCGGCGCAGATTCTTGAGCAGCTGGCGTCGCTCACGGATCTCGGCCAGTCGCTCGGGCGACTCGTCGATCCGCTCTCCCGCTCCCGCGGATCTCACCGACCACGTCGTCGAGTTCGGCCAACAGATCCCGCAGCCGTGTCACCTGCTCGGCGAACGGTGAACGTCCGTCGAGCGCTCCGAGCGCCACGGCGATCGCATCGTGAGCTCCCCCGTCGTCCGACATCGAAGCGACCGAGGAGGCCGCGGCCTCGCGATGAGCCGTCGCGTCGGCCAGTATCGACTCCTCGGCATCGAGACGCTCGTCCTCACCTGCGTCGGCGACGTCGGCGGCATCGAGCTCGTCGACCTGGAACCGCAGCAGATCGATCTCTCTCGCCCGAGCACGCTCGTCGCCTCCGAGCGCTGCCAGTTCTGCGTCGATCTCGGTGAGCCGCGCACGCGCGGCACGCAGCGGTGCGAGATCGATGGCTCCGTACTCGTCGAGCGCGGCGCGCTGTGTCGCCGCCGACAGCAGCGACTGGTGGGCGTGTTGGCCGTGGAGGTCGACGGCATCGGCGGCTGCGTCGGCGAGCGACGCGACCGTGGCCAGCCGACCGTTGACGTACGCCCGTGATCGGCCCGACGTCGGAATCACCCTCGTCAGCACCGTCTCCGTGCCGTCGGGTGTGATGAGGCGACCGTCGACACGTGCCTCGGTCGGCACCGTGACGAACCATCGACGCATCGGCCCGGCCCCCGACCAACAGTTCGATCGCCTCGACCAGCATGGTCTTGCCGGCGCCCGTCTCCCCGGTGAGCGCGGTGAGGCCCGGGCCGAGGACGATCTCGATGCGCTCGATGACGCCGAGATTCTCGATGTGCAGTTCGGTCAGCATCAGCGGTCGGCGAGGCCGAACTTGGCCTTGAGGATCTGGTGGTACCGCTCACCACCGAAGCGCACGAAGTTGGCGGTCGCGTCCGACGGTGCACACCGCACGACGTCACCGTCATCGAGGGCGCCTGCTGCCCGCCCGTCCAGCGTGAGCTCGGCGGGCCGATGCCCCGACACCTCGATCTCGATCACCTCGGAGGGATCGAGCACGAGCGTGCGATCGAACAGCATGTGCGGCGACACGGGCGTGAGGAGCATCGCTCGATGGCGGGGCGACACGATCGGTCCGCGCGCGGAGAGCGAGTACGCAGTCGACCCCGTCGGTGTGGCCACGATGAGCCCGTCGGCGGCGTAGTAGGTGAACGGTTCACCGTCGATGCGCGCCAGCAGTCGCACGGTGTGCCCGGACACGGCCTTCTCGACGACTGCCTCGTTGAGGGCTCGCCCCACGTGGACACCGTTGACGGCGACGTCGAGCATCATCCGTTCATCGAGGTGCCAGCTGCCCGTGACCGCGCCGCCGGCGATCTTCGTCAGCGCCTCGTCGAGGCGATCGGGTTCGACTTCGGTGAGATAGCCGAGCGAACCCAGGTTCACGCCCAGCAGCGGCACCGCTGCACCTTCGAGCAGCCGGACCGAGCGAAGCATGGTGCCGTCCCCACCGAGGCTCAGGACCAGATCGGCTTCGCTCAGGGGCCTCGCGCTCGCGAGGTCGGCGAGATCGAGGGCGACGGCATCATCGTCGGGCATCCAGAACTCGATGCCACGATCACGACACCACATCTGCGCCTGGAGCGCATAGTGACCGGCCGTGGTCCGTTCGTGATGGGCCACCAGGGCGATGGCCTCCATCAGACGGCCGCAGAGCGTGCATGGACGAGGAACTCGACGTTGCCGTCGGCGCCGGTGATGGGTGATGTCGTCCACCCCACGATGTCGCATCCGGCCGCATGCAGGGCGTCGCCGACCTCGCCGCGCACCCGTTCGTGGACGACCGGATCGGTGATCACCCCGCGCCCCTTGTCGACTTCCTGACGACCGGCTTCGAATTGCGGCTTGACGAGCAGGATCATCGGTGACCCAGGTTGGCACAGACGCGTGAGGATCGGAATCACGAGCCGCAACGAGATGAACGACAGATCACCGACGACGACGTCGACGGGTTCACCGATCGTGCCGAGATCGGCGTGACGCACGTTGCAGCGTTCGAGATTGGTGACCCGCTCGTCGGCGCGGAGACGCTCGTGCAACTGACCATGCCCGACGTCGAGAGCGATCACGTGAGCGGCGCCTCGTTGGAGCAGGCAGTCGGTGAACCCGCCCGTGGATGCACCGACGTCGAGGGCTCGCCGGCCCGTCACGTCGACGTCGAAGACCGCGAGCGCGTGATCGAGCTTCTCGGCGCCGCGCCCGACGAATCGGGCGGGAGGGCCCTCGATCACGAGGGCGTCGCCGGCTGCGACCTGACGAGATGCCTTGTCGGCAACCGCACCGTTGACCAGCACACGATGGTCCGCGATGAGGTGTTGCGCTTCGGTGCGGCTCGCCGTCAGCTCACGTCGAACGAGTTCGGCGTCGAGCCGTCGACGAGCCGCCACGAACTGATCAGCCGGCGGATGTGCCCGCAGCAGCGGCCTTCTTGGCCGGAGCCTTCTTGGCGGCGGTCTTCTTGGCCGGCAGTCTTCTTGGCCGGCAGCCTTCTTGGCCGGAGCCTTCTTGGCGGCAGTCTTCTTGGCCGGAGCCTTCTTGGCGGCAGTCTTCTTGGCCGGAGCCTTCTTGGCGGCGGTCTTCTTGGCCGGAGCCTTCTTCGCGCCGGTGGCGTTGTTCATCTCGGCCTTGACGCGCTCGGCGATCTTCTCGGCGAGTTCCTCGAAACGATCCTCGAGTTCGTCGAAGCGCTCTGAGAGCCAGTTGATCTGCTTGGAGAACTCGCTCTGGATGCTCTCCGTGAGGCGCTCCGAGGTCTCACGACCACGATCGAGGAGCGTCTGGACCGCCTTCTCGGCGTCGTCGCGCCGAACCTCGCCGGCCTTCACCATCGACTGAACGATCGACTCGGCTTGCTTGCGCGAGATGTTGCTGAATTCGACGCCTGCGTCGACCAGTCGTTGCAATGTCGTATTTTCCATGAGGCCAGGCTACTGCCCCTGCTCAGCGGCCGACACGAGACGCGCCAGAGACGCGAGATCGGCGAGGTCGAAGTCGACGGCGATCCCGTCGTCCACGACAGCGCCAGGCTGCGACACGCCCGAGCGGACGAGCGCGAAACGACACCCGAGCCGTTGAGCGAACAATCCGTCGGTCTCCGCGCGGTCGCCCACCATCACGGTCCGCGTGGGATCGAATGCCTGCTGCGGGGTCGACAGCAACTGCGCGATGAGTTCGGCCATCGGAGCGTGCGGCTTGCCGCCGATGACCGGCTCGACTCCCGCCGCGGTCGCAACTGCGGCGAGGATCGAGCCGCCCCCCGGCTGCAAACCCGTCGGCGTCGGATACGTCGAGTCGGTGTTGGTGCCGATCAAGCGGGCTCCGGCACGCACCGCCGCCGACGCCACCGACAATCGCTCGAAGTCGAACTCGCGGTGCAAGCCGACGACGACTGCGTCGAAGCCGACGGGGTTCACCGCTGCGTTGTTGAGGACGACGTCGGCGCCTCGCTCCTCGAACGCCTCGACGACGCCGGCGCCACCAGCGACCAGCACCCGCTCGCCCGGTCGCACCAGCAGCGCCGCCGCCATCGCGGAACTCACCACGTCACCCGCCGCCGGAATCCCGATCGCGGCGAGCGTCGCTTCGTGATGAGCGCGCACAGCCATGGAGTTGTTGGTGACGAAGATCACTCGGCGACCAGCGGCCCGCATGTCGGCGATCGCCTCGACCGATCCAGCGATGGGTTCATGGGCGAGCCAGACCACGCCATCGAGGTCGCAGAGGACCGTGTCGATGCGCTCCGAGGGGTCTCGAGGACTGTCCACGGGCGCGATCGTTGCAGGATGGGGGGTCGACGATGGCATCCTGTCGTCGTGCCGCGATTCACTCCGTTCCCCGCCCTGCGCTATTGCGACCGATCGATCGACGATCTCATCGCCCCGCCGTACGACGTGTTGTCCGCTGCCGACCTCGATGAGTTGGGAGCGCGAAGTCGATTCAACATCACCCACGTCGACGTGCCCCAGGAGGCTCGTGGCGCCGACCGGTACCTCGACGCCGCGAACACACTCGACGAGTGGGTCGACGCCGGAGTGATGGAGTACGACGACGCCCCGACCTTCACGATCTATCGCATGCGCTTCACCGACGCGACGGGGGCCCCACGCGACATCGCCGGCGTGCTGGGAGGGCTCGAGGTCGTCGACGAGGGCGCGGGCGGCGTGCTCCCCCATGAGCGGGTGACGCCCAAGGCCTCGACCGACCGGCTCGATCTCACGCGGGCCACACGCGCCAACATGTCGCCCGTCTGGGGCCTCTCGCTCGCCACGGGGTTGACCGACCTGCTCGCCGCGCCGGGCGAGCCGCTGAGTTCGGTGACCGTCGACGGTGTGGAGCACGTGGTCGAGCGGGTGTCGGATCCGGCGCGGATCGAGGCGATCGCCGCGCTGATCGCCACCGACGACGTCCTCATCGCCGACGGTCACCATCGCTACGGCATCAGCCGTACCTACCGCGACGAGGTTCGCGCCGGCAATGCCGACCAGCCGTCGCCCGCCGACGAGACACTGGCCTTCGTCAACGAACTCGTGGCCGACCAGCTGTCGGTCGAGGCGATCCACCGGCTCTATCACGACGTGACGTTCGACGATCTGACGACCGCGCTCGACGCCGTGTTCGAGCGTTCCGACGCCGGCGTTCCCGGCGCCGACACGCTTGCCACGATGGACGGCGACGAGGTGCTCTGCCTCGTCGCCCCGGACGGCACTGCACAATGGCTGTCACCGCGACCCGGCGCCTTCGACTCGGTGCGGGCGCTCGACGGCGCCTGGCTCGAGTACGCACTGGCCGGCCTCGACCACCGGGTCGCCTATCAGCACGGGGTCGACCACGTCGTCGACGCCGTCACCTCCGGCGAGGCCGTTGCCGCGGTCCTGATCCGACCGGTGAGCGTGGCCGAGATCGAGCGGACCGCCCGCGAGGGTGCCCTGATGCCGCCCAAGTCGACCTTCTTCACGCCGAAGCTGCGAACCGGGCTGGTCATCCGCAGCCTCGTCTGACACCGCACGCTCACGGGGCGCCCAGACGATCGAGGACAGCGTCGAGCGCCGCCTCGACCTGCTTTCGCCGCCTGACCGGGATCACCGTGTCGGCGACGACCTCGGTACGGCTCTGGGTGGCGCCACCCACCCGGAAGAACCGTCGCTGCACCGTGCCGACCACGACCAGTTCGGTGCCGTCGACCACACACGCCATCGACGCGGTCGACGGATCAGCCCAGGCGACCGGGACCGACGTGGTCGCCGACGAGCGCCGAGCCCTCACGGCCGTCGAGACGTCGAACTGCACGACCACACCGCCCGACGGCAGCACCCGCGTCACCGGTTCGCCGCGCACCACACCGCGCAACAACGCGACGTTCGCCAGTGTCTCACGTGTTTCTGAATCATCCATGTCTCGCTCCTTCGGTCGTGCCGGGCGGGAGGAGTCGGTCACCGCTCACCATACGCAGGGGCTGTGACAGCGTTACAGGGCCGCGCGATGACGTTGCTACGGTCCGGCCATGACCGAACACGAACCCATGCGATGGGGCATCGCCTCCACCGGCGGTATCGCTGCCAGCATGTGCGAGGCCCTCGCGGGGCTGCCCGATGCCCGAATCGTCGCGGTGGGATCCCGCACCCAGCAGGCCGCCGACGACTTCGCGGCGCGCTTCGGCATCCCGAACGCGCACGGCAGCTACGAGGCGCTCTTCGACGATGCGGAGGTCGACATCGTCTACGTCGCATCGCCGCACAGCCATCACCATGCCATGACGATCGCCGCACTCGATGCCGGCAAACACGTGCTCTGCGAGAAGGCCTTCGCGCTCAACGCCGGCCAGGCGCGCGACATGGTCGATGCCGCTCGCCGCAACGACCGCTTCCTGATGGAGGCGATGTGGACCTGGTTCATCCCGGCCGTGGTCGAGATCCGCCAGCGGGTGCTCGACGGTGAGATCGGCGAGTTGAAGGTCGTGGAGGCCAACTTCGGCATCCCGGTCTTCGATCCCGATGGACGCCACCGCCGCGCCGATCTCGCCGGTGGAGCGATGCTCGACGTCGGCATCTATCCCGTCACGTTGGCCCGTTTCCTCGCCGGCGACCCCGTCGAGGCGAAGGTGATCGGCACGCTCGGCGAGACCGGCGTCGACGCCACCGTCGGTGGCGTGGTGTCGTACTCGAGCGGGGCGATCGGTGTGTTCCACACGTCACTCGACATGCCGACCAGCCTGCGTGCGTCGGCCTACGGCACCCTGGGCCGCATCGACATCGACCCGCCCTTCTGGTTCCCCTCGGGCTTCACGGTTCGCATCGCGGGCGAGGAACCGGTCCACGTCGACATGCCCAACCGCGGCCTCGCCCACGAGGCGCAACACGCCATGGAGCGCATACGCAGCGGCCACCGTGAGAGCGATGTGATCTCGCTCGCCACGACAGTGTCGACGATGGAACTCCTCGACGACATCCGCGCCCAACTCGGCGTCGTCTACCCCGACGAACGCTGACCTGGTTACGCCGGTGCCCGGCACCGGCGTAACCGGTCAGGCGGGGTAGCCGGCGAACGACGCCTTGAACACACCCTGGTGGAGCAGCACCGTGGCAGCGTGCACCCCGGTCTCGGCGTCGGTCAGGATCGATTCGGTCCAGTACGACTCGACCCGCTTGCTCTGGCCGAGTCCCACGAGCGTGTGCTCGACCACGTACGGCTGTCCGACGAACACCGGGCCGTCGACGAAGCGGACTTCGAGGTCGATGAAGAGACCGATCGCCGGGCCGCGCACGGGGAAGTGGGCGTTCGACCGGTGCGCGATGACGCTGATCATCTCGGTGGGCACGACAGGACGACCCCACGGGCTGTCTCCGTCGGCGAGGTACCACGACGACGGTTCGGTGATCTTGGCGAGCTTCTGCGCCAGCGTGAACGGATAGAGGCTCCCGTTGTGGTCGTCGAAGCCCATCGTGACGGGCTCGTCGACAGCCACGCGCATACCGAGCTCCAGCTGATCGACGATGTGCAGCTTCCCTGGGTCACCGAGAGCCCGATGGCGGCGCTCGTCGAGTTCGGTCGCGTCGTCACGCCCGATCGACGCCGTGCCGGTGAGCACGGGCGTCCCGTCGGCCTTCTCGGCGCTGATGCGCGCCAGGGTGGCGGTGACGGGCTCGAGTGCAGCGCGGACCTCCTCGCCCTCCACCACCATGTTCAAGAAGTGCGAACTGACGCACCCGCGCTCGAACCACACCCGGCCCCAGCGTTCGACCGCGAGCGGGTCGATCTGGCTGAAGTGCGTCGGCCCTTCGATCGGCGCGCCGGCGAGGCCGAGCTTCGCGGCGGTCTCCTCGTCGTGCACGCTCGTGTGGCCGGCGTACTCCTGCTCGGCCAGCATCTGCGCCGGTGCCCGAAGCGGCCCGACCAGCCGCTCGCCGTCACGGGTGATCTCGGTGTCGAAACTCATCGCTCGATCCTGCCAGATCCCCGCGGCACCGAGCGATGAGCGACGAGCCCGTATCAGGGCCACTCGCTCATCACTCGGGTGACTATCAGGTGGCGGGGGGCAGCACCTTGAGGCCGAGTTCGGCGAGTGCCTTGGGATCGCCGGGTATCGGCGAGTTGGTCATCGGGTCGGTGCCCGACTGGGTCTTCGGGAAGGCGATGACCTCGCGGATGTTCTCCTCGCCGGCGAGGATGGCGACGAGTCGGTCGAGGCCCAACCCGAACCCGCCGTGCGGCGGAGCGCCGTAGTCGAACGGGTTGAGGAAGAACCCGAACTTGCGCTCGGCCTCCTCGTCGGAGATCCCGAGGGCGAGAAAGACGCGCCGCTGCAGGTCCGGCTCGTGAATTCGAATCGATCCGGAGCCGAGCTCCCAACCGTTGAGCACCAGGTCGTACGCGATCGAACGGACCGCCAGCGGGTCGGACTCGATCATGTCGACATCGTCGGGGTGCGGCCGGGTGAACGGGTGGTGGCCCGGCTTCGGCCGGCCGGACTCCTTGTCGACGCCGACGAACAGCGGGAACTCGACGACCCACACATAGCGGTACGGGCCCTCGTGCACCGGTGGGCGGCCGATGTCGTTGCGCAGGGTGCCGAGCACCTCGCACGTGGTCATCCACTCGTCGGCGACGATGAGGATCAGATCGCCGGCCTCGGCGCCCATCGTCGAGCGCACCGCGGTGGCTTCGTCGGCCGACAGGAACTTCGCCACCGGCGAGTCGAAGCCGTCATCGGTGCGTCTTGAGCCACACCAGACCCTTGGCACCCAGCGACTTCGCCCGGTCGGTGAGCTTGTCGAGCTGATTGCGACCGAAGTCGGCCGCGCCGCCCGGGACCCGGATGCCCTTGATGGCACCCGCACCGGCGAACGCCTTGAACTCCGTGGCGGCGAAGATCGGCGTCAGCTCCGTCAGCTCGAGCCCGAACCGCATGTCGGGCTTGTCGATGCCGAAGCGATCCATCGCCTCGCGCCAGGTGATCCGTTCGATCTGCTGTGGCCGCTCACCGGTCGCCGCCTCGGCTGCGTCGAGCACGGCCTCGCTCACGGCATCGAGCACGTCGTCCTGCGTGACGAAGCTCATCTCCATGTCGAGCTGCATGAACTCGTACTGGCGATCGGCGCGCAGGTCCTCGTCGCGAAGGCAGCGCGCCATCTGGTAGTAGCGGTCGACACCGGCGACCATCAGCAGTTGCTTGAACAACTGCGGCGATTGCGGCAACGCATAGAACGAGCCCGGCTCCTTGCGCGACGGCACCAGGAACTCGCGAGCCCCTTCCGGGGTCGACGGAACGAGCATCGGCGTCTCGACCTCGACGAATCCCTGGGCGTCCATGGCGTTGCGCACCGCAGCGTTGATCTTCGAGCGAACCCGCAGGTTCTTCTGCATCCGCTCGCGACGCAGGTCGAGGTAGCGATGCTGAAGGCGGACATTCTCGTCGACGTCGTCGGCGCGGGCATCGATCGGGAACGGCGGCGGGGTCGCCTGACGAAGGATCTCGACGTGGCAGTCGCCGATCTCGACCTGACCGGTCGGCAGGCCGTCGTTGACCGTGCCGTCCGGTCGCTGACGCACGACACCGGTGATCCGCAGCACGTACTCGCTGCGCACGTCGACGTCGTCGTTGATGACGCACTGGATGATGCCCGAATGGTCACGCAGGTCGACGAACGCGAGGTGCTCGCCGTGCTCACGGCGGCGCCCGACCCAGCCGCAGACGCTGACGGTCTGGCCGACGTGATCGCTGCGCAGCTCCCCGCACAGATGGGTGCGCATGGTCGTCGCGCTGGAGGATGTCGTGTGGTCGGTCATGGTTCGATTCAATTCTGGTCGGAGTGGACAGCGAGGTGGGTGGAGATTTCGGATCGGGCGACGGCGATCTGCTCGCCCTCGCCGCGCATCGGCTTGACGACGACGGTGCCGGCCTCGAGTTCGTCGGCGCCGATGATCACGGCGAACCGGGCGCCGCTGCGGTTGGCGAGCTTCATCTGGGCCTTCATCGACCGGTTGTCGTACCCCCGGTCGGCGGCGAACCCCGCCGCTCGCAACTCGGCGGTGATGGCAACGGCCTGGAGCCCGCCGGTGACGTCGACGACGAACGCATCGAGCTCGACGGCTTCGGGCGCGAACACGCCTTCGTCGTCGCAGGCGAGCAACGTGCGGTCGACACCGAGTGCGAACCCGATACCGGGCGTGGCGGGTCCACCGAGCGCCTCGACGAGTCCGTCGTACCGGCCACCGCCACCGAGGGCGTTCTGCGCGGAGTCGAGCGTGCCGCCCTGGAACTCGAAGATCGTGCGTCGGTAGTAGTCGAGGCCGCGCACGAGCTTCGGCTCGATCGTGAACGGGATGTCGAGGGCCCGCAGCCCGTCGAGCACGAGAGCGAAGTGGGCTGCTGCCTCGGCGCTGTGGAACTCGCTGATCTGCGGGGCACCGGCGATCAGTTCCTGATCGTGCTCGCGTTTGGAGTCGAGAACCCGAAGCGGGTTGCGGTCGAGCGTCGCTCGTGACTGCTCGCTGAGCTGATCGCGCACGGCCGTGAAGTACTCGCGCAGCGCCTCGACGTAGCGGGCGCGGTCGTCGGGCTCGCCGAGGCTGTTGACGACGAGCGTCACCTGGCGCAGACCCAGACGGGCGTAGAACTCCCAGGCCAGAGCGACGACCTCGACGTCGAGGAATGCGTCGTCGGCGCCGAGCACCTCGATGCCGACCTGGTCGAACTGGCGATACCGACCGCGTTGGGGCTTCTCGTACCGGAAGTTGGAGCCGGAGTAGAACACCTTCCACGGAACCGTCGGGCGGTGCTCGGCAAAGGCACGGCAGACGCTCGCCGTCACCTCGGGCCGCAGTGCGATGTGGCGCTCGCCCTTGTCGACGAAGTCGTACATCTCCTTGGTGACCACGTCGGTCGCGTCACCGATCCGGGTGAAGACGGCGAGGTCCTCGAGCAACGGCGTGATGATCTGTCCGTATCCGGCACGTTCGACCACGTCGGCGAACACGTCGGTGAACCGACGCCAACGTCCGCTCTCGGGCGGCAGGATGTCCCGCATGCCGGGACTGGTCTGGAACGCTGGCACGGCCGGTCAGGCTACCGGCGTGGCTGCGCCCGGGATCAGGCGATATGCGTCGTACACCGAATCGACGCCCTTGATCGTGCGGATCACCGCATCGAGGTAGCCCGGGTTCGCGAACTCGAACTCGAAGCGCATCTTGGCGACGCGGTCGCTGCTCGTGACGGTCTGGCACGAGAGGATGTTGACCTGGTGATCGGCCAATGCATTGGTGACGTCGCGCAGCAGTCGCGATCGATCGAGCGCGACCACTTCGACCCCGGCGATGAACGTGGCGCCCCGCTGTTCGTGGTGGTCCCACTCGACCTCGATCATCCGTGTCGCCTGTTCGGCCATCAACGACACCGCGTTCGCGCAGTCGGAACGGTGCACGCTCACGCCGCGCCCCTTGGTGACGAATCCGATGATGCCGTCGCCCGGCATCGGCGTGCAGCAGTGCGCGAGTCGCACCATCACGTCGTCGAGCCCCTCGACGTGGATCCCGACCCGTGAACGTTCACCCTCTGCGCGTTCGCGCCGCGGCGAACTGATCGTTGCGGGCATCTGCACGGCGTCGTCGCCGGTCTGATAGGCCCGCGCCAGACGCTGGGCCACCGACTTGGCCGACACGTGATGTTCACCGATGGCCGCGAGCAATGCAGTCGAGGTCGACGTAGCTGAGCTCGGCGACGACCTCGCGCAACTGCGGCGACTTCCACACCTGCTGCACCGGCAGCCGCTCGCGTCGCAGTTCCGAGGTCAGATCGTCGCGGCCTGCTTCGACCATGTCGACGCGCCGTTCGCGGCTGAACCACTGACGAATCTTGTTGCGTGCCCGAGGTGATGCGACGAAGGTCAACCAGTCCTGCGATGGTCCCGGCGGTCTCGACCTTGGAGGTGAAGATCTCGACGTTGTCACCGCTGGCGAGCACGTGGTCGAGCGAGACGAGGCGCCCGTTGACCTTGGCGCCGATACACGCATGGCCGACTTCGGTGTGGACGCCGTAGGCGAAGTCGACCGTCGTCGATCCGACGGGCAGCGTGATCACGCGCCCCTTCGGCGTGAAGACGAACACCTCGTCCTGGTCGAGGTCGGTCTTGAGGCTCTGCATGAACTGGGCCGGATCGGAGATCTCCTCCTGCCAGTCGATGATGCGGCTCAACCAGTCGATGTCGGCGGGCTTGTCGGAGCCCTCCTTGTACGCCCAGTGCGCGGCCACACCCCACTCGGCCCGTTGGTGCATTTCGACCGTGCGGATCTGGACTTCGATCGGCTTGCCGGCCGGCCCGATCACCGTGGTGTGCAAGCTCTGGTACAGGTTGAACTTGGGCATCGCGATGTAGTCCTTGAACCGCCCCACGACCGGGCGCCAGCGGCCGTGAATCGACCCGAGGGCGGCGTAGCAGTCCTTCATCGAGTCGACGACCACTCGGATCGCGATGAGATCGAAGATCTCGTCGAACTCGCGACCCTTCACGACCATCTTCTCGTAGATGCTCCACAGGTGCTTGCCTCGACCCGTGACCTCGGCGTGGATGCCCAGTTCGTCGAGACGGGCGCGCACTTCGGCGAGCGTCTTGGCGAGATAGACGTCTCGTTCCGGCGTTCGGCTGCTGACCAGGTGGTCGAGCTCGGCGAAGCGCTTCGGGTGGAGCGATGCGAACGCCAGGTCCTCGAGTTGCTGCTTCATCTCCTGCATCCCGAGCCGGTGGGCGAGCGGCGCATAGATGTCGAGCGTCTCCTGGGCGATGCGCTGCTGCTTCTCGAGCGGCATGGCGGCGATCGTGCGCATGTTGTGCAGTCGGTCGGCCAGCTTGATGACCAGGACTCGCAGGTCCTTGGCCATCGCCACCAGCATCTTGCGCATGCTGGCCGCCTGCTGTTCCTCGCGCGAATCGAAGCGGATCCGTTCGAGCTTGGTCACCCCGTCGACGATCGCTGCCACCTCGGCGCCGAAGTCACGCTCGACGTCGGCCACGGTGATCTCGGTGTCCTCCACCGCATCGTGGAGGAGCGCAGCGGTGACCGAGATCTCGTCGAGGCCGATGTCGGCGACGATCTGGGCGACCGCGAGCGGATGGTTGATGTAGCTCTCACCACTCGAGCGCATCTGAGACTGGTGAGCTTCGGCCGCCACCCGGTACGCCCGACTGATCGTGGCCACCGGCGCCTTCGGGTGGCGGCGACGGTACGAGGCCAGCAGCGGCGTCAGCTCGGAGTTGGCGACCTCGACGTGCTGTCGCCTCCAGGGAAGTACTCGATCGACCGTCCCCATGATCAGCTGGCCTCAGAAATGAAGCAACGACCTCACGGTTCGCTCACCCACCTGGGCGCGCCCTCCGAGGTCGTCGAGTTCGATGACGAATCCCAGCCCGGCGATCACACCACCGAGCGTTTCGACCAGGCGGGCCGTTGCGGCGGCGGTCCCGCCCGTGGCGAGAACGTCGTCGATGATCAGGATCCGCTCGCCCGGATGAATCGCGTCACGGTGGATCTCGAGCTTGTCGGATCCGTACTCCAATTCGTACTCCTCACGTACGACCGCCCACGGGAGCTTGCCCGCCTTGCGAACCGGAACCAGCCCGGCCCCGATGTGATAGGCGACCGCCGAGGCGAAGATGAAGCCTCGGGACTCGACGCCGACGACGCGGTCGATGGTCAGGTGGTCGAACTCGTCGACCAGACCGTTGACCGCCGCCGCGAAGGTGGCGCCGTCGCCGAGCAGCGGCGTGATGTCACGGAAGGTGACCCCTTCGGTCGGGTAGTCCTTGATCTCGCGAACGAAGCTCCGAAGGGTCCCGTAGTCGGCTGCCATGGTCGGAGGATACCGCCACCACGACGAGCGGACGACGACCCCGGGCCGACCGGGATCAGCGGCGCTTCTTCTTGCGCGGACGCGGCGGGTGCGTGAGCAACTGGTCGGTGGGCTGACCGATGGACACGAGCACGCGTTCGCCGTTCTCGCTCTCGACCGACGTGCCGTCGGCGTCGGCGACGATGTGGGCGCGTGCTCCGGCGCCCATCACCATGGCCCGGAGCTCTTCACCGACGAGCCGTTGGCGACGGGTCTTGCGTCCGGTGTCGCGCTTGAGCACCGCCAACAACGGCGTGGCGATGAAGATCGAGGAGTACACGCCGGAGATCATGCCGATGAGCAGGGCGAGCGCGAACTCCTGGAGGGCGACGGCACCCATGACACCCGCGCCGAGGATCAGCAGCGACACCACGGGGATGATCGACGAGAGGCTCGTCATCAGCGACCGCATCAGCACCTGGTTCATCGAGATGTTCACGACGTCCTCGTACGGCATGCGAACCGCGGTGAACTTGCCTTCGTTCTCCTCGACCCGGTCGAACACGACGATGGTGTCGTAGAGCGAATAGCCCAGGATCGTCAGGAAGGCGATCACCGTCGCTGGCGTCACGTTGAACTGGAACACGGAGTAGACACCGACGGCAACGATGACGTCGTTCACCATGGCCGCGATGGCCGCCACCGCCATGCGCCACTCGAATCGGATCGAGATGAAGATCGACACGACGACGAGGAACACCACCAGCGCGCGAACCGCCTTCTGGGTGATCTCCGCACCCCACGTGGAACTGATGAAGGAGAAGCTCACGTCCTCGGTGCTGACACCGGCGGCGTCGGCGAAGTCGACGGTCACCTTGGCTGCCTCGTCCCGGGGAAGTTCCTCGACCTGCACCGTCACGACGTCGGTGGTCTCCGAGCTGCGCAGCTGGATGCGGGCGTCCGATGTCGAGATGCCGTTGTCGGCGAGCACCTGCTCGGCCTCGGCGACGCCGAAGGTCTCGCCGGCCGGGATGTCCCAGGCGTTGCCGCCCTCGAAGTCGAGCCCGAGGTTCAGGCCCTGGGCGAAGAGCGACACCACGGTCACGACGACGATGAACAGCGCGCTGTAGAGGCCGATGCGTCGATGGCCGTAGAAGTCGATGGCCGTCTGGCCCTTGACGAGCCGGCCGAGGCCGGACTTGGAGATCGTGTTGTCGAGGGTCATGCCGTTGCCACGTTCATGCCGAGGACGTGATCCTGTTTCTGCATCAACTTGCTCTGCGCGAGCAGCAGCACGGCCGGACGGGTGAAGAAGTAGCAGACGAGCAGGTCGCAGATCGTCGTCAGACCCAGGTACAGCGCGAAACCCCGCACCGACCCGACGCTCAGCATGAACAGGATGATGGCGCCGATCAGCGAGACGACGTCGGCCGACCAGATGGTCCGCCAGGTCATCCTGAAGCTGCGGGGCGCTGCGTTCTTGATCGTGCGACCGTTGCGGAGTTCGTCCTTGATCCGTTCGAAGAACACCACGTAGCTGTCGACGGTGACACCGATGGCCACGATGATGCCGGTCACACCGGCGAGGCTGAGCGCATAGTTCGTCCAGCCCGACACGAACGACGCCATGGAGAACACCATCCCCGCCCACACGAAGAGCCCGCCGACGATGACGAGACCGAGCCAGCGGTAGTACGCGAGCAGCAGCACGACCACGAGCAGCATGCCGACGATCCCGGCGATGATGGCGGCATGCAGCGAATCCGAGCCCGCCGATGCCGACACGGTTCGAGCCTCCTGGGCCTCGACCTGCACCGGGAACGCTCCACGGTTGAGCACGCTGACGAGGTCTTCGGCCTCGGACTTGGAGAAGTCGCCGGTGATCGCCACCGAGTCGGTGAAGTTCGGCTGGTTCACCTGTGGAGCCGACTGCACCACGTCGTCGAGGACGATGGCGATCTGACCGCGCAGGCCCGGCTGTGTCGACGGACAGGTCGGTGTCGCGTTGTAGCACTCGTTGGCCAGGGCGTTCCAGGTGGCCTGACCGTCACCACGCAGGCCGACGGACACGCCGAAGCCCTGATCGAGCGTCAGCGCCGCGCTGCCCTTCGAGAACACCTCGCCGGTCCCCTGCGCGGGCCCGACGCACACGACCGATCCGTCGCGGTTCGGGAGCAGTTCTGCACCCGTCACGGTCGGCGTGACGGGCACCTGTTGGTCGACGACCGGGCCGATCGGCACCGTGTCACCCGGGACGGTGTCGACCGGCAACGTGTCGATCGGTGTCGTGTCGGCCGGCGTGGTAGCCGTCGGAATGCTGTCGGCGGGAGGTGCCTGCGGGCGTCGGAAACCTGCCGGCTCGGACGTGGCCGGTGCCAGGGTCGAACCGGTGTCCTGACCGACCGCGCCCGTCGGTGCAGAGGTGGCAGGCGCCGGACAGTCGGCGAAGTTGACGACCGGGCGGAGTTCCACCACACCGGACACGTCGACGGCGCTCAGGGCATCGCCCTGGTCGCGAACACCGGGGAGATCGACCACGATCGTCTGACCCTGCACCCGGACGTCGGGCTCGGCGATGCCACGGCGCTCGAGTTCGTCGCGAATCAGGTCGCGAATGATGACCAGGTCCTGCTCACTCGCGGGCTCGACCGGTGCGAGGATGACCGACACACCACCCTGCAGGTCGAGGCCGAGGATCGGCGTGTTGTCGGTTGCCACGTTGTAGACCAACGTGGTGATCACGATCAGCACGACGCCGATCAACGAGGTCCACAGGCGGCGACGCATCGGGTTGGTCAGTCGTCGTCGGCGGTGTTCGCCGACTCGAGCTCGTCGGCATCGTCGTCGTCGGCTTGAGCCGCTTCGGACTGGCCGTCGGGAGACGCCTTGCCCTGGATCGCGGCGCGGGCGATGCGGATCTGGACGTCGTCGTCGATCTCGAGCCAGAACCGGGTGTCGCCGTCTTCGCCCGTGATGGTGCCGAAGACGCCCGAGGTGGTGATGACCTCGTCGCCCACCTGGATCGAACGCTGGAGATCCTGCTGCTCCCGAACCCGGCGCCGCTGCGGCCGGATCATGAAGAAGTACATCGCAAACGGGATCAGCAGGAGGATGCCGAGCTGGATGATGGCACCGCTGCCGCCTCCACTTGAGGAGCTGGCGATCACGGTCGAGAGTTGCGCAGTCATGTCGGCGAGCGAGCCTATCTGCAATGACGACGGCGCACCCGTCAACCCCACACATCCAGGACGGAACGTCGCAGCTGCTCGAAGGTGCCAGCAGCGATCGAGGTGCGCATCCGGGCCATCAGATCGATCGTCCAGGCCACATTGTGGATGGAGAGCAGGCGCGATGCGGTCGGCTCGCGCACCTGCAGCAGATGGCGGATGTAGCCGCGGCTGTGACGGGCGCACACCTCGCACGGGCAGTCGTGATCGAGCGGTTCGTCGAGTTCGGTGTTGCGGGCCGCCTTGGCCTGGAACCGTCCGGTCGAGGTGAGGGCCGTGCCGTGCCGCCCGAGCCGGGTCTGCATCACGCAGTCGAACTGGTCGACACCGAGCGCCACGGCCTCGACGAGCGACGCTGGATCCCCGACTCCCATCAGGTAACGCGGGCGATCGGTCGGCAGCTGTTCGAGTGCCGCAGCGAGCGCCGGAAGCATTTCGGCGCGGGTCTCCCCCACCGACAGCCCTCCGATGCCATAGCCGTCGAATCCGATCTCGACGATCTGCTGCGCGCTCTCGCGACGCATCGTGTCACTGATCCCGCCCTGGACGATGCCGAACAGCGCCTGATCGGGCCTCGTGTGGGCGTGCTTGGCACGCTGCGCCCACGCGGTGGTGCGTTCCACCGCGAGACGGATGACCTCCGGTGGGCTCGGTAGCGGCGGGCAGACGTCGAGCACCATCGCGATGTCGGCACCCAGGCGCTGTTGGACGTCGACGGCGATCTCGGGCGTGAACCGGTGTGACGAGCCGTCGTAGGTGCTCTTGAACGTGACGCCGTCGTCGTCGACCTTCGGGTCGAGCGAGAACACCTGGAAGCCACCCGAATCGGTGAGCGTGAGTCCGTCCCAGCCCGTGAATCGACCCAGTCCGCCGAAGCGTTCGACCAGTTCGGCACCGGGTCGCAGCATCAGGTGATACGTGTTGCCCAGCACGATCTGGGCGCCGATGCGCCCGTAGTCGTCCGCGCTCAGGTACTTGATCGCGCCGCGCGTGCCGACGGGCATGAACAACGGCGTCGTGTAGCTGCCGTTCGCCGTCGTCGCCGTGCCGGCGCGTGCGGCCCCATCGGTGGCTTCGACGTCGAACTCGACCGGATGCATTCCGGCGACGGTATCGCTGAGCGCCGCTCAGGCGGCGGTGCGTCGGCTTGGTGGTCCGGTGTTGTGGATCGAGCCGTCGGGGAGTCGGAGGGTGAGTTCGCGGTGGGGTCCGAGTTCGATGACCCAGCCGTCGTGGTGGATCTTGGCGTGATGTTTGTGCACAGATCGGGATCAGATTGTCCAGATCGGTGACTCCGCCGTGACGCCACCAGACGATGTGATGCAACTTGCAACGGTCGTAGCCGACCGTGCAACCGGGGATCGCACACCCGCGGTACAGGCCACGCAGCGCCCGTCGTTGCGCCCGGCTCGCCAAGCGTGTGTTGCGTCCCAGGTTCAGCTCGCCCGGTGCGTGCAACACGACACCGTTGCGTACCACGACCGCATGGACGTCGGCGTCACCGGCCAGCTCGGCGAGCACCCGGGCAGGGATCTCGACGGGGATCGGCCATTCGGCGACCGGGCCCGGCCCGTCGACGGCGGGATCGGCGTCGGCGTCGATCACGACCACGTACTCGGCTCGTCCCGACCGGGCCACCCCGGCGGTGCCGTCGATGAGTGCGATCAGCGCGTGGCCGGTCAGGAACTTGTGTTTCTCGATCGGATCCTCCGGACACCCCTCTGGCACCTTGTCGGCGAACATCGCCTCGACCGTCGCTGCCAACTTCGCCGACAGACGTACCCCGGTGACCGGATCGAACCGCCGCGCAGGTTCCACATCCCGTCGCCATCGACCCACGACGACGCCCGCACATTGCGACGTTGCCGGGCCAACCGGTCCAACCCGTCGTCGGCCTGGACCCGTTTCGCTTCCAACGCCACCCGACGAGCGAACTGCTCCACCGTGCGGCGGCAGCCACCGCCGCCAACGCATCGGCCCGCTCGAACAATTCGCCACGCTGCGCCACCGGCAACTGGGCGGCAGCTCGGGTGACCACATCGACGTGGGCGGCCGTGGTCTGGCCGTCGCCGAGCGTCTCGGCGAGCTTCGGAGTCGAGGTCAACGTCGACGCGCGTTGCGTCGACTTCGTGGCGGCGCCGATCGACGACTTCGCGGCTTCGCCGCGATCGTCGCTTCAGCGAAGCCGTCCGACGACAGCTTCGCCACCAGCACCGCGTGTTGCGCGTCGGCCCACGCCTGGACCTCGCGCACCGCGACCAGACCCGACTCGATCAGATCATCGGACGCCGACACGTCATCGCGCACCGCAACGATGCGCTCCACACGCTCCGCAACAGCAACCGAATCCATACGTTGCACAGTACGCAGGGGCTGTCACAGAGTTGCCGGGGCGTGGTCGTCCGGGTTGCGACCTCAGGCTTCGGGGGTGGGTGCAACGTCGGTCGCGAGGCCTGCGAGCTCTTCGAGTGCTGCGCGGAGCTGCGCGAAGGAGCGTGGTCCGAGCCTCTCTGCGATCTTGAGTTCCGCTGCTTGCGATTGGGCGTTGATCGTCTTCTCGAGCCGACGTCCCTTGGCGGTCAGTTGGATGACGCGGGCGCGCCCGTCGGCCGGATCGGCTTCGCGGGTGAGATACCCGCATCGTTCGAGGTGACCGAGCAGGTCGTTGATGGACTGGCGCGTGATCTGGAGCTGGTCTGCGAGCTCCGAGGGGCGCTGCCGGTCGAGGGTGGGATAGCGGAACAGCCCGACGTGGGCGGGATTGAGATCGTGGTAACCGGCGGCGAGCACTCCGGCGAAGATCTCCTCGCGGACGAACTGCCAGCCGAGGCGCAGCAACGCGCCCAGGTAGGGGCCTCGGTTCGGATTGCCGATTGACATGATCGTAAGTTTACCATACGATTATGTTGTAAGGAAACCTGATCAACCTACCTCAGAGAGCAGACACGACATGAGCACAGCAGTCATCGACGGTCCGGACAGCGAGCAGGCGCAAGCATGGTGGTTCCTCGACCTCCTGGTCGTCGAGCACCGATGCGCCGCCGACATGAAAACCGTGGTGATGGAGATGACCTTGCCGGTCGGCTCCTCGGCGCCGCTCCACGTGCACGACGACCTCGACGACACCTGGTACATCCTCGATGGCGAAATGGCAGTGCGCTGCGGAGACGACGTGTCGATCGTCGGCCCGGGCCACTGGGTGTCGATGCCGAGAGGTGTGCCCCACACCTTCCGGGTCGTCGGCGATCGTGAGGCGCGAATCCTGCTGGTGCACGACAACGCCTCCTTTCGCGACCTGATCCGAGACCTCGGCGTGCCGGCCGAAGCCCGCGTCGTACCCCCACAGCCTGTCTTCCCGCCAACCGATGAACTGGCCCGAGTTGCCGCCGCCCACGACCTGACGCCGATCGGCCCGCCGATGACCGACGACGACACCAACGCCATCCTCGCCGGTGCGCACTGATCACCTCGGCCACCTCGGAAATCCGAGTAGCCCCCGACGAACTACGGTGAGCGCTCCACGATCGAAGGGGGAATGACGATGGGAATCCGACGAGTGGTCACTGGCCACGATTCGAATGGGAACGCAGTGTTTGCGAGCGATGACGTCGTGGAGCCGGTCACCGTCGACCTGCTCCCGAAGGCAGAGTTCTTCCAACTCTGGGGAGCCGACGGACCGCTTCACTTCCCGGACAGAGGCGAGGCGCCGCCGTCACCGACGTACTTCCCCCCGGTCGGCGGGTTTCGCTTCGGGCTGTTCAGCGTGGCTCCAGACTCCGTCGCGATGCTCGACGACCTGGACTTCGACGCAGCGCTTGCCGAGTTCGGCGAGAAGCTCCCGGGACTTGGCGAGTACTTGGAACCTGACCATCCGGGGATGCACACCACGGCAACGGTCGACTACGAGTTCGTGGTCTCGGGCCGGTGTGTTCTCGAACTGGACAACGGGGCAGTGCGAGAACTCGGCCCGGGCGACACCGTGATCCAGAACGGGACCCGACACGCCTGGCGCAATCCGTTCGACGAGCCCTGCCTGATGGTTGTGGCGATCGTCGGCGCCAACCACGCTCGGGTGAATTCGTCACCGGGCTGACGGCCACCCCATCCTTCCGGAGAGTCGGTCAGGTCTCAGGCTGTGTCATCGGGGTGCGCCCGGACGTAGTCGATGGCATCGATGGGTGTGTCCGAGGCGTATCCGACCGGCAGGCGCACGGTGCCGGCGGCGCTGCCCACGTAGACCTCCCACGCGTGGTACCCACGGTAGGCCATCGGATCCGCCATCATGTTTGCCGCGTACGCGGTGACCGAGCCGACGTACCCCGCGTTGGGGTTGTAGCCGTACAGCGCGGCACCCATGTCGCCGGGAGCACCCTTGCTGGCAAGGTAGGCGGCCGCACCGAGAATCGCGTCGTGCGGATCTTCGATGTTGCCGGTGCAGCAGACCGCCCATGTCGTCGGCAGGAACTGCATCGGACCGAGTGCGCCGGCCGACGACCCGCCCGCGATTCGCCCATGCGCGTCTCGACGAAGTTGATCGCGGCCAGATACTCCCACGGCACACCGGTCGCCACTTCGGCTTCCTGGTAGTACGCGAGCAACTCGTCGATCGGCCGAGGTTCGAGGATGGTCCACGCCGGCAACGTCGGCGATGGCTCGCTCGGCGGTTTCCCGGTGGCGTGGTCGACCACGGCCTGACGGGCAGCGACATTGAACGCGAACGCGTCGGCCACGTCGGCGGGGATCGAGGTCGTGACCGCATCTTGGAGGTCGGGGTTGCGAGCGAGCAGCTGATATGCCTGCTGCTGACGCCGCCCGAGATCGGCGACGGATTCGTCCGGCAGCGAGGTGTCTCGAATCCCACGTTCGGCCGCCGTGATCTCGGACGCAATCGCTGCAGCGGTGACCTGCGGGATCGTTGTGGTGGTCAGAGCGTCGGTCGATGACGCGACGACTTCGGCCTCGACGACCTCGGAGGTCGACGAGGCCGACGGTGCGCTGATCGACGCCCCGGCAGGTCCGGTCGCATCCTCGGAGCAACTCGCGACCAGCAGCAGCGCGCCGACGACACCCAGGAGCAGAGAGCTGCGATGCACGGGCCGATGGTACGCAACCGGTCCACCGACTTCGTGGCGGCGAGCGGGCTGTTCCTCTCCGACCGCTCCGTTGCCCGACCCCGACGGGTCTGTCAGGTGAGGTGTCGGTCGAGCAGCATCGCGTCACCGAACGACAAGAAGCGATAGTCGTCGGCGAGCGCCGTCTCGTAGAGCGCCCGCCAGCGTGGTCCGATGAACGCGTCGATCATCATCAGCAGCGTCGTCTTCGGAAGATGAAAGTTCGTCATCATCGCGTCGACCAACTGCCAGTCGAATCCACGATGGATGAACAGGTCGGTACGGCCCGACAGCTCGCCGGAGCGTGCGGCCGATTCGAGCGCGCGAACTGCGGTCGTCCCCACGGCCACCACCCTGCCAGCGGTCTCGCAGGCAGCCATCGTTTCCGGCGAAATCCGGTAGCGCTCGGTGTGCATCGGATGCTCGAGGGGATCCTCGGTGCTGATCGGCTGGAACGTGTCGAGACCCACGACCAACTCGACGGTCGCCGTACGAACCCCCGCGGCGGCCAATCGTTCGAACAGTTCGGCGGTGAAGTGCAGGCCAGCGGTCGGGGCCGCCGCCGAACCGGGTTCGCGCGCGAAGACAGTCTGGTAGCGGTCGGGGTCCGTCAACCGTTCGCCGATGTACGGCGGCAGCGGCATCTCCCCATACCGATCCAGCAACACGACGGGGTTCTCGTCACCGACCAATTCGACCCAGAACGTGTCGCCGGCCGGAGTCCGCTCACCGACGCGCACGACAGCCGCTTCGCCGGCGTACAGCAGCTCGCCGACTCGCAGCTTCCCACCGGGACGCACCAAGGCGTCCCAGGTTCGCCGGTCCGCGTCCCACGGCTCGAGCAGCAGCACTTCGGCCGCTCCTCCCGTTGCCCGGTGAAGCCTCAGCCGCGCCGGAATCACCCGGGTCTCGTTGAGCACCAGCAGATCGCCGTCGCGCAGCAGGTCAGGCAGGTCGCGGACGTGCCGGTGCTCAGGCGACGCACTCCCCCGGTCGACCAGCAATCGGGCTGCATCACGCGGCTCGATCGGCGTCTGGGCGATCCGGCCGTCGGGCAACACGTAGTCGAAGTCGTCGATCCGCACCACCGCAGGTTACGCGGTGCCTGGCACCGCGTAACCGCTCAGTCGAAGAGGCTTGCGCCCGAGGACCGGCGCGGGGGCGTGAGGCCGAGATGCTCGTAGGCGACGTCGAGCACGACGCGCCCGCGTGGCGTGCGGGCGATCATGCCCTGCGTGATGAGGAACGGTTCGTACACGTCCTCGACCGTTTCGGGTTGCTCGCCCACACTGATCGCCACGGTCGACAACCCGACCGGACCGCCGTTGAACGTGGTGCACAACGCCGTCAGAATCGCCCGGTCGACCTTGTCCAGACCTCGGTCGTCGACCCCGAACAGGGCCAACCCTTCCCGAGCCACACCGGCGTCGATCGTGCCGTCCGCCCGGACCTCGGCGAAGTCACGAACTCGGCGCAACAGACGGTTCGCGATACGCGGCGTGCCACGAGACCGCCGCGCGATCTCCCAGGCGCCGTCGCGGTCGATGGTCACATCGAGGATGCGCGCCGCCCGCTCGACGATCGCCTGCAGCTCTTCGGCGTCGTAGTAGTCGAGGCGCGCGACCAGTCCGAAACGGTCACGCAATGGTCCGGTGATCATGCCGGTCCGCGTGGTGGCGCCGACGAGGGTGAACGGCGGCATCGTCAGCCGGATGCTCGACGCCGCCGGCCCCTTGCCGACCACGATGTCGAGCTGGAAGTCCTCCATCGCCGGATACAGGATCTCCTCGACCGCACGTGACAGACGATGGATCTCGTCGATGAACAACACGTCGCCGTCGTCGAGCTTCGTGAGAATCGCTGCGAGATCACCGGCTCGTTCGAGCGCCGGCCCCGACGTCACGTGGAGATGCACACCCATCTCGGTGGCGACGATGCCCGCCAGGGTCGTCTTGCCGAGCCCAGGAGGCCCGGCGAACAACAGATGGTCGACGGGCTGCTCGCGGCGACGGGCGGCCTCCAGCACGATGCGCAGATGCTCCTTCAGTTCGCGCTGGCCGATGAACTCGTCGAGCGCACGCGGCCGCAAACCGGCTTCGAGTTCGATCTCCGAGGCCACCACGTCGTCGTCGACACCGCCGATACCGGGGTCGAGGAATTCGTCACGCACGGCGGGCCCCCAAGGTCTTGAGCGCATCGCGCAGCAGGGTCGCCGAGTCGGAATCGGACGGCAGCTCACGCAACACGTCACGAATCTCGTCGGTGCCGTAGCCCAACCCGGCAAGCGCGTCACGCACGTCGGCGACCGCCGAAGCCGTACCGGTGGTACCTGCGCCGTCGAGCAGCGGGACCGACAATCGGTCGCGCAACTCGATGATGAGCCGCTCGGCGGTCTTCTTGCCAATGCCGGGAACGAGCGTGAGCGCCGCCACGTCGTTGTCGGCGACCACGTCGAACAGCGCGGCGGGGGGATGTGTGGCGAGGATCGCCATGGCCAGTGCAGGCCCGATGCCGTTGGTCTTGATCAACACCTGGAACGTCTGGCGATCGTCGCGCGACGTGAACCCGAAGAGCGTCTGGGCATCTTCACGGATGTGGTGATGCACGTACAGGAACACCGGTGTTCCCGGCTCCAATTCGGCCAACACGCGTGTCGACACCGCGACGAGGTACCCGACGCCTGCGACCTCGAGCAGCACCGTTCCGTCGAGGTTCCGTTCGAGCACCGACCCCCGCAGCGACCCGATCATGCGCCGCGCTCCCCTGCTGTCACGTTCGACCCGCCACGGTGTGACGTCTGGGAGGCGCGGACGCGAAGGGACAGCACCGGCGACATCGCGAGATGACACAGCGCCAGCGCGGCGGCGTCGGCGGCGTCGGCCGGCCTCGGCAATCCGGTGAGCCCGAGGCGGTTCTGCACCATCTTCTGCACCTGCGCCTTGTCGGCACCGCCCCAGCCGGCGACGGCGTCCTTCACCTGATTGGGCGTGTACTGGATGACCTCGCAGCCGGCGAGCGCCGCCTCGGCGAGCGCGAGCCCGCTCGCCTGTCCGACGCTCATGGCCGTACGCACGTTGACCTGGAAGAACACCTGCTCGACGGCCACCACGTCGGGAGCGAACTCCGCGATCAGCGCCGTGAACTCCGTGCGCAGCGCGGCGAGCCGTTGCGGAAGGGGGTCGGTGGGCGGTGTCGTGATGACCCCCATCGAGATCGCGACCGCCTTCGCCGATCCACGACCGTCGACCACTGCGTACCCGCATCGGGTGAGTCCTGGGTCGATTCCCAGCACCCGGCACGTCGATCTCGACGATCGGGAAGCAGCAGCGTTTGCGAACACAGGTTCGAAGACTAGTGCGTCGACCGCATCAACTGGTGATCTTCTCCAGCTCGCCGATCAGTTCCTTCACCGGTCGGAAGGTGAGCCCGGCAATGGCCCGGTGGGCATAGCGCACGACGCCGTCGGCGTCGATGATGAAGACGCTGCGACGAGGAAACCCGATGGGCCCGAGCGTGCCGTACTGTCCGGCGACCTCCTTGTCGATGTCGGCGAGCAGCGGGAAAGTCGAATCCGTGCTTGCCGGCGAACGCGTCATGGCTCGACACGTCCTGCGCCGAAACACCGAGCACCTGCGCGTTCATCTGGCTGAACTGCTCGAGATCGTCGTTGTAGCTGTTGAGCTGTTTGGTGCACACCGGCGTGTCGTCGCCGGGGTAGAAGACCAGGACGACCGGCTGACCCGCTGAACTCCGACAACGAGTAGTCGCGCCCCCCGGTTCCGGGCAGGGTGAAGTCGGGAGCGGCGTCACCGACACCGAGACTCACGATGCTGCCACTTCCATCAGTTCGTCGGTCATGTCGAAGTTGGAGAACACGTCCTGCACGTCGTCGTTGTCCTCCAGTGCGTCGAGGATGCGCAGGATCGCCTTCGCGTCGGCGGTGTCGGTCACCGGCACGAGGTTCTCGGCCACCATCGGCGAATCCGCCGAGATCACCTCGATGCCGGTGTCGTCGATGGCTGCCTTCACGTCGTAGACGATCGACGGATCGGTCATCACTCGAAAGGCACCATCGCTCTCGGCGATCACATCGTCGGCGCCTGCTTCGATCGCCGCCATCATGATCGTGTCCTCGTCGACCCCGTCGCCCGTGAGGATCACGCCGCGTCGGTGGAACTGCCAGCCGACGGCGCCCGGCTCGGCCATCGAGCCGCCGAGCTTGGAGAAGATGTTGCGGATCTCGGCTCCGGTGCGGTTGCGGTTGTCGGTGAGCACGTCGATCAAGAGCGCGACGCCACCGGGCGCATAGCCCTCGTACATGATGCTCTCGTACGTCCCGCCGTCATCGGTGCCGGTCCCGCGCTTGATGGCACGGTCGATGGCGTCGTTCGTCATGCGACCCGCCTTGGCCTTCTGGACGGCGGTGCGAAGGGTGGGATTGGTGTCGACGTCGCCGCCGCTCTTGGCCGCCACCTCGATCTGCCTGGCGAGCTTGGCGAACAGCTTGCCGCGCGCCTTGTCGGCTGCGCCCTTCTTGTGCTTGATCGTTGCCCATTTGGAGTGGCCGGACATGTCGTCTCTTTCAGGTCACGTCAGTTGGTCGAAGACACGTGTTCGACGAACAGTTCGTGTAACCGGGTGTCATCGGTGAGTTCAGGATGGAACGCCGCCACGGTACAGCGTCCGCCTCGTACGAGAACAGGCACGTCGTCGTGGCGGGCAAGTATCTCGACGTCGGCGCCCACCCGTTCGACCAGGGGCGCGCGGATGAACACCGCGTGGAACGACGAATCGAGGCCGGCGACGTCGAGGTCGACCTCGAAGCTGTCGAGCTGGCGGCCGTAGCCGTTGCGACGCACCGTGATGTCGATCAGGTCGAAACCACGTTGGTCGGGTCGGGCGTCGAGCACATCGGTCGCGCACAGGATCATCCCGGCGCACGTCCCGAAAACGGCCATGCCGTCGGCGAGACGACCCTTCAGGACGTCGAACAACCCGCTCGTGGTCAGGAGCCGCGACATCGTCGTGCTCTCCCCGCCGGGCAGGATCAGTGCGTCGACCGCATCGAGCTCACGTGGGGTCCGAATCAGCGGGGCGCGTACACCGAGTTGATGCAATCGTTGCTGATGGACCTCGAAGGCGCCCTGGAGCGCCAGCACGCCGATCGTCGGTCCGGAACCACCCGGCTTCGTGTCACCAACCCCGATCGGCATATCGCTGGTTGACGTCGTCCATCTCGATACCCGTCATCGGGGCACCGAGACCGCGACTGACCTTGGCCAGGATGTCGGGATCGTTGAAGTGTGTCGTCGCCTCGACGATCGCCTTCGCCCGTGGGGCCGGATCCTCCGACTTGAAGATCCCCGAACCGACGAACACCGACTCGGCGCCCAACTGCATCGCCAGAGCCGCATCGGCGGGCGTGGCGAGGCCACCGGCGCAGAACAACGGAACCTGGAGCTTGCCGGTCTCGGCGATCTCCTGGACGAGCGGCAACGGGGCCTGCAGGCGCTTGGCCCATTCGAAGAGTTCGGCCTGGTCGGCCTGGGTGATCTTCTTGATGTCGCCGATGATCGAGCGGAGATGGCGAACGGCCTCGACCACGTTGCCGGTGCCGGCCTCGCCCTTCGAACGGATCATCGCGGCGCCCTCCGAGATGCGCCGCAACGCCTCGCCGAGATTGGTCGCACCGCAGACGAAGGGCACGTCGAACGCGAACTTGTCGATGTGGTGGGCCTCGTCGGCCGGCGTGAGCACTTCGGACTCGTCGATGAAGTCGACGCCGAGCGCCTGCAGGATCTGGGCCTCGACGAAGTGCCCGATGCGGACCTTGGCCATCACCGGGATCGAGACCGCTGCCTGGATGCCGTCGATCATTTCCGGGTCGCTCATCCGGGCGACGCCGCCATCGCGACGGATGTCGGCCGGAACCCGCTCGAGCGCCATGACGGCCACTGCGCCGGCATCCTCGGCCACCTTGGCCTGGCCAGGGGTGACGACGTCCATGATGACGCCACCCTTCATCATCTCGGCGAGGCCCCGCTTGACGGGGAAAGTTCCGGTGCTGCGACTCTCGGTCATTGCCACATCGTACTTTCGTCCGGCGGTTTCCCGCGGTGCTGGATCAGGGCGAAGGTGGTGCGGCTTCCAACACCTGGACACCACCAGCGTCGACATCGACGATGTCGGCGAGTTCGATCCACGTGTTGCCGGGCAGCAGTTCGAGCGGTGCTCCGTCGGAAGTGAGGAACTCGATCGAGTAGAAGCCGTTCTCGCGCTTCCACGTTCCTTCACGCACCTGGCCGTCGGTGAACACCCAGATCGGGCCCTCTCCGACGGTCTGAGCCTCGGGGCTGTTGCGGTCGACCGCGCTGCGGTCGTACTGCACGCCCATGATCACCACGTTCGTCGCCCCGATACGACCGAAGGTCTTGTCGACATGTTCACGCCCACGCTGCGAGCGCTCGAACTTCGACAGCTCCGTATTCCAGGTCCACTCGATGTTCTCGCTGCCGACTCGCACCTTGACGCCCGACGTCGGTGCGCCGTCGATGGCCTCACCCTCGTCGAGGTACTGGAACTGCTGTTGCGGCGGCCCCGGCTGATCGGCCGGCGTCTGGAGCCAGATGTTGTCGGTGCTGGTGTACAGGTTGTGCGGAGCGCTGCCCGGCCCGCGGTAGTAGCCGCTGGCCTTGCTCGGACCCATGTTGATCAGGGTCGATTCGTTGATCAGGAACGTGACGCCCGGATTGCCGCCGCTCCATACGAACAACGGGCTGTTGAACGACGAGAACAGGGCGATGTCCTGCGTGCGACCCGAGCGGATCGGGCCGATCGGATCCGAACTCTGCGAGTGGAACACCGCGGCGAAACGTGTGGTGCGGCCCTCGACGACCTCTTCGAACACGATGTCGGCGACAGCGAGACCGCTGTGATTGCGAACCGCGTCGGGGTTGTTGTCGATCTTCGCGACCAGGGCGGGCCGCTGGATGATCTGATCGGCGCTCTCGAGCGGCTCGCCCGTGAGCGGCTGACGGATCGTCGCCGGGAGCGTGGTCGATGTCGTGGTCGACGACGACGAGGTGGTCGTCGTCGCCTTGACCGTCGTTGTCGTGGTCGACGACGTCGTGCTGGTGGAATCGGCGGACTCTCCCCCACCACCGCATGCAGCGGCGACAAGGGCGAGAGCGGCGAGGCCCATGAACGGTCGGATCATTTTCATCAGAGTTCTCTCAGGAGTGCGATGCGCTCATCGAGCGGGGGGTGGGTGTCGAACAATTTGTGGATACCGCCCAGCTTGCCGTCGTCGCCGACGCCACTCATGGGCTGCTCGATCCACAAGTGTGCCGTAGCGGTGGACGCAGAATGCGTCACCGTCGTATCCGCCTTCAGTTTCTCGAGCGCGGAGATCAGCCCGGGCGGATACCGCGTGAGCTGGCAGGCGCTGACGTCGGCCAGTGTCTCGCGGCGTCGGGAGATCGTGGCCTGCATGGCCTTGGCGACGATCGGAGCCAAGATGAGCAGGATGATGCCGATCCAGGCCAACGGATTGTTGCCGTCGCTGCGGTCGCCATTGCGGGTGACGCGCCCACCGTTCCACCACATCGTGCGGATCGCCATGTCGGTCATCAGGGCCACGGCCCCGACCAGCGTCACGGCGAGGGTCGACACGAGAATGTCGTAGTTGCGAATGTGGCTCAGTTCGTGGGCGATCACGCCCTCGAGTTCGACGCGATTCATCATCTCGAGGAGGCCGGTGGTCACGGCGATCGCCGCATGGTTCGGGTTGCGCCCGGTGGCGAACGCATTCGGTGCCGGATCGTCGATGACGTAGATGGCCGGCTTGGGAATTCCCCCGGCGATGCACAACCCCTCGACCAGGTTGTGGAGTCGGGCATAGTCCTCGGGTGCGGCGGGCCGCGCTCGACTCACCGACAACGCGATCTTGTCGGCCTTCCAGTACGACGTGAAGGCGATGAGCGCGCTGATCACCAGGGCGATGAGGGCGAAGACGATGCCGTTACCCACGACCCACCCGATGGCGGCGCCGACGAGAGCGACCACCAGGATGAAGACCGCGACGAGCACCACACTTCGTCGCTTGTTCGATCGAATCAGTTCAAACATGGACGACGGGGGTCAGAACTCGACGGTGGGAACGGTTCGCGCCTGCTCGTCGGCCTCGAAGTACTCGCGTGCTTCGAAGTTGAACATCTTGGCGAGGACCACCGTCGGGAACGATTCGAGCTTGTTGTCGTAGCTGAGCACGCTGTCGTTGTAGAACTGTCGGGCGTAGGCGACGCGACCTTCGGTGGCGGTGAGCTCCTCCTGCAGGGCAAGGAAGTTCTGGTTGGCCTTGAGATCCGGATACGCCTCGCTGAGCGCGAAGAGTTGCCGGAGCGCTCCGGTCAGTCCGGCGTCGGCGTTGGCCTGGGCCTTGGGCGTGTCGGGCGCAGCGATGGCCACATTGCGCGCCGCGACCACTGCGGCGAGCGTCTCACGCTCGTGAGCGGCGTACCCCTTGACGGTTTCGACGAGGTTGGGGATGAGGTCAATGCGACGTTTCAACTGCACGTCGATCTGCGACCAGGCGTTCTCCACCTGGTTTCGTGAACGAACGAGTCCGTTGTACGACGCGATCACCAACCCGACCAGGATCACCAGAACGATGATCACGATGATGACGGGAAGCATTCGACCAGTCTACGGGCCGGGCGCGAATCAACCGGCGATGGCTCGACGGGCCGTGAGCGCCCGGTAGATCTCGACGTAGCGGTCGGCCAACGACGTCATGGCGAATTGGTCCGCACGCTGCATGCCGGCGTCGCGGAGACGATCGGCGAGCGCGCGGTCGCTCACGACCGAGTGCAACGCATCGGCGAGCGCTCCCGGATCACCGGGCTCGACGAGGATCGAATCGACACCGTCGGTCGCCACGTTGCGGTACCCGTCGAGTGCACTGGCCACGACTGTCGTCCCCGCCGCCATCGCCTCGATCAGGACCACCCCGAACGATTCACCGTGCAGTGACGGCGCGCAGAAGACGTCCGCCGACCGCAACCGGGAGAACTTCTCATCGTCGGTGACCCGACCGAGCCATTCGAATCGCGGGTCGCCGGCCGTCGCGCCGATCAGCTCGTCGGTGTCGGGACCGTCGCTGCCGATCCACACACGAACCGGCAACGAATGTTGCTGCACGGCCTCGACGAGTACGCGGAGGCCCTTGCGTTCCTCATGACGCCCGCAGAAGAACACGACCGGAGCATCGCCGTCACTGTCGGGCCACGGCGTGGCCGATCGGATCTCGTCGAGTTCGACTCCGTTGAACAGCACCTCGTACTCACCACCCAGGTGGCTCTGGACGAGCGCCAACGCGTCCTTCGACACGACGACCTTGTGATCGATGCGGGTGATCAAGCGGCTGAGGGCCGGGCGAAGGATTCGATAGCTGGCCGATGTCCCTGCCATGTGGAACGTGCCGACCGTGGGCGCACGATGCACCATCAACGCCGTCGACGTCGGCCCCGGGGCGAGCGGCTCATGCAGGTGGATGACGTCGAACTGTTCGTCGTTGAGCACTCGAAGTGTTCGAAGGGCGGCTGACGGGTCGGGCGCGATCGGCGCCACCGAACCGTTGGCCGACAGCGGCAGCGAATCGCCGAGCGGCGTGATGAAGCTTTCCGGTGGAGGGCCGTCGCAGGGGCCGAGTACACGCGCTTCATGTCCGCGCCGACGCAGCTCTCGCGCCAGGCCGAGCACCTGCGCTTGGACACCGCCGGGCACCGTCAAGCTGTATGGACTGACCATGCCGATTCTCATCGGCTGATCGTCACGCAACACCGAAGCACCGCTCGAGATGGTCGCCTTCCAGGGGTGTCGACAGCAACGATCCCTGACCCAGATTGCACCCCAACGCCTTCAGCGCACGAAGCTGCGACGGACGTTCGATCCCTTCGGCGACGCTCACCATGCCGAGTCCGGAGGTCAGCTGCAGGATCATCTGTGCCAACGTTGCAGAACGAGGATGCTCGTCGAGTTCGTCGATGAACTGGTGATCGATCTTGATGATGTCGACCGGGAACCGCTGCAGATACGAGAGTGAGCCGTAGTCGGATCCGAAGTCATCGATTGCAATGAGTACACCAAGCTCGCGGAGTTCGGCAAGAATTTCCGTCGCTGACTCGATCTGCTCGACCAGCATCGTCTCGGTGACCTCGAGCGTGAGCCGACGCGGATCGAGCCCGTGGGTCTCCAGCGACGCACGAAGCTGTCCCACGAATTCCGATGAGCGGATCTGCGCTCCCGACACATTGACACTGAGTTGTTGCGGGCCACGCCGCTGCCACCGAGCAGCGGCCTGAAGGCTCTGGTCCATGACCCAGGTGCCGATCGGCACGATGAGGCCGGCACGTTCGGCGATCGGCATGAACTCCTTCGGCGACACCGCTCCACGCGTGGGATGGTCCCATCGCAGCAACGCCTCCGCACCGACGACGCGGTGCGTCTGCAGATCGACCATCGGCTGGTAGAGGAGCCGCAGCTCGCCGCGCTCGATGGCGCTCGCCAGATCACCACGGAATTCGAGGTGTCTCGACGCGGAGAGTCTCATCGTCGGGTCGAAGATCTTGATCTGGCTCTTTCCTGCCCGTTTCGCCTCGTACATCGCGATGTCGGCATCGCGCAACAGACCCGCCGTCGTCATTCCGGGCGTCGAGATCGCGACGCCGACGCTGGCCAGCACCGTGACGTTGTGGCCCGCCAACCGGACCGGCTCGTGCAGATCGGCCAGAAGTTGCTCGGCGACGTCGATCGCCCGGTCGACCCCGCCTCGATCTTCGAGGAGGAGCGCGAATTCGTCGCCCCCGAGGCGGGCCGGGGTGTCGCCGACGCCGGAGACGCGCCGGATCCGTTCTGCGATCGTTCGCAGCATCTGGTCGCCGACGCCATGGCCGAGTGCGTCGTTGACCGACTTGAAGTCGTCGAGATCGACGAACAACACGACGACCGGATCAGTGTCGGGTCGGACCACCCGCAGCGCGTGATCCATCCGGTCGAGGAACAACGCTCGGTTCGCCAGCCCGGTCAGTTCGTCGTGGAATGCCCGATGGCTGAGCTGTCGTTCGAGGTTGCGCTGCTCGGTGACGTCACGGAACGTGGCGACCATCCCGTCGACGGCGTCCCCGCCGAGCAGGTTGGCGATCGTCGCCTCCACCCGCCGTCGTTCGCCGTCGACACGCACCAGACTCGCCTCGAACTTGACCATGCCGCCGTGCCCGAGCTGCACCGCCTTGCCCAACTCCGTGGCGGCGGCGTCGCGGTCGTCGCTCGACACCAGGTCGATCACCGATCGACCCGTCCAGTCGCTCGACCGGTGTCCGAGCGTGCTGGCCAACCCCGGGCTCGCGTAGCGGATGATCCCGTCGGCATCGACGAGCAGCACCACGTCACTGGAGTGCTCGACCATCGCCGCCAGGCGATCCTGTCCCCGCCGCTCGGTGAGCACCTGCACCGTGGCGACCAGACGCCACATCCTGGTGAGCGCGAGCACGACGACGACGACCGAACAGATCGCGGCAAGCGTCCTCGTCGTGGCACTACCGAGCCCGGTGACGAGCAGGGTGAGCAACACGGTCAGCGGCGTGAGCGCAGCGACGCTCAGCCAGACGACGCGTCCGAAGCCGAAGACCGGTCCGTCGTCGACGGCTCGGTTCATCTGCGTCATCGTGGGGTCGAGCGCGGCCGCGCCGATGAACAGCGACGCCGGGATGATCAACGCCGCCACGAGACCACCAGCGCCATAGTCGTCGCTGAGTTCTGCGACCGTTCGCAGCACGTCGGCGATGACGAGCAGGACGACGCCGATCATCATCAACGTCGGTGCTGCCGAGCGGAGCTGCGACTGGATGGCCATCCGAGATGCCATCGCCACGGACACTGCGCCCAGCATGGGCACGAGCAACGCCCAGATTCGTTCGCCGACCGCGACATCTCCGTCGGTCAGATAGGGCTCGACGACCGCCAGCCAGACGCCGAGCCCGATGGCGATCCCCACGACCGCCACGTCGATCCCGCCGAGCCCGTCGTTCTCTGCCCCTGACTCGGCCGAGAAGTCCGACAGGGCGGCGACCAGCACCAACGCCGACACGAGGTGGAGTGCATCACTGGCGGACGGGAAGGTGTCGACGTCGCGGAAGTACAGCACGGCCCACACCAGGTTCGCGACGACGAGTAGACCCATCGACAGCGCGACCAGCACCCATGGCCGCTTTCGGAGCGGCACGAATCCCGCGACGCCGACCACGATCGCACCGACGGCGATCGCGGGCGAAACGACCCGGATCGCCTCGGCGAGGGCGCTCGACGGCACGACGAAGTAGACGACTGTGAGCACAGCCGCCAGTCCGATGAGCGCACGCGATCGCGCCGACATCGAGAAGTCCGTCACTTGTTCGATGCAGCTTCTTCGGCAGATCGGTCAGCCGTCTTGACGAGCTTGCCCGTAGCCCGGGGTCGCTCGGCCAGTTCGCCTGGAACATGTGCCATTGCGACGGTGCGCGCCTGATCAGGATCTCGAGTTCCTCGGCCAGGAGTTGGGTGATGCGTTGCACATCGTCGCGGAGCCGCTTCTCGACACGCTCGACCGGTAACGGCGGGCGCACCCAGGCACGGTGTCCGTCGACTCGACCGGTGAAGTACACGGCGGTGGGCAGGATCGGGGCGCCGGTGCGCATCGACAGCGTCGCGGGCCCGGCGGGCATCGTGGTGCGCTCGCCGAAGAACTCGACCTCGGGTCCGCCGCCTTGGAGATCGCGGTCCGCGAGCAGGCACACGACGTGATTGTCACGAAGCGCCCGCATCACGGTGGTGCCGGCCTCTGGGCCGAGCGCGACGACGTTCATCCCGAGGGCCGAGCGCAACTCGACGAACCACTCGAAGAGCTCCGGCGGGTCGATCTTCTCGACCACCACCGTGATCTGGTGGCCCTGCTCCGCGATCCATCGGCCCGCCCACTCCCACCCGCCGAGGTGCGGCAGCACGAGGATGACGCCGTTTCCCTGCGCGAGTCCGTCGACGATGTGCTCGTAGCCGTCCACGTCGAACCCTCGCTCGACGGTCGCACCCGACAGGTTCGGGAGGCGGAAGCTCTCGAGCCAGTAGTGGGCGTAGGAGTCGAACGCTTCCTGGACGGCCCGACGAAGTCGGAGGCCGCGGAGTGACGGATCGACCCGCTGGAGGTGTCGCGAGATCATCGCTCGACGCTCGCGGCTGGCGAAGTTGGCGCCGAACCCGAACGGCGTGGTCAGCCCCGCCGCCACCCTCGCCGGCATCAACTGAGCAGCAGCGGCACCGAATCGGTACGACGACGTCGTCGCCAAGTCGGTGAATCGGCGCGGATCAGTGATCGGTCGTGCAGCCACGAGTTCAGGTCGGCCGGCGCGGGACGCTCGTGCGCCGACGCTCGGTTCGCGCGACACGCCGGCTCTGGCGCCGTGACCGTCGCATCTCGATACGGGCCGCGGTGACCGGTGCGACCGCCGCCTGCTTCCAGACCTTCATGAAACGTTGGATCGCCGTGATCGTCGTGAGGACCAGCATGATCCACAGGATCGGGATCAGCAGGACGGGGAACAGCAGACCGACGCAGATCGCGATGATCCGCTCGGCGCGCTCCATCAAGCCGCCCTTGGCCTCGATGCCGAGCGATTCGGCCTTCGCCCGCTCGTAGCTGATGATGCTCGAGACCGCCATCACGGCGAACGGCAGGATGGCCATGTGCGCCGATTCGGTGCTGGCGAAATACCAGGCGATGCCGCCGAGCAGGAACGCATCGGTGACCCGGTCGACGGTCGAGTCGAAGAAGGCGCCACGCTGGCTCGAGGCGTCGGTCGCCTTGGCGAGCGCTCCGTCGAACAGGTCGGGCAGCGCAGCGAGGATCACGAGGAGCAGGCCGAGTCGGAGCTGTCCGGAGCCGATCGCGACGGCTGCGCCGATGCCGACGAGCAATCCGAGGATGGTGAGGTGGTCGGGCGTCAGGCCCGTCTTGCGAAGAGCGTTGCCGATCGGCTTGACGGCCTTGTCGACCGGTTTTCGAAACGTGCCGTCGAACATCGCCGAGACGCTATCGCGACTCTGGAGCGAGATCGGGATTGTCCTCGCTCAGGTGTTCGACGACCGAACCGTCGACGGCGTCGACCAGGACCAGGCCGCGTCGGGCAGGTGGATCCTCGGCCGAATAGACCATCACACGCCACGTCGGTCGGCTGCGCAGCCCTCGCCAGACCTGCTGGGCCGAGGCATGCCCGACCGGGAAGCCCAACGCCTGCTGGGCAGCACCGAGCGCCTCCTTCTCGTCGACGTGCATCCGCCAACTCGACGTGATCGAGAAGATCCCGACGGCGGTGAGCACCGCGGCCGCCACGAGCAGGCCGTCGTTCACGAACGCCGTGTCCGGAAACGCGACGTACACGATCACGCAGAGCGCGGCGATGACGAGATAGATGACGCCCGGCCAGCGACGACGGCTGTTGTCGGGGAACTGGTACGGGCCGACGTACCCGGTGGGGTCGAGGTCGTGCGGAAGTTCGTCGCGCAGGTCGTCGGTCATCGGCATCAGGCTACGGCGCTCCACCCGGCGCGCAGCTTCGTTGCGGTGTCGCCCAGCGCCTCGGGGAGGGTCTGGGTGTTGGAGATCGCGGCCATGAAGTTGGAGTCGCCGGTCCACCGGGGCACCACGTGCACATGCAGATGATCCGGCACCGACCCGCCCGCCGGTCGTCCGAGGTTGAGGCCGACGTTGAGACCGTTGGGCCGATAGACCCGTCGGACCACACCGACGGCCTCGGTGACCGTCGCCCACAGGTCGATGGTCTCCTCCGGCGTCAACCCCTCGAGATCGGCCACTTCGCGGTACGGCACGACGAGCAGGTGGCCGCTGGCGTACGGAAACAGGTTGCACAGCGCAAAGCACGTCGTCGAGCGGTGCACGATGTACGTCTCGGTGTCGGGTGCACCGGAGTTCAACAGCTGGGTGAACACCGAGCCCGGACCGCCGGGGTCCGATCCCGACGTGTCGGGTTGCGCCCGTTCGGGCGCACCGGTCACGTAGGTCGAGCGCCAACCCGACCAGATTCGTTCCAGCATGTCAGGCGCCGAGCGCCGCCGTCTCGGCGTTGGCCACTTCGGCGCGGAACTGCTCGATGAACGCGTCGAGCGCGACGCCGCGCTCGACCTCGCCACCGCGTGGGTTCACACCGACGGTGCGTGCCGCGACGTCGTCGTCGCCGACGACCAGCACGTAGGGGATCTTCTCCAGCTTCGCGTTGCGGATCCGCTTGCCGAGGCCGTCGTCAGCGACCGTGGTGTCGACGCGGGCACCGGCAGCTGCGCAGCGCCGTCGACGACCGATGCGGCGTAGTCCTCGTGCGCTTCGGCCACCGCCAGCACCCTCACCTGCACCGGCGCCAGCCACGTCGGGAACGCGCCCGCGTAGTGCTCGATGAGCACGCCGAAGAACCGTTCGATCGAGCCGAACAGCGCGCGGTGCAACATGATCGGACGGTGACGGTTGTTGTCGGCGCCGACGTACTCCAGATCGAAACGTTCGGGGAGCTGGAAGTCGGCCTGGATCGTCGACAGCTGCCACGAGCGCCCGATGGCATCACGGACATCGATGTCGATCTTCGGACCGTAGAAGGCCGCGTCGCCGTCCTTGACGGCGTACTCCAGGCCGTGCGAGTCGAGGGCCTCGCGGAGCGCCTCGGTGGCCTCGTCCCAGATGTCGTCGTCGCCGATGTACTTCTCCGGGTCCTTCGTCGACAGGTTGAACGTGAAGTCCTCGAACCCGAACGCCCGCAGCACCGACAGCACGAAGTCGAGCAGGCCGGCCACTTCGGTGGCCATCTGCTCCTTGGTGCAGAAGATGTGGCTGTCGTCCTGGGTGAACCCGCGGATGCGCATCAGGCCGTGCAGCGTGCCGGCGCGCTCGTAGCGGTAGACGTTGCCGAGTTCGAACAGACGCAGCGGAAGCTCGCGATAGCTGCGCTGACGACTGCGGAAGATCAGGCAGTGCATCGGGCAGTTCATCGGCTTCATGTAGTACGTGCCGTTGTCCATCTCCATCGGCGGGTACATCCCGTCGGCGTACCACTGGAGATGGCCGGAGGTCTCGAAGAGCTTGCCGTTGGCCAGATGCGGTGTGTAGACGAACTCGTAGCCGCCATGTTCGTGTCGCGAACGGCTGTAGTCCTCCATCAGCTTGCGCACGATGGCACCCTTGGGATGCCACACGGCGAGGCCTCCGCCGAGTTCGTGGGGAAAGCTCAGCAGGTCGAGTTCGGTCGCGAGCTTGCGGTGGTCTCGCTTGAGCGCCTCCTCCAACTGGTGGAGATGGTCGGCGAGCGCCTGCTTCGACTCCCATGCCGTGCCGTAGATGCGCTGCAGCATCGGGCCCTTCTCGTTGCCGCGCCAGTAGGCGCCCGAGACCCGTTGCAGCTTGAAGAATCCGAGCTTGCCGGTCGACGGCACGTGCGGGCCGACGCACATGTCGACGAAGGAGTCGGTGTTGCGGTAGGCGCTGATGATGCCGCCCTCGCCCACCTCTGCGGCGTCGTCGTTGTCGGCTTGCGCGCTCTCGACGCGCTCGATGATCTCGACCTTGTACGGCTGGTCGGCGAACAGAACCTTGGCCTCGGCCATCGTCATCTCGGATCGGACGAACGGTTGGTTGGCCTTGATGATCTCGCGCATCTCGGCCTCGATCCGTTCGAGGTCGTCGTCGCTGAAGGTCACACCGCCGGGAAGTTCGAAGTCGTAGTAGAAACCGTTCTCGATCGCAGGCCCGATGGAGAACTTCGCACCCGGGAACAAGCGGGTCACCGCCTGCGCCATCACGTGCGCGGTCGAGTGACGAAGGACGTGGCGGCCGTCGTCCGTGCCGGCGGTGACGATCGAGACGACGGCACCGTCGTGCAGCGGCGTCGTCAGATCGGTCTCACGTCCGTCGACCACCGCGGCGACGGCGGCCTTCTTCAGGCCGGATCCGATGGAGGCGGCAAGGTCGAGCGCCGTGGCGTCGTCGGCCAGTTCGCGCTCGGAACCGTCGGGGAGAGAGACCGTGATGTTCGACATGCGACCATCAGGATACGAGCCAGGGTCGCCGACCGCCGGGACGCTTTTCGGAGATGGTCGTCGCTCAGCGGCCCGCGACGAGGCTGAGCTCACGCTCGACCACGCTCGCCGGCCGTGTGATGTCGGGAATCGGATCGGTCACCGACGACACACGTCCGGTCACGGTCGGCTCGGTGTCGGCCTTGGCGCCGGCATAGGAATTGACGTAGTTCTGGCCGGTGAGTTCGCGGATTTCGTACATGACCTCGTCGATCATCGAACGCCATGCGATGTGTTCGGCACCGCGGCCCGCGGTACCGCTCGGGCCGGATCGGTCGACCGATCTTGATCTGACATGAACCGAAGAGCTTCGGCAACTTCGCGTCGGGCGGCTGGATCTTGTCGGTGCCGATCACGCCGACGGGAAAGATCGGGCAGTCGAGCTTCATCGCCAGACGGGCTGCGCCGGTGCGACCCTTGTGGAGATCACCGTTGCGGCTTCGAGTGCCCTCGGGGAAGATCCCGAACAGCTCACCACGCCGCAGGACCTGCTCGGCGGCGTCGAGCGCGGCGGTGCTCTTGTCGCCACCGGCACGGTCGATGGGAATCATCCCCATGGCCGGGAACAGGAACTTGGTCTTCCACGAATCCATGTACTCGGCCTTGCCCACGAAGGAGATGTTGTGCGGCACGGTCAGCATCAGAAACGCCGAGTCGAGGAAGCTGATGTGGTTCGGACACAGGATCGCCGGGCCACTGGCCGGGAGACGCTCGAACCCGGAGAGCTCGATGTTCCACAGCCGCTTGGAGATGGGACGGCCGACCTGGCGCACCCTGCGCTGCATCGCCCCTGCTCCTGGTGCATGTGTCACGACACCAAGAGTAGACCCCGCGGGAGCACATGAGAAGAGCACCACATGAACTTCGTGTCAACAGCCGGTGTCGCAGGAGTCAGTCGAGGTCGACGCCGAGCAGCGCGGCCGCCTCGCGGACGCCGGCGCCGGCGCGAGCGGCGTCATCGATCGCCGCGAGGGCACCCGGGGTGTCGAGATCGTCGTCGAGGCGGGCGCGGACGTCATCGAGCAGGTCGGGATTCGAGCCGGCGCGCTCGTTCCACGCATCGAGTCGAGCCTGGTTGCGCGGCATGAGATCGTCGTCCCATTCCCATTCGACGCGGTAGTGGTGCTCGATGATCGCCAGGCGAATCGCCCGGGCATCCCAGGTCTCGCGGAGTTGATCGATGAACACGAGGTTGCCGAGGCTCTTGGACATCTTCTCGCCGTCCATGTGGATCAACGCCGTGTGCATCCAGTGCTTGACGAACGGCTGACCGGTGGCCGCCTCTGACTGCGCGCGCTCACATTCGTGATGCGGGAAGATCAGGTCGGCTCCCCCGCCGTGCAGATCGATCGTGGTCCCGAGCTCACGCAGCGCCAGCGCCGAGCATTCGATGTGCCACCCGGGACGACCCGGACCCCACATGGTGTCCCAGCTCGGCTCGTCCGCGGCCGACGGGTGCCACAGCACGAAGTCGAGCGGTGAGCGCTTGTTGGGGTCGTCGATGTTGCCGCCGCGCTCCTTGGCGAGCACGAGCATCTCGTCGTCGGTGTAGTGGCTGAGCGAGCCGAACGATTCGAACTTGGACACGTCGAAGTACACCGAACCACCGGACTCGTACGCGTACCCACGATCGAGCACCATGCCGATGAAGCCGCGGATGTCGGGGATCGCCGACGATGCGCGAGGAGCAACGGCGACCGGCAGCGCGTTCAACGCCACCATGTCGCGCTCGAAACGGGCCTCTTCGCCGGCCGCGAGGTCGAGGTAGTGCACGCCGAGTTCGCGCGCCTTGGCGAACAGCGGGTCGTCGACGTCGGTGACGTTGCGGACGCAACGGACCGTGTGCCCCATGTCGATGAGCCGCCGCTGCAGAACGTCGTAGGAGACGAACGTGGCGGCATGGCCGAGATGTGTCGCGTCGTACGGGCGTGATCCCACAGGTGTACATGAGCACGTTGTCGTTCGGTTCGAACGCAACGATGGCGCGCCGCGCGGTGTCGTAGAGGTGCATCACCCGGCGTCAACAGCGCGGGGGTCGCGTTTGATTCCCGTGAGTTTCGGGGCCACCCGCGTCTTGTACCGCACGTTGAGCTGGAGCAGCACGGCGGTGAACGCCTCGATCGCCGTGGCGTTCGACAGTTCGCCGGCGTCGAGCGGCCGGCAGCCGGGGAACTTGGCGACGATGTCGCTGACCGCCTTCACGGCCGACGGGTCGTCGCCGCAGATCAGCACGTCGGAGTCGATGGGTTCGTCGATCTTGCCGAGTTCGGCGGCCGGCAGGTGATGGAACGCGGCGACGACACGTGACCTCGGAACGGCTGCCTGCACGTGAGCGGCCACGCTCCCACGCGGTGGCACCAGTGGCTGGAACTCCTTGTTGACCCGTACGAGGGCGTTGGCCATGGAGATGACGATCTTGCCCTCCAGTGCCTTCTGGTTCTCCTGGGCGGTGCCGGCAGCGGAGTCCCACGGTGTGGCGATCACGATGAGGTCGCAGTTCGCCGCGTCGGCGTTGTCGCCCGCCTCGAGGAGTTCTTCCAACTGTGGCCACCTGCCGAGCAGTTCGTCCCGGGTCTCCATCGCCCGGTACTTCGAACGCGAGCCGATGACTGTGTGATAGCCGATGCTCGCGAGTCGGGCGGCGAGGCCGCTTCCTGCTGGTCCGGTTCCGCCGAAGATGCCGATGCGCATCGGCGACAGCGTGGCACAACCGCGCGGTGAAGCTCCAAGGCGCCGACGTGATGATCTACGGTCCGACACATGGGTTTGCTCGACGGCAAGAAGATCGTGATCACCGGTGTGCTCACCGACGCCTCGTTGGCGTTCGGCGTGGCTCGCCTCGCACAGCAGGAGGGCGCCGACATCGTGCTGACCGGTGCGGGTCGAGCGCTCTCGCTCACCCAGCGGACCGCTCGCAAACTCGGCGACGGCATCGATGTCTACGAACTCGACGTGACGGTGCCCGAGCACGGTGTCGCCGTGCGCGAGGCACTCGCGGAGAAGTGGGGTCACGTCGACGGCGTGGTGCATTCGATCGGGTTCGCCCCGGCGGCGTGCCTGGGCGACGACTTCCTCGCCGCTCAGTGGGAGGACGTGGCCGTCGCGATGCACATCTCGGCCTACTCGCTCAAGGCGCTGGCCGATGCGTTCCTGCCGCTGATGAGCGAAGGCGGATCGTTCGTCGGGTTCGACTTCGACAACCGTCAGGCGTGGCCGGCCTACAACTGGATGGGTGTGGCGAAGTCCGCCCTCCAGAGCGTGTCGCGCTACCTCGCCAGAGAAGTCGGCCCGAAGGGCATCCGCTCCAACCTGATCGCGGCCGGGCCGATCAAGACGATGGCAGCGAAGTCGATCCCGGGCTTCGCCGTGTTCGAGGACACCTGGGACGGCAGGGCGCCGCTCGGGTGGGACGTCACCGACTCCGAACCCGTCGCCCGGGCCTGCATCGCCCTGCTGTCGGACTGGTTCCCCGCCACCACGGGCGAGATCATCCACGTCGACGGCGGCTACCACGCCATGGGTGCCTGACCCGGATCTTCCCCACCCGTTCTCGTGAACAACTGCGCGGTCAGAGCGCAGAACTGTTCACGAGATGGCCGACGCGGATGGATTCTTGTGATTTGCTGGACGTCGTGAACCGCCTTGCCGACGAGACCTCCCCGTACCTCCGCCAGCACCGCGACAATCCCGTCGACTGGTACCCGTGGGGTCCCGAGGCGTTCGCCGAGGCCCAGCGACGAAACGTGCCGATCCTGCTGTCGGTCGGCTACTCGGCGTGTCACTGGTGCCATGTGATGGCACACGAGTGCTTCGAGGACGTGGACGTCGCTGCCAGGATGAACGAACTGTTCGTCAACGTCAAGGTCGATCGGGAGGAACGTCCCGACGTCGACGCCGTCTACATGGATGCCGTCCAGGCACTGACCGGGCGCGGCGGCTGGCCGATGACCGTGTTCATGACGCCCGACCGTGAGCCGTTCTACGGCGGCACGTACTTCCCGAAGGAGTCGTTCGTGAAGCTGCTGGACGCCATCGACGACGTCTATCGCAACAAGCCCGACGACGTCCGCCAGAACGTCGCCGCCCTGGTGCAGGCGATCGACCGCAGCTGCCAATCTGCGCCCAGCCGACGACGCTCCGGGTGTCGAGCAGCTCAACCAGGCCCTGCAGGCTCTCGGTGGGGGTTTCGATCAGGAGTGGGGCGGATTCGGCACGGCCCCGAAGTTCCCGTCGACGTTCCATCTCGAACTGATGCTGCGCGGCTACATGACCACCGCCGGCGACGGGCCGAAGAACATCATCGCCACCACCCTCGACGCCATGTGCTCCGGCGGGATGTACGACCACATCGGTGGCGGCTTCGCCCGGTACTCGACCGACCGGGAGTGGCTCGTTCCGCACTTCGAGAAGATGCTGTACGACCAAGCGCTGCTGCTCGGCACCTACCTCCGCGCCATGATCGTCATCGGCCGGCCCCACTACCGGCTCGTCGTCGAGGAGACCATCGACTACGTCCTCACCACGCTGCGACATCCCGAGGGCGGTTTCTACTCGGCCGAGGACGCCGACTCGCTCGATCCCGAGGGCAACAGCGTCGAGGGCTGGTACTCCACCTGGACCCCCGACGAGGTACGCCACGCCCTCGTCGACCTCGACGGGTCGACGGTCGAGGCACTCATCGACTGGTACGGCATCACCGACGAAGGGAACTTCGAGGGCCGATCGATCCCCAACCGGCTCTCGGCACGCGGACAACTGATCCGAACCCCCGAACTCGACGACGCACGCCGCCGGCTCCTCGCCGCTCGTTCACTGCGTCGCCGACCCGGCCTCGACGACAAGGTGCTGACCGAGTGGAACGCATTGTTCCTCTCCTCGCTCACTCAGGCCGCTGCGGTGTTCGGACGCCGCGACTGGCTCGACGCAGCGATCGCCAACGGCGAGTTCCTGTTGCGCGAACTGCGAGGCACCGGCGGTCGCTGGTTTCGCAGTTGGCAGGCTGACGGCCGACCCCCGGCACGTCACGCCGCGCTCGCCGCCGACCACGCAGCACTCGTCGACGCGTTCACCCGACTGTCCGAAGCGACCGGCGAGGCCCGCTGGATCAACGAAGCGGTCGCTACGGCCGAGACGATGCTCGAGTGGTTCTGGGACCCCGAGCACGGCGGTCTCTACACGACCGCCGAGGACGCCGAAGCGCTGGTGGTTCGCCAGAAGGACATCGCCGATGGTGCAACACCGTCCGCGAACTCCTCGGCGGCGATCGCCCTGTTCCGCCTCGCCGCGCTCACGGGCGAACAGCGCTACGCCCACCAGGCCGACCGCATCCTGCAGTTGCTCGCCGGCCAGCTCTCGAAGTCGACCGCCCAGTTCTCGAACGCGCTCGTCGCAACGGATCTGCGCCGGCGCGGCATCACCGAGGTGGTGATCGCCGGCGATCGGCCCGACCTCGTGCGTCTCGCACAGTCGATCTGGCGGCCCGACACGGTGCTGGCGTGGGGCGAGCCCTACGACTCACCGCTGTGGCACGAGCGGTCCGACGGCTTCGCCTACGTCTGCCGCGAGTACTCGTGCCAGGCCCCGCAGGACACCCTGCAGGGCTTCGCGGAGACCCTCACCGGCCGCAAGGTGACCCTCACCGGTGACGGCATCCCCACCGAAGCCACCGACGATGCTGCTACCAACCACCCCGATGGATGATCTGAGGCGATCGACGCCGCTCACGGCCTGCGCTCCGACCCGGACCCGAGGCCGAGTCGACCGCCAGCTCGCCGGTCGGGTCCGCTCGATGACCGAGCGCGATGGCCCCGAGCAACTCCAGACCACCCGGAATGCCCAACCGTTGACGTAGCTCACGCTCGCCGCGGAACACTCCGAAGAAGAGGGCTCCCAGCCCGGCGTCCTCTGCGGCCAACAGCAGTGTCATCACCGCCATCGAGGTGTCGATCGTCCAGTACGGCACCGGCCAGGCCGACGCGCCGGATGCCCAGGCCCGTCTGGACCTTGTCGGGCTCGGCGTACCGATCGATGTAGGCCTTGGAATCCGCCAGTGGCAGAGCGATCACCGGGGCGCTCAGCAGCCGCTTCCAGCGGAACGAGTCGCGCTTCACTGCCGGCAGTGTGGTGTCCCAGAACAGCGCCGTCTGTGCCCCTTCGAGCACCACGAGACTCCACCCCTGGGTCTTGCCGGCGCTCGGAGAACGAGCCGCCAGGTCGACGAGACCGTCGAGGACACCGGGTTCGATCGGGCGATCGTCGAACGCCCGGGTCATCCGTCGAGCCCGCACGACCTCGGCGAACTCGGTCATGTCACGGACGATTCACCGCTTGCCGAGCTTCAGCAGGTCCTCGGCCATGGTCCAGCCGTACACGACCATCGCGCCGCCCTTGGCCACCGGGACGGCCGTGAACATGTCGACGACTGCTGCATCGAGCTTCTCGGGCTTCGACGACTCGTGATCGAGATACCCGTCGGCGCTGCCCGTCGCCGCGATGAACGAATTGGCGTCGTACTTGGCGTCGACACCGAAGCGCTTCGCGAGTCGACGGCCCCAGGCCCGCTCCTCACCGACCGCGCTCGAGCCGGGCGCCGGCGTGACCTCGCGCAGATCCTTGAACGCTTCGAGGCCGTCGGCGTTGACGAAACGGCAACCGACCACCACGTCTTCGTCGGGGAAGGCCATCAGTGCTCGGTGATACGCCTCGCCGACGAGGCCCCGCAACACCTGATCACGCTTGGACGAGCGCTTCACCGACATCAGGCCGATCAGAACGCACGGCGTGCCGCCGATGCGCTCGAGCGTGGAGAACGTGAACCCGTGCAGCGCACCACCGAATCGGGCGGTGGTGATCAGGACCCAGTCCTCCTTGGCCTTGGAGAGCTGGCCGGCGCTGAACGCGTCCTCCATCGACGCCAGTTCGTCGAGGTCGGAATCCGTCAGCGCCGCAGCGTCGTTGGTCGAGACGTCGAGTGCCATTCGTCCTATTCTACAGCAGCACCGCCTCATGTCCGAAGGCCATGCGGAGTTCGCCCACCGAACGGTCGAGGTCGACCCGGAACTCGTCGGCCAACTTGAGCACTTTGCCCTGCCCGATGTCGACCATCACGACCGAGTCGCCCGGGTGTTCGCGCAGAATGCGTTTCAGCCGTGCAATCTTCAGTTCGTCGAGCGCGGCCGACGGGAGCCGCAGCCGCAGCGGCGCCGCCGGACCGTCCGTCAGCCCCGACAGCACGGTCACCGTCTGACCGATGAGGCCGAACCGCGATTCGTCGCGCCGGTCGAGCCGACCCTTGACGGCCACGATGAGGTCGTCTTCGAGCTTGTGGCCCTGTTCGGCGAGCGTGCGCGGAAAGATCGTCACCTCGATCGACGCGTCGAGGTCCTCCAAGAGGAAGACCGCCATCTGATCGCCCTTCTTGGTGAACTTGCGTGCAAGGTTCGTGATGACACCGCCGACGACCACGTTGGCGCCGTCGTCCATCGTCTGCAGGTCGAGCACCGACTGTTCGACCTTGCGTTTGAGGGCAGCTTCGACGCCGAACAGCGGGTGATCCGACACGTACAGGCCGAGCATCTCCTTTTCGTAGCGGAGTTGCTCGGTCTTGTCGAAGGCCAGATCGGGGATCTCGGTGCGTTCGTCGAAACCGTCACCGCTCGTGCCCGCATCGTCCGCCCCGCTCTCGCCGCCCCAGTCGCCGAACAGGCTCATCACGCCCTTCTCACGCTCGCGGCGACGCTTCACGGTCGTGTCGATGATGTGTTCGAACACGGTCAGCAGGCCTCGGCGGGTGTGACCCAGCGTGTCGAACGCTCCGCCCTTGATCAACGACTCGATGGTGCGCTTGTTGAGCACCGGCTCGGGTACCCGCTCGACGAAGTCGTGGAAGCTCGTGAACTGTCCGTTCTCGACGCGCTCGGCGATCAGCAGTTCGACGAGCGCCTCGCCGACGTTGCGCACCGCCGACAGCCCGAACGTGATCGCTCCCGGGCTCCCGACCGACAGCGTGACCCCTGGCGGCAACTCGGTCGGCGACAGCGCGCCGAAGTTCGACATCGACCGATTCACATCGGGCGGCAACACCTTGATGCCCATCGATCGGCAGTCGCTCAGGTAGATCGCGGCCTTGTCGAGGTTGTTCTTGACGCTGGTGAGCAGACAGGCGATGTACTCGACCGGGTAGTGCGCCTTCAGGTAGGCGGTCTGATAGGTGATCAGGCCGTATCCGAAGGTGTGGCTCTTGTTGAACGCGTAGTCGGCGAACTTCTCGATGATGTCGAACAGCTGCGGACCGAGATCCTTGCCGTACCCCGTCCGCTCGACGCCGGCCTCGAACGCGTCGCGTTCCTTGGCCATCAGCTCGCGGATCTTCTTGCCGCAGGCCTTGCGCAGGTTGTCGGCCTCCGCCAGGGAGTAGCCGGCGAACTTCTGCGCCACGCGCATCACGCTCTCCTGATAGATCATCAGGCCGTAGGTGTCGTGGAGCACCTCCTCCGCGTCCTCGTGGAAGTACTCGACGGGCTTGCGGTCGTTCTTGCGATCGGCGTAGTCGTAGTGCATGTTGACGCTCATCGGGCCGGGCCGATAGAGCGCCAGCACAGCGGACACGTCTTCGAAGCTGTTGGGCGCCATCGCCTTGAGCAGTTGGCGCATCGGCGGTGACTCCAACTGGAACACACCGATCGTGTCGCCGCGTGACAGCAGGGCAAACGTGTCGGCATCGTCCATCGGGATCTCCTCGACGATGAAGCCCGGATCGCGTTGGCGCTGGATCATCTCCTCGGCGTCGGTGATCACGTCGAGGTTGCGCAGACCGAGGAAGTCCATCTTGAGCAGACCGAGGTCCTCGACGCCGTGCATTTCGTACTGCGTGACGACGGGCGCGTCGGCGGGGTCCTGGCCGGACTCGGGCTTGCGCTGGATCGGGACGTAGTCGGTGACCGGATCCTTCGTGATCACCACCGCCGCCGCGTGGATGCCGTCGGAGCGTTTGAGGCCTTCGAGGCCCCGGGCGACGTCGATGACCCGCTTGAGGTCGTCGTCGGTGTCGTACATCGCCCGGAGATCGGCGGCGGCCTTGTAGCCGTCGGCGTACTTCGGGTTCTGCTCGAAGCAGTACTTGAGCGGCGTGTCGCGCCCCATCACCATCGGCGGCATCGCCTTGGCCAGCTTGTCGCCGACGCCGTACGGGTAGCCGAGCACGCGGGCGGCGTCGCGCACGGCGTTGCGGGCCTTGATCGTGCCGAACGTGATGATCTGCGCAACGTGGTCACGCCCGTAGCGTTCGGCCGCGTAGCGGATCATCTCGTCGCGGTAACGCGAGTCGAAGTCCATGTCGATGTCGGGCATCGAGATGCGACTCGGGTTGAGGAACCGCTCGAACAGCAGGTCGTACTTGATCGGGTCGAGGTCGGTGATCCACAGGCAGTACGCCACCGCGCAACCGGCGGCGGAGCCACGGCCGGGCCCGACCCTGATCCGCGAGTCCCGGGCGTGCTTGATCAGATCCCACGTGATCAGGAAGTACGACGCGAAGCCCATGTCGTTGATGGTCTTCAACTCGTAGGCGAGCCGCTCTTCGACGTCGGCCGACAGATTGTCGCCCCACCGTTTGCGGGCACCCTCGTAGGTGAGATGGCGGAGGTATTCGGAGTCGTTCTCGAAGCCGTCGGGAACGGGGAACTCCGGCAGCAGCGGGTTGCCGAACTCGATCTCGAGGTCGGCGCGCTCGGCGATCCACAGCGTGTTGTCGCACGCGGAAGGCACCTCGCGGAACAGGTAGCGCATCTCGGCCGGCGACTTCAGGTAGTGCTCGCTGCCCTCGAACTTGAACCGCTTGGTGTCGGACAGCAACGCTCCGGTCTGCACACACAGCAGCGCGTCGTGCGATTCGTGATCCTCCTGGTGCGTGTAGTGGCTGTCGTTCGTCGCCAGCAGCGGCGCGCCGATCTTCTTGGCGATCTCGATCAGCTTCGGGTTGGTGTCGCGTTGGGCCTGGAGCCCGTGATCCTGCAGCTCGACGAACAGGTTGTCGCGTCCGAAGATGTCCTGCAGCCGAGCGGCCTTCTCGACCGCTCCCTTCTCATCGCCGTTGAGGAGCGCCTGCAGCACCTGCCCGCCGAGGCAGCCGGTGGTCGCGATGAGCCCCTCGGAGTACTTCTCGAGCAGCTCCCAGTCCATCCGGGGCTTGTAGTAGTAGCCCTCCATGAAGGCCAGACTCGACAACTGGATCAGGTTCTTGTACCCGGTCTGGTTCTCGGCCAGAAGGGTCAGGTGGTAGTAGAGCTTCTTGCCGCCCTCGGTGTCGCCGCCCGAGTCGTCGATGCGCCCACGCCGGGTCGGGCGCTCGGTGCGACTGTCGTAGGCCATGTACGCCTCGGTGCCGATGATCGGCTTGATCCCCTGCTTGTTGCACTCCTTGTAGAAGTCCAACGTGCCGTACATGTTGCCGTGATCGGTCATCCCGATCGCCGGCATGCCGTCGCGCACCGCCTTGGCCACCAGTTCGTCCAACCGCGCCGCCCCGTCGAGCATCGAGAACTCGGTGTGGACATGAAGGTGGGTGAAGGAATCGGTCACGGATCTTGTTTCTGGGGGATTACACGGATGTTGTTCGACACTAGCGTTCGCGCGGTGGCTCCCGCTCACGGGTCCTGTCACCGGCGCAGCGGAGGGCGTGCGGCCTTCGGCCGGTCCCTCCACTGCCCCGGCGCCACCCGTTCGCTGGTGGGCCGACGTTCCGTGGCCGATTCCTCTTGGTGCGGCGCTGGCTAGAGGTAGGTGCCGGGGCGGTCGCCGTCGGGGCCGTGCTGTTGGGGCACCATCTGGCCGCCCGGGAGTTGGCGCATTTCCTGCAGTTGTTGTCGCGCCGCGAACTGTTGGGCCATCAACGTTGCCTGAATACCGTGGAAGAGACCTTCGAGCCATCCGACCAACTGGGCCTTGGCGACGCGCAGCTCGGATTCGCTCGGAATCTCTCCATCGTCGAAGGGCAACGTCAGTCCCCGCAGCTCCTCTTGCAGATCAGGCGACAGCGCCCCGGCGAGCTCGGTGATCGAGCGGTCGTAGATCTCGGCCAATCGTTCGCGTGACGCCTCGTCGAGCGACGATCCCCTGACCTCCTCCAGCAACTGCTTCACCATCGACCCGATGCGCATCACCTTGGCCGGCGACGTCACCATCTCCTCGAGCTGGGCACCGTCGTCAGGCGCTGACGAGTCACCCGAGGTGATCTCATCGGGAACGATTGTCTCGGCGCCGTCACTGTCGGTCATGTCTGCCTTTCTACCCGGGCGTCAGGCCGACGCGCCGACCAGCGGAACGTTCACCTCGGCCGACGTCAACGATCCGTGTCGGCAGATCAGGTCGAACGGGCCTGAATCCGCGGGATCGTGGAAGCTCACGGGCTCGAACGCCACGAGGGCGACATCGCCCAGCCGAGAACGCACCGCGGGGGCCATCGACGGGCCGAACCACTGGTCGTCGAGCGTCTGCTCGCGCGTCACCACCCAGGCCAGGTGACCGACTTCGGCCTCGGCGGCAGCAGCCACGTCGTCGACGGCGCCCTTCGCTGCGTGCAGCCACCGAAAGCGCCCCTCACCCGACTGCATGGTCACATTCGCCAACAGCTCCGCCGACGGCGTCACGATGCGGTCGCCGACGTGCACCTGCCCGTGGTCGGCCGTGACCAACAGCGTCGTCCCGGAAGGAAGCGTCCCCAGCAGGTCGGCCACCAGTGTGTCGGCCGCACGCAGCTCCGCTTCGTAGTACGGGCCGAAGCCGCGCTCATGAGCGATCTTGTCGATGCCCCCGTAGTAGCAGTACACGAAGCGCTCACCCGCCTCGACCTGCCGGCGCGCCTCGACCGCAATCGACGACGCGGCGCGCCACCCGACCGGCACACTCCCGCGCAGGTGCGCCTCGCTGAACGCCGAGTTCTGCAGCTCGGCCGGGCTGATCACCGGCACGGTTCGGCCGAGGAACGGATCGAACGGCTGCACCTCGCGCGGAGGATGCGAACGACGAACAGGCTGGTCGCCCACACACCATCGCAACACGTTCACGATCTCGCCGCCGAGCACGATCCGGTACCCGATCAAGCCGTGCTCAGCCGGTGTCAAACCCGTCGCGATCGAGCTCAGCGCCGTCGCTGTCGTCGTCGGGGCGACCGTGTGAATCGGGCCGCCGACCATCGAGGCGACCGTGGGAAGCAACTCGCGATGATCCTGCAGCTGATCCCAACCGAGACCATCGAGTACCAGCAACACGACACTGCGGGCATTGCGCACCGGCTCGGGCATCCACGCGGGAAGTCCGGTGGTCCACGACGCCGGACCCAAGATGGCCGGCACGATCCCTCGCACATTGGCACCGGCATACTCCGGAATGATCGGGCCGCCAGTCGTCACCTGTGCAGTCCACCACGTCGACGGACCCGACGACAAGCGCTGCGGAAACCGTCTGCGGGCCGACCACTGAATAGGGTGACGGTGTGCGGATCTCGACTCGCGGTGACTATGCCTGCAGGGCCTTGCTGTCATTGGCGTTGCACGACGACGAAGCGGGGCCCACATCAGTGCGCGACATCGCCGAGCGGACTGCACTCCCCCAGCCCTACCTCGAACAGATCCTCCTCGCCCTGAAGGGCGCCGGACTGGTGCGTTCCAAGCGCGGCGTGGGTGGCGGGTACATCCTCGCCCGACCACCCCAGGAGATCCGACTGTCAGCGATCGTGTCGGCGGTCGACGGACCGATCACCCTCGGCGACTTCGGCCAGCCCCACCAGGACGGCGCCTGCGACCACGAGGGGCAGTGCGTGCTGCTCGGCATCTGGAATCAGGCCGGAGAACACATGCGCACCTATCTCGAGGGCTTCACACTCGCCGACATCGCCGACATCGCCCGCGGCGACGCCCCCTGGCCGTAATGCTTTCTCGGCCTCACGTCGAGTCGTGGCGTCACGATCGAGGTCGGCCTCGTCCGGCTCGTCGCTGGCGCTTCCCTCGCCGGCTGTGACACTCGCTCGCCCGCCGGTGCTGCCGGGTCAGACTTCGGCGGCGGCGAGCCAGGCGGCGAGATCCGGGGCGAGCGGGCTGGTGAACGTGACGCGTTCATCGGTGGCCGGATGGACGAACGCCAACTCGGCGGCGTGCAGGAACGGACGCGCCAACCCCAGGGTCGGGCGACGCTGGCTGTAGGTCGGGTCACCCACCAGCGGATGGTTGATCGACGCCAGGTGGACACGGATCTGGTGTGTGCGACCCGTTTCGAGGCGACATTCGAGACGTGAGACCAACGCCGGATTGGAGTACGTGCCGACCACGCGATAGTCGGTCCTCGCCGGGCGTCCTCCGGCCACGACGGCCATGCGCAGCGGATCGCCCCGATCGCGACCGATCGGTGCGTCGATGATGCCATGCGGGGCGTCGGGCACTCCCCACACCACGGCGTCGTAGCGTCGCGTTGCGCTGTGATCGCTGAACTGGGCGATGAGATGTTCGGCCGCCTCGTCGGTGCGGGCAACGACGAGGAGCCCCGAACTCCCCGCATCGAGACGGTGCACGATGCCCGGTCGAACCGGGTCGTCGCCGACCCCTTCGATGTCGGGATAGCGAGCGAGCAGCCCGCTCACGAGTGTTCCCTCGAGGTTTCCGGCGCCGGGGTGCACAACGAGCCCGGCCGGCTTGTCGACCACGATGACCGTGTCGTCCTCGTACACCACGCCGAACTCGACTGCGAGGTCCGAGGTCGGCAACACCGGACCCGGCACGGCGCTGGGGTCGACTTCGACCTCCTGGCCTTCGACCAGTCGGATCTTGCCGGAGGCAGCGGGTTGGCCGTCGACGCGCACACCTCCTGCGGCGATGGTCGCGGCGGCCTCCGCCCGGCTGAGATCGCCGATCAAGGCCACGATGCGATCGAGTCGTTCCCCGGCGAGCGCTGCCGGAACCTGCTCGACGATCACGCCACTGACCCGTTCTCGGCCTGTGATTGCGGCTCGCCGTCGGCCGATTCGGCTTCGGCACGCTTGCGATCGCGCGCCGACAGAACGCTGCCGAGGATCAACAGTGCGGCGCCGACGTTGACGGCCATGTCGGCGACGTTGAAGATCGGGAACCACTGCAGGTCGATGAAGTCGACGACGGCACCGTTGAGCCAGGCATCGCCGCGGAACAACCGATCGATCAGGTTTCCGGCGGCCCCGCCGATCAGCAACCCCATGCCGACGGTGCTGAGCCGGCTGGTCTGATCACGAAGCGACACGAGCAGATAGACGATCACGACCGTCGCGACCACGCCGATCACGGGCCCCAGCCCGCGTCCCTGCCCGAACGCCATTCCGTTGTTGAACGCCAGGTTGAACCGCAGCGTCCACACGAGATCGATCACCCGATCGGTTCCGAGCGACGTGACGGCCCAATGCTTGGCGAGTTGATCGACAACGACGACAGCTGCAGCGATGGCCACAGGCGTACGCCATGTGCCGAGTGAAGGCATGCTGATCAGCGCGGACCGACGCCGCTGACCTTCTCCGCGGCGAGCACCGTGGTCTCCGGGATGGCTTCGAGCCGCTCCCGTGGAATCGGCATCCCCGAGATCGTCGAGTAGCCGTAGGTTCCCTGCTCGATCCGGGCGAGTGCCGCGTCGATGTCGAGAATCGTCTGGCGCGCCTGGGTGGAGAGCACCCGGTCGAGGTCGCGCTGGACCACCATCGTGTCGCCCTCGCCGCCCTCGTCGTCGAACTGCACGTCGCCCATCTCGCCGTCTTCGATGATGCTCGTCGCCTCGTCCTCGAGGCGCGTCGCCCGAGCCAGTTCACCCTGACGCCGGGCGAGGAGTTCGTCGCGCTGTGCCTTGAGGAACTTGATGTCGAAGTCCTTCGTGTAGGCGATGCCGTCCTTGCTGTGACCGCGAGGAGCAGGGATCTCGAAGCGTTCGAACTGCGCATTCGAGAGCAATGACGGTGTCATGCTCGTGAGGCTCGGCTTCTTGGGGGTCGGTGCAACGGCTGTCTTCGCGGCCGGCGCGCTCGCCTTGGCAGCCGGAGCCTTCTTCGCGGCCGGAGCCTTCGTCGCCGGAGCGGCCTTCTTCACGGCCGGAGCCTTCTTCGCCGGCGCAGCCTTCTTCGCCGGAGCGGTCTTCTTCGCGGGCGCAGCCTTCTTCGCCGGAGCGGTCTTCTTCGCAGGCGCAGCCTTCTTCGCCGGAGCGGTCTTCTTCGCGGGCGCAGCCTTCTTCGCAGGCGCAGCCTTCTTCGCAGGCGCGGACTTCGTCGCTGCGGCCTTCTTCGCCGGCGCAGCCTTCTTCGCAGCCGGAGCCTTCTTCGCAGGCGCGGACTTCGTCGCTGCGGCCTTCTTCGGCGTCGGGGTCTTGGCGGAACTCGTCTTCTTGGCAGCCATGGGCGCTCCTCCGGGCGGTGTGAGCGGCGGACTCTACCGCAACGTCCGCCGGATCGAACGGCATTGGACCCGCGGATCGATCGTCAGGCCCGAACGACGGTGATCACCGGCTCGTCGCCAGTGCTCGAGCGTTCCGTCGCGATGCTCGTCGCCAGCGTCTCCTTGGCGATCAACGCTTCGTGCGCGGTCACCGCGGCGAGCCACGGCTCGGTCGCAACGACGGTGAGCACGATGCGGTCCGACACGTCGAGTCCGGCGTCCCGTCGCGCCTGCTGTATCAGCCTGACGAGGTCGCGTGCGCGGCCCTCCACCTCGAGCTCGGGCGTGACCTCGATGTCGAGCGCGACGACCCCTGCGTGAGAGCTGAGCCCCGCGCTCGCCTTGTCGTCCTCGGCAACGAGTTCGAGGGTGTACTCGTCGGACTCGAGCACGACGCCACCGACGGTGACAACGTCACCCTCGACGGTCCAGTCGCCGGACTTGTGCGCCCGGATCACCTGCTGGACGTCCTTGCCGAGACGTGGCCCGAGACGGGCCGGCACCAGCTGCAGGCGCTCGGTCGCCACCGAACCGACATCGTCGGTGAGTTCGACGTGGCGAACGTTCACCTCGTCGGCGATCACGTCGCGGAAGTCGGCGAGTCGATGGGCATCGGACGATGCCACCGTGACGGTCTGCAGCGGCAACCGAACTCGACGCTGGTGCGCCTTGCGCACCGAGAGCGTCGCCGAACAGACGTCGCGCACGAGATCCATGGTTGCGACGAGATCGTCATCGGCGGGAAGCTCGTCGGTCGATGGCCAGTCCGTCAGGTGGACGCTGCCGGCGGCCGCACCGTGCAGGCCCGTGTGGATCTCCTCGGCAACGAGCGGCAGGAGCGGAGCGATGGTCCTCGTGAGCACCGACAGCACCGTGTGCATGGTGTCGATCGCATCGGTGTCACCCGTCCAGAACCGGTCACGGCTCCGACGGATGTACCAGTTCGTCAGCACATCGAGGTAGTCACGGACGATCTGGCACGAACCGAACAGATCGAAGGCGTCCATCGTCTCGGTGAGATCGATCACGAGCGCGCGGGTCTTGGCCAACACGTAGCGGTCGAGCACGTTGGTCGAGTCGGTGCGGATCGTGCCCTGGTGGCCGGCAGCATTGGAGTACAACGCCAGGAAGTACCACGAGTTCCACAGCGGGAGCAGGACATGGCGAACGGTGTCGCGCATGCCCTCCTCGGTCACCATGCCGTCGCCACCGCGCAGGATCGCGGACGACAGCAGGTGCCAGCGCATGGCGTCGGCGCCGTGCTTGTCGAACATCTCACGCGGGTCCGGATAGTTGTTGAGACTCTTCGACATCTTGCGGCCGTCGTCGCCGAGCACATTGCCGTGACTCACGCAGTTGGCGAACGCCGGTCGATCGAAGAGCGCCGTCGCCAGGACGTGCAGCGTGTAGAACCAACCGCGGGTCTGGCCGATGTACTCGACGATGAAGTCGCCCGGGTAGTGGTGCTCGAACCACTCGGTGTTCTCGAACGGGTAGTGCACCTGAGCGAACGGCATCGAACCCGACTCGAACCAACAGTCGAGCACTTCGGGACACGCGGCGCATCATCGATCGACCCGTCGGATCGTCCGGGTTGGGCCGTACCAGATCGTCGACCTGCGGCCGGTGCAGATCGGTGACCGGCACGCCGAAGTCGGCCTCGAGTTCGGCCAACGAGCCGTAGACGTCGATCCGCGGGTAGGTCGGGTCGTCGGACTGCCACACCGGGATCGGTGATCCCCAGAACCGGTTGCGGCTGATCGACCAGTCACGGGCGTTCTCCAGCCACTTGCCGAAGCTGCCGTCCTTGATGTGCGCCGGCTGCCAGGTGATCTCCTGGTTGAGCTCCACCATCCGGTCGCGGATCGCGGTGACCTGGACGAACCACGACGAGATCGCCCGGTACACGAGGGGCTGGGCACAACGCCAACAGTGCGGGTACGAGTGGTCGTAGGTGGCGTGGCGCAGCACGACCCCGCGCTCCTTCAGCTCGCGGATCACGAGCGGATTGGCGTCGAACACGTGCGTGCCCGCCCAGTCGGTGATCTCGGCGGTGTATCGACCGTGCTCGTCCATCGGACAGATGGTCGGGATCCCCGCGGCATTGGCCACGACCTGGTCGTCCTCACCGAAGCCCGGCGCGAGGTGGACGATGCCCGTACCGTCCTCGGTCGACACGAAGTCGGCGCCGAGCACCTGGAACGCCTCGCCGGTGCCGAATCGTTCGGTCTCGGCGAAGTAGTCGAACAGCGGGCGATACCGACGCCCCATGAACTCGCTGCCCTTGCGGGTCTCCACGAGCGTGGCCTCGCCGAGTTCGGCCGAGTACGAGCCGAGCAGCGACTCGGCGATCACGTAGCGCACCCCCGCCAGTTCGACCACGGCGTAGTCGATGTCGGGCCCGACGGCGAGCGCCAGGTTCGACGGCAGCGTCCACGGAGTGGTCGTCCAGGCGAGCAGGCGTTCACCCGTGTCGAGTTCGAACCCGACCGTGAGGGCGGGGTCCTGCCGATCGCGGTAGACGTCGTCCATGCGCGTCTCGGTGTTGCTCAACGGTGTCTCACACCGCCAGCAGTACGCGATCACTCGGAAGCCCTCGTAGATGAGCCCCTTGTCCCACAGGGTCTTGAACGCCCACATCACGCTCTCCATGTAGGAGAGGTCGAGTGTCTTGTAGTCGTTGTCGAAGTCGACCCACCGCGCCTGGCGTGTCACGTACTCGCGCCAGTCGTCGGTGTACTGCAGCACGCTGGTCCGGCAGGCGTCGTTGAATCGGTCGATGCCGAACTCGGAGATCTCCGGGTGCCCGGAGATTCCGAGTTCCTGCTCGGCCTTCACCTCGGCCGGCAGGCCGTGGCAGTCCCAGCCGAACCGACGCTCGACGCGACGTCCGCGCATGGTCTGATACCGCGGAATGGCGTCCTTGACGAAACCCGTGAGCAGGTGGCCGTAGTGCGGCAACCCGTTGGCGAACGGCGGGCCGTCGTAGAAGACGAACTCGTTGGCGCCGAAGGCACCCGGCTCGCGCTGGTCGATCGAGGCCTGGAACGTGTCGTCCTTGGCCCAACGCGCCAGGACGTCCTGTTCGAGATCGGGGAAGTTCGGCCGGGGGTCGACGTCGGGATAGGACACGGGGGCGATGCTACCGACGCTCCGTCAGCGCGACGTCGGGAGTTCTGCGCTCAGGAGTGCTCGTCGTCGAAGGAGAACCTGAACTCCTCCCCCGACTCGTCGCGCTCGGACTGCCGTCTCCGACGCGTCCTCGTCGTCGATGCCGAACACCGGGATCGCCTCGGTCGGGTCTCCCGCATCGACGCTCCCGTCCGCCACCGCATCGCCGAGCAGACCGGCGAAGGCGTCGTCAGCCGATTCGACGGGCGAGTCGACCACCTCACCGTCGTCGTCGGCAGCGATCTCGGTGACGATCAGCAGGTCAGCGGATTCGGGCTCGACCCTCGACCGACATGGCATCGATCTCGACGTCGTGGTCGATGAAGTCGCCGGTGTCGTCCTGATCGGTGACGCCTGATCGGTGACGACCTGTCCGGCGACGACCTGATCGCGGATGTCCTGGTGGATCTCGTCGTTCGATGCCGACAACAGCGGCGAACGCACCTCACCGAGGCCACCCGGAACCCGCTCGGCGACGTCGAGCAGGGAGCTGGCTGCCTCGCGGACTCGGGAACGCTGGTCGGCGAGGAACGTCTCGAGGTGGTGGACGTCCGATTCGAGGAAGTCGCGTCGCGCCTTGAGCGCCTCGACCTCACTTGCCACCGAGTGCCGGGCGGTTTCACCGACCTTGCGGGCGTCGATACGCGCTTCTTCGAGTATCTGCGACGACATCTCACGGGTCGAGTCGAGCGTCTTGGCCGCCTCGTCGTTGGCACGGCGAAGGATCTGCTCCGCTTCGGCCCGGGCGCCGGCGACGGCCTGGTCGGCGGTTCGCTGGGCCAGCAGCAGCGTCCGGCTGATCGTCTCGGACTCCTCGACCGAGGCATCGACGGCCGGGGCCGCGGCCGGCGGAGGTGTCTCGCTGAGTTCCTGGAGCCGGGCCACCGCGGCACGGGCACGCGCCTCCATCGCGGTCGACTGGTTCTGCGCACGTTCGAGTTCGTCGGCGACCTCGCCGAGGAAGACCCGGACTTCGTCGGGATCGGCACCTTTGCGAACGGTCTTGAACTCGGCGCTGCGAACGCGTTGAGGGTTCATCTCCATGGTGATCTCCTTCGAATTCAGTCGTCGTAGTCGTCGTAGCGGGGTGCGCGCTGCGCGACGGGTGGCTTGAGCAGGTAGACGCCGGTCGCGACCTTCTCCATCGACCCGTCGAGCGCGTAACAGATCCCGCTCGCGAAGTCGATGAGGCGTCGGGCCACCTCTCGCTCTGTGCCCTCGAGATTCATGATCACGGGCTGGCCATCTTTGAACTTGTCGGCGACTTCCTGTGCCTGGTCGAAACGACGCGGACGAACCGTATGCGGTTCCATGGATCCTCCCGGCACGGTGCGCAGACTGGTGGACTGGGATTGCGACGGACTGGGACGGACCTGCACGCCGGAGTCGTCGGATCGACCCGATCCGCCGTTGCCGGACGTTCGCCGCGCCGACGATGCGTCGAAGTCGCGCGACGGATAGCTCGGACGAGCCGACACCGTGCGAACGGCAGGCTCGTCGGCGTCCGCGTCCCAACCGCGCTGCGCGTTCGCGCCGTTGGCGCCCGACAATCCCCGAGAATCGGCATCACGCTGCCCACGACCCTGCCTGGGTGCAGGCGCGGGCTCGTCGTAGTCGTCGTAGTCGTCGTAGGCATCGTCGGGACCCAGACCCAGGTAGTCCATGGTCTTCTTCCAGAGTGACATGCATTCCTCCTGCGTGGCGCAGGCTAGCCGAGCGCACCCCACACACGGTGGACGGCGTCGATGGCTGCGCCAGTTCAGTTGCGCGGTGGTCGTGGGCCGAACAGCGCCGTGCCGATGCGCACTTCGGTCGAGCCTTCCTGCACGGCGACCACGAGATCGCCGCTCATGCCCGTCGAGCAGACCTCGAGGCCGAGATCGTCGACGAGATTCCTCACCTGTCGGAAGCCCGTCCGTGCCGATTCTGCGGGCTCACCCGTCGGTCCGACCGTCATCAGCCCCTCGACGACGAGGCCGACATCACGCGCCCGCTCCACCAACGCCGTCACGTCGCCGACCGCACAGCCACCCTTGGCCGGATCGCCGGTGGTGTCGACCTGGATCAGGACCCGAGCTGCCGGCGCTCGCTTGGCGACCTCGTCGACGAGCGACGCTCGGTCGAGGCTCGCCCACACGTCGACGAGATCGGCGACGAGCCGGACCTTGTTCGTCTGGAGCCGGCCGATGAAGTGGACTTCCGGCGCCAGGCGCTCGATCACGGCGCGCTTGGCCGCGAGCTCCTGGGCGTAGTTCTCGCCGACCATCGTGCACCCGGCGGACACCGCTGATTCGATCGCCCAGTCACCGAACCCTTTGGTGACCGCGACCACGTGCACGTCGTGGGTGAACCGACGTTCGACGCCGGCGATCCGACGCTGGATCGCCGCCAGCGGCTCCGAGATGTCGATGTGGTCGTTCACGCAGCGCCGTCGCTCATCGGGCGTCCTCGCTCCAGCCGACCATCGCGTGACGTTCGACGTCGCCACGGCGATGCGAGAACCATCGCCCGTCGCATGACGTGCACCCCCCGCCGACCACGAGGTCGACGTCGTGGCGCGAGAGCGCCGCGGCGACCGCAGCGGGAACGTCGAGCGCGACCGCTCCGCACGACGTGGTGGCGGCGACCTCGTCGACCGGGACGCCGACGCCGGCAGCGACCACGGCGAGCTCACGCTCACCGAACTCGTAGCAACACGGATGGATGCACGGGCCGAGGACAGCCACGACGGGTTGGGCTGACGCCGCGACGGCCACGTCGATCACCCCGGCCGCAAGGCCGCGCCATCCCGCATGACAGGCCACCGGCACGCCCTGACGGTCGAACAGCATCACCGGCGCGCAGTCGGCGGCCCAGACCGCGACAGGCCGTGCAACGCTCGACGCCTCACCCACCAGCACGTCACCGACGCCGACGGTCGATGTGAGCGGAGTGTCGGGACCACACCGGTACGTCTCGATTCCATGCACCTGGTCCAGCATGACCCAGCGACTCGCGGTGGCCACCATCTGCCGCGCCACGAGCACGTCGTGCGGCACCTGCTCAGGGTGCAGGTCGCCGTCCGATCGCTCGGACACCGTCACAACGGCACGACGGTCGCCGAGGTCCCTCCGCAGCAGTTCGAGCATGCCGCCAGGGCCCGCTGCGCCTATTTCAGGAACGAAGGAACGTCGAAATCGTCGTCGTCGTCATCAGCGGCGAGCGGATCGGCTTCGTCGTCGCTGCCGAAGAGTTCGGTGATTCGCGTGGGTGTCACACGCGGCGCCACGTCGCCGCCGCCACTCGACCGTGCGGTGCTCGCATCGTCGAGACGGTCGAACCCGGCGGCGATGACCGTGATACGCACCTCGTCGCCCATCTCGTCGTCGATGACCGTGCCGAAGATGATGTTCGCGTCCTGGTGGGCGACGCCGTGGATGATCTCCGCAGCAGCATTCATCTCGAACAAGCCCATGCCGGACGGGCCGGTGATGTTCAGCAGTACGCCGCGGGCGCCGTCGATCGCCGACTCGAGCAACGGGCTCGAAATCGCCGCCTTCGCCGCGGAAACCGCTCGATCGTCGCCGCTCGCCTGACCGATACCCATGAGCGCGGAACCAGCGTTGGACAACACCATCTTGACGTCGGCGAAGTCGGTGTTGATCAAGCCCGGTGTCGTGATGAGGCCGGTGATGCCCGACACGCCCTGGAGGAGCACCTCGTCGGCCATCTTGAAGGCGTTGAGCACGCTCGTCTTGTCGTTGGCGACCGTGAGCAGTCGATCGTTCGGAATGACGATCAGCGTGTCGACCTTCTCCTTGAGCTTCTGGACGCCGTTGTCGGCCTGGACGGCACGACGACGACCCTCGAAGGAGAACGGACGGGTGACGACACCGATGGTGAGCGCACCCGCCTCACGGGCGATCTCGGCAATGACCGGCGCGGCTCCGGTACCGGTACCGCCGCCTTCACCCGCGGTGATGAACACCATGTCGGCTCCACGGACCATCTCTTCGATCTCGTCGTGGTGCGCCTCGGCGGCCGAGCGGCCCACTTCCGGGTCGCTGCCGGCGCCGAGACCGCGGGTGAGGTCCCGTCCGATGTCGAGCTTGACGTCGGCGTCGCTCATCAACAATGCCTGGGCATCGGTGTTGACGGCGATGAATTCGACTCCCTTGAGCCCGGCGTCGATCATGCGGTTGACGGCATTGACGCCACCACCACCGACTCCGACGACCTTGATCACGGCGAGATAGTTCTGCGGAGCGCCGACCATCAGCTGATCCTCCATTGGTTCTGGTTCATGAGTCGATTCGTTTCAGGCGAGCGAGCGCTGGATTGTACGTGCGCACATCCTGCCAGGTCCGCATCCGGAGAATGGGGACGGTCGATGGGACATCATCGCACGGTCACCTCTGCTGTCGACACGTCGATGACGGTCACGGGGTCGTCGCCGACGTCGGCGAGCTTCCGTTCGAGGCGCACGAGCTTTTCGATTTGGGCGTTGTCTCCGATCGCCGAACCGAATCGTACCTCGATGGGGCCACTCGGACTCGTGAGCACGAGCATGAGATCGGAGCCGTCAGGGGTCACCACGATCGACTCGACCCGAGAGCGAATCGTCGGGGTCAGCTTCGTGACCAGGGACGCGGCCGACGAGTACCCGATCGGAGCGAACTCGCCCGCACCCAGATCGAGTGTGCCATCACCGCTGATCCACACGAGGGCAACCGGTTGACCTTCGATGACGGCGAGCACACGACCGTCTGCATCGAGCACCCGCGAGCGGGTGTCCTCGCCGAGCATCGACGCCACGGGCGTGCGCTCACGGATCTCGATCGAGGCCGAATCGGGGAACGACGTACTGACACGGGCCGCCTCGACCCACGGGATCGCCTCGAGTTGCGCCTCGACCTGGGCGGTGTCGACCAGCAGCACCGGCGTGCCACGAAGGTCGTCGACGATCGCCGCGAGCTCGTCGGCGTCGGTGTAGACGTTGCCGGTCACCGACACGGTGTCGACGGCGAACCACGACGAGCCGAGCACCGCCAGCACGCCGACCGCCACCAACACGACCACCGCCGCCAGGGCGGCCCACCAGAGCCGCTTGCGGCTCGCTGCCCGCCGTACGCCGATTCGGCGTTGACGCAAACGCGGCTCGATGCCCCGCGACGTGGCGTCCTTGGGCATGAGCGCATCGCTGCTGCCGTCGTCGTCGATGAACACCGGGGCACTTCCCGAGCCATCGCTCAACTGCTCGTCGAGGTACACGGCGTCGGGCAGGTCGTCGTCACCGCCGATCGCGATGATCGACCGTTCCGGTCCGGGAGCGTCGGTGGGCTCGGCCTCGGTGTCGCCGAACACCCTCGACAGCTCATCGAGCACGGCCACGTCGGGGTGACCCGCGTCGGCATGGTCCGGCACGGCCGTGTTCTCCGACGAATCGGCCTCGGTGTCCTGCGACGGTCGGCGTCGCCATGCCATGTCAGCGACCCCACTCGCCGAATCCGACGAGACGGATCTCGCTGCGCAGCAGATACCCGCTCGTCGACTCGACCCGATCACGGACGATCTTCATCAGTGCATGGACGTCGTCGGCGCTGCCACCTTCATCGACCTGGATGAAATTGGCATGCTTGTCGGACACGTAGGCCGAGCCGAGCCGAAACCCGCGAAGGCCGGCGGCATCGATCAGTGCTCCGGCGCTCACCTCACCCGGGACCGGGTTCACGAACACCGACCCGGCGTTCTGGCCGCCCGGTTGGTTGGCGCGCCGCCAGCTGACGATCTCGGAGATCATGCGCTCCGATTCGGTGCGATCGCCAGGGGCCAGTTGCAGACGAGCTTCGACCACGACTGAAGACTCGGGAAGGTCGCTGTGTCGAAAGCCGAGCCCGAGATCGGTCGCCGGGACGATCCGCTCGGAGCCCGCCGCGAGATCGACGATCGTGACGTCGACCAGCGAACCGGCCATGTCCGAGCCATGTCCCCCAGCGTTCATCCTGACGGCCCCACCGATCGATCCGGGAACGCCGACGGCCCATTCGAACCCGGTGAGACCCGCCGCTGCGGTCTTGCGGGCGATCACGGGCAGCAACGAACCCGCCGATGCGGTCACCATCGCGCTGTTCGGGTCGATGTCGAGCGTCTCGGCCATGTCGACCATCGTGACCGCGATCCCGTCGAAGCCGGCGTCGGCGATCAGCATGTTGGAGCCGCGACCGATCGGGAGCACGTCGAGTCCCGACACCAGCGCGGCGACGCCGACGCGGACGAGATCGTCGCGCGTCCGGACTCGGACGAACACCGCCGCCGGCCCTCCGACGCGGTAGGTCGTCAGCGGACCGAGAGCTACGCCCCGCTCGGCCAGCGCTCCCAACGAGTCGACCGCGGCCGCCACCCGATCGGCGTGGCAGTTGCCGTCATCGCCGGCGTGCATCGAGCACCTCGCTCGGCAGCGTGGCGATGTCGCCACACCCCATCGAGATGCACACGTCACCGGCGTGCACCTCGGTGGACAGGAACGTCACGAGATCGTCGCGACGCGGCAGCCACACCACCCGGAGTTCCGGGTGGGCTTCGGTCACCGCGTTCACGATCAGCTTGCCGGTGACGCCGGGGATCGGGACCGTCCCGGACGGGAAGATGTCGGTCAACACCACGACGTCGGCGTTGACGAATGCATTCGCGTACTCGTGCCACATCTCGGCGATGCGGTTGTACCGATTCGGTTGGAACACGCTGATCACGCGCTGCCAGCCGTCGCCGCTGCCGCGAGCCGCGGCGAGGACGGCATCGATCTCGGTCGGAAGGTGCGCATAGTCGTCGACGAACGTGGCGTTGCCGTCGATCCCCCGGACGTCGAATCGACGCGCGACACCGCCGAATCGGCCGAGCGCGGAGGCGATGTCGTCGAAGGCGACGCCGAGCTCGAGCGCCATGGCGACGACCGCGGTGGCATTGGCGACGTTGTGCAGTCCTCGCAGCGGGAGTGCGATCTCGCCGACCGGTTCGTGCACCCCGTCGGACCCTCGTCGCTCGATCGTGAAGGTGAACGCCCCGGTGGTGGCCACGACGTCGACGGCGCGGACGTCGCATTCCGACGACAGCCCGTAGGTGGTGGCCCCGTGACGGGCCGCGAGGGCCACGCACACGTCGTCGTCGCCGCACACCACCTTCGGTCCCGGCACCTGGGCGAGGTACCGGTCGAAGCCGTCGATGATCGCGTCGTACGAGCCGTAGTGGTCGAGATGATCGATCTCGACATTGGTCAGAATCGTGCCGTGGAGCGGGAGTTCGAGGTGGGTGCCGTCACTCTCGTCGGCTTCGACCACCAGCCAGCGCCCCGACGTCCACTGGGCGCCGGTGCCCACATCGGTGACGTCTCCGCCGACGATGAAGCTCGGACGCAACCTCGCACCGGCGAGCACGAGCATCAGCATCGACGTCGTCGTGGTCTTCCCGTGCGTTCCGGCCACCGCGATGGAGTCGGCCTGGGCACAGATCGACGACAACATGCCGGCCCTGGTCAACACTCGCACGCCGGTACGCCGAGCCTCGTCGAGTTCGATGTTGCCGTCGGGGATGGCCGTGGACGCCGTCACGGCATCGACGCCGTGCACGAGGGCGCGATCGTGGCCGATGTGCACGTCGACGTTCGCTGCTCGCACCCGTTCGAGCACGGGGTGATCACGCAGATCCGACCCCGACACGCTGTGCCCCATCTCGGCGAGAGCGATCGCGACGGCGCTCATGCCCGGGCCGCCGACGCCGACCACGTGCAGACGGTGCGGGATCGCCAGATCGAGTGGAGCGAGCGGAACGGCCAGAGTCGGGAACCGGCCGCTCGGCAAGTCGGCCGAGCGCAACGACGCGCACCGAATCGAACGGCGACGCGACACCGGAGCGAGTGGAGACGGAGACGAGGGGCGTCACGATGAATCTGATGTTACGGCGACGCGTTCGATCAGTTCGGCCAATGCACCTGAACGACTGATCTCTCCGCGGCGTCGAGCCGCGGCCGACAGCTCGCCGCATCTCGACGGATCGTCGCGAAGGGCATCGATCTGCTCGCCGAGCCGGTCGATCTCGTTCTCGAGGAGCAGGACGGCGCCGCCGACCTCGCTGAGCCAACGGACGTTGTCGGTCTGGTGATCGTCGGCCGAGCCCGCCCATGGCACCAGAATCGCAGGCGTCCCGGTGACGGCCACCTCGTGCACCGTGCTCGCTCCGCCGCGGCCGATCAGCAGGTCACACCCCGCGTACACCGCTGCCATGTCGGATTCGTAGGCGACGACCTGATGCAGCACACCATCGACACCGTCGACACCATCGCCCACCGTCTCGACACTGGCGGCGAATCGCTCACCGGCCACCTGGCGAACGGCGAGTGATCGATCGTCCCGATTGGCCTGCAGGTACTCGGCCAGTGCCGTGTTCAACACACCGGAACCCAACGAGCCACCCATGACGGCCACGAGGAACCGATCATCGGCGATGCCGAGCGCGGCGCGGGCCGCCGACCGCTGGGCGCCCGACCGCTCGACATCGAGGATGACCTGACGAACGGGCGCCCCGGTCAGTTCGGCCCGAGGAAGTGGCGAGTTCTCGAACGCCACGGCACACGCCGCGGCCCGCCGGGCAGCGAGTCGGCTGGCACGGCCGGGCGTGCGGTCGTAGGACACCACCACGACCGGGATGCCCAACCGTCGAGCGGCGAACACGGCGGGCATGCTGGCGTATCCGCCGACCGACACCACGACCTCGGGCGCCCACCGGCGCATGAGGACGGTCGCGCGACTGGTCGCCCGCGTCATCTTCGGCACGAACGCGAGGTTCTGTCGTGTGATGCGGCGTTGGAAGCCGACGACGTCGAGGAAGTCGTGGGGGTACGGCGTCCCGGGGAGGAGACGGGTCTCGATGCCTCGCTGGGCGCCGACGTATCTGATGCTCGTTGCCCTGTGACCCGCTTTCACGAGCGCATCGGCCACGGCGAGCGCAGGAAGCACGTGGCCCGACGTTCCCCCGCCGGCGACAACGGCGAACACCGCGTCACTCATGCGGAATTGACACGCCGGGCGACGCTCAACAGCAGGCCGGCGGCGATCATGCTCACGAACAACGAGCTGCCGCCCGCCGAGAAGAACGGCAACGTCAACCCGGTCACGGGTATGAGGCCGGTCACGCCGCCGAGATTGACGATTGCCTGGACGCCGAACCATGCGGCAAGACCACCGGCCAGCAGCATGCCGAACCGATCCGTCGTCGCGAGTGCGACCTGAACGCCGAGACCCACGAGCATCACGAATCCACCGATGACCGCGATGGTGCCCACGAGACCCAGTTCGTCGGCGATGACGGCAAAGATGAAGTCACTGTGGGCATAGGGCAGATACCCCAGCTTGCCCTTGCTGCCCCCGATGCCCGAACCGGTGAGGCCACCCGACGCCATGCTCAAGAAGCCCTGGTAGGTCTGATAGGCGAGGTGATCCTTCTCCTCGGACACATTCAGGAACGCCGTGAACCGGTCGAGTCGGCGAGGACTCGACACGACGAACAACAGCGCCGCACTCGCGGCACCGAGCACCATGACGGCCAGCGGCGTCGCCGGGACTCCGGCGATCCAGGCCACGCTGAACACGATGGCGCCGAGCACCACGGCCGACCCCAGGTCGCCCTGTGCGAGACACAGCCCGGCTCCGAGCATCGCCAACAGCCCGAGCGGGACGAGGGTGGCGCGGCGCTCGGCGAGATCGTCGACTCGACGGGCGAGGAGGTCGGCGGCCAACACGACCACGGCGAGTTTGAGGAACTCCGATGGCTGCACACTGAGCGGGCCGAGACGGACCCACGAATGCGCCCCGTTCACGCTGGCACCGACGCCGGGAGCGAACGGCGCCGCCATGGCGGCAGCTGACAACAACCCGAGCGGAATCACGAACCGGCGCCACGACCGGTAGGGGATCCGAGCGACGATGACGAGGCCGACCAGCCCGATGGCGGCCCACATCGCCTGCTTGGCGAACACCCGGTACGGCGAGTGCCCGAGATTGGCCTCGGTGACGGCGGACGCCGAGAGCACCATGACGAGACCGAGCATCACCAGCACCGTCACCACGCCGGCGATGGCGTAGTAGGTGCCGGGCGGCGGGCCGAGGACCTCGCGCGTGACGGCCACCCGGGGGGTGGTGCGCCTGGCCGCCGGCACGGGCCGGTGCTGGTTGACGGCTCGCTGTGGCCGGCGCTGGGGGGTGTCGTTGCCGTGGAGGCGGTCGAGCGCAGCTCGGCGGCGGTCGGCAACGGTCAAGGTGCTGGACATGCGTCCTCCTGGTCGGGCCTGGCGGTGACGAGCGCCCGGAAGTGCTCGCCGCGGTGTTCGAAGTTGCGGTACTGATCGAAGCTGGCGCACCCCGGCGACAACAGCACCGTGGATCCCGGGTTCGCGATCGACCGTGCCAGCCCGACGGCGGCGGCCATGTCGTCGACGACATCGCGACGCGCCACCCCGTCGAACGCCGCGACGACCGCCGGTGCCGTCGCCCCGAGCGCGATCACGGCGTCGACGTGGCTGGAATCGACCGCCATCGGCGACAGGTCGACGTGCTTGTCGTAGCCACCGGCGATGAGCACGATGTGGTCGAACGATCGAATTGCCGCCGCGGCCGCATGAGGGGTGGTCGCCTTCGAGTCGTTGAACCACGCCACGTCGTTCCAGGTGCCGACGTGTTCGAGACGATGGGGCGGCCCGGTGAACGTTGCGAGTGCGGCGGCAACGGCCGATCGATCGACCAGCCCCGTCTCCAGGACGAGCGCCGACGCGGCGAGCGCATTGGTGATGTCGTGGGGCAGGCTCCGGCGCATCGCCCGCGATCGACGCGATTTGGCCGGCAGGTCCGTGCAGCGATCCGTCGGTGACGTGATAGTCGGCATCGCTCGCTCCGAACGTCACGTGCCGACCAGGGGCGTCAGCGAGGCGACGCATCACCACCTCGTCGTCGACGAAGCCGATCGCGACGTCGTCCGATCGTTGGTTCGCGTACACCCGCGCCTTGGCGAGCTCGTAGGAGTCCATGGAACGGTGCCAGTTCAAGTGGTCCGGCGCGAGGTTCAACCATGCCGCGCCATCGGCACGGAACGACGGCGTCCACGCGAGGCGAAAGCTGGTCGCCTCCACGACGAAGGCATCGAGATCCAACGCAATGGCGTCGACGAGCGGTGTGTCGGTGTTGCCGGCGTCGATCGTGCGCAGCCCACCGGCGCGCAGCATCTCGACGGCGAGCAGCGTGGTCGTCGTCTTGCCGTCCGTGCCGGTGATCGCCAGCATCGGCCGCGCGCCCTGCGGGCGTTCCTGCTCCCATCGGTAGGCCAGTTCGATCTCCGACACGAGTTCCACGCCGGCCGTCTGCGCCACGGTGACCACGTCGTGGGTCTCCGGCACACCGGGCGCCGGACTCACCAGATCACAGGATCGGATCAACACGTCGAGCTCCGACGCAGCGGGCCGCTCGATGATCTCCACGTCGAGTTCGTCGGCCAGTCGACGACGCTCGGCCGTCACCTCGTCGTCGGCGACGACGACCTCGATGTCGTGGCGTTGCAGTGCTCGCACCGTGGCGGCACCGGCGACTGCGAGGCCGTAGACGAGCGCTCGCGTCACGATCCACCCGCGGTGATGTCGGTGAAGTCGCCGATGAAGATGGCCAGCGCCGTGGCGACGCAGATCGCCGAGATCAGCCAGAACCGGATGATGACCGTGGTCTCGGGCCACCCGATGAGTTCGAAGTGATGGTGGACGGGCGACATGCGGAACAGCCGCTTCTTGCGGCCCGACGCCTTGAACACGCCCATCTGGATCGCGACCGAGCCGGCCTCCATGACGTTGATGCCGCAGATCAGCACGAGCAACAGCGTGGTGTTCAGGGTCAGCGCACAAAATGCCAGCGCCGCGCCGATCGCCAGGGCACCGACGTCGCCCATGATGATCCGCGCGGGTGCCGCGTTCCACCACAGGAATCCCAGACAGCCACCGGCGAACGCGGCGGCGAACACGCCCATGTCGAGTGGGTTGACGACCGTGCCGTAGATGTCGGGGTTGCGGAACGCCCAGTAGGCGATGATCGTGAACGCCGCGAAGCCCATCAGTGCCGAGCCCGAGGCGAGCCCGTCGAGCCCGTCGGTGACGTTGACCGCATTCGTCGTCGCCCAGATGATCATGCCCGCCCAGAGGACCCAGACCGCCGTTGGCACCTCGAGGCCGACCGACCCGCGGGTGACGTTGATCGTTTCCGAGATACCGGTCGCGACGACGAGCCACCACGCCATGAGGATGCTGGCGATCATCGTGATGTAGTTCTTCTGCTTCCAGAAGATGCCACGGTTGTGACGCTTGCGCACCTTGATGAAGTCGTCGAGGAACCCCATCAGGGCCATGAACAGCACGCCGATCCACACGATCAACGTCTGGTCGGAGAAGGCGAGTCCCGCGCGCGAGCGTGAGCGATCAGCCAGCCGATGAACGCCGCAACGACGATGGCGATGCCGCCCATCGTCGGCGTGCCCTGCTTGTGCATGTGGTGTTCGGGTCCGTGGTCCTCCTTGCCGAGGATCGGCTGACCCTGGCCATGCGTGCGGAAGAAGACGATCAGCCATCGGGTACCGAACAGCGACACCAGCATGGCGCTGGCACCGGCGAGCATGATGGCGATCACGCGAGCGCCTCCACGATCTCGGCGGCGACCTGCACGTCGTCGAAGTCGACCGTGCGGTCGGCGTACTCCTGGGTGCGCTCGTGTCCCTTCCCGGCGATCACGACGACATCACCTGCCTGGGCGGACTCGAGGGCGGTACGGATGGCCGAGCGTCGGTCGAGGTCACTCACGACTCGGGCACGGTACTCGGATCCGACCCCACCGATGATGTCATCGATGATCGCTGTCGGGTCCTCGCCGCGCGGGTTGTCGGAGGTCACGACGACCCGATCGGCGAGTTCCGCGGCGACCCGACCCATCTCCGGACGCTTCGGCCGATCACGGTCTCCGCCGCAGCCGAACACCACGATGACCGAGTGCCCGACTGCGACCGCTCGCGCCGAGGTCAGCACCTCTTCGAGGCCGTCGGGTGTGTGCGCATAGTCGACCACGATCGTCAGGCCGAGACGTTCCGCGGCCGGCGACCTGACCAGCTGGAATCGGCCGGGGACCGCCGCCACCGTTCGCAGCGCGTCCGCCGCGACGGCCGGCGCGACACCGAGTTCGACTGCCGTCGTCAGCGCGATCAGCGAGTTGGACACGTTGAAGCGGCCCCCGATGGGCACCTCGACGTCGAGGCCCTTCCAGCGATACCGGTGCGATGCAGCGTCGACGTGCACGTCGCTGACCTCGCCGGTCGACACCGCGACGACCCGGAACTCCGAGTCGTTCGAGCCGACCGCGTCCGCCAGCAGGCGGCCGTGGGGATCGTCCACGTTGATCACGCCGAGCGATGCGAAGTCGGGCGAGAACAGCCGTGCCTTCGCCCGGAAGTACTCCTCCTGCGAGCCGTGGAGATCGAGATGATCGTGGCCGAGGTTGGTGAACACGACGGCGTCGAACTCGGTGCCGTCGACCCGGTGGAGTGCGAGAGCGTGTGACGACACCTCGAGCACCGCGACGTCACGGCCGTCCTCGAGGAAGGCCGCGCAGCGTTCGTTGCAGATCCGCTGCCTCGGGGGTGGTCCGCGGACCGTGGAGCGTGCCGACGACCCCGGTGGTCCGCCCGCTCCCGTTGAAGATCGCCTCCAGGAACTGCGCCGTGGTGGTCTTGCCGTTCGTCCCGGTGATCCCGACGGTCGTGAGCGAGCGACTCGGATGCCCGGCCAACATCGCGGCGATGGGCCCGACGCGAACCCGGGTGTCGTCGACCACGATCTGGGCGATCTCCGCCGGCACATCGACGAGGTGGTCCACCAACAGCGCGACGGCGCCATCGCTGACGGCCCTGCCCGCGAAGTCGTGCCCGTCGAACGACTGGCCCCGCAGGCACACGTACAACGAGCCCGGCCCGACCCGTCGCGAGTCGTCGACGACGTCGGTGACCACGAGTCCCGTGAGGAGCAGGTCCTCGAGCTGTCGGATGCCGGTGGCGTCACCGACCACGTCAGCCGGCCTCGCAGTTGGGTGCGCCGGGGTTCGGTGCGATGCCCAGCTCGTGGATCAGCGTCGGCACGAGTTCGGCGAAGACCGGCGCGGCCGCGGTTCCGCCGAAGCGATCGTCGGTGCCGGCAGGGGGCTCGTCGACCGACACGAGCACCGTCACCTGCGGATCGTCGGCCGGGAAGAAGCCGACGAAGCTCGCGTAGTAGATGCGATCGCCGTTGTCGTCGAAGTAGGTGCCGTTGTCGGCCACCTTGAACGCCGTGCCCGTCTTGCCGGCGATCGAGAGCCCGTCGACCTGCGCCCGTGTGGCGGTGCCGCTGCACACCACGTTGCGCATCATCTCGGTCGTCAGTGCGGCCGCCTGATCGGACACGACGCGATGTTCCGGTGATGGCGGGGTGTCGGTGATCGACCCGTCGGGTCCGACCGTCGCCTTGACCAGTTTCGGTGCGACGTACACGCCGCCGTTGGCGATCGTGTTGATCGCCGCCACGAGCTGCAACGACGTACTGGCGACGCCCTGTCCGTAGGCGACGGTCACTCGTTCCGAGCCCCACAGTTCGTCGGCCTCCTTGAGGATGCCGGTCGACTCTCCGGGGAAGTCGAGCGCAGTCTTCTGGCCGAGTCCGAATGCCGCCATGTAGTCACGGTGGCGCCACCGACCCATTTCCTGCTGCACCATGATCGTGCCGATGTTCGACGACTCGGTGAGGATCTGCGCCACCGAGAGCCACTCGTCCGGGTGCTGGTGCGAGTCCGTCAACAGGTCGTCGTAGTACTGCTTGCGCCACGGCACGAGAAAGGTGGACTCGGGTGTGACGAGCCCGTCGCTGAGTGCACCGGCAACCGTGATGACCTTGGCCACCGATCCCGGCTCGTAGGCGTCGACGGCGGCGAAGTTGCCGGACGTGACTTCGTAGGCCCCGTTCTCGTCGTTCTGGCGAACCGATGCCATCGAGTAGATCTCGCCGGTGTCGGTGTCGACGACGATCGCCGTCGCACCGCGTGCACCGATCTCGGACACCTTCTCGAGCAGCACCTGCTCGGTCGAGTACTGGATCGACCGGTCGAGGGTGAGCACGAGATCATTGCCCGACACGGGCTGCGTCGTGACCGTTTCCGAACCGGGGATCGAGCGACCGTTGGGCGCCACCTCACGACGCAACTGGCCCGACGGTTCCGGTGAGGATGCCGTCGTACTGCAGTTCCAGCCCGGAGATCCCGACCCCGTCGATGTTGGTGCTGCCGATGATGCTTCGGCCGGTGTCGCCCCCGGGCATCTCGCGGCGGCTCTCGCGGTCGACATTGACCCCTGCGAGACGCATCGCCGAGATCTGGTCTCCCACATCGGCATCGGCCTGGCGCTGGACGAACACGAACCCGCGGTCCTTGTTGGCGACCTCGGTGAGCAACTCGTTGACCTTGTCGTCGGACAACCCGAGGAGGTCGTCGAGTGTCTGCACGGTTGCCGGACCGTTCTCGATGAGCTTGGGGTTGATCGACACGGTGACCGCCGGGACCGACATGGCGAGTTCGTTGCCGTACCGATCGAAGACCGTTCCGCGTTGGCCGGGCAGCTCGACCGAGCGGGTCCACTGATCGGTCGCCGCCGACCGGAGGGATTCGGCCTCGGTGGTCTGGAGGAAGGCCACCCGTACGACGATGCCCAGCATGATCGCCGTCACGACGACGAGCGCAAGGATCAGCCGACGACGCGGGGACCCGACGCGGAACCGGGAGCGCCGGCGTGGCTGGGGGGCTCGCACACGGCGTCGCATCGGGCGCCGGCGGTCGCTGCGTCGGCTTGCGATGGCCGGCCGCGCGCCGTCGCTGTGTGGCGATCTCTGCGTCCTTGGTCGCCGGCTTCGATGTCCGGCGTGCCGGGGTCGCACGCTGTGTCGTGCTCGAGCCTGCACGTCGTGACGAGTCCCGAGACGTCGGTGCGACGCCGTGGCGACGTTGTCCGGTGGTTCCGTGGGTGCGTGTCGTCGGTTTCACGGCAGCCGCTCCGTGACGGACTTCACGGCACGGAACTGATCGAGTGGATCGGTGTCGATGGTGATCTGGACGGCCCGGTCGTCGATGACCCCGGCTGCAGCGATCTGCGCCGCGAGCAGCTGCGGGCTCACGTCGATGAATTCGGTGGCATCGCCACGCCGCATGCCGAGCTCCCCTGCGGCACTCGCGAGTCGAACCGGCGAGCGCAACTCGGCGCGTTCGTAGCGGAGCTCGTCGAAGCGCTCGCGCTCGGCCGCAACCGAGCGCTCCAGTCGATCGATGCGCAGCTGGCGTCCGGCCAACTGGGTGTGGAAGACCGCAGCTCCGAGCAGGCCCAGGAACACGACCGTCCAGGCCACCACGGCGAGAAATGCGGGCCAACGCCGACGCTGTTCGACGACCGCGAGTTCGGGTCGAGCGGCCGTCCGGGCCTTTCGACGCGCCGAGACCCGTCGCTTGCCGATCGGCTCGACGTCGCGCAACAGCGGGATCGCAGCCATCATTCGCCTCCGTCGCGCCCGGTGTCGGATTGGGTGTCGGACGGCGTGTCGGCAACGGGCATGCCATCGCTCTTGCGGGTGGCGACGATGCGTTCGACGACCCGCAGGCGAGCCGAGGCCGCGCGACGGTTGTCGGCCTGTTCTGCGGCACTGGGCTTCTTCGGGATGCCCCGAACGATGCGAACGGTCTGGATCGCGCCGCACACGCACGGCAGGTCATCGGGACAGTCGCAGGCGCCCGACGCCGTGGCGAAGCGCTCCTTGACGATGCGGTCCTCGCCCGAGTGGTACGACAGCACGGCGATACGCCCGCCGGGACGGGTTGCCTCGACCGCTGCGTCGAGCGCGTCGGGGAGCACGCCGAGCTCGTCGTTGACCTCGATGCGGATGGCCTGGAATGTCCGCTTGGCGGGGTGGCCACCGGTACGCCGGGCGGCGGCGGGGATCGCCGTGGTGACCACCGCGGCGAGTTCGGTCGTCGACTGGATCGGTCGGGCGGCGCAGATCGCGCGGGCGATGCGGTCGGCGAACCGTTCGTCGCCGTAGCGGCGGATCACCCGGGCGAGATCGCGCTCGGAGTAGCCGTTCACCACGTCGGCGGCCGACCACGTCTGGTCGGCGTCCATGCGCATGTCGAGCGGGCCGTCGTGTCGGTACGAGAACCCTCGATCGCCGCGATCGAGCTGCGGCGATGACACCCCGAGATCGAACAGTGCGCCGCTGATGGCGTCGATGCGGTGCTCGGCGAGTGCCGCAGCGATGTGGTCGAAACGGCGCCGACTCGTACGGACCCGGTCGCCGTACGGAGCGAGCGCCTCGGTTGCGGCCTGCAGTGCGTCGGCGTCCTGGTCGATGCCGAGGACGTCGATGTCGTCGCGCGACTCGAGCAGCGCTGCGCTGTGGCCGCCGCCGCCGAGCGTGGCGTCCACGATGGTTCCGCCGGGAACGGTGGAGAACAGCTCGGTGATCTCGTCGCGCATCACCGGCTCGTGGTCGAACGCTTCACTCATCCGCGGGCGATCTCGTGCTGTCCGGCGGCTTCGTTGGCCCGGTAGGCCTGGGGATCCCAGATCTCGATCTGGTCGAGGTACCCCAACACCACCACCGAAGCTTGCGGCTCGATGCCCGCATGCTGACGCAGCCGTGTATCGAGGGTGATGCGACCCTGTTTGTCGATCGTGGCCTGTGTTGCCGACGACGCGAAGGCCCTCAGCCGATTGCGGCTGATCTCGCCCCGCTTGGCCTTGTCGACGAGTTCGGCCGCCTGCTCGTCGAACGACTCGACGCTGCGAACGCTGACGCAACCGTCGTCACCGAAGAAGAGATAGCACTGGTCGCCGAGTTCTCCCCGGTACGACGAGGGCAGTGCCACTCGTCCCCGTTCGTCGAGCTGTCGCTCGTAGACCCCGACAAACACGCGCCGCGTCCCTCTCGCTTCCTGCCTGATTCCCCCGCGGCGGACCTGCCGTGCCGGGAACGCGGGAGTCCTCCCCAGCGATCCCCATTGTTCCCCCAATTTCCCCCATTGTCAACCATTCTCCCCCATTTCTCCACCCGCATCCCACCCCGATCACCCCCAAAACCCCGAAATTCGGAGTGAACGTGCCGCTGAGCGGCACGTTCACTCCGAATTTCGGGTTGGTTCCGGGGATTTGGGCGGGTCAGAGCCGGGGGGCGAGGGCAGCGGGGATTTCGGCGGCGATGGCGCGGGAGACCGTGGCGACGGGTTGCAGGCCGGCGACCGGCGGACGGTGGGCCGGATCGAGCAGGTCGACGATCGCGGCAGGGTCGTACTCGCTGTACCAGCAGCACTGCAGTCGTGCGGCGTGTCGCGTCCGACGCTGACTGATGCCGACCAACTTTGCACCATCGAGCAGGACCTCGCCGGCGCCGAGACCGTCGAAGCACAGCAGCTTCGACCATCGGGTCGACACCATCGGGCCTTCGTGGACGGTCAGCGTCCGGTCGCCCAGCAGATCACCCAGCACGCTGGCAATGTGCCGACCGAGCCACACCATCGGCGCATGAACGTCGTCGGCCCAGCCCGGCGAGCCGACCGGCACGATCACGTCGACCCAGGTCACCGCGCCCGGAACGAGCAGCACCGCTCCCCCGCCACTTCGCCGTCGGACCACCTCGACGCCGGCGCGCCGGCAGGCCTCGGCGGTCGACCACGTCCGCGGACTGCGTCGAGCCGAGTACGAGTGCGGGCGACGTGATGTCGTGCCACCAGACGTCGAGCGGTGCGGGATCGGGGACGACGCGACCGTGGAAGTCCGCCGCCGTCGATGCCGACCTCACCAGCCGGTACGAGCGACCCACGATGTCAGGAGGCGAGGGGAAGGTAGGGACGCCAGGTCTCGGGAACGCCGCTGACCGACACGACCACCCATGCCGTCGCCCGTGGTGCCCGGCACGGCCGGGCGAGACGCATGCCCGCCTCGTCCGGAGTCCGATCCCGCTTGCCGAGATTGCACGGCCGACACGCTGCCGCCACGTTCTCCCAACTGTGCGGACCGCCCTTCGACCGCGGCACGACATGGTCGATCGAGTCGGCCCGGTCGCCGCAGTACTGGCACCGATAGTCGTCGCGGGCGAAGATCGCTCGCCTCGACATGGCGGCTCTCCTCACGTACGGCACCTTCACCATGTATCGCAGGCGGATCACCGACGGACACGGCATGCAGAGATGTTCCGAGTGCAGGACATCACCGGTGCCCTCGAGGACCTCGGCCTTCTCCGCCAGGACCAGACAGGTGGCGCGGTGCGACGACACGATGCTGAGCGGCTCGAAACTCGCGTTGAGGACGAGCGCACTCAACACGGACTCACGTCCCGAGTCGTTGCCAGTCGCGGCACCATCGCAGATAGTTCAGCACATCATCGGGCGCAGGGCGATGCGAGGTTTCCCCGTACTGGGTGAGCAGACGGAAGCCGAGGTACGAGCGAGACGGCACCGGCAGGTACGGCGCCCGCGTCCACCACCGGTTCGGCACGAGTCGCCATCCCTGCCTGACAGCGGTCGGCCACAGCCGCGGATGGGCAGCCACGACTGCGGCGACGCGAATCATGCTCAGGCCGGCTTGGGTTCCTTCGGGAGTTGCAGAATCATCTCGCCGATGATGTTGCGCTGGATCTGCGACGATCCGGCATAGATGGTCCCGGCTCGCGCGTTGAGGAACGTCCCCACCCACGACGCCGACGAATTCGCCGCACCCGGATCGTCGGTCTGGAATGCCGAGGAGGGCGGACGGCCCTCGGTGAACAAGCCGTCGGCGCCGAGGATGTCGACGGCGAGTTCGGTCACCTTCAGGTGGTATTCGCTCCAGTACAGCTTCGAGATCGCACCGTCGGGGCCCGGATGATGGCCGGCGAGGAACTGCGTCAGCGTGCGCTGGCCGAGGAACTTCATGATCTGCACCTTCGAGTAGCACCAGGCCAACCGCTGACGGATCACCGGATCGTCGGCGACACCGCGTTCGCGTGCGAGTTCGAACAGCCGGTCGAGCTCGGCCTGGTAGCGGATCGGACCCGTGGCAGCGGCCTCACCGCGCTCGAACCCGAGCAGCGACATCGCAACGGCCCAGCCGTTGTTGACGCCACCGACCACGTTCTCCTTCGGGCACCGCGCATCGGTGTAGAAGACCTCGTTGAACTCGCTGTCGCCGGAGATCATCTTGATCGGGCGAACCTCGATACCCGGCTGATCCATCGGCACGAGCAGGAACGAGATGCCCTTGTGCTTCGGGGAATCGGGATCGGTTCGAGCCAGCGTGAAGATGTGGTCGGCGAGATGGCCGGCCGAGGTCCAGATCTTCTGACCGTTGAGCACCCACTCGTCGCCGTCGAGTTCGGCCCGCAGACCGACATTGCCGAGGTCGGAGCCTGCGTTCGGTTCCGAGTACCCCTGACACCAGCGGTCCTCACCCGAGAGGATGCGCGGGATGTAGTGCGCCTTCTGCTCCTCGGAGCCCCACATGAGCAGGGTGTTGCCCAGCATCTGGATGCCGAACACGTCGTTCGGTCCGCCGCTCGGAACCCCGGCCTTGGTGAACTCCTCGGCGAGGATGACCTGCTCGGTCGCGCTCAGCCCGGCGCCGCCGTATTCCTGCGGCCAGCCGGGAGCCAGATAGTTGGCCTCGTAGAGCGTCTTGCGCCACTCGGTCACGAAGGCGTCGATTGCATCACCCTCGAGGGCGCCGAGCCCGTGCCAGTTCGACGGAAGCTTCTCGGCGAGGAACGCCTGGACTTTCTCGCGGTAGGCCTCGGCCTCGTCGCTGTAGGTCGGTTGCATGTCCATCGACACTACTCGGGAACGATTCAGCCACCCATGTCCGACGCGCCCCGCCACGCCACCGACGCGGCGGCAACGAGTGGCTGGCTGTAGCCCGAGAGCTCGACGACGCGGAGGTCGGCGAGGTGCGTGAGGCGAGATCGCAGGGCGAGTTCACGCCGAAGTGAGTCGAGCACGGGATCACCGAAGGTGTCGATCACCGCGCCGCCGAGCAAGACGGTGGTCACATCGAACGCTGCCGCCGCCGACGCGATCGCCCGTCCCATCATGATGCCGGTGCGGTCGATCATCGATGGCGTTGCTCGACGCATCGGCCGATTCATCTCGGCCTCCAGTGCCGTCGTCGATGCGTATGCGCTGAGACAGCCCGATGCTCCGCACAGACATGGCGCACCACCCGGCTCGACCAGGACGTGCGCCAACGAACCGGCGTTGCCGTGGGCCCCCCGCAATCGAACCCCGTCGATGACCACCGCCGACTCGATCGTCTGGTCGAACAACGCCAGGAGGAAACTCGCAACGTCGACGGCATCACCGTTCCACTGTTCGGCAGTGGCCGCAGCGCCCGCCAGCGTGTCGAGATGCACCGGCAGACCCGACAGTTCCTCCAGCTGCTCACGAAGCGGGAAGGCGTTCCACGCCGGAATCGACGCCGGAGACACCGAACCCGCTTCGACGTCGATCGGACCGACACAGCTGACGCCGACCAGCGATGGAAGCGCAACGTCGTCAGGACGGGCCGCCAGAACCCGCCGCACGACCTGTTCGAGCGAGCGCCAGACCTCGCGGCCGGCGGTCCCGACCCGATCTCGAACGAGCACGTCTCCGTCACCATCGACGATGCCGGCCGAGAGTCGTCCCGGGTCGATCACGACCGCCAACACCGTCTCGCGACCCGAAACTCATCGGATGACGAACCTAGCCCGACTCTCGCCCCATCGTCGCTGCGTCTACCCTTCCCCGTCGTGACCATTGAAACCGCCGACGACGGCGCGCCGACGTTGACCGACCCCGACGGCGCCGACCCTGCCACGATGCGAGGATTCGCCGACCTCTTCGATGCGATCACCGCCAACGTGGCCCAGGTGTTGCGCGGCAAGAAGGACACGATCGAACTCGCCGTGATGTGCCTGCTCGCCGAAGGCCACCTGCTGGTCGAGGACGTGCCCGGCGTGGGCAAGACGAGCCTCGCCAAGGCGTTGGCCGCGTCGATCCACTGCTCCTGGAAGCGGATCCAGTTCACGCCCGATCTGTTGCCCGCCGACCTCGTCGGCGTGAGCATCTACCAACGTTCGACCGAGACCTTCCAGTTCGAGGCCGGTCCCCTCTTCGCGAACATCGTGTTGGCCGACGAGATCAACCGCGCGTCACCGAAGACGCAGTCCGCTCTGCTCGAAGCAATGGAGGAACGCCAGATCACCGCCGACGGTCGCAGCCGGCTCCTCGCGCCGCCGTTCATGGTGATCGCCACGCAGAACCCGATCGACCAGGAGGGCACGTACCGGCTGCCCGAGAGCCAACTCGACCGGTTCCTCTTGCGCATCGCCATCGGCTACCCCGACCGTGCCGCCGAGATGGAGATGCTCGATGACCAGGGTTCCGCCGAAGCGCTGCGGGCGCTCGAACCGGTGGTCTCCACGGAGGAGGTGCTCGCCATGATCGCGGCGGTCCGCCAGGTCCACGTGGCCAAGGCGCTGAAGTCGTACCTGATCGACCTCGCCGAAACGAGTCGCCGCCATCCGTCGATCGAACTCGGCCTGTCGCCGCGCGCGACACTCCAGCTCGCCGCAGCGTCGCGGGCCCACGCCGCAGCACGCGGTCGCAACTACACGACTCCCGACGACGTCAAGGCAGTCGCTCAGGCCACGCTGAGTCACCGCATCGTGGTCAAGTCCGATCACGGCTCACAGCTCTCGCCCGCCGACGCGATCAGCGAGGTGTTCGAGGCCGTTCCGGTCCCGGTGCCCCGATGAACCCGGTCAGGGAGTCACACTCGACGTGTTGACCCGTCAGGGCGTCGTCGTGCTCGTTGCCGGAGTGCCGGCGGTCATCATCGGACGCGTCTTCGCCGTGGTGGAGTTGTTCGTGATCGGCGCCGCGTGCTTCGCTGCCGTGCTCGTCGCCGTCGTCTACGTCCGTCTTCGTCGGCCGCGGATCCAGGCGAACCGCTGGATCCATCCGACAGTCCTCGTCGCCGGCGACACCGGTCGTGTCGACATCCATCTCGAGCAACGAGGGAGGGTCAGGTCGGCACCGTGCGTCCTGCGCGAAACGGTCGGGCGAACGATGGGTGACACACGTGTCGCCCGGCTGCCGGTCGCCCCACTCCCCCGCGGCGCTCGGAGCACGACCGGCTATCGACTGCCGACTGCGCTGCGCGGTGTCATCGTCGTCGGCCCACTCGACATCGAGTTCGACGACCCGCTCGGACTCGCCCGGTCGGCAACCACGATCGCCGGCACCGACGAGGTGATCGTCGCGCCACGTGCCCATCTGCTCGACATGCCCCACCTCGGCCAGGGTGTGCTCGGAAACGAATTGCTGGCCAAGGCGCGACGCCTCGGCCCCGGCGAGTTCCACGGCCTGCGCGAGTACGCCGAAGGAGACGAACCGCGCACGATCCACTGGAAGTCGTCGGCGCGATCCGATTCGCTGATGGTCAAGGAGCACGAGGCCGAAGGGCTCCGACGCTGCACCGTGGTCTTCGACGCGACACCGTCGGCCCACCACGACGCACCCGCGTTCGAACGCGGGGTCACGGCCGCAGCCAGCCTCGTGTACAGCGCCGCGCACGCCGGGTTGTCGACACGATTCGTCACCACCGGCGGCATCGATCTCCGCGGTCCCGACGTGGCGGTGAACTGCCTGCGCGTGCTCGCCCGCATCGAGCCCACCGACGAACCGCTGCCCACGATCGACCGCGACACCGGCGACGGGCTCGGCCTGGTCGTGGTGATCACCGGATCGACCAACGGCCCGGCCTGGCAGGCGGCACGGTCGATTCTCGATCCGACACTGACCACGCTGTTGGTGGCGACCGGCGATCCGGGAGCATCGGGCGCCGGGCTCCGCAACCTCGTCGTTGCCGCTCGCTCCGACGACGCGTTCGTGTCGGCATGGCAGTTGTTGGCGGGTCACGGCCGACTCGACCTGGTGGACGCGTGACCGCCAAGCCACCCCGCGTCCGGTGCGATCGCCGATCGATCCACCCGACACTCGAACGCGACATCGCTGCCTCGCTCGCAGTCGCCGCGTTCTCGATTGCCGTCGCCGCCGGATTCGCGCGGGTCTTCAGCGGCTGGGACTTCATGAGGGACCTGGTCGTGGTCGTCGTCGTGGCCCACGGGGTCGGGCTCGTGGTGCGACGACTGTCACTGAGCTCGTGGGTGGCAGTACCGGCAATCGCCGCGGCGCTCGTCTGGGCGATTGCTGCGTTGTACTACCCCGACACGTTGTCGTTCGGCCTGCCCACCGGCGCCACGTGGGAACTGTTCCAGCTGGAGTTGACCGGAGTCCGCGAGCAGTTCCAGACGGCCGTCGCTCCCGTCATCTACGGCGCCGGTTGGGATGTCCTCGCAGCCATCGGTCTGGCAATCGCTGCGCTGCTCGCCGACGTCTTCGCGTTCCGTGCATTCGCACGCGCCGAGACGCTGGTTCCGGGTGGCGTCCTGTTCGTGTTCGTCGGCGCGCTCGGCGACGATCGGCGACGCGTGGCACTGACCGTGGTGCTCGTCGCGGTCGGCGTCGTGACCGTCGTCGTTCTGCGCATGTACAGCGCGGCTGCCGCGACCGGCACCAACTCGTCCGTGCGCCAACTCTGGCCGGCGGCGATCGCCGCTGCCGTCATGGTCGCCGCACTGGCCGGGTTCATCGGGCCGCGCCTGCCGGGTGCCGACGCAGCGCCGTTGTACGAAACACGTGGCCGCGGCGGCGGCGTGACCGAAGTCGTGAGCCCGCTCGTCGACATCCGATCACGGCTCACCAACCGTTCCGACAGCGAACTGTTCCGAGTTCGGGCGTCCGCTGAGTCGTACTGGCGGACATCCGCCCTCCCCGAGTTCGACGGGACGACATGGGGACTTCCCGAACGGCCGACTGGAGTCCACCGACGAGGCTCTGGCGAGTCCGCGCCGCGGCGCCGTTGGAAATCCGCCAGCAGATCACCATCGTGGACCTGGAGGGTTCGCTCGTTCCGGCTGCACCCGATCCGTTCCAGGCCTCCGGCCCGACCGATCTTCGATGGGTGGCGGAGACCTCGACGCTGGTCACCGTCGACAGCGATCTCGAAGTCGGCGATGTCATCGACGTGGTGTCGGCGTCGCCTCGGTTCGATCGGGCCGTGCTCTCCGCGGCGACGGCGACCGGTGTCGGCGACTCGATCTACACCGAGTTGCCGGACGACCTTCCCGACGACGTTGCAGCAACGGCCGCCGAGGTCACCGCGCTCTCGCGCAGTGCCTACGACTCGGCACTGCTCCTGCAGGAATGGTTCCGGACCCAGTTCGAGTACAGCCTCGAAGTCCAGTCGGGGCACGGGAACAATGCCATCGAGAACTTCCTGCGTGATCGGGTCGGCTACTGCGAGCAGTTCGCGGGGACGTACGCCGCCATGATGCGCACGCTCGGGATCCCGGCGCGGGTCGCGGTCGGCTTCACGTCGGGGACCCAGACCGAACCCGGCGTCTACAGCGTGCTCGGCAAGAACGCTCACGCCTGGCCCGAGGTGTGGTTCGACGGTGTCGGTTGGGTGGCGTTCGAACCCACCCCGGGCGCGGCGCCCCGGGCGCCGAGAACTACACCGGTGTCGCGCCGCAGCAGGACACGTCCGGCCCCGACGCGTCGACGGGTGACGGCGCGCCGGTCGACGTTCCGGCGACGACCGTGCCGCTCGGCGCGATCGACCAGCAGTTCGATCCGAACATCCCGAACGAGTTCGCCGACCCGACCGGCGCGGACCTGCCCGTCGACGAGGCGACCTCGACCGACAACGGCACCAATCGATGGCTCTGGCCTGCGCTCCTGCTGCTTGCGGCGATCGCCCTCGCTCCTGCGGTGGTGCGCCGGATCCGCCTGCACCGATCAGGTTCGGTCGAACAACAGCTCGGACGGATGTGGACACGCTCGTTCGATGCGCTGGCCGATGCCGGCGTGCCCGTTGTCTCGTCGCAGACCCCGTTGGAGACTGCCGCCGTCACCAAGGTTCACTTCCCGATGGTCTCGCGTCCGGTGGCACTGCTCGCCGACGCGGTCACCGAGGCGACGTACCGCCCCGAGGGTGCCGCTGGATACGACGACGTGGGGAGCTATGGGTCGAGCACGATGCGCAACTGTCGTCACTGGACGGCACAGATCGACCGGGCCGTGAACGAGTCGGCATCGTTTCCCGACCGGGTACGCCGCTACTTCACCGACTGGGGCTGACCATCGCTCGACGGCGTCGACGCGTCGTCGAGAGCTCAGAGGTTGGCGTCGTCGTCGACGCCGGGCCGACGACCGCTCAGCCACGCCGAGATCGGCAACTGCCCGAGTCGCTCACGACCGAGCAGCCGAAGTTCTGATTCGAGCATGATCGCCATGACCAGCACGAGCACGAATCCGGCGAAGGCCACCACGAAGTTCACGGCCAGTCCGCCGATGGTGATGACGAGCCCGAGAATCAATCCGACCGTGAGCAGCAGCGACCGGCGTCGGGAGACCCGATAGCCGCGCTGGGAGAACGCGGGATCCTGTTCGAGCTGTTGCTCGATCTGGCGAAGAATTCGCTGTTCTTCCTCGGAGAGAGGCACGTCGCACATCATCGCACGTTCTGCGCCGTTCCTCAACGCGGCGGCGACTGTTCTCGGTCACTCGTGTCGGCCCTGTTCCGGCGGCGCGACCGCGGATGGTCCCCATTGCTGTTCACCGGAGCGCACGATTCGCAGCCGTCCGTGCTCGAGCGCGCTCGCAGGACCGATCGCCGTGGCACCGAAGCGCTCGCGGATCTCGTCGAGCGCCTCTGTCGCCGCCGACCAGTCCGGCACTCGTTCTGCGAGCGTCATCGAGGGTGAGTTGGCGAACGACGGGACCGAGATTCGATCCGGACACGCCCGAGGAGGCGAACGCCGGGCGTCGGGTCGATCGCCTCGAGCAGCGGGGTGAGCAGCGCCACGATCTCGGGGGCCAGATCGGTCGGCTCGGCGCAGGTCACCGATCGCGTGATGGTCTGGAAACCGGTGTCGAAACGCAGCTTGAGCGTGAGCGTTCGCGCACCGACGTCGGCGCGCCGAAGCCGTTGCGCAACCGCATCGCTGAGCCGGACGAGTTCCCTGCGCAGGTCGGCGAAGTCGTGCTTGTCGGCCTCGAAGGTCTCCTCGTGACCGATCGACTTCGCCTCGCGTTCGGGCTCGACGGGTCGGTCGTCGATCCCGCGGCCAGCGCGAGGAGATGTCGGGCCTGCGACTGTCCGAGCGCGGTCGCGAGCACCGCCTCGTCGACGGCCATCAGATCGGCGACCCGGCGCACCCCGATGCGATGCAGTTTGTCGAGCGTGACAGGTCCGACGCCCCACAGGCGTTGCACCGAGAAGCGGCCGGAGGAACTCCTGCTCCCTGCCCGCCTCGACCACGACCACCCCGGGCCCTGCCTGCACGCCGCCGGGCGTCGCCACCGGCTTGGCCTCGACCGATGCCAGCTTGGCGAGGAACTTGTTCGGCAGCCACGCCGACCGAGCACGCCAGCGCCAGTTCGGTCGTCGACGTCGGCGCGGATCCGGGCCGCGATCTCGGGTGCCGGTCCGAACAATCCGATCGATCCGGTGACGTCGAGGAACGCCTCGTCGAGCGACAGTGGCTCGACGAGCGGTGTGTACCGATCGAAGATCTCGCGCACCTGGGCGCTGACCTCGCTGTAGAGGGCGTGGTCGCCGGGCAGGAACACCGCGTGCGGACACCGTCGCATGGCCACGACCGACGGCATCGCCGAGTGCACCCCGAAGCGCCGGGCCTCGTACGACGCCGCCGCCACCACGCCGCGTCGACCGGTGCCGCCCACGACGACGGGTTGCCCCGCGAGGTCCGGCCGGCGACGCAGCTCGACCGACACGAAGAACGCGTCCATGTCGACGTGAAGGATCGCGCGATGCCGTCGGGCCACGTCACCACGCTATGTCTGACCGGCTGCGACGAGTGTGACCTGTCAGCGCCGCGACCGACCCCGCCGTGCTCACGGTGACCGAGCGAGCGAGACCGCCGCGCTGAACGGGCGCCTCTCACCACCCGCGCGGGCGGCGCCGATACGCTGCGACGCCGTGAGCACACCGGTTCCGAACCAGAACGACGGGTCACTCTCGGCGCTGCCGTCGGTCGGGGTGCGCATCGCAGCGTTCGCCGCCATCTGCCTGAGCGGTCTCGCCGGCGCGATGATCGGCTACTCACTCGTGTCGCTGCAGTGCGAGGGCGACTGCGGCGCATGGGAGGGGATCGGCCTGCTCGTCGGAGCGCTGGGAGCCGCCGGCGGTATGGCCGTGGTCGCCGTCCTCGTGATGCGGGCCATGGGCGAGTGGCGCGAGATCGAGGACCGCGCCGGTGCGGGCCATGCGCCTCGCCGAACCCAACCGCTGATGAACTCCGATCCCGCGGTCCTGCGCACCCTTGCCGAAGATCTGGCACGACGCGCCGGCACCGGGGCGCTCGCCGGACGCCGATCGCTCGGCGTGGGACAACCCGTCACCCACGACACGAAGTCCAGCCCGACCGACCCGGTCACGGAGTACGACCGGGCAGCCGAACGACTGATCGTCGACGCGCTGCGCTCGAGCCGGCCCGACGATGCCATCGTCGGCGAGGAGGGCGCCGATCGATGCGGGCACCTCCGGGCTCGAATGGCACATCGATCCGATCGACGGAACCGCCAACTTCGTGTACGACCTGCCGAGTTGGTGCACGTCGGTGGCGGTCGTCGACGCTCACGGTCCGCTCGCCGGGGCGGTGTACGTCCCGGTGGCCGATGAACTCTTCTCGGCGGCCCGAGGCGGCGGAGCCACACTCAACGGCGTGTCGATCTCGTGTTCATCGGTCACCCGACTGTCCCAGGCGCTCGTCGGGACGGGGTTCAGCTACTCCGCCGAACGTCGCGCCGCGCAGGCCCGGCGCCTGGCGCGCCTGCTGCCCGAGGTACGCGACGTCCGTCGCCTCGGCTCGGCCGCGATCGACCTCTGTTTCGTCGCCTGCGGGCGCCTCGACGCCTATTTCGAGGAGTATCTCAACTCCTGGGATCTGGCCGCCGGCGTGCTGATCGCGCGGCGAGGCAGGGGCGATCACCTCCGACCTGAGCGGCGGCCCTGCCGGGTCGGTGGCAACGGTCGCTGCCGCTCCGGGAATCCATCACGACCTCGTCGGCACGATCAACCTCATCGACGCCTGAACGCCGAGCCGGCCCCGTGGTCGCCGATTCGGGCGCCGGATGCGGCATCATGGGGGTGTGGGTACACGCATCCTGGCCGTCGAAGACGACGAACGAATCCGTTCGGCGGTCAAGCTCGCGCTCGAGGACGAGGGCTGGACCGTCGACGAAGCCGAGAGCGGCGAGCAGGCGATCGAGATGTTCCAGCGCTCGAATCCCGATGTCGTGCTCATCGACATCATGCTTCCGGGCATCGACGGGTTCGAGCTGTGCCGCACGCTGCGGCGCACGAGCGACGTGCCCGTCGTCATGGTCACGGCCCGCAACGACACCCACGACGTGGTCGCCGGACTCGAAGCGGGCGCCGACGACTATCTCACCAAGCCCTTCGCCCCGAAGGAACTGTCGGCGCGCATCCGGGCGCTGCTGCGCCGGGTCCGGCCGAGTGTGCACGGTCACTCCCGGCTCAGCTTCGGCGACCTCGAGCTGATCCCCGACGAGGGCAAGGTGCTGCGCGACGGCGCCGAGGTCCACCTCACCAAGACCGAGTTCCGGCTGCTGTGCGAACTCGCCGAGAGCCCCGGCAAGGTGCTCAGCCGCGAGGCGCTGCTCGACAAGGTGTGGGGCTACGACTACTTCGGTGACGGTCGGCTCGTCGACGTGCACGTGCGTCGACTGCGCACCAAGGTCGAGGCCGACCCGGCCAACCCCCGCCACGTCGTCACCGTTCGCGGGCTCGGGTACCGGCTCCAGACGTGAGCGAGGGCGGCTGGCTCCGTCGCCTGGTCAACCGTTCCCGGCCCGCCGCGCTCGGGCTGCGACGACGAATTCTGCTGATCTTCACCCTCGGCTCGCTCCTGCTGTCGGTGTTCCTCGCCACCACCACCTACGGCCTCACCCGATCGAGCCTCGTGTCCGAACGGGTCGACACTGCAACCTCCACCTCCCAGCGCAACGCCCAAGGAGTGGAACGCGACCTGCGCACCCTGCCGGCGAACGCCGATTCGGCGATGTCGTCGCTCGAACGAATCGGTGTGCAGGACTACCTCATCTGGTACGGCGGACGATGGACGGGCGGGACCGCGACGTTCCAGAACCCCGACATTCCCCCGCCGTTGGTCACCCGGGTCATCGACGAGGCGACGTCGGCGAGCCAGATCATCGAGATCGGCGACGAACTCACCGTGGTCGTCGGCTGGGACATCCCGCGGATCGGCGCGTACTTCGAGGCGTTCAGCCTCGCTGAAGCGAATTCGACGCTCTCGAGCGTCCGGTTGTCACTCGTGCTCGCCGCAGCGATCACGACCGGCCTCGGCTTCCTGCTCGGGATCTTCGCGGCGCGACGCGCCGTGCGCCCGGTCGGCACCGCCGCGCAGGCTGCCTCCGCGATCGCCGGTGGCCGGCTCGACACTCGCCTCGAGACGACCGACGACCCCGACCTGCGCGTCCTCACCGAATCGTTCAACGACATGGCCGAAGCCCTCCAGCAACGGGTGGAGCGCGATGCGAGGTTCGCGTCCGACGTGAGCCACGAACTTCGCTCGCCCTTGATGACGCTCTCGGCCTCGGTCGAGGTGATGGAGGCACGCCGTGACGAACTTCCCGAGCGGGCGCAGGCGGCGCTCGATCTGTTGGCGAGCGACGTCGTGCGATTCCAGGGGCTCGTCGAAGACCTGCTCGAGATCTCCCGGTTCGACGCCGGCGCGATCCGGCTCCACATGGAAGAACTCCTCGCCGCCGAGTTCGTTCGGCAGGCCGTCGCCGTGAGTTCGCTTCCCCAGACACCCGTCACCGTGGCGCCACGCGCCGAACTCGCACTGATCCGTGGGGATCGTCGACGCCTGGCCCGAGTGATCGCCAACCTCATCGACAACGCCCGCGCGCTACGGCGGCGGGGAACCCGAGGTGTCGATCGCGGTCGTCAACCCCGATGACGAACCGATGTCGCACATCCTGATCGCCGTCGAGGATCACGGACCCGGTGTTCCCGAGGACGAGCGCGACCTGGTGTTCGAGCGGTTCGCCCGCGGTGGCGGCGCCGGCCGACGAACCGGCAGCGACGGTGCCGGACTCGGGTTGTCGCTCGTCGACGAACATGTCCGCATGCACGGCGGCCGAGTGTGGGTGGAGGATCGTCTCGACGGTGACCCCGGTGCACGTTTCGTGATCGAGTTGATGGCATCGGAGTTGGACGAGTGAGCCGAGCCCGTCGATTCATGGCCATGGCGGTGCTGTTCGCTGCGCTCGGCTCTGCCTGTTCGATCCAGCCCGAATCGGCCCCGAACGATCTCTCGGCCGAGCGCAGCGACGTCTTCGGCGACCCAGCGACCGGCGACGTGGCAGCCGGCACGAACCACGTCTACCTGCTCGTCCCGGCCGACACCGATCAGCCCGAACGCCTGCGATCGGTCCTCCGCGACGTCCCGACGGAACCGTCAGCCGTGTTGGAGTCGCTGTTCGCCGGGCCCAACAGCGAAGAGCGCGACCAGGGCCTCGACACCGCCATCCCGGCCGACGTGGAGCTGCTCTCGACGCCGCGCACTGTCGGCCAGGTGCTCACCATCGACGTCAACGACGTCTTCGACGCGCTGAACACCACCAGCCTGCAACTCGCTGTTGCGCAGATCGTGAACACCGCCACGACGATCGACGGAGTGCGATCCGTCCAGCTGCGCATCGACGGAGAACCGAGGGTGTGGCCGCTCGGCAGTGGCGAGCTGACCGACCGACCGCTGACGCCATACGACTACCCCGGCCTCGTCGAATCGAGCCAGCCCGCCTTCCCGGGCATCCCCGCCCCCAGGGTCTGAGGCGAGCGGGTGTGATGCGAGCGTGGCACGGGCGTGATCGGCGTGCGATGGCCGGCGTGCCGGTTGGAACGTCCGGCCCCGGCTGCCATGCTCTGAACCACGATGGGATGGGACAGCAGCCGACCAGTGCCGTGGCAACGGTTGATCCGCGAATGGGTGGTCTACGCCGCGATCATGTCCGCGGTCTTCGTGATCTTCTTCCGGGGCGACAACGTGCTCGGAGCGATCGCCGGTGTGCTGGTCTCGGGCCCGCTCTATCTCGGTTTCGGCGCCGTGATGGCCAAGTTCGGCTACCAACGCCAGCGGCTGAAGGATGTCCGCGCCACGAGCGGCCCAGCGTCAGCCCGGTCGGGTAAGGCCGAGAACTCGGCCGAGTCAGCGGCGTCCGACACGACGTCGCGTTCGAAGCCCGCGCCGACGAGTCGCACCGCCGGGGGCGGAAGCCGACCGAAGTCGGCGACCAAGCGCAAACGGTGAGCTGACACAACCGGCGACGCGCGCACGATCTGGGCTACATTCGCCGCCCGTGACAGCGACGTGTGTGATCGCCATCGATGCCGGCACGACCGGGGTGCGCAGCCGGGCGGTGTTCACCGACGGCCGGCCCGCTTCGGGTTCGTATCGCGAGTTCACGCAGCACTACCCGCAGCCGGGTTGGGTCGAGCACGACGCCGACGAGATCTGGGCCGCCGCCCGCGACACCCTGAACGAGGTGATCGGCGCCGTGGGCATCGACGACGTGGCGGCCATCGGAATCACCAACCAGCGCGAAACCGTCCTCGCCTGGAACCGATCGACCGGCGCGCCGTACGGCAACGCGATCGTGTGGCAGGATCGTCGTACCGCCGAGCGGTGCGACGAACTCGCCGCGGCCGGCCACCTCGGTCTCGTCCGGGAACGAACCGGCCTGGTCCTCGACCCGTACTTCTCGGGAACCAAGGCCGAATGGCTGTTGGCCAACCGTGACATTCCGATCGACGACGATCTGGCGATCGGCACGATCGACGCCTGGTTGATCTGGAAGCTGACCGGCGGCGAGGTGTTCGCCACCGACGTGAGCAACGCCAGCCGCACGCTGCTGTGCGACATCCGGACTCGGACGTGGGATCCCGAGCTGTGCGCGCTCCTGAACGTCCCGATCGCGGCGTTGCCGACCATCGTGCCCTCGAGCGGACGCATCGGCGTGACCTCGACCGACTGCCGACGTGCCGGGCGGCATCCCCGTGAGCGGTGTCGCCGGCGATCAGCAGGCAGCGCTGTTCGGCCAGGCCTGTGTCAGGCCGGGAATGGCGAAGAACACCTACGGCACGGGCTCGTTCGTCCTGCTCAACGTCGGCGAGACCTGTCCCGCCCCCACCGAGGGGATGCTCACCGACGGTTGCGTGGACGCTCGCCGATGGCACCACTCACTACGCGCTCGAGGGATCGATCTTCGTCACCGGCGCGGCCATTCAGTGGCTGCGCGACGGCCTCGACATCATCGACGAGGCGTCACAGGCCGGACCGCTCGCGTCGTCGGTCGCCGACACCGGCGGCGTCTACGTCGTCCCGGCGTTCGCCGGGTTGGGGTCGCCGTGGTGGGATCCGTACGCCCGCGGCACGATCGTGGGCATCACGAGAGGAACCGGTCGGGCCGAGATCACCCGGGCGGTCATCGAGTCGATGGCGTACCAGACCCGCGACGTGATCGATGCGATGACGGCGGCGAGCGGCACACCGATCGTCGACCTGCGCATCGACGGTGGTGCGTCGGTGATGGATCTGCTCTGCCAGTTCCAGGCCGACCAGTTGGGCGTCAGCGTTCAGCGCCCCGTCGATCAGGAGACCACCGCGCTCGGCGCCGCGTTCCTGGCCGGTCTCGCCGAGGGCGTGTGGGCCGACCTCGACGAGGTCGGTGCCCAGTGGACGCTGGAGGCCGAATTCACGCCGGCTGCCGACCGCACGGTCGCCGACGCACTCCACTCCCAGTGGCTGCGCGCCGTCGAGCGCTCACGCCACTGGGTGGTTCACTGATCGATCAGGGCGTCGGCGAGCCGGACGAGCAGCGAGAATCGCACGCGCTCACGTTCGTGGATCGGATTCCCGGACCGACCCGCTGCAACCGTGAGCCCCGAGGTGCTCATACTGGCCCAGAGCAGATCGCTCGGCGCCGAATCGTCGAGTCCGTCGAGGTGCTCGCTTCCTGCGAGGAACGCCGACAACCAGCCGAGATCGGGAGCCGGGCCGAGCTGCGGCGACCAGGTCACCCGATCGCAGCACGACGACCCAGTCGGTCTCGGAGAACCGTTGGATTCCGCTGATCATCACGTCGAGCCGTTCGGGTCGGAGCACACTCGGCGATGGCGGCGCCCAGGGCGAGCGCCGACAGACTCGCATCGGTCCGATCCGGGTCGACGATTCGGATGCTTTCGACCGACACACCGTCGACGGCATCGACCTCGGCGGTCAGGAGCGGCAGCAGATCGTCGTCGGGCAACGAGACCGTCAATTCGTCGATCGCACGTCCGCCGCCCTGCTCGAGGATCTCGATCGCCAGCACGTCGCCACGAACCGCGCCGATTCGACTGGCGACCTGCCCCAGGGCCCCCGGACGGTCGGGCATCCAGACCCTGACGACGATGGTGATCATGGGCGGGCACGGTAGTGGCGGCCCGGTCACCGATCGGTGACCGCACCGTGACCATCGTGTTACATCCGGGGTCAGACCCCAGATGTAACAATCAGCCGAGTTTGGGGAGGCCGCGCTTGAGGTTGCGGATCCCCTGCTGGATGCGCTTCTCGTTCTCGATCAGTGCAAATCGAACGAATCCTTCGCCACCGGGGCCGAAGCCGACGCCCGGCGACAGCGCGACGTCGGCGTCGCGGACGATCAGTGAGCAGAACTCGACGGAATCCATCTCGGCGTACGGCTCGGGGATCGGCGCCCAGACGAACATCGAGCCACCCGGCTTGGGGATGTCCCAACCGATGCGGCCGAGCCCCTCGATCAGGGTGTCGCAGCGCGACTCGTAGATGGCGCGGACCTCCTTCGGGAAGTCGGGCGCCTCGTTGAGCGTCACCGTCGCCGCGATCTGGACCGGCTGGAACATGCCGTAGTCGAGGTAGCTCTTGAGCTTGACGAGGGCCTGCACCACCTCGGCGTTGCCGACGAGGAAGGCGCTGCGCCAACCGGCCATCGAGAAGCTCTTCGTCATCGAGTACAGCTCGACGGCGCACTCCTTGGCGCCTTCGGCCTGCAGGATGCTCGGCGGCTCGTAGCCGTCGAATCCGACGTCGGCGTAGGCGAAGTCGTGGACGACGATCATCTCGTGCTCACGGCAGAAGTCGACGACACGCTGCATGAAGGCGAGATCGACGGTGGCGCCGGTGGGGTTGTGCGGGAACGAGATGACGAGCACGCGGGGCTTCGGCCAGCCGACATCCCAGGCGGTCTGCAGGCTGTCCATGAAGTCGTCGGCGAAGTGCTCGCGCTGGGTCGGGTCGGCCAGGAACTTCATCGGCACCTGGCGGAGGTCGGCGCCGGCGAACAGCGGGCCGTAGATGTGGATCGGGTAGCTCGGGCTCGGCACGATGGCGGCGTCGCCACGGTCGAGCAGCACCCACATCAGGTGGCTGAAACCCTCCTTCGAACCGATCGTGTTGGTGATCTCGAGCTCGGTGTCGAGGTCGACGTCCCACTTGTTCTTGTAGTAGCCGGCGATCGCCTCGCGGAGCTTCGGCAGGCCACGGCTCGAGGGAGTAGCGGTGGTTCTTCGGGTTCCGGGCCGCCTCGGCGAGCTTGTCGACCGCGATCTGCGGCGACGGGATGTCGGGGTTGCCGAATCCGAGGTCGACGACGTCGGCGCCGGCACGACGTGCCTCGATCTTCAGGCCGTTGATGATCGAAAAGACGTACGGGGGCAGATTCTCGATGCGCCGGAACTCCATTTCGCTGAGGGTATCTGGCCGCCTCGCGTGTGCGATGCTGGGAGGCAATGCCGAAGACACCGTCTCCCGATTGCATCCACGTCGTCATCGAGATCCCCCGTGGAAGCCGCAACAAGTACGAGATCGACCACGAGGACGGCAAGGTCTACCTCGACCGCCGGCTCTTCACGGCCACCACCTACCCCGCCGACTACGGCTTCGTGCCCGACACGCTCGCCGGCGACGGCGACCCGCTCGACGCGCTGGTCCTGCTCGAGGACCCGGTGTATCCGGGCGTCATCGTCGAGTGCCGACCGGTCGGCGTGTTGTACATGCGCGACGAGGCCGGCGAGGACGCCAAGCTCATCTGCGTGCCCCCCAAGGAGCCTCGCTTCGCCAACGTGAACGACATCAGCGAGTTGACCCCACAACTCGTCGAGGAGATCCAGCACTTCTTCAACGTCTACAAGGCGCTCGAGCCCGGACAAGCACTCGTCGTCGGCCGGCATGGGCGGCGAGGCCGAAGCCTGGGCCGAGATCGACGTCGTCACGCGCCAACTACGTCCCGCACTGACTCACGGCGCTGACGTCAGCCGGCGCTGATCAGCGCAAGCGTCGGGAGCAGTGCGGCGCCCACGGCGCCGGCGAGCGGCGCCCAGCTCGGCGAACTCGACGCGCGGCATCGGCCGCAGATGCGGCTGGTACAGCAGCTCGCCGTACCACCGCACGATCGGTTCGAGGTAGAGATCGGCCCCGCGACGCGAGACCACCACCGAGCACGAACATCTCCGGATCGAAGACGTTGGTGAGGTTCGACAGGCCGAGCGCGACCCAGCGGGCGAAGTCGTCGATCACCGCGAGCGCCTCGGGGTCGCCGTCGCGGGCGGCGGCCTGGACGTGCTCGCCACGCACCGCCTCGGGTCGCCGCCGGCATGGCGAACCACGTCGTGGAGTCGATGCCCGCGTCGCGGCCTCGCGGGCGAGCATCGCCAGCCCGGAGCCCGACGCGTACCGCTCCCAGCATCCGCGCCGACCGCACGGGCATCGCGGTCCGTCCGGGTCGACCGACCATGTGACCGAACTCGCCGGCGAAACCGTTCATGCCCGCGCAGGCACGGCGCCGTTGGCGACGAGCCCGCCACCGATGCCGGTGCCGAGCGTGACCAGCATCATGTTGTCGGACCCTCGGGCCGGCGCCGAGCTGCCACTCGGCGACGGTCGGCGCACGTGGCGTCGTTGTCGACGCACACGGTGGTACCGCGCCGTTCGCCGAGGAGTCGGGCGATCTCGAAGTCGGCAACACCGTCGAGGTTCGGTGCCGCTCGCAGCACGCCGTCGACGGGTGACGAGGCCGGGGACCCCCACGCCGAGACTGCCGCACTCCCCCAGTTCGTCGGCCAGTTCGACCAGCGTGTCGACCAGCGCCCCGAGGCTGCCCTCGCCCGCGGCGTCGGTCGCTGGGCGGTTGCCGACGACGTTGCCGCTCAGGTCGAGGGCGACACCCTGCGCCTTGGTTCCGCCGACGTCGATGCCGACCGCCGGATCGCGCCAGCGGGCCGCTCACGCCTCGGCGCGGACTTTCAGCTCGCGCACCGTGTTGAGGATGCGCACCTCGGCGCGCCGCTTCACGAAGCCGGGCAGCGGGACGACGAGGTCGATCTGCAGGTCGTAGCGCACCGTCGGTGCGACCACCGTCGTCGGGATCGAACCGCCACACGCCGTCGATCGAGCGCTGGATGTCACCGCTGAGCATCGTCCAGCCCATCTCGAACGGGGCGTTGCGTGTAGTCGTACTTCAGCGTGTAGTGCGTGCTGCGCCCGAGCGCCGAGGCCCGGAACTCGACCTCGAGCGGGCGACCGAGCTCGTCGGTCGGCGCGGATGATGACGTCCTTGATGTCGTGCGCCCACACCGGGTAGCTCTCGAGGTCGAGCAGCGATCTGCCACACCCGCTCGTGCGGGGCGTCGATGGTGATGATCTCGGTCGCGGTCTCAGCCATGTCGACCATTCTTGTCGATCTCGGCGTCGAAAGTGACGACATCGGCGACGCGGCGGGAACACGCCGTGGAATGCGCACCACAATCCGTTCAGGCCGATGCCGAACATCGGCACCAGGACACCGACGGCCAACGACGTGCCCGGCGAGCCGTCCTCGGCCTCCGATCGGGCGATCGCCGTGGCCAGGCCGACCGACGGTCTGCACGACGAGCATCGCCAACATGATCCGACGCACACGCGGCGGCGTCGGCGCGCCCAGCAGCAGGTAGACCTGGGTGACCGAGATCTGTTCCTCTCGACTGCGCTGGACGGCGTTGAAGAACGACCAGATGAACGCGAACACCCCGACGGCGAACAACACCATCGCCGTGACCGCGCCGACCCACTGGCTGGCGGTCGAGAACACCACCGCGGCGGTGACCGCGGTGACGACGAACGCGACCGTTCCGATCACATCGGCGAACACGATGACGTCGCCGGCCGCCCGGTTGCCGGTGTCGGGGGTGTCGCTCACGGGTGCCAGTCTGCCAGCCGAGTCCACCAGGACGGCCAGTGGGTCAGTCGTACACGCCGAGCGTCTCGCCGAGACGGCGGGCGAGCACGTCGTAGGCGAACTCGTCCAGCGCCCGCTGCCGTGAACGCTCGCCCATCCTGCGCCGCAGATCGTCGTCGTCGAGCAGCCGGGTGAAGGCGTCGACGACCGACTGCACGTCGTCGGGGTCGGAGATCACGATGCCGGTCTCACCGTCGGCGACGGCCTCGGCCGCACCACCGGAGTCGCCCGCCACCTGAGGGACGCCGCACGACGCGGCCTCGACGAACACGATGCCGAAGCCCTCCTGCTCGAGTCCACCCCATCGATTGCGGCAGAGCATCGTGAAGACGTCGCCGCATCCGTAGAGCAACGGCAGGTCGGCGTTCGGGATGCGACCGAGGAACCGCACCGGCGCGTCGAGTTCGGTCGCCAGCTTCTCGCAGGCGGTCGCGGTCTCGGCCGCCTCCCGCGATCACGAGCATCAGGTCGGGTCGTGTCAGCCGAAGGCGGGCGACCGCGCGGATGGCGGTGTCGAAGCCCTTGCGCGGGACGAGCCGCGAGACGCCGACGATGACCTCGGCGTCGACCGGGATCCCGAAGTGCTCGCGGGCAGCGGTGCGCTCGTCGTCTGTCAGGGGGCGGAACTTGTCGGGGTCCACACCGCAGGGCACGACGGTGATCGGCAACTCCCGTCCCGCCGCGTGTTCACCCTCGGCCGCCGGGTACCCACCGGCGGCGATGATCTTGCGGGCGCGACGCAGCGTGTAGGCCAACGTCTGCTTGGCTCCGGGGAGCCGACCGGGCACCGTGACCTCGGCGCCGTGCAGCACGAGGTCGTACGGAAGCTGCAGCGACGGCCCGATCAGACCGAGCGGCACGGCGGGGTCGATCACGACGAAGTCGGCGCCGAAGTCCTTGGCCAGTTCGTTGACCTGATGAACCATCCAGGGATGCGGAAGCAGCACCGGCTCGCGGGTGCGCTCGATGCGGTACGGCTCGCCGGCGTCGAACTCGGCCGTGCCCGCGTACGGGCTGGTGAGCACCGCGAACGATTCGGGCGGCAGCCGGCGCCACCACTCCCACAGCAGCGACTGGATCCCGCCGATCTTCGGTGGAAAGTCGTTCGTGACCAGCAGGTGCTTCACGCGTGGGCGCGTTCGTCGAGTCGGGCTGCGGCCCAGACGGCGTGTTCGGCGAGGATCGGATCGATGCCCGAACGGTAGTGGTCGACGACTCGTCGGATGCGTCCATCGGACGGATCACCGATGTTGCCGATCACGACGAGTGCGTTGCGTCGCACCCATCGCAGATCCCGGTCGGCGATGTACCAGTGGCCGTATCGGTCGTTGATCCAGTCGTCGTCGGCGTCGAGCAGTTCGAGCGCGTCGACCCATGCGTCGGCACCGGGGTCGAGTTCGATCGTGTTTCGGCGGCCGAGACGGACCGAGATCGGGCAGGCGTCCTGGCAGTCGTCGCAGCCGTAGATCCGGTCGCCGATGGCGGTGCGGTACTCGAGGGCGATCGAGCCGGGCTTCTGCAGCACCCAGCTCAGGCAGCGGTTGGCGTCGATCACGCCGGGAGCGATGATCGCGCCGGTCGGACAGTCGTCGATGCACCGCACGCACGAACCGCATCCGTCGGGCGCAGGCCCCGGCGTGGCGGCGTAGCGGGGCTGACGTGATGATCGCAGCCGAGCACGAACCAGCTGCCGGCTCCGGGGAGCAGCAGGTTGGCGTTCTTGCCGTACCAGCCGAGGCCGGCCCGATGGGCAACCGCTCGGTCGACGATCGAGTTGTCGTCGGCGAACGCGACCGCTCGGTGGTCGGCTCGGCGGATCTGTCGTGAGACGTCACGCAGCGCCGCTCGCAGCGGTGCGTAGTGGTCGACCCAGGCATAGCGCCCGACCCTCGCGTGCGGACCGGATCCATCCGGCGGCTGCGGCGGATCGTCGTCGGTCAGGTAGGGCTTGGCCGCCACGATGACCGACCGGGCCCCGGCCACTGCCCGTGTCGGGTCGGTCGATCGTTCGGGGTCCCGGTAGGTGAACCCCATGTCACCGTGGAGGCCTGCCTCGCGACGTCGGAACAGCTCCGCACGTGCGTCGGAAAGGACGTCGGCCGACGTGACACCGACATGGGTGATCCCGGCCTCGGCCAGTCGTCCCCGGATCTCGTCGATCGACGGGAGCGGATCGGGGCGACGCACGGCGCACAGGGTATGTCGACCGGTCGGCACGCAGGCCGACGTTCCCCGACGCCGGCAGATGCAGCGTCGGATGTCGGCGATTCTGACGATTCCCCGTGGGCCTGGCCGTGTCGCCGGTCAGGCGGCGGTTCGTCGCCCGGGCGGCCCGGTGGTGTGGATGGTTCCGTCGGGCATCCGCAGCGTGACCTCACGGTTCGGACCCAGCTCGATGACCCAGCCGTCGTGGTGGATCTTGCCGTGATGTTTCGAACACACCGGCACCAGATTCTCGAGATCCGTTCGTCCCCCGTGGCGCCACCAGATGATGTGGTGCAACTCGCAGCGGTCGTAGCCGACGGTGCAGCCCGGGATGGCACACGCGTTGTAGAGGCCTCGGAGCGCCCGGCGCTGCGCCCGGTTCGCCAGCCGTGTCGTCCGCCCCAGATTCAGCTCGCCGGGCGCGTGGAGCACGACTCCGTTGCGGATGACCACCGTCGTGACGTCGGCGTCACCGGCGAGTTCGGCCAACACGCGGGCGGGAATGCTCGACCGGGATCGACCACTCCGCCACCGGCCCCACCACCCTCGGCGCGTCAGCGTCGACCACCACGAGATACTCAGGGCGCCCGGGTTTGCCGCTCGCCGCACCGCCAACAGCCGCTCCAACGCATGGGCTGCGAGGAACTTCTGCTTCTCGATCGGATCGGTCGGACACCGATCCGGCACCCGCTCTGCGAACAACGTCTCGATCGCACCCTCCAACTTCGCGGCCAACTTCACGCCGGTGACCGGATCGAACCGACCCCGCAGGTTCCACATCCCGTCGGGGTCCACCCACGTGGTCAACCTGGTGTTCGCCTTCTGGCGTTCCAGACGGTCGAGGCCGTCGTCGGCCTGCAACCGGGTGGCTTCCAACCGGACCCGTTTCGCGAACTCGTCCACCGTCGCCGCCACCGCCACATCAGCCAACTGGTCCACCCGGTCGAACAACGCCGACCGCTGCCGATCGTCCAACTGCTTCGAACATCGCGTCACGACATCGACATGAGCCGCAGTGATGGCACCATCGCCCAACCGCTCTGCCAGATTTGGCGTGCGTCCCAACGTGACAGCACGGTCCGTGGACTTGGCCGCCTGACCGACGGAGGTCTTCGAGGTCTTCGCGATCGTTGCCTCGGGAAACGACATCTTCGACGCCAACTGCGTCACCAGCGCAGCGTGCTGTGCGTCGGCCCACGCCGTCACCTCTCGCACGGCGACCAGGCCGGCTTCGATCAACCCGGCGTCAGCAGCACCATCGGCGCGTACCGCGGCAATGCGCTCCACCCGCTCGAAGACCGCCGAGACCTCCATCGCTCAGGCGCCGACCCGGGCCACGACGCCCTGCTCGAAGTCGGCCACGCTGACGAACTCGACCGGATCGTCGACCAGTCCCGCACGCCGGAACAACGCCACCGCTCGATCGGCCGCCGAGACCGGCGCATCAACCGCCACCGTGACGAGGGCGATCGGCCCGTCGTCGTTGGCCAGCAGGTGGGTCACGATGCACTCGGCGCACGCCGTCGTACCGGTGGCGACGCAGGTGTTGCACTCGATCGAGAAGGCCGGGCCGTCGATCTGATCGGCGCTGTCGATGTCGGAATTCTTCATACTCCCCATCATGACGAGGGGGTGTCACAGGGGGTTGAGAACTCTGATCACCCTTCCGCCCGCCGCACCGAAGTCCGCGACCATGGAACCGATGAAGCAACTCACCGGGCTCGACGCGTCGTTCCTCTACATGGAGACGCCGAACAACTACGGCCACGTGAGCAGCATCGCCATCTACGAGCGACCCGACGACGCGGACTACGACCCGTACCTGGCCGCCAGGGAGATGATCCTGTCGCACCTCGACGTCGCCGAGCCGTACCGCCGACGCATCGTCGGAGCCCCGTTCGGCCTCGACCGTCCGTACTGGATCGAGGACCCCGACTTCGACATCGACTACCACGTCCGCCACCTCTCGCTCCCGCCGCCCGGATCCGACCGACAGCTCGCCGATCAGGTCGCCCGGATCGTGAGCCGTCACTGCGACCGCACCCGCCCACTGTGGGAGCTGTACGTGATCGAGGGCCTCGAATCCGGCCACTTCGCGGTGCTGACCAAGATGCATCACGCCACCGTCGACGGAGCGGCCGGCGCGATCCTCACCACGCTGATGCTCGACACCGAACCGGACGCGCCGCCGGTCGTGCCCGGCCCACTGCCTGAACCCGAGCCCGTGCCGTCCGAACGCGAGATGTTGGTCCGGTCGATCGGCAGCCTGATGCGCCGCCCCGACCGGACGATCCGCCTGCAACTGCGCCTCGCACAACAGTTCGCCGAGGCCGCCCGCCTGCAGGGCACCCAGGAGTTGATCGGCGCCACCCGCCGCGTGTTCACCGGCGCTCGCCGACGACCCCGCACCGACCGCGACTCGGTGCCTGCGGCCCCAAGCACGCCGGCACCACGCACGTCGTTCAACGCCATGGTGTCACCCCATCGTCGAGTGGCGTTCCGGTCGGTGCCGATGGAGCGCATCAAGGAGGTCAAGAACGCCGCGGGCGCGACGGTCAACGACGTCGTCATGGCGGCGTGTGCCGGAGCCGTGCGCTCCTATCTCGAGGGTCGGGACGAACTCCCGGACGAGCCGTTGATCGGCATGGTGCCGGTTTCGATCCGCACGGGCGCCGAAGCCGAGGTGTGGACCAACCGCGTCTCGGCGCTGTTCTGCCAACTCCCCACCCACCTCGCCGACCCACTCGAGCGGATCGCGTTCATCCACGAGGCGATGGCCGAGGCCAAGACCGACTTCGACCTGCTTCCCGCCGACGCGATGGTCGAACTGGCCGAAATGGCACCCCCGGCCCTCGCCGGAGCGTGCCGCTCGGATGTCGGCAGCGTTCCGGATCACCGATCGCGTCAACCCGCCGATGAACCTCGTGATCTCCAACGTGCCAGGGCCTCGGCAGCCGCTCTACATGCGAGGCGCGAAGATGCTGCACTACATCCCCGTCAACACGATCTCCGACGGCGTCGGGCTCAGCATCACCGTGCAGAGCTACGTCGACACGCTCGACTTCGGTCTGGTCGCCGACCGTGAACTCGTTCCCGACCTCTGGGGGCTCTGCGACCTCTGCGTCGACGAGATCGAGGTGCTCGCGTCCGCCGTCGGCCTCTGAGCCGACCGGCACCGCTCAGATCGGGCCGTCAGGTCTCGATCTTCCCGGTCGCTTCGGTCTCACGGGCTCTTGGGCCACCTGCAGCCACGCCGTCGGAGAACGGGCAATGCCCGGCTCAGAGCGTCGCGAGGAACGCGTTGCTCGGCACGACGTTGGCGCCGAGCGTCCGAACGTCACGAACGATCTCGGCGTCGTTGGTGACCACGACGACGGCCCGTTTCGCCGGCAACCGGCGCACCTCGTCACGGATCACGTCGTCGGCGATCACCCCTTCGGGCGAGTACGCCACACGCACCATGCGTCGCCGATCGGCGTGCGCACCGACAACCGTGGAACCGTCGAAGATCACGGTGACGTCGGTGCCGTGACGACGCGCCAGGTTCTCGAGCCCGTCGAGCAGGCGTCGCCGCTGCTCCTCGAGCCGCTCGGTCGGCCAACCCAGCATCGCGACGTTGTAGCCGTCGACCACGACAGCAGCGTCCGTTCGCACCAGGAACTCCGCCGCCGCCCGCGACGAAGCAATGACTCCGCCAGGTAGCCGCAGAGGCCGACGGTGTTCGGCGATCGCGTTCGGCCGGACCATCCGACGAGGCGGTCTCCGGACCCAAGGAGGCCACCAACGCATCGATGCGATCGCCGATCGCCCGCGTGGCCATCGCGATGTCGTCGAGTTCGCCGACGTCGACCGCGGCACGGGCGCGGGCGGTGGAACGACCACCGGCGCCGCATCACTCCCCGGACGCGCCGCCTCGAGCTTGGTTCGAAGCGCCGCCTCACGGTCGCGGGCGTGACGCGCCTCGTTGCGAACGTCGACGAGTTCGCTGCGCAACTCGCCGACGGTCTCCTCGGCCTTCGCGAGGTCGGCGCGAACCCCGTCGAGTTCGTCGCGCAGCGAGTCGAGCGTCGCCTGCTGCTCGACGATGGTGGCCTGCGAGCGGATCGCCACCTGTTCGGCCGCGACCCGTCGTTTCTCGGCTCGCTTCAGTGCCGTCCGCAGGTCGGTGTCGTGTTCCTCGGCCGCACGGACGGCGAGCAGCTCCCGGATCTGATCCTCCCAGCCGGTGGGCCGCTGCAACCACAGGATCCCGATCGGATCGACGAGCTCGGGCACTGCGCCGACGGCAATTCTCGAGCGGAAGGTGTCGTCGACCTCGATGACCCGGCGGAGTCGGCCGAGTGCGCCGGTCGGAATTCGAGCGACCCCGAACTGCGCCCGCAGCTCCTTGGGAAACGGCAGCGATCGCTTGCCCTTGTTGGCCTCCTCGGCGACCAGGACGGCGAACTCGATCGCCGAACGCAGGTCACGGTGCTCGATCTCGAGCGGCTCGGCCATGCCTCGACAATACTGCACGAACGCATGTTCTTGACAGCGTACGCATGTTCGTGCTCTCATGCTCGCCATGCCATCGCGTTCGATCGCCGAGTTGCCTCAGCAGCGGTCCTTCGACGAACTCGGCACGCCGCTCCACGAGGTCGTGTTCTGCGTGATCGACCTCGAGACCACGGGCGGCAACCGCAACGAGGACCAGATCACCGAGGTCGGCGCCGTGAAGGTGCAGGGCGGCCAGTGCCTCGGCACGTTCCAGACGCTGGTGAACCCGGGCCGGGCGATCCCACCGCAGATCACCGTGCTCACCGGGCTGTCCGACGTGCTCGTGTCGGCGGCGCCGCGCATCGGTGCGGTGCTGCCGTCGCTCATCGAGTTCGTCGGCGACGCCGTGATCGTGGGCCACAACGTCGGCTTCGACGTCGGCTTCCTCCGCGCCGCCTGCGAACGCCACGGCCGTCCACCGCTCGCCGGCACCGTGGTCGACACCGTCGCACTGGCGCGGCGCCTCCTGCGCGACGAGGTGCCCAACTGCAGGCTCGGCACCCTCGCCTCGCGTCTCCGACTCGATCACCAGCCGAGCCACCGGGCGCTCGACGACGCGCTCGCCACCACCGACCTGCTGCACCTGCTGATCGAGCGCGCCGCCGGGCTCGGGGTGCTCGGCCTCGACGACCTCGTCGCACTCGCCAAGCTCGCCGGCCACCCGCAGGCCGCGAAGCTCAAGATGACCGCCGACCTGCCCCGCACGCCGGGCGTCTACATGTTCCGCGGGCAGCGCGACGAGGTCCTGTACGTCGGCAAGGCCACCAACCTGCGCCAGCGGGTGCGGTCGTACTTCGGCAGCGAGGACCGCCGCAAGATCGGCCCGATGTTGCGCGAGACGCAGTCGGTGACCCACCTCGCTCTCCCCGATGCGCTCACCGCGGAGGTCATCGAGAGCCGACTGATCGCCTCGATGCTGCCGCGCTACAACCGCGCCGGGACGCGGGTCGACAAGTACTGCTTCGTCAAGCTCGACATCGAGTCGCCCGTGGCCACGCCTGTCGGTCGTCAAGAACCCCAGCCCGAAGGGGGTCCATCTCGGGCCCCTCCCGTCACGCACGATGGCGAACCTCGTCGTCGAGGCGATCCAGAGTGCACTCCCCTTGCGGCGCTGCACCGCTCGCCTCGGCCGCAACTTCGTCGCAGCAGCCGACGCGACTGCGTGCAGCGCCGCGCAGCTCGGCGTCGCACACTGCCCGTGCGCCGGCACGACCGATGCCGTCGAGTACGCCCGCATCGTCGGGTTGGCCGCCGACGCACTCCAGGGTCGACCCGAGGTCGTCGTCGAACGCGTCCGCGACAAGATGTTGCAGCTCGCCTCACAACAGCGATTCGAGGAAGCCGCGTCGGTGCGCGACCGCTTGACCGCGCTTGATCGGAGCCACCCGCCGTCATCTGCTCGTCGAAGCACTCCGCGACGCCCTGCGCGCCGACATCACACTCGGCGACACCACCTGGACGATCGAGCGCGGTCAGCTGGTCGACGCGACCAGAACCGGAACCGTCGGCCGCGCCCTCCCGATCGCGGCCCCGGAGCCCACCGCCGATCTCGTGCTCGGGCGGCACCAGATCGACGAGGCTCTCTGTCTCGCCCGGTTCTTCGACAAGCACGCGGCGCGCCTCACCGTGTCCGCGAGCGGTCCCTGGACGTTCCCGATCGCCGACCGAGTCCCCGAGCTCGTCGGGTTCGCGCGCCCGCGTCAGGCGGCGTGAGCCTGCGACACCCGGATCAACGCATCGAGACGCGCCTGAGCATGACCATCGTCGATCGACGCTGCCGCCATCTCGATCCCGGCGCCGACATCGCCTGCGTGTCCCGCCACCACGAGTCCGGCGCCGGCGTTGAGCAGCACGATGTCGCGGTGCGGCCCCTGCTCGCCCGCCAGCACCCGCCGGACGACCAGTGCGTTCTCCTCCGGAGCGCCACCACGGAGATCGTCGGCAGTCGCCAGAGCCAAGCCGTAGTCCGTCGGATCGATCGAGAACTCCGTGATCGCCCCGTCGGAGAGCGCGAGCACCCGTGACGAGCCCGTCGTGGTCAGCTCGTCGAGCCCCTCGCCGTGCACCACCCAGGCGTCGGTGAGACCCTGACGTTCGAGGGTCTCGATCATCGGTCGCGCAAACTCGGGGTCGGCGACGCCGATCAGCTGGCGCCTCACCCGCCCGGGGTTCGCCATCGGCCCGAGCAGGTTGAACATGGTCGGGATGCCGAGCTCTCGACGGGGCGGGCCGGTGAACCGGAACGCCGGGTGGAACATCGGCGCGAAGCAGAATCCGATACCCGCCTCGCGCACGCATGCGCGACGCCGTCGGCGTGCAACTCGACGGCGACGCCGAGCAGCTCGAGCACGTCGGCGGCGCCGCACTTCGACGAGGCCGACCGGTTGCCGTGCTTGCAGACGGGCGCTCCGGCGCCGGCGGCGACGAGTGAGGCCATCGTCGACACGTTGATCGAGTGCGATCCGTCGCCTCCGGTACCGACGATGTCGAGGCACGCCGAACGTTCGTCGTCGGTCAGCGGCACGAACGTCGCCTCGTGCAACGTCGCCTCGAGCAGGCCGGCGAGTTCGTCGACGGTCTCGCCCTTCGCCCGGAGGCCGACGAGAAAGCCGCCGATCTGTGCGGTGGTCGCGTCGCCCCGCAGGATCGCCGTCATCACCGACCCTGCCGTGGCGGCGTCGAGATCGTGTCCGGCGACCAGCGCCGACATCACGGTTGGCCAGTCGTGGAAGGGTTCGTGGCTCGACATGGGCCGCAGCGTACGTGCCGGGTTCGTCGGCGGCGAAGCGCGTTCAGGCAGGGCGACGGCGCTGGCGGATGATCCGTCGCCGCTCGCGTTCGGTGGCGCCACCCCAGACCCCGGCCTTTTCCGCGGAACGACAGCGCGTGCTCGAGGCACGAGTCCTGGACGTGACATCCGGCGCAGACGGCCTTGGCCGCCTCGGCACCCTCGTCGTCGTCGGGATAGAAGATCGACGGGTCGAGCCCCCGACACGCTCCGAGATCCCACCATTTCAATTCTTGTAGCGACACTGCGACTCGATTCCCACGACGGTTGTCGAGCCGAATCTAGAACGCCGCAAGCGCCCGCGCCAGTGAAAATCTCGTTTCCGCCCTGGTCAGCGACTGGAGCTCAGGGCTCGAGATCGCCGAGCAGCTCGGCGTGGGTCGTGTCGCTCAGTTCGACGCTTTCGAGGTACTCGGGATGCGTGATCTCGAGCGGACCGGTCCGGCGGCGAACGCAGCGACCTGCTCCGGCGTGAACTCGAACCGGACGTAGTGCACCGCGGCGGTCACTTCCTCACGGGTGAGCTGGCCGGCGTGGGCCTCCTCGGTGATCGAGGCGATCCGATCGCCGTTGTCGAGCACGATCACGAACGACCGCTCGATGCCGACCAGCTTCGGCAGCCACTCGCGCATCTGGTCGTCGTCGGTGAGCTCGATGAAGACCGTGGCGCACAGCTGGCCCGGGCTCGGGGATCAGCGGGTTGTAGATGTCGAGCTCGACCTGGATGCCCTCGTCGGTGACGATCTTCTCGACGCGGGCCATCTCCTGGATCTGGAAGCGCATGGTGTCGCGGTTCTCGAACATCAGCGTGACGATCGTGCCGAACGAGACGCGCCGGCGGCGCTTGAGCTCGATCACTGCGGCGCGGAACGTCGTCGCGCTCGCGCTCGTAGGCGCGCACGTCGGCGATGTCGTCGAGGGTGAGCTTGCGGGACATGGTGGGGATGCTCCTCTGCGGTGCGAGATGGGCCCGTCACTCTTCGGGGATGCCGTAGGCCCGGGCGATGATCTGCAGCGGGTGCACCGGCCTCGCGCCGGTCTGTTCGACGATGGCCGTGTTGGCCAGGTGGCAGTCGCCGGCGACGACGTCGCCGCCGGCGGCCTTGGCGATCTCGTCGCCGATCTTCTTGGCGATCGGGATGCGAGATGTCCTCGTTCTCGGCGCGCAGGCCCCACATGCCGTCGATGCCGGAGCACTGCTGGCACGAGCTTGACCTTGGCGCCGGTGAGCTTCATCAGGTCGCGGCTCTTGAAGCCGATGTTCTGGGCCCGCAGGTGGCAGGGGGTGTGGTAGGTGATCTGCGTCGGGCGATCTCGCCGGTGAAGTCGGTGTCGAGCGACGTGCCGTCGCCCTTGTGGAGCTTCATCAGGTACTCGGCCGCGTCGTAGGTGTGCTCGGCGACGAGCTGCGGCGTCGGGCGCGTCGTCGCCGACGTAGTCGAGGTAGTCCTTCTTCAGCACGTAGCCGCAGGTCGGCTGGGGCACGACGATGTCGTTGCCGCGTGCGCACGCTCGGCGGCCAAGCGCCTTGACGTTCTTCTCGGCGATCCTTCGTGAACTTCTCGACGTCGCCGCTGTGCAGCCACGGGGCGCCGCAGCAGCCGGCCCTCGGGGAGCTCGCACTCGATGCCGTTGCGCTCGTAGACCTTCACGAGGTCCTGGCCGATGCTGGGTCTCCTGGTACTCGACGAGGCAGGTGGGGAACACCGCCACCTTGCCCTGCCGCTTGGCGATGCGCACCTTGGGCGACGCTTCTTGAACCAGGTCGAGAAGCGCTGGCTGGCGTAGGGCGGCAGCAGGCGCACCGCCGACGACGCCGGTGACCTTCTCCACGACCTTGCGCATGCCGCGACCCGGGCGTCGGCGTTGATGATCTTGTTGGCGAGCGGGGCCGGCGGCGGTGGCGAGCCTTGCCCATCAGATCGGTGCGCCCCATCAGCTGCGTCGGTCGCCTGTCGCGGGCCGGACCTGATCCCGTTGGCGTGCCGCATCGCGTCGGCGCGCAGCATCAGGCGGGGGAAGTCGAGCTCCCACTCGTGCAGCTCGGGGATGTACGGGCAGTTGATGTAGCAGAGCTTGCACTGGAAGCACTCGTCGACGACCTGGTCCTGCTCGGCCGGGGTGAGCCGGCCGGCGTCCTGGTCGTCGTGCCGGTCGATCATCTCGAACAGCGTCGGGAACGACGTGCAGAACTTGAAGCACAGCCGACAGCCGTGGCACAGGTCGTAGACCCGGGTCAGCTCCTCGCGGACGTCGGCCTCGTCGAGGTACGTCGGGATGCTTCGGGTCGTAGGTGGTCGTCATGGACGTACCTCGGTCACGCGTGCTGAGAAGTGGGATGGGCGTGGCGGGAAGGGGTCGGCGAGGCGACCCCTTCCCGCATCGAACGAGCCGGAGGCTCGGTCGCGAGTCAGCTGATGGTCTCGAGGCCCTGGGCGAAGCGGCCGGCGTGGCTCTTCTCGGCGCGGGCGAGCGTCTCGAACCACTCGGCGATCTCGTCGAAGCCCTCGTCGCGGGCGGTCTTGGCGAAGCCCGGGTACATCTCGGTGTACTCGTAGGTCTCGCCGGCGATCGCCGACCTTGAGGTTGTGCTCGGTGTCGCCGATCGGCTCGCCCGGTGGCCGGGTCGCCGACCTCGGCGAGGAACTCGAGGTGACCGTGGGCGTGGCCGGTCTCGCCCTCGGCGACCGAGCGGAACAGCGCGGCGACGTCGGGGTAGCCCTCGACGTCGGCCTTCTGGGCGAACTACAGGTAGCGGCGGTTGGCCTGGCTCTCGCCGGCGAACGCCTCCTTCAGGTTCTCGTGGGTCTTGGTGCCGTTGAGGTCAGCCATGGGGTTGTCTCCTTGATGTTGGTGATAGGGGATGTTGTTGGTGGATGGACAGGCGATCAGGCGGCGCCGACGCAGGTGGCACAGGTGCCGTGGAACACGATGGTGGTGGAACTGGCGGTGAAGCCGTCGTCGCCGGCGGCGACGAGCTGGTCGGCTCCGTCGACGTAGACGTCGGGCACGGAGCCGCAGGTGCTGCACACGCCGTGGTGGTGGTCGTCGACGTTCGGGTCGAACCGGATCGCGCCCGATCCGATGGTCAGCGGCCTGGAGCTCACCCATGTCGACGAGGTCGTTGAGCGTCTGGTAGACGGTGCGCAGCGAGATGCCGGGCATCATCCGACTCGCCCGGACGAACAGCGCCTCGGCCGTCGGGTGGCTGGTGTTGCCGTCGAGGAGCGTGAAGAGCAACTGCCGCTGTGGCGTGACCTTCAAGCCCTTGGCCCGGAAGGCCTCGGCGAGTTCGGTCGGCGATTTCACGGGATCCATCCTAGAGCGCACACGTTGTTAGTTCGCAACTCGTGCAGATTGTGACCTTCGCCTCTGTCATCCGGACCTCGTAGCATCGACACATGTCCTCGTCGATGCGACCCTTCGAGCGGCGCGTCATGCTCGATGCGCTGCGAGCCGCCGGCCGGCCCGGCGGCGAACCCTTCGACGTGCTCGTCGTCGGCGGCGGGATCACCGGTGTCGGCGTGGCGCTCGACGCCGCCGCACGCGGCCTGCGCACCGCGCTCGTCGAGCGCGACGACTTCGCCGTCGGGCACGTCGTCGAAGAGTTCGAAGATGGTCCACGGCGGCCTGCGCTACCTGCAGCAGGGCGACGTCCGCCTCGTCTACGAGGCACTGCGCGAACGACATCGGCTGATGCGCAACGCGCCCCACCTCGTCGAGGTGCTGCCGTTCATGATCCCGATCCTCACCAAGGACGGCGTCGTGTCGAAGAAGATGGCCAAGGCGCTCGGCTCGGCGATGTGGATGTACGACCTCACCGGCGGATGGCGCATCGGCAAGCTCCACAAGCGCGTGTCGGGCGAACAGGCCGCGCGCCACTTCCCCACCACCCACCTCGACAAGCTGAGCGCCGGTTACCTCTACTACGACGCCGGCGTCGACGACGCCCGGCTCACCCTGACCGTCGCCCGTACCGCGGCGCCAGCGCGGTGCGGTGATCGTGAATCGCTGCGGCGTCGTCGACATCACCACCGACGCCGACGGTCGGGCCAACGGCGCCACCGTCGAGGCCGACGGACGAACGCATCCACGTGCCGGCGCGATGCGTCGTCAACGCCGCCGGGGTGTGGGCCGACGAGGTGCGAGCCCTCGACGAGGGCGCCGACCCCGACTCGATCCGACCGGCCAAGGGCGTGCACGTCACGGTCCCGTGGGCGAAGGTTCGCAACGACATCGCCGTCGTCATCCCGGTTCGCAGCGACAAGCGCAGCCTGTTCGTGGTGCCGTGGGGCGAGCAGCCCGACGGCACGTTCCGACACGTCTACGTCGGCACCACCGACACCGACTACGACGGACCGCTCGACGACCCGCAGTGCACGAGCGACGACATCGACTACGTCCTCGACCGCACTCAACCAGGCGCTCACGGAGACCGTCACCGCGACGACATCACCGGCGTGTGGGCCGGGCTGCGTCCGCTGGTGAAGTCCGCATCGACCGAGGGCGACACGCAAACCGCCGACCTGTCTCGTCGGCATCAGGTTGCGGTCAGCGACTCGGGGGTCGTCACGGTCACCGGCGGCAAGCTGACGACCTACCGCGAGATGGCCGAGGACACCGTCGACGTGGTCGTTCGACAGCTCGATGCGCCGAGGCGCAACTCGTCGCTCGACGACCCGGCGACTCCCGCTGTTCGGTGCGACACGACGTTCCCGCGACCGATCGAGGAACCACGGCGGCCCATCTGGCCCACCGATTCGGCACGCAGGCCGACGAGGTCCGCGCCCTCGTCGCGTTCGACCCGTCCCTGGGCGAACCGCTCGTGCCGGGCCTGCCCTACCTGCGCGCCGAGGCCGTCTACGCCGCGCGCCACGAGATGGCGACCACCCTCGACGACGTGCTCATCCGCCGCACCCGCGCCCATCTGTTCGATCGAGCCGCCACGCTCGACGTCGCCACCGAGGTCGCCGCCCTTCTGGCCCCGGAACTCGGCTGGGACGCCGCCGAGACGGACCTTCAGGTGAGCCGCTATCGAGCGCTGTGCCTCGCCGAAGACGAAGCGGCTCGAGCGTCGGGCGGACCCGACACCGCACGCAGCCCCGTCACCGACCGCAGGAGCCGACGATGACCACCTCGCCAACGCCACCGATTGAACTACTCGGCACGGGTTCCCGCTTCGACGGGCCCGGCGTCGAGGTTCCCGAGGACGCACTCCGCGCGCTCGAGTCGATCTGCGAGGTGGTGACGGAGGGCCCCGATGTCGCCGAGGCGAGCCGCGACTGGTGGCCGCTCGCACTGCACTGGGCACTCGCCGGCGAGGTGCCCCAACTCGCCGACGTCGTCGTGAGGCCGACGTCGACCGGCGAGGTCGTCGCGCGTCGCGCAGGTGTGCAACAACGCTCGCCTGCCGCTCACTGTCACGGGCGGTCGCAGCGGCGTGTGCGGGGCCTCGGCACCCGTGTTCGGCGGCGTGGTGCTCGACGCCACGGCGCTCGCCGGCGTCGTCGGGATCGACGAGATCTCCGGCGTCGTCGAGGTGCTCCCCGGCACGTTCGGACCCGACCTCGAACACGTACTCGGAGCAGCCGGTCTGTCGGTCGGCCACTTCCCGCAGAGCTTCGACCTGGCGACGGTCGGCGGATGGGTCGGCTCGCGTGGCGCCGGCCAGTACTCGACGCGCTACGGCAAGATCGAAGACATGGTGGTCGGCCTCGAGGTCGGTTCTCGCCGATGGCACCATCGTGCGCACGGGCGGCGCTCCGGCGGCCGCCGCGGGTCCCGACCTCACCCAGCTGTTCGTCGGCTCCGAGGGCACGCTCGGCGTGATCACCAGGGTGTGGTTGCGAACGCACCCGATCCCCGAAGACGAACAACGCGCGGCGTACTCCTTCGCATCGTTCGGTGACGGCGTCGACGCCTGCCGGCAGATTCTGCGCGCCGGCGCCACACCCGCGGTGCTGCGTCTCTACGACGCGGCCGAGTCGCAGCGGGGTCAGGGCGGCGACGGCACCGAGTGCATCCTGCTCGTGCTCGACGAGGGCGACTCGGCGATCGTCGGCGCCACCATGACGATCGTCGAACGCAGCTGCGACGCCGCCGGCGCGAAGCCCGCCGACATCGGCCTGGTCGAGACATGGCTCGGCCACCGCAACGACACCTCGGCATTGCAGGGGCTCACCCGCAAGGGGTTCGTCGTCGACACGATGGAGATTGCGGCACCATGGTCGAAGATCGACTCACTGTTCAGCGACGTGCGCGCCGCGATGATGGCGGTACCGCATGCGCGAGCAGCGACATGCCATCTCTCGCACAGCTACGTCGACGGTGCCTGTCTCTACTTCACGTTCGCCGCCACTCCCCCGCCCGACGAGATCGAGTCGACGTACATCGCGCTGTGGGATGCCGGTCAACGAGCCGTGCTCGCCGGCGGGGGCAACCTGTCGCATCACCACGGCGTCGGCCTCAACCGCGGTCGCTTCATGGTCGAGGCGTTGGGAACGGGCCATGGCGTGCTCGCGTCGATCAAGGCCGCACTCGACCCGAACGGCATCATGAATCCGGGCAAGCTCGGCCTGCCCACTCCGTTCGGCGAGGTCCCGTGGCCGTGAACGATCTTGCTCGACGATGGGATCTCGATGCAGTCCGCGCCGGGATCGGTGTCTGTCTGGTCCTGGCGATTCCGCTCACGCTGATTGCCGCGTTCGTCGACTCCAGCGACGCCGGGCTCAACGCGTTCTTCTTCTTCGGCGCGATGTTCGGGTTCGTGCTCGGATCCGGATGCGCGGCGTGGATTCAGACGCGTGGGACCCCGTTGAGCCACGGCATCGTCACGGCGATGGTCGCGTATCTCGGCGCCCAGGCCGTCTTCATCACGATCCGACTGATCGCCGGCAACAGCGTCAATTGGTTCGGTGTGTTCTTCACCTTGTCGCTGGTGATGCTCGCCGGCATCTTCGGCGGCCTCCTCGGAAGCCTGCTGCAGGCTCGTGGTGTCGTACCGTCGAGCCGTAGATCGCAGTCGTGAGCAACGCGGGGAGAACACACAGGTGACCAACATCTTGGTGATCGACGTCGGGACCACCGGTCTGCGCGCCGCTGTCGTCGACGACACGCTGACCGTGCGCACGTTCGAGTACCGCAGCTGCCACCCGACGAACCCCGCCCCCGGGTTGGTCGAGTTCGACGGTGCGCAGATGGCCGCACAACTCCTCGACGCCGCCCGAACGGCCATCGCCTCCGTCGGCGAACCGATCTCGGCGGTCGGCATCACCAACCAACGCGCCAGCGTGCTCATGTGGGACCGAGCGACCGGTGAACCGGTCGGACCCGGGATCGGTTGGCAGGACCTGCGCACGGTCGGCGACTGCATCATGGCCAAGATCGAGCACGGGTGGGCGCTCGCTCCGAACCAGTCGGCGACCAAGGTCGCCTGGCTGCTCGCGAACACGCCTGGCATCGACGGGCGCGACCTCTGCATCGGCACGATCGACTCGTGGGTGGCCTGGACCCTGTCGGACGGTGCGCTCCACGTGAGTGACCACACGAATGCGTCGGCGACGACCAACGGGCTGCGACTCGTCGACGGTTCCGGTTGGAACCAAACCGTGTGTGACGCGCTCGGCATCCCCGTGTCGATGCTGGCGACCGTCGTCGACTCGGTGGGCGTGTGCGGTGAGGCAACGGCACTGCCCGGGGCACCGCCCATCGCCGCGCTGCTCGGCGACCAGCAGGCATCGCTGATCGGGCAGGGCTGCGTCCGACCCGGTCGGGCGAAGATCACCTTCGGCAGCGGCGGCATGCTCGACATGTGCACCGACCGGCCGACCCCCGCCGGCGCCTATCGCGACGAGGCCGGAACCTATCCCCTGCCACTCTGGTCGATCGACGGACGCCTCACCTGGGGCGTGGAGGGCATCATGCTGTCGGCGGGGACCAACGTCGAGTGGCTCTGCGACGACCTCGGCCTGATCGACCATCCGGCCCAGAGCCACGACGTCGCGAGTCGATGCGCCGACAGCGACGGGGTCGTCTACGTCCCTGCGCTGATGGGTCTGGGCACGCCGCGCTGGGACTACGGCGCCCGTGGCACCCTGCTCGGATTGACGCGCGGTTCGGGCCGCGAACACGTGGTGCGCGCCGTGCTCGAGGGTGTCGCCCACCGTGGGGCCGACCTGCTCGATGCCGCCGAGGCCGACACCGGGATCGACATCCACACGGTTCGCATCGACGGTGGCATGAGCCGCAACCCGACGTTCGTGCAAGCGCTCGCCGATGCAGCCGATCGACCCGTCGAGGTCGCACCGGTCGCCGAATCGACGACCATCGGCGCAGCGTTCATGGCAGGTCTCGGCGTCGGCGTCTGGAACGACATCCACGATCTCGATGGCCTGTGGCAACCATCGCACGTCGTCGATCCACGTCCGGACAACGACCACGCCCGCCAACGCGAGCGATGGTCCGGCGCGCTCGACCGCGCCGCCGGTTGGTATCCCGATCTCTCGGCCCTCGACTTCTGAACGATCACCAGATGACGAGCCCCAGGACCCTAGAATTGCTCGGATGCCCTCCCAGCGGGAAGGCTGTAGGACGCATGACCCCGAAAGGACACTCCCCTGTGGACCTCGAATCCGCTCAGACCGTCACGTCACGGCGCAGCCTTGCCGGCGCGCTGGGCGTTGCCGGCCTTGCCAGTGCCGTCGCGCTCGCCGTTGCCCGGCCGGTTTCAGCCGCCCCGTACTCCCCGACCGTCGCGGATTCCACGACGCTCGAGCAGGCCCTCCAGATCGAGTTGGCCGCCAAGCTGCTGTATCGCGACGCGCTGGCCGCCGGGTTGACGGATGCCGCCGCCCTCGTGGCCCAGACGTTCGGCGACAACCACGAGGCGTACGCGGATCAGTTCGCGGGCATCACGGGCATCTCGGCCGACACCTACGACGTGGCGTTCTACGATGCCTACAAGAACGACTTCGCCACGAAAGACGTGGCCCAGTTCGCGCAGGCGGCGTGGGAGCTGGAGAACAACCTTGCAGCCACGTACACCAAGCTGTTCACCTCCCTGGAGTCCGTCAGTTCCCAGACCGTGGTGGCCTCGATCGTCGTGATCAACGGACGCATGGCGACGGTGCTCGCCGACCTCGCGGGCGTGTCGAGCGACGTCGACCTCCTGTTCGATCCACCAGCGGAAATCATCACACTCCCGGAGCCGCAGAAGCCATGAACGCGTTCGCGTCGAAATCCGATTCCCAGGTCACCCGGCGTCAGGCGTTCAAGATCGGTGGACTCACCGTGTCGCTGGCCGCACTCGCCGCCGCGTGTGGCAGCGACCTCCAGGGTGACACCGCCCCGGGACGCGTCGGCTACGCACCGCCGATCACTGATCCACCGGAGTATGTCGTCGACGACGCCGTGCTGCTGCGCACCGCTGCGTCGCTCGAGTACTCGGCGATCTCGGTGTACGAGCAGGCCTTGGAGATCGGTGGACTCGACGCGTCGGGTCAGACACTCGTCGAGGGCCTGATCGACAATCACCAGGCTGTCGCCGACGAGATGGGTGCACTCACCGAGGCCGAGGGCGGAGTTCCCTGGGAGTGTTCGAACCCGTGGCTCGACGATCGACTCATCGCACCGGTACTCGAGGCGATCAAGGCGAGCGACGACCCGACTCGCGATGTCCTGAACCTGGCGGTCGCACTCGAGAACCTCGCTGCGTCGACCCACCAGGTCCTCGCGGTCGAGTTGACGGCGCCGGCGGCCAAGACAGCCACGCTCGAGGCTGCCACACTCTCATCGAGACAATCGGCGGCCATCGTCGTGCTCACTCGGGGACCCGATGGCTACATCAGCCCCGAGGTCGTCGGCGACGGTGTCCCCACCGACCCGTCCGGCGTGCCGTACACCTATGCGATCACCAGCCGGTTCGGGTCCGTCGGCCAGGCCGAACTGATCGTCGGCGCACCCGACGAGAACGGCGCACGCGAATCGTTCACGATGCAGACGCCCGCGGCGAACTCCTACATCTACAACGAGCTCGAACCGAGCTGCTGACCGGCACGCTCCGGGTGTGCCCGTCGTACACTCCCCCTTCGCAATGGTGAGGTGGCCGGGTGACCGCGGCGGTGCGTGCTGCTCCGTCGAGGAAAGTCGGGACTCCGAAGGGCAGGGTGCTGGCGAGAGCCAGGTTGGGGCGACCTGACGGACAAGTGCAACAGAGAGAGACCGCCGATGGGCCGGTCCGCTTCGGCGGGCGGGTCACAGGTGAGGGTGAAACGGTGCGGTAAGAGCGCACCAGCGGTGACGGCGACGTCACCGGCTCGGTAAACCCCACCCGGAGCAAGGCCGAGCAGAGGGGCGAACGGCCCGTTCGTCCGGACATCACGTCCGGGCACCCTCGGGTAGGCCGCACAGATGGATGGTCACCGGGCGACTCGGGCAACCGGGCCGCTCACAGAATCCCGCTTACAGGCCACCTCACCATTGCCACCACCTCTGACCAGGGCAAACGGGACAGAACATCTGCGAGTTCGAAAGTCCGACTTCTCGTGGCCCCTCGCCCACACCGCTCGAACCTCGTTGCCTCGACCTCGTCAACCGTGCGATGACACGTCCTCTACCCTGGGCTTCATGATCAAGGATGAGGTCAGGGCGCTCGTTCAGGGGAAGAACTTCGCAACGATCTCGACGCTTCTGCCGAGCGGCCAGATCCAGACCCACGTGGTGTGGGTCGACTGCGACGATGACCACATCGTGATCAACACCGAGGTCGAACTGCGCAAGTACAAGAACGTCCAAGCCGATCCGCGGGTCACCATCACCATCTGGGACAAGAGAAATCCTTACTTCTTCGCGGAAGTCCGAGGTCGCGTCGTTGAGATCGTGACTGGGCCCGAGGCACGGGCAAACATCAACGCGCTCGCCCAGAAGTACCTCGAAGCCGACTATCCCGAAGAGTTGATTTCCTCTGAACGGGTGATGCTCAAGATCGCCCCGGACAGTCAGATCGTGTTCGCACGCGGCATGCACGACATTCGGCGCTAGGCAGCAGGCCCCGCGAGCATTCTCCGGCGCGACAGAGCCAGAGCGGCCACCGCCGCATCGATGTGCGGCGTTGTCACCGCGACACGCCGGCAGGTCAAGGTCCGAGGATTCCTTGCCGATAGGACGTCATGCGTATCGGTTGGATTCTCGTCTCGAAAGTGGAAGTGACGTGAACGTCGTCTGCCCCACCTGTGGCCACCCGTTCAGGATCGGCGCAAGCTACGGCAAACGCAACGGAAAGCGGATGCACGTCGACTGCATGGCACCCGTCGACGTGCACCAGCGACCGACGTCCACGACGCCTCCCCGCGACCTCCAGGTCGTTGCAGTGTCGCTCCCCGACGCCTGACGCACCATTACCATCGCACCGCCTCTGACCAGGCTCTATACGGCGCCCGGAGCCGTCGATGCACACTCCGCGGCCTGGCCTCGCCGTCGAATGATCGGTCGACCACCCATTGGCATGTGACAAACGTCACGTCAAATTGACGCGATTCTATTCGGCTCTCCTGCTAGGTCGTGCGACCTCTTTCCGCCACACGCATCGCCACCGCGGGTGACCGACGACGCGCGGCCAGTCCGGAACCGTTCGAGGTCCTGCGACCTTCGACCGACAACGCCGACGGCAAGTACGGCATCGGGAGGAGACCCGACGGTCGTGTTGCGCTCACCCTCCCGGTCGACGCATCTGGGTCAAAGCGGGACGATACCGACAGCGTCCGCGGGAGGGCACGATGCAAACGAAGCAGATTCCGGTCGAGGAATCGCCGACGATCGAGACGCCAGAAGATGGCGCGATCACCACCAACGCGATCCCCCGCCGGGCGTTCCTGAAGCTCGGAGCGATCGGCACTGCAGTCGCCGCGGCCGGCACCGTCGGCTCACAGCTGGTGCCCGATCTGCGCAACCGGGGCCTGCTCTCCGCCGACGGTCTGTTCGACGCCACGTCGATTGCACTCGCCGACTCGCTCTACACAGAGGCATTCCCGACGAGCCCGCTCATCCTCAATCCGTTCCAGGACGCGCTGGTGATCCCGAAGGCGCTCGCACCGGAACCGTGGATCGACTACACCAACTGGAAGCAGCCCCCTGGGCCGGGTATCGGCCAGCAGAACTCGTTCGGCAACGAGCGGCATCAGGTGTGGTGCAACGATCCGAGGGTCCACAGCCCGGATCCACTCGTCTACAAGCTCGAACTCACGGTGGCCGGTCACTCGTTCACCACGTCGCCGGTACTCCCCATCGACTCGAACGGCAAGCCGACGCATTCGTACGACCAGTTCGGCAATCGGGTCGACCCGGGGCCCCGGGTCCTGCCTGCCAGCACGATCTACGGCTTCAACGGCACGTTCCCCGGCCCGATGATCAACAACGAGTACGGCAGGCCCGCACTGGTGCGATTCGTCAACCGGCTCGACGAGAACCCGATGAACCTCGACCGCCAGGACTTCGGTGCGCCGGACGCCTCGTTCCTGACCCACCTGCACAACGCTCACACCGCCCCCGAGAGTGACGGCAACCCGCACTACTCGATGAGTGAACGGCCCGAAGTACCACGGCTACGAACCGGGTACGTGGTGCGACAACCTGTACCTCAACTGGCCGGCGGGCGGCGACGACCGCGAGAAGCAGAGCTTCTTCTGGTTCCACGACCACCGCATGGACCACACCGGGGCGAACGTCTACAAGGGCATGGTCGGGCTCTTCCCCATCTACGACCCGAGGATCGACTTCGGCGACGAGACGAACCGCTCGGCCTGCAACTCCCGGGGGTCCGCACGGGCGACATGGAGGTCAACGGCAGGGCCTACAACGCCGACGGTTCGTTCGACGTGAAGTACGACATCCCGTTGGCGTTCTTCGACTGCCGCCTCGACGACGGCGTGACGACGCACCAGGACATGCACGACGCCATGGGCGAGTACCCCGAGGCCAACAACCCCGACACGCACCCCGAATGGTGGGGCAAGACGTTCTTCAAGCACTTCCCCAACCACGGCTTCGTCGGCGACCTCTTCACGGTCAACGGCACGGCCTATCCGATGCTCGAGGTCGAAGCGTCGCAAGTATCGCTTCCGCTTCCTCGACTGCTCGGTCGCCAGAATCTACGACTTCCAGTTGATGAGCTCGTCCCAGGGCCCGAAGGCGGCTGCCGACCTCGGCTACGGCGGCTCCGAGCTCCAGGGGCAGTACCGCATCCCCGACGGCGAGCAGTGCATGCAGTTCGTCGAGATCGCCACCGACGGTGGTCTCCTCCCGGTGCCGATCACGCGGGACAACTTCGAACTGTGGCCGGCCAAGCGACGCGAGGTGATCATCGACTTCACCCAGTACCAGGACGGCACGCCGACCACCGAGGGCGACGAGATCTACCTGACCAACGTGATGAAGATGACGACCGGACGGATGTGGGACAAGTCCTCACGGTTCTCGCCGGACCGCGACTACAAGATCCCGATGATGAAGTTCGTGATCGGCAAGCGCCCCGAGGAGTACCCGGGCGGACAGCCTGACCAGAGCCGCATCCCGGAGTTCATGCGGGCCATCCCCGCGGTCCCCAGGAACTGGAAGGACCTGATGGACAATCGGATGATCTTCGAGCTGCAGCGCGGAAGTGCCGGCGGCGAGATGGAGTGGCTGATCAACGGCGAGGCCTTCGACCCCGACGAACGTCATTCGGAGTCTCAAGAACAAGAACGGCAAGCGACCGCTGGCGCAGCAGAAGATGGGCAGCTTCAACCTGTGGGAGATCCGCAACGGCGGTGGCGGTTGGGTGCACCCGATGCACCTCCACATGGAGGAACACCGCACCGTCATGCGCAACGGCAAGGAGATCAAGGGCCCGACCGCAGATCATCCCGACGACATGTCGAAGGAAGACGTGATCGCACTCGACCCGAGCGAGTCGGTGATCGTCTACCGCGGCTTCCGGGACTTCGTCGGACCGTACGTGGCCCACTGCCACAACCTGGCCCACGAGGACCACGCCATGATGTTCGGCTGGGAAATCACCTGAACCCGGTCAGCACGAACGGAGAGAGGAGGAGAACCCATGTCCATCCATGAAACGATCGAACGCCCGGTCGAGCAGCAACATCGGCTCCGGCTGTCCGTGCTCACCGTGATGGTGTTCGCCGTGGCGCTCGCCTACGCCGACGGTTTCTGGGTGACCTCACTCCAAGGAGCGGTCGGGTCGCTGGAGCGCAGCCGGCCACCGTTTGAGCGGTGGTTGCGTGACTCGACGTTGATGTTGCCGCTGTACGTGGGGGCCGTGTGGTGCGCGCTGCGGCTGACCCGCCGTTGGGTCGGCCAGAGCCGGCGGTCGGCGGCGCGGATCGGTACGGCGGCCGTGCTGATCATGACCCTCGGCACCGCAGTCGGCATCGCTGAGGTTGCCAACAGTTCGGCGTACGACTACCACCTGCAGACCAAGCACCTCGAACTCGTCGAGGAGATGAACTATGCGCACTCCGTGAAACTCCCGGCGCAGCCTGCCGATGAAGCCGGCTCCGAGCAGTGTGTCGGTCTCTGTGCGGCCAAGCGTTCGACGCTCAGGCTTCACGTACGTGCGGTGACCTACGCCAGCCTCGTGCTCCTGCTCACCAACATCGTCATGGTGGCCTGGATCTTCGCGCTGCGGGGCGACCGGCTGTGGAAGCGGACCGCTGTGACCGCTCGGCCCGAAGGGATCCTGACGTGACCGCCTTCAACCCACCGCCGGTCAGCTCGTGGTCGAGCCGACGCCGCTCAGGTGTGACGCTCGGGCAGGTTCCGTTCCGCCCAGACCGCTGCCTGGGTGCGGTCGGACACGCCGATGCGCTGGAAGAGACGGCTGCAGTGCGTCTTGACCGTCTTCTCGCTGATGCCGAGCGCCAGGGCGATCTGCTTGTTCTGGTGCCCGTCGACGATCAAGCGGAGCACGTCGAGCTCACGTCGGGTCAGTTGCGAGGCCGGGGCCTCGAGCTGCCAGCCGCCGCGCAGCAGATGTCCTGCGACCGACGGGCTCAGCGGGGCACCTCCGTCGAGCACCGACCGGATGCCGGAGACCAGAACGTCGGGTTCGACGTCCTTGACGAGGTAGCCGTGAGCGCCGGCGTCCAGTGCACCGACGACCTGTTGCGGGTCGTTGTGGGTACTCAGGGCGATGACGATCACGTCCGGATGCATGGCGACCAGGCGTCGAGTGGTCTCGATGCCATCCATGTTGGGCATCGCCATGTCCATCAGGACGACCTGCGCCGAAACGGTGCCCGCGAGCTCCAGGGCCTCCTCCCCGCTGCGCGCCGCACCGACGACTTCGATGTCGTCGTACGACTCGAGCAGGCGTTCGAGGCCGATACGGACCACGGCGTGATCGTCGACGAGGAGAACTCGGATCAATGCGCCACTTCCAATTCGACGGTCAACGTCGTCCCGTCATTCGGCGCCGACTCGATGGTCAGCTCACCACCGGCATCTTGGATCACGTCATGAATCAGCCGCAGGCCGATGTGGCCGATCTCGCACTTGGACGGCTCGAAGCCGGAACCGTTGTCGCAAACCGTGAGCACGAGTCGGCCGCGTCGCTCCACCAGCCGGACCACCACCTCAGTGGCGTTCGCGTGAGCTGCGACGTTGCGCAGCCCCTCGCGGGCAACACGCAGGAGGAGCAGCTCCTCCATCGGCGTCAACCGCAGCGGTTGCACATCGAGGCGAACGTCGACGCCGAGTTGGCGGAGGGCCGAGACGAGATCGTCGATGCCGGCAACCCATCCTTCGGGGGGCACTTCGACCGGGTAGATGCTGCCGAGCAGGCTGCGCAGCGATGTGACGGCCGCACGAGTCGAGGTGGCCATCTCCGACAGCGGTTCTGCACGTTCGGGTGTCGACTCTGCGAGCGCCGCCAGGCCGAACGACACACCGATCAGGTCCTGGACGACACCGTCATGAACCTGGGCCGCCACTCGGCGGCGCTCGGCATCGGACGACTCGATCAGACGTTCGAGCAGATTCGTGTGTCGGCGCTCGGACCGAGCCAGGCGAGTCCCGAGAAAGAGCACCAGGATCAGCTGCGCAACGGCGAGCACGATCAGGGCCGCGGTCATCAGCGGTACGAACTCCCGTCGCAGCGTCGCAGCGCGCTGGGTGACGAGATCGTAGGGCGCGTAGATCTCGACGACCACCGGTGTCCCAGTGGTGGTGCTCGCTCCCACGTAGACCTCCAGCAAACGACTGTCGCCGCTCGCTGCTTCGAGGTTGTTCTCGACCTTGTCGAGGTGGCTCACATCGACGGTGTAATCCTGCGAGCCGAACAATCTGCGATCGGCGGCGTCGAGGTCGAACGTCTCGCCGACGATGGATTGCTCATCCGACCAGAGGACCATGCCGTCCTCCGACCAGATCTTGATGTGATCGATCTCGCCCCGACTGATCAGCGCGATGCCGGCTTCGTTGATCGCTGCTCGTGCCGACGGGTCCTCTGCAAGGAGCTCATCGGTGAGGAACGGGGCGAGTGCGAGCGTGACGGACTCCGCTCCGAAGCTTCCCGCCTCGTCCAGAGACACTTCGGTCGCCGCGTTGTCGATGATGCGAACGGCCGCGAATTCGAGGACACCGAGGATGACGATCGAACCGATCACGGACGCGATGACCCCACGTGGCAATCTCCGGCTACGACGCGAACGCTGCGACGCGTTCCTGCGCGAAATGGCTGCCCTGCCGTGATGTCATCGTGGCGCCCGCTCCCAACGATTGTCAGTTCTCAAGCGGGCAAGCTAGCCGCGCCCCAGGAAGAGCGCAATGGTGGCGAGCAAGAAAGTGACAGACGTCATGACGCTGGAAGTCTGTCCGCAGGCCCCGTCGTCAACGGCGCTTCGCGCCCGACGACGATCCCGGCCCTCGCCGGCCTCGGCGCCGGCGCCGTCCACGCTGCCGGCGATCGGAGCGCACGCCGACCACCTCCTGCTGGCGAATGTCTTCGTCGCCCTGGCGGTGGCCCAGCTCGGTACGGGCGTTGCGCTGTTGATTCAGCCCGGGCGCGCCGTGGCCAAGTCGGTCGTCGTCATCAACGCCGCGGCCGTGGTCGGTTGGATCGTGTCGCGTGTCGTCGGCGTCTGGTTCGTCGCCGGCCTCGAGGTCGCCGAAGCACCCGAGTTCGCCGACACGGTCTGCGCATTGCTCGGCGCGCTGGCGGCGGCGGGCGCGGCGCTGGCAGTGCGGGTCGACACCCGGCTCGGCGCCACCCGTACTTGGCGACCGGCCATCACCGTGCGCGACGTGGCGATACCCGCGATCGCCGTGGCCCTCTTGACGGTCCCGGCGATGAGCCTTTCCGCCACGCACTCCCACGAGACCCACGCCGACGACAGTCACTCCCACGACGAGGTCGTCGACGGAGACGAGGCCGTCGTCGGCGTCGCCGCAGTCGAGGTGGAGGACGGGTGATGTCCGGACACCTTCGGCTCCCCGACCCTCATCGGCCTGAATTGCCATCACACCAGATCGAACACCAAACCCGGTCGGCGGTCCAGCCGTCGCCCAACCAGACGCCAGGAGGCGGACATGAATGAAATCATCGGAAGCGAGTCGACACGACAGGGTCGCGTGCGCGCCCTGATCGCGTTCGTGCTCCTCATCGGCACCGTCGTTGTCGGGTTCCACGCGAACCCCGCTTCGGCGGTCGGGGTCCCCGTGTTCCCCGACAACCTCGTGATCTTTCCCGATCGCGACTTCCTCTCCGTCGAGGGCTTCGACGCCCACATCGGAGAGAACGCACTGGTCCAGGTGATTCGCGGCGGCCAGGTCATCGGCGCGGCCGAGGTCACGCTCGTGCCCGGCGGCGTACCGTTCGAGGTGAACCACCCCGGCGGCTACTGCTGGGGCAACGACGTGGTCGGAGGTACCGGCTTTCTGAGCGGCACCGCTGCGCCGGGCTCGCTTCCCAATGTGACCCCCGACGTCCGTCCGGGTGACGACATCGTCGTCACGTTCGCGGACGGCTCGACGAGCGCGATCACCACGCAGGACGGATACGTCGCCGAAGCGCCCGAGAACGGCACGGCCGACAAGCCGGCCGTCAGCAGCGTGGACACGGTCGTCCTCGGCGATCCCGAGTTCATCGCGGGCTTCGAGAGCCGCTTCACGATCAGGGGACACATCAACACCGCCAACCCGGACTTCGTCGAGCAGCGAATCGTCAACCCGGACCTCACCGACACGGCCGTCGCAAGGCGCGACATCCGCGCCGTGCCCGACCCTGCCGGGTTCGTGTTGGACAAGAACGACTCGTACCAGTCCAAGCTCGACATCAACACGGCCAATCACACCTTCGTGGCGACGTATCTCTTCCGCGACCCTGTTGTGGCGGAGATGGCGGCGACCGGCGGCGGCGAGCGACTGCTCACCTGGATGGTGACCGACATCGCCGCGAACCGGCAAGGCATCACGATCGCCGAGTTCGGCGAGGTCGGTGGCCCCGGCTTCGGCGGCTGCCCCAACGGGCCACTGCAGTCGGGCCCTCCCGGCCCGACGAACGTCCAGACCAGCCTCGTGAACGGTGCCGGAGAGGTCACCGTCACGTGGACGCCCGCCACGGCGATTCCGGGCACCCCGGCAATCGACGGCTATCGGGTTCATGCAGTGAGCCAGACAGGCTCGGTCGAAGAGATCGAGGTCGGGCGACACATCAGTAACCCGTCCGCGACCGGCGCCACCATCACCGGACTCGACCCGCTGACGAACTACGACGTCCAGGTCGTCTCCTACAGCACCGTGGGCGAGACCTTCCCAGCGGTGCACGCCACCGCCGACACCACACCACCGGTGCTGAGCGTTGATCCGCTCCCAGGTGAGTATCGCGGCACCCAACTGGTGACGCTCTCATCCGACGAGCCGGGCCAGATCTGGTACACCCTCGACGGGTCCCCTGTTCTCGATGCTGCAGGCGACGTCGATCCGGTAGCACTGCCGTACGGCGCCCCGATCAGCATCGACGCCGACACCACCGTCAATGCCGCTGCGTTCGACCTCTACGGCAACTCCGCCACGGGGACGTTCGACTACGTCATCGTCACGACGCCACTGGCGCCGACCTTGTACGGCCAGGCCGGAACGGGATCGATCACCCTCACCTGGGATTCGACAGTCGATCCGTCGGTCACCAGCTACACCGTGACCCTCTACGACGCCCCAACCGGCGGCACCGTCGTCGGACAACAGGTGATCCTGAGCTCCGACGTGCCCAACGATTCGGCGACATTCAGCTCGCTGACGGAGGGCACGGACTACTGGGCGACGATCGTCGCCGTGAACTCCTTCGGCCCCAGCCAGGAATCGGACGTGCTCGGTCCGCTGACCCCGTACGGCGCCTTCGTCGCCAATGCCGGCCCCGACCAGGCCGTGGTACGTGGCACAGCGGCGACCTTGGACGGCAGCGGTTCGATCGGCGCAGCCGGCTACAGCTGGGTCGCCAGCGACCCGTCAGTCACTTTGACTGGCGCCGACACGGCCACGCCGAGCTTCACGTTCCCGGCAACGCTGGCCGGCCCCGTCACCTTGGAGTTGACCATCACCGACCCGAATGGCGCCACCGCCACCGATTCGGTGACGATCACGGCCGAGGATGTCGTCGCCAACGCCGGAACCGCCCAGACCGTGGTGCGTGGTGCTCTCGTTCAGTTGAGCGGCAGCGCATCGTTCGGCGACATCGGCACCTTCAGCTGGGCGACCACGGACTCCATTGTCCTGAGTGATCCCGCCTCGGCCACGCCGAGCTTCACGTTCCCGGCAAATCTCGCCGGTCCCGTGACGATCGAACTGACCGTCACCGATCTCGCGGGATTCAGCGCGACCGACACGGTGACGATTTCGGCGGAGGACCTCGTCGCCAACGCCGGCGCCGATCAGAGCGTCGTGCGTGGCTCGCCGGTCACGCTCGACGGAACGGGTTCGACTCCGGCCGGCAACCTGACCTACAGCTGGGTCGCCACAGGCCCAGCAGTCATTCTGACAAACGCAAACTCGGCGACACCGAACTTCACGTTCCCGGCGACATCGCCCGGGCCACTGACGTTCCAACTCACGGTCTCCGACCCCAGTGGCCTCACCGCCACTGACACGGTGATCGTGTCGGCGCTGAACAACGATCCGCTCGCACTCGCTCGGGCCGAATTCCGCACGAGCAAGAACGAGTGGCGGTTCGACGGCACCGCAACGGTGACGGCCGGGAACGACATCACGATCCGGTTGAACCGGTACGTCGGCAACGTCCTCACCAGCACGACCGTGCTCAGCACGGGCGTGGTGTCGGTCGACGCGGCCGGGGTGTGGACCGTCCGTTACACAGCAGCTGCAGGCCCCGAGCGGCCGACAGCCGCCGGTTCGAACTACACGGTCACGGTCACCTCGAGCCAGGGCGGATTGCTCCTCGACGAGGCCATCACGACGAGGCGGTAGTCCTCCTCTGACCTGACGAATTGCGTGCTGCGGTAGCCGATTGCGGTTACCGCAGCACGCACGTTCGCGTCTCCTGCGCGTCCACCCGAGGTCCACTCACCGAGGGTGGCGGCACCGGCCGTCAGCAGTCGACTCGAGCGACGGAAGCGATGCACGCAAGCGAGTCGACTCCGACTCCGGAGTTCGACAGTGTGATCGTCGGACCGTGTCGGCGGCGGGCGGCCCAGAGCATCAACTCCGCCGAAGCCGTGATCACCAGATCGGCCGCCGCGAGGAGTTCATCCTCGATGATGCAATCGGCGACGGTGACCTTCTCCGCTCGGTACGTGGAGGAGTCGAGGCCGAGCGGCGCGTTCACCGGACCGGCGGACACCTGAGCGATTCTCAGACCGGTCATGCAACTCGCGTGCGACCCGCGACGATCGCTCGACTCCTAGGCCGCGACGCGACCGCTGGTCAGCATCCGTGCGGTGGTCGTCACACCGGTGAGGTCGAGCAACTGCGGCCGATCCATCGACGGGCGGATTCCGCACACGCAACGCAAGACAAAGTCCGCGATCCGCTCGGGTGTCATCCGATCCACCGAGCATCTCTCCAACCGCGTCACCGGGCTCAGCCTGCCGGCGCGGATGTCCTGCTCGGCGTTGGGCGTCGTGCGAGGTACGAGGAGTGCGGGCACGTCGGCGGCGACCTCCTCGACAACGGTGTTGTAGCCGGCCATCGAGATGACCCCGGATGCGGACGAGATCAGCTGACGGAGGTTGTCGCTGAACTCCACCATCTCGATCGACGGGTCGCGCGACGCCCGCATCGTCAGCTCCGCCTTCCGGCTCGACGACATCATCGGCCCGGTCACGATCTTGACGCGGAGACCGGCGAAGACACCAGCATCGGCACCGTCGAGCACCGATCGCACGAGGTCGTGACCATCGGCGCCGCCGCCCGCTGTCACGAGGAAATAGGGATCGGTCGACAGCGCGTCGGGCATCCTCGGGGCGACGTATCCCGTGTGGGTCACTGTGCCCCGCACCCGGTCGACGAGGCCCAACTCCATCGCTGTCGTGTCGATCGATGCGTCGCCGTAGACGAAGATGTCGTCGTACCGGTCGACCCACTCCCACACTCCACAGGCATCCCACTCCTGATCGACGAGGGCGGCGTCGTCGATGATGTCGCGCAGCCCGAGCACCAGCCGGGGACGACGGGCAGCGGACTCCACCATCCGCAACACCGGCAGGAGCTCACCCGCCAAGCCGACGGGGAGGTGGTCCACGAGGATCACGTCAGGATCGAAATGTGACGCGACGGTGAGCAGAATGCTCGACCGCATCCGGACCAGCGAACCGAGGTCGCCCATGATCGCACGAGGCTGGTGATGCCCGTTGCTGTCCTTGATCGCCGACGGGAGTTTCACCGACTCGACCCGGTCCGGGAGCGGGAGCGACTGGGCTCTCGGCGAACCCGTCACGATCAACACTTCGGCGTCGGGCGACGACCGGACGATTCCCGACGCGAGCAGGCTGCACCGGCGGAAATAGCCGAGACCCGACGTGTCATCGCTGTAGATGAGGTACCTGAGGTGCGAGCGACCCATGACACCAGCCAACAACACCGCCGGTCGTATGGACAGTGGACCTTGGTGCTACGACCTGCCCCGAGCGCACGATCCTCGGCCCGATTCGACCGACCGCACCATCAGGATGCGGTTGCTGCGGTCGGCAACCCGATGTGGGCGATGACTCGTCTGCCGGTCGCACCTGCCGGAACCACGTCGAGGCTCCCACCGGCGTCAGCGAGGCGATCTCCGAGCAACTCGAGTCCGGCGCGGCCGTCGTCGGCGCGGTCATTGTGGTCACCGGCGTCGAACTCACACCCGTTGTCGTCGACCACCACGTTCAACTGGCCATCCGAGGCGGTCAGCGCGACATCGACCGCGGTCGCCCCCGAATGGCCGGCCGCGTTGCGCAGGGCCTCCTGCACCACCCGATACGCGAGCAACGCCGAATCCTCGTCGATGTCGATCCCGCCCAGCCTCACGTCCAGAGCGGTCTCGATTCCCCGGGCCGGCAAGCCCACCATCAGATCGCCGATGGCGACCTCGAGACCGTCGTCGGTCAGCTCACGCGGCGAGATCTCGATGAGCAAGGAGCGCAGCGACGTGATGCTGCTCCGGATCGACCGCTCCGCCTCGGCCACCACAGCAGGATCCGCTGTTGTGCTCTGGCCCAGCGCGGCCAGGCTGAACGAGACACCCGTGAGATCCTGGACGACACCCTCGTGCAGGTCCGTGGCGATGCGACGGCGCTCCAGTTCGGACGCACCGATCGCCTGCCGCAGTAGCCGCTCACGCTCGTGCTGGCTCGCGCGAAGCCTCCTGGCCATCCTCCACGCAAGCGCAAGCTGCACCAACTCCAGCGCCAGCAGCGCGGCGATCGCCACCGGCGCAAACTGACCCCAGAGCCGGCGCCCGGCGCCGCTGACGTCGCCGTGACGGAGGTACGCCTCGAAGAGCAGCGGCGTGCCCTCGACGGTCTCGATCGGTTCGTACACCTCGAGAAGATCGGACTCGGACTCGTATCGGTTCTCCGCTTCGTCCAGCGAGTTCAAGCCGACCTGGCCGGCACCGGCCGCGAACGCCGCACGTTGGGCCTCGCTCAGCTCGAATCGTTCGCCGATGAGCCTCGGGTCGTCGGCATAGACGATCGTGCCGTCCGCAGTCCAGATCTTCACCCGAACCAACGAATCGCCCAGGACACGGGTCCGAATGATGTCGTCCATCGCCGATACCGCCGACACGTCGCCTCGGATCAGGTCGTCGTGAAGTCTCGGAGCGACAATGCCCTGCGCACTCATCTGCGCAACCATTCGTGCATCCCCGATCGCCCGTTCGTCCCCGACGTTGTCACTCACCCACGCCATGACCGCGCAGACGATCACCAGGGCGATGAACCCCGCGAGCGCGAATCGACGCACGACGGACCGGACCGAAACCACCCGGCCGGCGTGCACGGACCAGGGCCGACCATGCCTCTCGGACCGTCCGACGTCGTTGCTCGCGTCATCTCTCGGCGACTCGGCCGCATCCGGTTGCCTCGTGCCGGAAATCGTCGCCGTCGGCATCAGACCAGCATGCACACTTCGCTGGACCCCGTGAAGTAGACGTTCGTCCTAGGACCATCACGACGAGCCCTCGTGCCCGACGTCGGCCGGAGCGATGCCACCAACCGCAGCCGGGCGCCGAGCACGGGTACTACGACCAATGTCTTGTGGCGTTCGCGACGCACAGCGGGCAGAGTGGACACCATGAACGGCAGTTGGCTCGACCTCGGGCACGGCGACGGGCAATCGCTCGCACCGGTGAGCTCCCAGCACCCAGCGGCGACGAGTCCCCCACCTGGTCCAGGTGCGGGCGCCCTGAGTTCGAGAACCAGCCGCACCGTCGTTGCCGCGATTGCCGCGATCGCATTGGTCGGTTCGTCAGGCACGGCCTATGCCATCCGCGAGACACTCTTCCCGAGCATCGGGGCTCCGACGCCGCGGTCGGTCTGGCAGAACCCGATGCCCGCCGACGAGTCGGCCGACGGCGCAGTGACCTCGAGCACGACGTCGACAACGAGCACCACGACCCCCACGGCAGTCGTGCCGACGCCGCTGGCGCCGTCAGATGACTCGGCCGTGGCTGCGCTCATCGTGACCGACGGAACGAGCCGTGACGATTCGCGTGGCCGGCGGTCGGGATCAGACGACCAGGACGAGTCTGGGCACAGCGGTGACGATCCGTCGTCCGGGTCGGGCTCCGGTTCGACATCCGGATCCGACGACTCGGACTCCGGAACGGACCACTCCGGCTCCGACGACTCGAACCCGGGGACGGACGACTCGGGTTCGACATCCGGATCCGACGACTCGGACTCCGGAACGGACCACTCGGGCTCCGACGACTCGAACAAGGATGAGGACGACTCGGATTCGACGCCCGGTTCCGACGACTCGAGCGGGAGGGTGACCGATTCGGATGACTCGAGCCGTTCCGGGTCGGGACACGACGACCCGGTTGACCGACTCGAGGACTGACGAGTTCACTCCGATTTCAGGTGCTCGTTGGCCCACAGCGCGGCCTGGGTGCGATCGGTGACGCCGAGACGCTGGAACACGCTCGTGAGATGTGCTTTCACGGTTCGCTCCGCGATGCCGAGACGACGCGCGATCTGCTTGTTGGCGAGGCCGTCTCGCACGAGGAGCAGCACCTCGCGTTCGCGATCGGTGAGCTGCGGCGCAGAGCGGTCGGCTCGGCGTGACTCCACCAACGTTCTCGCCGCCTTCGGGTCGAGGGGCGACCCCCCTGTGTTCACCGCGCGGATGGCGTCGGCGATCTCGTCGGGGTCGGCATGCTTGAGCAGGTAGCCGTCGGCCCCTGCTTCGAGTGCGTCGAGGATCCGAGTCTGATCGGAGAACGACGTCAGCACGAGCACGCGACTCGACGGGTGATGCTCGGCAATCTGGCGAGTGGCCTCGATGCCGTCCATCTCGGGCATCGAAAGATCCATCAGGACGACGTCGGGTTCGAACTCCTCGACTCGAGCGAGGGCCTCGATACCGTTCGCCGCAGTGGCGACGAGTTCGATGTCAGTGGTCGTGGCAAGAAATTGTTCCAGGCCCGAACGGACGATCACGTGGTCGTCGACGATCAGCACTCGAACCTTGGCCGAACTCGATTCGGGTCCAGTGGTCATTTCGCGCTCCTGTCGTCGATCGGGATCGATACCTGAACTCTGGTGCCGGTACCCGGCGTCGAGAGTACCTGCACCGACCCCCCGAGGTCCGCGGCCAACCCTGCGAGCGAACGAAGCCCGACGTGGCCCTCCTCGGCGCGTTCGCTCAACGTCTCGGTGGAGAAGCCCCGTCCATTGTCGTCGACGACGAGCTGCAACTTTCCGTCGACGACATCGAGCGTGACTCGGACCTCGGTGGCCGCCGCGTGCGACACGACGTTGCGGAGCGCCTCCTGCGTGGCCCGGTAGGCGAGGGCCGCTGCCTCCGGATCGATGTCGGTCGTGCCGAGATCCGCAACGAGCCGGGTCGCGATCCCCCGCGACGCGAGCGCATTGAGCAGATCACCGATCGCCGACTGCAGCCCCTCCTCCTGGAGATTGGCTGGGTAGATCTCCACCAGCAGCGACCGCAACGACTTGATGCTCGTGCGGATCGCCGCCGACGCATCGAGCGCCTGCTGCGGAGAGACGGCATCGCTGCGGCCCTGTGCCGCGAGCGTGAGCGACACACCGGTCAGCTCCTGGACGACACCGTCGTGAAGATCGCCGGCGATCCGTCGTCGTTCCGCATCCGACGCGTCGAGGGCGTGACGGAGGAGCCGCTCCTGTTCCAGCTGGCTGGATTGCAGGCGGCGTGCCATCGACCACGCCAACGGGATCTGGACGAGTTCGAGCACGATCAGCGCGCCGATGGTGATGGGGGCGAACTGCGCCCACAGGTGACGACCGACGGCGGTGACTCCGCTGTAGCGGAAGTAGGCCTCGAACAGCAGCGGCGTCCCCGACAAGGTCTCTGCACGCGAGTACACCTCGAGCAGCTTCGACTCGGATTCATAGCTGTTCTCGGGTTTCGACAGATCGCTCACCTCTGCCACTTGATCCCCACCGTTCAGAACGGCCAGTTCCTCTTGGTCCAGGTCGAACTGCTCGCCGATCAACCGTGGCTCGTCGGAGTACACGATGGTGCCGTCCTCGCGCCAGATCTTGACCCGCACCAGCGAGCCCTGCAGAACGAAGTCACGAACCGACGCGTCGACCCGATCGAGCGCCGCTCGGTCCATCGACAAGACATCGTCGTCCAGCAACGGCGCCACGATCCCCGACGTGCTCACGAACGCAACTCGCTTCGCCTCGTCGATGGCCTGCTCGGTGCCGACGCGGCGACTGGCGACAGCGGTGAGCATCACCACGAACACCAACGCCACGAATCCGGCGATCGCGAACCGGATGACGAAGGAGCCGACGGAGATCGGCTTCACAAGTACCCGTCCTCGTTGATCCTGCACAGCACTCCCATCCTCGCCGACACCGCCAGTGTGGCCGAGACGCGGCCGATGGAGCGGCACCATCTGGTGCCGCCCCATCGGAGGGGGTCGAACGATCCGATTGTCGACCGTTCAGTCGTCGCTTCCGTCGTGGCCGGACCGACTGCCACTGTCGTCGTCGCTGTCGTCTCGTCCCGAGCTGTCGTCGTCGGCACTATCGCCGCCGCTGCCTGGGCCCGAGCTGTCGTCAACGCCGTCGTCGCTGCCATCGTGTCCCCGACCGGAGTGGTCATCGTCACTGCTGTCGTCGTGACTGCGCCCGGAGCTGTCGTCGTCGATGTCGTCGTCATCGTCGTCGTCGACGCCATCGTGGCTGCCACTGTGGTCGGAGTCGTCGTCGTCGTCGACGTCGTCGGAGGCGACGCCGCCGGCACCCGTGCACTCAGGGTCGTTTGCATGCTCGGCCTCGTCGCAGTTCCCGCTGACATCGTCCATGCTCGTGGTCGTCACTCCCCCGGCGAGCGTTGCGTCGCCGACAGAAGTGTCGTCACCGACGGAGTCGTCGGAGTCGTCCGGAACGGTGGTCGGAACGGTCACGGTGATCGGCACGGTCGACGCGATCGTCGAGGTGACCGTGACGAGCGGGGTGCCGTCGGCGGCGAGGCACTCAGGGTCTCCGGCGTGTTCGGCCTCGTCGCAGTTTCCCCGAACCTCGCCGGGAACCCGGTTGTCGTCGGGGGTACCGTCGGATCGTGCAGCTGCGAGAGCAGGCACACCCAGTCCGAGTGCTGATGCGCCACCGATGATCCAGATCAGATGTCGATTCATTGCAGTCTCCTTGTCGTGTTGGTGACACCATCAAGCCGCATCGGACGGGCCGCCCGCCAGTGGACCTAGGTACTACGACTCGACATCCGCGCCGAGCGCCGATCACTCGATCGCTTCACCGGCGGGGTTGACGGCGTACCAGTCGGGAAGACCGACCCCGTTCGTGTCGCCCGGAGCCTGATCGCCGGCGAAGTAGTACAGCAGGTGGCCGTGATAGGTCACCTGGTTCGGCTCGATACCGTCGGCCGTGCCGAGCTCTGCGGAGTCGACACCGTCGCCACCCGTCGGGGTGCCGTCGGCCACGATCGGCGGCCAGTTGTCGGCACAGCCGCCGGTGCACGCGGTGGTGGTGCCCTCGTCCTTGGCGAACAGGTAGAGGGTCAGGCCGGCGGCGTCGACGAGATAATCACCGAGGGTCGGATCGGTGGCGACCATCACCGTTGCGGCGTCCGTCGCCGCGGGGGCGTCCGTCGCCGCGGGGGCGTCCGTCGCAGCGGGGGCGTCCGTCGCAGCGGGGGCATCAGGAGTGGTCGCAGCAGCAACCGGCACCGATGTGTTCGAGGTCGATGATGTGGAGTCGTCGCTACCGCACGCGGTCAGGACGACCCCGGCAGCGACGAGAACGGTCAGGAACTTGCGTGTGGTCATGATTCTCTCCTCGTTTGGGTTCGTTGGATATACGAACGAACGAGGTGCAGGGATTGCGTGTTCAGTCGAAGGTGGCAGCCGCCACCACGTCACCGTCGGAGATGATGCGCATCGCCGTGGCGTCGAGCTGAGCGGGCTGGATACCGACGGCCCACACGCCCGAGGCGATGCCGGCGGCGTCCCACCATCCAACGGCCTCCCACGTACCGTCGGGTCGTTGCAGTTCACAGGTACGGATGCCTGGGCCCGGACGTGGCGAGTCGATCGCGATGAGAACGTATGGCGTCGGTTCGGCGACCAACTGCACCGACCCGACCTCGGCGCCGGCGTCGGCCACGATGACAGCTGTCGCCGTCGACGGTTCGTCGGCGCGCTGGGCTGTCGCCAACACACCCGCAGCCACCATCACGCCCACCACTGCTGCGACCGCCAACCAGCGGACGCGAGCGGATCGACGAACCGGGCCGGCTGTGCGGGTGTCGAGCCGAGCGAGTGCTCGGCTCTCGAACCCCGCCGGTGGTTCGATCTCGGGCGCGATGAGCAGCAGTCGGTCCGCCACTGCGCCAAGGCTGTCGAGCAACGAGTGGCAGTGCGGGCATTGGCCGGCGTGCGCGAGGAGACGACCGCGCAACGGTTCATCCACCTGGCCGAGCGCCAACTCATCTGCGTGGGCGTCGAACAGCTCACATCCGATCGGGGCACGCTCGCTCACGGCGCCACCTCTGCGACCGCAGCTCGAAGACGGCGGAGCCCGGTGCGGATACGCGTCTTCGCTGTGCCGAGCGGGATACTCTCGATCTCAGCGATCTCGCCTGCGGTGCGCCCGGCCAGCGTCGCGAGCAACACCGCCCGTCGCTGATCGACGGGCAGCCTGGCCAACTCGACGCCGAGGCGTCCGAGCTGATCGGCGTCGACGGCCGCCTGCTGCGGGTCGACGCCCGACGACGCGGGGAGGAGCTCGCTGAGCAGATCCGGATCGAACGGGATCGCGCGCCGCACGCGCATCGCGTCGATCGCAAGGTTCCGGGTGATCGTGAGCAGCCATGTCGCGACCGAGGCACGCCTCGCGTCGTAGGTTCCGGCGTGCCGCCACGCACGCTCGAACGCGAGCTGCGACAGGTCGTCGGCGAGCGCGGCGTCTCCCGTCATCGTGACCGCCAGCCCGTACACGCGGCGCTGGAATCGCCGGATGAACACGGCGGCCGCATCGGGCTCCTCGAGCGCGATCGCAGCAAGGAGCGCATCATCGGACAACCGATCGAGATGCCGCATCACCACAATGTACGAACGAACCGGCTCAGCGGATTGCACCACTCCGCGATTCGACGGCCTCGCTCACGTCACGACATCGAAGCCGATGTACATCCCGTTGCCGTAGTGCTCGGGCAGGTTGCAGACGAGTTGATAGGCGCCGCGCCCGAGCGTCACGGTCAGCGTCTCGGTCGTTCCCACGGGGAACTCACCGATCTCGTCGATCACCTCGATGCCGTCGGCGTCCTCGGGGAAGTGGTCTCCCTCGATGGGGATCTCACCGGGTGGGATGTCCGTCTTCACGATCAAGAACTCATGTCCGATCGTGCCATCGTTGTCGATCGTGAACGTGACGTCGCCCGAATGTGCGACCGTCGAACCGACGTCGACCTGCCACTCCTGGACCGAGCCCGAGACGTCATTGCTCGGCACGATCATGCCCGGCGCATTGCTCCCACCGGACGGTGCAGTGTCGTTCCGGTCGACCCCGCACGCACCCAACGTCAGCACTGCCAACCCGAGCACGGCGCAATGCAGTCGTCGCCTCGACATGTCTGCCCCCTTTCAGTGGCGATGTCGCCACCCCATCCGTCCGACGGTCAGAGTAGACGATCGCGAGGACCCGCGTGGACCGATCGGGGCGCCGCCGCGACCGCGCCGATCGGTTACGTCGCCGAGATGGCGTCGATGAGTGGAATCACGTCGTCGCCGAGCTTGATGGCGTAGGTGTTGTGGTAGTGGTGCAGTGCCGGCTCGTTGCGTCCGAAGACGATCTGATCCAGCGCGCCTGCGTTGGCCGCTGTCTGCTGTGACTCACCCATCACGTAGTCCTCGTCGCGGATGATCTCGGAGAAGTTCTGCGCCACGTTGGCGATGAACTCGCTCACCTCGGCGGCCTCAGCTCCCTCGGCATTCGCCAACGAGGACTTCATGTAGAAGTCGACCCGGCTCACGTGCCGACCCGGATCGCCCTGCGCCGGATATGCGCGGACCAGGAAGCACCCGAACCGGAACGGCATCAGGATCACGTTCGGGAAGATCCAGTAGACGGGCAGCCCCGCGATCGAGATGTCCCACTCCTCCTCGGGAAGATGCCGCATCTCGTCGATGTCGCGGCGACACAGGATCATGCGGTGGAGGTGACCGTCGTCGTCGTAGCACTGCACGTTGCCGTGGAAGGAGTTGAACAGCGTGTCCTTGTGCAACGCGGAGAAGTGGTACGTCTCGCCGAAGGTGTCCATCGCGAGCTTCCAGTTGCAGGCCGTGTCGTAGGCATCGCGATTGATCGGGATCAGATCGCCGAAGTTCCAGGTCGGGAACTCGTCGTTGAACCACTCCCCCAGCAGTTCGTCCAGATCGAGGTTCCCGTCGGGATCGGGGTGCACGAAGAGGAGCCCGTGACGTTCCTCGGCGGGCAGTGGGCGCAGGCCGAGGCACTCCGTGTCGATCTCACCGAAGTGCTCGGGCTTGGGTACACCGACAAGAGCACCGGCGGTGTCGTAGCTCCACGCGTGGAACGGGCATGTGAAGCGGCGCTTCGTGCCACGCTCCTCGGTCTCGACGATCGCCCCCCGGTGCCGACAGGAGTTGACGAAGGCCCGGAGCTGTCCGCCGGCATCACGCGTGGCCAGGATCGGTACCCCGAGGTCGTTGTTGGTGAGGAACGCGCCGGGTTCGGGAAGGTCGCCGGACAGCCCGACGCACTGCGGACTGCCGAGGAAGAACTCTCGACGTTCACGCTCGGCCCGTTCGGGGTCGGTGTACACCGAGGTGTCGAGCCGCCGGAGACCGCCGGCATCGACATTGGTGCCGGCATCGAGATGCGCGATCAACTGCTTCATGAGACGAACCTGTTCCGAGTGACGCATGGATGGAGTCAACTCCAAACCGGACCTCGCTGTCGACCCTCGCCTCGATCGCTGCACCCGAGCGCCGCGACGACCTGTTCACGGCGACGAAACGTGCGAGCAACACGGCGTGCGTACGGTCGCCGACATGGCAACTTTCCCAGCAGCAGTGTTCTACGAGCGGCCGCCCGTGAAGGCGACCCCGGTCAAGACAACGCCCGTCAAGCCGACACCACCTCGCCAGACACCGATCAAGCCGATCCGCTACTGACGGCGCGCGGCGGCGCCCGTCAGCGTCGTCGCAATCTGCGACAACCTGCTCCGATCCGTCGAGCGGTGATCGCCCCCGGCTAGGTTGCGCAGCGACATGGGGGTGTCCTTCGATGGCTGGGGAGCCGCGAACTTCAAGCGCTTGGCGGGGCAATTCGCGCCGGCGGTTGGGCTCGTGGCCGTGCAACTCGTCTTCTTCGGTATGCCCGCGGGCGCCTGGATTCGCGGCGTCGTCCTCGGCCTGCTGATCGCACTCCTCGCTGTCGGCATGGCGCTCGTCTACCGCGCCAACCGGGTGATCAACTTCGCCCAGGCCGACCTCGGATTCGTCCCGACGTCGCTCGCCGTCGGACTCATCGTGTTCTCGGGGCTCCCGTATCTGCTCGGCTTCGGCGTCGGCCTCGTAGCGGCCGTGGCACTCGGCGCCATCGTGGAGCTGGCGTTCGTGCGTCGATTCGCGAAGGCATCCCGGCTCGTGCTCACCGTGGCCACCATCGGGATCACGCAGCTGCTCGCGGCGTTCGCGTTGCTCGTTCCGCGCATGTGGGACCAGAGCGCCGCGTCCCAACGAATTCCGCCACCGGTCGACTGGAAGGTCACCGTCGGCTCCTTCATCCTGTCGGCCAACGACCTCATCGCGCTGATCGTTGCACCACTCGCGATGATCGGCGTGGCCGTGTTCCTCGGATCGACGCGGATCGGCACCGCGATTCGCGGATCGGCGGAGCGCAGCGAGCGGGCATTGATGCTCGGGATCCCGGTCGCCTGGTTGTCGACGCTCGTGTGGGCGATCGCCGCAGGCCTGTCGTTCCTCGCATTGTTCCTGCGCGCCGGCATCCTCGGGGTCCCACTCGGCGCCGCGCTCAGCCTGACCGCGCTCGTGCAGGCACTCGCGGCCCTCGTCATCGGGCGACTCAGGCACCTACCGACGGTCGCCGCCTCGGCGGTGGCGCTCGGCATTCTCGAGTACGGCGTGGCCTGGAACGCAAGCACGCCGCTGCTGGTGATGCCGATCATCGGCGCAGCCGTCCTCGTGGCCCTGCTCCTGCAGCGCCGCCAATACGGCCGGGCCGATCGTGACGAGGCAGCCGGATGGCGCCTGGCGGACGAGGTCCGTCCGATCCGGCCCGCCGTGGCCAGGCTCCCCCTGGTCCGCCTCATGCGCTGGGGAACGGCAACCCTCATCGTCATCGGGCTCGCACTCATCCCGACCATGCTGCGCACCGACCAGATCATCAAGGCGACCGCCGTGGCCGTCTTTGCCGTCATCGGGCTCTCGTTGGTGGTGCTCTCGGGCTGGGCCGGGCAGATCTCGCTCGGTCAGATGGCCTTCGTCGCGATCGGGGCAGCCGTCAGCGCGAAGTGCACGATCACCTGGAATGTCGACATCACCCTTGCGTTGCTCGCCGGCGGTGCGGCCGGAGCGGCGGCCGCCTTGGTGGTCGGCCTTCCCGCGCTCCGGCTCCGAGGGCTCTACCTGGCCGTCACCACGCTCGTCTTCGCGCTCGCGGTGAACTCGTGGTTCCTCAATCGTCAGTTCTTCGGCTGGATTCCCCAGGAGCGAGTCGAGCGACTCCCGTTGTTCGGCCGCATCGACATCTCCACGCCGACACGCTTCTACGTGTTCACGCTCGTGGTGCTCACACTGGTCTTCGCCGCACTTCGCGGCGTGCGCCACAGCCGCACGGGTCGGGCGATCGTCGCCTTGCGGGAGAACGAACTCGCCGCCCAGGCGTTCTCGGTGTCGCCTGTGCCGGTCAAGCTGACCGCCTTCACTCTCTCGGGGGCCGTTGCGGGCGTGGCCGGCGGATTGTTCGTCCACCTGAGCCAGAGCTTCGACCTCAGCAGCTACACCGCCCAGGAGAGCCTCAACGTGTTCACTGCCGCAGTGGTCGGCGGGCTCGGGTCGCTGTTCGGAGGCGTCCTCGGCGCGGTGTTCCTCCGTGGCAGCGAGTGGTTCATCACCTCGCCCGAATGGCGTCTGCTGTCGTCGGCGATCGGTGTACTGATCGTGCTCTTGATCCTTCCCGGCGGTCTCGCAAGCCTCGTCATCAAGATTCGCGATCGCCTCGTGTCCCTCATCGTGACCCGCGGGACGACGACCGTGATCGAGCCGGCGCCGACGACGACGGTCACCGACGAACTCGACGCTGCAGAACAACTCGCCGACGTCGGACGTCGCGACGACCTCGATGATCGGACGACGGTATGAGCGCGCCGACCATGATGCAGAGTTTCCGCCTCGGGGTGCGGCACCCGATGACGTGGCTGCGCGAACTGTGCGGCGGGGAGTCGGCGTTTCCCTTGGTCGTGTTGTTCGGCTTGAACGCCGTCGACGAACTCGACCGGACCGCATTCGGCATCCTCCTGCCGGAGATCCGCGACGCCTTCGGCATCGACATCCAGACCGCGCTCGGCATCGTCGCCCTGTCGTCGATCGCAGCACTCGCTCTCCAGGTGCCGATCGCCCAGTACGCCGACAAGACGAATCGGATCCCGCTCGTCGTGTTCGGAGCCCTCGCATGGGGCTTCTTCTCGGGCATGACCGGTCTCGCCACCGGGCTCATCCTGCTCACGATCGCCCGCTCCGGATCATCGCTCGGCAAGGCCGTCATCGATCCCACCCACAACTCGTTGATCGCCGACTACTACCCCGTCGAAACCAGATCCCGGGTGTACAGCTTCCATCGTGCGGCCAACGCCGTCGGCGCGTTCGTCGGCCCGCTGACCGCCGGTCTGCTCGCCTACTACTTCGACTGGCGGGTGCCGTTCCTCGTCTTCGTGATCCCGACCGTCCTCTTCGCCGTGTTGGCCACCCGCTTGCACGAACCCACCCGGGGCCGCTGGGAACGACACGCCACCGGTGCGTCGCAGGAGATCATCGACACCGAGGAGGAGCCGCCCTCGTTCGCCGAGAGCTGGCGCACTGCCCACAAGGTGAAGTCGCTCGAACGGATCTGGTGGAGCCTTCCGTTCCTTGCGACGTCGCTGATCGGCTTCGTCACGCTCGCCTCGCTGCTCTACGACCAGAAGTTCGGTCTCAACGAACGCGGTCGCGGCGTCGCTGCCGCGGTCTCCGAGCCGTTTGCGCTCGTCGGACTCGTCGTCGGGGCGCGCATCGCCACCCGCCGATTCATCGGCAACGTCAAAGGCCTCATCCGCTTCGTCGCATCGATCGCGATCCTCACCTCGGTCGCGTCGGCTGGATTCGCGTTCGCCCCGAACATCTACATCGCCGTCGCACTCAACTGCGTGATCTCGGCCGCCCTCGCGATCATCGGACCCGGAGTACTGGCTGCGCTCTCGCTCGCGATACCGCCGCGAGCACGGGCGACCGGCTTCGCGATCGGTTCGCTGTGGGTGATCCCCGGCCTCGCCGTGCTGCCGATGATCGGATGGGTGGCGGACAACTGGAGCATCGAGGTCGGAATGCTCATCCTGATCCCGATGTTCGTGATCGGGAGTTTCATCCTGCGCAGCGTCGCCGACGTGATCGACGACGACATCGCCCAGGTGTGGCAGTCGACCGCCGCACGATCCGAAGTGCTCTACGACCGCCGCCGGGGCAACACCAACCTCCTGCTCCTGCGCGGCGTCGAGGCCGGTTACGACAACCGCACCGTGCTCCACGGCATCGACCTGCACCTCGACGAAGGCGAGGTCGTCGCTCTCCTCGGCACGAACGGGGCCGGCAAGTCCACCCTGCTCAAGGCGATCAGCGGCATCGTCGAGGCCGACCGCGGCGCCATCGTGCTCGACGGCCGAGACATCACCCACGCTCCTCCGAACGAAATCGCCGCGCTCGGCATCGTGCAGATGCCGGGTGGCAACGGCGTGTTCGGGTCGTTGAGCGTTCGGGAGAACCTCGAGCTCGCCGGCTGGACCAATCGGCGCGACCCCGCAGGCGTCGAGTCGGCGACCGCCGAGGTGTTGGAGATGTTCCCGGTGCTCGCCAACCGCCTCGACTCCCCCGCCGCGAACATGTCGGGCGGCCAGCAGCAGATGCTCGCCCTGGCGATGAGCTTCGTGATGCGCCCGAAGGTGCTGCTGATCGACGAGCTGTCGTTGGGCCTCGCACCGGTCGTGGTCGGCCAGCTGCTCCCGATCGTTCGGCGGATGGCCGACGACGGTGTCACCGTCGTGCTCGTCGAACAGAGCGTCAACGTGGCGCTCACCGTGGCCGAACGGGCGTACTTCATGGAGCGCGGCACGATCATGTTCGACGGCCCGACGAAGGAGCTGCTCGAACGGCCGGACCTGCTGCGCTCGGTCTTCCTCTCCGCTGCCGCGCGGTCCGCCGACGGAGCCGACCGACCCGCACGCACCGCGCCGGATCACACCGTGGCGCCGATCCTGTCGGTCAACGAACTCTCGGTGAGCTTCGGTGGTATCCGCGCCGTCGACAGGACCACCTTCGACGTCTGGCCGGGCGAGATCGTCGGAGTGATCGGGCCGAACGGGGCCGGCAAGACCACCGTGTTCGACCTCATCTCCGGATTCACGCCGAGCAACGCCGGAACGATCACCCTGAACGGACGCAACATCACCACCATGAGTGCCGCGGGCCGTGCCGACCTCGGCCTCGGGCGCTCGTTCCAGGACGCCCGGCTGTTCCCGGAACTCACGGTGGAGGAGACGCTGGCGATCGCCCAGGAGCGGTTCATCGGCAGCCGCAGCGTGGCCGTCGCCGCACTGCACCTGCCGATGGCCGTCGACTCCGAACATCACGTGGCGTTGCGGACCCACGAGCTGATCGAGTTGATGGGCCTCGGCGACTATCGCCATTCATTCGTGCGGGAGCTGTCCACCGGCACTCGTCGTGTCGTCGACCTGGCGTGCCTCGTGGCGCACCGGCCGGCGGTGATCCTGCTGGACGAGCCCACCTCGGGCATCGCTCAGCGGGAGGTGGAGGCGCTGTCGCCGGTCGTTCGGCGATTGCGTGACGAGATGGGGGCGAGTCTGGTCATCGTCGAACACGACATTCCGTTCGTGTCCGAGGTGTCCGATCGGTTGCTCGCACTCGAACAGGGCCGCGTCATCGCGAGCGGCCCACCCAACGACGTCCTGGAACACCCGGATGTCATCGAGTCATACCTCGGCACCTCTGGTGCCGCGATCGCCCGATCAGGGGGAACGGAGTAGACCATGCAACCAGCACAGGCAGAGGGCGGCGGTTCGTCGTCCAGCAACTTGAAGAAGTGGGGCCCGATCGGCGCGATCGTGCTCGTCGTGGCCGCCGTGGTCGGGCTGGTCGTCGTCACGGGGGGAGACGACGGCGACGGCGACGCAACACCGGCCGACACGACCACCGCAGCCACCGAACCGGCCACCACCGAGGCGACGGACGCGACGACGCCGGCCGACACCACACCGGACGGCACCGAACCGCCCACCGAGCGGCGGCGGCGGCGAGGTGGTCTTCCCGCTGTCGTTCAGCCAAGCCGAGGAACAGGGCATCGACGTCGCGTGGGACGAACGCTGCGACACCACGACCGGCCAGCTCGCGATCCAATGGTTCTTCGCGCCGGAGTGCTATGCACCGTTCGAGGGAGACAACGGCGGTGCGACCACGCGAGGCGTCACCGCCGACACGATCAAGGTGGTCCAGTACCAGGGTCCCGACGACGACCCGATCATCAACTACCTGTCGGACGCGGTCGCGGTCGACGACACCAACGCCGAATCGGAGCAGACGAGCGCGTGACATGCTCGGCATGTTCGACCAGTTCTACGAAACCTATGGGCGCAAGATCGAGCTCGAGACCTACGTGAGCACCGGACTGGCCAACGACGAGGTCACCGCCCGCGCCGACGCCGTACGTATCGCCGAGGACTACGAGCCGTTCGTCGTGCTCGGAGGGCCGGCACTCACCAGCGCCTTCGCCGACGAGTTGACCGCTCGCGAAGTCATGTGCATCGGGTGTACGCCGGGCCAGCCGCCCGAGTGGTACGCCGAGCGCGATCCGTACGTGTTCGGTCTCGCGATCAGCGCCGCCCAGAGCCGCGCACATGCCCGCGAGTTCATCGCCAAGCAGCTGATCGGTGGCAACGCCGAGTACGCCGGCGACGAGGCGTTCACCACGCAGCCGAGAAAGTTCGGCCACGTGTACATCTCGTCGAGCCCCGAGTCGCAGACGATCGCCGACGAGTTCGCCGCCGGCATGACCGAGGACGGCGCTGACCTGGCGGAGATGTTGCCCTACACGTTGGATCCGGGAACGATCCAGTCCCAGGCGTCGCAGATCATCGCCAAGCTCAAGGCGTCGGGTGTCACGACAGTGGTCCTCGCGAGCGACGGCATCGCACCTCGCGACTTCACGAACGAGGCAACCGCTCAGGAGTACTACCCGGAGTGGGTGATCGTCGCACCCGCACTCTCCGATCTCACGGCCTTCGGTCGCACCTACGACCAGACACAGTGGGCCCATGCCTTCGGCGTGACTCACGGCGCCGCTCCGGTCACACCCGGAGATCGCCGGCTACTACGGGTTGTACCAATGGTTCATGGGCAAGGAGGCGCCCGCCAAGGACACCATCGGGCTGCTGATGCCGAACTACTCGCTCCTGGCGGCGATGTTGCAGGCAACCGGCCCGGATCTGACGCCGCAGAACCTGGCGAGACGCGTTGTTCGCGTACGGAGGCACGAAGCAGGCGATCAGCCAGCCGTACCTCACCTGGGGCGACAAGGGCTTGTGGCCGGACGTCGACTACAACGGTGTCGACGACGCCACCATCATCTGGTGGGATCCCGCTGCGACCGGGCCCGACGAGATCCGCAAGGAGGGCACGGGCATGTGGACGTTCGTCGACGGCGGCAAGCGGTACCTGCCGGGCGAATGGCCGACCGAGTCGAAGCTGTTCGACCCGGAGGGCGCGGTGACCCTGTACGCCGAACCGCCGCCCGGCGAAGCCCCGCCGTCGTACCCCAGCCCCGCCGGCTGACCCCGTGTTCTCGTGAACAAGTGTGCGCCCTGGGCGCACACTTGTTCACGAGTTGGGGAGGATGGCGGTTTCGTTGAAGGTCTGGAGGATCGGACGACCGCCACGAACCGCGATCCGACAGACCGACGCGTGATCGAGGTGGCAGTTGAACGAGATGTCGATGCCGACGCCCAACGCCCACGCAACGGCGGACTTCATCGGCGAGACATGGCTCACGACCACGATGTTGGCGGCGTCCGCTCGTGCGAGCAGGTCCTCGCACGCGCTGCGGACGCGGACATCGAGGGTGGCCAGTGACTCCCCGCCGACGGGGGTGAAGTCGGGGTCATCACGCCAGCGCGACCAGATCTCGGAGGGCACGTCCGCATGCGGTGTGCCCTCGTACTCACCGTACGAGAGCTCCAGCCATCGGTCGTCGATCTCGACGGGTCGACCGAACTCGGCTGCCGTCTGACGAGCCCGCTTGAGCGGGCTCGACACGACGAAGTCGACCTCGCAACGATCCTGGACGAAGGCGGCGACCGCAACGGCCTGTCGTTCCCCGTGGGCGTCGAGATCCTGGTCGAGACGCCCCTGCAGGCGACCTTCGAGATTGGCCTGCGTGCGGCCATGGCGGACGAGGATCAACACGCCCAGCAGTGTCGCACAGTGACGCGGACCCTCGTCACCTCAGCCGAACCGTTCCGGAACGGCGTCGAGTTGGCCATCGTGGAGGAACCTCTGTCGCCGGGTTCGATCACCGAGGTCGTTGTGGCGCCAGAGCCACACGCACAACGCGATCCCGATCGCCTCCAGTGCGAGACCCCACCACCCGCGGTCGGCCACCGGCAGCGGCGATCCGTCGAACGACCATCCGAAGAACGGCCACCAGAAGACCTCGGTGTTGTTCCAGGCGCCGTCGAACACGAGGTGCAGGATCATGCCGATCGGCAGCCCGAGCAGCATCTTGCGAATCGGTTTGCGACCGGAGGTCGCCAGCATCAACACGGCGAGGAGCAGCACACTGACCGTGAGGCTGTGCAGTGCCCGTGCCCCACCGAGCAGACCGTCGCCGATCGGGACGACCGAGCCGACGATCAACAAGCGATAGTCGAAGCGAGGGTCGCGGAACACGAGGCCGACCGTGACGATCGCGGTGCCGATGAACCAGAAGAACACGATCAGACGATCAGGAGACGCCCACACTCGGGGCACTCGGTGACGCCGGTCGCCGCTGCTTCGTCCTTGACCGTGTCGATCTCCGCGGCCGACAGCTCGAGGTGACATCCCTGACACTGCCTGCCCACCAGCGACGCCACTGCGACACCGAGCGCGGCGCGTTTGCGGTCGTACGTGGCGAGCAGCGAATCGGCGATCGACGACCTGACCTCGACACGAGCCGCAGCGAGCCGTTCGAGTTCGGCGTCGATGTCGGACACCTCGGCCGCGAGGGCCCCATCGGCGAGCCGAAGCGTCCCGGTCACCGCCTCCTCCTGGCGGAGATGCTCGGCGAGCTGGTCGTCGAGCGCTGCTTGCTGCTCCAACGCTTCGAGTTCGACGACATCGAGTTCGTCGCCCTGTGCCTGGATTCCGTCGAGCTCGTGCATCAGCGCCTCGGCTTCACGCGGGGCGATGACGGTCTTCAGCTGCCGTTCGAGCCGCTCGCGGTGGGTCCGCAACTCGGCGCCGCGGGTCTCTGCGGCATCGATCGATTCGCCGAGCGCTGCGATCTGTGCAACGAGGGCCGCCCGTTCGCGCTCCCACTGCCTGGCCTGCTTCGTCGCTTCGGTGAATTCGTCGCGCAACGCAGAGTTCGCGCGGCGATGAGCGAGCTGATCGGCGGAGGTGTCGATCGTCTGGAGATCGAGGAGCAGTTGTGGGACGGTCATCGACGCCCAGTGTGGCAGGTCAGCGGCAGGGACCGACATTGTCGGTCAACGGCAACGACGGCAACGGCGCATTCGGATCGATGACGTCGGGCGGAATCGTGGTGCCGACCGGGATCACCTGCGCGACCGGCGGAAGCGTCGTCGTGGTCGTCGCGTCCGGCGCCAGTGTGGTGGGCGGAGCGTTCGGATCGGTCTCGACGGGCTGGACCGGGGCGAGTACCAGGACGCACTCGCTACCGGGCAGGAGGAGTCGGGCATTGGGCCGCGCTGGTGGTGGTGGCCGATCCCAGTCGAGCACCGGCGCGCCCACGTGGGCCGGCTCCATGAACGCCTTCCAGATCTCCGCCGGGAACGTTCCGCCCTGCACCCTGCCATAGCCACGTGCGCTGAACGCAGGGATGCCGTTCATCGGCGTGTAGGCGTTCGGGTCGCCCACCCAGACCGCGGTCGACAGTTGCCTCGTCCCACCCACGAACCATGCGTTGGTGTTGTCCTGTTGGGTTCCGGTCTTGCCGAACGCCGGGCGACGATCGTCGAATGCCGCGCGCCGCCCCGTGCCGCCGCCGTAGATCGGCCCCTTCAGGATCTCCACGGTCTCGAGGGCTGCATCACGGTCGACCACCTGTGTGCCCGGGTCGAGATGGGTGTACACACGCTCGCCGGCCGCATTGTCGATGTACTCGACGTAGTACGGATCGTGGTGGACGCCATCGTTGGCGAGCGTCTGCACGCCGGCGGCCATGTCGAGCGGGGCCATCTCGTTGGCGCCCGTCGCGAAGCTGGCGAACGGCTCGATCGGCAGTCGCTCCGACCTCGGCTGATCCTTGTAGAGATAGGTCGAGTGCGCCATGCGGTAGGTGGTGTCGACGACACGGTGGAGACCGACGATCTGCGAGAGCCTGGCGAAGGCGCAGTTGATCGACCTCGTCGTGTGCGACTGCAGTGTCGCCACGCCGCCGTTCACCGCGTCGGTGATCACGAATGGCTCGTCCTCGTTGCCCGGATTCGGGAGCACGCACGGCCGGGTGCCGTCGAGGAGATCGTTCGCCTGGGCGCCGGCCTGGACGGCCGCCGCGAGGATGAACAGCTTGATGCTCGATCCGGTCTGACGAGGCGACAACGCCATGTTGACCTCGCGCTCGTTCGGGACGAACCCGCGTCCACCCACCATCACGCGGATCGCGCCCGAGGACGAGTCGAGCGACACGATCGACGCATCGAAGCCCTGCGGCGTGTCGGGCAGGACGCTGCGCGCCTGCTCGGCGAGCCCCTGCAGATTGGCGTCGAGCGTGGTGTGGATGCGCAGGCCACCACGGAAGAGCTGGTTGTACCGCTCCTGGTAGGTGTCGCCGAGTACGTCACTTCGATTGAGCAGATAGTCCCGCAGCGCCTCGCTGAAGTACGTCCGCTCGAAGGCGCGGTCCGGCAGTGTCTTCACGCGTGACGGCAGGACGAAGTCCTGCAGCGCAACCGCCTCGTCGGCGGTGACCTTGCCCTCGTCCTCCAGACGGGCGACCACCTGCAACCAGCGGGCCCGGCTGCGCTCGGGCTCGTTGATCGGGTCGAACCCCGACGGCGAGCGGACGAGACCGGCGAGGAATGCCGACTCCGTGAAGGTGAGTTCCAGCGCCGTCTTGCCGAAGTAGGTCTCGGCCGCAGCCGCGATCCCGTAGGCGTTGTTGCCGAAGAAGACGGTGTTGAGGTAGCGCTCGAGGATCTGCTCCTTGGTCAGCTTCTTCTCGAGCATCCGGGCGTAGTGGATCTGCAGGACCTTGTAGCGGCCGTCACGCTCCAGTCCGGCGAGGAAGTCGTTCTTGACGACCTGCATCGTGATCGTCGAGGCACCCTGCTGAGGGGCGTCGGAGGCGAAGTTCGACAACGTGGCACGCACGAGACTGCGCACGTTGATGCCGTCGTGTCCGAAGAACTCCTTGTCCTCGACGGTCAAGAACGCGTCGATCACGTCGGGGGGAATGTCCGCGTAGGCGATCGGCTGGGAGTTCTCGAGTTCGTAGAACCCGATCTCCTGGCCGCCGACGTCGTAGACGTACGTGCGCTGGGCGAGCGCTTCGAAGTCGGGCAGCTCGACGGGGAGTTCCTCGTGAGCGTTCACCGACGACCACACGCGCGGCGCCACACCGACCACGGTGGCCGTGATCAGCAACGCGCCGGCCGCAACGATCAGCAGCAGTCGTGGGATGAACCCGAGAACACGCACAGTGGACACGACGATACTTGGCGTCGTCCGGAGCCGAACGGCAGGCCACGACAGTCGCCGAGGATGTCGTGTACGTTCCCCGCCGATGCCCACATCGCCGTTTCCCGTCAGACCGTTCCGCTTCGGGGTCCAGCTCACCGCGCGCGACCGACGGACCGACGTGGACCGAGACCGCTCGACGGATCGAGTCGCTCGGTTACTCGATCGCCACGATGCCCGACCACTTCAACGACCAGCTCGCGCCGATGCCGGCGCTGCAGGCGATCCTCGACGCCACCACCACCCTTCGTGCGGGTGCGCTCGTGTTCGACAACGACTACAAGCATCCCGCGATGCTCGCCAAGGAGCTGGCGACGATGGACGTGCTCTCCGACGGTCGCGTGGAGATCGGGCTCGGCGCCGGCTGGATGATCTCCGACTACGAGCAGATCGGCCTCCCGTACGACCGCGCCGGGGTGCGCATCGATCGATTCGTCGAGGGTCTCGCCGTGATCCGCGGCGCGATGGGACCCGGACCGTTCAGCTTCTCGGGCGACCACTACCAGGTCACCGACTACGACGGCTTTCCGAAGCCGGTGCAGCGGCCCTGCCCGCCGATCCTGATCGGTGGCGGCGGACCGCGAGTGTTGGGGATCGCGGCCCGAGAGGCCGACATCGTCGGCGTCAACGGAACGCTCACTGCCGGCGTCTTCGGAGCCGAGGCATTCGCCACGATGACCGCCGAAGCGGTCGCGGAGAAGGTGGCGATCGTCGCCGAGCAGGCCGGCGACCGTGTCGAGCACATCGAGTTGAACATCCGCACGTTCTTCAACAGCGTCACCGACGACAGGGCCGGCAAGGTCGACTCGATCGCTCGAGCGATCGGGGTCGAGCCCACCATGCTCGAAGCGTCGCCGTACGCGCTGATCGGGAGCCCGACGAAGATCGTGGACGACCTGCTGGCGCTTCGCGAGACCTACGGGTTCAGCTACGTCATCGTCGGCGTCAACGAGATCGATTCGTTCGCACCGGTCGTCGCCGAACTCGCCGGGCGCTAGGCCGGCCACGATCGTGCAACGGCGACCCGACGTGGTGCTGTGGGGGGCCGGGATGGTTGCGAGCGTCCACGCCGCCGCCTGCCAGTCACTCGACTGGCCGATCCGAGCGGTCGCATCGCGCAACGGGCCACGGGCGTCCGAGCTGGCCCGCGCGACAGGTGCTCGCCCGTATTCGTTCGACGAGGTCGTCGCGGAGCGCCGCGGCGACATCGCGATCGTCGCCACTCCCCCGGCGTCGCACGTCGACGACGCGATCCGGCTGCTCGACGCCGGCTACCACGTCGTGGTGGAGGCGCCGATCGCCTGTTCACTCGCCGATGCCGACCGCCTGATCGACGCCGAACGGCGCGTCGGCCGCCCGGTGCTCTACTCGGAGCACCTGGTCGCGTCGCCGGTCATCGACGGGCTGCTGGCCGACGTCGCCGGTATCGGCACCCTGACACATCTGTCGGCGCGGGCGATCCAGGCGCCGCCGACGTGGCGCACGACGACAGGCCAGGACTGGGGAGGCGGAGCACTGTTCGACCTCGGTGTCCACCCGGTCGGCGTGGCGCTGCGCACCGCGATGGAGGCACACGCCGGACCGCCGGAACTGCTGACGGCCGTGATCACCGATGCATCGACCGATCGGGAGCACGCAACGGTGCGGCTGCACTTCGCCGCCGGGCTCGTCGCCACCATCGTGGTGGGTTGGCAGCCGGGTGCATCGCCCGACTGGGATGTGCAGGCGTCGAGCGCCGGTGCCGTCCTGCGCGCCGAGTTGTATCCGCAACCGTCCCTCGAACGCAACGGCGAACCGGTCGGTGTCGGCACCCGCCCGATCGGACCGTCACTCGTCGACGACTACGGCTATGCACCGCAGCTGAAGCGGTTCTGGACCAACATCCGAACCGGACGCCCGGTTCCGGCGACGTCGCAGCTCGGCCGTCAGGTCCTCGACGTGATCTCGGCCGCCCACTGGTCCGCAGGCCGCAATGCAATCGAGGTGCCGCTCGCCCTTCGCCGGCCCCCGCGACCGGACCCCACACCAACTCCTCGAGGTGCGTTCCGGCAGCTGACACCGTCAGCGCTTGGAGAGGTTGCGGCCCTTCTCGATCACGACGACGCCTTCGTCGCTGACGGTGAACCGCTCGCGGTCGGCGTCGAGTTCGAGACCGATCCGGGTCCACTCGGGCACGATCACGTTCTTGTCGACGATGCACCGGTGCAGCCGGACGCCCGGACCGATCGTGACATCGGGGAAGATGATCGAGTCGGTGATGTGCGCGTCGTGGTCGATGAACGTGCCGGGCCCGACGATCGAACGCTCGACGTGCGACCCGGAGATGATCGATCCCTGACACAGCAGGCTGCCGTCGACGAAGGACGGTTCGCCACCTCGGCCACGTGACACCTTGGCCGGTGGCAACGCCCTGCGAGACGTGTACACCGGCCACTTCTCGTTGTAGAGATTGAAGATCGGCACCGGCGCGATCAGGTCCATGTTCGCGTGGAAGAACGAGTCGATCGTGCCGACGTCACGCCAGTAGCCCTTCTCCCGCTCGTCCTGTCCGGGGACGATGTTCTTCGAGAAGTCGTACGCCCGGGCGACCCCCGCATCGGTCAGCGCAGGGATCACGTGGCTGCCGAGGTCGGTGTAGGAGTTCTCACGCGGCGTCACGACGTCGATGAGCGTCTGGGTGTCGAACACGTAGTTGCCCATGCTCGCCAGGCACATCTGGTCGTTGCCCGGCATCGTGGGCGGCGACGCCACCTTCTCGTGGAATGCGAGGATCCGGCCGTCGTCGTCGACCTCGATCACGCCGAACTCGGTGGCCTCGTGCTTCGGAACCGGGATGGCGGCAACGGTCACGCCGGCACCGGACTCCACGTGCTCGTCGACCATCTGGCGGGGATCCATCCGATAGATGTGGTCGGCGCCGAAGACGCAGACGATGTCGGGTGACTCGTCGGCGATCAGGTTGAGGTTCTGATAGATCGCGTCGGCCGATCCCTGGAACCAGTACGGGCCGCGCCGCATCTGCGCAGGTACCGGCGTCACGTAGTTGTCGAGCATCGCCGAGAACCGCCACGTCTGGGAGATGTGTCGGTCGAGGCTGTGGCTCTTGTACTGCGTGAGCACGACGATCTTCAGGTACCCGGCGTTCGCGAAGTTCGACAGGGCGAAGTCGATCAGGCGATAGGTGCCGGCGAAGGGAACTGCGGGCTTGGCCCGGTCGTTGGTGAGCGGTTGAAGGCGTTTGCCCTCGCCCCCGGCGAGCACGATCACGAGCACGGTTGGTTCAGGCTTCATCGATCTCCAACGTACACATCGTCACCGACGTCGTCCCGATAGTTCGGCGTACAGCGCCGAATATTCGGCTGCAGGCGACCTCCACGACCAGTCGATGGCCATGATCCGACGCTGCAACGTCTGGTGCCGCCGACGATCGCGGATTCGGCGCGCTGCTCGGAACATCGCTGCCAACAGGTCCTCGGGTGCGACACGGCCGGCGACGAATCCCGTCCCGCGTCGGTCGATGTCGGCGTCGAGCACCGTGTCGACCAGTCCTCCGACCGCGGTGACGATCGGGATCGCCCCGTATCGCATCGCCTGCATCTGCGTGAGTCCGCACGGCTCGAACCGGCTCGGCATGAGGTAGGCGTCGGCACCGGCGAACATGAGGTGCGACAGCGATTCGTCGTAGCCCTCGACGAAGGCGAACGAGGCGGAGTGCTCGTCGGCGAGACGGTGGAGATGGGCGGCCAACCCGGCGTCGCCCGAGCCGAGAACGGCCAGTCGCATCGGGATCTGATCGAGCAGCGCCACGAGTGGCGCCAACACGTCGATGCCCTTCTGGTGGGTGAGTCTGGTCACGACGGTGGCGAGCGGAACCCCGTCGTCGGTGAATCCGAGCCGATCGTGCAACGCCCGGCGATTGGCGTCACGACCACCGAGGGAGTCCGAGTCGAACACCTCCTCGATGAGGTCGTCGGTCGCCGGGTTCCAGACGTCGGTGTCGATCCCGTTCAGGATGCCGACGACGTCACCGCCGCGCTGTCGCAACTGCTCATCGAGCCCGAAGCCGCCCTCGCGGGTCACGATCTCGGTCGCGTAGTGGGGCGAGACCGCGACGATTCGGTCGGCGAGGGCCAACGCACCGGAGAGCGGGTTCGTGTCACCCCACCATTCGAAGTGTGCCGCACGCGGGCCGATCAGGTTGAGCCACGATCCGTCGGTGACGCCCTGGTAGGCGAGGTTGTGCAACGACAGCACCGTCGGCGGCGGGTCGTCGAGGGCCGCGAGCACCGGGCCGGTGTGCCAGTCGTTCAGATGCAGGACATCGGGGGGGTCGAGTTCGACGTACGCAGCAACGGCGCGTGCGAAACGGAAGAATCGCTCGCTGTTGTCGAGCCAACCCTCGCCGTTGTCCTGGAGGTAGGGATGAGGACGCGCCATCCCCGGCACCGACACCAGGTGGAGACGACCGACGGTGGGATGCACACCGATGCGGACGCGTGCCGACCCGACCCACGACGGCACGTCGAGGTCGATGGTCGACTCGCCGGCGAGTTCGATCCCGCCGTAGTCGGGCATCACGAATTCGACGTCGATTCCCTGACGCCGCAACTCCGCGCCGAGCCCCGCCGCTGCAGACGCGAGCCCACCGACCGTCGCCACCGGGGCAAGTTCGGCGGTGGCGAACACGACTCTCACGGGTTCCAGTCTGGCCTCCCGCGCGCTTGACTGGGCGGATGTCGGACGTCGCCTCGCCCCCCGAACACTCCCACGACCTCGTGAGCGCCGACATACGTCTGCTCGGACGGTTGCTCGGCGACGCGATTCGCGCCACCGAAGGCGACGAGACGTTCGAACTCGTCGAACAGGTCCGACGGCTCGCGGTCGACGGTCGCCGCACCGGGACGAGTTCGGTCGCGGCAATCCGCGATGCGCTGAGTCGCCGTCCGCTCGCCGAGCAGCTCCTGGTGTTGCGGGCGCTCGACTGGCTGTCGCTGCTGGCGAACACGGCTGAGGACGTACACGTCGAACGACGTCGCCGCCACGAGCGCCGCGGGACCGGATCGCCGCGTCCCGGCAGCCTCCGTGCAGCGATCGATCGCATCGTGGTCGCCGGCGTGTCGCCCGAGCAGCTGCTCGCGACGGGCACCGCGATCCAGGTGACCCCCGTCATCACCGCCCACCCCACCGAGGTTCGCCGCAAGACGATCCTCGAAGTGCTCGAACAAGTTGCCGACCTGCTCGACCGGCGCAGCCGGGTCGCCGAGGACCACATCGAATGCGCCGAGGTCGATCGGCAGCTGTCGGTGTGCGTGCTGTTGCTCTGGCAGACGGCACTGCTCAGGCTCTCCAAGCTGCGCGTTCGCGACGAGATCAACGAGGCGATCCGCTACTACGGAACCAGCCTCTTCGAGGTGATCCCGGCCCTCACGAAGGACTTCGAGAACGCCTTGGCGGCCGCCGCGACGACCAACAAGGCCGTGGACGCCACCCATGCGGTCACGATGGGGTCGTGGATCGGCGGTGACCGCGACGGCAACCCCTTCGTGACAGCTGAGGTGATGCGGTACGCGATCCATCGTCAGACGGCGACGGCACTCGGGCACCACCTGGAGATGCTGGATGCGTTGGCCCACCGGCTCTCGATGACCGATCGGCTGGTGACACCGACCGCCGAACTCCTGGCCCTCGCGGCTGCGTCCGGGGACGATTCACCGTTTCGCGCCGACGAGCCCTATCGCCGAGCGCTGCGCGGGATGCACGCCAGGCTGTATGCGTTCGCCACCGAGGTCATGGGTCCGCACGACGGTCCTCCCGGCCCACCCCCGGCCGAGCCCCGCCGCGCCTACACCGACATGGCCGAACTCGCCGGCGACCTCGACGTGGTCATCCAGTCGTTGCGGACCCATGGCGCCGGGGCGATCGCCGAGCAGATCGTCGAGCCGGTTCGACGCGGTGTCGCCGTGTTCGGCGCTCACCTCTGCGGGCTCGACATGCGTCAGAACTCTGCCGTCCACGAGCATGTGATCGCCGACCTGTTCGAGGCGGCCGCCATCTGCGACGACTACAGGGGTCTCGACGAGGCGGCACGGGTGCAGCTGCTCGACGCAGAACTGCGGACGCCTCGGCTGCTGCGGTACCCGTCGGCGCTGTACAGCGACGTCACCAACTCGGAACTCGCGATCCTCGACGAGGCGGCGAACGCGTGCGGCCGTGTCGGACGCGCGGTGCTCCCCCACTACGTCATCTCGATGGCCCATGACGTCAGCGATGTCCTCGAGGTCGCGGTCCTGCTCAAGGAGGTCGGACTCGTCACCGCGGCGGTCGCCGACCATCCGGCGACGACGGCGCTCGACATCGTGCCGCTGTTCGAGACGATCGACGACCTCGGCCGCTCGGCGGATGTGCTCGACCGCCTGCTCGCCGCACCGGTGTACGCCGACCTCGTGCGGTCCCGCGGAAACCGCCAGGAAGTCATGATCGGTTACTCCGACTCGAACAAGGACGGCGGGTACATGTGCTCGCAATGGAACCTCTCCGCCGCCCAATCGGCGCTGGTGACGGTCGCCGAGCGGGCCGGAGTTCACCTGCGCTTCTTCCACGGACGCGGTGGCACGGTGGGCCGTGGTGGCGGACCGGCGTACCAGGCGATCCTCGCACTCCCTCCGGGATCGGTCGACCGCTCGATCAGGCTCACGGAACAGGGCGAGATGGTCGCCTCGAAGTACTCGAATCCGGCGATGGCGCGTCGAAATCTCGAGACACTCGTCGCCGCGACCCTCGAAGCCTCACTGCTGCACACCTCGAACGAGACGACCGCGCCTGACCCGTCGTTCACGACGGCGATGGGCGAACTCGCCGACTCGGCCTTCGGCGCCTACCGGCGGCTCGTGTACGGCGACGAGCGGTTCGTGACCTTCTTCCGCTCGATCACACCGACCGACGAGATCGCCAGACTCAACGTGGGCAGTCGACCCGCCTCTCGCACCGCATCGACGGCCATCGAGGACCTCCGGGCCATCCCGTGGGTGTTCGGCTGGACGCAGTGCCGGTTGATGATCCCGGCATGGTTCGGCGTCGGGTCGGCCGTCGAGACCTACGTCGGCACGAGCGATCGTCTCGATCAGCTCGCGTCCATGTACCAGCATTGGCCATTCTTCCGGTCGGTGATCGACAACATGGGCATGGTGTTGGCGAAGACCGACATCGACATCGCCCGGCGGTACGCCGACGTACTCGTGGAGGACGACCGAATGCGCGCCGACATCTTCGGGGCGATCGCCGACGAGCACCGTCGCACCGTGGAATGGCACGGTCGCATCACCGGATCGACGGCGCTGCTGGCCGACAACGCGTTGCTCGCACGCAGCTTGAGCAACCGCTATCCGTACCTCGATCCACTCCATGTGATGCAGGTCGACCTGCTGCGCCGGTTTCGCGACGGCGACCACGACGAGATGGTCGAGCGCGGCATCCTGCTGTCGATCAACGCCATCGCCACCGGACTGCGCAACTCCGGCTGACCGACTGCGGGCCTCGGACACGGTGCTCGTAGCATCGATCGCCATGGCGATCTCGATCAGAGCCCGGATTGCGCGCAAGGTCATCACCCGCGCGGTGAGCGGGCGCGAACTCGACCTCGACGAGGCACGTGACCGCATGGATCAACTCGATCGACTCCCCCGGCCCCGTCACGTCGACTACATCGACACGCTCGTCGGCGGTGTGCCGGCGATCGTCGCGACCCCCACGGCGGTAGCACCCGAGCGCCATCTGCTGTACATCCACGGAGGCGCCTACGTGCTGGGCTCCCCCAAGAGCCACATCGCGATGGTCGCCAATCTCGCCAAGCGGGCGTCGGCGACCGCGACGGTCATCGAATACCGGCTCGCTCCCGAGCACGTGTACCCGGCCGCGGTCGACGACTGCGTGGCGGCGTACCGGGCACTGATCACCGATGTCGATCCCGCGACCGTGACGATCGCCGGCGACTCCGCCGGTGGCGGAGCGACGCTGTCGACCCTCGTCGCCCTCCGTGATGCCGGCGATCCGTTGCCCGCGGCGGCGTATCTCCTGTCGCCCTGGACCGATCTCACCGGCTCCGGGGAGTCGGTGATCACCCGAGCCGCAGCCGATCCGATGATCGACGGCTCGAGAATCGTCGAGGCCGCACGTGTGTACGCAGGGGAGTTGCCTCTCGATCACCCGGGCGTGTCGCCGCTGTTCGCCGATCTGACCGGCCTGCCGCCGATGCTGATCCAGACCGGCATGGACGAGGTCCTGCTGTCGGATTCGACACGGCTCGCCGACAAGGCCCGCGCCGCCGGCGTCGACGTCACCCTCGACCTCGCCGAAGGGATGTGGCACGTCTATCCGTCCTTCGCCCGTGTGATGCCGGAGGCCACCGATGCCCTCGTGCGTGCCGCGGTGTTCATGCGGGCACGCACCCCGGCACTGCTGTCGGTATGAACGCCACGCCTCGCTTCCCCGAGCTCGGTTTCTACACGCTCGCCGGCGGCGCACAGAATCCGCGTGACCTGGTCGCCGAGTGTGCCCGCGCCGAGGAACTCGGTCTCGGCGCGGTCTTCATCAGCGAGCGCTTCGACGTCAAGGAGGCCGTCACCCTCTCGGGTGCAGCCGCAGTGGCGTCGACCAACCTCAAGATCATCACCGGCGCGACGAACCACAACACCCGGCATCCGATCGTGACGGCGTCGTACGCGACGACGATGCATCGGCTCACGGGCGGCCGGTTCGTCCTCGGCATCGGACGCGGCGTCGCGCTGCGGTCCGATGCCTACGGCATCCCCCGGATCACGACGGCCCAGATGGAGGACTTCGCCGGGTTGATGCGTCGGCTCTGGCACGGCGAGACGATCGTCGGCCACGACGGACCTGCGGGGAAGTACCCGGTGCTGCGACTCGATCCCTCGTTCGACGAGGACATCGAACTCGGCCTCGTTGCATTCGGGCCGAACTCACTGGAACTCGGAGGGAGAGCGTTCGACCATGTCATCCTCCACACATTCTTCGCCGACGACACGCTCCGGCGTTGTGTGGCGACCGTGAAGCAGGCCGCGGAACGCGCCGGGCGCGACCCAGACGCCGTGACCGTCTGGTCGTGTTTCGCCACGATCGGTGATCATCTGTCCGAACCGGCACGGCTGAAGAAGACCGTCGGTCGCTTGGCCACGTATCTCCAGGCCTACGGCGATCTGATGGTGGAAACGAATCGCTGGGATCCGGCGGTGCTCGCCCGGTTCCGGGCCGACGAGGTGGTTGCCGGGTTCCGCAGTGCCATCGACGTCGACGCGACCACCGACCAGCTCGAGCACATCGCCACGCTGATCCCCGACGAATGGCTGGCCCCGTCGGCGACGGGCACGGCGGCCGAATGTGCCGAGTCGGTACGCGGCCAGTTCGCTCTCGGCGCCGACGCGGTGATCATGCACGGCGCATCACCTGACGAGCTCGCCCCGATCGTCGACGCGTACGCGACCTGACGGCCGGCGCGACTCAACCGCTGCCGTCGACGAGCCGTTCGAGAACCGCAACCGAGCTCGCTGGAGACGGCATCGCTGCCAACTCTCCCGCAGCAGCCTCGACGCTGCTGCGGATCGCCTCGTCGGCGAGCAGTGCCGCGATCGAGTCGACGAGACGCGCCTCGGAGACATCGTCGGGCTCGAGCATCGCGCCGATGCCCCGCTCGACGATCATGTCGGCGTTCTCGAACTGATCGGCGGCGAGCGGGATCGCGAGGTGCGGCAGCGCTGCCTCGACGGCGCCGATCGTCGTTCCGGATCCGCCGTGCGAGATCACCAGGTCACTCGTGGCCATCGCCTCGTGCTGCGGCACCCACCGCTCGACCCGCACGCCGGGCGGCAGCGGTCCGAACGACTCGGGGTCGACGCGCTCGCCCACCGTCAGGAGCGCGTCGGCGCCGAGCGATCCGATCGCGTCGACGACACGGGACCAGGGAGCGACGGGCCCGAATTCCGTCCCGAACGTGACGTACACCGATGGTCGGTCGCGAGGCTGTGCGGCCGCCGCGGCCGGGTCATATGTGCCGGCCGGCCGCACGAGGTGGACCGGCCGCTGTACATCGATCGATTCGAAGCTCCGCGGGAGCGGGTGGAAGTACGCGAAGTCGTACAGTCCGAGGTCGTCCGGCACGTCCCTGCCTGCACGTGCCCAGATGTCGACGAGGCGGTCGGCCGCAAGCCGGAGGAGATCGTCGGGAATGAAGCGCCCGAACCCGACCGTCGCGTGCGGCACCCCGAGCAGATGAGCGAGCGGTGCGGCAGCCAACTCGCACGGTTCGTGCACGACGAGGTCGATGTCACGCTCGGCCACCAGCGCGCAGAGGTCGTCGAACATCGCGTCGGCCGACAGTGTCGCGAAGGCCGTCGGGAACACGGCCCTGCGGCGCTGTCTCGGCGGGAGGTCGGCGATCTCCGGCCATCCTTGGGTGAGCCGCCCCATTCGGGTGGCCTGGTCCGTCCCGGCCGGAACCGGATCGAGCCCCGCGTCTCGAATTCGGTGCTGGGCATCGGGTCCCGTTGCCCACGTCACCTCGTGGCCCGCGGCCTGCAGCGCCTTGGCGATCGGCATGAGTGGAAGCACGTGGCCGACGCCGGGCGTCGAGGTCATGAGGACCTTCACTGCGGGACCTTCACCGGGCGGACGCTTCGAGTTCATCGACCACCAGTGCGGCTACTCGCCGGAGCGTGTCGAGTTGATCGGCATCGAGATGGCGTGGCCGATAGTCGGCGACGCAGAGGGTGCCGACCCTGCTGCCGTCGGCGAGCGTCAACGGCATGCCGGCGTAGAAGCGGACGCGCGGCTCGTTGACGACGAAGGGGTTCTCGGCGAACCGGGGATCGGCGAGCGTGTCGGGCACTTCGAGCACGTCGGCCTCGAGGATCGCATGGGCGCAGAGTGACATGTCACGCGCGGTCTCGCTCAGGTCCAGCCCGTGCCGCGACTTGAACCACTGCCGATCGCTGTCGACGAGCGTGACCAACGCGACGGGGACATCGAGCTCCGCGCTGATCCCCGCGGTGTACCGGTCGAATCGGGCCTCCGGTTCGGTGTCGAGGATGTCGAGCGCACGGAGCGAGGCGAGGCGGTTCTCTTCGTCGACGGGCAGCGGTGCGTTCTCCCACCGGGCACCCCGGCGGAGCAACCAGGCCCGCACCTTGGTCCGGAGGTAGAACTCGCTGGCCGGCCACACGAGCCACTCGGTGATGGCCGACTCCTCGGCGTCGGATCGCCATCGGACACTGGCCTCACCGACGGCGATCACCGGGACGGTGTTGCCGTACGGCGTCTCCAGGCCGCGGATGGCGGCGACGAGATCGAATCCGCCATCATCGTCGACCGCTTCGAGCAGCACGATGCCGGGCCGACGCGTGCGCACCTCCTCGAACGCGTCGCGGAGGTCGCCGACGAACGTCACGTCGAGCTGTTCGGATCCGGCTGCCGCACCGAGGGCAGTGGCGATCTCGGCCGAACGGGCGCAGACCACCACGGACGTCGAGTGAGGCACGAGCGCCGACGTGGCGGCTGGCAGCGCCGGTCGGTCAGTACGCCCGGCATCGCTTCGCAACTCGATGCTCATGCCCTCCTCGGCGGCGAAGACCTCTCCGCCATACCCCGACGCCGCAGCGTGGGCGCGAGCGCGTACGACGAGGTCGTCGACCTCATCGTCGGTGCGATTCGGATCGTGGTGGTACAGAGCGACACGGGCGACACCGGCACGCCGTGCGATGTCGATGACGTACTCGACGGTGCTGTGGCCCCACCCGACGTGTTCGTCGTACTCCGACGCCAGATACTGCGCGTCGTGGACGAGGAGGTCGGCGCCGGCAACGAACCGGGCATGGGCGTCGTCGTGGCGGTTGCGTGACACGTCGCCACCGAAGGCGAGGACGTGATCGTGCGGTTCGTGGTCCGATGCGTACACCACCGTCGCTCCGTCGACCTCGACTCGGTACGCAAGGGTCAGCGCCGGGTGGTTCAGGTAGTGGGTCTCGACGCGGATGTCATCGATGTCGAACGTGCCCTCCACGAGGTCGTGATGGTCGACGTCGGCCGACAGTTGATCGATCGCGACCGGGAAGTACCGGTACTCCATCTGCCCGGCGAGGATCTCACTGAGTGACCCGCCCAGCCCGCTCGGCCCGTACAGCTCCCAGCGATTGCCGGCCTGGAAGAGCGGCGCGAAGAACGGGAGCCCTTGGATGTGGTCCCAGTGCGTGTGGCTGATCAGGATGCTCCCGTCGACGGGTGAGCCATGCGCCTCGGCCATCAACTCCTGGCCGAGGCCGTGGGCGCCGGTGCCGCAGTCGACGACGATCAGCGTTCCGGCGTCGGATCGGACCGACACACACGACGTGTTGCCTCCGAATCGGACCGTGGAGGGTCCCGCCTTGGCGATCGAGCCTCTCGTACCCCAGAACGTCACCAGCATGCACGGTCCTCCGGTCGCGACCCTAGGGGATCACGGACCCGTTGCGGTGCGTGACACTCGGCTCAAGCTGTGCCGGTGATCACGGTGACCGGCAACTCGACCTTGCGCTCGATGCGGTGCGGAAGATCCTGGTGCAGCCACCGCGAGATCGTCGTGTGGAGCGTCGACACGATGATCTCGTCGACCGGTTCGGTCTGAACGACGCGAGCCACTGCGGCGGCCGTATCGCAGTCGGTCGACAGTTCGCCGGTCGCCGTGGCACCGAGCGAACTCAACCAGTCGAGCCCGAACGCCAGCCGATCTCGGGCGACCTGACGTTCATCGATCACCTCGAGGGAGGCGGTCGGTGACAGGTTTGCTGCGTCACCCGCTGCCGCCCCGATGGCGACTGCGGACGCCACCGGGCTGGCGACGGGAACGAGCAGGTGCAGTTCGCAACCGCCGTCGGCGACGCGGCGACGGACCTCGTCGGCCAGCTCCTCGCCGCCCACTGTTCGGTTGGCAACGATCAACACCTTGTGCATCCGACCCCCTGCGCTCGCATGGATCCAGGATCCTAGGTCACGACGCACGGGTCGACCCATCGTCCAGCCCGGCGGCCACCGGTTCGCCAACCGCCGATGGTCCGACGCGCGATCCAGCCGTCAGCCGGCCATGGCCGGCTCGATCGCGGCCACCGTGTCGAGCAATGCACTGCGTCTGAGCATGCGCCAGCCGTAGACGGCAGCGCTCATCGCTGCGACACCACCGATGAGCAGCGAGACGCGGGGGCTGAAGTGTTCGGCCACCCATCCAGCGATCGGGCCGCCGATCGGCGTCGAGCCCAGCAGGGCCATCGAGAACAGCGCCATCACCCGGCCCCGGAACTGGGGGTCGGAGTTGAGCTGCAGCGTTGCGTTCGACAACGCGATCGTTCCCACGCTCGCTGCGCCGACGAGCGGGAGCACGAGATAGGCCGCCACGAGAGTCGGCATCACGGCCAGTGCACACACGAGCAGCCCGAACGCCGCGGCGACCATGACGAATCGACGCGGCGTGGCCACCCCGGACGAGGCGACGACCAGACCACCAACGACTGCGCCGGCGCCCATCAGCGATGTCATCACCGCGAGCCCACTCGCCCCAGCTCCGAACGTGAACTCGGCGAACAGTGGCAGGGTCGTCGAGAATTCGTAGGTCAGGGTCCCGATGACGACCAGCATGACGAGCGTCGTTCGCAGCGTTGTGGTGTTCCAGGCGTAGTGGAATCCGTCACGCAGCTGGCGTGGTGCTCGGGCGCTGCGCGCGGAAGGGTGGAGTTCGTCGGTGCGGATGAGAACGAGCGCGATGACCACGGCCAGGTACGACACCGCATTGACGACGAAGCACTGACCGATACCCACGGTCGCGATCAGGACGCCGCCGATCGCCGGTCCGATCGCGCGAGCGGCGTTGACGACGACGCTGTTGAGGGTCACGGCGTTGCTGACATCGGCTGGACCGACCATCTCCATCACGAACGTCTGTCGACTCGGATTGTCGACCGCCGTGACGGCGCCGAAACCCGCAGCGATGGCGTAGACCATCCAGAGTTCGACTGTGCCGGTGATGGTGACGATGCCGAGCGTGAGCGCGAGGAGTCCGGCGATCGACTGGGTGCCCATGATCAGCCGTCGTTTGTCGTAGCGGTCGGCGATCATGCCGCCGAACGGTGCGAGCAGCAGCGTCGGCAGGAACTGCATCGCCATGACCGTGCCGAGCGCGGTGCCGCTCCCGGTGAGTTGGAGCACCAGCCACGACTGGGCGATCAGCTGCATCCAGGTGCCGCTGAACGACACGGCTTGGCTGGCGAAGTAGAGGCGATAGTTACGGAATCGGAGTGCGGAGAATGTCCGGGCACTGATCGCCGAGAACCGGGCGTTCACTCCCCTACCTCGAGCAGCCGTTCGAAGACCGGCAGCATCGCTGCGATGGCATCGACGTCGTCGGCGCCGAGGTCGGCGAGCTGCGATGCCAACCAGGTACGGCCGGCCACTCGCACCTCGTCGAGATAGTCAGCGCCGCTGTCGGTGACCGTGATGAACACGCATCGGCGGTCGTCGGGATCGGATTCACGCGCGAGCATTCCGGCCGATTCGAGGGCGGCGACGATCTTGCTCACCGAGGGCGGCTTCACGTGTTCGCTCTCCGCAATCTGGCCGATCGTCAAACGTTCGTTGCGGCTGACGGTGGCGAGCACGGCGAGCTGTGACGGAGTGATCTTGTCGACGGAACTGGTACGGATCTTGCGGGCGAGACGCAGCAGGACCAACCGCAGTCGGTCGACGTCGATCGATGTGCCGGCGGCGGCGGAGAGCGGGTCGACGGCGTTCACAGATCGTTAGCATAGCACATAGTTTCCATGGCTATGCATTTTGTGTCCCAGCTGGCGGTTCGGGCGTCTCGTCGTCCACGAACGGCCGTCGGTACCATCCGGACATGACTGACAACCGAGCGGCATGGCAGGCAGCCGTCGACGAATCGACGGATCGTGATGCGGTGTTCGCCACGATGTCGGGGATTCCGCTCGACGGGGTCTACGGGCCCGACGACGGCGAGTTTCCGGGCCAGTACCCGTACACGAGGGGGCCGTACGCGTCGATGTACCGCTCCAAGTTGTGGACGATGCGGATGTTCGCCGGCTTCGGGACCGCCGATGACACGAACTGGCGGTTCAAGGAGATCATCAAAGCCGGTGGTGACGGGCTGTCCACGGCGTTCGACATGCCGACGCTGTTGGGGCTCGATTCCGACGACCCGATGTCGTTGGGCGAGGTCGGACGCTGCGGTGTCGCCATCGATTCGTTGGCCGACATGGAGGATCTCTACGCCGGTATCGACCTCGCGTCGATCACGACGTCGATGACGATCAACAGCCCCGCCGCGCCGATCTTCGCGATGTTCGTCGCGCAGGCTGAGCTCGCCGGCGTCAACCGTGCCCGGTTGGGCGGCACGCTGCAGAACGACATCTTGAAGGAGTACCAGGCCCAGAAAGAGTTCGTGTTCCCGCCGCGTCAGTCGATGCGGCTCGTGCGTGACACGATCAAGTTCACCGCAGCCGAGATGCCCCGGTGGCATTCGATCTCGATCTCCGGCTACCACATCCGCGAGGCCGGATCGACCGCCGTCGAGGAGTTGGCGTTCACGCTGGCGAACGGGTTCGCCTACGTCGAACTCGCCATGCAAGCCGGGTTGCCGATCGATTCGTTCGCGCCGCGCCTGTCGTTCTTCTTCAACGCCCACATCGACTTCTTCGAGGAGATCTGCAAGTACCGCGCCGCACGGCGGATCTGGGCGCGGTGGATGCGTGAGCGCTACGGCGCTGAACTCGAACGCTCACTGCAGCTGCGGTTCCACACCCAGACCGCCGGGGTCTCACTGACCGCGCAGCAACCCGAGTTGAACATCGTGCGCACCGCCATCGAAGCACTCGCCGGCGTGCTGGGCGGCAGCCAGAGCCTGCACACCAACTCGATGGACGAAGCACTCGCGTTGCCGACCGAGAAGGCGGCACGCATCGCGCTGCGCACCCAACAGGTGATCGCCAACGAAACCAACGTCGCTCACGTGGCCGACCCGCTCGGCGGGTCGTACTTCGTCGAAGCGCTCACCGACGAGATGGAACGCCAGGCCGAGGAGATCTTCGACCACCTCGACACGCTCGGTGGCGGCTCGATGCTCGACGGGGTCATCGCCGGCATCGACGACAACTGGTTCCAACGGCGCATCGGCGACTCCGCGTACGACCTCGAACGATCCTTCAACAACGGAGACCGCATCATCGTCGGCGTCAACGCCTACACCGAAGGCAACGACGACGAACTCGAACTGCTGCGCATCACCAACGAAGACGAAACCCGCCAACGCAAACGGCTCGACGAGGTCCGTCACAACCGCAACCAGGCCGCAGTCGACGAGGTCCTGAACCGCCTGCGCACCGAGGCCGCCGACCCCGAGATCAACCTGATGCCCACACTGATCGACGCCTCACGCGCCTACGCCACACTCGGCGAGATGATGGGCGCCATGGCCGACATCTTCGGCCGCCACGTCGAAGTCCCCACCATCTGAAGGCACTCGGACGACACACCGCGAGCGACAACGGAGGGGCCGGCGGACCAGAACTAGGCTCGACCGGATGGCACGACTCGCCGACGCAGTGGCCCTCGTCATCGGCGCCGGCCAGACACCCGGCGAGACGATCGGGAACGGACGAGCGATCGCCACGACCTTCGCCCGCGAGGGAGCCCTCGTGCTGTGCGTTGATCGGGTCGAATCGCGCGCGGGAGACGGTCGACGCGATCGTGGGCGCCGGGGGCGTCGCCGAACCGTTCGTTGCCGACATCACCGACGGCGACCAGTGCGCCGCGCTCGCCCTCGCCGCACGCGAACGGTGGGGTCGCATCGACGTGCTGGTGAACAACGTCGGCATCGGCGGCCGCGGCGACGGGCCGGCCCATTCGGCCACCGAGGAGGCGTTCGATCGGATCCTCGACGTCAATCTCCGTTCGATGTGGCGCATGTGTCGGGCCGTACTGCCGACGATGCGTGAACAGCAACACGGCTCGATCGTGAACATCTCCTCGGCTGCATCGGTGGCCGGCGGGTTCCAGGTCGCCTACGAGGTGTCGAAGGCGGCGGTGAATCGGCTGACCACCTCGATCGCCCAATCGAACGCGTCGCGTGGTATCCGCTGCAACGCCATCGCACTCGGCCTCGTCGACACACCCATGGCGGTCGGAGGCATCGCCGCCGCCCGCGGTGTGTCACTCGATGTCGTACGCGAAGAACGCAATGCCCGGATCCCACTGAAGGGTGGCATGGGGACGGCCTGGGACGCCGCGAACGCGGCGTTGTTCCTCGCCTCGGACGAAGCCCGTTTCATCACCGGTGTGGTGCTGCCCGTCGACGGTGGAACTGCGATCCGCATCGGCTGATCGGCCGCTTGCGCGACGACAGGCTGCACCGTTGGCAACGTTTTGACTGCCGATGGCCACCGCAGTACGTTCACGCCACCTACTCAGCGTCTGGAGACCTCCCCATGCTTCGTTCTCGTGTACTCGCAGTCGCTCTGACGTTCGTCGTCGGCGTGGCAGCTCTCGCCGGCTCGGCATCTGCGATCACCGATGGAAACGTCGACGGTGAGGCACATCCGAACGTCGGGATGCTGCTCTTCTACACCGCCGAAGGACGGTTCCGGTGTTCCGGCACGCTGGTCACACCCACCGTTGTCCTCACCGCCGCCCACTGCACCGATGGCACCGTGGGCAAGACGATGGTCACCTTCAACACCACCATCGCCCTGGCCTCGCCGAGCGGTCTCCCCGAAGCGAAGAATCCGGCCGTCGGCTTCCTCGGCAAGGAGAAGGCTCCGAGCGGCATCACGACGTACTACGGCACGGCGTCGACCTCACCCGACTATTCCGACTTCACCGACACTGCGAATTGGAACGACTTCGGCGTCGTGGTCCTCGACAAGGCCATCAGGGGCATCAGGCCCGCTCAGCTCGCACCACTCGGCTACCTCGACCAGTTCACTTCCGACCGGCTCAACTCCACGCTGTTCACGCTGGTCGGATACGGAACCGAAGTTCGACAGGCCGACGGTGGGCCGCAGACGCCGACTCCGTTCAGCTACCCGATCATCCGTCGCAACGCCGACGAACCGGGCCAGAAGCTGACACCGCAGATCCTGCAGGTGAACGGCAATGGCAACGACACCAGGGGCACGGGTGGGACCTGCTTCGGTGACTCCGGTGGGCCGGCCTTCCATGGTGGCTACGTCGTGACCGTCACGAGCTACGGCTACACGTCGAACTGCCGGTACATCGACGGACTCCAGCGAGTCGACATCCCCACCGCGCAACGCTGGCTTGCCGGATTCGGCGTCACTCCAGCGACACCCTGACCACCGGGTGGTCCTGTTGGTCGATGGGCGAAGTCGACCCCTGACGAGCCGAAACTCGTCAGGAGCCGACCTTTAGCACCAGGTAACTGATTGCATGTTCTGTGATTCGGCTATCTCTCGGGTCGGCTTGATTCAAGACTCCGTCAGTCTCTGTGGAGCGCTGTCGGAGCCGACCTGGCCCCAGGCCGTCGGCGGGCTCACGACTCCAGCGACGCCTTGATGCGTGCCAAGGTCTTCTCCATGCCCTTCACCATGCTGCGGTCGCGTCGCATGAGGGTCGAATAGACGAATCGCTGCCATCCCTCGTAGGGCGCAAAGCTGAACGACTCGCTGACCGACGTGGCACCGTCGCTCTCGGTCATCTCGTAGCGCCAGGTCGTGTACCCCTCGGCGACGAACTCGAACACCGAGGCGGGCTCGTAGACGGTCACCTTCGACGACGTCGTCCACTTCTTCAGCGTCACCGGGCCGACGGCAGCGACGTTGTCACCCTCGAAGACGGCATCAACGGCTGGTCCCGTTGCGGGTGGAACCCATCGGCCGGCGACGCACTCCGGGCTCCACTCACCCATCCGCGTGATGTCGGAGATCGCCGCGAACACATCTGCGACTGGACGCTCGATGACGGTGCTCGCAACTCCATGGACTGCAGTGTCGTGGCTCATCAGCATGGTCTAGCGCACGCGGCGTGCGGTACCGGCGGACAGCCACAGACTGTCCATGGCGTTGAATTCCTGCAATTTTCTGCGACTATGGGCTGTGTCTGGGGATCTCTCCTTGCGTGTCGACGACGATCGGGTCGAGGCCATCCGCGCCTGCGACCGCGGCGCGTTCGTTGCGCTGGTCGAGCAGTGGGTCTACCGGATCCACGACGTCGCGCTCAGCATCGTCGGTTCACCCGCCGCCGCTGTCGAGGTCAGCCGCGAGGCCGTCGAGTCGCTCTGGGATCGGCATCACGACCTCTCGGCCGGATTCCTGTCGATTCGACCCGGTGACGCAACCGGTGCACCGTCGACGTCGTCGTTGAACTTCGTGGCGGGCGACATCGTGCCCGACGCGGTGCAGGTCGGGCTCCCCACCACAGGGGCGAACGCCGGAAAGATCGACATCACCTTCGACGCGTACGGTGTCAACGGCGCCGAGCTGGCGTACACGGTCGTCGGCCGAGCGACCGGCACGTCGCAGATCACCGGTACCGCCTTGGTCCAAACCACGTCGGTGAATTCGGAGCTCACGGTCAGAAACCCGGCCGGCAATTCGACGGCTCTCACGATCACACCGCTTGCTGGTGGGACTCGTGCGGTCGCGGCCACGCTCCTCATCGAACTCGTTCGGTAGCGCATTCGGATCGGCGGGTCGGTTGCGATGTCGGGCATCGACGTCGAGGCCGTCCCGTGCCCGTGGCTTCCGACCGGCCGCGCTATTCGGGGTCGGGCGCGTACCAGTCGTGCTGGACGACGACCCGCTCCCCGATGACCTGGCTGGCATGGTCGCGGACATAACGCTGGTGCAGCGGGTGCTCGACGTACCGTCGAGCGGCAGCGAAGTCCGCGAAGTCCATCACCGCCACGAAGTCGAAGTTGTCGGCGAAGTGACCCGCGTCGTCGCCCCACGTCATATCGAGCAGTTCCGGGATCCCACGCAACTGATCGATTGCGTCTCGATATGACTGCTTCGCCTCGGGTGAGACACCTTCAGCCCACCGAACTGCGACGACTTGACGGAACATGAACGGACCTCCGGCGTGAACGTGTAGGGCGGTCGGTCCCCCAGCTGAGACAAGCGCTCGAACGTGTCGCCATTTTCAATGTAGGTCCGGGTGGGGGACTTGTAGCAAATCCAGATTTCTGCTTCCGTCGAGCAGGTCGTTCTCTCGACATCGAGTGAGCGAACTGCGACGTGCGGCCGGGTCACGTCAGCGAGACCACGAGATCGGAGCACCCATTGACAAACCGGGAACATGCCCAACAGAACACGATGGCAGGTGCGAACGACACTGCGTACGTCCCGGTGACATTCGACCGGTGCGACCACATCGAGGGGCCGTTCTACCACGGGACGAAGTCCACCTTCGAGGTCGGCCATCAACTCGTACCGGGCCACGGTTCCAACTTCCAGGAGAGCCGCACCTCCAACAACGTCTACTTTTCTGCGCTCGTCGAGACAGCGGTGTGGGGAGCCGAGTTGGCCACAGCGCTCGCGGGCAGCGGTGAGCGCGGGCACATCTACGTCGTCGAGCCCACGGGGCCGTTCGAGGACGACCCCAACGTGACGAACAAGAAGTTCCCCGGCAACATCACGCAGTCGTATCGGACTCGCCATCCGCTGCGGATCATCGGCGAGGTGCACCGGTGGGAAGGCCATGCTCCCGAAGTGCTGAACGCGATGCTGGACAACATTGCGCGGCTGCGCGAGCAGGGGCTGGACGTCATCGAGGACTAGCTGTGACGATCGAACCGCCCCACCCTCCCCCGTTAGCGTCGAGGACGTGACACCACCGCCCGCGACGGACCCCGGCGTGCCCACCGGCCCCGAGCCGACCGTCACCGAGGCTGCAACTCGATGGGCCCAGCAGCTTGACCGGTGGGCGATCCCCGAGGAGATCCTCGCCCAGGCACCGGTGTCACCGTGGCAGCACGACACGGCGATGTTCGCGGTCGACGACACGCTCGATCGGACCACTCCCGCCGCCGAGATCGCCCGCACAGTGCTCCCCATCGACGGCGGTTCGGTGCTCGACGTCGGGTGCGGCGGAGGGCGCGCTGCGATGTCGCTCGTTCCGCCCGCCGAGCGGGTGATCGGTGTCGACCAGAGCCCGGCGATGCTCGGCGAGTTCACACGGGCCGCAGCGGCGGCCGGTGCACGGTCGATGACCGTTGAGGGTCGTTGGCCCGACGTTGCGGTCGTCACCCCCGCCGCCGACGTCGTCGTGTGCCACAACGTCGCCTACAACGTCGCCGACATCGAGCCGTTCCTGCTCGCCCTGACCGCACATGCACGCCTCGCTGTCGTGCTCGTGCTCCCGCCCCGCCATCCGCTGTCGGCGTGGAACGACGCGTGGTACCACTTCTGGGGGCTCGAACGTCCGAGTGAGCCGACGGCCGACGACCTCGCCGAGGTGCTCGCCGGGCTCGGTCTCGACCCCGAACGGTGGGACGTTCCGCGCCCACCGCTCGCCCGAGCCACCGCCGACACCGCCTCGCTCGTCCCGTCGGCGCGCCGTCGACTGTGCCTGACCGAGGATCGCGACGCCGAGGTCGCCGCCTACCTCGACACACACGAGCCCAAATGGTCCGACACCAACGTGGTGTTTCGGTGGCCGGGCTCGGCTGGCGACTGGCCCTACCCCCTCCGGTAACAACCCCCGGGTTCGACTCAGGTCGCGTCTGAAAACCAGCCGTCAGGGGCGAGGTCGTTGCCCATTCGCGGTACGTACTGGTCGAAGAACACGGCGGCCATCAGCTCGCGGCGGCTGCGCACGCCGGCCTTCTCGAAGATCGATTTCAGATGGTCTTGCACCGTGTACGTCGACATGTGCAGTAGCGCCGCGATCTCTTTGGTGTCGACACCCTGCAGCACCGCCCGAGCCACGTCGCGCTCACGCGGGGTCAGCTCGTAGGCGGCCACCACCAGCGTGACGATCTCGGGCGGCCGTGCCTCCTCGATGGTCACCACCACATCGGAACCGTGGCTCGACGGGCCCGACAGCAGCGACGCGTGCAGCACCAGCCACCGACCCGAACGCGCCCGCACACGCATGCGAGGTGGCGACGACGACACACCACGAGCGAAGCGGCGTGCCTGGCCGACCAGCGAAGCGATCGTGGTGGCGGAGTGGAGGTCGACGGCGTCGAGCTCGTCGAGCCACGCCTGCGCGCCCGAATTCGACTGGGCGATGCTTCCGTCAGCGTGCACGATGATGACCGCCGGCCCGTACGTGTGCATCGACGCCGGAGTTGCCCGTCGCGCCAGGATGCCGGCGCGGATACCCACTGCGACGTGCTGTGACATCGAGGCGAGGAGGGCCACCTCGTCGTGTGTGAAGTGCGGGTCGCCGGTGCGGCGGTGCAGCGCAATACCGGCCCACGTGCGACCGTTGGCCATCGCTACCAAGCGGGCCTCGTCGGAGAAGCCGTAGGTCGGTGCGAGGAACTCGTGCTGGCGTTGCAGCGCCGCGCCGCCATCGGTCGGCTCGAGGTGAACCGCTGTCGCCGGAACGCGTCGCGCCGACAGTGCGATGAAGCTCGTCGGGTTCTCGTCGCGGTACTCGATCTCAGCCCAGCGGGCATCGGCCTCGGCATCGGGCGCCAGCTCACCGAGCTTGTAGGTGCCCGTGCACAGCTGCGTCGCAGGGTCGACCGTGGCGACGCACATCGCCCGGTACGGCACCGCTCGGCGCAACGACTGGTCGATCTCGGAGAGGAAGTCGGGGATCTCGAGACCGGCGCGCGAGAGGACCTGCACGTCGGTCCGCACCCGTTCGATCGTCAACCCACTGACCATTCGGCCATCTTGCTCGCTCCGCACAGGGACCGCCACCCCAGATGTCTGGGGGGAAGAGAACCACCAGCAGCGCGAGGCGATCGAAACCCAGGTGAGCGGGATGGTCGCCGTGGACGCCGCCCGTCATCGTTGGCCACCTCGCCGGCGAGTGCCGGCGACCACGACCGAAAGGAACTCCCATGAACCTCCCCGTCCCTCCCCGTTACGCACCCGTCGAGATCGCTCCCGACACCTTCGTGATCCAAGCCACCCAGGGCGAAGGCGTCGCTCCCGTCGCTGTGCACCTGAACACGATGGTCATCCGCGGCAGCGAGCCGATCCTCGTCGACACCGGCGTGCCCGGGTTCCGCGACCGCTATGTCGAAGACATGTTCTCCCTCGTCGACCCCGACGACGTTCGCTGGATCTTCCTCAGCCACGACGACGTCGACCATTACGGCAACCTCGAGGTGCTCATGGCGGCATGCCCCAATGCGACGCTGCTCACCTCCTGGTTCCAATGGGAACGGCTCGGCAACCTGCCCACCATCGCTCCGCACCGCATGCGCTGGCTCGACCTCGACGAGCGCTTCGAGGCCAACGGTCGTACCTACGCCGCCGTGCGCCCCCCGCTCTACGACTCGCCGACCACCCGCGGCCTGCTCGACACAACCACCGGGGTCTATTGGGCGAGCGACTGTTTCGCCACGTCGGTGCCGCACGCCCTCACCGACGTGAGCGAGTTGCCGGAGGAGGAGTGGCTGCAGGCCTGCATCGGTCATGCTCAGTTGCTCAGCCCCTGGCTCGGCATGATCGACCGCCCAGCGTTCCACGCCGAGGTCGAACGCTTCTCCCGACTCGGGATCACCACCATCGCGTCGTGCCACAGCCCGACGATCACCGGTGACTGGGTGTCGCGCGCGATCGAGATGCTCCACACGCTGCCGTCGGCACCGCGCATGCCCTCGCCCGGCCAAGAGCTGCTCGACGCGATCATCGCCGGCGCGATGGCCGGAGCCGTCCAGTGAGTCAGCTCACCGCCCCGATCGCCGGCCGCGGCGAGCACCTCGTGACGGTGGTCGCCCACCCAGACGACGAGTCGTTCGGATGTGGATCGCTCATCGCCCAGGCCTCGCTCGCGGGTGCCAGGGTGACGGTGATCTGCGCCACTCGCGGCGAAGAGGGGGAGCGGCGGCCCGACCCCAGCACGGATGCCTGGCCAATCGGGCTCCTCCGTGAGACCGAACTGTGCCAAGCAGCCCTCGTGCTCGGAGTCGACGAGGTGATGTTCCTCGATCTCGCCGACTCCGGGTTCTCCGGCGACCCGCCGCCCAACGCGCTCGATCTCGATGCCCGGTGACCGGCTCGCGGGACGCTTGCACGACCAGTTGGCCGACCTGCGACCCGACGTCGTCCTCACCCTCGACGGCAGCGACGGCCACCGCGACCACGTCCACCTGAGCAACGCGCTCCGGATCGCGGTCGAGCGGCTGGACCGGCCGGTGCGGCTCGTGCACTCGAGTCTGGCGCGCAGCTCCATGGTTGCCTGGGCGCAGGCGATGCGGGCAGAACAACCGCACCGCGAGCACCTCACGATCGGCGACGACCAGCTCGGCCGTCCCGACGACGAACTGACCGCGATCGACACCAGCGACGTGCTCGCGATCCGCGAGCAGGCAATCGCCTGCCACCTGAGCCAGGCCTCGCCCTTCGACAACTTGCCGCCGGCGCTGCGGCACCGCTTCTTGACCATCGACCACGTCGTGGAGGTCACCCTCACCGCCCGGGTCGAGCGCATCGACCCAACCATCGACAACCTCACCCTCACAGGAGACCACTCATGAACACCACCCTCACCCGCCTGACCGCAGCCGCACTGACCGCGGCCATCGTGACGCTCGCAGCCTGCGGATCCGATGAGAACACCTCGTCGATCACGGTCGCCGAAACAGCACATGACACGACGGGCCACGAACCGGTCACCGTCGCCATCGGTGGCGTCGACTACGGCTTCACCAACGTGCCCGCGTCGACCCCGGCCGGCACGACCCTCGAACTGCAGAACACATCGGCCACCGAACTCCACGAACTCGTCGCGTTCCGACGACCCGACGACGACGACCTCCCGCTCGTCGAGCTCGTGCAGCTACCGCCCGACCAGCTCATGGCGCGCCTGGGCGCACCCGTGACCGTGGTGCTCCAGGCCCCCGGCTCCGACGAGCAGATCGTGGCTGTCGGCGACGGCACTCTGCAGGATCCCGGCCGTTACGTGATCATGTGTTTCATCCCGACGGGCGTCGACCCGCAGGTGTACCTCGAGGCTGCAGCCGCCTCCCAGGGCGAGCCTCCCGTCGTGGAGGGTGGCCCGCCGCATTTCGTCAACGGGATGTACGCCGAGCTTCTCGTGGAACCACTGAGCTGAAATGACGCACCAGATGAACGACCTCATTGCCACCGGGCCACGGATCGGCCTCGGCCTCGGCCACACCGGTCCGTTCGCCACACCGACGAGCGTCGTCGAGATGGCCACCAAGGCCGAACAACTCGGGTTCGCATCGCTGTGGGTGATGGATCGAGTGCTGGCGCCCAACGCCCCACGGACCCCCTATCCGGCCTCGACCGACGGTGTGCTGCCCGCCGAGCAGCACATCAGCCTCGATCCGATCGTCGCGCTGGCGATCGCCGCCACCGTCACCCAGCGGATCGGTCTGGGCACCAACGTGCTCGTCGCTCCGTTCCACTCGCCGATCGTGCTCGCCCGATCGCTGACGGCCATCGACATGGCCAGCGACGGCCGTCTGACCGTCGGGCTCGGGCTCGGTTGGTCCGCCGATGAGTTCGACGCCGTCGGGGTGACGCAGCGAAATCTCGCCGGTTGCCTCGAAGAGTTCCTCGACGTGCTCGACACCGTCTGGGCCGACGGGATCAGCAGCCACCGAGGAAAGCGCTACCACATCGTTCCCGCGACGATCCTGCCGAAGCCGATCCAGCGACCGCGGCCGCCGATCCTGCTCGCCGCCTACACACCAGCAGGGCTCGATCGAGTCGCCAGACGCGCCGACGGGTGGACACCTGCCGGACTTCCGATCGAGGCCATCTCCCCCATGTTCGGCGCCGTTCGTGACATGGCCGCCGGCTACGGACGCGACCCGGACGCTGTGCAGCTGTTCGTGCGTGCCAACGCGCACGTGACCGATCGCCCACTCGGCAAGGACCGGCCCACCTACCACGGTTCGACCGATCAGATCACTGACGATCTCGACGCCACACGCCACACCGGCGCCCACGAGATCATCCTCGAACTGCAGGGCAGCGCCGGCAGCGTCGACGAACTGCTCGACCTCGCCACGGTCGTCACCCACCCGATCCTCTCGGCCGTCTGAGAGCAAGACGCGCATTCGATGTTCGCCTTCATCGGGTGCACAGTCGGTGTCGAATTCGGCTCGGTACTGCTCGACCAGTGGCTCATCGATCAACGGCGCCGCGGACGCGACGTTGTCGACGCTCTGTAGACGGCTGGAGCAACCTGCACGAACTCCTGCGCCGAACCGACGTCGCCGGTCCGACGGACGCTGCCGTCTGCCGTGTGGTGCGGGTACACGGTGCGCTGTCCTCGAACCTCCCTCGTGTCAGGGGACGGTTCACCGGATTCGACGTGAAGCTGGATGATCGGCCGCCTCGTCGCCGAGGTGTAAGAACGGGCCATGTTCCTCGATCAGCCAGAATCCGGCGACGGCGCCCAGCGAATGTTCGACGACGACGAGAAATACATGGGCTGGGTGATGAATGTCTCCAGGCTCTGGGCCTGGCAGCCCGAGAGTCAGCGGGCGCTGTTCGGTCTGCTCGATTCGGTCTCTGACGGCTTCTCGATGCGCCAGCGGGCGTTGCTCGTCGCGGCGTGCGCATCGACGTTCGGCGACTCGTACTGTTCTCTCGCCTGGGGTGGAAAGCTGGCCAAGGAGTCTGACACCGAAACCGCCGTCGGGGTGCTGACCGGCTCGGACAACGGTTTGACCCCGTCCGAACTGGTCATGACGCGTTGGGTCCGCGCTGTGGCCGGGGATCCGAACGCAACGACCCAGGCCGACGTCGACGAGTTGCGCTCCGTCGGGTACAGCGACGCCGACATCTTCGCAATGACCGTCTTCGTGGGGCTGCGCATCGCGTTCTCGACCGTGAACGATGCTCTCGGGGCTCAGCCGGATGCGGAGCTGCGAGGCTTCTCGCCACCCGAGGTGATTGCCGCCGTCGACTTCGGGCGGTCCATAGCCGACGATGACGCGTCTTGACTCGCCGGGGCGCTTCGATCAGCGCTCGAAACGCAGGCCGATCGCGTCGCCGACGCGCTCGGCGAAGACACGAAGAACCCGACGGAGCTCCGTCTTGGGAAGATCGGCCTCGGACTGCGGCAGCGCGATCCGCACGGAAGCCACCCCGGGCTCGCTCGGCCGAACCTGCGCGCCGAAGGCCCGCAGCCCATCGAGCAGCTCCCGGTTCTCCCACATGACACTGGCGACGAAGGTGGAGATGCCGTTCCGGCGAGCCTCGTCGGCGAGCCTGTGCAACAGCGCCGTCGCGATCCCCCGGTTCTGATACGCGTCGAGCACCGTGACCGCTGCTTCGGCGCAACTCGGGTCCTCGCGGCTGCGCACGTACCGCGCGATGCCGACGCCCGGCGTCCCGTCCACGTCGATCGCGAATGCGACCAGCGCGGAGCGGTCGCGCCCGTCCACGTCGACGAGGTAGTCGAGGAGCCGGGTCGAGAGGTGGTCGGGAGCATTGAAGAATCGCAACCGGCGCGCCTGCGGCGACAGCTCGAGGTAGCGCTCGGCCAACTCATCGCGATCGGAGGGCAGCAGCTCGCGGATGAGGATCCGGCCCCCACCGGGCAGCGAGACCACTTCCCCCACGACCTCCCGGTCCGGCTCTCCGGTCCGAGCAGGCGGCTCTGTGTTTTCGTTCATGTCCGGACTCAGGCTAGTCAGCTCGCCCCTCGCGCCTTCTGGGCGTCGGCTTCTTCGCGGCCGGCGTTCGCGACTGTGCCGCACTTGTGGCGAGTCGGCGGCTTCCTCGACGACGTTCCGGTCAGTCAGAGACCACGGATGACCGCGGATCGGGAACACGTCCAGATGCGACGAACATGGAAAGGGCGAACACCGCCCCGCTCGCCTCGAAGGCGCTCGCCAGTTCCTCCAGGTGCGCATCGGCCTGCTCCTGGATCAACAACTGCGAACCCACGAACCGCTGGTACACCATCGCAAGCGTCCGAAGGACACCAGCGTCGGCCTGAACCGGATAGATGCTGCTCTGAACATCGACCAGGCCCATGACGGAGCAGAGAATCATGTAGGCGCCAACCAGCCGGCGTTCTTCACCTCAGAACCATCGTGGTCCGCCAACGTGGAACGAAGCCCCGAGAAGTGCTCGCGCCGGGCGTCATCCCACACCTGGTCACCGAGCAGCTTGAGGAAGCCGGTCGACCCGACGATGTCGGTGAACAACACCGTCGTCGTAGCACTCCGACCCATCGTGCCCAGCGTAGCCATGGGTCGATGACCGCCCAGAGCGGTGAGCACAGAGGGACTGGAACCCTCGGCATCTTGCTCATTGCCGAACTGTTAACGGGGTCGTGTGGTGATGTTGCGACTCACGAGGAGTTGCGCTCGATGAACTGCAGGCCGGCGTCGAAGACGTCCTTGGCGTTGGTACTGAGGGCGGCGTGGGTCGCATGCTCGATGAGGAGGGTCTCGGCGCCGGGAATCGCCTCGGCCACCTCGAGGCCGAGTGCGGGCGGACACTTGAGGTCGTCGCCGAATCGGATGACCAGCGTCGGGACCGCCACATCGCGGAGCGCGTCGGTCCGGTCGTCGTAGGCCAGCGAGGCACGGCACGACCTCAGCAGTCGCTCACGGTCGTCGAAGACGTTCTCGAGCATCGGGCCGACGAGAGTATCGACGAGTTGTTCCGTGTGCAGCGTGCGTGCGTCGAACAAGGTGCTGAGACTCAGGGCGACGAATGCCTCACCGGCGCCGAGCTCGGCTGCTTGTTGCTGGGCCCGGAGCTGGAGCCTCACGAATGGACTCATTCGCCCGCGGGTTGCCGTGAGGATCGCTCCGTCGATGCGATCTGGTCGCAGCAACGCGAGCTCCTGCGCGATCCATGCTCCCTGCGAGAACCCCCACACCCACGCGGTCGTGTCGAGGTGGTCGAGCAGGGTGCCGGCACGCCGTGCAACATCTTGCACCGTGCAGTCGTCTGGACCCTGGTAGTCGAACACCACAACCTGGTGTCCTGCCGCCAGGAGCGTTTGATACGCCGCGTCGTCCAATGGCGGAAGGCCGATGTTGTTGACCCAGAGCACCGGGGCGCCTTCGCCCAGAACCCGGTAGTCCAAGCGCTGGCCCTCGACCTCGAACATCGTCACGATTCGTCTCCTCGATCTGGGCGCAGCGACTGGGGGCCATGCGTCGTTCGTTGCGGGCTCGACGTCCGCGGGTGATCTTCGACGAACCAACCCGTGACGCGGGCTCACAGGTTTCCGATGTCTCGCGACATCACAATGGTGGGCGCAGAGGGACTCGAACCCCCGACATCTTCCTTGTAAGGGAAGCGCTCTAGCCAACTGAGCTATGCGCCCGAAGATCAGCGAGCCTACCTGGGGCGATTCGGCCGACGACGTGACGAGGCACGGTCAGCCATCGCCGTCCGGCGACACGAGGCGACCGTCGAGCAGGTGGATCACCCGATCGACCCCGGCCAACAGGCGGTCATCGTGGGTGGCGACCAGCACCGCTCCACCGGCTGCTGCGGCCTGGGCGAGGACGGTCATCACCTGATCGGCGTGTCGCTCGTCCTGATGGGCCGTCGGCTCGTCGGCGACGAGCAACCGGGGTTCACACAGCACGGCCCGAGCGACGGCGACACGCTGCTGTTCACCGACGGACAGTTCGTCGGGCAGCCGGTCGTCGAGCCCGACCAGGTCGAGCATGTCGAACAACTCCGTCACCGACCGGGAGTCGCCGCCGCTCAAACGGCCGGCGAGCCGAACGTTCTGCACGGCAGTCAGCTCGGGAATCAGACCCAGTTCCTGAGGCACCACCGCCAACGAACTCCACCCCCGCACCTGGCCGGTGTTGCGGTCCACGGTCCCAGCGTCGGGCATCTCCCATCCTGCGACCAGATTGAGCAGCGTCGTCTTGCCCGAGCCCGACGGGCCTGCAAGCCCGATGATCTCACCGACGTCGATCTGCATCGACACGCCGTCGACCGCGGTCACCCGCGCCGAGGGCATCTCGAACCATCGCGATGCCGAACACAGCGTCAGTACACGCTCGGCCGGGAGCGTCACGGTCGCTCGATCCCGATGTGCTCGGACTCGCTCGTCCACCGCAGCCGGGCCCGTCCGTGCGGGAACCTGTCGCGGAGTTCCGGCGGCAACTGCAGACGGCCCGAACGGTCGATGACCGACAGGCGCGCGCCCCCGGTGGTGATCGTCGACACCGCACCATCTCGGAGTTCGACGACCTCGCCGACGCGGTCGAGCACACGCCGGTCATGGGTGGCGATGATCGTGGTGATCCCCCGTCCGGCCAGCACATCGATCGCGTCCAAGACCGCAGCTGCGTTTGCCGAGTCCAGCTGCGCGGTCGGTTCATCGGCGATCACGAGTCGATGCTCGGCGACCGCCGCACGGGCGAACGCCAGGCGTTGCCGTTCGCCACCCGACATCTGTGGGGGCTGCAAGGTGCGCCGCTCATCGAGTCCGAGGGCGTGTAGCCAGACGTCGACCGACTCACTCGTCTTCGCCACTCGCGCCAGCTGCATCTCTGCCGAGAGATGGCCGAACAGGTTGTCACTCGGACGCTGATAGATGTGGGTGATCGTGTCGGCTCGAGCCCGCGCCCGAGCCCGTTCCGAGAGCCGCCAGAGGTCGACGCCATCCAGCATGACCGTGCCGGCCGTGGGTTGGTCGAGCCCCGCGAGCATCCGCAACAACGACGACTTGCCCGAGCCGGACGGGCCGACGATCGCCGCCGTCGTACCGACCGCGAACTCGAGATCGATACCGCGCACCGCCTGCACTCGACCCGTCGAGGTCTCGTAGAACTTCACGAGCTGATCGCACCACAAGAGGGCGTCATCCACCATCGCGCACCACCGCTCCCGCCGGCCGGCGGCTCTCACGCCATTCCGACAGCCACACAAGGACTGCCACGAGCAACACACCGGCCAACGCGCCGGCCACCAGCGGCACCCAGTCCACGAGGACGTTCACCGTCGGCGGCCGCCCGGGTGCGGGATCGAAACGCGGGGCGAGGCGACGCACGACGAGCGGTGCCGCGATGAACCCGGCCCCGACGGCCACCAGCAGTATGGAACCGAGTTCGAAGGCCGAGACCATTGCGGCGCGGGGCGCCGACAGCCCCATCGATCGAGTGATCACGCCCGTCAAGGCCCGGCTGCGACGGCGAGCCGAGAGGAACAAACCGAGTGCAACGCACGCCGCCGCCGCCGCGGTGATCCCGATCACGCCGAGGAAACCGAACGCCGAGCGCGTCGCGACGATCGATGGATTCTGACGCTGCTCCACCAGCGACACGACGTCCCGATATCGGACTCCGGCAGCATCGAGCGACGCCGTCAGTTCCTCGGCGCTCGCCTGGGAGACGGCTGTCTGACGGAAGGCCTCCAGAGGTGGGCGTGCGGCCGGGTTGCCGACGTTCGCCGCGTACGCCTCGATCGCGTCGGCGGACGCCATCAGGCTGACTCTGCGGTTCCCAGCCGTCGGGAAACCCCGAACGGTGGCGACGACCCGATACGGATACGACCTCGTCAGACCAAAGGCCCCCGTCGGCGGGACCGGCTCGCCCTCGATCGCGATCACAGGTATCGACTCGTCGCTCGGTTCCGCGAGCGCCGCCAACACCTCCTCGACACTCGAGCCGAACTGATCGGACCAGGTCACCGCGTCTGCGTAGGTGGCGGGGTCGATCGCGATGACGCGACCTGATACAGCCCCCGGCATGAGCCTGGTGTCGGATTCCGCGATGACCGTCGTCGGCGCAGGCGGGCGATACGTGGGCGGCAGATCGTCCAGCAGGGTCGCCGACGATGCCCCACCGACGCTGGTCGCCAGTTTCACGTCGACCGTGCGGTCGAGCGTGGCCGTGATCGCGAGCGCGAACACCAGGAGCCCGATGCCGAGTCCGAGCGCTCCCGCGACCAGTCGTACCGCGAGTGAGCCCGACGCCAATCGGCGAACGGCGAGGAACATCTCCACCGGCAGCCGTTCGCCATGATGCCCGAGAAGGCGAACGATCCAGCCGAGCGCTCCGACGACGACCATCACGACGAACGCGATGGTCAACACGGGCAGCGCGACCACGACGAGGTCAATCGAGGCTCCTGCCGACGCGGTCGTCCGTCCGACCTGCATCCACGCCACCGCCGTCGCGGCGACGAGCATCGCGACCAGCACCCGGCCGACGGCCTGCCTCGTCTGACGGCTGGGCGACATCAACGTTCGAGCGCCCATCATCCCGGCAGCTATCGAGGCCAACAGCAGTGAGAAGCCCATCGTGAGCCCGATGAGCGCCCACGGAAGGCGGCTGAAGTCGTACGAAACGGCCGGGCCGAGCCACCTCGGCCCGGCGACCGACAGAAAGGCACCGACCGCGCCGGCGACGACCACGACCAACGCGAGCTGTCCGGCGACGCGAACGGCCATCCTCGGCCAGCGCTCGCCCTCACTGGTGAGGAGCCGGAACTCCGATCGCCGGCGCTCGACGAGGAACACACCGGCGGCGAACACCGCTGTCAGCCCGACGATGGCGCCCAGCGCCCGTGCCGAAGCGAGCGGGGCCGCCAGCTGCGCGACAGCGGCCTCGACCGACGATGTCGTGTCGAACACGTCGGAGGTGAGCACGGGCGCACGTTGCCCGGTCGAGGCCACCTCCTTCATCGACGACCCCAGCGCGCCCGCCTGCACGAGCGCCCCGTCGAGCTGACGCATCCGATTCCGAAGTGTCCGCAAACCGTCGAACGTGGTCGGAATCGACCCGAGCGGGGAGCGCCACCGGACCACTCCCGGGAGCCCGCTGTCGAGCAGCGTGGCTTCGTCGGCCAGCACCAGCTCGAAGTTCGGTTGGCTGAACGCGGCGACGTAGACCGGAAGCAGCTCGGGCGGCACCGATGACCAGTAGCCATCGGCGGCGGGGTCGGCGGCGGTCGACCACAAGGGCTCGTACAGTCCGGCGACTCGGAACATCGCGTTCGAGCCGGTGTTGCTCACCAGGTCGTTCCAGGTGTCGTCGTCGATCACCCCGACCTCGAACGCGAGCGGGTCACCGAGTTCCAGGCCCAGCTGATCGGCGAACGACGTACTGATCCAGACACCGTGTGAGGTGTCGTCCAGCTGGGCGACGACATCGACGGCGTCCAACGCTCCGGCCTGACTGAGCAGCCGGGCGACGGGTCCGACCTCACGAACGGGTGGCGGGCCGACGGTGAAGAGGCCGGGAAACGTGTACACGGTCCGCACCGGACGATCGAGTTGGGGAATCCCGACGAGGGCATCGGTCAACTCCCGATCGGCCACCTCGACGGCCGACCGGGAGAAACGCGCCTCGACCGCGATGTCTGCCCCATTGCGGGTCAGTGACGCGTCTGCGACCGATCGGTCGGTCAGGTCGTCCTCGCTCGCCGCGCGCCACACGTCGACCGAGCCGACCAACAGCACGGGGATGGCGAACGCGAGCACGAGCGCCGACGCGAGTGCGAACTCCGACCACGGCACTGCCAGCCACCGCATGGCAGCCCGATACCGCAGAGAACGGCGGTCGCCATCGGGAGAATCCACTGTCGTGGACGGTAGTTCGCCCTGCTCATCCGAGCGCAGTGCTCGGGGCCGCTGTCAGGCGGCCCTGCGCCCCGGTGGTCCGGTCGAGCGGATAGTTCCGTCGGGCAAACGCAGGGTCAACTCTCGGTTGTGTCCCAACTCGATGATCCACCCGTCGTGGTGGACCTTCGTGTGATGCTTCGTGCAGATCGGGATCAAATTGTCGAGATCGGTGCAGCCTCCGTGTCGCCACCAGAGCACGTGATGCAGTTCGCAGCGATCGAACGCGACCGTGCATCCGGGGATCGCGCACCCCCGATACAACCCTCGCAGCGCTCGCCGCTGCGCCCGATTGGCCAATCGTGTCGTGCGGCCGAGATCGAGTTCACCCGGCGCGTGGAGTACAACTCCATTGCGCACCACCACTGCGTGGACGTCGACGTCGCCGGCGAGTTCGGCCAGCACTCGTGCGGGAATCTCGACAGGGATTGGCCACTCCGCCACCGGACCCACACCGTCAGTGGCAGGGTCGGCGTCGGCGTCGATCACCACGACGAACCCCGGTCGCCCCGATCGGCTCGCACCGGCGGTGCCGTCGACCAGTGCCGCGAATGCGTGCGCTGCCAGGAACTTCTGTTTCTCGATCGGGTCGATTGGACACCCGGCCGGTGTCGCCTCGGCGAAGAGTGCTTCGACAGTCGCTCGCAACCTGGCGTCGAGACGCACACCGGTGACTGGGTCGAAACGGCCACGCATGTTCCACATGCCGTCGCTGTCGACCCAGCTCGACAACCGGGTGTCACGCCGCTGACGCTCCAGGCGGTCGATGCCGTCGTCGGACTGGATGCGGCGCACCTCCAAACCGACACGCTTCGCGAACTGGTCCACCGTGGCGGCCTCGGCCACACCGATCAACGACTCCAACCGCTCGAACAACCTCACCCGATCAGCGTCGGGCAACTGCCGCGCCCCGCGAGTCACCGCATCGACGTGACCCGCAGTCACGGCACCCTCGGCCAACGCTGCAGCCAGCCTGGGTGTTCGACCCAAGGTGTCGGATCGTTCCTTCGACTTCGATGCACCGGCCAGCGTCGACTTCGCCGCCTTCGCGATCGTCGCCTCCGGGAAACTCACCATCGATGAGAGCTGTGCCACCAGACCGGCATGCTGAGCCTCGGTCCAGGCCGCCAGCTCCCGGGCCGCTACCAGTGCCGACTCCACCCCGACCGCATCCACCGAACCGTCACTGCGCACCCCCGCAATGTGCCGCACCCGCTCGATCACCCCGGCGATCTCCATACATCACATCATGACAAGGGGGTCTCACAGAGTTCCCGGAACGCTTGCCGATGATCGGGAATTTCTTCGGCAGACTGCAGGTCATGGCTCGACCATCCCCGACCGAAGCCACCGTGCAGCTCATCGAGCAGGCCCGTCGTTCAGCAGAACTCGTTCTCGTCGGGATCGGTGGCCACGGCGGCGCGGGCAAGTCGACGCTGGCGCGCCACGTCGCCGATGTCGTCGAGGGGACCCAGATCGTCGCGACCGATTCGTTCTGGAACGGTTCGGAGTTCCAACTCGATCGGCTCCGCACACACGTCGTCGACCAGTTGCTCACCGGTAACGCGGCAACCTACGACGAGTGGGACTGGGCACGGCACCGGCCCGGAACCTCGAAGACCGTGGTGCCGAGTGGCGTGATCATCATCGAGGGCGTCTGCGCTCTGCACCAGATGTTCCGCGACGATCTCGACGTGCGCGTGTGGGTCGACGTGCCAGACGAGACCCGTCTCCGACGTGCCATCGCACGCGACGGCGAGAACGCGCGCACCACGTGGCTCGACGTCTGGATGCCGAACGAAGACGCGTACGTGCGACGCGACAATCCCGTCGAGTGTGCGCAACTCGTCGTCGACGGCACGATGCCCTTCGGTTGACCCGCCTGCCGGTGACGAAAGCCTCAGCGCATGGATTCGTCGCGGATCCGCTTCTTCGATCGCCGCCCAACCACAGATCGGGCACGTCGCCAGGTCGTGGCGTCGGGCCGGGCAGTACTCGCGGCCGAAGAAGATGATCTGCAGGTGACGGTCGTTCCACGTCTCGATCGGGAAGACGGCCTTGAGATCGGCCTCCGTGCGCTCGACCGTGGTGCCGTTCGACAGACCCCAGCGTTCGGCGAGTCGGTGGACATGCGTATCGACGGCGAATGCGGGTACCCCGAACGCCTGTGACATCACGACGCTCGCTGTCTTGTGCCCGATGCCGGGGAGCGACTCGAGGAACTCCCAGTCGCCGATCACCTCGCCGCCCTGATCGACGATCTGGTTGGCCGCCAGCCAGAGGTTCTTCGCCTTGGTCGGCGCGAGCCCGACCTCGCGGATCAACGCGAGGATCTGATCGGGGTCGAGCGATGCCATCTGTTCGGGCGTGCCGGCGACCTCGAAGAGCGCCGGCGTGATCTGGTTGACCTTCTTGTCGGTCGTCTGCGCCGACAGGGCCACCGCCACGAGCAGTGTGTAGGCGTCGGTGTGGTCGAGCGGGATCGGCGTCTCGGGATACAACTCGTCGAGGATCGCACCGATCCGGTCCGCCTTCTCCTGCCGCTTCATCGTCGGCACGCTACCGAGCGCAAACGACCAGCACGTCGAGATCGCGCGTGTCGAGGTGTGGCAAGGTGATTGCTCCGTACGTTCCGTCTCCCGAGGAGTCACCATGAGCATCGACGCCGACCTGTCCGGCAAGACCGCGATCGTCACCGGCGCATCGAGCGGCATCGGCCGCGCAATCGCCGAACGGATGGGAGCGGCGGGTGCGCACGTGATCCTGTCGGGACGGACCGCCGAACCGATGGAACAGAGCGCCTCGTTGATCAGCGAGAGCGGCGGACGCGCCACCGTGGTGATCGGTGACGTGCGACAGCCGAGCGCCATCGACGAGCTGGTGAAGACCGCACTCGACGCCGACGGTCACCTCGACATCTTCGTCAACAATGCCGGTGTCTCGTACCTCGGTGGCGTCCTCGACGGCACCGTCGAGCAGTGGGCGGCGATGTTCGACACCAATGTGTTGTCGCTGCTGGTCGGCACCCAGGCCGCAGTCGCGGCGATGCGCGAGGTCGGCAATCGCGGCCACATCGTCAACGTGTCGTCGGTTGCTGCACTGCGACCGGACTCCGGGGTGTACGGCGCCACCAAGCACGCTGTGAACGTGATCACCACCACGCTTCGCCAGGAGCTGCAGGACGACCCGATCCAGGTGACCTCGATCATGCCTGGGCTCGTGGCGACGAACATCGGTCGCAACGCCGACCCGGAACTCCTCGCTGGCATCGTCGCCATGTCCGGCATGGATGTCGAAATCGTCCCCGGCGAGCGGCTGCCCGACGATGTCCTCGAAGCAGCGCAGACTGTGCTGGCCGACATCATGATCGCTCCTGACGACGTCGCCGACGCGGTGCTGTACGCAGTCACCCAGCCGGCCCACGTTCACATCCCCGAGATCGTCATCCGACCGAACAAGGACTTCGACTTCTGACCCCCCGTTGGGTCGGCTTTCAGCTCTGGCGACGATGCGCGAGCAGCTCATCGAGCAGCGTCGTGCTGGTTGCGGCAACCGGGGTGCGGCGAGCGGTGTGGTCGAGCACGACGAGGTCACGGCCGAGCGCATCGACCATCACTCCCCCGGCCTCCTGCACGACGAGCATCGCCCCGACGTAGTCCCACACGCCGTGCGCATCGGGGCTCATGTCGACGAACCCGTCGAACGATCCGCCGGCGACCGCGCACAGGTCGAGCGCTGAAGCACCCATCGCCCTGAACTGGCGCCATCCGTAGTGATGGCTGGGCAGCCCGCTGATCGCGATCACCGAATCGTCCAGCGCGGTGGGGCCGCCGACCCTGATCCCGACCCCGCCCAGGCGCGCACCCCCACCTCGAACCGCCTCGTAGCGTGCGCCGGTCGCCAGGTTGGCCACCATCGACACGATCGGCTCACCATCGACGACGAGGCACAGCGAGGTCGCGAACCACGGCAGCCCCAGGCTGGCATTGGTCGATCCGTCGAGCGGATCGACCACCACCGTTCCGAGGGCCGATGGCCCGTCTTCGGGGTGCTGCACTCCGCTCTCCTCCGAGAGCACCGAGAAGCCCGCAGCGAGCAGCGGGGCAACGCACACCGCGTCGACGTCGAGATCGACCCGGTACTGACCGGGCCGCACACCCGACTCCCCCCAGTCGGTCGTCCGTGCCAACACGCTCGATGTGCGATCGCAAATCGACGAGAACAGCGCGAGCACGTCGATCTCATTGGGCTCGGTCACGGTCACAGACGGTAGTGTCCGATTCGCATGGCAGTGATCGACGTTGCAGGTTTCGTGGCCGACGTGAAGAGTCAGGCCATCGACCACGGCTTCCACGTCCACGATGAACGCCACTTCGTCGAGACCTACTCGCTCCGACAGTTGTGGGAGGTCGACCTGCACCCCGAGGAGGCGTGCGCCGGACCGATCGACCTGCACCTGTCGCTCGACGTCGACCCGCGGGCGATGCTCGGGTTCGAAGACGAGGTGATGAAGCTCGACGAGATCGACGACCCGCCACCGACCGGCTTCAGTTTCCCGTTGATCTTCACCTGGACGCTTCCGCCGCTCCCCGAGCCCCCCGACCTTCTCGTGCTGGCCACCGACCTCGCCGGCATCGGCGGCATCGATCTGCCGCTCGAAGTGTCGGCGATCGACTCGTTCCCCAGCGTCACCGATGCGCCCGAGCGCAGCCTGTCGATCGTCGCCAAGATGACGATCGACCTCGCCGACGTGTACATGAACGTCGACGACGCGATCGAAGCCGCGCTCGACCGCTGCAAACATGTCAGTCTGTACTTGCTCGAGCGGGCGCCGACCTGGCTCGACGAGTACTGAGTTTCCGTCACGACGCACCGATCGGGAGAGCCATGCGAGTCCACGAATTGATCGACATCCTGAGCGACCAGCCGGCCGATGCCGAGGTCGAACTCGCCGTCATCGCACCGGTCGAGGATGGCTCCGACGACATCACCGTCGATCGCTACTTCGTCGACGGTGTGCTGCCCTGGGAAGACGACGAGGACGACGAGGATTCCGACGGCGAGATGACGATCTGGCTCGTCGGCGGCGAAGAAGCCGACGTCAACGCATTCCTCGACGCCATCGAACAACCCGACGCCTGAGGCCCCGAGCCGGCTCGGCCGGCCTCGCCCGCAGCTCCGAGTACGCGCAAACGCCCCGCCGTCGCTGGTGTTCCCAGCGCCGACGGGGCGTCGTGCGAATCAGGTCACTGACCGGAGATGAACATCTCCGTGAAGTAGGTGTCAGCGCCAGGCGTTCCATTGCCGAGATTTCCGCTCGGCATGGTCCAGTTGTTGACGCCTCGGATGTTCTCGTCGGCGGCGATCATCGTCGCCGTGCCACCCGAGTACCACACCGGTGCCTGTTCGTTGATCCGGACCATGATCTTCGAGTAGAGCTCCTTGCGAGCCTCGAAGTCGTCGGTCTGGATGGCCTCCAGCGCCCAGCCGTACGCCTCCGGATCGAACCAGTTCGGGAAGTTCCCGACCGATTCCGCCGGATCGGCGAGGAACGGGTTGATCGCCGCGCTCGGGTCGGCCTGGGTGCCCCAACGCCAGCAGTGCGCCTTGTGGATATCGCTGATGGCGTTGTTGATGTGCGTTGCCTGGTCGAACTGCGTCAACGTGACGTTGACCAATTCGGTACCGGTCCACACCTGTTCGAGCACCTGCATGGCCGCGATGAGCGTCGGGTCCGGAGGACACGAGAGCTCGACGTCGATCTTCTCACCAGGGGCCTTGCCGTCGGAACGAGCCGGATCGTCGACGTACTCCTGCAGCAACGCCTTACCGGTCTCGAAGTCGAACGTCGGGTACGCATCTGCTGCTGCCTGCGTCCAGAACGGGCTGTCGGCGGAGAACCACTGGGTGACGGGCAGTGAAATCCCGGTGCCACCGAGCGCCTCGATGACCCGCTCCTGGTCGTTCAGGTGGTTCAAGCCCAACCGGACTCGGACGTCGTCGAACGGCGCGACCGCGGTGTTGAACATGCCGCCGCCGGTGCCGTTGCCCTGGAACTCGTAGAGCGCAATACCGGTTTCGGCACGAGCGTCGCGGATCGTTCCCTGGCGGCGCGACTCCATCATGTTGACGGTGCCCGACAGGAGCGCATCGAGTCGGGTGCCCTCGTCGGGAATCGGACGGAACGAGATCGAGTCGAGGTACGGCAGTTGGTCACCGTTCGCTGCAGTTCGCCAGTAGTTCTCGTTGCGAACGACGACGGTCTCGTTGTCGATGTCACGCTTTTCGATCACGAACGGGCCCGTGCCGACCGGTGCGGTGCTGAATCCCACCGGGTCCGCAAGCGCTGCGGCCGGCTCGAACACATAGCCGAGTTCGACCGCCTGGAGGTTCGCCGGGAACGCCGAGTTCGGAGCGGCCAGTGTGTACTGGACGGTCATGTCGTCGATGGCTTCGACGCCGGTGAGACCGGTCGTCGCGATCCGTCCCGACGAGATGGCGCCCGTCTGCTGGATGGCGTACATGTCGACGATGGTCTGCGCGGTCAACGGCACCCCGTTGTGGAAGGTGATGTCGGGACGAAGCTTCATGGTCCACACCGTGAAGTCCTCGTTCCCCTCGATCGACTCGGCCAGGTAGCCCTCGTATTCACCGTCGCCGTTCTGCTGGACCAGTACGTCGAAGATCGTCCGAGCCATGTTGACGCATGGCTCGGCACAACCGTCCTCCCACGGTCGAAAACCATTGGCTTCGGCCTCGAGCCCCACCGAGACCGTACCGCCGTAGACGCCTGCCTCGGTCTCCTCGACGACGGTGGTGTCGACCTCGCCTTCCGCGACGACCGGTGTCGTTTCTTCGGGCGCCTCGCTCGTGTCCTCGGTGGTCGCCTCCGTGCCGTCGACGGCCGTGGTGCTGTCAGAGGAGCTGTCGTCGCTCCCGCATGACGCTGCCACGAACGCGAACACCAGTGGAATGGCCAACGCGGTGATTACTCGTCGCTGTCGCATGTATCCCCCATATTCCTTGTTGAAACGCCTGTGATCGATCAGTTCGATCCCATGACGGTTTTCCCCGGCTCGTAGTCCACCACATGAGACATCCGTCACACGACATGGACGTTCGATTACGGCTTGCCGGGCCCCCGCCCCTTGCACCCAGTAGGTGACAAAACGTAACTTACACGACGTCGTCAACCTGTCAACGCCAACCTGTCATCGAGGAGATTCACGATGCCCTACGCCCACCGCCCACGGATTCACGATGCCGACAGCCACCTGATGGAAGGCTTCACCTGGTTGCGCGACCACGCAGATTCCAAGACGCGGGCACTGCTTCCCGACCTCTCACCCGCGCTCGACAAGGCGGGCGCAGGAGCAGGCCGGGCGATCCAACTCGGCGAGGCTCGACTCGCCGATGCCGGCGAAGACCGCGGAACTCGAAGACGACGTGATCGCCTCGGCGAAGGGCTGGCTGGCGCTCGGTGCGATGGACACCACTGAGCGCTCGCGGGCGCTGGACCTGCTCGGCTTCACATCGCAGCTCGTCTTCTCGACGTTCTCGGTCGGGTTGTTCGCTTTCTCCGACGACCCCGAGGTCGTGTACGGCGGGGCCAGCGCTCACAACCGGATGATCTCCGACTTCTGCGGCGACGACGATCGCCTCATCGGCGTCGGCTTCCTCCCGCTCAACGACCCCGACCGCTCGTTGGCGACCCTGGCCGAGGCGCTCGACCTGGGTTGCGGAGCGATGTGGGTGGCTCACGCGACGTCGTCGGGGCGTTCGCCGGCGCACGTCGACAACGATCCGGTCTGGGCTGCGGTCGAGGAGGCCGGCGTGCCGATCGTGATGCACATCGGTGCCGGCAGGAACTCGATCTCCAAGGGGTGGCACAACAACGGTCGCCCGCGCCCCGTCGACCTGCACGGTGGCGGGGAGAACCTGCGCGGCAAGGACCTGCCGTCGGTCCACCACGCGGCCGAGACGTACCTCACCTCGATGGTGCTCGATGGTGTGTTCGAACGCTTCGCCGACCTGCGGTGCGGAGTGATCGAGATGGGAGCCTCGTGGGCACCATCACTGCTCAGCCGCCTGGACTACGCGGCGAAGAGCTTCGCTCGCACCGAGCCGATGCTCTCCGAACTCAGCATGGAGCCTTCGGACTACATCCGCCGCCAGGTTCGCTTCACCCCGTTCCCGGGCGAGGACGTCGCACAGATGATCAGCCACTCGAGCCCCGAGCTGTACCTGTTCTCGAGCGACTACCCGCACCCGGAGGGAACGAAGGATCCGATCGGCAAGTTCGAACGCTCCTTCGACGAGCTCCAGCATCGATGAGGCGACCCGTCAACTCTTCTACGAGGACAACTTCCGCACGTTGGTACGCAAGTAGCCCGCGTGTCCGCGACAACGGCCGACCTACCGCGCCGGCGCATGCGCAGTGACGATCGGTGCCGCCAACTCCTCGACACCGCAGCCACGATCATCGTCGAGCACGGTGCGTCTGCGATGAGCATGGAACGGCTCGCCGACGAGGCCGGCGTGTCGAAGGCACTGCCGTACAAGCACTTCGCCAACAGCGACGACGTACTCACGAGGCTCTACCGCCGGGAGACCACCGCCCTCGGTACCGGTGTGTGGCGAGCACTTGCCGACGCACCGGCCGGCACCGACCTGATCCGAGTCGGCGTGCATGCCTACTTCGACGAGGTCGTCGCACGCGGCCCGGTACTGGCGGCGATGTCCCGTCCGGGGTCGACGATCGCCGCGGTCGCGGACCCTGGTCAGGCGGGTGTCATCTTCGAAGTGGAGGTGCTCAATCGCTTTCACGGTGTGTCACGACAACGGGCCAAAGCGATCGCCGGGATCGTGCAGGGTGCCGTGGTCGGCGCGTCGAGCACATTGCACGCCGGACACAGTTCACGGGCCGAACTCGAAGACGACCTCGTCACGATCATCACCAGCCTCGTGCGAGGGCCGTGAACAGGATGGTAGAAACTTCCACGTGAACGGTTCGGGGAACCCCATCGATGCCCACCTCGCGGCGCTGCCGCAGCCCCAACGTGACACGCTGACGGCGCTGCGGGCGACGCTTCGCGAACTGCTGCCCGACGCCGTGGAGTGCATCAGCTACAACATGCCGTGCTTCAAGCTCGACGGGGTCGCAGTCGCCGGCTTCGACGGCTTCAAGCAGCACTGCTCGTACTTCCCGCACAGCGGCAACATCGTGAGCCAGATCGGCGGTGTCCCGTCCTGGTGCACCGTGGCCACCAAGGGCACGTTGCAGTTTCCCGTCGATCGTCCACTCCCGAAGACACTGGTGCGCAAACTCGTCAGGGCCCGCCTCGCCGAGATCGCCGCCCGTCGCTCCCGCTGATCGAGTTGCGTCGCCAAGCCCGGATGGCACGCGAACATCGAGGGTCGAGTGCTGACCTTCAGTGGCACCGACGGCGAGACCGCCAGGATTGCCGTCGCCGACACTTCGACGCAACGTGCCGCGGCAGACCTTCGTGTCGGCGCCCGTCATCGCCACCGCAACGTCAGTGCTCCCCGGACGAATGGTCGACCGTAGAGTGCTCTCGATGGTGACGGATCGGCCGCTGCGGGCCCTCGTGATCGGTGGCGTGGCGTGGAACACGATGGTCTATCTCGACGAGTTCCCACCCGCCCGACCGGGCACGGTCTTTGCTCGCGGCAGCCGAGAAGCGGTCGGATCGAGTGGCGCCGGCAAGGCGCTGAACCTCAGAAGCCTGGGTGCCGACGTGACGCTCTGGGGGCTGCTCGGCGACGACGAATGGGGCGACAGAATACGGCGCGTCATGGCCGACGCCGGCGTCGACCTCCTCACCGACAACGATCCGGCCGGCACGATGCGCCACGTCAACCTGATGGACGCCGCCGGCGACCGGCTGTCGATCTTCGCCAACGCTGGCACCCACGAGATGACGGTCGATGTCAGTGCCACGCAGGCCACTGCCCGCGAGGCCGACCTCGTGGCGGTCACGATCCTGCAGCACTGCCGGCAGTTCCTCCCCATGCTCGATCGCATCGGAAGTGACGTCTGGGTCGACATCCACGACTACGACGGCGTCAACCCATACCACCGCGACTTCATCGAAGCCGCCGATCACCTCCTGATGAGTTCGATCGTCATGGCCGACTGGCGGTCGTTTCTCGAAGCGCGCGTCGATGCCGGGGTGACGACGGCCGTGTGCACACACGGTGCGGCGGGCGCGTCGGGACTCACCGCGGCCGATGGATGGGTCGACGTGCCGGCGCTGCCCTTGGAGGCGCTGGTGGACACCAACGGCGCCGGCGACGCCTTCTTTGCCGGGTTCGCCACCGCCTGGCTGGGCGACCAAGGGCTCGCCGCAGCGATGCACTGCGGCACCGAGGCGGCCGCAGCAGCCGTTCAGTCGCCCGGGCTGGCGCCAGAACGAAACTGAGGGCTGCGCAACAGCGCCGTCAGCGGGGAGCCAGAACGCAGAGCGGGGCGATGTCGTGATTCAGTGGCGACTCGGTGTTTGGCTTCAAACGAACGGTGACGGGCTAATGTTTCATCGTGTCGGACAGCAGACTCCTGGCGTCCGACGGACCGATCACCGCTGAGGCCGATGCTGTCGCTTCCGGCCTGGAGATGGTCGAGTCGAAGCTGTGGTCACCGCGGAGCCGTCCAGGTGCGGTCATCCGAACCAGCCTTCTCGATCGCATGACGGCTGCAAGCGCCCCTGTGGTCACGGTGGTCGCGCCGGGGGGCTACGGCAAGACCACGCTGCTCGGGCAATGGGCCGGGCGTCAGCCTGATCACGCGTCCACCTGGATTTCACTCGACCGGTACGACAACGACCCGGGAGTGCTCCTGCGGTACCTGGTCGAAGCGTTGGAGCGCGTCGACTCCGCCGATCCGCAGCGACGGCGCTCGCTGCTGGCGCACGCAGGCGTCGACATCTCGTCGTCGGTCCATCGGCTCGCGAGCTGGATCTCCTCGATCCGCGATCCGTTCTTGCTCGTGGTCGACCACGTCGAGGCGATTCGGAGCCCGTTGAGCGGCGACTTGATCGCTGCAATCGCTCTGAACCTGCCCGACGGCTCCCAGCTCGCACTCGCGTCACGAACTGCGCCACCGATTCCGATCGCACGGCTTCGCGCCGAGGGCCAGGTCGAGGAGATCATCGTGTCCGATCTGGCGATGGACGACCACGAAGCTCGACAGCTGCTCGCGAGCACGGGGATCGAACTGAGCCCACACGAGGTGACCGACCTGGTGGCCCACACCGAGGGTTGGCCTGCCGGCCTGTACCTCGCCAGCCTCGTCATCGCTACCCACGGCAACCGGACCGCACCGTTGACCCCGCCGAGTGGGAACGACCGTGTCGTCTCGGATTACCTCCGAGCGGAGATCATCTCCAGCTTGACGCCGACGGCCCTCAGCTTGTTGGTCCGCACATCGATCCTGGATCGGCTGTGCGGACCGCTGTGTGACGCAGTGACCGCCACGACGGGATCGCACGAGTTGCTGGCTTCGCTCGAGGCCTCCAACATGCTGCTCGTCCCGCTCGATCGGGATCGGCGGTGGTACCGCTGCCACCATCTCCTGGGCGAGATGCTGCGTACGGAGCTCGACCGGACCGAACCGGAGATGGTCAGTCGCCTGCACGGTCGTGCATCGGCCTGGTTCGAGGCCGATGGCCAGTTCGTGGCGGCGCTCGACCACGCCCAGCTCGCCGGCGACGGCGATCGAGCGGCCGTGCTCTTCTGCAGCATCGCGAACGCTGTGCACGGGTCAGGTCGGGCAGACACGGTCATTCGTTGGCTCCAGTGGTTCGAAGATCGAGACGAGATCGGCCGCTATCCACAGGTCGCAACGCTCGGCGCGATCTTGGAGTCGCTGGCCGGCAACCGGACCTACTCACAGCTTCTCGCGGATGTCGCCGGCACTGGGGACCCTCGGAGCCTGATGCCCGACGGAAGCACGCTCGCCGGATGGACTGCCGCCGCTGAAGCATGCCTCTGTCGCCGTGGAGTCGACCGCATGCGAGATGACGCCGGCTTGGCAAGGATGCACCTCGAGCGCGCTGAGCCCGCTCCGCGGGCCGGCGATGGCCCTCGAGGGCGTCGCCGCGCTGATCCAGGGCGATCTGGCCGCTGCCGATTCGCTCCTCGACGCAGCGGCGGAGCTCTGTCAACGAAGTGGGAACACTCCGGGGCACGCCGCGTCATTGGCCGAGCGGGCGGTCATCGCCCTCGAGCGAGGCGACAGCGCCGGTGCTCGGACATTGTCCGAGCAGGCGGTCGAGGTCGTCACCGCGGGACATGTCGAGGCGTACGCACAGGCCACCGTCGTGTACGCAGTCGCGGCCAGGACCTCGGTGCTGGCAGGCGATGTACCCGCCGCTCGCGGTCATGTCGCATCGAGTGCACGGCTCCGGCCCCGCTGCACTGCCGCGATCCCTTGGTCGGCACAGTTCCTCGTCCAGCTCGCCCATGCCTATGTTGCGCTCGGCGACACCGTTGGCGCGCGCGAGGTTCTGCGCCAGGTCCGCGACATCATGCTCGTCGTACCGGACTTGGGCACGCTGGCCGAGGAGTGCGCCGAACTCTGCCTACTCCTCGACTCGACCACCGCCCGATCGATCGGTGCGTCCTCGCTCACCGTTGCCGAGTTGCGGCTCCTGCCCTACCTCGCCACACACCTCTCCTACCAGGAGATCGGCCAACGCCTGTACATCTCGCGCAACACCGTCAAGTCGGAGGCGATGTCGATGTATCGAAAGCTCGGCGCATCGTCACGCAGCGAAGCGATCGAAACCGCTCAACAGATCGGGCTGCTCGGTCGCTAGATCCGGCACGCTTCGGCGGCCGCGGTGACGGTGGCGTGGAAGTGATCGGCTCCGACGGCGTCGGTCAGGCCGACACCGTCGAGGCGCAACTGCAGCTCTGCGGTCGCTCGTGGCGATGTGGAGTTCGATGTTCCGCTCGCGCAGGCCGGCGATCACCTCGCGCAGGGCGACCTCGGCACTCGCATCGATGTCGCTGATGAACGAGGCGTCGAGGATGACATGGCGGACGGGCTTCGGAGCGCCGTCGACAGCGGCCCAGAGTCGGCGTTTGAAGAAATGGGCGTTGGCGAAGAACATCCGGTCCTGGATGCGGTAGACGACCACCCCGGGGGTGACGCCGGCATCGAGGTGGTCGCTGACATCGACGTATCGGTCGTCCTCGGCCGACCACCCGAGCACGGCGTCCGCGGGCTGCGCCGCGCGACGAATGACGTCGGCGATCGACAGCACGACGGCCACGACGATCGCCTGGAGGACACCGATCGTGACGACGAACACCGCCGTGATGGCAGCGATGACGACCTCGGTCCGACTGCTGCGGGCGAGCGATCGCCACTGCTCGGAGTCGATCAGCTTGGACGCCGCGAACACGATCACTGCGCCGAGGACCGCCGACGGCAGGTACTCGATCGGCGCTGTCAGGAACAGCAGGATGACGGCGATCGTGCCCGCCGCGGCCAGACCGCTGATCTGACTCGTCGCTTCCATGTCGTCGTTGACTGCCGTGCGCGATCCGCTCGTGCCGACCGGTATGCCCTGGGTCAGCCCTGAGGCGACCTGGGTGAATCCGAACGCGAGCAGCTCCTGGTCGGCGTCGACGACCTCGTGGTGGCGGGCGGCGAAGGAGCGGGCGGTGAGGATGGAGTCGGAGAACGACACGAGGAAGATGGCCACCGCCGCCGCGATGAGGGCGCCGAGGTCCGAACGCGACACGTCGGGCACGGCGAAGCGACGGCAACCCGCTCGGCACGGGACCGGTGACGGCCACGCCCCGGGCCGCAAGATCCAGCGCCCACGACGCCACGATGCCGAGCGATCACGACGATCAGTGCGCCCGGGATCCGTTTGCTGATCCTGCCGGCGAGGACGAGGATCCCCAGCGAAACGGCACCGACCACGACCGTCGCACCGTTGGCGTCGCCGAGACGGCTCACGATGTCGACCGTTTCGCGGATGGCGCCGTCTTCGTCGCTCGAGAGGCCGACCAGCTTGCCGATCTGGCCGAGGATCAGCACGACGGCAACCCCCGTGATGTAGCCGACCAGGACCGCCTGGGAGAAGTAGTCGGCGATCCACCCCAGCCGGGCGAGGCGTGCGACGAAGAACACCAGTCCCACCAGCAGGGCGAGCATCGCTGCCAACGCGGCGTACTCGGCGCTCCCGGTGGCGGCGAGCGGAGCGAGCGCCGTCGCGACCAGCAGCGCGACCGTGCCCTCCGGTCCGACCACCACCCGAGGCGCCGACCCGAACACGGCGTACGCCACAACGGGCAGCAGCAGGGCGTAGAGACCAGCGCTGACCGGAACACCCGCCAGCTCCGCAAAGGCCATCGCCGACGGGAGGGCCAACGCGGCCACCGTGACGCCGGCGACGAGATCGGTCCGCAGACGCGTGCTCGCGAGTAGCCCGACATCGAACGGGCGAACGGAACGTACCGGGTCGTGATCGGCGGACGGCTCTCCGAGGCGAACGCACCACGACCCTCGTAGACCTCCCGGAACGGCTGCATCGGCGCAAGCGAAACAGCCGGGCCGCTCCGCATCATCCTCCCAGGAGGGTGAATCGATCTGGCCAAGTCGATGACCGCACAATCGTCCGAATGGGATGAGGCACGACACGGCGGGCGTCCATACCGTCCGAGGCGGTAGATCGTCCGAATCACGAACCAAGAGGGAGCCGATCGTCATGTCAGAGCAGCAAATTTCAGAGAGCGATGCCGGTGCCGGCTGGGTGATGTTCGCCGGCATCATCTTGATCACCGTCGGGATCTTCCAGGCGTTCGCCGGCCTGGTCGGCATCCTCGAGGACCAGTTCTACGCAGTCACGCCCGAGTACGTGGTGCAGTTCGACGCGACGACGTGGGGTTGGATCCACATGATCGTCGGTCTGATCGTCGTTGCTGCCGGGTTCGGCATCTTCTCCGGCAATGTGCTCGCCCGGACAGTTGGTGTCTTCGCAGCGATCGGGAGCATGATCTCGGTGTTCTTCTGGCTGCCCTGGTACCCGGTCTGGGGCGTCATCGTGATCGCGATGGACATCGCCATCATCTGGGCGCTGACCGTGCACGGTCGAGTTCTCTCAGACCGCTGACCTCGGTGCGGAGCATCGACCGCGGCGGGCTCCAGACGAACTCCCGCAACGTGGCCGGGGATCAGCGATCTCATGCGTCGTGGATGATGCGCACCGCCGCCCAGCCGAGTTCGGTGGAGACATGCCGAAAATCGCGAAGGAGTTGACGTGACGTCGGACGAGGAGGAGCTGCTCAGGCGCTTCTCGATCAACGACGAGGCCGCGATGCTGAGTGTCCTCGGTTGCAATTCGCCACGGAGCGGACTGGACCAGAAGGTCGAAGCGCTGACCCGGCTCGCGGCCCTCATCGCTCGCGATGCCGGCGTGTCGTCGTACCACTGGGCGATCGACGACGCGATCGCCGGCGGCGCGACCGATGCAGAGGTCATCGGGGTGCTCGTCACGGTCGCCCCGATCGTCGGACTTGCCTGCGTGGCCTCGGCGGCACCCGTGTTGGCCCTGGCCCTCGGCTACGACGTCGATCAGGCGTTGGGATAGCGCGTGCTCGATGTCAGCCGAATCCGCTGATTCGATCTCCACGGCACGAGCGCACCACTCCCACGACAACGGTTCATCCCTTGGGGATGATGACGCAGCCAGGGAAGAACCCGCACTGTTGACAGGTGTCGGTGACGGGACCACCCCCCGTTCGAGACAGGCCGCCCGGTACGAACCAAGGAGAATTCGAGATGAGTACGCCAGATCGCACCGCGCTTCCGATCCGCCGGCCGGAGTTCGCCGGCGTGGCCAACCGGACGCTGGACGGTTCGCAGCCGGATTGGAACCTCATCGGTCATCCGACGCCGCCGGAGGGCGCACCCAATGTGCTGCTCGTGCTCATCGACGATGCCGGGTTCGGCAACCCGAGCACGTTCGGTGGCCCGATCCAGACACCCAACTACACGCGCATCGCGGAGGGCGGCTTGCGCTACAACCGGTTCCACGTCACCGCGCTGTGCTCGCCGACCCGAGCAGCGTTGCTCACCGGCAGGAACAACCATGCGGTGGGCTTCGGCTCGGTCGGAGAGTTCGCCGGCGGGTTCCCCGGCTACTCGGCGACGTTGCCGCGTGACTGCGCACCGCTGCCTCGAATCCTGCGGGACAACGGCTACAGCACGGCGGGCTTCGGCAAGTGGCACCTGACGCCCGACGGTCAGCAGGGTCCCGCCGGGCCGTTGGACCGCTGGCCGAACGGCTGGGGGTTCGACTACTTCTACGGGATCCTGGGCGGAGGCTCGAGTCAGTACGACCCGGTCCTGGCGGAGAACCAGAAGATCATCGGGACACCTGACAGCTACTACGACGACGATGATCCGTACTACTTCCCGGACGCCATGGCGGATCGGAGCATCGAATGGCTCCACGGAATCCGGGGCCAGGACGCCCAGCAAGCCGTTCTTCCTCTACTACTCGACCGGGTGCAGCCACGCCCCGCACCACGTCGCCCAGGACTGGGCCGACAAGTACAAGGGCCAGTTCGACCAGGGCTGGGACGTACTGCGCGAAGAGACGTTCGCCCGCCAGAAGGAACTCGGCGTCATTCCTGCCCGACGCAGAACTGACGGCTCGTGACGATGCATTCCCGGCATGGGCCGACGTGCCCGACCATCTGAAGACCCTCTATGCCCGCCAGATGGAGGTGTACGCCGGCTACTCGGAGAACGCGGACTACAACGTCGGTCGGGTGATCGACGCGATCGAGGAGTTGGGCGAACTCGACAACACCCTGATCATCTGGGTGTGGGGCGACAACGGCGCCAGCATGGAAGGCACGGTCACCGGATCGTTCAACGAGCTCACCATGCAGAACGGCATTCCGCTCACCGACGAGATGCAGCTGCAGCTCGTGGAGCGTTACGGCGGTTCCGAAGCGTGGAGCACCTCGATGATGGCACCGCACTACGCGGCGGCTTGGGCCTGGGCGGGCAACGCCCCGTTCAAGTGGGGCAAGCAGGTCGGCTCGCATCTCGGCGGGACCCGCAACCCGATGGTGCTGCACTGGCCCGCCCACATCACGGACCCGGGCGAGCTTCGCTCGCAGTTCTGTCATGTGATCGACCTGGCTCCCACCATCCTCGAGATCGCCGGAATTCCGGCACCTCTCACGGTCGACGGGGTCGAACAGGAACCGTTCCACGGGACGTCGTTCCTCGAGCTCGCTCACCGATGGCGACGCACCGGAGCACCGCACACAGCAGTACTTCGAGACGATCGGCAATCGCGCCATGTACAAGGACGGCTGGTGGCTCGCGGTCAAGACCGAGCGAATCCCGTGGGTGCTCACACCCGAAGCGATCGCGCCGTACGCGCCGGGCGTCTGGGACCCGGACGCCGATCCTGCCGAGCTGTACTACCTTCCCGACGACTTCACACAGGCGCACGACCTCGCATCCGAACACCCAGAGAAGGTCGAGGAGCTCAAGGCGCTGTTCTGGGAAGAGGCCGAGCGGTACAAGGTGCTGCCACTGTTGGCGACGATGTCGACGTTCTTCGGCATGCTGCCGCCGATTCCGGATCAGACGAAATTCGAGTTCCGCGGCGACGTGCAGAACGTGATGGCGGGCATGATCCCCAGGATCTACAACCGCTCGTACTCGATCACGGCCGACCTCGTCGTTCCCGAGGGCGGGGCTGAGGGAGTGATCGTGGCCGAGGCCGACCACCTCGGCGGATTCAGCCTGTTCGTCCAGGACGGCAAACTCACCCACACCTATTCGATGATGGGTGTGTTCGTCTTCAAACAGATCGCCGACGAAACGCTCCCGACCGGCGACGTGACGGTCAGCATGGTCTTCGACGCCGACGCAGCCAAACCGGCGACCGGCGGCGAGGTGACGCTGCTGATCAACGATCGAGCTGTCGGCAGTGGGCGGATGGACCACACCGTCCCGATCCGCTTCTCCGGATACTCGGGCATGGACATCGGCCGGGACAACGGTGGAGTCGTCGACCTCAGCTACGAGGACCGCAAGCCATTCGCCTTCACGGGCACGATCAAGAAGGTGGTCTTCGACCTCAAACCTCATCCGACCGACGAGGACGAGATGGCGATCCACGCCGCTGCCCACCGGGGAGAGGCCGCCCACGGCCTCGCGTCCTGACCAGAGACCACCAGGAGGAATCAATGTTCGAAGAGACGACCGACGTACTCATCGGCGGGTACCTGTCCGCCGACGCCGCCCACGACGACTACGAAGCGGTGCTGAATTGTGGCGCCCGACTGCTCGGCGCAATCGTGGTCACCAAGGACCTCGAGGGAAACCTCGCCATCGAGCAGACCGACCACATGGTCGAAGAAGGCGCAGCGGGACTGGCCTCGGTCGGATTCGTGGTCGGCCTGTTCGCGCCACCGCTCCTCGCGGCGACTGCGATCGGTGCCGCACTCGGCGCGGTGGGCGGCAAAGGCGTTGCACAAGAAGACCGAAAGCAAGATCGAACAACAGGCCGGCGAGACGATCCCGATCGGAGGCGCCGGCCTGATCGTCGCCTACCACCGAGAAGTCGCTGACCAGGTCGAGCCAGCGGTCACGCGGGCCGTCAAACGTGTCGTCGGAGAAGCCGAAGGCAGCCACGTGAAGGCCCTCAAGGGCGCACTCGCCGACGCCCAGAAGAAGATGGCTGAGGAGGGCGCGTAGGCCAAGGCGGGGCTCGGGACCACCGACGCGGTGGCCGTACCAGTTCGGCCCACGCCGTCTTGATGGTGGGGCGGGTGGGGCTCGAACCCACGACCCACGGATTATGAGTCCGCTGCTCTAACCGACTGAGCTACCGCCCCGGGGACCCGGGTGCGGCCCCAACATAGGGCAAGGCGGAATCAAACCGACGGCCTACTCCTCCGGCAGATCTGCAGACGCCGAGCCGACAGTGGCCCCACCTCGATCGGTGACGACGTCAACACTTCCATGGTGCTCGGTCGAGTCAGCTCGTGAATGATGCGAACGTCCTGTCGAAAAACGACGATGGACCCCCGAACGAGTCGGAGGTCCATCATCCAGTGCTCCGGGAGCAGGGCTCGAACCTGCGACCCATTGATTAACAGTCAATTGCTCTGCCAGCTGAGCTATCCCGGAAGGTCGAGACGAGAGGTTAGCGCCGAGACCCTTGCCATCACACCGCAGGGTTTCGGCTCGTCAGGTGGAGGCGAGGATCGGCAGGGTCGGCGACTCGCTGCCACCGGCCGGCTCCGCGGTGACGCCGAGGACGAAACCGGTCGGGTCGACCCCGTCGAGGCGTTGCGCCACGACCCCAGCATCGTCAGGATGAAAGAGGCCGGCCGAGACGGCACCGGCGTCGTCGACGAGCCAGAGCTGGTACGTCTGCGACGCATCGAGCGTCGGCAGTCCTTCACCCTCGACGACGATCGCGTCCTCCGACTCGGAGTACACGACCGTCAATGTGCCGCTCAACTCGCCATCCAGCATCAGCTCCTGCGCATCCGCGGCATCGACGACAGCGGCGACGCCGTCGGGGGCGGACGCCTCGTTCGCGACGAGCACCACGCCACCGACGGACAGCACGGCGACGGCGGCGACGGCGGCGACGATCGGCGCCCACCTGCGGCGACGTCGCTCGTCGAGATGCACGGGAGGGGATGCCTGGCGCGGTGCCAGGGATTCCTGGGGCGTCTGGTGAATCGAAGCGAGCACATCGGCGCGCAGCCCTGCCGGTGGCTCCTCGGCCTCGCTCGCCTGGATGGCCGCAGCCGACGCGAGGACCTGCGCCAATTCATCGGCGACCGCGCTGTCACGTTGGGCAACAGCCGCGAGCTCGCGCTCGTCGACATCGGTCAGCTCGCCGAGTGCTGCGAGGGCGAGCAGTTCGTCGATCCGCTCCGTGGTCATGGTTCTCCCCCCAGTCTGCCACTGAGCTTCCTCAGCCCGCCACGGACACGACCCTTCACCGTGCCCAGCGGGAGATCGAGCCGCTCGGCGATCGCCGCATGGCTGTCGCCGTCGAGGAACGCCATCTCGATCACCTGCCGCTGATCGTCGGGAAGCTCCGCCAGCGCCCGCGCGACGCGCTGGGCGTCGAGCGATGCGAGCACCAGATCGTCTGTCGCCTCCACCTCGCCGTCACGACGCAACGCCGATCGCTCGATGCGGTCCCGTTGCGACTGCTCTCTGCGGACCCGGTCGACAGCGCGACGGCGGGCCAGGGTGACCGCCCAGGTCGAGACGGTGGCCCTCGCGGGGTCGAATCTCGCCGCGGTCCGCCACAGTTCGACGAACACCTCTTGGGCGACTTCCTCGGACATCGCAGGGTCGCGCAGCACCCGCTTCACGGTGCCGAACACCACCGCCGAGAGCACGTCGTAGAGCTCCGCGAAGGCGGCCTCGTCGCCGTGCTGGACGCGTTCCATCAGGATCATCGGGTCACGTACGGGAGCGATCGGGTCATGATGCCACCGATCCGGCCGGGCGACTCGCATGTCCGGCTCGGAACGACCCGGGCCGTCGGCCACGAGCATCGATGTCTGGACGCCCATCACACGCCCCCGACGAACGAGGCAAACGTGATCGCCGTCATTCCCGAGAGCGCGAGTCCGGGGCATGGGCACCCCACGGAGCCGACCGACGAGCCGAGGGATCACGACTCCCGCCTCGTGCGCGACGTCGAGGTGGACGCAGAGGTCGTCGTCGGCCACCACCTCGCGAATCGTCACAGCGGTGACCGACCCGTCGAGGAAGGCGAGCAACAGGATCTCCGCCGACCTGTCGAGACGCATCATGGCGAACACATCGACGATGCGAACCAGCACGCGACCGTCTCGGTCGACGAACGCGACCTCCAGGAGTTCGAGCAATGTCACTGGCGGCCGTGAAACCAGACCCTCCACGGTGATGACCGGCATCGGTGTCATGGAAGTGGTTCGCACCTCAGCCCGATTCGGATCACCGAAAACGCGGACGTGGCGGGAGGGCACTGCCCTCCCGCCACGTCACCGGTGATCGACCGGTGCCGTACCCCGTCCGTCGTCAGGGCATGAGCACCGCGTCGATCACGTGCACGGTGGCGTTGGCCGTCTGGATGTCGGCACATCCGACGGTCGCCTGACCGTTGACCATCAGCGAGCCGTCATCGGCCACGGCGAGGCTGATGTCGGCACCGTTGACCGTCGTCACCGAGTCGAGGCCGGCCAGATCGGCACTCGACAAGCGCTCACCTGCAACGACGTGGAGCGTCAGGATCGACGTCAGGAGGTCCTGGTCCGCGAGCACGGCATCCAGCGTTCCCGCCGGCAGGGCGTCGAACGCCGGGTTGGCCGGGGCGAAGATCGTGAACGGTCCGTCGCTGTTGAGCGTGTCGACGAGGCCGGCCGCCGACACCGCCTGCACGAGCGTCGACAACACGGGGTTGTTCGACGCAGCAGTCGCCGCAGTGTCATTGGTCATCCCGGCGAAGGAGCCCTCGCCGTCGGCGGGAACTGCTGCGCACAGGGGTCCGCTGGGCATCAACGCACCCTCCATGTCGCCGGATTCCGTGTCGCCGGATTCCATGTCGTCGGCCATGTCATCGGCCGGCGGCATGAGCACGTCGCCGATGATGTGCACGGTGGCGTTCGCCGTCACCACGTTCGAGCAGAGCACGTCGACTCCGTTCACGGTGGTGCCGTCACTCCCGAAGTCGAGCTCGGCACCGTTGACCGTGGTGGCCGAACCGGCCGCACCGAGCGCTGCTGCATCGAGGCTCTCGCCCGCGATGACGTGGTAGGTGAGGATCGAGGTCAGCAACTCCTTGTCGGCCAGCACGGCGTCGAGATCGTCGGCCGGAATCTGACCGAAGGCGTCGTTGGTCGGAGCGAAGATCGTGAACGGACCGTCGCTGTTGAGCGTGTCGACGAGTCCGGCCTCGGTCGACGGCGGCGACGAGCGTCGACAACAGCGGGTTGTTCGACGCCGCTGTCGCCGCGGTGTCGTCGGCCATCCCGGCGAACGACCCGGCGCCGTCGGCCGGAACCGCACTACACGCCGGCCCGAACGGACCGTCGGCCATGTCGTCGGTCGCCATCGGCGCCTCGGTCGCTGCCGGGGCGACAGTGGTCGCCGAGGACCCGTCGTTTGCGTCGCTGCCACAGGCTGCAGCGATCAGGGCGAACGAAGCGATGGCGACCATCACCTTCGTGTTGCGGTTGCGGGTTCTCATGATTGTCTCCTTGGTTTGGGGGGTTGGTGTTCACGCTGCGTCGCAGCGGGCCGTTGATCTCGTCGAGTGCACCGGGGGGCGGTTCACTCGACGAAGACCACGATCTGGTGATGCCCGGAGGCACCGTTCGGAAGTGGTTCGGATCGTTCGCCGGTTTGGATCACACCGGCTCCGTCGGTCGCCCGACAGCGGATCGAGGTCCGGCCGGTGGCCGACGGGGACCAGCGGAAGGCCCACTGGCGCCATGTGTCGTCGTTCAAGGCCGCACCGAGCTCACACGGCTGCCACGGACCGTCGTCGAGTTGGACCTCGACACCGCTGATCCCTCGGGTCTGCGCCCAGGCCACGCCACCGATGGCCGCGACACCGTCGGCGTCACGCGTGAGCGTTCCGAGCCCGTCGACGGAGTCGATGCGGCTCATGAGCTTGATGGGCGCGTGGTCGGCATACCCACGCGGCACCCAGTACTGCTCGAACTCCTCGAACGTGGTCAGCTCGATCTCGGTGAGCCACTTCGTCGCCGAGATGTAGCCGTACAGGCCGGGGACGATCAGGCGGACCGGAAACCCGTGCTCCAGCGGCAGCGGTTCGCCGTTCATGCCGAATGCCACGAGGGCATTGCGACCGTCGGTCGCCGCCTCGATCGGGAAACCGCAGGTGTATCCGTCGATCGAACGGCCGACGACCTGTGTCGCGCCCGGCCGCACGCCGGCATCGGCCAGCAACTCGTCGAGGCGCACACCGGTCCAGCGGGCGTTGCCGATCAGCTCGCCGCCGACCGTGTTCGACACGCACGTCAAGGTGATGTCGTGCTCGACGACATCACGGCGCAGCAGGTCGTCGAAGGTGAGCCGCAGCTCGCGGTCGACCATGCCGGTCACGCGGAGTTCGTAGTCCTCGGTGGGCACCTGCGGAACGGTCAGCGCAGTGTCGATGCGGTAGAAGTCGGCATTGGGCGTCACGAACGGCGCAACCCCGTCGACACCGACCGAGACACCTGATGGCAGCCGGCGCCGGAGCGTTGCGGGATCGCGGGAGCGAGACGTTCAGACGCGACTCGGCAGCGCTGAATCGGCTTCGAATCGCGCGGCCCACCGCTCCGCTCCCGGCCCCCACCAGGGCCAGTGCCGCAAGCAGGCCACCGGTGCGAACCAGGACCTCACGACGCGTTGCGAGTGCCGACGTCGCCGGCGACTCGGGGGCGTGGTGGCCGTCGCCGACCGACGCCGGATCGGGCGACGTTCCTTCGATCAGCGGTCGCACCGCCACATGGGCCAGCCAGAGCGTGAGCGCCCCGGCCGCCGCTCCGATCAGGCTCGGGATCGCATCGTCGATCGAGCCGCCCGCCCGGTGCGACGAGGCGGCCAGGGCGCCCACGACACCGAAGATGCCGATGCCGATCAACCCGATCCGGAGACGAACGGCGAACGCGACCGCACCGATGGTCGCGGCGTACACGAGCAGCGTCGCTCCGATGCCGATCAGCAGGGCGGGCTTGTCGTTCGTGCCGAACGTCTCGATCGCGAAGTCCTTCACGAACGGCGGCACGTTGTCGATCACCCGGTCGCCGACATCGATGATCGGCGAACGCCACGAACGCGACACGCCCGCAACGAGTTCAGCAACACCGAGCGCGACGAGCGCAGCGACGAGACCGGCCGCAGCGCCGATCGCAGCGATCCAGCGCGTGGAGAGTGCGTTCATGCCCGTGGTTCGGGCACCGACTCACTTCGGATCACTCGACTTCGAGGAACTCCCGCAGACGCTCGGAACGTTGCGGATGACGCAGCTTGGCCAGCGTCTTCGCCTCGATCTGGCGGATCCGCTCGCGGGTCACGCCGAACTCCTGGCCGACCTCTTCGAGCGTCTTGGCCCGACCGCCGTCGAGACCGAAGCGCAACCGGACGATCTCCTGCTCTCGATCGGACAGCTCCCCGAGCACCTCGGTGACCGCCTCGTGCAGCATCATCCGGGTCGCCGCGTCGGCCGGACTGTCGACCGAGCTGTCCTCGATGAAGTCACCGAGGTTCGACTCGTCCTCCTCGCCGACCGGCGAATCGAGCGACAGCGGGTCCTGCGAGATGCGCAGCAACTCGCGCACACGGTCGGGCTCGAGCTGCACCCGCTCGCGCGAGTTCGTCGACCGTCGGTTCGCGCTCGAGTTCCTGGTGCATCTGGCGCTTCGCCCGAGTGACCCGATTCATGTGCTCGACCATGTGCACCGGGATGCGGATGGTGCGCGCCTGATCGGCGATCGAGCGGGTGATCGCCTGACGGATCCACCACGTCGCGTACGTCGAGAACTTGAAGCCCTTCGTGTAGTCGAACTTGTCGACCGCGCGCATGAGCCCGAGGTTGCCCTCCTGGATCAGGTCGAGCAACTGCATGCCCCGGCCCGAGTACCGCTTGGCGATGCTCACCACGAGCCGCAGGTTCGCCTGCGTGAGTTCGCTCTTGGCGCGCTCGCCCCGGCTGACCGCACGCATCAGCATGCGCTCCTCGACGGTCGTCAGGGTCTCACCCTCGTCGTCGATGCGCTGAGCCGCGATCTTGCCTTCCTCGATCAGCTGCGCCAGACGACGTTCGTCCTCGGTCGTGAGCAGATCGACCTGACCGATCTCACGCAGGTACATGCGGACAGCGTCGGCCGTGCCGCCCTCGCCCCTCGGCGCCGCCTTGCGAGTCCGACGGGTCCGGCCTCGCTCGAGGAGCTTCTCGACCTCGTCGTCAGCCTGATGCTCCACGACCACGCCGGCGCGTCATCGCCGGCGGCGTGTCGTCGACCTGCTCGACCTCGACATCGATCGTGATGCCGTGGCCGGTCATCGCCTCGTGCACCTCGACGAGCACGTCGCTGGTCAACTCGACGTGGCGCAGCACGTGAGCGACGTCCTCGGCGTGAACCGCTCCCCCCTTGCGTCCGCGACCGATCAACTCGTCCCACTCCTCGTGATCGACGCCCGCGAACGGGGCTCCAACCACCTCCGGAGCAGCCGAGCCGTCGTCGGGAGCCTCATCAGCTCCCATGGTGGCGTTCCTGCGATCGTCGATCCAGCCAACCTAGCAATGCATCGGCCGCGACCATGGCGCGTTCGTGATCGGTGTCGTTGAGCGCCTCGAGTTCGAGCCGGGCCTCACGGTCCTCCTCGATCGTCGGCGTGTCGGTCAAACGGGACCTGGCGCGCAGCTCACGGCGAGCGGCGGCCCCGATCAGGGTCCTCGCTTCGACGTCGGGCACCAGGTTCAGATCGGTGACCGCCGCTCGCTCGAGTACCTCTCGGGCGTCGGGCGTCGCCACCTCGAGTGCACCCTGCAGGTCGCCGTGTGTCTCGGCCAGCGCGGCGAACGCCATCCGGTTGGCGTCGTCGTCGAACAGCGCCTCGATCAGCCAGGGGGCGATCTCGTCCCACGCCTGCACGAGCAGCACCAGCGCGGCGAACTCGGCGTTCTCCATCGGACCGCTGGCGCGCTTCGGCGCGACGTGGATCGCCGGGCGACGCGAACCGCGTTCGGCGATCTGAACCAGGTCGCCGACCGGCAGCCCGACCTTCGTCGCGACCTCGCCGGCGTACAGCTTGCGGACATTGGCGTTCGGGTGCTCGTTGACGACGGCCATCGCCTCCTCGGCCAGACGGGCCCGATGCTCCGGCGAGTCGATCGCCCGCGAGTTCAACGTCCGCTGCACGCGGAAGCCGAGGAACGGCATCGCCGAATCGACCGCCCGCTGCAATGCGCTCGGGATCACTCTGGGCGAGGTCACCGGGATCCTTGCCCTGCGGCAGCTTCGCGACCGACACCTCGACGGCGTGCTGTTGCTCCCATTCGTAGAAGCGCGCCGCAGCGCCCTGGCCTGCGGCGTCGGCGTCGAACGCGAGCACCACCTTGCTCGCGTAGCGCTTCAACAGCCGCACGTGTTCCTCGGTCAACGCCGTGCCACACGTGGCGACGGCTCGAGCCACGCCGGCACGGTGGAAGCCGATCACGTCGGTGTAGCCCTCGCACACCACCACCTGGTCGTGCTTGGCGATGTCGGCCTTGGCCCAGTTCAGGCCGTAGAGCACCTTCGACTTCGTGTAGATCGGCGTCTCCGAGGAGTTCTTGTACTTGGCCGGATCCTCCGAGCCCGGCAGGATCCGTCCGCCGAACGCCAACGCCTCCCCGGACTCGGAGAAGATCGGGAACATCACCCGCGCCCGGAACGAGTCCTGCATCTTGTTGCGCTTGTTCCGGAAGGCGAGCCCGACCGCCTGCATCACGTCGGGCGATGCGCCGAGATCCCGCGACAGTGCGTCCCAGTCGTCGGGCGCCCATCCGAGCTTGAACTGACGCGCGACGTCACCGGCCAACCCCCGGCGACGCAGGTAGTCGCGGGCCGCCCGGGCGTCCGGGTCGGTCAGGAGTCGCTGGTGGTACCACTCGACGGCGTCGTCCATCGCTTCGACGAGCTGCTTGCGCCGTGCCCGTTCCTTGGATTGTCCCGTCGTCGTGTAGTTGAGCTGGATGCCGGCCTTCGCGGCAAGGTGCTCGACCGCTCCAGGGAAGTCGGTGTGCTCGATCTCCTGGATGAACGTGAAGACGTCGCCGCCCTTGTCGCAGCCGAAGCACTTGTACCGCCCCGTCTCCTCACGGACGTTGAACGACCCGCTCTTCTCCGCGTGGAACGGGCACAGCCCGACCCAGTTGCGCCCGACGCGCTTCAGCGCGACGTACTGCTGGATCGTGTCGACGATCGACACCGTCGACCGCAGCCGTTCGATGTCTCGTCGACGATCCCCATGCCGAGGTCAATGTAGCCCGGACACCGCCATACGGTGCCGGGCCAAACAGGTTACGCCGGTGCCTGGCACCGGCGTAACCGATCAGCGGGCGGAGATGATTGCCTGCGCGGCGGAGAGGCGAGCGATCGGCACCCGGAACGGCGAGCACGACACGTAGTCCAGCCCGGCGTTGTAGAACAGGTCGATCGAGGCGGGGTCACCGCCGTGCTCGCCGCACACACCGAGCTTGAGACCGGGCTTGGTCGCCCGGCCCCGCTCGGCTCCCAACCGGACGAGTTCGCCGACACCCGACTGGTCGATCGTGTCGAACGGGTTCGCCTTCAAGAGTCCCTGCTCGAGGTACTGCGGCATCATCCGGCTCTCGACGTCGTCACGGCTGAAGCCGAACGTCAGCTGCGTGAGGTCGTTGGTGCCGAAGCTGAAGAAGTCCGACACCTCGGCGATCTCGTCGGCGCGAATCGCCGCACGCGGCGTTTCGATCATCGTGCCGATCGTGATGTGCGGCTTGCGCTTCATGCCCTTGAGCGCAGCGTCGACTTCGACCTGCACCCAGCTGCGGGCGAGCGCCATCTCCTCTTTCGTGACCGTCAGCGGGATCATGATCTCGACGATCGGCTTCTTGCCGAGGGCCCGCAGCTTCGCTGCGGCCGACAGCAGCGCGCGCACCTGCATGGCGTACAGACCCGGCTTGATCACACCGAGACGCACGCCACGGGTACCGATCATCGGGTTGTGCTCGGCCCATGCCTCGGCGGCGCTGAGCAGCTCCTGCTCCTTCTTGGTGAGCCCCTTGCTCGCCTCCTTCACCCGCAACTCCTCGACCGACGGAAGGAATTCGTGGAGCGGCGGGTCGAGCAGGCGCACCGTGACGGGCAGACCGTCCATGGCATCGAGGATCTCCATGAAGTCGGCCTCCTGGACGGCGCGCAGCTTCTCGAGCGCGGCCTCCTCCTGCGCCGGCGTCGAGGCGAGGATCATCTCGCGCACCACCGGAAGACGGTCAGGGGCGAGGAACATGTGCTCGGTGCGGCACAGGCCGATGCCCTCGGCTCCGAGTTCGCGTGCATTCGTCGCGTCCTCGCCGGTGTCGGCGTTGGCCCGAACCCCGAGCTTGCCCTTGCGGACCACGTCGGCCCACTTGAGGATCGTCTCGAACTCGGGCGGCGGCTCCGCGGCGCGCATCTCCATCGCTCCGAGCACGACCTCGCCGGTGGTGCCGTCGAGCGAGATGACGTCGCCCTTGTGCACTTCGATGTCGCCGACCGTGAACTTGTCGCCCTTGATCTTGATGTCCTCGGCGCCCACGATCGCCGGTGTTCCCCAACCTCGGGCGACAACAGCGGCATGGCTCACGAGCCCGCCACGGGCGGTCAGGATGCCCTGCGAGGCCATCATGCCGTGTACGTCCTCGGGGCTGGTCTCGTTGCGAACGAGGATGACCTGCTCGCCGCGCTCATGAGCGGCATCGGCCTCGTCGGCGGTGAAGTAGACCGACCCGACGGCGGCACCCGGTGAGGCACCGAGACCCTTGGCGAGCACCTTGCCCTTGGTTGCGAACTGCGGGTGCAGGACCGCGTCGAGATGATCGGCCGACACGCGCATCAGCGCCTCTTCACGACTGATCGACCAGCGGTTCGAGCCCGTGCCGGTCCCCTTGGTCATGTCGACGGCCATCTTCAGCGCCGCGGCACCGGTCCGCTTGCCGACGCGGGTCTGCAGCATCCAGAGCTTGCCCTGGTCGATGGTGAACTCGGTGTCGCACATGTCGGTGTAGTGCCGCTCGAGTCGACGAAAGATCTCCAGCAGATCGCCGTGGATCACCGGGAAGTGCTTCTTCATGTGGTCGAGGTCCTCGGTGTTGCGGATGCCCGCCACCACGTCCTCGCCCTGGGCGTTGATCAGGAAGTCGCCGTACGGCTTGTTCTCGCCGGTCGCCGCGTTGCGGGTGAAGCCCACGCCGGTGCCGGAGTTGTCGTCGCGGTTGCCGAACACCATCGTCTGCACGTTGACCGCGGTACCGAGTTCGTGGTCGATCTTCTCGCGCACCCGGTAGGCGATCGCGCGGGCACCGTTCCAGCTCTTGAACACGGCTTCGACGGCACCATCGAGCTGATCACGCGGCTTCTGCGGGAACGGCTGGCCGGTCGACTTCAGCACGATGGCCTTGTAGTCCTCGCACAGCTCGCGCAGCGCGTCGGCCGAGATCTCGTTGTCGAACTTGACGCCGGCCTTCTCCTTGGCGGCCTCGAGCGCTTCGTCGAACGGCTCACCGTCGACGTCGAGCACGATCCGGCCGTACATGGCGATGAAGCGGCGATACGAGTCGTAGGCGAATCGCTCGTCGTTGGTGACGTGGGCCAGCCCCTCCACGCTCAGGTCGTTGAGACCGAGGTTGAGGACCGTGTCCATCATGCCCGGCATCGAGAACTTGGCTCCCGAGCGCACACTGACGAGCAGCGGATCGAACGGATCGCCGAGCTTGCGCCCCATTGCCTTCTCGAGCTTGAAGACGTGCTTGGCGATCTCCTCGTCGAGGCCGGCGGGCCAGCCGGCGTGCATGTAGTCACGGCAGGCATCGGTCGAGATCGTGAACCCCGGCGGCACGGGGAGTTTCAACACACTCGTCATCTCGGCGAGGTTCGCCCCCTTTCCACCCAGCAGGTCCTTGTACTCCATCGGAGGGCGGCGGTGCTTGTGATCGAAGGCGTAGACGTATGTCACGTCGACCGAGTCTAGGCAGCGACCGTCGACCGATTGCGGGCTCGTGCCGTCACGGCCCGACAAATCGGTCGTAGCCTCGACAGGAATGTTCCGGTTGCTCGGGTTCCCCGTCCACGTACGGCCCGGCTTCGTCATGATGATGGTGCTGATCGTCGTGCTCTACGGCGACGCATACGGCCTCTGGCTCGCCGGCGCCCTCGCCGCGTTCACGCTGCTGCACGAGCTCGGCCATGCGGTCGCCGCACGGCGGGCCGGCGCTCGCGCCGAGATCTCGCTCAACTTCCTGGCCGGCTACGCGTCCTACGTTCCGACACGGCCCATCTCGCGACTCGAGCACATCGGCATCTCCTTCGCCGGACCCGGCATCCAGATCGTGACGAGCGTGGCCATTCTCTTCGCGATGGGCGCCGACGTGATGACACCGTCGTCGCTCGACGGCAACCCGGCGACGTGGGCGATCTTCTGGGCCGGACCCGTCATCGGGCTGTTCAACCTCGTGCCGATCCTGCCGCTCGACGGTGGCAACATCGTCACGACAGCCCTCGATCGGCTCATCCCGGGCCGGGCGCAGCGCATCATGTTGTGGTTCTCGCTCGGGCTCACGCTGGCGTTCACCGTCGTGGCGTTCACGAACGATCGGTACCGGGGGTTCGTGATCGTCATCGGGTTCATTCTCGTCACGCAGCTCCAGATGCTCGGCTCGGCCAAGGAGCCGGTGTCACCGTGGCACGCCGCGGACGACGCGTTGCGCGCCGGCAAGAACCAGAAGGCCCGCCGCATCCTCGTCAACGCGCTGAGCCATCACCGGCCCGAGGATCCGCCGCCGCCCGTCACGCTCCCCACCGCGGACATCGCCGCGCTGATCGACCTCCTGCCGGAACCGTTTCCCTTCGGTGACCCCTGGAACGAGTACGTGCTCGCCAACCAACTCATCCGCGTGGGCCGGTTCGAGGACGCGGCTCACTACGCGGCCGAGGGGTACGCACGGCATCCGCACACGCTTGCTGCGGCGACGGTCGCCCGCGCCGCCGCCGCGCTGGGCGATCAGACGGTGGCGATCGGCTGGCTCCGAACCGCCGCCGACGCCGGCACGTCGCCGGCCGGGCTGGCGTCGATCATCGACGGTTCCCCGGAGCTGATCGGCATCCGTCAGAACCCCGACGTGGTCGCGATCCGCCGCACCCTCTCCCCCGCCCCCGCCGCCTGATCTCCGGCCACCCACGCCGAAACATGCATGGGAATGCGCGCTCAGCGCGCACTCCCGTTCATTTTTCGGGGTCGGGTTCGGGCGTGGCGAGAGTGATGAGATGAGCCGGGAGACGACCGACGTCGTGGCCGCGCTTCACGTAGGCAAGCGCCACGTCACCACTCGGTGAGATGCTCGTGATCGTGCCGACAGGAGCGCCGGCGGAGTCGACGAGCGGGTCACCGACGTGCATACCGTCGGTGACCTCGACGATCCGCAGCGACTGTGGTGCATCGGCGCCGCGGGAATCCATGCGCTCCACCAACTCCTGGCCCGGATAGCAGCCCTTCGTGAAGCTCACGGCCAGCGGCACGACACCGGTGATCGCAGGAATGGTCTCGCCGGGAACGATCTCGGTGCCCATCCGGGGCCATCCGGCGGCGACCCGAGCGGCCTCGTGTGCCGGAGACGGCGCGTCGGACGCGGCTGGAACGACGGTGACCTCCGCCTTCACCCGGATCCTGAACCGGTTCAGTCGAGCTGCGAGCGCGTCTCCGAATCCCGCATCGGTGTCGAAGTCGAACACCTCGTCGCTGGTCCGAGTCACGCGTGCGAGCGACTCGACTTTGCCCGTCGGCTCCAACACCAGCGTCCAGCACGAATCACCGACAGCCAGCTCGCGGATGTCCTGAGCGATCTGTGAGTGCAGGTAGGTCGACGCATCGGCGCCTTCGACGATCACATGATCGCGGGCGTCGGCATCGATGGCAGCAGGAGGCGGAGTCACGTCTCCAGTTTGCCGTGGCACACTTCCATCTCTATGTCGGAGCAACGAGATCTCGCCCAACGCGCCGTCGACAGCTTCCTCACACTGGTCCACCGGGGCACCCGACTCGCTGCGGGGACGCTGGCCATCGTGGTCCTGATCTGCGTCGGTGGGCTGCTCCTCGGCATCGCAGCGCTGTCGGGCGGCACCCAGACCGCATGGATACTGCTCGGCGGATTCGGGGCTGTTGTCGCCATCGTCTGTGTCGTGCTCGCAATGGTTCGACTGTGGGCGATCACCACCATCAGCGCGGCGCTGGTCACCGACATCCAGTCGCTGATCTCCAGTGATCCCGGCTCTCGAACGCGTGGTCATCGAGACGGTCGAATCGAGCGACGACGTTCAGGACCAGAGTGCGGTGGTGATGTCCCGGCAGTTCTTTGCGATGAGCGACTCGGTCGGAACCCGCGCCGGGCAGTTCGTAGCGTTGTCGATCGCCCTCAAGTCGGTGACGTCGTTCCCGCTTCTGATCCTGCTCGCCACCGCCATCACCGTCGGATTCGCCGGCCTCAGCGTGCTGTTCCTGCTCGGCCTGATCTTCTGACCCAACCCTCCCCCAGCTCCCCCACCTCCGAAATTCTCACGAGGCTGCGCGCTCAGCGCGCACCCCGAGGAGAAATTCGGCGGTCTTGGGTCGCGTTCGGGGTCAGGCTTGGGTGTCGGCGGCGCGGCGGGCCGCGGTCATGCGGCGAGCGGCGGGGATCGCGGCGAGGAGCGCGGCGGCCTTGTTGCGGCACTCGAGATCCTCGTCGTCGGGAATCGAGTCGGCGACGATGCCCGCGCCGGCCTGCAGGCTCGCCGTGCGACCATCACCCGTGACGAACATGGTGCGAATCGCGATCGCCGTGTCGAGATTGCCCGACCAGTCGATGTACCCCACGACCCCGGCGTAGGGACCACGTTTCACCGGCTCGAGCTCGTCGATGATCTCCATCGCCCGCACCTTCGGCGCACCCGACACCGTGCCGGCAGGCAGCGTCGCCCGCAGCACGTCGATCGGTCCGAGACCGTCGCGAAGTCGGCCCGACACCTGCGAGGTGAGGTGCATCACGTGGCTGTAGCGCTCGAGCGTCATCAACTCGTCGACGTTGACCGACCCGAACTCGGCCACCCGACCGACGTCGTTGCGAGCGAGATCGACGAGCATCACGTGTTCGGCCCGCTCCTTCGGATGCTCGATCAACTCGGCGGCCATCAGGCGATCGTGTTCGTCGGTGCGTCCGCGGCGGCGCGTGCCCGCGATCGGGCGTGACACCACCTTGCGACCGAGCAGTTGCACCATCGGCTCGGGCGATGACCCGACGATGGTCAGCTCCGGATGACGCACGAAGTACATGTACGGCGACGGATTGACCTGGCGAAGCACCCGGTACACGTCGAACGGATCGGCTCCGAGCTCGAGGTCGTAGCGCTGGGCCAACACCACCTGGAAGATGTCGCCGGCGACCACGTGATCCTTGGCGACCTCCACCGCGCGCTGGTACAACCCGCCCGGCATCGACGAGTGCAGTTCCGGCAGTTCATCGTCGATCGACGGAGGCTCGACGGGCGTGTACGGAAGTGGGGCGGCCAGATCCGCCACGGCCTCCAGCACCCGCTCGACGGCGGCGTCGTACGCCGCGTCGAGTCCGGCGGCATCGAGCCCGAGGGTCGGCACGCTCTCGATCAGGTACACACGCTGGCGCCAGTGGTCGAACGCGGCCAGCGAACCGATCACCGACATCACCGCATCGGGATACCCACGGTCGTCGGTCGGTGTGTCGGGCAGGTGTTCGACCTCGCGGATCACGTCGTACCCGAGGAATCCCATGATGCCCCCGTGCAGCGGCGGGAGGTCGGGGAACGTCGGACTCGTGTAGCTGGCGAGCATCGCTTCGAGCGCGGCCAGCATGCCCTGATCGGTCGGGATGCCATCCGGCAGCGGGCCGTCGAGCTCGACGATCCCATCACGAAGCACCAGCGTGGCCGACGGGTTCCGACCGACGAACGAGAACCGCGCCCATCGCTCGGCGCCCTCGACCGACTCGAGCAGAAAGCCCGGCCCGTCGCCGACGAGCTTCACGTAGGCCGCAACCGGCGTCTCGAGATCGGCGAGCAGTTCGGTCCACACGGGCACGATCGTGTGCTCGGCGGCGTGGGAATGGAACTCGGCGCGAGAAGGTCGGATCTTCATCGGATGCCTCAGCCGAACGACCGGTGGAAGCATGTGCGAGCCCCGGTGTGGCAGGCGCCGGCGCCCTCCTGCTCGACCTTGAACAGCAGTGCGTCGGCGTCGCAGTCGTAGTAGGCCTCGCGCACGAACTGGCGGTCGCCGCTCGTGTCGCCCTTTCGCCACAGCTCCTGGCGGCTGCGTGACCAGTACACCATCCGACCCTCGGCACAGAGTCATCCGCAGGGACTCGGCGTTCATCCAGGCGAGCATCAGGACGTCACCGTTGGTCACGTCCTGCGCAATGGCCGCGACGAGGCCGTTGTCGTCGTACTTCACGCCGGCGAGCTGCTCGTCCGTGGCGGCGATCGTGATCCCTTCGGGCATCGGGCCAGCCTACGGGCGGACCCGTGGCGCCGACCCGATGCGTTGCGTCAGGCGACGACTTCGGAGATCTGGAACGCAGCTTCGGCGTTGGTGAAGTTGGCGATGTCGGCCGTCGCTTCACCCGCTTCGGCCAGACCGGCCCCCATGGCCTCGGGCGAGTCGAAGTACAGGTGACCGATCGCGATGTACGGGCCGTCCATGCCCGAGTCGATCTCCCACTTGGTCGGCTTCATCGTCCGGTCGACGATCTCCATGTGTGCGGTCTTGTAGTAGTCCATGTCGAAGGTCGCGCCTTCGGACTTCGGGTACATGACGCTGACTTTGATCATGGGGTCCTCCTCGATCGGTGAGGACCTGAAGGTACAACAACGACCCTGGCGCCAAAGGTGTCAGAGGTAGAGCCCGGTGGACGCCTCGATGCGCTCCGCAGCCACGGCGTGCAACTCACGCTCGCGCAGCATCACGTAGTCCTCACCCTGCACCTCGACCTCGTAGCGGTCCTCCGGGCTGAACAGCACCTTGTCGCCCACTTCGCACGACCGCACGTTCTGGCCCTGGGCCACCACGGTTGCCCAGATGAGGCGCTTGGCGACCTGGGCGGTCGCCGGGATGACGATGCCACCGGACGACTTGCGTTCGCCGTCCTTGTCGGAGATGCGCACCAACACGCGGTCGTTGAGCATCTTGATCGGAAGCTTGTCGTCGGCGGCAGCCATCGGTGGAAGGGTACCGTCGACGACCGGGAGCGAACTTCCGCCCATCGCCTCACCCTCCCCGATCCGAAATCTGGAGCGATTCGTGCGCTCAGCGCACACTGGTGCGCAGATTTCGGGGTCAGGAGGCGACGGCGGCTTCCATTTCCTCCTTCACCTCGTCGGTGAGGAGTGGGATCACATCGACGGTCTCGAAGTTCGAGACCACCTGGCTGACCTTGGACGCGCCGGTGATCACGGTCGACACGTGCGGGTTCTTCGTGCACCACGCAAGTGCGAGCTGCGCCATCGTGCAGCCGAGACGGTCCGCGATCGGGCGGAGCTTCTCGACGCGGGCGATCGCCTCGGCATCGCTCAACCGGCCGGCGAGCCAGCTGTAGCCCTCGAGCGCCGCGCGCGAGTCCTCGGGGATTCCGTCCTTGTACTTGCCGGTCAGCAGGCCCGAGGCGAGCGGGCTCCAGATGGTGTTGCCGTAGTTGAAGTCGGTGTTGATCCGGGCGTACTCGCGCTCGACCTTCTTGCGCTCGAGCAGGTTGTACTGACTCTGCTCGGTGACCGGCTTGTGCAGGTGATGGCGTTCGGCGATGTCGATCGCTGCACGGATCTCGTCGGCCGACCACTCGCTCGTACCCCAGTACAGCGCCTTGCCGGCGGTGATGATGTCGCTCATCGCCCACACCGTCTCCTCGATCGGGGTGTCGGGGTCGGCGCGGTGGCAGTAGAGGACGTCGACGAAGTCGAGCCCGAACCGCTCCAACGACGCGTCGATCGCCTGCATCAGGTACTTGCGGTTGAGCGTGTTGTTCATGTTGGGCGTGTTGCGGTGCAGCCCCCAGAACACCTTCGTCGTCACGACGTACGACCAACGCGGCCAGTCGAGTTCACGGAACACTTCGCCCATGATCGTCTCGCTCTTGCCGCCGGCGTACGCCTCGGCGTTGTCGAAGAAGTTGCAGCCGGCGTCGCCGGCCGCGGCCATGCATTCGAGCGCCAAGTTGGTGTCGAGCTGGGTGTCGAACGTGACCCAACTGCCGAACGACAACACACTCACCTTGAGGCCCGTATTGCCGAGCCGGCGGTATTCCATCTTGGGATTCACGTTGGGTTTGGCCATACCGGCGACCCTACCCAGCCCGTGACCACCCGTCGCCACGGCGTCGCAAAAGGGGGCCGACCCCTGCGTCGGCCTACCGCCGGTCAGAGGGGGCTGGCGCCGGCGGCGCGGTCGTCGGCGATCTGCGCCGCCATCAGGTCGAGAGCCGGACCGCGCAGCTTGCGGATCGTGCGCTGGTAGGCCGACGCGTCGAGCGTCGAGGCCAGCTCGCCGGCCATCGCGACGGCGCGTTCGAGCACCTCGTCGGCGGCGACCACCTCGTCGATGTACCCGACATCGACAGCGTCGCGTGGGTGGTCAGACGCGCAGTGGCGAGGGCCCGTTGCGCATGACGCTTGCTGAGTCGCTCGCCGGCGATCGTGAACGCCCAGTCGGGCAGCACCATCTTGATCGCCACCTCGTTCAACCCGACCTTCGCGTCGATGTCGGCGCCGACGCGCACATCGCAGCCGAGCAGCACGAGGGCGCCGGCGGCGAGTGCGTGACCGGTGCAGGCGGCGACAACCGGAACCCGGCATCCGTACAGCCGCTGGACGAGCGCTCCGCCGTCGGCGACCAGGTCGATGATCGCCGACAGGTCGTCGCCGAACATGACTGCGAGATCGAAGCCCGCCGAGAACCGACCGGGCCGACCGTTGATCACCAGCGCACCGACCGAGTCGTCGGCCTCCGCTTCGTCGATCGCTCCCTGGATCGCAGCGATCACGTCGAACGACAACGCGTTCGCCTTGCCGTCGTCGAGATGGACGATCAGGACGCCCTCGCGTCGTTCTGTGGTGACTGCCGGCGTGCTCATCCCGGCGAACGCTACGCGACGACCGGGGCGAACGGTGATGCCCGCCGCGGCCATCTTCGCTTTGGCGTCGGCGACGGTGTGCTCACGGAAGTGGAAGATCGACGCCGCCAGCACGGCGTCGGCGCGCCCGATGGCGACGCCTTCGACGAGGTGGTCGATCGAACCGACTCCACCGCTGGCGATCACCGGCACGGTGACGGCATCGACGATCGCCTGGGTCAGGTCGAGGTCGAAGCCCTCGCGGGTGCCGTCACGATCCATCGACGTCAGCAGGATTTCACCGGCGCCTCGACGCACAGCCTCGCGGGCCCACTCGACGGCGTCGATGCCCGTCGGTGTCCGACCGCCGTGCAGGTAGACCTCCCAGCCGTCCACTGATGATCCGTCGTCTGACCGACGTTTCGCGTCGATGGCGCACACCACGCACTGCACTCCGAATTCGGCTGCGATCTCGCCGATCAACTCCGGTCGCTCGACCGCCGCCGTGTTCACGCTGACCTTGTCGGCACCGGCGCGCAGCATTCGCCGAGCGTCCTCCAGCGTGCGGATGCCGCCGCCGACGGTGAACGGTATGTAGACCTCGTCGGCCACCCGCCGGACCATCTCGACGGTGGTCTCGCGGTTGTCGCTGGATGCGGTGATGTCGAGGAAGACCAGCTCGTCGGCGCCCTCGAGGTCGTAGCGGGCGGCGAGTTCGACCGGGTCGCCGGCATCGACGAGATCGACGAAGTTGGTGCCCTTCACGACTCGACCTTCGGTCACATCGAGACACGGGATGACGCGAGCGACCCTCACAGCTGCGCCAACGCCTCGATCGCCTCGACCACGGTGAACCGTCCTTCGTAGACCGCCTTGCCGGTGATGATCCCGCCCAGATTCGCGATCCGGGCAAGTGCCACCACGTCGTCCAGGCACGACACGCCGCCGCTGGCGATGACCGGCGCCCCGGCGAGTTGCGCGGACCTCGTGAGCCCGTCGATGTCGGGACCGTCCAGCATGCCGTCGCGGCCGATGTCGGTCACGACGAACACCGCCGCGGTCGGAAACAGCCCGTAGGCGTCGTCGAGCATCACCCCGCTCCCCTGGGTCCAGCCGTGCACCGCCACTTCCCCGTCGCGGTGATCGAGGCCCACGGCAACGGGCACGACCGCGGAGGCGGCTTCGACGAGGGCCGGTTCGCGGATCGCCGCGGAGCCCATCACCACCCGTGCGACACCGGCGTCGGCGAGTTCGCGAGCGTCGTCGAGCGACCGCACGCCGCCGCCGGTCTGCACTCGAGCGACGCCCGCCAGCGCGGCGGCGATCGCCGCGACGACGGGCCGATTGACCGGGTCGCCGGAACGGGCCGCGTCGAGGTCGACGACGTGCACCCACACCGCGCCGGCCGCGGCGAAGTCACGAGCGACCGCCACCGGGTCGTCGCCGTACACGGTCTCGTCGGCGTAGTCGCCCTGACGGAGACGGACGCACGCGCCCGCCCAGCAGATCGATGGCCGGGTAGAGATCGATCACCTGCACACCTCGACGAAGTTGGCGAGCAGCCGGAGGCCCGGGCGGCTCGACTTCTCGGGATGGAACTGCACGGCGAACACATTGTCGCGCCGGAACGCGGCGTTGAGCGTGGTGCCGTACTCGACCGTCGCCGCCACCATCGTGGCGTCGTCGGGCACACCGTGCAGTGAGTGCACGAAGTACACGTACGGATCGTCGCCGAGGTCGCGCAGCATCGGCTCGGCCGGGTCGACGATGTCGAGGCGGTTCCACTGCATCTGGGGAATCTTCGGTCCCGGCGGAATCCATGTGACGGTGCCGGGGATGACGTCCAGCCCGGCCGCGCCCTCGTTCTCCTCGGACTTCGTGAACAACATCTGCATGCCCACGCAGATGCCCAGGAACGGGCGCCCGGACGCTGCAGCGTCGCGTGCCGGCCCCTCGAGCTCGCTCAGTCGCAGGGCCTCCATGCACGCGCCGAACGCGCCGACGCCCGGCAGCACCACCCCGTCGGCATCGGCGATCAGCCCGGGGTCGGCCGTGAGCCGAGCGTCGGCCCCCTCGTGCTCCAGCGCCTTCTGCGCCGAATGGAGATTGCCGATGCCGTAGTCGAGCACCGCGATGACGGGTCGCGTCACAGCACACCCTTGGTCGATGGCACCCCGCCGGGGTCGTCGATCCGCACCGCGTCGCGGAAGGTGCGCGCCAGGCCTTTGAACGTGGCCTCGATGATGTGATGCACGTTGCGCCCACGCACCAACTCGACGTGCAACGTGATGTTGGCGGCCGTGGCGAACGACGCGACGGCGTGTTCGGCGAGCTGCGGGTCGAACGCGGGGTCACCGAGCGCAAGACTCTCGGGCATCGGAACGTGCCATTCGACCCACGGCCGACCCGACAGATCGAGCGCGACGTCCACCAGCGCCTCGTCGAGCGGGTAGCGGCCGCTCGCGAACCGACGAATGCCGGCCTTGTCGCCGAGCGCGTCGGCGAACGCCTCCCCGACGGCGATCGCCACGTCCTCGACGGTGTGGTGGGTGTCGATCTGGAGGTCGCCGACCGCCTGGACACGCAGGTCGAATCCGCCGTGCCGACCGAGTTGGTCGAGCATGTGGTCGTAGAACGGGATACCGGTCGAGATGTCGGTGCTCCCCGTGCCGTCGAGATCGATGTCGACGTCGATCGAGGTCTCCTTGGTCGATCGTCGACGTTGCGCAGTTCGGGACGTACGGGTCATGAGCGGACTCCATCGAGGGTCGGACGGCACCGACGAACACGTCGGCCAGCGCCTGCAGGAACTCGGTGTTCTCGTCCGGCGTGCCGACGGTGACACGGAGACAGTTCTCCAGCCGGGGCCAACTCGAACAATCACGGATCAGCACGCTGCGGTCGACGAGGCCCTGCCAGACCGTGTGCCCGTCGAGAGCGCCGGGCCGGACTCGGAACAGCACGAAGTTGGCGCCGCTCGGGAACACGTCGAGCGGGAGTTCGCCGAGCGCGGTGGTGATCCGTTCACGTTCGGCGACGATGTGCTCGACGCGGTCGTTCATGTCGTCGGAGAACCGCAGCGCGAGACGCCCGGCGATCTGCTTGACCGCGTCGAGGTGGTACGGGAGCACCACCTTGTCGAGTTCGGCCACGAGCCACGTCGGCCCGACGAGGTATCCGAGCCTCGCACCGGCCATCGACCAGGTCTTCGAGAACGTACGGGTCACCACGAGGGGCCGGTCCTCTGCGACCAGATCGAGCGCGCTCCAGTCGGCGAACTGCGCGTACGCCTCGTCGACCACGACGAGACCCGGCGCGAGGGCCAGCAGTTGCTCCACCCGCTCGACCGGTTCGACGAGACCCGTCGGGTTGTTCGGCGAGGTGAGGAACACCACGTGGGGGTGGAACTCGGTGATCACACGTTCGACCTCGGCCGGATCGAGCGTGAAGTCCGCAGCGCGCTCGCCTTCGACGACGGTCGCCCCGGTCACCCTGGCGATCTGGGCGTGCATCTGGTACGTGGGCTCGAAGGTCGCGACGGTGCGTCCCGGGCCTGCATACGCGAGCAGCACGGTCTGCAGCACCTCGTTCGAGCCGTTCGCGACGAACACCTGCGCCGCGTCCACGCCGTGGAGTTCAGCGATGGCTGCTCGCAATGCGGTCGCGGCGCGGTCGGGATACCGATGCCACTCGACGCGCGACATTTCCGCGGCCACGGCATCGCGGAACGCGGCGGGAGGTGGTTCGGGCGACTCGTTGGTGTTGAGCCTCACCCGTACGTCGACCTGGGCGGAGTGGTAGCCGTCGAGGGCGCGGAGATCGTCTCGGACGGGAATCACCGAGCGCAGTGTAGAGGGAGCCTCCGTCGGGCTCCCGGTAGGGTTTCGCCCCATGGCCGGATCCACCGAGTCGACCGCCGCCGAACTGGCCGCGATCGCCGACAACGTGGCCCAGTACCGAATGCGGGTCGCCGGCCTCGCCGAACGGTTCGTCGGCACGGAGCGTGACGACGTGGTCACAGCGATTCACGAGGCCGAACGCCAGCTCCGCGCCGCCGAACGCACGCTGATCCGGGCACTGCGCGTGCTCGACTGAGCTGCCGTTCGCCCAGCTACCGGCCGAAAACGCGGCGACGGCCCCTCGAGGGGGCCATCGCACTGCGCGAGGTCGGGAGGCGGATCCCAACCGTCGCTGCAAACCAGGTGGCGGGAACCTGGTTGTGGAAAACTATACACCCGCCCGTTGAATGGGCAATGTACGCAACGGCCCGGCCGGCAGTTGTCATCGAGCACGCGGCCGACCCGTCGGGTCGACGCCACGGGCCCCGCCGGGTACTCTCGATGCATGCGTTGCCTCGAGATCAAACGCCAGATGGCGAGCGACGACATCGCTCACGTCACCGAACTGCTCGACGCAGCGGCGCGCGCCGACGGTCGGCGACCGCTGTCGGACCACCTGTATCTCGACCTCGTCAACGGCGGCCTCGACGGGTTCACCGGGTTCCTCGCGTCCGAGCCCGGCCACGACCATCCGGTCGCGTACGCGCAGATCACGCGGCAACGACGCCTACGCCTTCGAGTTGGTGATCCACCCGCACCACCGGTACGAGATGGCGACGATCGGACCCGAGCTGATCGACTCGGCGCTCGACGTCGTCGCATCCGACGGCGGCGGCCGGGTCAACTGGTGGGTGTTCGAACCGACATCGACCCACCGACTGCTGGCAGCCGACGCCGGCATGGCGTCGGGTCGCAGCCTCTACCAGATGCGCCGATCGCTGCCCACGGGTCTCGACGTCACTGTCGCAACGAGGGCGTTCGTTCCCGGCGACGACGACGAAGCGTGGCTGCAGGTCAACAATCGTGCCTTCGCCACCCATGGCGAACAGGGCGGATGGACGCTCGACACGTTCTGTCAACGCCAGCAGGAGGCGTGGTTCGACCCGGAGGGGTTCCGAGTGCACGACCTCGATGGCCGCATGGCCGCGTTCTGCTGGACCAAGGTGCACGAACCGACGGCACCCGGCGACGACATGATCGGTGAGATCTACGTCATCGCGGTCGACCCCGACTTCCACGGCCGTGGCCTCGGCCGGCAACTCACGCTCGCCGGCCTCGAGCACCTCGCCGGTCGTGGCATCTCGACGGCGATGCTCTACGTCGACGCCGACAACACCGCCGCGGTCACGCTGTACGAACAGCTCGGGTTCCGGATCCACTTCACCAACGCGGCGTTCGTGGCCGACGTGGCGCCGACCGAGACGGTTGGTGCGTCGTGACGGCACTCGGCCCTCGGTCCGACACCAACAAGACGCTCCCCCGCTGGAGCACGGTTGACGTCCACGCCTCACTCGACGCGCGACTCGTTCACCGACGCGTACGGGTTCGACGGCTGACGTCGGCCGCGTCGGGGCCCTGTTCGACGAGCTCGACATTCGCGCCCATACGTCGTGGACGCCCGACGCCGTGGACGCCGTCGCAACCGATCGAGCGATCGACGAGCTGAATCGGGTGAGCGCCGAGCTGGCGATCCTGCGGGTGTACACGTACGCATTCGTGGCGACCGATTCACGCGAACGCGCCGGTGCAGTCGGCTTCGGCGAGATCGGCAGATCGACGCGACGCTGCGTCCGCTGACCGCGCTGGCTCGCTGACTGGGTTGCCTCCTCGGCGTCGACGAACTGGCCGCATTGAGCGACACGGTCGCCGAGCACCGCGGCCCACTCGTGCGTCTGGCCGCGCGGGCCGAGCATCAGATGACCGAGTCGGAGGAGCACCTCGCTGCGGAACTGTCGGTCACCGGCTCGGGAGCGCGGGGGCGACTGCACAACGACGTCACGTCACAGGTGACGGTCCACGTCGAGCTGCCCGCCGGCTCCGAGGCTCTGCCGATGCCTGCCGTCCGGGGCTCGCCACCGATCCGGATCCGTCGGTTCGACGAGCCGCCTACGACGCGGAAATCCGGGCCTGGCCGACGATCGAGGTGCCGGTGGCAGCTGCGATGAATGCGATCAAGGGCGAAGCCATCGTCTCGAACGTCCCGCGGGTGGCCGCTACGATCGACGCGTCACTGTTCGCCAACAGCACGAGCCGTTCGACGTTCGACGCCATGCAGGCCGCCGTGACCGCTGCGCTGCCCGACCTGCGCCGCTGGATGCGCACGAAGGCAGGGCTTCACGGCCACGATCCGGCGGCCGGTCTGCCGTGGTGGGACCTCGTGGCACCGTTGCCGTTCGCCGGCGCCGAGATGTCGTGGGACGACGGTGTCGACATCGTCCGGTCGGCGTTCTCCGAATACAGCAACACGCTCGGCGGTCTGGTCGATCGCGCCCTCGACGAGCAGTGGATCGACGCCGCCCGACGGCCCGGCAAGAGCGGAGGCGCATTCTGCGCATCGTTCGTCGGACGACCGCTCGCTGGCGTCGCTCAACTGGTCGGGTTCGGCCGATTCCACACAGACCACCGCGCACGAACTCGGCCACGCCTACCACAACACGATGCTGGCGGGCGCACGCCCCTGCAGCGACAGCTCCCGATGGCGCTGGCGGAGACGGCGAGCATCTTCTGCGAGACACTCGTCGTCGAGGCCGGGCTGGCGCGGATGTCGGGAGCCGAACGGCTCGCCCAGCTCGATGTCGACCTGCGGGCACCAACCAGGTCATCGTCGACATCCATTCCACGTTTCCTGTTCGAGACCTAGGTGTTCGCCCACCGCCGGCGGCGCACGCTGAGCGCGGCCGAGTTGTGCGAGCTGTCGCACGCCGCCCAACGTGCGGCATACGGCGATGGGCTCGACCAGCGCACCGCCATCCTACATGTGGTTGCTCAAGCCGCACTACTACGACGCTCGACTTCTACAACTGGCCCTACACCTATGGGCTGCTGTTCGCTCTCGGCCTCTTCGCCCGATATAAGGAGGACCCCGAAGAATTCCGTTCCGGCTACGACGATCTGCTGTCGCGGGCCGGGATGGACACGGCCGAGGAGTTG